>SCTK01000010.1 GCA_004298905.1 Burkholderiaceae bacterium | reverse complement strand
AAAGAAGGAGTTGGGTGGCCTGCCACCAGCGATTTATGCACAACGGCTGCAGGAAAGTCAGGTACAGTTTTAAACCATGGACTCTAATTCAAAGTGATACTGAAATTGGGATCACGTCGAAACTGCTGCAAAAATCTGCAATTGACGTATCAGGCTTTCTCACCGAGTTCTCGATATTGATCGGGAATGGGGATCGACATCATGGAAATTTATCAGTGATGTCTGAGGGAGCAACGCCTTGGATGCTGGCCCCAGCGTACGATGTCTTGCCTATGAACTATGCGCCAAGAACTAGTGGCGAGACATTGATGGACCCGTTAACATTGACTGCACCAAATGCAGATGAACTACGCCATCGTCGCCAAGCATTACCACTTGCAAACGAATTCTGGAAAAAAGTAGCAGAGGATCAATATATAAGTCCAGAGTTTAGAGAATTGGCAAACCTAAACCGCAACAATATCCGCTCACACGCAAGGGAATTAGGCCTTAATGTTGATGAGCAGCTACGCATCCCACTATAACTCGTGAGTCAATGGGGCCGAACTCGATTGATATTCATTGATACGTTGAGCGAGCCACCGCAAATCAAGGAGCGTTTATCGTGCAAGAGCTATTACTGTTCGGTTGCAGCGTCGCACTGAGCTTTCTCGCGTGGGGTGTTGTGTGCTCTCGTTATGTCTGGCCGCCGCTCAGGAGAATGAATCTCTCCAATGCCGCGGCCCCTATCCTTTTGCTGCATACATTTCGGTTTGTCGGCCTTGCGTTCCTGGTGCCTGGCGTTGTCTCTCCCACACTGCAGCCGGGCTTTACCGTGCCAGCGGCGTATGGTGATCTGGTCGCAGTGTTTCTCGCCTGGGCTGCAATGATTGCGCTGGGTGGGTCATTTGAGCGAGTTGCGCTATGGATCTTCAGCCTTTGGGGCACGGCAGATCTTCTCTTCGCTTTCTTTCAGGGGCTGTTCGGCGTCGGTATCGCACCATCTTCGCTCGGCGCCGCATTCTTCATTCCCACGGTTGTCGTACCGCTGCTGCTGATCACCCACGCGATGTTGTTTGCTCTTCTGCTACGCAAGCAATAGATAGGAATAGATAGGGACGGACCACGTTTTTTATTTTCCGCCAATGGCTGCCCCCTATTCGGCCAAGTTTGAAAGGAGCAGCAAAAGAAAAGCCGCCGTGCCGTGAAGCCAGCGGCTTTGTTGCAATCAGAGGATGACCGACGCGACGCAAAAGTCTTCGCCGGTGCTCGCCGGTCTCAGCGGGCTACATGAGCATGACATCAAGCCGAATTTCGTGACGGATCGTTACAGCGTATGACTTTCCGTTCTTCGATAATAATATTTATACGGCATAAAGATTTACGGACAGCACCCCGCCCATTACAATCCACACCCTGTTGGAGTAAGTAGAACTACTAGGTGCAGGTAAAAAAAGCCGGTAATAAATCAGTCCACTTCCTCCTCCCCCTGTTGCTCAATCATGACGCCGTAGCGATAAGCGAAAGCTGACCATGATTGGGGCGTTACACAGGTACCAAGGCAGGCCGCACGCTCCAGAGCTAATTCGGATTCCTGCCAAACACATACAGCCAAAAAAGCGCGGCCACGGTATTAAACCGGGCCAGCGTTGGTATGAGTACTCACGAAGGTGCGTGAGATGAAATTCAGTGATTTCGTTTAAGGCAGAAAATTTCATCATGGACACGCGTTCCAACGCAGTACAGCAGGACTCTTTAACGGTACCTCGCATTTCCAGCCAATCGGCTTCTTTCACAGCCGCCGATCTGATCGTTTCACACCTCAAGGATATCGGCGTCGAATATGTATTCGGCGTCCCCGGCGGTGCGATAGAGCCCCTGTATGACGCACTCGCCCGCAGCGAGCGGCGCGGTGGGCCGAAGTCCATCGTGGCGCGCCATGAAGCGGGCGCCGCCTACATGGCCGACGGCTACGCGCGCGAAACCGGCAAGATCGGCGTCTGCATTGCCACCTCCGGCCCCGGCGCGACCAACCTGATTACCGGCGTTGCCTGCGCCTATGAAACCCATGTGCCCATGCTGGTGATCACCGGACAACCGGTACTGCCTTCGTTCGGCAAACGCGCCCTGCAAGAATCGGGCTGCACCGGCGTCAACACGCTCGGCATGTTTCGCCACTGCACCCGCTACAACTCCTTCGTCTCTCACATCGATCAAGTCGAAAGCAAAATGCTCAACGCCCTGATGCGCGCGCAGCAAGCGCCCTCAGGCCCGGCACACCTTTCGATTCCGGTCGATATTCTGCGCGAGCTCCCGACGGTGAACCCGTATGCCTCCTACGACATGGACATGCTGTTCAGAAAGAAACCTTCGTTGGTGGACGAATATGCCGTGCAGTCATTGCTGGCAGAGATGGGTGATGCACGGCGCATTGTTTTTCTGATCGGCAATGGCTGTGCCGAAGCCATCGAAGCGCTGATGAAACTGGTCGATCTGACCCAGGCTGTCTTTGTCACCACCCCCGACGGCAAAGGGCTGATCAACCCGCGTCATCCCGCCTATCGCGGCGTTTTCGGTTTTGGCGGGCACGCCAGTGCCGACGCCCTGCTGCGCAGCTCGCCCGATTTGATTCTCGCGTTCGGTACCGGCTTTGGTGAATTCGCCAGTGGCGGCTGGAGTGCCAATCTGCTGAACAAACAGTTGATCCACATCGACAGCTACGAAGAAAACCTGATGCGCTCGCCAATGGCGCGGCTGCATGTGCGTGGCCGCATCCGCTCCGTCTGCGAACGCCTGGTCAAACTGCTGGAAGGCGATTCCCGCAACGCCTATCACCTGCTCGAAGTGGGCCGCGTCAAGCAAGAACGCCTCGAAGGCATGTTCCAGTCGCCCGAGGGTTTTCATTCCGATGCCACCCCGATCAAACCGCAGCGGCTGATGAAAGAACTGTCCGAGCGCTTCCCGCCCAACACCCGCTTCGTGGCCGACGCCGGCAACAGCATGGTGTGGTCGGTGCATTACCTGCAACCCCTCAACCGCCGCGCCTTGCGCACGCCAGAGCAAGTCGTCCCCAACGCTCGCGCAGACCGCCGCTCCGGCACCGCCAACTGGCTGCGCGTCACCATGGATTTCGCCCCCATGGGCTGGGCCATCGGCTGCGCCGTCGGGCTGGCGCATGGCAACCAGCAGGACCCCGTCGTGTGCATCACCGGCGATGGCGCCTATCTGATGAGCGGCCAGGAAATCACGGTAGCAGCGCAACAGGAATTACCGGTGATTTTCGTCATTCTCAACGACAGCGCCTACGGCATGGTCATGCACGGCCAGCGCCTGGCTGGTTCGGAACAGATCGGTTTCGAACTGCCGCAGGTGGACTTCAGCATGATGGCTGCCGCCATGGGCATCCCCAGCCATGTCATCAACGGCCCGGAAGATTTCGACCAGATCGATTTCGCCACCATTCTGCGCCGCAAAGGGCCCACCCTGCTCGATGTGCGCATCGACCGCGAAGAAGTGCCACCGATGAATGTGCGCATGAAGACGCTCGGAACGGTGAAGTAAGGCCATGAAAAAACTATCAGGAAAAACCGCACTCATCACCGGCGGCAGCAGCGGTATTGGCCTCGCCACCGCTCGGCTATTCCACGCACAAGGCGCACGTCTGATCATTACCGGACGCGATGCGGACAGTCTTGCGCAGGCACAGCAATCTCTGGGCGAAGACGTGCTGGCCGTTCAAAGCGATGCCGGAAAATTGGATGACATCGAACGGCTAGCCAACACAGTCAAGGAACATTTCGGCAGCCTGGATATTCTGTTCGTCAATGCGGCCAGCGCGAAACCCACGCCGTTTGAATCCGTCACCGAAGATCAGTTCGACGAAATCGTGGCCGTCAATTTCAAGGGCGTGTTCTTTCTCATCCAGAAAACGCTGCCCCTGTTGACCAAGGGCGCTTCGGTGATTCTCACCACTTCGATCACCAACCAGTCGGCCACGCCAAGGTTCAGTATTTACGCCGCCTGCAAAGCCGCGCAACGTTCATTGGTGCAATCGCTCGGGGTCGAACTGATTGCGCGCGGTATCCGCGTGAACGCCATCAGCCCAGGCCCCACCGATACCCCAGGCCTTGGCCGCTGTGGCGTGCCCCAGGAGATCGTGGAAGCCATCCGCACTGATTTGCAAAATCGCTCACCGCTCAAACGTTTCGCCGAACCCGATGAAATTGCCAATGCAGCATTGTTTCTGGCCAGAGCCGAGTCGTCCTATTTCGTGGGTGCCGAACTGGTTGTCGATGGCGGCTTCAGCCTGCTCTTTTAACATCTCCTGAAAACAAATCCAATGACTCAAGCAAAAAGTAATGAGTGCATTCGTACGCGAATCTGGCACGAAGACGCCGAGCCGGACAACCCCTTCGCCACGCGCGCGGCGTATTGCCGGGGGTATGACGTGTTCGGCCAAATGGTGGGCAACGCGCGCTGGATCGAAATGCTTTTCTTGCTGTTCCGGGAAGAGTTACCGAATGCCGACGCGCTCGACATGCTGGAAGCACTGGCAGTTGCTTTGGCCAATCCCGGGCCGCGCGATACATCGATTCATGCCGCCATGTGCGGTGGCGTCGGCGGCTCGGCCGCTGCCGCATCCCTAATTGCCGCTTTATCGGTGGGTGCGGGTCGCTACGGTGGCGCGCATGAAGTGTTTGACGCAATGAATGTGTGGTCTACATGCGGCACCGATTTGGCATTCTGGGCCGCTCAGGCTGCGGCCGGTCCATCGGACATGGTGGAAATCTGGCCCGCCAGTGAACATCCGCCAGGATTCGATCCACATGGAGTGTCCACGGCAACGGTTGTTTGCCAGTTGCTAGGCACATTGGCGCGCATCGCGGCAACGCCTTGCTTAACGTGGCTGGCTGAACATCGGTCAGACCTGGAGAAATTGATGGGCTTGCCCTTGGCGATCAGCGGTGTTGCCGCTGCTGCTTTTACCGATCTGGGTTTTACGCCCAAAGAAGGCGAAATGCTTTACCTGTTACTACGCTTGCCCGGTGCAGCCGCTCATGCGCTGGAACAGGAAGAGGTCGGCTACAAACGTTTTCCTTTCTATTCGATGGAACTGGAAGACGATCCCGCGCACAAGGAGGCGGCATGAAAAAGCCAGAGTTGTTGCGTGAAAACGCAGGCCGCCTGAAAACCCGCGTGGGTGCCTGTTTCCCTGGCAGCCGCGCAGTGTTTCGCGGTCACGATCTACACGCTGATCTGAAAGATATGGATTGGGTTGAGCTCTATGTCTTCGGCATCACCGGGCGTCGCTTTACTCCTGAGCAATTGCGCTTGATGCATGCCCTTTGGACATACACCAGCTATCCAGACGCACGCTTGTGGAACAACCGGGTCGCAGCACTAGCCGGAACCGCCCGCAGTACCGGGAATCTTGGCATCGCTGCTGCACTTGCCGTGTCCGAGTCGTCGGTTTATGGGCGTGGTGTGGACGTTCGTGTGGGTGATTTCCTGCGGCGTACTCGGCAGAAACTGGAGGCGGGTGGCGAGTTGGCCGACTGTGTGCATGACGAACTCAAAACGTACCGCGGTATCGCTGGTTACGGTCGTCCGCTAGCCTCTGGCGACGAGCGTATCGTGCCCATCATGACGCTCGCAGGTGAGCTCGGTTTGGATAACGGTCCCCACGTGCGTTTGGCTTTTGCAGTAGAACAATTTCTTCTTACGGGTCGCTGGCGCTGGAAGATGAATTACGCAGCGCTGGCCGCCGCGTTGATTGCGGACGTTGGACTGTCGACACGAGAGTATTACCTTTACTCATTCCCCGCCTTTCTCGCCGGGATGCAGCCTTGTTTTGTCGAAGCGTCACAACGCCCCGAGGGAACATTGTTCCCCACCTCGTGCGCCGACATTCTTTACGAAGGACCGCAAAAACGCCGCTGGCAAGCCGCCATTGATTCCACTACCGCAAAGCCCACTGTGGACCATCTGTGGAATCTCCAATCATCGACCACTCAATTAAATACAGCGCCTCACTCAGAAGCAAGACATGGATACCAGACCCAGCACCCACTATCACCCGTTCCCGGTCAAACTGATCAACCGGGTCGTGCGCACATTTAATGCCATTGGCTTGGCAAAGACTGAGCTATCTGAATCGGCGCTGATCGCTGCCGCACAAAAGCAGACTGGCCTCACCCGCTTTGGCGATGAGAGCTTCCTACCTGGTCTACGCGTACTCTTGAAGTCGATCGAAACTGAAGCGCAACTCAACCCTTTCGGTCGTTTGTATGCAAGGGAAAATATCGTTGGTTCTCTTAAAAACAGACTTTGGGCCAACGCCTGTTTCGAAGCACACCCGGAAATCCGCCAGCGCAAAATCGTCGCGCCCATCATCATCATCGGCCCACACCGCTCCGGCACCACGCGGATGCAACGCATGCTGGCTGCCGATGCACGTTTGCAACATCTGAAAACCTGGGAAGGTTTCAACCCGGCCCCACGTCTGGATCGCCCCGACTTGGGCAAGGCAGCCCGCTATGCCGAAGTTAAAAAAGCGTTGCGCCAAGGTCCCAGTTTTTATCCCGGCGCATTCGTCGCGCATCCGATGGATGCCGATTGGGCCGAGGAAGAAATGCTGCTGCTGAATCACTCGTTCTGCGGCTTCTCGGTTCTTGGCGCTTACAACATTCCGGGTTACTACGAATGGTTCCTCCAGCATGACAAGACCGATGCCTATCGCACTATGGCCGACCTGATGAAATTGATTTCATGGTCGCGCGGCGATGCCGAGGACAAACCCTGGGTGCTGAAAAATCCGCAACACATGCTCGACCTGGATGTGCTGCTGAAAGTTTTTCCCGATGCGAAACTGGTGTTCACGCACCGCGACCCATTGAAAACCGTCGGCTCGGTGATGTCCTTGATGTGGATGTACGCGGTACAGCACACCGATGTTCCTTGCCGCGGCAAAGTCAAGGATGTCTGGCTGGATTTTTGTGAACGCATGGCGCGTCGCTGCATTGAGCTGCGCGCGACGATTCCGGCCAGCCAGCAACTGGATGTGTACTACGAAGAAATGAATCGCGACTGGCGTTCCGCCATGCGGCGCATTTACGATTTCAGCGGCATCGAATTCACTGCCGAGGCAGAGCAGGCATTAGCGCAATGGCTCGCCCAAAGTGAAAGTGAAAACCGTCACGGCGGCCATCGCTACACGCTGGAAGATTTCGGCACCACGGCCGAAGCCGTCGATGCGCGCCTGATGTTTGCCCGCCAACACTACG
>SCTK01000009.1 GCA_004298905.1 Burkholderiaceae bacterium | reverse complement strand
AATACCCCGATGATCTGGGTCTCGCTGAATCTGCTCTTGCGCATTTGAGGCCTCCTTTGGCATCTCAGTTTGCCCGAAGACCTCTAGTTATGCGTGGATTGATTTTATGGGAGGGTTACAACCCGTTCTCGGCAGAGATTGGAACGCCGAAAACTTCCGACCTAACAGTTGAAGTCATGGAAAAACCCTGAGCAGAACTCGTAGGGCATATTAGCCGCAGGTGTAATGTGCTGTATATACTGGTCGCTCGGCACCGATCTTCGTAGATACATGCCGGGGGTAGCCCGGCGGCTAGTCACTTTTCTTGCTTCGCGAAGCAAAGAAAGTAACTTGCCGCCGGGCAACCCCCGGCAATCTCTGCACTTCGTAGTCCGCGAAAAAGGGGTCAGACTCGATATTTTCTGTGGCAGTGAACTTCGCATCATCACCTCGGAGAAAAATCGAATCTGACCCCATTTTCGCTACCACCTCGAGGAAGAATCGAACCCGACCCCATTTTCGCTACGTCTCGTGTCCGACCCGGGAGTAAAAGCTCACCCGGTACCGGAGTGATCTTCTTTTTTAAAAGTCAGTGCTAAACCCGCACGTCAGACTAATCAGATGCGCTCAATCAACGCATACGCGCTGTGGTTATGGATCGACTCGAAGTTTTCGGCTTCGACGACATAGTGACCGATGCGGGGTTCGGCGTTGAGACGGCCGGCGACGTCGCGGACGAGGTCTTCGACGAATTTGGGGTTGTCGTAGGCGCGTTCGGTGACGTATTTTTCGTCCGGGCGTTTGAGCAGGCCGTACAGTTCGCAGGAGGCTTGATCTTCGACCTGGCGTACCAGTTGTTCGACGGTCATTTCGCCGCGCAATTCGACGGTGATAGTGACGATGGAGCGCTGGTTGTGCGCACCGTATTCGGAGATTTTTTTCGAGCAGGGACACAGGCTGGTGACCGGCACCTTGAGTTGCAAGGTGGTGCGCACGCCCTGCGCGTTGCAATCGAGCAGCCAGGAGACATCGTAGTCGAGCAGGCTCTCGACCCCGGACACCGGCGCGCGCTTGGTGATGAAATAGGGGTAGCTGATTTCGACGTGGCCGTTGTCGGCTTCGAGCCGTTCCAGCATTTCCGCACCCAGCGTTTTCAGCGCGGCGACATCGAGCGGTTCGCGGCGCGCTTCGAGCAGGGCGATGAAGCGCGACATGTGCGTGCCTTTTTGTTCAGCGGGCAGATGAACAAAAAGGCTGATGTTGGCGACCGATGATTGCACGGTGCCGTCGGCGGTGCGAATCTGCACCGGATAGCGAATGTCCTTGACGCCGACGCGCTGGATCACCAGTTGGCGGGTATCCAGCGAACTTTGTACGTCCGGGATCGGCAGGGCCACCGCCGCGGCGGGGTCACGTAGATTCATGGCAATCTCTTTTCCAATCAAGAATTCGTTGTTTCAGTGCGCTACGCGCAAAGGCGCGGCGTTGACAAAAAGGTGGGCGAAACGCTGCTCAATGGCGGCCTGAATGCCGGGGGCGTCCAGCCCATGCAGCGCCAGCAGTTGATGCGCCTCGCCGTGGTCGATAAACGCATCGGGCAGGCCCAAGTGCAGTATAGGCTTGACCAGCCCGATTGCCTGCAGGGCTTCGGCACAGGCGCTGCCCGCGCCGCCCTGGAGGCAACCTTCTTCCAGTGTGACCAAGGCATCGTGTTGCTGCGCCAATTGTTGGAGCAGTTCGATGTCCAATGGTTTCACGAAGCGCATGTCGGCCAGCGTCAGATTCAGCGCTTCGGCGACTTCCAGGGCCGGAGCCAGCAAGGAACCGAAGGACAGAATGGCGACGGTTTTGCCGTTGCGACGTACCGTGCCTTTGCCCAGCGGCAAAGCGGTCAGCGCTTTTTCCACCGCCACGCCCATGCCCACGCCGCGCGGGTAGCGCACTGCCGCCGGGCCGGGATGTTGATAGGTCGTGGTGAGCAATTGACGGCATTCGTTTTCGTCGCTGGGTGTCGCCACCACTAGATTGGGGATGCAGCGCAGGAATGCAAGATCGAACGCGCCCATATGCGTCGCGCCATCGGCCCCTACGATACCGGCGCGATCCAGCGCGAAAGTGACGTCAAGATTTTGTAGAGCGACGTCGTGAATCAATTGGTCATAACCGCGTTGCAGGAAGGTGGAATAAATCGCCACCACCGGCTTCATGCCTTCGCACGCCAGCCCGGCGGCAAAGGTGACGGCATGCTGCTCGGCGATGCCGACATCGAAATAACGTTGCGGATACTGGGCTTCAAACTGCACCATGCCCGAACCTTCGCGCATCGCCGGAGTAATGGCCACCAGCTTCTCGTCGGCGGCGGCCATGTCGCATAGCCATTGACCAAACACTTGCGTATAGGTCGGCTGGCTGGGCGCGGTTTTCTTGATGCCTTCGCGCGGGTTGAATTTGCCGGGACCGTGATACAGCACGGGATCGGCCTCGGCCAGTTTGTAGCCCTGCCCTTTTTTCGTCACGACGTGCAGGAATTGCAGACCGCCCAGCGCCTTCATGTTTTCCAGTGTGGGGATGAGCGAATCGAGATCGTGGCCGTCGATCGGACCGATGTAGTTGAAACCGAATTCCTCAAATAGTGTGGCTGGCACCACCATGCCCTTGGCGTGCTCTTCGAAGCGCTTGGCGAATTCGAGCAACGGCGGCGCCACGCTCAACACTTTTTCCGCGCCCTTCTTGGCGGCGGCGTAAAACTTGCCGGACATCAAGCGCGCGAGGTAACGATTGAGCGCGCCCACCGGCGGCGAGATCGACATGTCGTTGTCGTTGAGCACCACCAGCAGATTGACGCCGTGGGTCACCCCGGCATTGTTCATCGCTTCGAACACCATGCCCGCCGTCATCGCACCGTCGCCGATCACGGCGATGTGCTGGCGCTCGGCGTGGCCCAGATTGCGCGACGCCACCGCCATGCCGAGCGCGGCGGAAATCGAGGTGGACGAATGCGCGGTGCCGAAGGCATCGTAGTCCGATTCGCTGCGGCGGGGAAAGCCGGAAATGCCGCCGAACTGCCGCAACTGCGCCATCGCCTCGCGCCGGCCGGTGAGAATCTTGTGCGGATAGGTTTGATGCCCGACATCCCAGACGATGCGGTCGTCCGGTGTGTTGAACACGCGATGCAAGGCAATCGTCAGTTCGACCGTGCCCAGATTGGACGACAGATGACCGCCGGTCTTGGACACGGCGTCGAGCACATAGGCGCGCAACTCGTCCGCCAGCAGCGGCAGCATGTCGGCATCCAGTGCACGCAATTGCGCGGGCGTGTCGATCGTGTTCAAGAGGTCGTACATGGGCGGTTAATTTCAGTAAGTTCTGTGCACACTATACCCTGCCAACTGGCGCAGGCGCTCCGCCTCCGGGCCAAAACATTCCAGCGCCTGCAGGGCTTGCTGCAGCAAATGCGCCGCATAGGCACGCGCTTCTTCCAATCCCATCAGGGCGACATAGGTCGGCTTGTTGGCCTGCGCATCCTTACCTGCGGTTTTGCCCAGCGTGGCGGTGTCCGCCGCCACATCCAGCACATCGTCGGCCACCTGAAACGCCAGGCCGAGATGGCGGGCAAACACTGCCAGCCCGACTTGCTGCTGCGGTGACAATTCAGTGCCACACAAGACACCCAGTCGGATACTGGCGGCCAGCAACGCGCCGGTCTTGCGCGCATGCATCTGTTCCAGCTGCGCTTGCGGCAAGGCCACGCCGACACTGTCCAGATCAATCGCCTGCCCGCCCGCCATGCCCGCCGCACCGCTGGCCTGCGCCAGCACGTGCAACATCTGCAGCTGCGCGGACGGCTTCATTTCAGGCGCAATAGTCAGCACTTCAAACGCCAGTGTTTGCAGCGCATCGCCCGCCAACAGGGCCATCGCTTCGCCAAACTGCACATGCACCGTGGGCTTGCCCCGGCGCAGCACGTCGTTATCCATGCAGGGCAGGTCGTCGTGCACCAGCGAATAGGCGTGAATCAATTCCACCGCGGCCGCCGCATGATCCAGCGCGGCCTGCGGCGCCTGCCCCAGTTCGCCCGCGGCATAGACCAGCAAGGGTCGCATGCGTTTGCCGCCTTGCAATACCGCGTAACGCATCGCCTGCTGCAAGGTCCCCGGTGCTTCCGCTACGCTGGGCAATAGGCGGTCGAGCACCTGTTCGATATGCTGGCCGGATGCCTGCATCCAGCGACTCAATTCGGGTGACGCCATTATTCGTCCGCCAGTTGCGCCGGGTTTTTGAATACCTGCAGCAATTCACCATCGAGAATCTTGACCTGCGCTTCCACGGCAGTCAGCGCCTGCTGGCAATAGCGCAGCAATTCCGTGCCGCGCTGATAGGACGCCAGGGATTGTTCCAGTGAAAGTTCGCCTTGTTCCATCTTCTGAACCAGGGTTTCCAGCTCGGTCAGGGCCGCTTCATAGGAGGCCGGTGTGTCTGAGGCAGAGGTGGCGCGGGGCGATTTGGCCATTGGGATAAATTGTCTTGCAAAAACAAGATTTTAACCCGGATCGCCGCGCGGCCGGCGTGGTTGCCCCCAAACACCCCTAACAGGGTAAAATCCGGCTCCTCCACAATTTTTCAGAACCGTGGGCACTTGACTGTGTACTGCGGCAACACACTACGATGTCTGATTTGGGAAATCGCGCCAAGTTGGGTCGAGCACAATCGCAATTGCCGGTCTCCGCTTATTTCGATGCGGACCTGCTGGCGCTGGAACAACAACTGCTGTTTGCCAAAGGCCCCGGTTATGTCGGCCACCAGTTGATGGTGCCGGAAACCGGCAATTATTTCGCCCTGGAAGCGGAGCAGCTGGGCCGCGTGCTGGTGCATGGGCCCCAAGGAATCGAGCTGCTGTCGAATGTCTGCCGCCACCGTCAGGCCATCATGCTCAAGGGCCGTGGCACGGCCAACAACATCGTCTGCCCGCTGCACCGCTGGACTTACGATCTGCAAGGGACCCTGCTGGGCGCGCCGCATTTCGATACCAACCCCTGCCTCAACCTGGGCAAATCACCGCTGCAAAACTGGAACGGTCTGCTGTTTGAAGGCCCGCGCGATGTCGCCCGGGATTTGCAGAACCTCGGCGTGGCGCGTGATCTGGACTTTTCCGGCTATGTGCTGGACAAGGTCGAAATCCACGAATGCGACTACAACTGGAAAACCTTCATTGAGGTTTATCTGGAGGATTACCACGTCGAGCCGTTCCACCCCGGCCTCGGCAACTTCGTCAATTGCGACAATCTGTCCTGGGAATTCGGTGCCTGGCATTCGGTACAAACCGTCGGTGTCCATGGCAGTCTGCAGCGCCCCGGTTCACCGGCTTACCAGAAGTGGCATGAACAGGTGCTCAAGTTCAATCAGGGACAGCTCCCCAAGTACGGGGCGATCTGGCTCACCTATTACCCGAACATCATGGTCGAGTGGTACCCCAATGTACTGGTGGTGTCGACCCTGATTCCGCGCGCCGTCGACAAGACCACCAATGTGGTCGAGTTTTACTATCCGGAAGAAATCGCCCTGTTCGAACGGGAATTGGTCGAAGCCGAACAGGCCGCCTATATGGAAACCTGCCGCGAAGACGATGAAATCGCGGAACGCATGGACGCCGGCCGCCGCGCCCTGATGAATCGCGGCATCAGTGAAACCGGCCCCTATCAATCGCCCATGGAAGACGGCATGCAACACTTCCATGAATTTCTGCGTCAGCAGATTGATTATCGCCAGGCATAAAATCCGTTGACATTGAATCGAAGTGGGCGGGTTGCGTCGAGATAACCGTTCGTGGTGAGTAGCGCGCAGCGCGTATCGAACCACTACGATACATCCTGCCCTTCGATACGCCTGAAAAGCACAGGCTACTCAGGGCGAACGGTGCATTTTTGCGTTCAATAAACCAAAAATTTGCCGCCAATATTTGATTGGCAACAGGCTTAGCCATGCAATCACTCTGGATGCTTGCCGCCGCGTTTCTGTTTGCCACCATGGGTGTCTGCGTCAAGTTGGCACTGGTCACACTGAATGTCTGGGAAATCGTTTTTTATCGCAACCTCGTCGGCCTGTTGATTCTGTTGCCCTTGCTGATGCGAGCGGGAGGTCTGCAGGCCGGACTGACCACACCGCACTGGCGCATTCACATCACGCGCAACGTGACCGGCACGCTCGCGGTCGTGCTGTGGTTCAGTTCGATGGCAGTGCTCCCACTGCCCACGTCGATGACGCTCAACTACACATCCTCATTGTTCATTGCTGCCTTGATGCTGGCGCAGGCGCGACAGCAACGCGCCGCACTGCCGGCCCGTTCTTTGCTGCTGTCTTTGCTGGCCGGTTTTGCCGGCATCGTGCTGGTACTGCGGCCCACCTTGACGAGCGGGCAATGGCCCTGGGCGTTGATCGGATTGGCCTCGGGTGTATTTGCGGCGCAAGCTTTGCTCACCGTGCGTGCCCTCGGCCGACTGGGTGAACCGGAAACGCGCACCGTGTTTTATTTCTCCATCAGCGGCCTCATCGGTGGTGGTGCCGGCATGCTCCTCACCGGCACACATCCGCTTGACACGCACGCATTGCTGCTGCTCGCGGGCATCGGCGTCACCGCTGTGCTGGCGCAACTGGCCATTACGCGCGCCTACGGCTATGGACGAACCCTGCTCGCGGCTAACCTGAATTATTCCGGTATTTTGTTTGCCAGCTTCTATAGTGTGCTGTTGTGGAACGATCGGATGCCGTGGATGACGGTGCTGGGTATGTTGCTCATCGTCATCAGCGGCGCCTATGCCACCTGGCGCAGCATGCAGCGTCAGTAAGTTCACTAGTTCCTTCGCCTACGTACAGATTGCGGATCGCCATGGACTACACCACGCTGATCACACCACCCCAGTTGCAAGCCTGTGCAAACGCCGTCGTCTTCGACTGCCGCTTCGACCTGGCCGATCCTGAAGCGGGCGCAGCAGCCTATGCCGAGGGCCACATTCCCGGCGCTTTTTATCTGCATCTGGAACACGATTTATCCGGCGTCAAAACCGGCCGCAACGGCCGACACCCCTTGCCTGCTGCAGAGACCTTGCTGGAAAAGTTGCGCAGCTGCGGCGTCGACAACGATACGCAGGTCGTTGCTTACGATGCGCAAGGAGGCATGTTTGCTGCGCGTCTATGGTGCCTGCTGCGCTGGCTGGGACATATCAGCGTGGCGGTGCTGGATGGTGGCTTGCCCGCCTGGCAAAGCGCGGGTGGACCGATGGTAACCGCGTTGCCGCAGGCCAGACGCGGCCAACTCACACAACAACCCTGTTTGCAGCCGACGATCACCGCAGACAGGGTACGGGACAATTTGCAACGCCCCGGTTTTCTCATGATCGATGCGCGCTCGGGCGAGCGTTTCCGTGGAGAGCGCGAAACGATTGATCCAGTAGCCGGCCATATTCCCTGCGCCGCCAATCGCTTTTTCAAGGACAACCTGCGCGACGACGGCCACTTCAAACCTGCGCCGCAACTACGGCAGGAATGGCTGAATGTGCCGGGTATCGATGCGGCCACACCGGTTGCGCACTATTGTGGCTCGGGTGTCGCCGCCTGCCACAATATTCTGGCGCTGGAAATCGCCGGTCTGAACAGCGGCGCGCTGTATGCCGGTTCGTGGAGTGAGTGGTGTGGCGATGCGGCACGACCAGTCGCCACCGGTGTAGAAGATTAGTGGGTATCCAAGAAGGCACGCCCCAGCAGCACAATGCCCACCCCACCAGCCATCAGCAGCACTTGCGGCACGGTGCGCCGCCAGTTGGCATGGCGCTGCAATTGCGGAATCAGGTCGGCCATCGCAATATAAATAAAGCTGCTGGCCGCAATCATCAAGGCAAAGGGAATCCACGCCTGCATGCGATCGAGCGTGAGATAACCCACCACGGCGCCAACCACCGCCGCAACAGTGATCATCACGTTGTAGGCAAGTGCGCGTCCGTGCGTGAAGCCCGCATTGAGCAGCACCATGAAATCGCTCACCTTGTGCGGCACTTCGTGCACCACAATCGAAAGCGTCACCACCCAGCCCAGATGCACATCGGCGAGAAACGCACCGGCAATCAGCAAGCCATCGACGAAGTTGTGCACGGAATCGCCGATCAGAATCTGCAAGCCGCCGCGTCCGGCATGTTCGCGATCATGCCCGTGTGGATGATGATGGCCATCCCCTTCATGGTGATGGTTGTGATGCATCAAGGAAATTTTTTCGAGAATGAAAAACCCGAAGATGCCACCCAGCAGCACCATGCCGAGGGTATGCGGCGCGACCGCCGATTCGAAACCTTCGGGCAGCAAGTGCAGCAGCGCCGTGGCCAGCAACAGGCCGGTGGACACGCTCACCATCGGGTCGAGCAAACGTTCCAGCCAGCCAAACGAGAGCCAGGCCGAAACTGTCATGCTGAAAACGCCGCTGGCCAGTGCGGCCAGCAGAATAATTAGAAGCAGAGAATCCATGGTGAGCGCCCAAATTTGTTTGAGCTGAAGTATACATGGACGATGTCTGCACGCGGACGGCAAACCGCGCGAATATCCGGGTCAACTCACGCCAAACCGTTTGAACCAGTGCAGCATCTGCCGCCAGCCATCTTGCGCCGCCGCCGCGCGATAGCTGGGCCGATAGTCGGCGTGAAAGGCGTGCGGCGCGTCGGGATAAACGATGAAACGCGACTGCGCGCCTTGGCCGGGCGCATGTTTGAGCGCGTCCTGCATCTGGCTCACTGTAGTCAGCGGGATGCCACCATCCTGCCCACCGTACAGACCCAGCACCGGCACGCGCAGATGCGTTGCCAGATCGAGTGGATGTTGCGGTGTCAGCGGCGTGGCCTCACCCACCAGCCGACCATACCAGGCTACAGCCGCGGCGACCTTTGGATTATGCGCAGCATAGAGCCAGACGATGCGGCCACCCCAGCAAAAACCGGTGATGCCCAATTTTCCGGTGTCGATGCCCTGTCCCTGCGCGTAGGCGACACAGGCATCCAGATCGGCCAGCACTTGCGCATCGGGCACCTTGTTGACGACCTCGGTAATCAGGCTGGGGATGTCGCTATATTTGGAAGCATCGCCCTGACGCGCATACAACTCCGGTGCGATTGCAGCGAAGCCTGCCTTTGCCAGACGGCGGCAGATATCCTTGATGTGTTCATGCACGCCAAAAATTTCCTGCACCACCAGCACCAGCGGCGGCATTTTCTTTTCCGTTGGACGCGCGAGGTAAGCAGGCATCAAACCGTCGGCCACTGGCACCTGCACTTCACCGGCATCCAGGCCATTGCTGTCGGTCGTGATTGCATGCGCAGCAATCGGCAAGACTGCCGGGGCAAATCCTGCGACCAGTGTCGTCGCGACAAAACTCCTGCGTGTCACGGGTGACCCCGAATGCAAACTCAAAAGTTCGTTGCGTGCGTTGTCCATGTTGATCCTCCCATCAAGGAACCCACCAAGTGCCTACAGTCTAGTGCGCCTGATCCCAGTTGTCGCCCACGCCCACACCGACTGCCAGCGGCACCTTGAGTTGCGCGACGTTGCACATCAATCCCGGCAGCTGCGCGCTCACTACCGCCAACTCGGCTTGCGGCACTTCCAACACCAGTTCGTCGTGCATCTGCATGATCAGCCGCGTCTGCATTTTTTCCTGCGTCAGCCAGCGCTGCGTGGCGATCATCGCCAGCTTGATGAGATCAGCGGCGGTGCCCTGCATGGGCGCGTTGATCGCCGCGCGCTCGGCGCCCTGACGGCGCGGGCCGTTGGGACTGTTGATTTCCGGCAGCCAGAGGCGGCGGCCGAACACGGTTTCGACATAGCCGCGTTCTTTCGCGCTCACCTTGGTTTCGTTCATGTAGCGCGCCACGCCGGGATAGCGCGCGAAGTAGCGGTCGATATACAGCTTGGCCGCCTCGCGTTCGATGCCCAGATTACTCGCCAGGCCAAACGCGCTCATGCCGTAGATCAAACCGAAGTTGATCACCTTGGCGACACGGCGCTGATCGTTGTCCACTTCCAGCGGCGTAACGCCGAACACTTCCGCCGCCGTGGCGCGGTGAATGTCTTCCCCGGCGGCGAAGGCGCGCAGCAGACCTTCATCACCGGATAGATGCGCCATGATGCGCAACTCGATCTGCGAATAATCGGCGGAGATGATCTTGTTGCCCGGCCCGGCAATAAACGCTTCGCGGATGCGGCGGCCTTCCGCCGTGCGCACAGGAATGTTTTGCAGATTGGGATCGTTCGATGCCAGGCGTCCGGTCACGGCCACCGCTTGCGCGTAATTGGTGTGCACGCGCCCGGTGTGCAGGTTGACCATTTTCGGCAGCTTGTCGGTGTAGGTCGATTTCAGTTTCGCCATGCCGCGATAGTCGAGCAACAGTTTGGGCAGCGGATAATCCTCGGCCAGTTTTTGCAGTACTTCTTCGTCAGTCGAAGGCGCGCCGCTGGCGGTTTTTTTCACCACCGGCAATTGCAGTTTGTCGAACAGAATCTCGCCCAGTTGTTTCGGCGAATTCAGGTTGAAGGGTTGACCCGCCAGTGTCACCGCCTGTTGTTCCAGTTCCAGCAATTTCTTGCCCAGCTCATTGCTCTGTGCTTCGAGCAGCCGTGCATCAATCAGAACCCCGTTGCGCTCCATCACCTGCAACACTTGCGCGGTGGGCAGTTCGATGTCTTGATACACATGCCGCAATTTTTCATCGGCGGCAATCTGCGGCCACAACGTTTGATGCAAGTGCATCGTCACTTCGGCATCCTCCGCCGCGTAGTCGGTGGCGGTCTCGATGGCGACCTGTGAAAAATTGATGCGCTGCGCACCTTTGCCGGTCACGTCGTCGTATTTGATGGTGGTGCGATTCAAGTGACGCAGTGCCAGACTATCCATGTCGTGATTGCGATGCGATTCCAGCACATAGGATTGCAGCAGCGTATCGTGTGCCACCCCGCGCACAACGACACCGTAATTTTGCAGCACATGAATATCGTATTTCAGGTTCTGCCCCACCTTGGCCTTGCCCGCGTCGGCAAACCAGGGGCTGAGTTGCTCGAGCACTGATTCGCGCCGCAGCAGATCAGGGCAACCGGCATAGTGATGCCCGACCGGGATATACCAACCCTCGCCCGGCGCAAAGGCAAACGACAGGCCGACCAACTCGACCTGCATCGCATCGAGCCCGGTGGTTTCGGTATCGCAAGCGGTCAACTCGGCCGCATTCAATTGCTGCAACAAAGCATCGAGCTGCGCTTGAGTGGTGACGCAGTGATATTTCTTTTCACCCACGGTGGAGGGCGGCGGAAAATCTTGTTCCGGCGCAGCGGGCGAGGCAAATGTATGCGGCTTCTTTGCTGGCGCGGACACCGCACCGCTCAATTCCTTGAGCATGGTCTTGAAACCATTGTGCTCAAAGATCGCCTGCAAGCGGTCACGGTCTTCCGCGCGCGGCGTGAGCTCGGCGTGGAAATCGCGCACATAACCATCCAGATCGCAATCGCATTTCACCGTCAGCAAATGCCGCGCCTGCGGCAACCAGGCGAGCGCCTTGCGCAGATTCTCTCCCACCACACCGCCGATCTCGCCCGCGTGCTGGACGACGGCATCGAGCGTGCCGTACTGTTGCAGCCATTTGACAGCCGTCTTGGGGCCGACCTTTTCGACACCGGGGACGTTGTCCACGGCATCGCCCATCAGCGTCAGATAATCGACGATCAATTCCGGCGGCACGCCAAATTTGTTTTGCACGCCGGCCACGTCGAGTTTTTCATTGCTCATGGTATTGACCAGTGTGACGTGCGCATTGACCAGTTGTGCCAGATCCTTGTCGCCAGTGGACACCACAGTTGCCAGCCCTTCGCGGGTAGCTTGTTGCGCCAGTGTGCCGATCACATCGTCGGCTTCCACACCGGGCACCATCAAGATCGGCCAGCCCAGTGCCGTTACCACTTGATGAATCGGTTCGATTTGCAGCACCAGATCGTCCGGCATCGGCGCGCGGTGTGCCTTGTATTCAGGGTAGAGATCGTCGCGGAAGGTTTTGCCCTTGGCATCGAAGACGACGGCACGGTATTCGGCCGGAACATCGTGCGCCAGGCGGCGCAACATGGTGATATAACCGTACAATGCACCGGTCGGCTCGCCCTGCGGGCTGCGCAAATCGGGCAAGCCGTGAAATGCGCGATAGAGATAACTGGAACCGTCAACGAGCAAGAGTGTTTTCATCATGAACCAGAAACTTGTACATACCCTGCGTTTGTCCGCCAGCACCGAGAACACCACGCAAACCAAGGCCCGCGAATCGTGGCATCTGTACAGCATTATCGCAGAGTTCGTCGAGACGACCGAGCATCTGTCGGGTGTGCGCCCGGCCGTGAGCATCTTCGGTTCGGCGCGCACGGCACCCGATCATCCCGATTACAAACTCACGGAAGACATTGCGCGGCTGTTGTCAGACAGCGGCTTTGCGGTGATCTCCGGCGGCGGCCCCGGCATCATGGAAGCGGCCAACAAGGGCGCCTTCGCGGGTAAATCACCGAGCATCGGTTTGAACATTCAACTGCCACACGAGCAATCGTTCAATCCCTATCAAAACATTTCGCTCTCGTTCCGCCACTTCTTTCCGCGCAAGGTGGCGTTTGCCAAATACGCCAGCGCCTACATTGTCATGCCCGGCGGTTTCGGTACGCTGGATGAAATGTTCGAATGTCTGACGCTGATTCAAACCAGCAAGGGCCGCCGGATTCCGGTGGTGCTGGTCGGCTCGAAATTCTGGAGCGGACTGGTGGAATGGGTACGCACCGTGCTGGTAGACGAGGGCATGATCAGCCCCGAAGATGTGGATCTGTATCAGGTCGTCGACGAACCGCAAGCCGTGGTCGATGCGATTTTCAATTTCTACGAACGCCGCGGCTTCGATCCGCTGCCGTCGGAACGCGAGCAGTTGCTGTATCTGTGAGCGCCCTCGGCAATGATAAAATTCGCGCCGTGAAATTTTCCCGCCCTCTCCTGCTGACGCTGACGCTTCGTTCCTCGCTGGCCATGCGCCGCTTTGCCGCCTGGCTGGCCTTGTGCGCCATTGTCGTGCACGCGTTCGCGCCCTTCGCGCATGGCGCCCTCGCGACGAAGGATCCGCTGCAGGGTGTCTTCTGCGGGAGTTTCAGCGCCGACGCCAAACTGGCGCTGGCACAGTTGCCGCCGGACAATCCCTATCAATTGCTCTTCAAGCTGACGCAGCACGATTGCTCGCTGTGTCAGCATGCTGATGACGCACTGACTTTCACCAGTCATCCTGACCACGGCCTGTCGCTGCCGTTGTCGCCTCATGCGCAGCAACGCGTGGCGCACACTACACACGTGCATGTGCAACTCAATCTCGCTGCCGCCCCTCCCCCCAGCCACGGCCCGCCTTCTTTGACCTGAGTTTCAGCCGCGCCGTCATCACGGCGCACTGTGTGCCGCACCCGTTTGGACGCCCCCCTTGCTTAATGCAAGGATCAGGCCAGCGTTCTATTGCCAGAACAAATACTCGAAGTCATTGAAAACCACCATGAAATACGCACGTCAATTCTTCATCCATACCGTATTCGCCACTGCTTTTATCAGCCTCGCGCCAGCAGCGCTGGCTTGTTCAAGTTGCGGTTGCACGCTCAGCGCCGATTGGGATAGCCAGGGATACAGCGTCACCCCCGGCCTGCGCATCGACCTGCGCTATGACTATCTCGACCAATCGCAACTGCGCAGCGGCAAGGGCAGCATCGATCGCGGCAGTATCGGTCTCCCGGCCGACCGTGAAATCGAGCAAGACACCAAAAATCAGTACACCACGCTGGGCCTGGATTACAGCGCCAACCGGGACTGGGGCTTCAATCTGCAGATCCCGTATATTCACCGCACACACAGCACGATTGCCGAAGGCGACACCGACCTGTCCACCTCGACCACCCGCCATCTCGGCGATGTGAAAGTGCTGACCCGCTATCAGGGATTTGTGGCAGAGAAAAACTTCGGCGTGCAATTCGGTGTGAAGCTGCCGACTGGATCGTTCCACGACACTTTCCGCAGCGGCCCACAAGCGGACAACCCGCTGGATCGCGGCTTGCAGGCCGGCACCGGCACCACCGATGTGCTCTTCGGTCTGTATCACTTTGCCACGCTGAGCCGCAACTGGGATTACTTCGCACAGGGCATGATCCAGGCACCGCTGGCCGCACGCGAAGATTTCAAGCCCGGCAACTCGCTCAACATCAATGTCGGCGTGCGCTACATGGCCAGCGAAAAAATCATTCCGCAACTTCAGCTGAATGCCAGAGTCGTCGGCAAGGACAGCGGCGATCAAGCGGATCGTGACAACAGCGGCGGACGGCTGGTTTATCTCAGCCCCGGCATCACCGTCGAAATCAGCAAGCAGGTCAAAGCCTTCGGTTTCCTGCAAGTGCCGATTTACCAGTACGTCAACGGTTATCAGCTGACGCCGCGCACCACCTTCTCGCTCGGCCTGCGTTACGCGATGTAAAGATACTCAGTGCGTGTTGTCCAACAGCGGCGTGACGATGGCATCGAGCGTGGATGCGTCGATGGTCGATTCGCCCACGCCGCCATCCCTGCGCAACACGCCCTGCCGGTCGATCACAAACGTCATCGGCATGCGCCAAATGCGGCCATAACCCTTGAAATGGACATCGCGCTGGAGCGCGGCGGAATAACTGAAAGCACGCATGATCTCGCGCACCTTGCCGTCATCGGCCGGATCGTCCATGCTGATGGCAAGAATGCGCACGCCCTCTGCCTGATGCTGCCGGTAATATTTTTCCAGCACCGGCATTTCCAGCCGGCAAGGCGCGCACCATGTGGCCCAGAAATGGACAATCACCACATGACCGCTTTCCGCGCTCAAGCTGAACGGCTTGCCATCGAGCAGGCGCGCTTCGATCGAAGGTGCAGGTTTGCCTTCCTCGACCGCCCCGGCCGATGGCACCGTAGCCCACAGCACAGCGCCGAACCACAGCGCCGCGCAAATGCGTTGAAGGTTCCGATGTTTGATGGTTTTGTTTTGCATGGTTAAAACATTTTCTTGAAATCGAATTCTAATCCGCAAAACCTGCGCATACTGAACACTGACCTCTTGGAGACACTTCAATGAAACTCATCCCCACACCTCTCATCGGCGTGCTGTGCACCTGCCTGTCTATTTTCAGCATGAGTGCACAGGCGCACGAATACACGCACGGCGCCCTGCAGATCAACCACCCCTGGGTGCGCGCCAGCATTCCCGGCGCCAGCAATGGCGCGGCTTACATCGTCAATATCAGCAATCATGGCAAGACCGGCGACGCCCTCATCAAGATCAGCACTCCCATCGCCCATGGCGCCGAACTGCACCAGCACATCATGGAAGGCAGCATGGTGAAAATGTTCCCCGTCAAGCGCATCGACATCCCTGCAGGCGGCAGCGCCACCCTCAGCCCCGGCGGCTACCACATCATGCTGTTCGGCCTGAAGCAGGAATTGAAAACCGGCGAACGCTACCCCATGACCCTGACCTTCGCCAAGGCAGGCCGCATCGAGATTGAAGTCAAGGCGGAAGATATTTCCTTTACCGACGCAGTGCAAAAATAGGCGCACACGGACAAATCAAGCTGATATGATTTGCGCATGTCTCCAACCGTTTTCCGTCAGGGCGCTTTTCGTTTCTTCTTCTTTTCACGCGAAGAACCCCGCATGCACGTGCATGTCGCTCACACGGATGGAGAGGCGAAATTCTGGCTTGAACCGGAGATTGCATTGGCAATGAATCAAGGCCTTTCGCAAAAGCAATTGGCCGAGGCACTGGCCTTGATTCAAACACACCATGGAGAAATCAGCCATGCCTGGAACATCCACTTCAGCCGTTGAAGTCTCTCTTGCTTCGAGCAAGGGCTTCTGGCTATTGCTGGGAGACGAAGAACTCTTCGTCCCCTACACCGAATTCCCCTGGTTCAAGCAAGCCACACTGGAACAGATCACCCAGGTCGAATGGCCCACCCCGAATCATCTGTACTGGCCCCTGCTCGATGTCGACTTGGCCATCGAGTCGATCCGCCATCCAGAGCAATTTCCGCTGCGGGCAAAATAGTCGACAATAGACATAAGAGACCGAATGCCTTTCCATGCAACGTCAAAACTAAATAACTCCGGTACTTTTTATCGCTATGAACAAACTTGCGGCGTTACTACTTTTAATCGCACTTCCGGCAGCAGCTAGCGATACATCAGATGTTTGGACACCAAAGGCCGACTTCTCACTAGAAGGAAGCAGCCTTAAGGACACAATGCTCTGGGTGTCTGGTTGGTCCTACGCCCTCACAGAAATGGGCAAGGCTTCCGCCAAGAACGGAAACAAAGGCCCGATCTGTCTTCCCCCTAGCGGTTATGTTGAGTCGCGCGTTCTTTTCGCAATTCTCAATAACAAATTCAAAGGTGAACGCATAACCTCTGAGCAGGCTTCGGCAGTTCTATGGGCGGGGTCTATTTCCTACTACCACTGTGGCAAAGCGGTCTAACATTTCATTCAACCCGACCGTCGGGGCGGGCTGTTTTAACACCAACTGTTCCCGCGTCGGCGGCGGGTTAATTCAAGCGTTACGTTGCATCATGACGAAGCAGAGAAAAATTCTTTCTTGGGCTGGTTTGCTGTTGTCGCTGCCTGCGTTCTGTTACACCGGGACAAGCGTTGTCTTTTACGCTTGGCTTAGTGCCGCTGCACCTGAACGTTGGCCGCCCGAGCGCGCAGCCGTTTGGGTGTATAGCTCCCTTGCGTTGTCCGCTCTGTTTCTGGGTCTTTTCATTTACTGTTTGGTATCGCTTATCAAAGAAGCAAACAGAAAGTACCGGGAAGAGCGAAATGCCACATAACAAGGCGTTAGAACGCTCATGCCAATTGAACTAGAAATTTCTTTCGCACTGTTCTTTGCGCTCACAGTTGGCGTGTTTGTCTACACTGTCATACGACTACTCCGAGAACCTGACCCACGAGACGTATCGCCGCGCGCACAGCGTCTGGTGAGGCTCGCTGGCTTGCCAAAGCTGTTCGACGGACTGCTCGCGAGGACACTGACTAGGCGTGAAAAAATTGGCTGGCTGATATTTGGGATTGTTCTCGCATTGGCAGTTGTGTTCACAGGCAAAGATCACTGAGTACACGTTCGAAGTCTCCGCATTGATCTCCGGGAGTTGCCATGAACCTCTATCTGCGTTTACTGGTCATGCTGCTGACGCTGCCGTTTGTGCGCAGGCGTGACTTCTTGGAGTCGGCATCGGTGCGCTTTCTCGCCTTGCCGAACGATTGCGATATCAATTTCCATGTCAACAATGGACGCTACCTGACCTTCATGGATCTGGCGCGCGTGCATTTTTGCGCGCAGTCCGGACTGTTGAAATTGATCTTGACCCGCGGCTGGATGCCGGTGCTTGCGGCGGCCGACATCAACTTTATTCGCCCGCTGCCGCCGCTGCGGCGCTTCACCATTCGCACGCGCTTGCTCGGTTGGGACGACAAGTATTTTTATATTGAGCAGCGTTTCGAGCGCAAGGGGCAGTTGTGCGCGCTGGCATTTGTCAAAGGGTTGATGCTGTCGAAGGGCCGGCCTCTGCCATCGAATCAGATATTGCAGGGCTTAGGCGTCGATTCAACTTCCCCCGACTTGCCGCCCGCGTTGCGCCATTGGCTGGACATGACGGAGCTGAAAAAGCAGCATGTGCAGCCCGAGGTTTGAACAAGCACATCATGGTCACATCCGTCCTCGAATTCTGGTTCTCGGAAATTTCACCGGCACAGTGGTGGAAGGTGGACCCTGCATTTGATCGCTTGATCGCGGCGCGGTTTGGTGAATTGCATCGACGTGCAGTGTGTGCGGAGTTGTTTGCCTGGCGTGCCGAACCGAAGGGACGGTTGGCCGAGATCATTGTGCTGGATCAGTTTTCTAGAAACCTGTATCGCAATGATCCGCGCGCTTTCGCCGCCGACCCGATGGCCTTGGCACTGGCGCAGGAAGCCGTGGCTACCGGGGCTGATCAAACGCTCGCCATCGAAGAGCGCGTGTTCCTGTACATGCCCTACATGCATAGCGAATCAAAGACGATTCACGAAATTGCCGAGCGGCTATTCGCCGCAAACGCGCCGAAGAACAACCACGACTATGAATTGCGGCACAAGGCCATCATCGACCGTTTCGGCCGCTATCCGCATCGCAATGCCATTCTCGGGCGCGCATCGACGCCGGAAGAACTAGCGTTTCTGAGCGAGCCAGGGTCGAGTTTCTAAAAAAGAATTCGGCGCGAACGCAGCTTAATGCTTGCCGGTACTGCCGAACCCGCCCGCGCCGCGATCCGACTCTTCGAAGTCTTCAACGACGTTGAACTCGACTTGCATGACCGGCACGATCACCAGTTGTGCGATGCGTTCCATCGGGTTGAGAGTGAAAGTTTGCTGGCCACGATTCCAGATCGAAACCATCAGCTGGCCTTGATAATCCGAGTCGATCAGGCCGACGAGGTTGCCAAGCACGATGCCGCTTTTGTGGCCGAGGCCGGAACGCGGCAGGATCATGGCGGCGTAGCCGGGGTCGCCGATGTGGATGGCGATGCCGGTGGGGACCAAATGCGTTTGCCCCGGCTCAATGGTCATCGGCGCTTCGGTGCAGGCGCGCAGATCCAGCCCGGCGGAACCGCCGGTAGCGTAATGCGGCAATTGATCGCGCATGCGCGCATCGAGAATTTTGACGTCGAGTTTTTTCATGGTTCGGGGAGAAAATAAAGCTAGCCAATCCGTTTCGCAATCAGCGTCACAAGTTGCCGTGCCAGCTCATCTTTCGATGCGCGCGGCAGCGGCGTCACGGCTTTGTCGTCGCAGATCAGGAGTTCGTTGTGATCGCTACCGAGCGCAGTTTGTGCGAGGTTGCCGACCATCATGGGCACATTCTTGGCGCGGCGTTTTTCCTGCACATAGGTTTCGAGGTTCTGGCTTTCGGCGGCGAAGCCGACGCAGTACGGGGGATTGGCGAGGCCAGCAACCGTGGCGAGGATGTCGGGGTTTTGCACCAGCTTCAGCGTCGCATCGACAGTCGCGGTCTTCTTGATTTTTTGCGCGCTGGTGTTTTCCACGCGCCAATCGGCCACGGCGGCGACGGCGATAAAAATTTCGGCGCGGTTCACATAGCCCAGCACTTCATCCATCATCTGCTGCGCGGTTTGCACATCGACGCGGCGCACCTGGCGCGGTGTGGGCAACGCGGTGGGGCCGGCAATCAGCGTGACGCGCGCACCCGCTTCGGCCGCAGCGCGCGCAATGGCAAAGCCCATCTTGCCGGACGAACTGTTGGTGATGCCGCGCACCGGGTCGATGGGTTCGTAGGTCGGCCCGGCGGTAATCAGCACGCGTCTATCCTTCAAAACTTTCGGCGTGAAGTAGGCGATCAAATCCTGCACCAGATCGGCCGCTTCGAGCATGCGCCCCATGCCGACTTCACCACACGCTTGATCGCCGCTGACCGGGCCGAGAATGACCACGCGGTCGGCGCGGCATTGCGCGACGTTGCGCTGGGTGGCGACGTTGTCCCACATCTCGCGGTTCATCGCGGGCGCGACCAGCAAGGGACAATTGCGTGCGAGACAGAGCGTGGAGAGCAGATCGTCAGCCAGACCGTGTGCAACCTTGGCGAGAAAATCGGCGCTGGCCGGCGCCACCACAATCGCATCGGCTTCACGCGACAAGTTGATGTGCGCCATGTTGTTGGACACCCTTGCGTCCCACTGATCGGTGAACACCGGGTTGCCGGACAGCGCCTGCATCGTCACCGGCGTGATGAACTGTGTGGCGGCTTGCGTCATCACCACCTGCACCTGCGCGCCCTGCTGCGTGAGCAGGCGCACCAACTCCGCCGCTTTATAGGCGGCGATACCACCGGTGATGCCGAGGATGATTTTTTTGTCTGCAAGTTGCATGGTGTCCTCAATGTGCTCACAAGTGCAAACACTGCTCCCTCATCCCAACCCTTCTCCCGGAGGGAGAAGGGTTGGGATGAGGGAGCGGCATTTGCATAACGCACTCTATCCCGTCCGCCGCACGCGCCGCAATTCGTCCAGAACCAGCAGCACTGCACCCAGTGTAATTGCACTATCGGCCAAATTAAACGCGGGGAAATGCCAGCTGCCGATAAAAAAATCGACAAAGTCGATGACGTGCCCATGCCAGATGCGGTCAATCACGTTGCCGAGCGCACCGCCCATGATGAGGGCCAGAGCGAATGCAAATATTTTCTGGCCGCCATGCCGGCTCAGTAAATACAACATGAACAATGACGCAGCAACGCCCAGGGCAATAAAGAAATATTTCTGCCAGCCGGAAGACTGCGCCAGAAAACTGAAGGCGGCCCCCTTGTTATAGGCCAGCACCAGATTGAAGTGATTGATGATGGGCACACTATCGCCATGCTGCAACAGGCGCGCGACCAGGATCTTGGTCAGCTGATCCAGCAGAATCACCAGGCTGGACAGCATGAGCCAGGGCGTGAGGGTCGATTTACTGGCCATGATTTATGCACACTCCCGTGATTCGCCAGCGCCATACAGATTACTGACACAACGGCCGCAGATGCCGGGGTGATCAGCATGTGCGCCAACGTCGGCGCGGTAATGCCAGCAACGCTCGCATTTCTGCTGCGTACTGGGCGTGACGACAATGGCTTCCTCTGCGGCTGCAGCAACTTCAACGAGACGAGCTTGCGAAGTGATGAGCACGAAGCGCAGATCGTCGTTCAGTGTTGCGAGGCGCTGATATTTCTCGCCGCTGGCACGCAACTCGACTTCGGCCTGCAGCGAGGAACCGATCTTGCCGGCGACACGCAACTCCTCCAGTTGCTTCAGCACTTCGCCGCGGTCGGCGCGCAGCGCGCTCCACTTGGCGATCAGCGCAGTGGCCTGCTCCGGTTGCGGCAAGGGATAGAAGAGTTGGGTGAAGATCGTCAATCCCGGCTCTTTAGAAAATAACCCCCACGCCTCTTCAGCAGTGAAGGTGAGGATCGGCGCCATCAAGCGCAGCAGCGTGTGGGTGATGTGATGCAGCGCCGTCTGCGCCGAGCGGCGCGCACGGCCATTGGCCGCGCCGGTGTAGAGGCGGTCTTTCAGAATGTCGAGGTAGAAACCGCCGAGATCTTCCGAGCAGAAGGTTTGCAGGCGCGCGACGATGGGGTGGAATTCATAGCGGTCGTAATCGGCCACGACTTCCTGCTGCATTTGTGCGGTCAGTGCCAGCGCATAGCGGTCGATTTCCAGCATTTCATTCAGCGGCACGGCATGCTGCGCCGGATCGAAATCGACCGTGTTGGCGAGCAGGAAACGCAGCGTGTTGCGAATGCGGCGGTAGCTCTCGACTACGCGTTTCAGAATTTCGTCGGAGATATTCAACTCGCCGGAATAATCGGTACTGGCGACCCACAGGCGCAGAATTTCCGCGCCCAGCGTGTCGGACACTTTTTGCGGCGCGATGACGTTGCCCATCGACTTGCTCATCTTGCGGCCCTGACCGTCAGTGACGAAGCCGTGGGTCAGCAGCGCCTTGTAGGGCGGCACGCCATTCATCATCGACGAGGTGAGCAGCGAGGAGTGAAACCAGCCGCGGTGCTGGTCCGAACCTTCGAGGTACAGATCGGCCGGGAAGCCGAGCTGTGCCGCGTGCGAACCACGCATCACCGTGTGGTGCGTGGTACCGGAATCGAACCAGACGTCCAGCGTGTTGTGCGTCTTGACGTAATGCTCTGCGTCATCGCCCAGCAACTCGCGCGGATCGAGTCGCTGCCAGGCTTCGATGCCTTCCTTCTCCACGCGTTGCGCCACCCGCTCCAGCAATTCACTGGTACGCGGATGCAATTCGCCGGTTTCCTTGTGCACGAAGAATGCCATCGGCACGCCCCAGTTGCGCTGGCGCGAAAGCGTCCAGTCCGGGCGGTTCTTGATCATCGCGTGCAGCCGCGCCTTGCCCCAGTCGGGATAAAACTTCGTCGCCTCGACACCGGCCAGCGCCGTTTCGCGCAGCGTCGCGCCGCCATCGTTCGGCTGCACATCCATGCCGGCAAACCACTGATTGGTGGCGCGGTAAATGATAGGCGTTTTGTGCCGCCAGCAGTGCATGTAGCTGTGATCATCGATGCTCTGCTTGAACAGGCAGCCCGCCTCGTCGATCTTCTTGACGATTTCCGGGTTGGCTTTCCAGATCATCATGCCGCCGAAGAATTCAAGCGTCGGCACATACTTTCCGTCGCCCATCACGGGCGTGAGAATGTCGTCGTCTTTCCGGTGATTCGCATGCCAGGAAGCGAAATCCTCCAGACCATAGGCGGGCGCACAGTGAACGATCCCGGTACCGGTATCGAGCGTGACATATTCCCCCAGGAACACGGGCGAGTGACGCTGATAGCCATGCGCACTGTCCTGACTGAGGGCAGCGAGCGGGTGCGAGAATTTGATTCCTGCCAGCGCTTCGCCTTTGCATGAGGCGAGCGTCGTGCCTTCCAGCCCATAACGTTTGAGACACGCCTCCTGCAGATCGGCGGCGAGAATCAATAAACCTCGTTCCGTCTCGATCAGGTTGTAAGTGAATTCGGGATGCAGGTTCAGGGCCTGGTTGGCCGGAATGGTCCAAGGCGTGGTGGTCCAGATGATGATGTAACCCTTGTCGCTGGGCAGCTTGGGCAGACCGAATGCCTGAGCCACCTTCTCCGGTTCCGCAAAGGGAAAACCGACATCGACGGCGGGATCTTTCTTGTCCGCGTATTCCACTTCCGCTTCCGCCAGCGCGGAGCCGCAATCGAAGCACCAGTTCACCGGCTTCAGACCGCGGAACACATAGCCCTTGGTGAAGATTTTTCCGAGGGCGCGAATCTCTTCGGCCTCAGTGCGGAAATCCATCGTCAGATAGGGATTGTCCCAATCACCCAGCACGCCGAGGCGGATGAAGTCGCGTTTTTGTTTTTCGATCTGCTCGGTGGCATAGGCGCGCGATTTTTCCTGCACTTCCAGCGCGGGCAAATGTTTACCGTGCAATTTTTCGATCTGGATTTCAATCGGCATGCCGTGGCAATCCCAGCCTGGCACATAGGGCGCATCGAAACCGGCCAGCGTGCGCGCCTTGACGATGAAGTCTTTCAAAATCTTGTTGACCGCGTGACCGATGTGAATGTCGCCGTTGGCATAGGGCGGGCCGTCGTGAAGGATGAATTTCGGCGCACCCGCGCGCGCGGCGCGAATGGCTTGATAGACCTTGTTGTCCTGCCATTGCTTGACCCAGCCGGGTTCGCGCTTGGCCAGATCGCCGCGCATGGGGAACGGCGTATCGGGCAGGTTCAGCGTGTTTTTGTAATCGGGTTTTGGGTCGGACATGATGTTCAATCGTTGAAAAAAGTATGTCCCTCCCCTTTCAAGGGGGAGGTTAGGAGGGGGATGGGTTTCCGTGCAATGCAGAGGAAACCCATCCCCACCCTAGCCCTCCCCTTGAAGGGGAGGGGATGTTCAGTGTGTTGCAAACCATTTACGCGCCGCAGCCTCATCCGCCGCAATCTGCGCTTTCAATCGTTCCAGCGAATCGTATTTCTCTTCGTCGCGCAGCTTGTGCAAAAACTCCACGCGCAGCAATTTTCCATATAGGTCCTGATCGACATCGAGCAGGTGCACTTCCAGCAACACGCGCCCGCTATCGTCCACGGTCGGGCGCATTCCCAGGCTGGCAACGCCGGGCACCGGCACGGCATTTATCCCATGAACCTGCACAACAAAAATACCCATCAGCGCCGGGCGCTTGAATGCCCCTTTGTAGGCGACGCGGAAATTCAGCGTCGGATAACCCAAGGTGCGTCCCAGCTTTTGTCCATGGATCACATGGCCGCTGATGAAGTATGGATGTCCCAACAACGTCGCGGCGGCATCCAGATCGCCGGCCTGCAGCGCTGCGCGCACGGCGCTACTCGAAATACGCACGCCCTCTTCTTGCACCGTGGCCAGCGACTCCACGGCAAAACCCTGCCGCTGTCCGGCGGCCTGCAGCAACGCAAAATCACCCTGCCGTTTGGCGCCGAAACGAAAATCGTCGCCGACCAGAATCGAACGCGCATGCAGTCCACCCACCACGATGTCGTCGATGAACTGCTGCGCCGTCAGGCTGGCGAAGCGCGCATTGAAATGCTCGACGATCACGCGATCCACACCACAAGCACGCAAACCTTCCAGCTTGTCGCGCAGATTGGCCACCCGCGCCGGTGCCGCTGCGGGGTTGAAAAATTCGCGCGGATGCGGCTCGAAGGTCATCACGCACACCGGCAAGCCCAAGGCATCCGCCTGCGCACGCAAACGCGCCAGCAAGGCCTGGTGGCCGCGATGCACACCATCGAAATTGCCGATGGTCAGCACACAGGGCCGACGGCTTTCGGGAGTGGGCAAACCGCGAAAAACTTTCACGATGCTGTTGGGCGTGTTGAAGGAAGCACTGGCTAAAGCGCTGAATTATAACGGTTCGGACTTGGAACAAGGCTGACTACCAAGGTGCGACTGCGTCCCCTCTCCCGCCCGCGGGAGAAGGGAGCCACCCCCAAATGCTAAGATGCCGCCCATGAAAAACATCGTTATTTTGATCTCCGGCCGTGGCAGCAATATGGAAGCCATCGTCCACGCCTGCGCGCAGCGGCAGTGGCCGGCGCGGATTGCGGCGGTCATCAGCAACAAGGCGGACGCGAGCGGCCTGCAATTTGCACAGGCGCGCGACATCGCCACCGCCGTCGTGTCGCATAAGAACTATGCCAGCCGCGAAGGCTTCGATGCCGCACTGGCGGCGCAGATCGACAGTTATCAGCCCGATCTGGTGGTACTGGCCGGTTTCATGCGCGTGCTGACCGATGCCTTTGTCGCGCATTACGATGGCCGCCTGCTCAACATCCACCCGTCCCTGTTGCCCTCTTTCCCCGGACTGCACACGCATGAACGCGCGCTGGAAGCTGGGGTGAAAGTCCATGGCGCGACCGTGCACTTCGTTACCTCCACCCTCGACCACGGCCCGGTGGTGATGCAGGCCGCCGTGCCGGTCTTGTCCAGCGACACGCCCGACACACTCGCCGCCCGCGTGCTGCAGCAGGAACATGTGATTTACCCGCAGGCCGTGCAATGGTTCGTCAGCGGCCAGTTGCAACTGGCCGAGAGCTGCGTCAAAGCACCCGGCAGCCAATTGCTGATGTTGCGCGGAATCGAATAGAAAACCCCATGAGCAAACCTATCTACGTCAACCGGCCGCTGTTGCAACACTGCATGAAGGCAGTGGAAGAATGTCTGCAATTCAAAGGCCCGGCGGACGGCACGCTCTCTTATTTCTTTCGCAATCAGCCCAAGCTGGGCCAGCGCGAGCGCGGACTGGTCGCCGAAACGGTGTATGCCGTGCTGCGCTTCAAGTCGCGTTATATGCATCTGGCCGAGAGTGGTTCGGGCAATCAGTTGCGCCGCTGGGTGTTGCTGGCGCTGTCGGAATTGCAGGCGATGCCGGTCGATCCGAATGCATTGAAAGAATTGTGTTCGCCGACCGAATACGAATGGTTGCGTTCGCTGGAGTCGGTCGATGTGACTACGCTGCCGCTGACGCTGCAAACCAATCTGCCACCTTGGTTGCTGGATCTGCTGGTTGCGCAGTACGGGCAGGAACAAACCCTCGCGCTGGCGGCGGCGCTGAATCAACCCGCGCCGCTGGATGTCCGTGTGAACACCGTCAAGTCGTCGCTGGAGCAAGTCACGCAGGCGCTCGATTTTGCCGGTATTGCTTATCAAGTGATTCCCGGTGTGCCCGATGTGCTGCGCCTGAACGGCAAACCGGCGCTGCATCGCGTGAACGCATTTACCGACGGCTGGTTTGAAGTGCAGGATGTCGGTAGCCAGTTGCTCGCGCATCTGGTGGCGCCCAAGCGCGGCGAGATGGTGGTGGATTTTTGCGCGGGCGCAGGTGGTAAAACGCTGGCGCTCGGCGCGCTGATGCGCAACACCGGCCGCCTGTATGCCTTCGATGTCTCGGAAGGCCGCTTGAGCAAACTGAAACCGCGTCTGGCGCGCAGCGGTTTATCGAACGTGCATCCGGTGCGCATCGATCACGAAAACGATGCCAAGATCAAACGCCTCGCGGGCAAGATCGACCGCGTGCTGGTCGATGCCCCGTGCAGCGGCCTGGGCACACTGCGCCGCAATCCCGATTTGAAATGGCGCCAAACCCCAGAGAGCGTGCGCGAACTGGTGGCCAAGCAAGGCAGCATTCTCGCCAGCGCCAGCCGTCTGGTGAAAACCGGCGGACGCTTGGTGTATGCCACCTGCAGCCTGCTGCAACAGGAAAACCAGGACATCGTCGCCGCCTTCCTCGCCGCCCATCCGCAGTGGCAACTGCTGCCCGCCCGCGAAGCGCTGCATGCACAGAAAATTGAAATCCCTGCCGCCGATGATTCGCCTTACTTGCAATTGCTGCCGCATCAACACGACAGCGATGGATTCTTTGCGGCCGTGCTGGTGCACAAGGCTTAAGGCTTTCCACTATGTCTAAACCCAACAGCGCGCTGATGGAACTGTGGGACGATGTGCAACAGCCTGACATCGTCTGGCAATTGGCTACGCTGCTGCTGTGTCTGTTGCTCGCCTGGGGCCTGAGCGCTCTGTTGCGGCGCTGGTTGAAAGCGCACCCCACGACGACGCATTCGGTCGTGTTGCAAACCGGTGTCGGCGGTCTGCGCCTGCTGTTGTTTCCCATCACTGCCTGGCTGAGCGTGGTTGCGGGCCGGGAGATTCTGTCGAACTGGATGCATGTCAATCTGCTGCATGTCGCGGTAGCGCTGCTGTTCTCGTTTGTGCTGGTGCGGCTGGTGGTGTATCTGATCCGCAACGTGATTACCCACGGCGGCTGGCTGGCCGGGTTTGAAAAATTGCTGACGCTGCTGATCTGGAGCGGCCTGGCCCTGTATATCACCGGGTTGGATGAACCGCTGCTGCAATTGCTCGAACACACGACGCTGCCGATCGGCAAGAGCAAGCTCTCGGTGCTGTTGATTCTGCAGGGCACGCTGTCGGTGGTGGTGACACTGATGGTGACGCTATGGCTGTCGGCCTTGCTGGAAACGCGCCTGCTCGGCGCTGCCACGCTCGATGCCAACCTGCGCCTCGTGACTGCGCGTGTGATACGTGCGGCGCTGCTGCTGATTGGTATTTTGTTTGCGCTGTCGCTGGTCGGCTTTGACCTGACGTTGCTGTCTGTGTTCGGTGGCGCACTCGGTGTCGGCCTTGGTTTCGGCCTGCAAAAAGTCGCCAGCAACTATGTCAGCGGTTTCATCATTCTGGTTGACCACAGCCTGCGCATTGGCGACTTGATTGAAGTGGACAAATACCGCGGTACAGTGCGGCAGATCAATACGCGCTACACCGTAATACGCGCGCTCGACGGCACCGAAGCGATCGTGCCGAATGAAATGCTGATCGCCAACCCGGTACTCAATCTGTCCTACACCGACCATCAGGTGCGCCTGACCACCCACGTCAGCGTCGGCTACGCCACCGACATCGAAGCGCTGCTGCCCCGTCTGTGCGCCCTCGCGTCCGCCCATCCACGCGTGCTGGAAGAACCTGTCCCCTCAGCCGCCCTGCTCAAATTCGGCACCGACGGCATCGACCTCGAGTTGGGTTTCTGGATCGACGACCCCACCGAAGGCACCAGCAACGTGCGCTCCGACATCAACCGCGAAATCCTCAAACTATTCCGCGCCGAGGGCATCGAGATTCCCTATCCGCAACGCGAAGTGCGCGTGATCGGCGCAGGCGGGCTGTCACAAAATCCAGCGCAAGGGATAGAGTAAAATTCCGTTCGGCGGGCCTCCCCGCATTGCAGAGTAGTGAACCTGGTCAGGTCGGGAACGAAGCAGCCACAGCTATATACGCAAGTGCCGGGGGTAAGGCTCGCCACTTCGTTATTTATTCGTCCGATGACCGCGTTGCTCTGACGAATAAATAACGAAGTGCCATGAATTAAATGGGGTCAGACTCCATTTAATTTGACCTCATTTAATTCACGACCCAATGAGCTACCAAGTCCTTGCCCGCAAATGGCGTCCGAAAAATTTCGCCACCCTGGTGGAGCAGGAGCACGTGGTGCGGGCGTTGACGCATGCGCTGGATCAGAACCGTCTGCATCACGCCTATCTGTTTACCGGCACGCGCGGGGTGGGCAAGACGACGCTGGCGCGGATTCTGGCGAAAGCGCTCAACTGTGAAACTGGCATCACATCCAAGCCCTGCGGCGTGTGCCGCGCCTGTACTGAAATCGATCAGGGCCGTTTTGTCGATTTGATCGAGGTCGATGCCGCGACCAATACCAAGGTGGAAGAGATGCGGCAATTGCTGGAGAACGCGGTGTATGCGCCGACCTCCGGCCGCTTCAAGGTGTATGTGATCGATGAGGTCCACATGCTGTCCAGCTCGGCCTTCAACGCCATGCTGAAGACGCTGGAAGAGCCGCCCGAGCACATCAAGTTCATTCTCGCCACCACTGACCCGCAAAAAATTCCGGTCACGGTGCTGTCGCGCTGCCTGCAATTCAACCTCAAGCAAATGCCGCCGAGCGCGATTGTCGAACATTTGCAGCACATTCTTGGCGTAGAAAAAGTTGCCTGTGAATTGCCAGCGCTGCGCCTGATCGCACACGCCGCCAGCGGCAGCATGCGCGATGCGTTGTCGCTGCTGGATCAGGCGATTGCCTACAGCGCTGGCCCGGTAACGGAGGCCGCTGTACGCGGCATGCTGGGCGCGATCGACCGCAGCACCATCGTGCGTCTGCTCGATGCGCTGGCGGCACGCGACGGCAAGACGCTGCTCGCCATTGCCGATGAAATGACGGCGCGCAGTCTGTCATTCACCCGCGCGCTGAGTGACATGGGCGCGCTGCTGCATCGCATGGCGCTGGCGCAGCAAGTGCCCGACGCGCTGCTGGAAGACGACCCTGATACGCCGGAAGTCAAACGGCTGGCGACCTTGTTCGATGCCGAAGAAATCCAGTTGTATTACCAGATCTGCCTGCACGGCCGCAATGAAATGGGTCTGGCGCCGGATGAATACGCGGGCTTCACGATGACGCTGCTGCGCCTGCTGGCATTCCAGCCTGCCAGCAGCAACGACGCGCCTGCAAAAGCATCGACACCACGCGCGATGCCCCTGGTGAGCAGCAAGCCCGCGATGAGCGCGACCGTCGTGGCGCAAACGGCTGCGCCTTACGCTGCACCCGCCATGGTCACGACACTCGCAACGCCGGCCCCTGCCGCGCTTGATTTCAATGGCGACTGGCCTGCGCTGACCTCACGCGTCGCCGCCAGCGGCATGGCAAAACAATTCTTGCAGCAAAGCGAATTCGTGCGCCTGGATGGCATCACCTTCCATGTGCGCGTGCCGCTCAAACCGCTGGCCGAACCCGGTACGGTGGAAAAAGCGCGCACGGCATTGCGCAATCACTTCAACGTCAACGTCAATCTGATGGCGGAAGTGGGCGCAGTCGCCGGCGTCACCGCCGCCAAGGTCGAGCAAGCGCAACAGACCGATCGCATGAATCAAGCTACGCAGGCAATTCAGAGCGATGCCTTTGTCAACGATCTGATTTCGCAATTCGATGCAACGGTTGTGCCGGGCAGTATCAAACCGATTTAAATCAGTGACGAATTAAATGGAGTCTGACCCCATTTAATTTTTTTGGAGAAACCACCATGATGAAAAACCAACTCGCCGGGCTGATGCAGAAGGCGCAGAAAATGCAGGACGAGATGCGCAAGGCGCAGGACCAGCTGGCCAGCGTCGAAGTCGAGGGCCAATCCGGCGCCGGCATGGTCAAGATCACGATGACCTGCAAACATGAAGTCAAACGTGTCGCCATCGACCCCAGTCTGCTGGCCGACGACAAGGACATGCTGGAAGATCTGGTCGCCGCTGCATTCAACGATGCCGCGCGCAAGGCCGAGTTGACTTCACAGGAACGCATGTCCGCCGTCACCGCCGGCATGCCGCTGCCGCCGGGAATGAAACTGCCCTTTTGAAGGATATGACGAGCGTGCGAGTCACCGTCCTCACCCTCCCCTTCAAGGGGAGGGCCGGGGTGGGGATGGGTTTCGATGGCGCGCAATGGAAACCCATCCCCCACCCAACCTCCCCCTTGAAGGGGGAGGAGAAATCCGCCTGCGGGAGAGCGTGAATGGTCAAGGCGCTCGATGCACTGGTCGATGCCCTGCGCCGCTTGCCGGGCATCGGGCCGAAGTCGGCGCAGCGCATCGCCTATCACCTGCTGCAACACGAACGCGACACCGCGCAAAAGCTGGCTGCGGCGCTGAGCTATTCGGTCACCCATGTGCGCAATTGCGTGCGCTGCAATACCTTCACCGAAGAAGAAATGTGCGCCACCTGCACGCAAGGCCACCTCGGCAAGCGCGACGCCAGCGTGCTGTGCGTGGTTGAAACGCCGGCCGATCAATTGATGATCGAACAGACGCACGCTTACTCCGGCCTGTATTACGTCTTGATGGGCCGTATCTCGCCGCTGGACGGTATCGGCCCAAAGGAAATCCAACTCGAACGTCTGCTACAACGCGCCAGCGACGGCATCGTGCGCGAAGTGATTCTGGCCACCAATTTCACCACCGAAGGCGAAGCCACCGCGCATTATCTGAGCGAGTTGCTGCACGCGCGCAAGCTGCAAGTCACGCGGCTGGCGCGCGGCGTGCCGGTGGGGGCGGAACTCGAATACACCGATCTGTCCACCATTGCACATGCCCTAGCGGATCGACGGGCTTCCTGAAATCTTTTTTGCTTAAGACAATGAGCGATAGAAAAAAACCTCTCGCGGGCGTCAAGGTGCTGGAGATTGGCACCCTGATCGCTGCGCCTTTTGCCGCCCGGCTGCTGGCCGAATTCGGCGCTGAAGTGATCAAGATCGAAAGCCCCGCCGATGCCGAGGGCAAGGGCGGCGATCCCTTGCGCAGCTGGCGCAAACTGTATCCCGCGCAAGGCGGAACGTCATTGTGGTGGCGGGTGCAGGCGCGCAACAAGAAATCGCTGACACTCAATCTGAAACATCCGGAAGGTTTGAAAATTGCGCGCCAGCTGGCAGATGAAGCCGACATACTGGTCGAAAATTTTCGCCCCGGTGCGCTGGAAAAACTTGGGCTGGGCTACGAGACGCTGCGGCAAACCAACCCCAGTCTGATCATGGTGCGCATCTCCGGCTATGGCCAGGATGGTCCGTACAAGGATAGACCCGGCTTTGGCGCGATCGGTGAATCAATGGGCGGCATGCGCTTCATCACCGGCTATCCAGATCGTCCGCCGGTGCGGGTGGGCGTGTCGCTGGGCGATTCCCTCGCCGCCATGCACGCGGTGATGGGTGCACTGATGGCTCTACGTCATCGCGATCAAACCGGAGGCAAGAACGGCGGCGAAGGGCAGGTGGTCGATGTCGCTCTGTACGAATCGGTGTTCAACATGATGGAAAGCATGGTGCCAGAATACGCCATGTATGACTTGACCCGTAGCCGCACCGGCGCGTCGCTGCCGGGCATCGTGCCCTCAAACACCTATGTCTGCGGCGATGGCAAACATATTGTGATTGGCGGCAACAGCGACCCGATCTTCAAGCGCTTGATGCAGGCCATCGGTCGCAGTGACATGGCGAACGATCCCACATTAGCGACCAACGACGGCCGCGTGCCGCACACAGAACGGATCGATGCCGCGATTGCCGACTGGTGTGGCCAGAGAAACATTGACGACGCGCTGGCGGTACTGCAACAGGCGGATGTGCCGGTCAGCAAAATCTACAGCGTGGCTGACATGCTGGCCGACGAACATTTTCAGGCGCGCCAGATGTTTGAACAGCACGCTCTGCCGGATGGCGCGCCGATCACGCTCCCCGCCATCGTCCCCAAACTGTCTGTCACTCCCGGCGGTACTGACTGGCTTGGCCCGGAACTGGGCGCGCATTCAAACGAAGTGTTGCAAGCGTTGGGCTATAGCGATGAAGAAATCGCCCGCCTGAAGGCCGCTGGAACGATTTGAGGATCGCGTAGAAGCGTTGACTGCAACCGCCGACCGCATCGTTTATAATCCGCGCCTTGTTCCAAATATGGTGGAGCAATCGTAGCGAGCGGTTCGAGGTCGAATCGAGGAAGCGGAAGCGTATGTCTTATACGCTGAGCACCGCAGATTCGAGATCGAGCCGCGCAGTAGATTGATGCACCATATTTATGCCGGTGTAGCTCAGTTGGTAGAGCAGCGCATTCGTAATGCGAAGGTCGTAGGTTCGACTCCTATCTCCGGCACCACTCCCCTCCAATACCGCATTAACCGCCCAGCCAAAGCGCATCGCGCCGCTTGGCACGCCTTGTGGCTACCCTCTTCGTTGCCGTTTTTGATTTAACAGCCAGGGGACGATCCCAATGGCAATCCCACCAATGCCGACGATGTTGGTCGTGAGGTCGAAGGTCGGAATGCTGTAGGCGGCGATGAAGAAAAGGAACGCCGCACTCAGGGCGGGCCACAAGATCAGGAATACGAGGTCATGCTTCGAATGGGATGCCTGTTTTCGGTAATGCCAGGCACAGGCAAGGCCGGCCAGTCCGTAATAGAACGCCACCTGAAAGCCGATCGCATTGACTGAATCCTTGATGATCAGGTTGACCGTTGGGTAGTAGGAAGAGAGGAACAAAAGCAGCGTTCCAAAAAGAGCGATGACGGCCGTTGCAACCCAAGGCGTCTGCCAGGTTTTATGCAAAATCGCATAGCGCGGATGGAGCACACCGTCTCGGCCCTTGGCGTACATGGTGCGGGTGAATTGCAAAATGGAAGTTTCAAGCGTGCCAATCGAACTCAGCATCACCGCGATCACCGCCATGTAACTCCATGGCTTGGGAAACAATTTGTCGGCGATGGCAAAGACGATATTGGTGCTCGATTGTTCCATTTCCTGATCGGTCAGGACCAACAGGCTGACGGTGGCAAACGCGATGAACAGCAGCAGCACAATCACCATGGCCCACAGCGCTCCGCGTCCGGGGGCATGGCTGGAATCCCGGGTCTCCTCGTTCAGGTTGACGGTCACATCCCAACCCCAGAAGAAGAACAATGCGGTGAGTGCGCCACTCGCGAAAAGCTGCGGCGTGAATTCCGTCACAGAGAACCACTTCCATGAAAATGGATGCGCGGGCGCAGCACCGAATTTGATCACGGCTATCATCACGACCAATAGCAGGATGACGATTTCCAGGCCGGTCATCACGATCTGGGAATAGCTGGTAGGTTTGATCCCCTTGACGATCACGGCGCTTACCGCCAGCAGCCAGCCGGCGGCGACAAACGTCACCATGGCCGGTTCGTTGGCAAGCTGGGGATCAATCAGTAACAGGGTGGCGGTAGCGGCCGGGATCGTGCCCGATACCATGAATACCGCCGAAGCCACCAGCAAGGCCCAGCCGGCAAAAAATCCAAGCACCGGGTTGAAGATGCTGCCGACCCACGCGTAGGACGCTCCAGCATTCGGGTTCATGCGATTCAAGTGCATGTAGGCAAAGGTCACGCCAAACATGATCAGCCCGCAATAGAGCAGGCTTGCCGGGGCCAGTGTGCCCACCGCCGCCATCAAAGTGGACGTCGTTGCGGCAATGCTGAAGGCCGGTGCAGTCCCGGCCACCCCCATGACCACGGACTCACCGATTCCAAGCGCGCCTCCCTTGAGTCCTGTTTGATTGGGCATTGTTTTCCTGAGCTGTGTCAATTTGAATACCACCTGCCGAGAAGGCGCATAGTGCTGTGTCGGATTTTTTTACAGAGTGCTTCCCCACACATCAGTTCAACTATGGCATTTTTCAACCAAAATTTTTAGACTATTGAAACATATGGGATTATAGTTTTTATACAAAGATTGGCACAATAATTGCGTTTTTGTTAAATGCATCACATTTTATTTGTCATCTAATACTCAACATCTGAAAAATATTTATGAAACGTACTTTAATTTCGTCTTTAATAGCGGCCGCACTAGGTGCGACAGCTATCGGCTCTGTGCAAGCTAATGTTATTTACAACAATATTCCAAATGGCGGCGGCATTGCACCACTAGCGGTTCCAAATACAACGACTTACGGCGAAGTTTTTTCTGTTCCGTCCGGCGGCAATAATGTGCTCGACAGCTTCGGTTTCTATGTCCAAGGCTCACTCGCAAGCCTGTTTGGAGGTGTCGCTCAGTGGACAGGTGCGGGCGCCGGACCCGCTTTGTTCACTTCGGGACCGGTAGCGGCCAACTACGGTTCTTATACTTTGATCGACTTCAATACGGGTGGCATTACACTGACACCGGGCCTCGAATACGTAGCCTATTTCAGCAGCTATGGCATTGCCGGTGACAGTGGTTCAGATACCATGGAAGCCGGTAGCGGTTCGCCAATCAATGTCGGCATGTCTTGGGACAACTCCAACGGCGGCTCGCCAAATAACCCGAATTGGAGTGGTTGTCACGCATGCACGTGGATAAACCCTGCATACACTATGACTTTCAGTCATAGCGTTCCAGAACCCGTTTCAATTGCACTTCTCGGTTTTGGATTGATTGGAATGAGCACCGCACGCCGTCAGTACCGCCGGTAATAGGCACTTCACTGGGGAAGTGAGCCAAGCTCGCTTCCCCTTTGATTCCGCTCCCCCGCCACACCTAAAATCGCTTGAGGCTGCCCACAGTCGCCAGCCCGAGCAGTGTCATAAAAAGCGATCCGGCCACATGCACGCCAATCGCCCCAGTCGCCCACAAAATCCGCCCCTGTTGCAATAGCGAAGTGACCTCCGCCGAAAACGTGGAAAACGTGGTCAGGCCACCCAAGAATCCGGTAATCACGAACAGACGCCACGCCGGCGGGAGTTCCGGATGCTGGACGAACAACGCCAGCGCGAGGCCAATCAGATAACCACCAATCAAATTAGCCAGTAAGGTGCCGGGAGGAATCGTTGGAAACAAGGCATTGAGCCAAAGCCCCAGCAACCAGCGCAGCAACGCGCCCAGGGAAGCACCAACACTGATAGCGAGGATGGAATTAAGCATGCGATGATCCTTGGGGCCCAATACGATCTTTAAACAACGATTCCCCGCGCAAAGGCAATCCCTGCATGAAGAAAAGCATTCGGTTTAGCAATAGCGGGAGTTTAGCGTGCGTTTCGTTTCAACACTCCCGTGATGTTTTGATTTTTCTACCCAGAAAACCGCACGACGGGGTGTTTCATCATTTTTTCTCGGAAAAGCCTTGTTTTTCCTACATGGATTCCAGTTTTGTAAGATTTATGTAAGCAATAAATACTACAGTGCCACCTTCTGCAAATAAGCTAATAAACCATTTTAATCAAGTGGTTAAAGCAAATTGTTATATTCCTACTAGAGGAAGTTAACCTAAATTGCAGAAAGATTGATTGCCAGAAGTAGCCGAACCACCATGGATAGTGCCTGTCGCGACATTTAGGAGTGCAATGTCATGAAAGACTTCAGTTGGTTGCGTCGCCCAATACAGGGCGCATTGACGAAAGAAAATCTCGACAATTTGGTGGGCGAACTGACCCGCAACACGCAAGCTGGGGAGAATACAGCCGCCCCAGAACCAACCACAGACGATGCCATCAAAGCGGTCAACAATTTCTTCAACAAGGAAAAACACGCTGCCTAATCAAGGCTTCAATGTCTGCAAAAATTCCATCGCCTGCGGGTAGCGTAGCCGGACACCCCACTCCTCCAACAGCCGCCGGTTACTCAAGCGCCGCGATTCACACAAGAAACTCCATTGCACCGCCGACACGGCAGCCTTGACTTCGGCAGCCGTCTGGCGCGCCGGTACAGGCAAATCCAGCGCACGCGCCACGGCATCCATCCAGTCGCCCATTTTCAGGGGCTGCGCATCGCAGGCGTTGTAAACGCGGTTGGCACGCCCGCGCACCAGGCCCCAGCCGCACAGACGCGCCAGGTCGTCGGCATGAATGTGGTTAGTGTAGACATCTTCATCAGCGCGCAATACCGGCAGACCTTGACGCAGCCGTTCCAGCGGCAAGCGCTCGGCGGCGTAGATGCCTGGCGCCCGCAGGATACTGACGCAGCGGCGGCGGCGCGCACCCCACTCGCGCAAGCACTGCTCGGCAGCGATGCGGCGCTGCGCGCGGGCAGACTGCGGCCGCAAGGGCCGCGTCTCATCCACCCATGCTCCCGCGCAATCGCCATACACGCCGGAAGTGCTCACATACACGAGACGCAACCCATCACCGCGCAATTGCGCAAGCAGGTGGCGCGTGCGCGGGTCGTCCGTGCCATTGGGTGGCGGTGGCGCCAAATGGATGATGTGGCGCGACAGACCGCGCAACCGCTGAAGCGTGCGCGGCTGGTCGAGATCGGCCAGCAACGACACAGCGCCTGCAGCACGCAAGGCATCGCGCGTTTCGGGCTGGCGTGTCAGAGCAAAAATGCGCGGCGGCCGAGGGCTCTGTTGCAAACCACGTAAAATACGCATCCCCACGTCGCCGCAGCCGACGATCAGCAGACGTTGACGACGAAACAAGCGCGGCAAGGCAGACATGGGCCATCCGATTGATTTGAAGACCAAGATTCTAAGCGATAGACCTCATGAGCTTTACCGTCAAAGTACAACCCAGCGGCCATCAATTCCAGGCCGAAGATCATGAAACCGTATTGGCCGCCGCCCTGCACCACAGCATCGGCCTGCCCTATGGCTGCAAGAACGGCGCCTGCGGCAGTTGCAAGGGCAAGGTCGTCTCTGGAGAGTTGAGCCACGGCCCGCATCAGGAGAGCGCACTCACTGCCGAAGAAGAAGCCAACGGCTTCGCGCTGTTTTGCTGCGCCAAACCGCACAGCGATCTCGTGATCGAATGCCGCGAAGTCACCGGCCTGGGCGATATCCCGATCAAGAAAGTGCCGTGTCGCGTCGCGTCGATTCAAAAGCCGACCCGCGATGTGGCGGTGCTGAAACTGCAACTGCCTGCCAACGACCGCATGCAATATCTGGCCGGGCAGTATGTCGAATTCCTGCTCAAGGATGGCAAGCGCCGCAGCTACTCGATGGCCAACGCGCCGCACGAAGACGGCCCGCTCGAACTGCACATCCGCCACATGTCCGGTGGCGTGTTCACCGATCACGTATTCAATAACCTCAAAGAACGCGACATCCTGCGTTTCGAAGGCCCCTTCGGCACTTTCTTCCTGCGCGAAGAGAGCAATAAGCCCATCATCTTTCTCGCCAGCGGCACCGGCTTCGCGCCGATCAAGGCCATCATTGAGCACATGTTCTACAGCGAAATCGACCGCCCGATGACGTTGTATTGGGGCGCGCGCACGCAGGCGGATATGTACATGAAAGAACTGGCCGAACAGTGGGCGCAGATTCGTCCGCACTTCAAGTTCATCCCGGTGTTGTCGGAGGCCAAGCCCGAAGACCAGTGGACGGGCCGCACCGGCCTCGTCCATCAGGCGGTCATGCAAGACCATCCCGATCTCTCCGGTCATCAGGTCTATGCCTGCGGCGTGCCCATCATGGTCGATTCGGCGCGGCGTGATTTCAGCGCGCAGTGCAAGCTGCCACCAGAAGAATTTTTCGCTGATTCATTCACTTCGGAAGCCGACCAGAAATGAGTGCCATGCACATCGTCAGCGTCAACGTCGCGCCGGTGGAAGACTTGCTCATCGAAGAAGCGGGCGCAATGCGCCGCGTGCCCAGCGGCATCAAGAAACAAGCCGTCGCGGGCGCGATCACCGTCGGCCCGCTGGGCCTGGCTGGCGACGGACAAGCCGACGCCACCGTGCACGGCGGCCCGAACAAAGCCGTCTATGCCTACCCGCAGGAACACTACGCCTTCTGGCAAACGCAGCGCGCTGCCGCGCTGGGTCGCGAAGAAACATTGCCGCCCGGCATGCTGGGCGAAAACCTCACCCTGCGCGGTCTGGTGGAAGAAGAAGTCTGGGTCGGCGACCAGTTGCACATCGGCAACGTCATTCTGCAAGTCACCGAACCGCGCCAACCCTGCTACAAATTCGCCGCACGCATCGGCTTCCCCCACGCCGTCAAACTCATGATCCAGCACGGTCTCAGCGGTTTCTATCTGCGGGTGCTGCACACCGGCAGCGTGCAAGCGGGCGACACTTTCACCCTGCACCCCGGCCCGCGCGAAGTTTCGATCGCACAGATCAACGCACGGCTGAGCAAGCAAAGCGAGGCATGACCGGCCGTAAAATCGACCCGCCGTCAAGCACGACTCCGTAAAAAAATTTCGTTGAAAAGTGTGCAGAGCCGCTGCTACACTGCGCGCTCCATTCACCGGAGGAGACAACAACATGCAAAAAAATCTGTGTCGCAACCTGCTGGGCCTGCTCTTTGCCCTCTTCACACTGTCGGGCTGTCTGTCAGCCAAGTACTACATCGACCCCGCACTCAAGGACGTCAACGCCAGTGCGCTGCGCAAACCCGCATCACCGCAAGCGGCGCAACTCGCGTTTGAGTTCCAGACCAATGGCAAGACCAACCCCCGTGCCACCGACGCGCTCAAGCAGAAAATTACCGACACGACCAAGCAATCGGGCCTGTTCTCCAATGTATCGACCGATCCGCTCGCCAATAGCGCCCTTCTGACCATTGTCATCAACAACATCGCCGACCTGAAGGAAGCCCAGAGCAAAGGTTTCAAGACCGGGCTGACGCTAGGTGCCTCCGGCACCATGGTGACCGATGCCTATCTCTGCACGATGAACTATTCGCGACCTGGGGCCGCCGAGATCCACACCACCGTGAACCACGCTCTGCACACCACCATCGGTAATCAGGAAGGCCCCGCCGGATTGACGCCGCAGGAAAATGCAATGGATGCCATCAACAAGATCATGGAGCAGATGGTGCTGAATGGTCTGAAGCAAATCAGCGACGATCCCAACTTCAAGTAATGAAACTTCGTCAGCGTTTAACCGTGGGGGTGCTTGCACCCCTCGTGCTGATGCTGGCGGCCTGCTCGGCGCCAGCACCAAAATACAATGCCACGGTAGACAACCTGCGCGCGCTCAAAAGCAATATCACGACCCCCATCGGCACCGGAAAATTCCAGATCGATCCGTCCAAACCGCAACTCAATACCATCGTTTCCCGCACCTATACGCTGGAATCGCCGGTTGGAAATTCTTTTGCCGATTATTTGAAGGAAGCCGTCAAGACAGAATTGGCCGCTGCAGGACTGCATCAGGAAAATTCCTCCTTGCAACTTTCCGCAACCATTCTGGAAAACCAACTGGATGTCGGTATCAAACGCGGCACCGCACGCATGTCGGTCAATTTCAGGCTGGATGGTGTGAACGGCAAATTGTTTGAACAGGTGGTGACGGCGGATGCTGTGTGGGATTCTTCATTCATGGGCGCCATTGCCATTCCATTGGGCATCGACAATTATCTTGCGCTGTACAAACAGGCCATCGGGAAATTGATCAGCCATCCCGGATTCATTGCGGCCACAAAAACGCCGCAGTAGCCGCACGCACAGAACCGCGTGCCGGATTATTCGCCCAGGTACGCCGCGCGCACACGAGCATCGGCAAGCAGCTCTTGCGCGTTGCCCGACAAGGTGATTTCCCCGCTTTCCATCACATAGCCACGCTGCGCGATTTGCAGGGCGCGGTTGGCGTTTTGTTCGACCAGCAGGATGGTCACGCCTTGGGTGGCGATGCCGCGCACAACCTCGAAAATTTTTTCCACCATGATCGGCGCCAGGCCCATGCTCGGTTCGTCGAGCAGCAGCAGCTTGGGCTGCGCCATCAGCGCGCGCGCCATGGCGAGCATTTGCTGTTCGCCGCCAGACAGTGTGCCCGCGAGTTGTCCGGCGCGTTCTTTCAGGCGCGGGAACAGAACGAACATTTTTTCGATGTCGGTGGCAATGGCAGCGTCGTTGCGAATGTAGGCGCCCATGTGCAGATTTTCGAGAATGCTCATACGTGCAAACACACCGCGCCCTTCAGGCACCATCACCAGCCCCTGCCCCGGCAACGCGGCAGGCTGTTGCGGGCGCATTGCTCTGCCTTGATATTCCACCGTGCCACCGGTCCACGGCAGCAGTCCGGCAATCGCTTTGAGCGTGGTCGTTTTTCCGGCACCGTTGGCGCCAATCAACGTGACCAGTTCGCCGGTGCGCACTTCCAGGTCGATGCCCTTGACGGCGGCAATAGCGCCGTAGGACACCTTCAATCCACTGAGTTTGAGCATGACCTCGCTCATGCGTGCGCTCCACCCAGATAGGCTTCGATCACGGCCGGGTCGCGGCGCACAGCCTCCGGCAGCCCTTCGGCGATCACCTTGCCATAGTCGAGCACAGTCACGCGGTCGCACAGGCCCATCACCAGTTTCACATCGTGCTCGATCAGCAACACCGTGATGCCGTCGGCGCGGATGCGCTCGAGCAAGCCGCGCAGCGCCACTTTCTCGGTGGCGTTCATGCCCGCCGCAGGTTCATCGAGCGCCAGCAGTTTCGGCTCGGTCGCCAGCGCGCGGGCAATTTCAAGACGGCGCTGATCGCCATAGGACAGCGTGCGCGCGGTCGCCTGCGCGTAACGCGCCAGACCGACATACTCCAGCAAGGCGATGGCGCGAGCGCGAATCTCCGCTTCTTCAAGCCGTGTGGCGCGCGTGCGCAGCACGGCGCCGAGCACACCGGCATGGGTGCGCACATGGCGGCCGACCATCACATTTTCCAGCGCGCTCATGTCGGGAAACAGGCGGATATTCTGAAACGTGCGCGCAATGCCGGCCCGCGCCACGCGATGCGGCGCCGACGCGGCGTAAGGCTGACCATCGAGCACGAAACGTCCGGCATCGGCCGGCGTCATGCCGGTGAGTACATTGAACAAGGTGGTCTTGCCCGCGCCATTGGGGCCGATCAGACCGTAAATCTGGCCGCGCGCAATATGCAGCGCCACATCGGACAGCGCTTGCACACCGCCGAAACGTTTGCTCACCGCAGAAATTTCCAGCAAGGGCGCGCTCATGGCTGCTCCCCGGCTTGCGCATGAATCTGATATTTCGCTTCGGGCGAGGGCCACAATCCTTTCGGCCGCAGCAACATGATGCCGACCATCGCCAGCCCGAAAATCAGGCTGCGGAACACTTCCGGTTCCAGCAGCCGCTTGATGAAATCGAGCACACCCTGACTGGACGCGCCGCTGCCGAACCAGGGCGAGACGGTCGCGATCAACACATCACGCAGCGGCGGCAGCCAATGCCGCAGCGCTTCCGGCAGCGCCGCCAGCAGCAGCGCGCCCAGCACCACGCCGGGAATATGGCCCATACCGCCGAGCACCACCATCGCCAGCACGACGATGGATTCCATCAGACTGAAACTTTCCGGGCTGACAAAACCCTGAAACGCGGCGAACAGCGCACCCGCCACGCCGGCAAAACTTGCACCCATCGCAAACGCCAGCAACTTGATATTGCGCGTATTGATGCCCATCGCCTTGGCCGCCAGTTCGTCTTCGCGCAGCGCCAGCCAGGCGCGGCCGATGCGCGAATCCTGCAGACGCAGACACACAAACACGATCAACAGCGCCAGCGCGAGAAAAACATAATAGGTCCAGGTCAGACCGGAAATTTCGACGCCGCCGATCACCGTGCTGCGGCTCAGATCGACCCCGCCGATGCGCAAGGGATCGATCAGGTTGATGCCTTGCGGGCCATTGGTGATGTTGACCGGCGCGTTGAGGTTGTTGAGAAAGATGCGAATGATTTCGCCGAAGCCAAGCGTGACGATGGCCAGATAATCACCACGCAATTTCAGCACTGGTGTGCCGAGCAAGATGCCGAACAGTGCGGCAAACCCAGCGCACAACGGCAGCACCAGCCAGATCGAAAGATGCAAGCCTTGCGGAAACCATTGCGCCAGGATCTCGAAATTCTCCGTCAGATGCGGCGACGCCAGCAGTGCATAGAGATAGGCGCCCACCGCATAAAACGCGATGTAACCGAGATCGAGCAGGCCGGCAAAACCGACCACGATGTTCAAGCCCAGTGCCAGCATCAGATACAGCAATGCGAAGTCGAGAATGCGAATCCAGCTATTACCGAAGTGGCCCGCGAGATGCGGCAGCAACACCAGCGCCGCTGCAATCAGCAACAGGCTGGTCCAGGATTTTTTCAGCGTCGCCATATTCATTGCATTCATGCGCGATCCGCCAGCCGCTCGCCCATGATGCCCGAGGGCCGCAGGGTCAACACCACGATCAACACAATGAAAGCGAAAATATCCTGATACTGACTGCCGAGAAAACCATTCGTCAGATCGCCGATATAACCGGCGCCGAACACCTCCACCAGCCCCAGCAACAACCCGCCCACCATCGCCCCGGCCAGGTTGCCAATACCGCCCAGCACCGCCGCGATGAAGGCTTTCAAGCCCAGCATGAAACCCATATAGAAATGCGCGATGCTGTAATTGGCCGCCACCATCACGCCGGCAATCGCCGCCAGCGCTGCACCGATAGCGAACGTCGCGCTGATGACGCGATTGGTGTTGACGCCCATCAGCTGTGCGATGCGCGGGTTTTCGGCGGCAGCGCGCATCGCCCGGCCCAGCCGTGTTTTATGCACCAGCAGGAGCAACCCGGCCATGACCAGCGCGCTGCACAGCAGAATCATGATCTGCACCGGCGTGATGGCCGCACCGTAAAAATCCAGCGGCGCCGTCGGCAAGCCGCTGGGAAAGACGTGGTAACTGCGGCCCCAGATAATCATCGCCAGCGTTTGCAAAATGATCGACATGCCGATGGCGGTAATCAGCGGTGCCAGCCGCGGTGCATTGCGCAAGGGACGGTAGGCGATGCGCTCCATTGCCACGCTGAGCAGCATGCAGACAGGAATCGCCGCCAAGGTACCCAGCAGCAGAATCACCGGCCCCGGCAGACCCGACCCCTGCAACAGCTTGATCACCGACAGCGCCGTCAACGCCCCGATCATCAACACATCGCCATGCGCGAAATTGATCAGGCCGAGAATGCCGTACACCATCGTATAGCCCAGCGCCACCAGCGCATACACGCTGCCCAGCACCAGACCGTTGATGAGTTGTTGTAAGAAAATATCCAAACTGGATCCTGTCGAAAAAGCTCGCGCATTTTAACCTGTGTCCTCCGTGGTGAATCGGAATTTGCTATGCGACAATCGCAGCCATGAAAATCATCATCCTCGGCAGCGGCATCATTGGCACCACCACCGCCTGGTATCTCAACCAGGATGGTCATGAGGTCACCGTGATCGACCGCCAGCCCGGCGCGGCGCAGGAAACCAGCTTTGCCAATGGCGGGCAGATTTCCGTGTCGTATTCGGAGCCCTGGGCCAGCCCGGCGGGTTTGAAGAAAATGTTGCAATGGCTGGGGCGCGAAGATGCGCCGCTGCTGTTTCGCTTGCGGCCCGAATGGCGGCAATGGTTGTGGGGGCTGGCGTTTCTGCGCGAATCGCTGCCACACCGCGTGCGCCGCAACATCCGCGCCATGGTCGCGCTGAGCACTTACAGCCGCGCCACGCTGCAAGCGCTACGCGCCGAAACCGGTATCGAGTACGACCAATTGCAACGTGGCATTCTCACCTTCCAGAGCAACGCGGCCGATCTGCGCCAGGCGCAACGCGCCGCAGCGCTGATGCGCGATTACGGTGTCGACCGGCGCATGCTGTCGCGCGAAGAAATTTTTGCGCTGGAACCGGCGCTGGCGCACACGCGCAGCCCCATCGTCGGTGGCGACTACACGGCCGACGACGAATCCGGCGATGTCTACAAATTCACCACCGCGCTCGCCGCGCGCGCGGCACAGCGCGGCGTGCAATTCCATTTCAACACCCAGATCACGCGCTTGCTGGAAACCGCCAATCGTTCCTGGGGCCGCCGCACCATCGCCGGGGTTGAAGTGATTGCCGCCGATGGCAGTTACGACACGCTGCGTGCCGACGCTTATGTCGTCGCGCTGGGCAGCTATTCCCCGCTGCTGTTGCACCCGCTTGGCGTGCCCTGTCTGGTGTATCCAGCGAAGGGCTATTCCGCCACCTATGCCATCGTCGATGCAGAAAAAGCGCCCACCATCAGCCTCACCGACAGCGCGCACAAGATCGTCATCACGCGTCTGGGGAACCGCTTGCGTGTCGCGGGCACCGCAGAATTCAACGGTTACTCGCGCGCGCTGAACCCGGTGCGCTGCGCCGCCCTGAACCGCCGCACCGAAGAACTGTTCGGTGACGCCGTCGATCACTCCCAGGCGCACTACTGGTCCGGCCTGCGCCCTGCCACCCCCTCCAACGTCCCCCTCATCGGCCCCACCCGCTTCAGCAACCTCTACCTCAACACCGGTCACGGCACGTTGGGGTGGACCATGGGTTGCGGCTCAGGCAAGGCGTTGGCGGATTTACTGCAGGGGAAAGAGGCCGAGGTGGAGTTTCCGTTTTTGGGCCGGAAGAAAAACTGAGTCATGGCATCCTGCCCTTCGACGAGCTCAGGGCGAACGGTGCCAGTTTTGTAGAGTGGGCAACTTGTTGCCCACTCTACACTTTTACTGAATTGAACCTACTAGGTTTTGCAACCCGGCCTACACTCTATGCGAGTCCACTTTTACAGACACCCACTAAATACGTACGTGGATCTCCACATTCCTTCCGATTGGTCGGCATTTTGGTCGTGCATCTTTTTTGGCGCCCTATTTTTTTTAATCTCGGCCCACTTGGCGGGAATCGATTTTTGGCGCCTGCCCGCAAACCCTCTACGGTGGCATATCTGGGTGATGTCAAACGCAAAAGTGTCTCCACGCATTGAGCCTTTACGACGCATCTATCGGCCGTTCGCCTATTTCTGGGCTGCTTCTATTTGTTCTTTCGCCTCAGCTGCGGTCATTTTGATGGCAATCATATTTAACTGAATCACAACGTTCATCCCAACGCCAACAAACTCGCATTTCCGCCCGCGGCAGCGGTATTCACGCTGACGGTTTTTTCCGCATAGAGCCGCCAGAGCGGTTGCTGGGCGTAATCCTGATTGAGGTCGAAACGAATCAGCGGCACCAGTGCGCCGTCGCGCGCGGCGAGGGATTGGCGCAAGGTATGGGCGTGGTGGGTTGTGGTGACGACGGCATCGATGTCGGTGAGGATGTCGGCGCGGTCGAGTGCCTCGGTGACGCGGATGCGTTGCTTCAGTGCGGGCCAGTGTTTTGGATCGGCCATCTGCAGGGCGCGGGCCTGAGCCGATTCGACGACGGGGTGATTGCCGGTGCGCGCGACCCAGTCGATCAATTGCATGAGTTCTGCCGGTGTGGCGGCGACGCAGCCGACGCGACCGCGCGGGCGCAGCGACCATTCGTTGTCTTCACCCACCGGGCCGGGCAACAGCGTGGTGACGTGGTGACAGGATTGATTGATCTGTTCCTGTTGCTGCGGTGTCAGGCGCATCAGGCGCGGCAGATACAGCGGCCCGCCCGCTTTGGGCCCGGTGCCGGACAAACCGCTGCCGCCGAAGGGTTGCACACCAACGACGGCGCCGATCAGGTTGCGGTTGACGTAGATGTTGCCGGCGCGGATTTTTTCCACGCACAGGGCGATGGTTTCACTGATGCGGCTGTGCATGCCGAAAGTGAGGCCGTAACCGGTAGCGTTGATGTCGTCGAGCAATTGCGGCAATTCGTCGCGCGCAAAGCGCAGCACGTGCAGCACCGGGCCGAATACTTCGTGCGTGAGCAGCGCGAGTTGCGGAATTTCAATCAGCGTGGGCACCACGAAATTTTCTTCCGGCAAGCCCGCCGCCACTTTGCTGCGGGACACGGCGCAGCCTTGCTGCTGCAGTTCAGCGATATGGGCCTCGATGCGTTGCTGTGCCGCGTGGCCGATCACCGGGCCGACATCGGTGGCCAGTTGCAGCGGCATGCCCACCACCAGCTGGCTCATGGCGCCCTTGAGGGTGCCGATCAGTTCGTCGGCAATCTCTTCCTGCACACACAGCACACGCAGCGCGGAGCAGCGCTGACCGGCACTGTCGAAGGCCGAGGCCAGCACGTCCTGCACCACCTGTTCGGGCAGCGCGGAGGAATCGACGATCATCGCGTTCTGGCCGCCGGTTTCGGCGATCAGCACCGCTTCATCGGCGCGCTGAGCGAGGGTGCGGTTGATCTGTTGCGCGACATCGGTGGAGCCGGTAAACAAGACAGCGGCGATGCGCGCATCCTCGACCAGCCATTGCCCGACGGTGGCCCCCGGCCCCGGCAACAGTTGCAGCGCCGCCGGTGGAATCCCGGCCAGGCGCGCCAGCTCGACGGCACGCGCGGCGATCAGCGGCGTTTGCTGGGCGGGCTTGGCCAGCACGGCATTGCCCGCTGCCAGCGCGGCGGCGATCTGGCCGGTGAAAATCGCCAGCGGGAAATTCCACGGGCTGATGCAGACAGCAATGCCCAGCGGCGCGCCGAGGCTGCCCTGTTGTTCGAGTGCTTCCACTTGCTGCGCGGTGTAGCGGCAAAAGTCGATCGCTTCGCGCACTTCGCCGATCGCATTGGGCAGCGTCTTGCCCGCCTCGCGCTGGCATAGCGCCCACAATTCCGTTTGATGCGCCTGCAGCAATGCCGCCCACTGGCGCAGACAGCGGGCACGCTGCTGCGGCGCAGTTTGCCGCCACAGCGCTGCTCCTTGCTGCGCAGAGGCCAGCGCGTAGCTGACCTGCTCGCGGGTGGCGGCGCTGACACTGCCGACATGGTCGCCCTGCCAGGCGGGGTTGCACACCGGCACCGCCGCCTCGGACGCGGGTTGCGCGACACCGGCCAGCAAGGGCGCGGCCTGCCACTGCCGGTCGGCAGCGAGACGCAATTGCCGTTGCACGCGCGTCAGCTCGGCCGTGTCGGCCAGATCCAGCCCGCTGGAATTTTCGCGCGTGCTTCCATAAAGCATGACGGGCAAAGGAATGGCCGGGTGCGGCTGACCCTGATCACGGCGGGCGCTCGCTACCGGATCGGCCAGTAGCGCCGCCAGCGGCAATGACTCATCGACCAGTTGATGGACGAAAGAATTGTTGGCGCCGTTTTCCAGCAAGCGCCGCACGAGGTAAGGCAGCAGCGTGGCATGGCTGCCGACCGGGGCATAGATGCGGCAATGCAGGTTCACTTCCTCCTGCATCGCCCGGTCGTAGAGCGGCTCGCCCATGCCGTGCAGACATTGAAATTCGTATTGGTTGCGCTGGCGGTGCAGGCGCTTCGCCATGGCTTGCACGGTGCACAGCGTGAGCGCGTTGTGGGTGGCAAATTGCGGATACACCGCATTGCCCGCGCGCAGCAGTTGCTCGGCGCAGGCGAGATAGGACACATCGGTGTGTGCCTTACGCGTGAACACGGGATAGTCGCTCTGGCCTTCGACCTGAGTGCGTTTGATCTCACTGTCCCAATACGCGCCCTTGACCAGGCGCACCATGAGCCGGTGGCCGCTGCGCTGGGCCAGATCGAGTAACCAATCGACCACCGCGCTGGCGCGTTTTTGATAGGCCTGCACGACAAAGCCCAGACCTTGCCAGTCGCGCAATTCAGGATCGAGCGCGAGGGCTTCGAACAGATCGAGCGACAGTTCGAGACGCTCGGATTCTTCGGCGTCGATATTCAAACTCAAGCGATAGGACGCCGCCAGTTGCGCCAGCATTTTCAGGCGCGGCAGCAACTCGCTCAGCACGCGCGCGCGCTGCGTGTATTCATAACGTGGATGCAGCGCGGAGAGCTTGATCGAAATACCGGGCCGTTCTTCGATGCGTTGCGCCTGGCTCTCTGCCGCGGCGCCGATGGCGTGCAGCGCGGCGGTATAGGCATCGCAATAGTGCTGCGCCTGCATCGAGGTCAACGCGGCTTCACCCAGCATGTCGTAGGAATAACGATAGCCGCGCGCTTGCAGCGGTGCGGCCTGGGCCAGCGCGGCCTGAATGGTTTCGCCGGCGACAAACTGCCGCCCCAGCAGACGCACCGTGAGATTGAGCGCAGCGCGAATCAGCGGTTCGCCGCCCTTGGCAAGCAATTGGTTGAGCGTGTTGAAAAAACCCTGTTCGCTGCGCGTGGCCACCAGTTTGCCACTGATGAGCAGACCCCAGGCCGCCGCATTGACGAACAGCGACCGGCTGTGACCGAGGTGGCGTTGCCAGTTGCCCTGACCGATCTTGTCGCGAATCAGCGCATCGCGCGTCGCATCATCGGGGATGCGCAGCAGCGCTTCGGCCAGGCACATCAACGCCACGCCTTCGTCGCTGCTGAGAGAAAATTCGCGCATCAGTGCGTCGATGCCCGGGGTGTGCACGCGCGCGGCGCGCAGTTGCGTCACCCATGCGGCCGCCTGGGGCTGCGCCGCGGCATAATCCTGCGCGCTTGACGTCAGGCGGTCGCACAGAGGTAGAATGCTCGACGCTTCGGCGCAACGGTGCGCCGCGCAAATCGCACTGCGCAAGGGTGTCAACACAGGAAGCTCGGAAGCAACAGGCGCCATGGCGTTCACCTCGGTGTATTTCCCTATCTTGTGCGCTCAGCCCGGATAGTTCAACCAGAATTTTGAGGAGACAGCATGTTTCACACTAATCACCCTATCGCGGCGCTCGCCCTCGCCACCGCCCTGACGGCCGGATACGGCGCCGCACACGCGGGCGAAGTGGTCATCAAGATCGGCCATGTCGCGCCGCTGACCGGCAATATCGCACATATGGGCAAGGATAATGAAAACGGCGCGCGCATGGCAATCGAAGAATTGAACGCCAAGGGCTGGATGATTGGCGGCGCCAAGGCCCGCTTTGAATTGCTGTCCGAAGACGATGCCGCCGACCCCAAACAAGGCACCGCCGCCGCGCAAAAACTGGTCGATGCCAAGGTCAACGGCGTCATTGGTCACTTGAACTCCGGCACCACGATTCCCGCGTCGAAAATTTATTTCGATGCCGGCATCCCGCAGATTTCCCCGTCCGCGACCAACCCCAAATACACGCTGCAAAAATTCGACACCGCCTTCCGCGTGGTGGCCAATGACGGCCAGCTCGGCGGTACGCTGGGACGCTATGCCGTGGGCACGCTGCATGGGAAAGCAGTCGCCGTGATCGACGACCGCACCGCCTACGGTCAAGGCGTGGCCGATGAATTCTTGAAAGCGGCGAAAGCTGCGGGCGCGCAAATCGTCAGCCGCGAATACACCAACAATCAGGCCACCGACTTTGCCGCCATTCTGACCACCGTCAAATTCAAGAAACCGGACATCGTGTTTTATGGCGGCATGGATGCACAGGCCGGCCCGCTGCTGCGCCAGATGCAGCAGCTCGGCATGGACGCCAAGCTGATGGGCGGCGATGGTATTTGCAGTACCGAATTGCCCAAGCTCGCGGGTGAGGCGCTGGGCGACGGCAAGGTAGTGTGCGCCGAAGCCGGTGGTGTGACCAAGGAATTTGAAAAAGGCGTGACCGATTTCCGCGCCCGCTACAAACAAAAATTCGGCGACGACGTCAAACTCTATGCGCCCTATGTCTACGATGCCGTGATGGTGATGGCCGCCGCAATGAAAAAAGCCAACTCCGCCGACCCGAAAAAATATCTGCCGGTGCTGAAGACAATCCACTACAAGGGCATCACCGGCCCGATCAGCTTCGATGGGAATGGCGACATCAACGGCGGCACGCTGACGCTCTACACCTACAAGAATGGCGCGCGTGAAAGTCTGGGTGTGGTGAAGTAAGCTGCAAGCTGCTGCTACATAAATCAAAAGGGAGCCGATGGCTCCCTTTTTTATTGCAGGCGGAAGTGCTGTTGAGTTACTTCTGCGACAGCACCCACTTCGCCAGTGTCAACGCTTCGGCTTCGTTCACTTGCGGGTTGGCGGGCATCACGCCCATATTCCACACCCCCGTGCCGCCGGCGCGAATCTTGGCTGCCAGCCGCGCCGCAGCGCCCTTGTCATTGGCGTACTTGGCCGCCACATCCTTGTAGGCCGGGCCGATTTTTTTCGCCGCCACATCGTGACAAATCAGGCAATTCTTGGCCTTGGCCAATTCCATGCTGGCCAGTGCCTGGCCGGATAGCAAAATGCAAGTAGCTGCGACAACAGCACGCAAAGTTTTCATCGTAGGCTCCAAAAATTGGATGTGCGGATTATGCGGCCAACTCCACAGCTCAGGCAAATCGTGAAATTGACGTACCTCGCCACAATTGACGCCGCCCATATTTGATCCGACAATTCAACCATCACATTTTGCAGGTGAGTCCCATGGTTCTGATCATTATTGGTGTCCTGCTGCTGCTCCTGAAATGGGCCGAAATCGGCCCCTTCGCCACCCTCTCCTGGTGGTGGATCACCCTGCCCCTGCTGCTCGCCGTCGCCTGGTTCGAAATCATCGAACCCATGTTCGGCCTCGACAAACGCCGCGGGCACGATGAGTATGAAGCCATCAAACAGGAACGGTTGAAAAAGCAGCTCGACAAGAAGCGGTAGGCTGTCGGCGGTTGCGGTCGGCAGCGCCCACCAGAACAGCCCATAAAGCTTGGCAGGGCCGTGGGTCCGCTATACAATGCTCTAAACAGCACGATTAATGGAGCGATCATGAGCACGATATCTGCCAACGACCTGAAGACCAAGGGCGTCAGCGCCATCGAACAAGCCTTGCAGGAACAGCCCGAAGCCACCGTCAGCGTACGTGGCCAAGTCAAATATGTCGTGATGAGCCATGCGCAATACCAGCATTTGCGCGAATGCGAACTGGAAGCCGCGCTGGCCGAGTCGCGCGCCGATATCGAGACCGGCCGCTTCGTCAAGGAAACCGTAGCTAGGCATATTCAGCGCATTAACCGTATGAATAAAGCAGTCGCATGAATAAACCGACCGCATGAAAAAATGGCAACTGATTTTCACCGAGCAATACACACGCCGTGCCGCCCGCTTCATCCAGCGCCATCCCGACGCCTTAAAGCAATACAGCAAAACGCTCGAACTGCTTGAGATCAACCCGCACCACCTCTCGCTGCGCCTGCACGCCCTCAAAGGCCGGCTGGAAGGATTGCACAGCATCTCCATCAACCTCAGCTACCGCATCACCCTGGAACTGATCATCACCGACAAGGAAATCATCCTGGTGAATGTTGGTAGCCATGATGAGGTGTATTGAGGGATCGAACCGTGAGCCGCGAAAAATATCCTGTTGCAGCAGGGCTTGCAGGGCGTCAATCATACGGCGGATGGCGCTGTGCTTATCCGCCCTACCCGCTCTGCCTTCGTAGTCAAACGGTATTACGTTTGGATCCCGACAATGCGCACTCCATTTCTAACGCACGTCGCAAAGAACGTTCACGGGCCTGCTCGCGTGTCATGGTGCCCGCAATGACCGCCTCACAATCAACCAAGAATTCAGCGGATGGGATATGCCCTTCAATCCGTGTGTTTGCCAGTGCCTGCTCGTGCGCAATCCGTCGCTGCGCTTCCGTGCCTGAATAACCGGAATGTAAAATTTTAGGCATAACCCCTTCTCATTCCCATGGCTAAAATTCTACGCAGAAATTAGATCAGGCAAACCTTTTTATGTTGACCCCATCAACCCTTGCCAAGCCATACTTGCATCCAGGCTTGCGCTAGTTCTATTCTCAGAGAGGCTATTTAATAGCTGCTCATAAATTGAATAAGCAAACCACTCCTTATGGCCACCACAACCGAAGGAAATTAATCCGCGATGATAAGGGGATGGCACTGAAAATTCTGAGTGAGTTTGTTTGATTGAACGCTCAATAAATCGAGCATCCGATTCCGAGACAGAACGCCAAGCCAAGCTTCGATTAACGTCAAATAGATTTTTAACTTTATCGTCAAAGTTTTTCGAATAATCTGCAGTTTTCACAAAATCATACGCACGGCCCGGCCAACGACCAGTCATACCAACTTTAATAGCGGAATGGTCACGCAAGACCAAGACATACACCCAATACACCGGTATGTTGACCGCAGCATAAATCTTCGCTGGCACTTTGAGCTGGAATCTCTTCAAAATAACCGACACGAACAATTTACTGTCTGGATAATATTTATTTCTCTTGTTGGCAGATGCCCGCAGCTTCTCTTCACCAATGACATTAGCCAGCCACAGCAGTTGTCGTTCGTCCATCTCGTTTTCGACATGAACACCAAAATGATCAGGTGGCAAAAAATTGAACGCGGCTTTCAGCATGACCTAAATTTTAGGCTGGCTTCAAAATGCAAACGCAACAATGGCACCACTGTTAAAAGTTTGCAGTGAAATCGGTACAGAAGCCCCGATCCTCTGAGCCAAGCTCAACGATCTCCAATCTCGACTACCGTTCGACCCTCGCGAAAGAGAGCAAGCGCCTGGGGCAAGGTCTTTTCAAAAACATCTTGCAGGCGTGCATTGCTCAGATTGCCGCAAGTCACCCAAAGCAACTGAGGCGGTGTTCCGAGGCGTTGCACGAGATCGACGAAATCGCTGTCTTTGGAAACGACGACAATGCCAGGGGTTTTGGCGCGGGCGTAAATTTCGCGGTCAGCAGCATCGCGCAGACCCAAGGTGCGAAGCGCGATTGCTTCGATGTTTTCTGCTGCGCCGAAAGTATCGGTGAGCCAGCGTGCCAACTGCGGCGGTAATTGCGCGTCGAGCCAAAGCGTCAGGCGGTCGCTCATGCGGCCAGACGTTCGAAGCCTGTGCGTTGTGCGGCGTAGTGCAGGCTGGCGCGGATGTCGTCCTGTTCAAGATCGGGGAAGTCTTGCAGAATCTGGGCTTCCGTCACGCCTTGCGCCAGCATTTCAAGGATATCGGCAACGCGGATGCGCATACCGCGAATGCAAGGTTTGCCGCCGCAAATTTCAGGGTTCGAGGTAATGCGCTGTTCAAGGGTCATGATCGCTCCAGACGAATGCTGATGCGGCTAGATTAGCCTATTTTTCTGGCAGGCGAAACACTTTCAAAAACCCACTACTTCACAAGCGCAATCTGCTGATCGCAACCGCCGGCTGCCTTACCTCACGGTTTCAAATCAAGATCCGTCACCGCACCTTTACTGGCGCAGGAAGCCAGGACGGCAAACTTGGCGAGCGTGCCGGTGGTGTAGCGCGGTTTGGGTTGTTTCCAGGCAGCTTTGCGGCGGGCGAGTTCTGCGTCGCTGACGTTGAGTTGCAGCAGGAGTTGGTGGGCGTCGATGGTGATGGAGTCGCCTTCTTCGATCAGGGCGATGGGGCCGCCGACGTAGGCTTCGGGGGCGACGTGGCCGACGACCATGCCCCAGGTGCCGCCGGAGAAACGGCCGTCGGTGATGAGGCCGACTGATTCACCTAAGCCTTGCCCCATCAGAGCGGAAGTGGGGGCAAGCATTTCGCGCATGCCGGGGCCGCCTTTGGGGCCTTCGTAGCGGATCACCATCACGTCACCGGCCTTGATTTGCTGCGCCATGATGGCGGCCATGGCGTCGTCTTCGGAATTGAATACGCGCGCCTTGCCGGTCATGGCCGGATTTTTCAGGCCGGTGATTTTGGCGACCGCGCCGATGGGCGAGAGGTTGCCTTTGAGAATCGCGAGGTGACCTTCTTTGTAGAGCGCTTTGGCAATCGGCATGATCACATCCTGATCGGCGCGCGGCACGCTGGGCACGTCGGCCAGCATTTCGGCCACGGTCTTGCCGGTGATGGTCATGCAATCGCCGTGCAGCAGACCGGCGTCAAGCAGAATCTTCATCACTTGCGGAATGCCGCCCGCCTTGTGCAGATCGGTGGCAACATATTTTCCTGACGGTTTCAGATCGCAAATCACCGGCACTTTTTTGCGGATAGTTTCGTAATCGTCGATGGTCCACGCCACACCGGCGGCATGTGCAATCGCCAGGAAGTGCAGCACGGCGTTGGTCGATCCGCCGACCGCCATGATGACGGCGACAGCGTTCTCAATCGACTTGCGCGTGATGATGTCGCGCGGTTTCAGATCGTTCTTGACCGCCTCGACCAGCACGCGCGCCGATTCGATGGTGCTCTGCACTTTTTCCGCGTCGGTGTTGGCCATCGTCGAGGAGTACGGCAGGCTCATGCCCAGCGCTTCGAAAGCGGACGACATGGTGTTGGCGGTGTACATGCCGCCGCAGGAGCCGGAACTCGGACAGGCGCGCCGTTCGATTTCCTTGAAATCGGTTTCGCTCAAACGCCCGGCCGTGAATTCGCCCACCGCTTCAAACGCGGACACGATGGTGAGGTCTTTGCCGTGATAGTGACCGGGCTTGATGGTGCCGCCGTAGACATAGATCGCGGGCACGTTGGTGCGCGCCACCGCCATCATGCCGCCGGGCATGTTCTTGTCGCAGCCGCCGATGACGACCACGCCATCCATCCACTGGCCGTTGACGCAGGTTTCGATACAGTCGGCGATCACCTCGCGCGATACCAGCGAATACTTCATCCCTTCGGTGCCCATACCGATACCGTCGGAAATCGTCGGCGTGCCGAAAATCTGCGGATTGGCGCCGGCTTCGCGCACCGCTTTTACCGCCGCATCGGCCAGCGGTTGCAGACCGGAGTTACATGGCGTGATGGTCGAGTGCCCGTTGGCAATGCCTACCATGGGCTTGTCGAAATCCTGATCCTGATAACCCATCGCGTAATACATCGCGCGGTTGGGAGAACGGGCAACGCCCTGGGTGATTGCTTTGGAACGTTTATTGAAGGCCATGGTGCGTAGTTTCGTTGGGTGATTCCTTGAGAGAAGGCCGTCATTTTACTACGGCAGGGCAAGTCAACCGCGGGCGCTTGCGCCACCTTTCGAGTTAAACTCGCCAAAATTTTTCAGGCAGATCTTCCATGCTCGTTCACCCTAATTTCGACCCCATTGCATTTTCCATTGGCCCGGTCGCCGTGCGTTGGTATGGCTTGATGTACGTGGTGGCGTTTCTCAGTTTTCTCGCGCTAGGCCGCCACCGCATTCGCAGCGGTCTGGCCAATTTCACCTTGCAGCAACTCGACGATCTGCTGTTCTACGGCGTGTTCGGTGTCGTACTGGGTGGAAGGCTGGGCTATATCCTGTTCTACAAACCAACCTATTACCTGCAACACCCGCTTGAAGCGTTGATGGTCTGGCATGGCGGCATGTCTTTTCACGGCGGCTTTCTGGGTGTGCTGCTGGTGCTGTTTCTGTTCGCCCGCAAGGCAGGCAAATCATTTCTTGAAGTCACAGATTTCGTTGCGCCGCTGGTGCCGTTAGGGTTGGCGGCCGGGCGCATGGGCAATTTCATCAATGGCGAGTTATGGGGCCGCGCCACCACCCTGCCCTGGGGCATGGTGTTCCCGCAAGCACAGGACGGCATTGCACGGCACCCCTCGCAGCTGTACCAGTTTGCGCTGGAAGGACTGCTGCTGTTTGTGGTGTTGTGGTGGTTTTCAAAACGGCCGCGCCCCATCGGGCAAACTTCGGCGCTGTTTCTGATCGGCTACGGCGTGGCCCGTTTCATCGCCGAATTTGCGCGCGAGCCGGATGAGTTTCTCGGCTTGCTGTTCGCCCACTTGAGCATGGGGCAATGGCTCAGCCTGCCGATGATCGTGGCGGGCCTCATCCTGTTCAATCACTGCAAAAAACAAACTTAAAAAAAATAGGCGTAAAAAAACGCGGCCTTGGCCGCGTTTTTTTATTTCACACCGCTAAAACTTACAGCGGGCGAATGTTGGTGGCTTTCTCGCCTTTGGGGCCGGTGCCACGATCAAACGAAACGCGCTGACCTTCGGACAGGCTCTTGAAGCCTTGTGCCTGAATGTCTTGAAAATGCGCGAACAGATCAGCGCCGCCACCATCGGGGGTGATGAAGCCGAAGCCTTTGGAATCGTTAAACCATTTAACTACACCTGTTTGAGAACTCATTGTTACTTCCTTTAAAAAATAATGGGACTACGCCCGAAGCGCACCCGATACCAAGAAATATGACCGTGGGATTCAAACAGAAGCTCAAATGAGCAGGTGGTAAGAGGGACCGACAAGAACAACGACTTGATGTGCTAAGTGCAGGTGGCACTATACACGCAATTTGGCGGAGTGGGAAATATATTTTTGGGGAGTTAACTCCCTTCCCCCGCAGGCGGGGGAAGGGAGTCTGACAACCGTCACTTCACGCAGTCGACGTAATAGCGTTTCTTCCCGCTCTCGTCTTCTTCATCCACCAGACCGTGGATGTCAGTTTCGAAGCCGGGGAATTTCTCGTTGAATTCGCGCGCGAATTGCAGGTAGCGCACGATGGTTTTGTTGAAGCGCTCGCCGGGAATCAGCAGCGGAATGCCGGGCGGGTAAGGCGTCACCAGCATGCTGGTAATGCGCCCTTCGAGGTGATCGATTTCAACCCGCTCAGTTTCGCGGTGCGCCATCCTGGCCCAGGCGTCCGACGGTTTCATCGCCGGTTCCATGTTCGACAAATACATCTCGGTGGTCAGGCGGGCGATGTCATAGGTTTTGTACACCGCATGAATTTGATGGCACAGATCGCGCAGGCCGACACGTTCATAGCGCGGATGCTTGGCGACGAACTCCGGCAGGATGCGCCACATCGGCGCGTTCTTGTCGTAGTCGTCCTTGAACTGCTGCAATGCCGTCACGAGCGTATTCCAGCGGCCCTTGGTGATGCCGATGGTGAACATGATGAAGAAGGAATACAGGCCGGTCTTCTCGACGATCACGCCGTGCTCGGCCAGATACTTCGTCACCATACTGGCGGGAATGCCGAACTCGTCGGAGAACGCGCCATCGACATCCAGCCCAGGCGTAATGATGGTGGCCTTGATCGGGTCGAGAATGTTGAATCCGGGGGCGATGTTGCCGAAACCGTGCCAGCGTTCGTTGGCTTTCAGCACCCAGTCTTCGCGATCGCCCATGCCTTCTTCGGCCAGATAATCCGGTCCCCACACCTTGAACCACCAGTCCGCGCCCCACTCTTCATCGACCTTGCGCATGGCGCGGCGAAAATCGAGCGCTTCCAGAATCGACTCTTCCACCAGCGCGGTGCCGCCGGGCGGTTCCATCATCGCAGCGGCCACATCGCACGAGGCGATGATGGCGTACTGCGGCGAGGTGGAGCTGTGCATCAGATACGCCTCATTGAAACAGTCGCGGTCGAGCTTGCGGCTGTCCGAATCCTGCACGACGATCTGCGAGGCTTGCGACAGACCCGCCAGCAATTTGTGCGTCGAGTGAGTGGCAAACACCAGCGACTCTTTCGGCCGCGGCCGGTCCTTGCCGATGGCATGCATGTCCTTGTAGAAATCGTGGAAGGTGGCGTGCGGCAGCCAGGCTTCGTCGAAGTGCAGCGTATCGACTTTTCCGTCGAGCATCTCCTTGATCATCTCGACGTTGTAGGCGACGCCATCGTAAGTGCTTTGCGTGATGGTGAGAATGCGCGGCTTCTTGTCCTTCACCTTGCTAGCAAAGGGATGCGCGGCGATTTTCTTTTGAATGTTCTCGAACTTGAACTCGTCCAGCGAGATCGGGCCGATGATGCCGTAGTGATTGCGCGTCGGCGTGAGGAATACCGGAATCGCGCCCATCATCGTGATCGCATGCAGAATCGATTTGTGGCAGTTGCGATCGACCAGCACGATATCGTCGGGTGCGACGCAGGAGTGCCACACCATCTTATTCGAGGTCGACGTGCCGTTGGTGACAAAGAACAAATGATCGGCGTTGAAGATGCGCGCGGCATTGCGCTCCGACGCCGCCACCGCGCCGGTGTGGTCGAGCAGCTGGCCCAGCTCGTCGACCGCATTGCACACATCGGCGCGCAACATGTTTTCACCGAAGAACTGGTGGAACATCTGTCCCACCGGGCTTTTCAAAAACGCCACGCCGCCGGAGTGGCCGGGGCAGTGCCAGGAATACGAACCATCCTGCGCGTAGTGCACCAGCGCGCGGAAGAATGGTGGCGCCAACCCATCCAGATACGACTTCGCTTCGCGGATGATGTGACGCGCGACAAACTCCGGCGTGTCTTCGAAGGTGTGAATGAAGCCGTGCAGCTCCTTAAGAATGTCATTGGGAATATGGCGCGAGGTCTTGGTTTCGCCGTACAGATAGATCGGAATGTCGGCATTCTTGAAACGAATCTCTTCGATGAACTTGCGCAGGTTCAGCACCGCCGGATCGAGCTCCGGCCCCGGCGTAAATTCCTCATCGTCAATCGACAGGATAAACGCGGAAGCGCGGCTTTGCTGTTGTGCAAAAGAAGACAGATCGCCGTAGCTGGTGACACCCAGCACTTCGATGCCCTCCTCCTCGATCGCCTTCGCCAGCGCACGAATCCCCAGTCCGCTGGCGTTCTCGGAACGAAAATCTTCGTCGATGATGACGATGGGAAAACGAAAGCGCATGGTGGCTCCTGCGGGTGGGGCGAAATAGAGGGCGAATTATAGAACCTATCCGGCAACGCCGTAGGGTTTTTTAGCCACCCATTTCACCTCCCCGCTCTTGCAACACCCGGCTATCTGTAGAGTACCTGGCTCTTCAAATTCTCGGTCGCCTGGTCCGCCATTTTTTTGAATTCAGCCATTATTGTGGACGAACAAACGCTGCCTTTGGTTCGGTCAATGAGTGTCCGTTTGACCTGCAGCGTGCCATTATTCAGCTTGTACATTGCGTCGAATGAAACCTGTGAATTTTTTATTTTCAGGCTGTCCGGAACAGAAAGCACCTTCATCTTCTGCGGCAAGTGAAATGTGTATTCCTCAATCGATACGCCATTGGTACATACAACGTCCGCTTCAGGTTCCACTTCAGCCCCAGTTGCCAAGAAGTCGTAGTTAGATGCGCCACCCGTAATAAGCGGAAAAATGTAGAAAGCCCCACTTCCTGGAAATTTAATAAATTTGTCCGCCTTGAAACTTAGTTTGAAGTGATAGCTGTCCTTCAGCTCGGTTGGATCATCCTTGGTGAGGGTTCCACTGCCATTCAATCTCATTGAACGCAGCCAATTCTTAACGAAGTCATTCTCGACCTCCTTGGGCATGTCCCGGAACATAGCCCGCCCCCCTATCGCAGCATCCCCTTTCTGCGAAATTTCTATCGCCCCCTCCACCGAACCCGTATCGCCAATACGAATGTCGCTGACAATTTTTTGCCAAGTTGCCGTTTCAGCTGTCGGCGTCCTGCTATCTCGATTGAAATTTTGTACCCACAAAACCGGCTTGCCCCGAACTTCAGGGGGCAGCATGCCAAATGGTGTTGTTGAGGATGTCGAGTCAAGATAAAGATCAAGAGTCGGCAAGTAATTGATCACGTGATTCACCGACGTCACCACAGGCACCTTTGGCAGGTGATACATCGAACCCGCATTAATCAATGCCTGCCAACTCTGAATTCCACGAGCTGCGAGGAGCGCCTGCAGCAGAGTTGCATGGTCCTTGCAGTCCCCCATCTTGTGATCCAGCACAAAGTCCAGATCGCGCGGCACCACAGCACCAATGCCCACACAATTACCAGCGTAGGTAATATTCTTCGCAACCCATTCATAAAGCAGTCGCGCCTGTTCTCTGGGCTGCGTTGCCTCTTTCGAAATTTCATTGGCCAGCTGCTGAATACGCGGCGTTACTGCAGCCTTGGGGGTGGCACGCTCACCGTAGGCCACCGCTATATCGGCGTAATTCTTAAAGGTCGAGAAAGAATAGCCGGCCTCTTTCTCCGGAACAAATACTGAATAATCGCGGCGCGAACTTTTCATTGGCGAGGCATTGGCATAAGACCACTCGACAAAATTCCGCCCATCCGCTGACCCGGAGTTTTCCTTCAACCCATTGGCCTCATACTGAACCCAGAGTACCGAAGGATATTCAATTCGAACGTGAACATCGTCAAACGCGTATTGCTGTCCATAGAATCCAGAAATCGAGAAGTGTCCTGGAAAGATAGCTTCCTTCTGATGGATCCGGTAAGAAAAAACAACCGTGTCACCAACCGCAACGTCAGGAAAAACAGCGGACAAGGTGGTTCGATCAGAAAATGCGGGTGCGCCATCGCCGATGCCGCCATTAACCTCTATCTGATAACTCTCCTTGGACACATCAAGACGGCGACCATCCGGTTTCTGCGTATAGGCCTCCAGCACCTCTGCTGTCTGTACGCTGGTGCTATACGAGATTGAAGCCTGCTTCGCCCAAGACACAACCGATTCTTTCAATATGGTCATCGACCAGCTATGAGATTCCGTTGATGTTCCATCCTCATGAATCACATAGGTTGTGTGGAGTTTCCCATAACGGAATTGGGGTTCGATTGGCGTGCGCTCCTCTGCATAGGCAAAGGTACACAAGAGAAACAGAAGGACATACCGCAACGCATGATTCATCATGTCTTACTCCCTAGAGATTTACGGCTGATGAGTATATCGAATACTCGACCTAACTAACCTATTTTTTGAGAGCGGACGCAGGCCGATTCACCAGCCACACCCCCACCAGCATGGCTGCCAGCGCGACCCCGTGATACCAGTTGAAGCGCTCGTCGAGAAAAAGAATCGCCATCAGCGCGGCAAACACGGGAATCAAATTGACGAACACGCCGGCGCGGGCGGCGCCGATGGCTTGCACGCCTTTGTCCCAGAAATAATAGGCAATCAAGGATGGGCACACGGCCACGAACAGCAGCGCCGCGATATCGCTAGCGTGAGGAGAGAATCCGCCCTGGCCCGCGTATTCCCACAGATAAAAAGGCAGGATGACGGGAATGCCGATGGCGATCTGCAATGTCAACGATTGCAAGCCCGGCAGCGGCAACGGATATTTGCGCAGTACCAGCGTGTACACCGCCCAGGAAGCATTGGCCGCCAGCATGATCAAATCGCCGCGCGCAAATTCCAGCGTCAGCAGACGTTGCAGATCGCCATGCGACAGCACCAGTAACACACCCGCCAGTGCCAGCGCCATGCCGAGCAAACCCAGCGCTCCGATTCGCTCACGCAGAAAAATAATTGCGACCGGCAGCATCATCAATGGAAACGCCGCGCCGATCAGCACGACATTCACCACCGGACTGGTGGTCAGCGCCAGGTATTGAAACGAGTTGTAGCCACCGACACCGGAAGCCCCAAGCACCAGCAGCGGGCGCCAGTGTTGGACAATGACGGTGCGTTGCTGCCACAGCGCACGCCCGGTGAAAGGCAGCACAAAGATCAGCGCCACAACCCAGCGCCAGAAGGAAAAAGCCAGCGGGGGGAAAGTACCCACCGCGACGCGGCCGACCACGGTGCCGGCCGCCCACATCAGCGGCGGAATCAGCAACAACCCGGCCGCCGGAAGACGGGGAATGCGCATCAGGTTTTAGGCAGAGTGACGCCGCGCTGCCCTTGATACTTCCCGCCTCTATCCTTGTACGAGGTTTCGCACTCTTCGTCGGATTCGAAGAACAGCACTTGCGCACAGCCTTCGCCGGCATAGATTTTTGCCGGCAACGGCGTGGTGTTGGAAAACTCCAGCGTGACGTAGCCTTCCCACTCCGGCTCGAACGGTGTCACGTTGACGATGATGCCGCAACGCGCATAAGTGCTCTTGCCCAGACAGATGGTCAGCACATTGCGCGGGATGCGAAAGTATTCCATCGTGCGCGCCAGCGCAAAGGAATTGGGCGGGATGATGCAGACATCGCTGTTGAAATCGACGAAAGAATTTTCGTCGAAATTTTTCGGATCGACGATGGTGCTGTTGATATTGGTAAACACCTTGAATTCGGCGGCGCAGCGAATGTCGTAACCGTAGCTGGAGGTACCGTAGGACACGATGCGGTGGTCGCCGTTATGCCGCACCTGTCCCGGCTCGAACGGCTCGATCATGCCGTGTTCCTGCGCCATGCGGCGTATCCATTTGTCCGATTTAATGCTCATGAGAAATCTGCTTGAAAGTGGGTGAGAGGTTGGCAATGGCGCACATTATTTCACGTTCATCAGGGCCAGGACAAAAAGTCCAACCACGCAGGTCAGCGCGCCACCGAAAGACAGCGAACGTGCCCGGTCTTTGTCGGCCAGATAAAACACCATGTGCAACACACGCATGGTGACAAACACCAGCGCCCACACATTGACACTGGCGGGCGCGCTGCCGACCAGCACATTCAACAGCACCGCCGCATAAAACGACGCCTGCGCTTCAAAGGCATTCAGCTGCGCCGCGTTGGCGCGCTTGCGGTAGCCTTCCTGCTGCGCCAGCCAGCCGCGCGGATCGCGATTATCGAAGGTACTGCGGTCGGATTTGGCGATCATCGTCGCCACATACGGCAGCAACGCAACCACCAGCAGGCACAGATACGCGATGTGATAGTTGTTCATGTGTGCCTTGTTCTACCTTGTTTTATTTATTCGCTTGACTTATTGGCGTGATCTAGCTGCTGATCCAGATTCTCGGTGCGTTTGTCGTTCTGGTCGAGCGCCTGATCTACCTTGGAACGAATCCCGGTGGTGTCGTAGATCGGCTGGATATTTTGCAGACTCCTGGTTTCTTCGCGGCCGGTCGGGGCAGCTGGCTTTTGTAGCGGCGCATCCACTATTTTCTTTTCACAGCCCGTCACCAACAGCAGCATGCACATCCACAGGGCTGGTTTCATGACGCCTCCCTTTCGGCTTTGCCGATCAAGTTGACAATCCGGGTTGAAAATCCAAGTTAAAGATTCAAGTGTTCTGCACCACAATGGTCGGGAACTTGAGCGACATGTCTTTCGCTTTTTCCGCGACGTGGATCGCCACCTTGCGCGCAATCGCGCAGTAGGTTTTGGCGATCGCGCTGTCGGGCGCGGCCACCACCGTGGGCTTGCCGCTGTCGGTTTGCTCGCGGATTGCGATATCCAGCGGCAGCGCGCCCAGATAATCGACGTTGTATTGCTGCGCCATCTGCTTGCCGCCATCGGCGCCGAAGATGTGTTCGGCATGGCCGCATTGCGAGCACACATGCACCGCCATGTTTTCCACCACGCCGAGAATCGGCACGCCGACTTTCTCGAACATGCGCAGCCCCTTGCGCGCATCGAGCAGCGCAATGTCCTGGGGCGTGGTAACGATCACCGCACCGGTGAGCGGCACTTTCTGCGACAGCGACAATTGAATGTCGCCGGTGCCGGGCGGCATGTCGACGATCAGATAATCGAGTTCGGCCCAATTGGTTTGTTCGAGCAACTGCTGCAGCGCCTGCGTCGCCATCGGCCCGCGCCACACCATCGGCTGATCCTGGTCGATCATGAAACCGATCGAGCTGGCTTGCAGGCCATGCGCGTGCATCGGTTCGATGGTCTGGCCATCGGCCGATTGCGGGCGGCCGGTTTTGGCGATGTCAATACCGAGCATCAGCGGCAGCGAGGGGCCGTAGATGTCGGCATCGAGAATACCCACGCGCGCACCCTCGGCCGTCAGCGCCAGCGCCAGATTGATCGCCGTCGTGCTTTTGCCCACGCCGCCCTTGCCGCTGGCCACGGCGATGATGTTCTTGATACTACGCAACGGCTTCAAGCCGCGCTGTACCGCATGCGCCACGATCTTGCTGGACAGATCGACTTCAACTTTCGTCACCCCCGGCAACGCGCCGACGGCATCGCTGATCAGCGCAGTCAATGCCGTGTGCTGTGTTTTGGCCGGGTAACCCAGCTCGATGCGCAACAACACTTCGCCGCCGACCACGCGCACATCGCGCACCGTCTTGCTGCTCACGAAATCCTTGCCGGTATTGGGGTCGATCACCTGTGCCAGACAGGATTTCACGTCTTCTACTGTTGCCATTGCCACTTCTCCATTGAAGACTGCATTTTATACGTAGTGGCAGAAATCGTAGCGAGCGCCCCGAGGCCGAGCTGAGGAGCGCAAACGTATGAATACTACGTTGAGCACCGCAGGCTCGGTCTCGGGGCGCGCAGTAGATTTATGCCACTACGTTTAGCGGAAAAGCCCACCGGCACTGCTAAAATGCGGCTTTCGTCCTGTCAGCCAAGAAACTCCCTCAATGTCCAAGCGCCGCCTCTTCGTCACCACCGCCCTGCCCTACGCCAACGGCAAATTCCATATCGGTCACATCATGGAATACATCCAGGCCGACATCTGGGTGCGCTTCCAGCGCATGCAGGGCAACGAAGTGCACTTCGTCGGCGCCGACGATGCCCACGGCGCGCCGATCATGATCGCCGCCGAGAAGGCCGGCAAGACACCACAGCAATTCGTCGCCGACATCGCCGCCGGGCGCAAACAGTATCTCGACGGCTTCCACATTCAATTCGACAACTGGCATTCCACCGACAGTGAAGAAAATACCGTGCTGTCGCAAGCCATCTACCGCACCCTGCGCGACGACGCCAAGCTGATCTACACCAAGACCGTCGAACAGTTCTACGATCCAGTCAAGAACATGTTCCTGCCTGATCGTTACATCAAGGGCGAATGTCCGAAATGCGGCGCTCAGGATCAATACGGCGACAACTGCGAAGTCTGCGGCGCGGTGTATTCACCCACCGATCTGAAGAACCCGTTCTCCACATTGACCGGCGCCACGCCGGTGCTGAAGGAAACCGAGAGCTATTTCTTCAAGCTGTCCGACCCCAAATGCGCCGACTTCCTGCGCCAGTGGATGGACGACGGCCACCTGCAAGCCGAGGTCGCCAACAAGGCCAAGGAATGGCTGGAGAGCGACGGCGATCTGCGCGACTGGGAAATCTCGCGCGACGCGCCCTACTTCGGCATCCCGATCCCCGATGCGCCGAATAAATATTTTTATGTGTGGCTCGATGCCCCGGTCGGTTACCTCGCCAGTCTGAAGAACCACTTCGACAAGGGTCAGGCCAAGGCGCAGACCGCACAAAGCTTCGAAGAATTCATCAACGATCCCGCGGTGGAACAGATTCACTTCATCGGCAAGGACATCATCTCTTTCCACACCCTGTTCTGGCCCGCGATGCTGAAATTCTCCGGACGCAAGACTCCGGCGCAAGTCAACGTGCACGGCTTCATCACCGTCAGCGGCGAAAAGATGAGCAAGAGTCGTGGTACCGGCATCGATCCGCTGAAATATCTGAGCATCGGCATGAACCCGGAATGGCTGCGCTATTACATTGCCGCCAAACTGAATGCCAAAGTGGAAGATGTTGATTTCAACCCGGATGATTTCATGGCGCGGGTGAATAGCGATCTGGTGGGGAAGTATGTGAATATTGCCAGCCGAGCTGCGGGCTTCTTGCACAAACATTTCGATGGTCGTATTGCTGATTTGACGCTCGGGCAACATTGGCAAGGATCAAACCCGGCTCAGCCTTATTACGACATAGTCATACAAGAGTTTCGACAAGCCAGTCCGAAGATCATAGAAAGCTATAACAAGCGAGAGTTTGGGACAACAATTCGCCTAGCGATGAAACTAGCGGATCAAGTAAATGAGTTTTGGGATAGGGCAAAACCCTGGGAGCTATCCAAGAGCTTCGAGAAACCTCTGCATCCAAGCGATCCACAATGGCTGCACCGGGTATGTTCAGTAGTTATTGAATGGTTCCGTTTGCTGACATTACACTTGCAGCCCATTCTGCCCAAACTAGCAGAAGAAGCAGAAATATTTCTTCGCTTGCCGAACGCACAAAATTTTTCCGACATCACCAACGTTTTGGCTCCCGGCCACCAAATTGGACAATACAAACACCTGATGACCCGTGTCGATGCCAAGGTACTCGATACGTTATTTGATATTGAAAGTTCAAAACCAACGGCGCCCTCACCCCAGCCCTCTCCCGCTGATGCGGGAGAGGGAGTTAAAAGCGGCACGGCCGGGCTCCCCTCGCCCGCCGCATCAGCGGGCGGGAGAGGGGCTGGGGGTGAGGGCAAGCGGCGCTCGCCCCCGGATCAACTGATCAAGCTGGCACGCGAGCTGCGCAAGAATCAAACTGATGCAGAAAATCTTATCTGGAGCCTGTTGCGCGATCAATCGCTGGGGGCGAAGTTCCGCCGCCAGCATCCACTCGAAATCGAGTCCTCGCGCTTTGTACTGGATTTCTTTTGCGATGAGCATGCGCTGGCGGTCGAGCTGGATGGCGGGCAGCATGCAGACGACGCATTGAAAGACCGCGAGCGGGATCGTTTGCTGGCGATGCAGGGCGTGCGCGTGTTGCGCTTTTGGAATCATGAAGTGTTGCAGGAAACTGAGGCGGTGATGGAAACGGTTTGGCGGGCGGTGCAGCCGCGCAAAGTGCGGCCCTCACCCCCGGCCCCTCTCCCGCTCGCTGATGCGGCGGGAGAGGGGAGTGTTCTTCCGGGTGGGGAAGCTCTCGCTTCGATGATCGCCATTGACGATTTCGCCAAGGTCGATCTGCGCATTGCGAAAATCGTCAATGCCGAGCACGTCGAAGGTTCGGACAAACTGTTGCGCCTGACACTGGATGTCGGCGAGGGCAAGACGCGCAATGTATTTTCCGGCATCAAGTCGGCGTACAAGCCGGAAGATCTGGTCGGCAAGTTCACGGTGATGATCGCCAACCTCGCGCCGCGCAAGATGAAGTTCGGCATCAGCGAGGGCATGGTGCTGGCGGCCAGTCATGCGGACGAGAAAAACAATCCTGGCATTTATCTGCTGGAGCCTCATACTGGGGTGCAGCCGGGCATGCGCATTCGATAACCTTCCATTCATGTTGACGAAACGACGCCTCATCAACAATCGCAAGCATCACTGCGGGCCGCCAAGAGAGCGCGCTGCGGTGTCCCCTTGCCCTGTTGATCGATTGGAGTGCTGCCATGAATTTCTCGTTTCGTCCCCGGTTGTTCGATGCGCTGACTGACTATTCGCGCGCGCGTTTCTTCAACGATGTTTCGGCCGGCGTCACCGTCGGTGTGGTGGCGCTGCCGCTGGCGATGGCGTTTGCCATTGCGTCCGGCGTGGCGCCGCAGGCGGGCATCTACACCGCCATCATTGCCGGTTTTCTGATCGCCACATTGGGCGGTTCGCGCGTGCAGATCGGCGGCCCGGCGGGCGCTTTCATCGTCGTGCTTTACGGCATTCTGCAAAAATACGGGTTGGCCAATTTGCTCATCTCCGGCATGCTGGCCGGCGTGCTGCTGTTTTCCATGGGCTTGTTTCGCATCGGCAACCTGATCCGTTTCATTCCCGTCGCGGTGGTCACGGGCTTCACCAATGGCATCGCAATATTGATCGCATTCTCGCAGGTGCGCGATTTTCTCGGCCTGGACATCGACAAAATGCCGGCCGATTTTTTCAGCATGCTGGCGGCGCTGTACGACCATCTGGGCAGCGCGGATTGGCAAACCCTATCGGTCGCCAGCGTGTCGCTGCTCATCGTCATCTTCTGGCCCAAGACCTATCTGCAGAATGCGCAGCGCTGGAAACACTACGCTTCGCGCGTGCCCGGCACCATCGTCGCACTGGTGCTGGCCACCGTGTTTGTGGCGCTGACCGATTTCCATGTCGCCACCATCGGCTCGCATTTCGGCGGCATCCCGCAAGGCTTGCCCGCGTTCGAACTGCCAACGTTCACCTGGAGTCTGTCCAAGCAACTGGTTGCGCCGACGATCACGATCGCCTTGCTGTGCGCGATCGAATCGCTGCTATGCGCGCGCGTGGCCGACAACATGATCGACGAGCGGCACGACCCGAATCAGGAATTGATGGCGCAAGGAGTAGCCAATTTTGTGACGCCCTTCTTTGGCGGCATCCCCGCCACCGGCACCATTGCCCGCACCGTCACCAACATTCGCAGCGGCGCCACCTCGCCGATTGCGGGCATGGTGCATTCGGCCACGCTGCTGCTCATCCTGCTGATCGCCGCACCACTGGCGGCCTATGTGCCGCTGGCGACACTGGCGGCGATTCTGATGTTCATCGCCTACAACATGGGCGAATGGCGCGCCTTTCCGCGCTTGCGGCAATTCACGCCGCAATACCGCATCGTGCTGGTGTCGACATTCCTGCTCACAGTGATTTTCGATCTCACCGTCGCCGTCGAAGTGGGCATGGTGCTCGCCAGCCTGTTCTTCATCTACCGCATTTCCGATTTGACCCGGCTGGAAAAAATGCATCTGCCCGCCGACACACCCGCAGGTATCGAGGGCTACCGGATTTTCGGCTCGTTGTTCTTCGGCGCGGTCAGCAAGCTGGAAGTTCTGCTCGACCCCAAACGGCCCATGCCCAAGGTGATGATTTTCCAGATGCACCAGTTGATCTCGCTCGACACCACCGGCCTGGAGACACTGGAAGTCGTCTGCAAGAACTTGCGCAAGCATGGTGCTGCGATGGTCTTGTGTGACTTGAATAAGCAGCCGCGCTCGATCATCCGCCGTTCCGGTTTCCTCGACGCGCTGGGCCCGGAAAACCTGACCGACAGCCTGGAGCACGCGCTGGCGCGGGCGCGGCAGCTGCTGGCAACAACCTAAGAGGCTGTTGCAAAATTGAGCGAAGCGCCTCTGGCTAGGCGTCGCGGGCGCGCCGTGTATAAGGCATACACAAGCGACCGCGCAACAACGCCAGAGCAATTTTTCAACAGCCTCTAAGGTAGAATAGCCCCTCAAATTCATGCCTCCGAGACCGTCATGTACGAATCCGACATCACCCAATTCATCCGCAGCCTGAAGCAGCAAAAACCGCATCTGGAAGCCGAGCAGCGCAAGGGCCGCGCACTGCTGTGGGACAAGACGCCGATCGACCTGGACGAGCGCCGCCGCCAGAACGAATCGCGCGTGCCGCAGCAACCCTACGTTTATCAAACCAAGGGTTGATTGCCCCATGAGCATGATCGAAGCCGAACTGCAAAACCCCACCGGCCCAGACACCACGCCGAATGTGGTCGATGGTCTGGCCTTCGCCAAACTCTATGGCGAGCCGCTGTTCGCGCTGCCGCAAGATCTCTACATTCCACCCGATGCGCTGGAAGTGTTTCTGGAAGCCTTCGAGGGCCCGCTCGATCTGCTGCTGTATCTGATCCGCAAACAGAACTTCAACATCCTCGACATCCCGCTGGCGCAAGTCACCGCGCAATACCTCACCTATGTCGAAGAAATTCGCGGCCGCAATCTGGAACTGGCGGCCGAGTATCTACTGATGGCCGCGATGCTGATCGAAATCAAATCGCGCATGCTGCTGCCGGTGAAAAAATCCGATACCGGCGAAGAAGTCGAAGACCCGCGCGCCGAGCTGGTGCGCCGCCTGCTGGAATACGAGCAAATGAAACTGGCGGCACAGAATATCGACGCGCTGCCACAGGCGGGACGCGATTTTGTGCGCGCACAAATTCATATCGAGCAAACGCTGGCAACGCGCCTGCCGGATGTGAATGTGATCGATCTGCAGCAAGCCTGGCAGGAAGTCGTCAAGCGCGCCGGCCTGCACAAACATCACACCATCCAGCGCGAAGAACTGTCGGTGCGCGAACACATGAGCATGATCCTGCGCCGCCTGCAGGAAAACAAATTCGTCGAATTCGCCGACCTGTTCGAAGTGCGACGCGGCGTGCCCGTCGTGGTGGTCAACTTCATCGCCCTGCTCGAACTGGCCAAGGAAACGTTGATCGAAATCACGCAAGCCGCCGCCTACGCACCCATCTATATTCGGCTCGCGTATCAACCCGCCTGATGCATTTCGAGTTCATTGATCTGGCACTGGCGGCCGCATTGTTTGCTGCCGCAGCGTTGTATTCCTCTGTCGGCCACGGTGGCGCTTCCGGTTATCTGGCGATGATGGGATTGTTTGCGGTGCCCCCCGCCGTCATGCGGCCCAGCGCACTGCTGATGAACGTCGTTGTCGCCAGTCTGGCGATCTGGCGCTTCTCCACCCGCGAACCATTTCAGTGGCGCCTGTTTGTTCCCTTTGTGCTCGGCTCGATTCCGCTGGCCTATGTCGGCGGGCGCATCACGCTGCCCGGGCATTGGTATGACTGGCTGATTGGTGCGGTGTTGATCTACGCCGCCTGGCGCATGCTGGTGGACAGCCGCAAAGCCGCTACAGCCGCGCTGCAGCCCCCGCCTTGGCCCGTGGCACTGGCTGTCGGTGCGCTACTGGGCCTGCTCTCCGGACTGGTGGGTGTGGGCGGCGGAATTTTCCTCAGCCCCTTGATCGTGCTGTTCGGTTGGGCCAGCGTGCGCGCTTCGGCCGCGCCGGTGGCGGCCTTCATCCTGGTCAACTCGCTGGCAGGCCTGGCCGGGCTCATCAGCAAACAACCGGAGTTGCCCACGCAACTACCGTTGTGGCTGGGCAGTGTGGTGATTGGCGGCTGGCTGGGCGCCACCTGGGGCAGCCGTCATTCCAGCCCGCATCGTTTGCGACAGGCGCTGGCACTGGTGTTGCTGGTGGCTGGGGTGAAGATGTTGTTGAAGTAAAAGCGCTAACCGCAGAGACGCAGAGGGCGCAGAGAAAATCGAAGTTTCGTCGTGCCAGCGCAGGCTGGCACCCAGTGACTTGGTGTTTGCAGTCGCTGGGTTCCTGCCTGCGCAGGAAGGACAATTCAGGTTTTCTCTGCGCCCTCTGCGTCTCTGCGGTTATGTTCTTTTATTCAAAAAACGACCGCACCTTATCCATCCAGCCCTTCGCTTGCGGGCTGTGGCGATCGCCGCCTTCTTTCATCAGCTTGTCGAATTCGCGCAGCAATTCTTTTTGCTTGTCGCTGAGCTTGACCGGGGTTTCGATTTGCACATGACAATAGAGATCACCGGGGTACGCTGAACGCACGCCCTTGATGCCCTTGCCGCGCAGGCGGAACGTCTTGCCGCTTTGGGTGCCTTCGGGGACGACGAAGGATGCCTTGCCGTGCAGCGTGGGCACATCGATCTCGCCCCCGAGGGCGGCGGTGCTGTAGGAAATCGGGATCTGGCAATGCAGGTCGTCGCCGTCGCGCTCAAAGACGTTGTGCGGCTTGATGTGAATCTCGACATACAGATCGCCAGACGGGCCGCCGTTGACACCGGGCTCACCATTGCCGCCGGAACGAATGCGCATGCCATCGTCGATGCCCGCCGGAATTTTGACTTCCAGCGTTTTGGTTTTCTTGATGCGGCCGACACCGTCGCAGGTCTTGCACGGATCAGCGATCATCTGCCCGCTGCCGTGGCACCGCGGACAGCTTTGTTCAATTGAGAAGAAACCCTGCTGCATGCGCACCGCACCGCGTCCGCCGCAGGTGGAACAGGTTTGCGGTTTGGTGCCCGGCTTGGCGCCGCTGCCATGACAGGTTTCGCAATTGTCCCAGCTCGGCACGCGAATCTGCGTCTCGAAACCATTGGCCGCTTGCTCCAGCGTGATTTCCAGGTTGTAGCGCAAATCCGCACCGCGATAGACTTGCGGGCCGCCGCGCTGGCCGCGCTGACCACCGAAGATGTCGCCGAAGATGTCGCCGAACGCTTCGCCAAAACCACCACTGAACCCACCGGGCCCGGCACCACCGCCAGCGGAAGGATCCACCCCCGCATGACCGAAGCGGTCATAGGCAGCACGCTTCTCGGCATCCGAAAGCATCTCGTAGGCTTCCTTGGCCTCCTTGAATTTTTCCTCGGCTTCCTTGCTGTCCGGATTGCGATCCGGATGATATTTCATCGCCAGCTTGCGATACGCCTTCTTGATTTCATCGTCGGAAGCGTTCTTCGCCAGACCGAGGGTTTCGTAAAAATCACGCTTTGCCATATATCAGTTCCAAAAACCAAACCGCAGAGACGCAGAGAACGCAGAGAAGAATCAGGAAGATTTCTCTGCGCGCTCTGCGTCTCTGCGGTTAGGCAGTTTTACTTGCTGTCCCGAACTTCTTTAAAGTCGGCATCCACCACATCATCCGCCTTGCCGTTGCCGGTGTGCGGGCTCGGGCCTTCACCCGCTTCGGCACCAGCGGCCGCTTGCTGCGCTTGCATGTCGGCATACATTTTCTCGCCGAGTTTCTGGCTGACGGTGCCGAGGGCTTCGACCTTGGCGTCGATGGCGGTCTTGTCGTCGGTCTTCAAGACTTCTTCCAATTCCTTGATCGCGGCTTCGATCTTTTCCTTCTCGCCCGCATCGAGTTTGTCGCCGTATTCGGTCAACGATTTGCGGGTAGCGTGCACCAGTGCTTCGCCGCTATTGCGGGCTTGCACCAGTTCCAGTTGTTTCTTGTCTTCGGCGGCGTTGGCTTCAGCATCTTTCACCATGCGTTGAATTTCATCTTCGCTCAGGCCGGAATTGGCCTTGATGGTGATCTTGTTTTCCTTGCCGGTACCCTTGTCCTTGGCATGCACATGCAGGATACCGTTGGCGTCGATGTCGAACGCGACTTCGATCTGCGGCATACCGCGCGGCGCGGGGGGAATGCCTTCGAGGTTGAATTCGCCCAGACCCTTGTTGTGCACGGCCATTTCACGTTCGCCCTGATAGACCTTGATGGTCACGGCGGGCTGGTTGTCGTCGGCCGTGGAAAACACTTGCGCGAACTTGGTCGGGATCGTTGTGTTCTTCTTGATCATCTTGGTCATCACGCCGCCCAGGGTTTCGATGCCCAGCGACAGCGGTGTCACATCCAGCAGCAGCACATCAGTGCGGTCGCCCGACAGCACGGAGCCCTGAATCGCAGCGCCGACAGCGACGGCTTCATCGGGGTTCACATCCTTGCGCGCTTCCTTGCCGAAAAACTCTTTCACCTTTTCCTGCACCTTGGGCATGCGCGTCATGCCGCCGACCAGAATCACGTCGTCGATGTCGCCGACTTTCACGCCCGCATCCTTGATGGCGATCTTGCACGGCTCGATGGTGCGCGCGATCAATTCTTCCACCAGCTGTTCCAGCTTGGCGCGGGTCAGCTTCATGTTCAAATGCAGCGGCGCGCCGTTGGCCATGGCGATGTAGGGCTCGTTCAATTCCGTCTGCTGGCTCGACGACAGTTCGATCTTGGCACGTTCGGCGCTGGCCTTGATGCGTTGCAGGGCAATCGCATCCTTGGCAAGATCGACACCGTTCACTTTCTTGAACTCTTCGATGATGTAGTCGATGATGCGCTGATCGAAGTCTTCGCCGCCGAGGAAGGTGTCGCCATTTGTGGACAGCACTTCAAACTGCATTTCGCCATCGACATCGGCGATCTCGATGATCGAGATATCGAAGGTACCGCCGCCCAGATCATAGACAGCAATCTTGGAATCGCCTTTTTCCTTCTTGTCCAGACCAAAGGCGAGCGCAGCCGCAGTCGGTTCGTTGATAATGCGCTTCACATCCAGGCCGGCAATGCGGCCGGCATCCTTGGTGGCCTGGCGCTGGCTGTCGTTGAAGTAGGCCGGCACGGTAATCACCGCTTCAGTCACCGGCTCGCCGAGATAATCCTCGGCAGTTTTTTTCATCTTGCGCAGCACTTCAGCCGACACTTGCGGCGGCGCCAGTTTCTGGCCGCGCACCGACACCCAGGCATCGCCGTTGTCGGCTTTGCTGATTTCATAGGGCATCAGCTTGATGTCTTTCTGTACTTCTTTTTCTTCAAACTTGCGGCCGATCAAACGCTTGATCGCATACAGCGTGTTTTTCGGGTTGGTCACCGCCTGACGTTTGGCGGGCGCGCCGACCAGAATCTCGCCGTCTTCCATGTAAGCGATGATCGACGGCGTGGTACGCGCGCCTTCCGAGTTTTCAATCACCTTGATCTGACCGCCCTCAAGGATGGCCACGCACGAGTTGGTGGTGCCCAGATCAATACCGATCATTTTTGCCATGTTGTTTCTCCTGAATCTGTTTCAAATAAATTGCTGTTCAATAGATGGGGGCGCCGGGTTTAACTTTCAACAGCCCTAGCCTTGCGCCACCGCCACCAGCGCCGGGCGCAGCACGCGGTCGGCTATCAGGTAGCCCTTTTGCATCACGGTCACCACATGATTAGGGGCGATGCCTTCCGGCGCGGGCACCATGGCCACGGCCTGGTGCTGGTGCGGGTCGAATTTCTGCCCGACCGGGTTGATTTCCTGCACGCGGCCTTTTTCAAAGGCGGCAGTTAGTTGCCGCAACGTCAGCTCGACGCCTTCTTTCAATTTGGCCGGATCGCTCACCGTGTCGGCCAGCGCCGCTTCCAGGCTGTCCTTCACCGGCACCAGCGCCTCGGCAAACGATTCGATGGCGAACTTGTAGGCCTTGGTCACATCGTCCTGAGCACGGCGGCGAATGTTTTCAGCCTCGGCACGGGCGCGCAGAAACTGATCATGATTTTCCTGCGCCTTGGCTTGCGCGGCAGCCAATTGCTGTTCCAGACTCGGCTCAACGGCCGATTCCGGCGGGCTTGGTTCGGCAGGGCTGACTGAACTACTGGTTTCCGCACGGTCGTGCTCTTTGTGCTCGTGCGTGTGATGCGCGTGTTTTTTCATGGCTAACTGGTTGGGAAATCGATTGGGAAATGACAACAAGGCGGGTATGTGGTGGCCAAAAGCGGAATTTCAAGGCCCGGGGGCTCGCGTCTCCAAACCACGTCCCTGCAGAGTTTCACGTCAGGGAATCTCAGCCTGAGATCGCGAACAGGGCAATACCCTTTTGAAAAACTGAATCGACTCCGGTACTTTTGATTCGCAAACTGACCCTAGTGATTCGTTGAGGTACAAGAGATATTTGAGCCATATGCGCTGCAATTGGTTGTAGTGGTAGATGGAGCAATGGCCTTGTTGATCGATTGAATCGCGTTTATCGTGGCCTGATCAGCCTCTGATTGCCGTTTCTGAGCCAACTCGGCTTCCGTCATTTCCTTTTGCGCTGCGACTTCTTGTGCAGCTCTTCTATTCGCAAAATGTTGCTTTTGCAACTCCAGTAGGCAATTGCCAAATTCAGGCGTATTTGGAATAAACCCAAAGTCTTGTTGGCATAACCGCTTGGAATTCTCGATTTCTGCTTTAACTTGCTGATTCTCCGCTTCAATCGTTTTTTGCTGCTTCTGAGCAATATCAGCTTCCGTCATGCATTGGAAACTAATTTCCGCTCTGGCGTATCGAGCATAACCAGAAGGCACACCAGTAATCTTTCCAATAATTGGTGGCGCTCCCTTGCTTTTGCAGAACTCATCAATTTCCCGCTGGCAGGTGGCAATAGCATGGTTCGGAGAAAAATCGAAAAACCCGCCGGTAGTTTGGCATTGGTAATTCGAATCTCCTTGAGGGAGGATGTCAGCGATTGCTTGCCCAGAAAAAACAATACAAATACTCATTGCAAGAAACTTCATTTTTTTCTCCCATCAAAAATTGGGGTTCTATTGATCGAATTATCACCTGCCGGATTTGTGATGTTGCTTCTCATACTTCTTGATTAAATGGGGTTTCAAAATATTCATTCGAATCTTTGCACCTTCAAGATCAGTCTTCCCGCCTTTGAAGGCTAGCCATACTTCACGTATTTCTGCATTCATATTGTCTGGATGCATAAATCCGCTCTGCCCGGATGTGATCTTTTCCCAGATAGGAAGTAGCGTCTGTCTCACATCGATATACGCCGTGGTTCGCCACGAAGCAACTTCCGTTGTTTCGCCCCTCACACCAAGCCAGTGGAGATATTCAGACAGCTTTCCCCAAGACTTCATTAAATCTTTTGGTTTCCAATAGATCAGCTTTGGCGCTTGTGGCTCAACCGCGATAAGTGCTGAGGTGAACTGCTGAAGTTTTTCGTAATCAGGGATTAGACGGTCAATCGCCTTCTTTAGCTTTGTCCTCTCCTCTAGGCATTTTTCATAATCTTGACGAGATAGATTTGCGCCAGTACCAATAACGAGTTCTTCAAACAATAGATACTCAATGCCAAAACGGCCTTCAATACACGCATATAGCAGTGCCGGGAATTGATCCATTCTTTCAAAGTAGTCCAACCATGACACAGCACGATACAAGTACCCTACAGAATTGAACTGCGAGTTCTGTCCAATTATCTCCTCGGGACTTTTATTGGTATGTGATGGGGGAAGCATGTCAAGCATTCTACGGAGAGGTTGAATTGGAAATCGACAGGTTCGGGTTCAATTGATTGCACGCATTCATGTTTTGGTGCAATTCAGTCTTCGCAATCAGGCGCGCAATGTGCTCCTAATCCACCGCGCCGCATTCCTGCGCCAGTTTGCGGCTCTGTTCGCGCGCAGCACGTTCGGAGTTGCGCAGACCGGCATCGTGCAGGCGTTGCACGCCCCAGCCCTGCAGGTGTTGCTGGGCGATGTCGGCGAGCGCGTGAATCCAGGCGTCCTGAGTGTTCAGGCAGGGGATGAGGTGGAATTCGCTGCCGCCGAATTTGAGGAATTGTTGCTTGCCTTCGATGCCGATTTCTTCCAGCGTTTCCAGGCAATCGGATACAAACCCGGGGCAGATCACATCGACGCGCTTGCTGCCGTGGCGCGCGAGTTTGCCTAGCATGCTGACGGTATAGGGGCGCAGCCATTTGGCGCGGCCGAAGCGTGACTGGAAGGTGACGACATATTGCTCCGGTTCCAGCTTCAGTTGCTCGGCCAGCAGGCGTGCGGTCTTGCGGCATTCGCAGTGGTAGGGGTCGCCGCGCAACAGCGTGCGCTCGGGTACGCCGTGAAAACTCATCACCAGTTTTTCCGGCCAGCCGTGTTTCTGCCAATAGTCATGCACGGCGGTGGCGAGCGCTTCGATGTAGCCGACATCATCGTGGAAATGTTTGACAGTGCGCAGCTCGGGCTGATTGCGGGTGGACAGCATCCAGCGCGACACTTCATCCATCACCGCTGCGGTGGTGGTGCCGGAATACTGCGGATACAGGGGCAGCAGCAAGATGCGATCGACGCCGCGCGCCTTGAGCGCATCCAGCACATCGGCGATGCCGGGGCTACCGTAGCGCATGGCATAGGCCACGTCGACGCTGACATCGCGGTCGGACAGATAGCCGCGCAGCAACTTGGCTTGATTCATCGTGTGCGTCTTCAGCGGCGAACCCTCCGGCATCCAGATGCTGGCGTATTTGGCCGCGCTGCGTGACGGGCGCGTGCGCAACACCCAGCCATGCAGAATGATTTTCCACAACGCTTGAGGAATCTCGACCACCCGCGGATCGGACAGGAATTCGGCCAGATAGCGCCGCACGGCATTGGCGGTGGCCGCTTCCGGTGTGCCTAGATTGACGAGCAGAATCGCGGTACGCGTTTCGCTGCCATGTTTGTAGTCGGGTTCAGGTTTGAATTTCATGTTCTTTTGACCTCACTCGATCACTCGATCACTCGATCACTTGATCACTTGATCACTCACTCGCTCATTCACTCATTTCTCGTCAATGCACTCGACAACAGTTTGGCAGTGATATCGACGATGGGAATCACGCGCTCATACGCCATCCGCGTCGGGCCGATCACGCCGACGGTGCCGACCACTTTGCCGTCAACCTCATACGGCGCGGTCACCACACTCAGTTCGTCCAGCGGCACCAGCTTCGATTCGCCGCCGATGAAAATCTGCACGCCGTCGGCGCGGCTGCTGACATCGAGCAATTGCATCAACTGGGTTTTTTGATCGAACAGATCGAACAGTTTGCGCAGGTTGTCCATGCTGGACGACAGATCGGCCACGCCCAGCAGGTTGCGCTCGCCAGAGATCACCATCGGCTCTTCCGGCTCGGCCATCGCTTCGCTGCCGGCTTCCACTGCGGCCTGCATCAAGCGCGTCATGTCGTCGCGCAACTGCGCCAATTCGCCGCGCAAACGCAACCGCACGGCATCGAAACTCAAACCGGCATAGTGCTGATTGAGAAAATTGGCGGCCTCGATCAATTGCGATGGCGTGTAGTCCTGACCGGTGAGCAGAATGCGGTTTTGCACATCGCCTTCGGGCGTGACGATGATCAACAGGATGCGCTTGTCTGACAAGCGCATGAATTCAACCTGCTTGAACACGGCAGAGCGACGCGGCGATACCACCACGCCCGCGAAATGCGACAAGCTGGAGAGAATTTGCGCTGCCGCCGAAAATGCTTTTTGCGGTTGCGCCAGCCGCAGCTTGCCCTGCATCGCGCTGGCCTCCACTTCCTGCAGCGGCTGTACCGTCAGCATGGTATCGACGAACAAACGATAACCGCGCGGCGTCGGCACCCGACCGGCCGAGGTATGCGGGCTGGCCACCAGCCCCAGCTCTTCCAGATCGGCCATCACATTGCGGATGGTCGCCGGGCTCAATTCCAGCCCGGAAAATTTCGATAGCGCCCGCGAGCCAACCGGCTGCCCTTCGGCAATATACCGTTCCACCAGAACTTTAAGCAGGGTTTGCGCGCGATGATCAAGCATGGCGCTATTCTAAGCTGGGCTGGTTGTTTTTTGGGGCACGCCGCTCAGCTTCTTATACTCAGGTAAAGTACGTCTGTTCGCATCATCGCTTGATCCGGAATCCGCTTGTTCTCGCTCACCCTTCTCAAAACGCTCGAATCCGCCCAGGTGAAATATGTACTGGTTGGCGGACTCGCGCTCAATTTGCATGGGGTCATACGTGCGACGATGGATATCGATCTGGTCGTCGCCCTGGATGAGGACAATTTCTCGCGCGCCGTGGCTGCACTGCGCAGCCTCGGCCTGGAGCCAGCAATCCCGGTCTCTTGGGATGAGGTCTTGCAACCCGGCCAGCTGGAACGCTGGGGAGATGAAAAAAACCTGATTGCCTTGAGTCTGCGCAAACCGCAAGGGTATGACCCAACCCTCGATCTGCTGATCAAATCGCCACTGCCATTCGACCAGCTCTACGCCAACCGGGTTGTCAAGAACATTGGCGGCACAGCGGTTTCAGTTGCCAGCATTGACGACCTGATCGCCATGAAACGTGCCGCACAACGCAAAATTGACTTGTCGGATATTGAAGCTCTGGAATCTCTTAAGCATATGCAAGGGTCATCGTCATGAGACAGGTCGATTGCAGTTACACCGTGACTGAGGAACAGTTGCGCGAATACGCGAAGATTCCCGAGATCGAACGTTTGCGCTGGCTGGATGAGATGGTGCGCTTCACGCGCATGTTTCAAGAAGCGCCGCTTGCCGATCCGCGCGCACCTGCCGCACGCAGTTCCTGACACGCAGATTCCATGTTCGCCTACCGCCACGCCTTTCATGCCGGCAATCACGCCGATGTCCTCAAGCATCTGGTGCTGGTGCAATTGCTGCAGTACATGAATCAGAAGGACAAACCCTACTGGTATATCGACACCCATGCGGGCGCAGGCCTGTACCGGCTCGATCAGGGCTATGCCTTGCAGAAAAGAGAATTCGGCGAGGGCATTGCGCGGCTGTGGGAACGCAAGGATTGGCCGGCGCCGATTGCCGATTATGTGGCGCAGGTGCACGCGGTGAATGAAACCAAGGCGCTGCGTTTTTATCCCGGTTCGCCGATGATTGCGCAGCAACTGCTGCGCAGCGAAGACAAATTGCGCCTGTTTGAATTGCATTCCAGTGACAGCGCCTTGTTGCAGGAAAATTTTCCCGACGGCCCCGCGCGCGGCAAAGCCGCTGCCAAGGTGTTTGCCGAAGATGGCTTCACTGGCATCAAGGCGCTGTTGCCACCGCCCACGCGGCGCGCCTGCCTGCTCATCGATCCCTCTTACGAAGACAAGGCCGACTATGCGCGCACCCTGACAACGGTCAAGGAAGCGCTGCAACGCTTCCCCGCCGCCATGATTGCGGTGTGGTATCCACTCTTGCACCGTTCCGAACCGCGCGAACTGGAACGCAAGCTGCGCGGCGTGTCGGTCAAAAGCTGGCTGCATGTCAACCTGCAGGTGAGCGCGCCACCGCTGGATGGCTTTGGCATGTTTGGTAGCGGCGTGTTCGTTCTGAATCCGCCGTACACCCTGCATGCCACCTTGCAAGGCGTGATGCCGCTGCTGGTGAAAGCACTGGGGCAGGATGAAGTGGCGCGCTTCGATCTGGAACAATTGGCCGGTTGACGATAAAGACGATTACACTGGCACCGTTCGCCCTGAGCCTGTCGAAGGGCAGGATGTTGCGGCAACGTTATTACGAGGGATCTTGCAGTGCCCGCGCTGTCCGCAAGGATGCGCCATATTATGCATACACCACGTTTTATCCTGCCCTTCGACAGGCTCAGGGCGAACGGTGCCGGACGATCCGGTGGACGTGTAAAGAATTTGAGTGGCGCCGTAGTTCAGCCCACCGATTGCCATACATCCAGTTGCAGCGTCACCGTCGTGTCTCCCGCAATCAGGCACAGCTCACCATCCTGAATCGTGCATTGCAAATCCATCGTGCGCTGCGCGCAAGCGCCCAGTTGCTCCATGCTCTCGGCACCGACATACGCCACATTCAGATTGGCAAATCGCTTCAAGGTCTTGCCCTCCTGCTGCCACCAGACCGGCGCAGCGCGGCCATAGCAGTAGATCCAGACTTCGCGCGCGCGGCCGCAGGCTTTGCGAATGCGCTTTTCATCCGGTTGACCGAGATCGATCCACAGTTCAATTTCATCGCTCAATGATTTTTGCCACAGATCAGGTTCATCAGTACTGCTGATGCCCTTGGTGAACACCAGCGCTTCATGCGCATGGCGGGCAAACACGGCAACGCGCAACATCATGCGCTCCAGTGTTTCGGATGGATGCTGGGCGAGGGTCAGGCTGTGCGTCTGGTAATAACCGCGATCCATGTCGCTGATGGCCAGCTCGGCTTTGTAGATAGTGGACTTGAGCGCCATGGGTGTGTAGATGTGGGAATTCTGGAAAAGGCGCAGTGTACCTTGCCCTGATTTACACTCCGGGTTTTGGAGCAAGCAAATGCAAACCGTTGATTTTGAATTGCGCGGCGAATACGTCGCGTTGTGCGATCTGCTCAAGCTGGTCGGACTCGCGCAGAGCGGCGGGCAGGCGAAACATTGGGTGGCCGAAGGATTGGTGACTGTCGATGGCGCACCCGAGAGCCGCAAGGCGGCAAAGATTCGCGCCGGGCAAGTGGTGGTCTGCCATGACATGCGTATCACGGTGCATGCCGGCACAAGTACTGACAGCAGATAGGAAAATTCCCACAAAGCCTGTCAGACAACTCGACCGGCCCGTGGTCCCCTGTCTGATTTATCGACCTGCTCCTTGCGGGCACGGCTCCATTCACTAGACTCGGAGTACGCATCGTCCACCCCCTTCAGGAGGAAATCATGAACACTCGTGAACTGCGAATTTTATTTTTGACGCTGGCCGTCAGTGTGCTGGGTTCACTCGGCGCCTGTCAGAAACAGGAATCACCGCCTACGCCGCAAAGCAAAGCGGAAGGCGCGGCTGAACAGGCAGGTAAACAGATTGACCAGGCCGCCACTTCTGCGGGCAACGCGATAGAGCGCGGCGCCGACAAGGTAGAAGATTCGGCGATTACAGCCGAGAAAAAAACCGGTGAAGCGCTGGAAAAGGCGGGCACAAAAATGCAAGAGGATGCCGCCAAACGAAAATAATCCGGCGGGCGCCTTGATTCGACTACACTGAGAGCACTCAACTCTCGGTGTCGTCGAATGGAAGCAGCGAAGGGAAACAGTCGGCAAACGCGGATTGAACGCGACAGCATGGGCACCATCGAAGTGCCCGCCGAACATTGGTGGGGGGCGCAGACGCAACGCTCGCTCGAACATTTCGCCATTTCGCAGGAACGCATGCCGTGGGCCTTGCTGCAGGCACTGATATTAATCAAGCGCGTCTGCGCCAGCGTCAATCATGAACTTGGCTTGCTGGCACCGGAAAAGGCCGCGGCTATTATCGCTGCGGCCGACGAAGTTCTGCCGGGACAGCACAGGGACGAATTTCCGCTGGTGGTATGGCAAACCGGTTCCGGCACGCAAAGCAATATGAACGTCAATGAAGTGCTGGCCCATCGCGCCAGCCAATTGCTGCAGAGTGGCGCTGAGTCAACCCGCATCCACCCCAACGACGATGTCAATCTGAGTCAATCTTCCAACGATGTCTTTCCCACGGCGATGCATATTGCCGCTGCGCAGGAAATCACGCATCAACTGCTGCCCGCACTGGTGCAATTGCGCGCGGCGCTGGCGGAAAAATCGCAGGCCTTCGCAGACATCGTGAAAATCGGCCGCACCCATTTGCAAGACGCGACCCCGCTCACACTGGGGCAGGAATTTTCCGGCTATGCGGCGCAACTCGATCAGGCGCAGCATCATGTCACGGCCACAGTGCACGGTCTCTGCGCGCTGGCGCTGGGCGGTACCGCGGTCGGCACCGGCTTGAATGCCCCGGCGGGCTTTGCCGAGAAGACCGCCGCTGCGCTGGCCCACATCACCGGCCTGCCGCTGGTGAGCGCGCCCAACAAGTTTGCCGTCATGGCCGGAGTCGATGCGCTGGTGCACGCCCATGCCGCGCTGAAAACGCTGGCGACCAGCCTGATGAAAATCGCCAACGACATCCGCTGGCTGGCCAGTGGCCCGCGCAGCGGCATTGGCGAATTGCGTTTGCCGGAAAACGAACCCGGCTCCTCGATCATGCCGGGCAAAGTCAACCCGACGCAGTGCGAAGCACTCACCATGATTTGCTGCCAAGTGTTCGGCAACGATGTGGCCATCGCGCACGGCGCCGCCGGGGGCAATTTCGAGTTGAACGTTTATCGCCCGCTGATTGCGCATAATCTGTTGCAAAGCCTCCGCCTCTTGAGCGATGGCATGCGCAGCTTCACGCAACACTGTGTGATGGGCATTGAGGCGAATGAGGAACGGATTGCCGAACTGGTGCAGCGCTCCTTGATGCTGGTGACCGCACTCAGCCCGCACATCGGTTACGACAAGGCGGCCGCGATTGCGAAGAAAGCGCACCACGAACACACCAGCCTGCGCGAGGCGGCGCTGGCGCTCGGCTATGTCAGCGCCGAACAGTTCGACCAATGGGTACGGCCGGAACAGATGGTAGGGCCGGCCTCATCTTAAGCGGCTATTGAAAATATTGTGCGGCCTCCCCTCGCCCGCAGGCGGGAGAGGGGCAGGGGTGAGGGCGCATCCATCTTCGTGCTACAAAGAACAGGTACCCATATTCGCCGCCCTCATCCCCAACCCTTCTCCCGCCTGCGGGAGAAGGGAGCTGACAGCCGGTCTTGCGGCAACCTCTAAGCGATGGTCGCGGCGATTTTCTGCGCCAGCGTTTCAGCCTGAACGCCATCTTCAGCTTCCACCATCACGCGCAACAGCGGCTCGGTCCCGCTGGCGCGAATCAGAATACGGCCACGCTGACCGAGCTGCGCCTGCGCATCATTCTGCGCCTGTTGCAGCGGCGTGTGGTTTTTCCAGTCGAAGCCATTGGTCATGCGCACATTGATCAGTTTTTGCGGATAGAGCGTCAGCCCCGCTGTCAGTTCGGCCAGCGATTTTTCCGTGCGACGCATCGCAATCAAAATCTGCAAGGCGCTCACCAGCCCATCGCCGGTCGTATGCCGATCGAGACAGATGATGTGGCCGGAACCTTCGCCGCCCAGCACCCAGCCTTTTTCCTGCAGCAATTCCATCACATAGCGGTCACCGACCTTGGCGCGGGCAAACGCGACGCCATTGGCCTTGAGAAAATTCTCCAGTGCCAGATTGGTCATCAGCGTTCCCGCTACGCCGGCCAGATGATTGCGCAGCATGCGTTCGCACGCCATCACATAGAGCAACTGATCGCCGTTGTAGCTGACGCCATTGGCACCGACCATCAACAGGCGGTCGGCATCGCCATCGAGCGCGATCCCCAGATCGGCGCCATGCTCGAGCACCGCTTGTTCCAATGTGGCCGGATGCGTCGCGCCGCATTGTTCGTTGATGTTGAAACCGTTGGGCCGGTTGCCGATATTGATGACATCGGCGCCGAGTTCGTGAAAAACATGGCCGGCAATGTGATAGGCCGCGCCATGCGCGCTATCGACGACGATTTTCAAACCACGCAGGTCGAGATCACCGGGGAAAGTGCTTTTGCAAAATTCGATGTAACGCCCGGCCGCATCGTCGATGCGGCGCGCCTTGCCCAGACGCTCGGAAGGCTCGCACCCCATCGGTAATTCGAGCTGGGCTTCGATCTGCAATTCGATTTCGTCCGGCAGTTTGAAACCGGTGGCGGAAAAAAACTTGATACCGTTATCTTCAAACGGGTTGTGCGACGCGCTGATCACCACTCCTGCCGCGAGGCGCAACGCGCGCGTCAGATACGCGACGGCGGGTGTGGGCATTGGCCCGGCCAGCATCACATCCACGCCAGCGGCGGCAAAACCGGCTTCCAGCGCCGCTTCCAGCATATAGCCGGAAACGCGCGTGTCCTTGCCGATCAAAACCGCCGGGTGTTCGCTGCCGGTGCGCTCGACCAGTACCTTGCCTGCGGCATAGCCGAGACGCATGGCGAAATCCGGCGTGATCGGAAATTCACCGACGCGGCCACGCACCCCATCGGTACCAAAATATTTTCTGCTCATGTCTTTTCTGTGAAAAGTGAAACGTGAAAGGTGAAACGTGATGGCACCTGCCATTCACTTTTCACCTTTCACTTTTCACCTCAATCGCCTGCCACACCGCCAGCGCATCCCGCGTCGCGGCGACATCGTGAACACGGACGATTTTAGCGCCACGCGCGACGGCCGTCAGTGTAGCGGAAAGACTCCCGGCCAGGCGCTGTTCCGCCCGCTCGCGGCCGGTCAATTGGGCGATCATCGATTTGCGCGACAGCCCCGCGAGCACCGGCACGCCCAGATCGCTGAAGAGCTCCAGTTGCCGCAGCAAGGCGAGATTATGTTCCAGCGTTTTGCCGAAGCCAAAACCGGGATCAATCACCAGCCGCTCGGCCGCCACGCCATGATCGCGCAAGACTTGCACCCGCATTCGCAGGAACTCGTGCACTTCGCGCACCACATCGGCATAGTGCGGCGCCTGTTGCATTTGCTGCGGGTCGCGCTGCATGTGCATCAGGCACAGCCCGCAATCGCGCTCGGCCACCGCCTCCAGTGCGCCTGGCTGACGCAGCGCCCAGATATCGTTGACCATCGACGCGCCAGCATCCAGCGCGGCACGCATCACTTCGGGTTTATAGGTGTCGATGGAAAGCGGTACCCGTATTTGATTCAAACCCTCGATAACCGGCAATATCCGCTGCAACTCCTCCGCCAGTGACACCGGCGCAGCGCCGGGGCGACTCGATTCGCCGCCGATGTCGAGGATGTCGGCGCCCTCTTCCACCAATTGCAAGGCATGCTCGATCGCCGCCGTCGCGGAGAAAAATTGTCCGCCGTCCGAGAACGAGTCCGGCGTCACGTTGACCACCCCCATGATCAGGGGGCGGTGCAAATCGAAAGTGTATTTTCCGCAGCGGAACATAGAAGGAAGTACGAAGCATCAAAAAAAACGCCAAGCACAAGGCTTGGCGTATTTTAGGCCATCGGCCACGGTCAGACCGCAATCAAACTGGGTCTGGCCGGGTGGTGGCGGTCGGTGCGACATCGGGCGGATTGCCCTTGTCGTCCGATGCAGCAGTTTTGGGCGTCCAGTCTTTCGGTGGGCGCGGGGGGCGGCCCGCCATGATGTCGTCCAATTGATCGCTGTCGATGGTTTCCCATTCGAGCAGCGCGTGAGCCATGGCGTGCATCTTGTCGGCGTTGGCTTCGATCAGGCTGCGCGCAAGTTTGTATTGCTCGTCGATGATGCGGCGAATCTCGCCATCCACTTTCTGCATCGTCGATTCCGACACATTGGTGGTCTTGGTGATGGAGCGGCCGAGGAATACTTCACCTTCGTTGTCGGCATACACCATCGGGCCCAGTGCATCGCTCATGCCGTAGCGCGTCACCATATCGCGCGCCAGATGGGTGGCGCGTTCGAAGTCATTCGATGCGCCGGTGGTCATCTGGTTCATGAAAATTTCTTCGGCGATGCGGCCGCCGAACAGCATCGCGATCTGGTTCAGCATGTATTCGCGGTCATATGAATACCGGTCTTTTTCCGGCAACGACATGGTCACGCCCAGCGCACGGCCGCGCGGGATGATCGTGACCTTGTGCACCGGATCACACTTGGGCAACAGCTTGCCGATCAGCGCGTGGCCGGACTCGTGATACGCGGTGTTCTTTTTCTCTTCGTCGTCCATCACCATGCTGCGGCGCTCGGCGCCCATCATGATCTTGTCCTTGGCTTTTTCAAAGTCGCCCATTTCCACCAGACGGCCGCTGCGGCGGGCGGCGAACAACGCCGCTTCATTGACCAGATTGGCCAGGTCGGCACCGGAAAAACCGGGCGTGCCGCGCGCGATAATTGCCGGTTCGACATCGGGCGCCACCGGCACTTTGCGCATGTGCACTTTGAGAATCTGTTCACGGCCGCGAATATCGGGCAGTGACACCACCACCTGACGGTCGAAACGGCCCGGACGCAACAAGGCGGGATCGAGCACGTCGGGGCGGTTAGTGGCGGCGATCACGATCACGCCGACACCGGTTTCAAAACCATCCATCTCGACCAGCATCTGGTTGAGCGTTTGTTCGCGTTCGTCATTACCACCGCCCAGACCCGCGCCGCGCTGACGGCCAACGGCATCGATCTCGTCGATGAAGATGATGCACGGCGCATGTTTCTTGGCATTCTCGAACATGTCGCGCACGCGGGCCGCGCCGACGCCAACAAACATTTCAACGAAGTCCGAACCGGAAATCGAGAAGAACGGTACTTTGGCTTCACCGGCAATCGCGCGCGCCAGCAGCGTTTTACCGGTGCCGGGCGAACCGACCATCAGCACGCCGCGCGGAATGCGGCCGCCGAGTTTCTGAAATTTGGAGGGGTCGCGCAGAAAGTCGACCAGTTCCGTCACTTCTTCCTTGGCTTCATCGCAGCCGGCGACATCGGCAAAGGTCACGGAGTTATTGTTTTCATCCAGCATGCGCGCGCGCGATTTGCCGAAGGAAAATGCGCCGCCCTTGCCGCCGCCCTGCATCTGACGCATGAAGAAAATCCAGACACCGATCAGCAAAATCACCGGACCGAAGGAATAGAGGAAATTCATGACGATCGACGGTTCCTCTTCCGGCTTGACGTTGACCTGCACGCCATCCTTGATCAAATCGTCGATCATCCAGATATCGCCCAGCGTGCCGGGGCTGGACACGCTGTATTTGCTGCCGTCGCGCGTGGTCGCTTGAATGGTGCGGCCCTGAATTTCGGCGCTGGCAATTTTTCCAGCGCGCGAATCTTCCTTGAATTGCGAATAGCTCACCGGCTCGGTGGCACGCTGATGGCCTTCCATCTGCTTGAAGACGGCAAACAGCACCAGCGCAATCACCATCCAGATGGCGGCTTTGGAAAACATATTGTTCAAGGTCGACTCCTGATATCCAGTGGGGGCACGCAGCAGGCTTGCCTTCCACTTCACTCAAAACACACTCGGCTGCAACACTTGCCATTCTAATCGTGAAAATCCGCATGCGCCGGAGTTCCGTGTAAATACAAACTACGGCCGGAAGAGGCAAGTATTGAGGCCCCGGCCGCTGAAACACCGCTTATTTCACGACTTTAAGACGCTTGCCCAGCAAATAGGTTTCCGCTGATTTGTCGCGCGAAGCCTTGGGTTTCCTGACAACCACCTGCACAAACACCTGCTTGAACGATTCAACGATCTGGGAAAACCCGCTGCCATGAAAGGTCTTTACCAGCAAAGCACCTTCGGGTTTCAGCCATTGACGGGAAAACTCCAGCGCGATTTCACACACATGCGCAATGCGCGCCATATCAGCCGACTCCACGCCAGACAAGTTGGGGGCCATGTCGGATAAAACAAGATCGACCTTTTCCACACCCAGTGTCTGCAAGGTCTGCTCCAACTGTTCCAGCACGGCATCTTCACGGAAATCACCCAGAATGAAGTGCACGCCTTCGATGGGCTCCATTTCCAGCAAGTCCAGCGCCACAATGTGGCCGTTGATCTTGCCCCGGCTGACCAGTTTTTCGCGCGCCACCTGTGACCAACTGCCGGGTGTCGAACCCAGATCGACGATGGTCATGCCCGGCTTGATCAGTTTTTCCTGTTCGTCGATCTCCTTCAGCTTGAAGGCGGCGCGCGCGCGATAACCCTGCTGTTGCGCCAGCTTGACGTAGGGATCGTTGACATGGGCCATGACCCACGCTTTGTTGAATTTGTTCTTGGCCATCAGCTAACTGCTGTAAAGAGAGGATAATGCCGAAAAATTTATTTGACTGGGATCACACCATGGCACAACTCGAACTGACTTCCTTTGAACGCAGCGCCCTGCGCGCCCAGGCCCACGCACTCAAACCCGTGGTCATGATCGGCGATGCGGGTCTGTCCGCCAGCGTGCTCAAGGAAATCGACCAATCGCTGACCGCGCACGAATTGATCAAGATCCGCGTACTGGGCGATGACCGCGACGCTCGCAACGCTTGGATGGACGCTATCTGCGATCAACTGGGTGCGGCGCCGATCCAGAAAATCGGCAAGCTGCTGGTGATCTGGCGGCCGTCCAACAAGCCCGCCGCCACCAAGCGCAGCGCGCCGCGCAATGCCCCACACGTGCCCAAAAAGAAGGCCGCCGACAAAGTCGCCAAACGCATCACCAAGGCGACGCCGAAAAAACCTGCGTCGAAGAAAACCCGGGGCTCATAACGCGCGAACCGCGTGCCGCAACCACAGCACGGCCAAGCCACCCAGACACTGCCCCAGATACAAGCTGCTGGCAACGCCGTGCCACAGAGCAAACGAGGCTTGTACACCCGCGCTGCGCAAGGCCGAAACCTGCGGCATCACAGCCAACAGGTTCACCAACGTCAACCCCAGCAAGACCAAGAGCAGCCAACGCAAACCCTGGCGTTGCCAGCACAGCATCAGCAGACCCGCGATGCACGCAGCCGCCATGGCCTGGCCGATCTGAAACAAAACTCCGGCCACCAAGCCGGCTTCAGCGTGCGGCAGTAATTGAAATAGCAACGGCGCGACCAGCAGACCAATCGTCCACAAGCTGCCCAGCCAGACCACCAGCAACAATTCTTCGGTGATCAGGTGCTGGGTCTTCACACGTAACGCACGTCGAGAATTTCCACTTCGCGCGCGCCGCCGGGGGCTTGCACTTCGACCACATCCCCCGCCGATTTGCCGATCAGCGCGCGTGCAATCGGCGAATTGACCGAGACCTTGCCGAACTTGATATCGGCTTCGTCGTCGCCGACCACTTGATAGGTTTTCTTGTCGCCCGATTCCAGGTCTTCCAGATCGACGGTGGCGGCAAACACCACACGGCCATCGGCATCCAGCGTTTTTGGATCGATGATTTGCGCGTTGGAAAGCTTGGCTTCCAACTCCATGATGCGGCCTTCGATGAAGCCCTGGCGCTCCTTGGCGGCATCGTATTCGGCGTTCTCCGACAGGTCGCCCTGCGCACGCGCTTCGGAAATCGCATTGATCACCGCCGGTCGGTCGACCGATTTCATGCGTTGCAATTCGGCTTTCAGCAATTCGGCGCCACGCGCCGTCAAGGGAATCGTGCTCATATCCAATACCGTAAAAAATGAAACGGGCTGTTTTTCTGGGCCTACAAAAGCAACGCCCCGAATCAATCCGATTCAGGGCGAAGCGTCACTGCATTGTAGCGATTACAGCAGGCGATGCAAACCCTGCACGTCGTACACGTCCATCTCGTTCAGGTGGCGCATGCCGACGACTGCTGCACGTGCGCCGGCAATCGTGGTGAACACAGGCACCTTGGCCGCCAGCGAGGTGGTTCGGATCGAGCGCGAATCGGCGATCGCATTACGTTTTTCCTGCACGGTGTTGACGACCAGCGCGATTTCCTCGTTCTTGATCATGTCGACGATGTGCGGACGGCCCTCGGTGACCTTGTTCACCTTGATCACCGGCAAGCCCGCCGCTTCGATGGCACGGGCCGTGCCACGCGTGGCAAGCAGGCTGAAACCCATGGCGTGCAATCCCTTGGCGACTTCGACCGCGCCGGTTTTATCGCCGTCCTTGACGCTGACAAACACCTTGCCGCTGCTGGGCAGCCGTGTGCTGGCCGCGAGTTGCGATTTGACGAAGGCTTCGCCAAACGTCTTGCCCACGCCCATCACTTCGCCGGTCGATTTCATCTCGGGACCGAGAATCGTATCCACACCGGGGAATTTGTTGAACGGGAACACGGCTTCCTTGACCGAGTAATACGGCGGCACCACTTCGCCCTTGATGCCTTGCTTGTCGAGGCTCTGCCCCACCATGCAACGCGCGGCGATTTTTGCCAGCGGCAGGCCGGTGGCCTTGGAGACAAACGGCACGGTGCGCGAAGCACGCGGGTTCACTTCCAGCACATAAATCGTATCGACACCATCGCGCTGTTGAATCGCGAATTGCACGTTCATCAGGCCGCACACATTCAAGGCCTTGGCCATCAGCGCGGTCTGGCGGCGAATCTCGTCCTGCGTCGCTTGCGACAGCGAATACGGCGGCAACGAACAGGCCGAATCGCCGGAATGCACGCCCGCCTGCTCGATGTGTTCCATCACGCCGCCGATGAAGACGCGTTCGCCATCGCACAGGGCGTCGATATCGACTTCGATCGCATCGTTGAGGAAGCGATCAAGCAGCACCGGCGATTCGTGCGACACCTTGACCGCCTCGCGCATGTAGCGTTCGAGGTCGGCTTGTTCGTGCACGATTTCCATTGCGCGGCCGCCCAGCACATAGCTCGGACGCACCACCAGCGGATAGCCGATTTCCTCGGCCAGCCGCAGGGCGTCGGCTTCGTTGCGCGCGGTGCGATTGGGCGGTTGCAGCAGTTTCAATTCCTGCAACAGTTGCTGGAAACGTTCGCGGTCTTCAGCGATGTCGATCGATTCGGGCGAGGTGCCGATGATGGGCACGCCGTTGGCTTCCAGCGCCTTCGCCAGTTTCAGCGGGGTCTGGCCGCCATACTGAACGATGACGCCGAAAGGCTGTTCCTTGGCGACGATTTCCAGCACATCTTCCAGTGTCACCGGTTCGAAATACAAACGATCCGAAGTGTCGTAATCGGTGGACACGGTTTCTGGGTTGCAGTTGACCATGATGGTTTCAAAACCATCGTCGCGCAACGCCAGCGCCGCATGTACACAGCAATAATCAAACTCGATGCCCTGACCGATACGGTTCGGCCCGCCGCCCAGCACCATGATTTTTTTCTTGTTGCTCGGCTGCGCTTCGCACTCTTCTTCATAGGTCGAGTACATGTAGGCGGTGTTAGTGGCGAATTCCGCCGCGCAGGTATCGACGCGCTTGTAGACCGGGCGCACGTTGAGCGCGTGGCGCTTGCCACGCATTTCGGCTTCGGTCACTTTCAGCAGCTTGGCCATGCGCCGATCCGAAAAACCCTTGCGCTTAAGCGTGAACAGCGTGTCCTTGTCCAGCGCATCCAGCGTGGTTTTTTCCAGCGCCAGTTCAATCTTGACGATCTCTTCGATCTGCACCAGGAACCACGGGTCGATCTTGGTCAACTGGTGCACTTCGTCCAGCGACATGCCTTGCGCGAAAGCATCACCGACATACCAGATGCGTTCCGGTCCCGGTTCGCCCAGTTCCTTTTGGAGCACTTGGCGATCCTGCGTTTTTTCATTCATGCCATCAACGCCGACTTCCAGCCCGCGCAGCGCTTTCTGAAAGCTTTCCTGGAAGGTGCGGCCGATCGCCATCACTTCGCCGACCGATTTCATTTGCGTGGTCAGGCGGTTGTTGGCGGAGGGAAATTTCTCAAACGCGAAACGGGGAATCTTGGTGACGACGTAATCGATCGACGGTTCGAACGAGGCCGGAGTGGCACCGCCAGTAATGTCGTTACGCAATTCATCGAGCGTGTAACCGACTGCAAGCTTGGCGGCGATCTTGGCAATCGGGAAACCGGTCGCTTTCGAGGCCAGTGCCGACGAACGCGACACGCGCGGGTTCATCTCGATCACAATCATGCGCCCATCTTCCGGGTTGACCGAGAATTGGACATTGGAACCGCCAGTATCCACACCGATCTCGCGCAACACCGCGATCGAGGCGTTACGCATGATCTGGTATTCCTTGTCAGTCAGCGTTTGCGCGGGTGCGACGGTAATCGAATCACCGGTGTGCACACCCATCGGGTCCAGGTTCTCGATCGAGCAGACGATGATGCAGTTGTCCTTGCGGTCGCGCACCACTTCCATCTCGAACTCTTTCCAGCCGAGCAGCGATTCTTCGATCAGCAACTCGTTGGTCGGCGACAGATCGAGACCGCGCTTGCAGATCTCGATGAATTCTTCCTGGTTGTAGGCGATACCGCCGCCAGTGCCGCCCATGGTGAAACTGGGGCGGATGATGGCCGGAAAACCAATGTCCTTCTGCACCGCCTGCGCTTCTTCCATCGTATGCGCAATACCGGAACGCGCCGAACCAAGACCAATCTTGGTCATCGCATCCTTGAACTTGCTGCGGTCTTCCGCCTTGTCGATCGCTTCCGGCGACGCGCCGATCAGCTCGACCTTGTACTTTTCCAGCACGCCATGACGATGCAGATCGAGCGCGCAATTGAGCGCGGTCTGTCCCCCCATCGTCGGCAGGATCGCATCCGGTTTTTCCTTGGCGATGATCTTCTCGACCATCTGCCAGGTGATCGGCTCGATATAGGTCACATCGGCCATCTCCGGATCGGTCATGATCGTCGCCGGATTGCTGTTGACCAGAATGACCTTGTAGCCCTCCTGCTTCAGCGCCTTGCAAGCCTGCGCGCCGGAATAATCGAATTCGCACGCCTGACCGATGATGATCGGACCGGCGCCAATAATCAGAATGCTTTGTATGTCTGTCCGCTTAGGCATTCTTGTTCTCCATCATGGTCACGAAGCGGTCAAACAGATACGCGATATCGTGCGGGCCAGGGCTGGCTTCCGGGTGGCCCTGGAAGCAGAATGCCGGGCGATCGGTGCGCGCCAGACCCTGAATCGAATTGTCGAACAGCGACACATGCGTGACGCGCAGATTGGCGGGCAGCGTATCGGGGTTCACCGCGAAGCCGTGGTTCTGGCTGGTGATCGCCACCTGTTTGCTATCGAGGTCTTGCACCGGATGGTTGGCACCGTGGTGACCAAATTTCATTTTCAATGTTTTTGCGCCTGAGGCCAGCGCCATCAATTGATGACCGAGGCAAATACCGAACACCGGAATCTGCGTGGTGTCGAGAATCGTCTTGATCGCCGCAATCGCGTAATCGCAAGGCTCGGGATCGCCGGGGCCGTTGGACAGGAACACACCATCCGGTTTCAGCGCCAGCGCCTGTTCGGCGGTGGCTTGCGCGGGCAGCACGGTCACCTTGCAACCGCGCTGCGCGAGCATACGCAGGATGTTGCGCTTGACGCCATAGTCGAAGGCCACCACGTGGAATTTCGGTGCGGTTTGCTGGCCGTAGCCTGCACCCAGCGCCCATTCCGTTTCCGTCCAGACATACGGTTCGGTGACGCTTACCACTTTCGCCAGATCCATCCCGGCCAGACCGGGGAAACTGCGCGCCAATTGAATCGCGCGCGCTTCGTCATCCTCGCCCGCCAGTAGACAACCGTTTTGTGCGCCCTTTTCGCGCAGAATGCGCGTCAGTTTACGGGTGTCGATGTCGGCGATGCCGACCACGCCTTCGGCCTGCAAATACTCGGACAGCGTTTGCTGTTGACGGAAATTGGAGGCGAGCAACGGCAGATCGCGGATCACCAGACCCGCAGCATGGATTTTCGTCGACTCGATATCTTCGTGGTTGACGCCGACATTCCCGATATGCGGATAAGTCAGCGTGACAATCTGGCGGCTGTAGCTGGGGTCGGTCAGGATTTCCTGATAGCCGGTCAGCGCGGTATTGAACACCACTTCACCGATGCTGTGACCGGTCGCGCCAATCGAGCGCCCGCGAAATACCGTGCCATCGGCCAGCGCAAGCAGGGCAGGAACCGGCTTGTGAGCAGAAAACGGCAGCAAAATAGAGGCTCCTGAAGACAAAAATGAGCCGCGACGCAGGACACCGCAAAGGGCGCGCAAGGCTGCGCAAAGCGCACGGCAGGGCAATAGTTAAACCGCGCAATTGTAACATGGCAGTGCACCATCCTGACGCGCCCGGCCATCGCCATTACACTCCCGGCCAGCGTCAAAACCTCAAGAATCGCTCAAAAAAGTCGATGGATCAGTACTACTTCAAGCTTTAACTGATGCTGTTTTCTGTAATACTTCCGTCTCCATTCATTGCCACGCATCCCATGTCTGTATTTTGTGCCCGATTAGCCCCTGTCCGTCCGCTCTTGCGAGGGGGGCTTGTGCTGCTGTGCGGTTTGCTTTCTGTGCCCGCGAGCGCAGAAATCTATTCCTATCGCGACAGCAACGGCGTCACGGTCTACACCAACATGCCCGGCAACGATCCGCGTTTGAAACCGCTACGCCGCGACGACTTCACGCGCAGCTATCGCAGCACGGCACAGTATTTTGTCGATGCGGCCAAGCGCCGGGAATTTGCCGCCTTCATCGAAGCCGCCGCCAGCGCCTGCGCAATCAAGCCAGAGCTGGTGCATGCCGTCGTCACCGTGGAATCGGGCTATCAAGCCGCCGCCGTCTCGCCCAAGGGCGCGGTCGGGTTGATGCAACTGATGCCCGAAACGGCCCGGCAATACGGCGTCGCCAACCGGCGCGACCCGCAGCAGAACCTGCGTGGCGGCACACGCTATCTGTGTGATCTGCTGGCCCAATTCAACAACGACCTGTCCCTCGCGCTGGCCGCTTACAATGCCGGGCCCAATGCAGTGAACCGCTATCGCGGCATTCCCCCCTACGAAGAAACGCGCAACTACGTCGATCTGGTGCTGGATTATTACCGGCATTACCGCAGCAGCCTGTGAGTGCGGCACACTCTCACGCCCGCAGGGTGTGAACTATTGTGAACGTATAATCGCGACATTCCCCATGGAAGCACTGAATAAATAAAAACTGGATATATCTGAGCAGGAATATGCGACTTAACCATTTGATTCACAACACGTGCGCTCGCACGCCTTTGGCTGCTCGCGACAAAACTCGCTTTTTTTCAGTATTTACCCCATCCCTGTTCAGAAAGGATAAAGCATGAAAGTGCTCGTTCCCGTCAAGCGCGTGGTTGATTTCAACGTCAAGGTGCGCGTCAAGAGTGACAACAGCGGCGTTGAGCTGGCCAACGTCAAGATGTCGATGAATCCCTTTGATGAAATTGCGGTGGAAGAGGCGGTGCGTCTAAAAGAGGCCGGGATCGTGACGGAAATCGTGGCGGTGTCGTGCGGCATGACGCAATGTCAGGAAACACTGCGCACGGCGATGGCGCTGGGCGCGGATCGCGGCATTCTGGTGGAGACCGCCGCCGAGCTTGATCTGCAACCGCTGGCCGTGGCCAAACTGCTCAAGGCGCTGTTCGACAAGGAACAACCGCAACTGGTGATCTGCGGCAAGCAGGCGATCGATGACGATGCCAATCAGACCGGCCAGATGCTGGCGGCGCTGGCCAATCTGCCACAAGCGACCTTTGCCTCGCAGGTGAAAATTGCCGATGGCAAAGCCACGGTAATGCGCGAAATCGATGGCGGCATGGAAACACTGGCAGTGAAATTGCCCGCGGTCATCACCACTGACCTGCGCCTGAACGAGCCGCGCTACGCCACGTTGCCCAACATCATGAAGGCGAAGAAAAAACCGCTCGACATTATCAAGCCGGAAGACCTGGGCGTGGACGTCGGCCCGCGATTGAAGCTGCTCAAAGCCAACGACCCGCCACAACGTAAAGCGGGGATCAAGGTGCCGGACGTGAAAACGCTGGTGGAAAAACTACGCAACGAAGCCAAAGTACTTTAAGGAGAACACATCATGGCAGCTCTGGTTCTCGCCGAACACGATAATCACTCGCTCAAGCCGAGCACCCTGAATACGATTACTGCAGCGAAACAAGCCGGCGGCGACGTCACGGTACTAGTCGCCGGACACAACTGCGCCGCCGTGGCGCAAGCCGCTGCGCAGATCGCGGGTGTCGTCAAGGTGCTGGTCGCCGATGCGCCGCAACTGGCCGAGCAACTAGCGGAAAACGTCGCCGAGCAAGTACTGGCCGTGGCGGCCGGGTTTTCCCACATTGCCGCACCGGGCACGGGCTTTGGCAAGAATGTCCTGCCGCGCGTGGCCGCCAGGCTCGATGTGGCGCAGATTTCCGACATCCTGCACGTTGAATCGCCCGACACGTTCACCCGGCCGATTTACGCTGGAAACGTCATCGCCACCGTGCAGTCGCAAGATGCGGTCAAGGTGATGACGGTGCGCACCACTACCTTCGATGCCGCCGGTTCCGGCGGCAACGCCCCAGTGGAAAACGTCCCCGCGGTGGCCGATACCGGTCTGACCGCCTTTGTCAGCCGCGATATCGCCAAGCTGGATCGGCCCGAACTGACCGCCGCCAAGGTGGTGATTTCCGGCGGACGCGGCCTGGGCTCCGCAGAAAATTTCAAGTTATTGAACCCTTTGGCCGATAAACTAGGTGCAGCCATGGGTGCATCACGGGCGGCGGTCGATGCGGGGTACGCTCCCAACGACTGGCAGGTCGGTCAGACCGGCAAGATCGTTGCGCCGCAACTTTATATTGCGGTCGGCATTTCCGGCGCCGTACAGCACCTGGCCGGTATGAAGGATTCCAAGGTTATTGTGGCAATCAACAAGGATCCGGATGCGCCGATTTTTGGCGTGGCCGATTACGGGATTGTCGCCGACCTGTTTGAAATCGTGCCGCAGCTCATCGCAGAGCTAGGGTAAAGACAATCTCCCTCGGACTGGAACCGGTGTTCTAGTCCGCCTCTCTGCGTCTGCCGCGGTACGCTTACTGCGGAGACGTCCATGAGTTACGCCACCAAATTGCAAGTCAAGACACTGTTCAAAGAGGAACTTTTACCCTTGTGCAACAGTGAAAGCGTCATATCCTGCAAGCAGGGGAGAGTGCTCATGACTGCTTTTGTGCTGAATTCACTTCGCTACCTATCACAAGCTGCACAACCACAGTCGGCAATCAGCGTTTGGCTGCTGCGGCCGCTGGCTCTGACACTGTCCTTCATTGTCGCCTGCGTCATCTGGTGCAGCCAGTATCTCGTGCTCAGTTGCACGCCCGGACTGTCCTCTCGCAGTTGGATCAAACGCCGCCTCCGCTTGCTCAACCGCATGCATCCGCTCCGCGCTGCCGGTTTCATTATCACCCTGATCGGCTTGCTGATGGTTGGCTTGTCGATTGCCTTCAAAATCATTCTGGAACCGGTGCCTTATGTCGAGGTGCCGCAAAGCCTCGAATCCAAGGACGACGCCTTGCGTATCATTCTCGAAAGTCAGGCGCAGAACCCGGCGCTCGATCGGCCGCTGCTCTCGGTACAAGATTTGCTCAGAAAGTACACCCATAAATGGGACAGCACGTATAAACACGGCCGTGTCCGGCTGCTGGACAATTCCTTGCGCGACCCGGCGAAATCCCGCTCAGGCACAGCCAACCTGCGTACTGAGCCAGGGCAACCCGATACACCCCTATCCCAGACGCCCGCCGTCGGCTTGCCGAACTTGAAGGTCATCCCTGCACAAGACGATCAACGTGCACAAGCAGCACTGGAAAGGTTGGCGTCCGCGCCAGCCTATACGGTCTACCGTCTGGACACCACACCGCTCAAGATGCCCCGGCACCTGCTGGAAAACGCTGCTCAGCCCTGCGCCAGCAGTAGTGCCATTGCACGCACCGCTTTGCAGTGCCTCAATATCATCAGCTATGCCACCGCTCCGGTGAGTAACCACTGAATCAGAATCGCCAGCAAAGCCACGACGCTGGCGGCTCCCAACCCCAAACCCAATATCGCCGCTGTCACTGCCAGCCCGCCTGCACTGGGCAGGTGTTCCTGGCCGGGGTTATAGCGCGCATGCCAGCGGGCATCTGGCATCAAACCAAAGCGAATCGCGTCGGCACAGCCCACCACACAAGACAATGGAAACAAGACTAGGTAAATCCACGGGCGCAGTTTGCGAACCCCACCCAGATAAAACCAGTGTGCCCCCACCCCGCCCAACAACAAGGCCAGCCAGGCAGCCAACGTTTTTGAACGATATTTCATGGCAAAGCCGATCCCGTGAAAAAATGCCATCTTAGCCCAGCGGCTCGACTTTGCCGCCGGGCTTGCCCATGTGGCTGGTGCGGAGTAGAATGGCGGGCTTTTCGGCACCCGTACATCGGGTGTCCGGCTCATTTCTTTCCTGCCGCAGGGTCATCGTATCGCGCAGGAATTTACAAGATTCTTGAAGGAAACATTATGGTTGTGATTCGTTTGTCTCGTGGGGGCGGCAAAAAGCGTCCATTCTTCAACATCGTTGCCACCGATTCGCGCAACCGTCGCGACGGCCGCTTTATCGAGCGTGTGGGTTTTTACAACCCGGCCGCCGAAGGCGCTGAAGGCCTGCGCATCGCTACCGACCGCGTGAGCTACTGGCAACAGAACGGCGCGCAAGTCTCGCCGACCGTGGCCCGCCTCGTCAAAGAATTTGCGCAAAAAGCCGCTTGATTCAGTGATGCAGCGAGCGGACGCTGGCATGCCAGCGGATCTGGTCGTTGTGGGGCAAATCGGCCAGCCCTATGGGATCAAGGGATGGGTGCATATTCACCCCTTCTCGGCAGCGGCCGATGCCCTGCTTGGCAGTGCGCAGTGGTGGCTGACCGAGGATGAAGCGCAGTGGCGCAGCGTGGATGTCGAAGACATCAAGGCCCACGGTGCTGGCATCGTCGTCAAGCTGACGCAGATTGAAACACGCGAGCAGGCGCAAGCGCTGCGCAACACCAGGATCGGCGTTGCCCGCGCGGACTTCCCGGCCGCCAGCGAAGATGAGTATTACTGGGTCGATCTGATTGGCCTGACCGTGGAAAACACGCAAGGCGTGATGCTGGGCAAGGTGACCGGTTTGCTCGACAACGGCGCCCACTCGATTTTGCAAGTGGAATTGCCCTTTGTAGCGCCGTTGGAAACCGATGGCACAGTATCGAACCGAGGCAAGCGTGCCAAGCCACAGCAGGAATTGATCCCCTTCGTGGCCCGGCATGTGCTGGATGTGAATCTGGCCGCGAAGAAAATTGTGGTCGATTGGGAGTGGTGAAGAGAGGGCTGAAGTGATGCGGCAGTTTGACGTGATCACGCTGTTCCCGGAAATGTTTACTGCGCTGACGCAAGCAGGCATTACGCGGCGTGCGCTGGAGCAAAAGTTTTACCAGTTGCAGTTGTGGAATCCGCGTGATTTCACTACCGACAACTACCGCACTGTCGATGACCGGCCCTATGGGGGCGGCCCCGGCATGGTGATGCTGGCAGAACCGCTGGAGCAGGCGATCAACGCCGCCCGGCAGCGCCAACAGCAGGCGGGTATGGCAGCCACACGGGTGATTTACCTTTCCCCGCAAGGCGCGCCGCTGACCCATGCCAAGGTATGTGAATTGGAACAAAGCAGCGCAAATACCGGATTGGTGTTGCTCTGCGGGCGTTATGAAGCGGTCGATGAGCGTTTGCTGCAACGCTGTGTCGATGAAGAAATCAGCATCGGTGATTTTGTCGCTTCCGGTGGCGAACTCCCGGCGATGTTGCTGCTTGATGCGCTGATCCGGCAATTGCCGGGCGTGTTGAATGACGATCAGTCGGCACAGCAGGATTCGTTTGCCGATGTGGCCGGTGGTGGTTTGCTGGATTGCCCGCACTACACCCGCCCTGAAGTATTGCAGGGCGAAGCGGTTCCGGCAGTCTTGATGAGCGGTCATCACGCCCAGATTGCCGTGTGGCGCCGCGAACAAGCCCTGCTGAATACCTGGCGCAAGCGCCCGGATTTGATTGAAACAGCGCGCGCGGCCGGCAAGCTGAGCGCGCAAGATGAAAAGTTTTTGGCACAACTCAAGTAGTTGCGCCGCTGAGGTGAACGAGCCATACATGGATCGTTCGTGTTTCCATCCTCTGCCCGAAATAACATTGACGATGTTCGGCGCACGATGGCTTTAAGGAGTGTAAAGATGGATCTGATTCAACAACTGGAACAGGAAGAGATTGCCCGCCTAGGTAAAACGATTCCCGCATTTGCCCCCGGCGATACGGTGGTGGTCAACGTCAACGTGGTCGAAGGCACCCGCAAGCGCGCCCAGGCTTATGAAGGCGTCGTCATTGCCAAGCGCAATCGCGGCCTGAATTCTTCCTTCATCGTGCGCAAGATTTCTTCCGGCGAAGGTGTGGAACGTACCTTCCAACTGTATTCGCCGCTGATCGCTTCGATCGAAGTGAAACGTCGTGGCGATGTACGCCGCGCCAAGCTGTACTACCTGCGCGACCGCTCCGGTAAATCGGCCCGTATCAAGGAAAAACTGGTGCTCAGAAACAAGGACGCGCAAGCGACCACGACGGAATAAGTCTTCCCTGAGTATTTCTGTGAACCTAAAAAAAGGCGCATCTCTCCGGATGCGCCTTTTTTGTTTTTGAACCATGCCCTTTGACCCGCGCCTCCTTCCGATTCTTACAGCGACGAGCGATCTGCCCGCCGTGCCCCCCGAACGTTTGCAAGCACATTGGTTGCGGCAACGCTTCGCGCACCCGCCGATCTGGCAACCGGAAACACAGATCGAAGCGGCCTTGCCCGGCAGCCATGGCACATTGATTCCCGCCGCCGTGCTGATTCCACTGGTACTTCATGAAAATGCCATGACGGTTCTGCTGACCGAGCGTGCCGCAGATTTGCCGGATCATGCCGGACAAATCAGCTTTCCCGGGGGCCGTGTTGAGGCAAATGACGGTAGTCCGCAGCACACAGCGTTGCGCGAAACTGCCGAGGAAATCGGCTTGCACGGGCAGCAAATCGAAGTGCTCGGTACGCTACCGGATTACCGCACCGGGACCGGTTATAGCGTCACCCCGGTGGTTGGTTTAGTCACACCGCCGCTGAATCTGCAACTGGATCATGCGGAAGTCGCCGCCGCTTTTGAAGTACCGCTGCACTTTCTGACCGATCCACAGTTCCATCAACAACGCGAAATCGACTTCCCACCGCTGGGACGGCGCGTGTTTCACGCCATGCCCTACACCGATCCGTTGCAACAACGCGAATATTTCATCTGGGGCGCAACAGCCGGCATGCTGCGCAATCTGTATTTCTTTCTCCTGGCGTAAAATGCTGCGAAATCAATTGCAGCCATGACTCTACTTACTCTCGTAATCGCTTTTCTGATCGAACAGTTGCGTCCGCTTTCGGTCAACAATCCCGCATTCAAAATTGTTTCTGCCCTTGCACAATGGCTGGCAGAAGCCCTCAATGCCGGTGAGAGGGTGCATGGCCGCATCGCCTGGCTCTTGCTGGTGGTGCCGCTGGTCGTGCTGGCCTACCTCATCGGACTGGGCTTGGCGCAATTGCATCCCCTGCTCGCCTTTGGATGGAATGTATTGCTGCTCTACTTCACCCTCGGCTTCCGTCAGTTCAGCCATTACTTCACCGATATTCAACTGGCGCTCAACGCCGGCGATTTATCCGAAGCGCGCACTGTGCTCACGCGCTGGGCCCAGGAAAGCGACCGCAACTTCAGCGCCGCTGATCTGGATGCTTCCGAAATCGTCCGCCACACGGTACGCCTCGCCTTGATCGCCTCACATCGCCACGTGTTTGGCGTACTGTTCTGGGCCGCCGTATTGCCCGGTACCTACGGCGCGCTGCTGTATCGCCTGGCCGACTATCTGAACCGCCGCTGGAATCTTCCCACTGCAGATAATCAACCCGAAAGCGATTTCGGCGCCTTTGCGCGCAGTGCATTCACATGGCTGGACTGGATTCCGGTACGTCTGACCGCCCTGGGCTTCGCCGTCGTCGGCAATTTTGAAGACGCCATTTACTGCTGGCGCACCCGCGCACAGCATTGGCCCGGCAACGAACCCGGTATCCTCCTGGCCAGTGGCGAAGGCGCCCTCGGCGTCCGGCTGCGCCCGCTGACAGCAACCATAAAGGAAAACCCCATTCCGGACGGTACCGCCGACCAGATCTCCGAACCAGAAACCGATTGGGAACCCGGCGTCCCTCAACTATCGACCCTGCGCACCGCAGTCGGCCTGGTCTGGCGCTCGGTAATACTCTGGCTAATCGTCCTCGTCCTGGTCTCGGCCGGTTCCTGGATCCGCTAAAGAAAAAGCCGCCGAAAAATCTGGCGGCTGGCTTGATGGTGGTGCTCAGTTTACTACCGAACGACTCGCTATTAGGACCAATGAGTATTGCTGCAGGTGTTTGTCCGATCAGCGTTTGGCGTTCGCATCCTCTATAGCCTTCATCAGCGCGGCATGCTCCCATTTCACCGCCTTGCACCCATTTTGATGGAATGCTGGCGGTGTTTTCGTCGGCGGCGTGTCGCCTTTATGGACACCAATTACCACTTTGCCGCGCTTGAGGCTCTCTTCGATTTCCCAATTCACCCATTTGCTCGATGCAGTTTTGTCGCTGAGGTAAACCACCGTGACGGAGCAGCGGTCAATCTTTTCGCGGGTATTTCGTTTAATGTAGTCCGCATTGTCGCTGTCGTATGGTTCCTTGACGGAATGGTCGTCAAATTGAAGGTCGACTTTGTCGTTTTTTGCCTGGCCTCGGAGCAAATTCACTTCGTCCATATCTTCGTGATCAAAGCTGATGAACACGTGCCTACTCACATCTTCCTTGGCTTCGGCGAGGCGCTGTCTCACCTTGTCCTCGAGCCCCTTGATGTCTGAACCGTACAAACCGCCGCCGGAGCCACCGCCCATGTCATCCCCCCTTATCGAATTGAAATTCCAAACACGAGATGCAATGCCCACAAGGCTGAGTTTCGCCGGTGTGGCACGAGTACGTTCCGCTCACGCCTTTTTCCTGAGCCAGCTTGACGACATCCGCTTTGCCAAAATCAAAAAGTGGGGTCAGCACCTTCACTCTTCGCCCCATTGCCGTCTCAATAGCAGATTCGGCCTGGGCGATGAATTGTGGGCGCTGGTCCGGGAACAAGCTGAACTGTTCTGACAGTAAGCCAATTGCTACAGAAGAAGCACCAAGCTGATATGCGTAGGCACTGCCCATCAACAGGAACATCAGATTGCGCCCAGGGGTGAATGCGTCGTTTTTTACATCGAGATCGGGATTCGTCAAACCAGAGACAATGACGCGTCCGAAGCCAGATAAGTCCATCCGCGTCGGATCGGGAAGTTCGAGTTGTTTATGGACTGCCAGGCAGGTTACCCACTCCTTGCTGGCTACCCGTTGCCCATAGTCGATGAACAGCGGAAAGTGCTCGATTCCGTCCGCTTTCGCCATCACACCTATCAGGGTCGAGTCGAGCCCACCGGAAACCAGATTGACGAAACTCACAAATATGCCTCTCGCTTAGCAACTCGCATCGTGAGCCAAGTGGCCAGGTCGACACAACCGAGGGAATAGCCAAACTCGGCTGCAACCTCACGAAACGTATCTTCAATTTTTTCGTATAGCGGCAGGCATCCAAGCCTACTTGGCGAAAGCGTAACTCCACGAGCCAAGCGAAGGTAATCCAATACATGAACATCCAGAACAGCAAGGTCAGCGCAGTATCCAACCCGGCGCAAGAAGAGGCTGGACTGTTTTGGACCAAATCCCCATACATTCTGCATCAACGATTCTCGGGCTTCCTTGGCCGTTTTTGCAGAGAAAAGTAAATTGCGAATGGATCGTGCATTCCCGTACATTTCGGCGACTGTTGTTGTCAGCAGCGATGCCAATCGATTTTTGAAACGCGGACGCACCCAGCGGGTGGTGCCATCTTTGGCACTGATTGGCAAAGGCTCAGAAAGCGCCGCGATGACCTTGGCTTCGTAGTTAACTAGGTCGAACCCACGTTTCTGTGGCCGGAGAAATCCTTCCGAACGCAACCGGTCGGCGGTTGCCACTGCGAGCTCAAACACCATCTGACTGCCAAACATGCACACCGCCGCTTCATATAGCAGCTCCCCTTCTGTGAGCAACCTCCAATCATGAAGAGAACCACCTTGTGCTTTTACCTCAATGCACATGGCGCGAATTGTCCGGTTGATGATGTGAACATTCATAGTCACTGCCATCCGAAAGCTGTCGCGCATTGCCTGAAAATACGATCCGGAAAATTGTGGCGACAAAAATTAGACGCGGTTCCATTCAACATAGCCGTACGCAAGCCCTGCATCCAGACTGAGTAAAATTCAAGGTTATGCGCCAGCGTTCGAGCATGGAATGACAGCCCTGCATCGGACCACCGAGTCTGCGCGGCAAAGAAGTCTGCCTGTGACAGGTGAAACAGCAGTGCTGTGTCGTGATCAACAACGGTCTGGCACCACTCTAAGCCGTCGAAGCTATCTGCCCCCATTGCAGAGTAGAGCGCAATCGAGATTGGGTTGCCAGTTCCAAGTAGATGTAGTGCAACGTAGCGCCCTTGCTGGTTAAGCTCTCGACGAATTGCATCAACCGCGTGGGCGCGCGATACGACGCCGTCGCCCAGTCGACGCTCAGGAACGGCAATCATCGGTACGCCGGTCTCTGTAACAACTGCGGCACAAAGTGTCGGCAACGCATCGGCGGTTCCATGAACGATTGGCACGATCAAACAATCGCCCGCTGCTGCCTGATCTTCGCGCCATCGAGCGACAACCAGCGCAATGTGTTCCGAAAAATCGGTCGGTGGATGCTGTTCATCAAAACCAAACGCAAGGTCGAAAGCATATGTTCCCAAAACCTTGTGAAACACAGCTTGTGTCCACCCAGACTGTGCATCCTTCCAGAAACTCTCGTAATTGCCCGAGTCCATCAGCGTTACTGCACCGGCCTCCCGGGCCGACCGAAACATTTCCGTGACCATATCTTGATCGCCAATGGCGGCAAGATCAAAAGCCGAAACCAGGAACTGGCCATTCAGCCCCACAAGTGAGGACAAGACCTGCAGATAGTCCTCTGGCCGCAACGCCGTTTTCACCGAAGATATCGACGGAAAATAGGCGGGCAAAGGTAATTCGCACTGACCAATCAGAAGTGAAGAGGGTCGTATTACCTCCATCACTTGCCCTCCGGCTTGGCGGGCGTCGCTGCACGTCGCGTCTCATTGAACCAATTGGCGTGCTCTGTAGATACATGCTCCTCGACACGCTCGGCCAGTGCAATCAAGCGATCAGGCTCTGACAAGTTCTTGTAGGGGCCAGCGGCGGAAAGAAAGAGATATTTCTCATGCTTCAGCCGTTCGGCAGTGGCGCGGTAGGTGACCCATAACGTCGAGTACTGATTCATCTGCTGGACGGCTTCAAGCACGGCAATCAGGATGCCGGCGATGGATGCCGCCCACTTGGCACAATCTGCGGGCAGTAGGCTCGTTGCCGGAATCAGCACAGCCAGGCTGACCTGCGCAATTTTCAGCCGCTTGTACCAGCGCTGGCTATGCTGGCTCTTGTCGTCGTACCAGTTCGCCTGATTTTCCAAACGAAACCAGGCTGGGTGTGCGCTGGCAAATGCGGGAACGGGTGGTTCGCTGGGTGTGACGATCTTGTGATTCACCTGGTTCTCCCTGTGGTCATGCAAACACCCGCTCCCGGATACTTCCGCTGGAATTGCGAATTCCGTTGCAACGCCGAAGAATCAGTACGAGCACCGCCTTCATAGTTGCTGGTGCACCCGCAAAGTGGAAATCATCGTTTCGAATTCCATACGGTGTTTCTCCACAGAATCCTTATGCGCCGAGAACGTTATCAAAACTGCGACGTGCGATGTCACGACTGCAAGGTACTCGGTGAAGTAGTTGGTTACTTCCGACTGAAAATGCAGCCCGGTAATCCAGGTATAGCCCTTGATCTGGCGATTCCCGACGCGCACAACTTCCGATTTAACCAGACTGCCGTCGCGACTCTTACTTTCTTTGGGCGTAGATAGGTGTTTCGTGTAGGCCTCCGGCGTATCGTTCGGACCGCGATATTTCATTGTCAGAATGCATACCGCCGATTTCGGCGAACTATCAGACCGGCAAATCGTTTCGGTACCCTCCCTTATGCAGGTCCAGTCCTTCGGGAGATCAAACTCGAAGACTGAAGAGATGAAACGTTCCGGCGGCGGCGGTGCGGCATACCAGGCCACCAGAGAGCCAGCCGCGCTCAGCATCGCTGCTGTGAGAACAGCCGCTGTCAGGAACGAGAACCAGAATTGCTTATTCACGCCGGATCGCCCCTCAATCAATTGAGCCTGCCCCTGATTTCCCGAATACGCTTTGCAAGTTCGGCAGTCAGTTCCGGGTGTGCCGCCAATTCTGAAAGCAACGCCGCGGCGGCTACTTTTGCTTTCCTTGCTTCCGCGGCACGATTCATTTGCGTCTGGAGCACCGCGAGCCACACGTAGAGCTCGGCCCGGTCCGCCTTGTTATCCGCCGCACGGGCCGCCGTTTCGTCTCCACTCCAGAGGATTGCGGCACGGATATCGATCGCGCGCCGCAACCGGGCAGCCGCTTGTTCGAACTCGCTCCCGTCCGCGTGCAGCATTGCGGCCTGTACCAGCCAGTCCGATTGCGCCGTCAGCAATCGAGGCAGGTTGTCATCGGAGGCGCTCGAAAGGTGGATTGCTTCATCCATTCGCCTGGCCGCATTGTCGAGGGCATCCAGACGCTCCCTGAGCTGCGTTCTGGCATCGAGCAACGTTGCACGAACCCCGTGAAGTTCCGCTTCCGTAATCGCAAAGTAAGTCGCAAAGTTAGTCTCCGAAGCATTCTCTTTCGCCAGGCGGCTTAACACGGGCAGAAAAGCCTCTACCGCGACCCTTGCCCGAACAGATTCATTGCGACGCTGGAGGAAATCGATCAGCTCGGTCTGCGCTTGAACCCATGCTCTGGCGACATCAAACGAAAATTTGCGCTCTGACTCGACACGCGCCATGTCCACCGCAGCGGAGAGTGCAGCCTCGGACTGAGGATATTCTTTCTGCGCTTCATGCCCGCGTGCGCGTTCGATTGCACACAACACACGCTCGCGCACCGACGGTGGCCGCGCTGCCTCCTGGGCGAGTTTGGCGAGCAGGTCACACGCCTCGTAGATCAGCTTGCTTCGGATATCGCCGGCTTCACCTTCCTGCGGAAGAGTATCGGAAAGGGAACCTATAATGCGCTCAGTCGAAAACATGCTGGAGCCGAGTGCATCCTGCGCCCTCCACGCGCTCTTGAGTGCGAACACCGACAGGCCGGTGACCATAGCCAGGACAGCGAACGACGTGCCAAAAATCGCACCAAGGCGCGTCTGCTGGCGTTTCTCCTCCTCCAGCCGAAGGAGCGGCATGTCGTCGTGGGGAATGTCGAGTATCGGCGCAAGTAACTTGAGCTTCTCTTCTGCCAGGCGGGACATCTTGCTGGGATTGAAGAACCAGAACCGGCCAGCGCCCCGAAGATCCACGATCTCGGGATTCTGAAATCGCTGTTCCAGGTCGGCGGGTAGCGGGTCCAATAATTCGCCCGCACCGCGCGAGATCAATATGTTCGCGCCCTGGGGGGAAGCGGAAAAGTCAATCACTTCGCGCTGAATCCAGTCAGCTTGCCCCTCGCGTCGCTGCACAGCATCTGGTGTGGCCAACACGATGAGATAACGTGACGCAAGCAACGCTGGACGTATGGTGTTTTCGTAGAAATCCGTGGTGCCGCGCTCGTAGGCGATGTCGAGATAGACTCGCAGCCGTCTGCCCGCTAGGTTCGCCAGCTTATGCGGCGGACGAAACGACTGCAGTTCGCGACGTAGCCAGTTCGCTACTTTGCGTCCGTCAGAACGGCGATATGAGATAAAAGCGTCGAAGCGGTACGTCTCCGTCCCATTGTTCACCGCGTCGTGCTTTGATTCGTTGGTATTCGTGTTCACGTCGATCCCCCTGAAGCGTCGTTTCACGCCATCCGCCTTCGGTTTCGGTTTCGGTTTCGGTTTCGGTTTCGGTTTCGGTTTCGGTTTCGGTTTCGGTTTCGGTTTCGGTTTCGGTTTCGGTTTCGGTTTCGGTTTCGGTTTCGGCAAAATCTACGCCCACTCACACCACCCCGCCACCCCGATTTCGCGGATATTTCACTCCACACAAAACACCTTCCCCGACGCGCCACAATGCACGCGTCACCAGCCGATGCTCTGATCGATTTTCGGGTCCGAGTCCAGGGTTCTCTGATCCCCGTAATTCCACGCATCCGGATCAGTCACATACTCATCACGTTTTATTTTCATAAAACAGAAATTAAACGTTAATTTATATAGTTCATTCAGCCTTCAAAATACGCACTGCCCGCTGCGGAACGGGGATTTCAATCCCGGTTGTGCGAAACATTTTGAGGATTTCGCGGTTCAGATCGGATCGTACATTGGTGGCGCCTTCGGCCGGGTCGTCGATCCAAAAACCCAGGTCCAACTCAATGCCGTCGGCTGCAAACTGGCTTAATAGCGCCGGTGGCTCGGGTGCCTGCAACACCCCAGTAGCGAAAGGTACCGGAGTCGGCTTGTTTTCTCAAGCCTCTGTCTCTCTCGTGCCCCCGCTCGATATTTCGCGATCAAGAAAAAACCCGGAGGGCATCCGGGCTTTGGTATGTGGTGGAGACGAGGAGGATCGAACTCCCGACCTTCGCATTGCGAACGCGACGCTCTCCCAGCTGAGCTACGTCCCCTTGTGCCGTACTTGTTGCGGCCTGTGCATTGTAAAAAATCCAGCACTGCCGGTAAAGCCGAATCTACAAATCGTAGTTGTCGGGCTGTCCGGCAAGCGCTTTGTCGACCAGTGCCTTGGTCAGCATGGGCGCGAACAACTCGATGAAAGTGTAGGCGTACGCGCGCATGAATGCGCCCTGCTTGAGCGCGAGCTTGGTGATGTTGATGCCGAATAGATCGCCTGCGGGAATCGCCGTCAAGCCGCGATCGCGCTCGGCATCGTAGGCGACGTCGGCGATGATGCCCACGCCCAGACCAAGGTTGACGTAAGTCTTGATGACGTCGGCATCGATGGCTTCGAGCACAATGTCCGGCGTCAGACCGCGCTTTTCAAATGACTGGTTGATCTTGCTGCGCCCGGCGAATTCGCTGTGGTAGGTAATTAGCGGGTATTTGGCCAGCGCTTCCAGCGTCAACGGTTTTTGCGTCAGCACATGGCCTTCGGGCACGATCGCAACGTGTTGCCACTGGTAGCAAGGCAAGGCGACCAATTCCTTGTATTGCGCAATCGCTTCAGTGGCAATCGCAATGTCAGCTTGATCCTTGAGCACCAGATCGGCAATCTGCGATGGCGTGCCTTGCAACAGCGACAGCCGCACACCGGGGTATTTCTGCTTGAAGGCCGCGACAGCAGGCGGCAGTGCATAGCGTGCCTGAGTATGGGTGGCCGCGATAATCAGTGTGCCGGAATCGCGGGTGGCGAATTCCTGCCCGACCCGTTTCAGGTTCTCGATTTCCTGCATGATGCGTTCGGCCGCCTTGAACACCGCGCGCCCCGGCTCGGTCAGGTTCTTGATCCGTTTGCCATGCCTGATGAAGATCTCGATGCCGAGTTCTTCTTCCAGCTCGATGATCGCCTTGGACACCCCCGGCTGAGACGTGTGCAAGGCCCGCGCCGCCTCGGTCAGGCTGAAATTCTGGCGCACGGCTTCGCGCAGGAAACGGAGCTGGTGAAGATTCATATTACGGACCGTAATAACCACATAACGATAGATTCGTTTGGATTATATGCAAGCCCCGTTAGGATTGCACCCTCGATCAAAATTCTCCCGGATTATTTATGGACATCCATTACATCATCAGCGGTTTTTCAGTCGGTTTGCTGGTCGGCCTTACCGGGGTTGGCGGCGGCTCGTTGATGACCCCTCTGCTCACCGCTTTCTTCGGCGTCGCGCCCAGCGTGGCAGTGGGTACTGACTTGGCCTTTGCCTCGATCACCAAAGCCAGCGGCACGCTGGTTCATCGTATGCGCCGCACGGTGCATTGGGATGTGGTGATTCTGCTCTGTGCCGGCAGCCTGCCAGCGGCGCTGGTGGCGATCTGGGGCTTGCATCAGTTCGGCGCGGTCAATCCGAACTTTGCCTTCTTTCTGCGCTGGTCGATTGCCATATCGGTGATGCTCACCGTATTGGCACTGTTGTTCAAACACAAGCTGGTGGGCTGGCTCAACCGCCATCCGGAAAAATGGCTGGTGGGTACGCAATTGAAAGCGGCCACCATAGGCGCTGGCGTACTGCTGGGCACGCTGGTCACGATTTCATCGATTGGCGCCGGAGCAGTCGGCGCGACCATCATCACCTTCCTCTATCCGCGCATGAAAACCTCGGAAGTCGCGGGCACCGACATCGCCTATGCCGTGCCTTTGACCGCGCTGGCCGCCACCGGTCACGCCTGGCTTGGCACGATTCACTGGGATTTGCTGGGGGCGCTGCTGATCGGATCCATTCCAGGTATTACAATAGGCAGCTTTGCCAGCCGCGCCGTCCCCGATGTGATTTTGCGTGGCGTCCTGGCCACCACATTGACGCTGGTGGCGGGCAAGCTGATTTTGTAAAAAGGATTGTCAAGCATGTATCGCTACACCGCATTGGACCAGCAGATCGTCGATCAGCGCGTGGCGCAGTATCGCGATCAGACGCGCCGCTTTCTCGCGGGTGAACTGACCGAGGATGAATTCCGCCCGCTGCGTCTGCAGAACGGCCTGTATATCCAACGCCATGCGCCGATGTTGCGCGTGGCGATTCCCTACGGCCTGCTGTCGAGCAAGCAATTGCGCATGCTGGCGCACATCGCACGCAAATACGACCGCAATTACGCGCACTTCAGCACGCGCCAGAACATTCAATACAACTGGCCGCCGCTGGAAAAAAGCCCCGACATTCTGGCCGATCTCGCCAGCGTGGAAATGCACGCGATTCAAACCTCGGGCAATTGCATCCGCAACATCACCTCGGATCAATTCGCCGGTGTCGCGCAAGACGAAATCGTCGATCCGCGCCCGTACTGCGAAGTGCTGCGCCACTGGTCAACCTTCCATCCGGAATTCGCCTATCTGCCGCGTAAATTCAAGATCGCCGTCAGCGGCACGCGCGAAGACCGCGCCGCCGTCGCATTCCACGACATCGGCCTGTACCTCTACAAAAACCCGCAGGGCGAAGTGGTGGTGCGCGTGCTCGCCGGTGGCGGCATGGGCCGCACGCCGGTGATCGGTACCGTGATCCGCGACAACCTGCCCTGGCAGCATTGCATGAGTTATTGCGAAGCCATCCTGCGTGTGTACAACCGCTTTGGTCGTCGCGACAACAAGTACAAGGCGCGCATCAAGATTCTCGTCAAGGCTTTGGGTGCGGAAGAATTTGCCCGTCAGGTCGATGCCGAATGGGCGCACCTGAAGGATGGCCCGGCCACGCTCACGCAAGCCGAACTGGATCGCGTCGCCGCGCATTTCGTCGATCCTGTGTATGAAACCCTGCCCGCGCAGGATGCGGAGTTTCAAGTGCAGCTGGAACAACACAAGGGCTTTGCCACCTGGGTCAAACGCGCCGTGCACGCGCACAAGCGTCCCGGTTACGCCAGCGTCACGCTTTCACTCAAGCCCAACGGCGTCGCGCCCGGCGATGCCACCGATGCGCAAATGGACGCGGTGGCTGATCTGGCCGATCGGTACAGCTTCGGCGAGATTCGCGTATCGCACGAACAAAACCTGATCCTCGCTGACGTCAAGCAAAGCGATCTGTTCGCGGTCTGGGAGTCGGCCAAAAAACTCGGCTTCGCCACGCCCAATGTTGGCCTGCTCACCGACATGATCGCCTGCCCCGGCGGTGATTTCTGCTCGCTCGCCAATGCAAAGTCGATTCCGATTGCCAACGCGATTCAGGAACGCTTCGACAACCTCGACTATCTGTTCGACATCGGCAACATCACGCTCAACATTTCCGGTTGTATCAACTCTTGCGGCCACCACCACGTTGGCAACATCGGCATTCTCGGTGTCGATAAAAACGGCGAGGAGTGGTACCAGATCACCATCGGCGGTCAGTCCGGCAGCGCGGTCGGCAAGAATCACGCGCCCGCCATCGGCAAGGTGATCGGCCCGTCGTTCTACGCGCAAGACGTACCGGACGTGATCGAAGCATTGATCAAAACCTATACTGCCCTGCGTCACGAAGATGAGTTGTTTATCGACACCGCGCAGCGCGTCGGCATTGAGCCGTTCAAGGAAGCGGTCTACGGCAACAAGGCCAGCAAGGAAAGCGAGGCGACCCATGCCTAAGATCATCAAGGATCGCGCCATTGTCGACGACCACTGGCTCGTCATTCACGACAGCAGCGAACTGCCTGCGCAGGGCGATGTCATCGTCACTCTCGCGTTCTGGCACGCACACCGCGATACGCTGCTGTCGCGCGCAGGCAAGCTCGGTGTGTGGGTCAAGCCGGACGACGACGTGGCGGAAATCGCCAACGATCTGACGCACTTCGCACTGATCGCCATCGACTTCCCGGCCTTTGCCGATGGCCGCGGTTTTTCCAGCGCCTATCTGCTGCGCACGCGTTATGGCTACAGCGGCGAGTTGCGTGCAGTCGGCGATGTGCTGCGCGATCAAATGTTCTACATGCAGCGCGTCGGCTTCAATGCCTTTGCCGTGCGCGCCGATCGCAGCATTGAAGATGCGCTCAAAAGCCTGAACGACTTTACCGATGTCTATCAAGGCTCGGCCGATCAATCGCAACCCCACTTTCGCCGCCACGCGGCCTAGTTCACTGGTATCTGTTTTCATGCAAGCTGCTCAACCGCTTTCCACGCCCCTGACGCAACGTATCAGCGACGCGCAGTTGCTGCTCGCCGATGTCGCCAAAAGATTTTCGCCCGCCACGCTGGCCTCCAGCCTGGCGGCGGAAGACATGGTGCTGACCGACATGATCCTGCGCACCGGCCTGCCGATCAACATTTTCACGCTGGAAACCGGCCGCCTGCCGAAGGAATCGCTGGAGATGCTGGACAAGATCAAACAGCACTATGGCGTCGAGATCGAGACGTATCGCCCCGACCCCGCGGCAGTCGATGAATACGTGAAGAACCACGGCCTGAACGCTTTCTATGAAAGCGTCGATCTGCGCAAGACCTGCTGCGGCATTCGCAAGGTCGAGCCGCTCAAGCGCGCGCTGACCGGCAAACGCGCCTGGATCACCGGCATGCGGCGCGAGCAATCCGTGACACGTGGCGAGCTGGACGTGCAGGAATACGATTCCGCGCATGCACTGGAAAAATTCAACCCGCTGGCGGGCTGGCTGGAAGGCGATGTCTGGGACTACATCCAAACCTTCAGTGTGCCCTACAACGCCTTGCACGATCGCGGCTATCCCTCGATCGGCTGCGATCCCTGCACCCGCGCCATCAAACCCGGCGAAGACATTCGCGCGGGCCGCTGGTGGTGGGAAAACGCGGATAACAAGGAATGCGGACTGCATGTGCAGCCGGTGGAATTCAGGAAACCCTGAAAAATTTTTACCACTGCACTGTGAACCCGTGAAAAGTGACTCGGCGCTTTGCGCCTCAAGTGAAATGTGATCTTCGCAGCACAACGTTTCCATCACATTTCACGTTTCACCCTTCACTCGTTGCCCTTGCTTGGTTAACTGCTTTTATTGATTGTTTTTTATGACAACCGCAACATCCAAAAAACTCGACCATCTCGACTGGCTGGAAGCCGAGTCGATTTTTATTCTGCGTGAAGTCGCAGCGGAATTTTCCAATCCGGCGCTGCTGTTTTCCAGCGGCAAGGATTCCTGCGTCGTGTTGCGGCTGGCGGAGAAAGCCTTCCGTCCCGGCAAGCTGCCGTTCCCGCTGATGCACATCGACACCGGCCACAACTTTCCGGAAGTAATTGAATTCCGCGATCAGCGCATTGCCGAGCTGGGCGAACGGCTGGTGGTGCGCTCGGTGGAAGATTCGATCAAGCGTGGCACGGTGCGCCTGCGCAAGGAAACCGATTCGCGCAACGCCGCGCAAGCGGTGACGCTGCTGGAAGCCATCGAGGAATTCAAATTCGATTGTCTGATCGGCGGCGCGCGCCGCGATGAAGAAAAAGCCCGCGCCAAGGAACGCGTGTTTTCCTTCCGCGACGAATTCGGTCAGTGGGACCCCAAGAATCAGCGCCCCGAACTCTGGAGCCTGTACAACACCCGCCTGCATCCGGGCGAAAACATGCGCGTGTTCCCGATTTCCAACTGGACCGAACTGGACGTGTGGCAATACATCGAGCGCGAACAGATTCCGCTGCCGCAAATTTATTACGCGCATCAACGCCAGGTGATCCCGCGCAACGGCCTGCTGGTGCCGGTCACGCCGATCACCCCGCCACAGGAAGGTGAAACGGTGGAAACCCGCACCGTGCGCTTCCGCACGGTCGGCGATATTTCCTGCACCTGCCCGGTCGCCTCCGAAGCCACGACCGTGGCCGACATCATCGCCGAAACTTCGGTGACGGAAATCACCGAGCGCGGCGCCACGCGCATGGACGACCAAACGTCGGAAGCGTCGATGGAAAAACGGAAAAAAGAAGGTTATTTCTAAGTGAATGCAATGAACGAACAAACCACCCACGAAGATCGCGGCGTGCTGCGCTTCATCACCGCCGGCAGTGTCGATGACGGCAAGAGCACATTGATCGGCCGCCTGCTGTATGACAGCAAGGGCATCTTTATCGACCAGCTGGCTTCGCTTTCGCGCGCCAAGCACAAGCGCACGCAAGGTGATCGCATCGACCTGTCGCTGCTGACCGATGGCCTGGAAGCCGAGCGCGAGCAAGGCATCACAATCGATGTCGCCTACCGCTACTTCGCCACGCCGACGCGCAAATACATCATTGCCGACACCCCGGGGCACGAGCAATACACGCGCAATATGGTGACCGGCGCCAGCACGGCCGACGCCGCCATCATTCTGATCGACCCGACCCGTGTCAACACCACGGCACTGGAACACCACGGCTTGCTGGCGCAAACCAAGCGCCATTCGATGATTGCCAAGCTGCTCGGCCTGCCGCACATCATCGTCGCCGTGAACAAGATGGATCTGGTCGATTACGATCAGAACGTCTTCGAAGCGATTCGCCGCGCCTATCTGCAGCTGGCCGAAAAAATCGGCTTGCGCGATGTGCACTTCATTCCCCTGTCCGCGCTCGAAGGCGACAACGTCGTGCACGGCAGTGACAAGATGCCCTGGTACGATGGCCCAACACTGCTGGAATTGCTGGAAACCCTGAGCACGCGCACCGACGAATGCAATGCCGCGCTGCGCCTGCCGGTTCAATACGTGTTGCGCACTTATCCCGAAGGCAAGGACAACGCCGCCGGAACCGAAGTGTTTGGCTTTCGCGGCTATCAAGGCATGATCGAATCCGGCCGCATCCGTCCCGGCGACACCGTGACGATTCAACCTTCCGGCGTTACTGCCACGGTGCACGAAGTACGCGTGTTCGAAACACCGCTCGACGAAGCCATCGCCGGTCAATCGGTCACGGTACTACTGAAGGAAAACGTCGACCTGTCGCGCGGCGACATGCTCACCGGCACCGCCGAACAGCCCACCGTCAGCCGTCAAGTGGTCGCCGACGTGTGCTGGCTCGACACCGAAACGCTCGATGTGCGCCGCAAATACTGGCTCAAGCACACCAGCAAAGTCACGCAGGCCAAAGTGACAGCAATCCAGTTCAAACGCGAAATGCACAGCCTGACCGACACGATCGATGCAGCCGCCACGCTGCAGATGAACGACATCGCACGGATACAAGTCACACTGCAGCAGCCGATCGCCTGCGATGCCTACACTGATATCCCCGGCACCGGCAGCTTCATTCTGATCGACAGCACCACGCATCAGACTGCGGCGGCGGGAATGATTGTGAGTGCGAGTTAACTAAAAGGCTTCACCACCGACCATGGAACTGTTGCTGCAACCGGAAACCTGGATCGCGCTCCTGACGCTCACCGCGCTGGAACTGGTGCTGGGGATCGACAACATCATTTTCATTTCGATCCTGGTCGACAAGCTGCCGCGCGCACGTCAGGACTTCACCCGGCGCATCGGCCTGTTTCTGGCGATGTTCATGCGTATTGCGCTGTTGTCGGTGCTGTCCTGGATCGTTGGTTTGGAAGAACCGCTGTTTACGATGTTGTCGCACGGTTTTTCAGGACGCGATGTGGTTCTGATTCTGGGTGGTCTGTTCCTGCTCTGGAAAAGCACGCAGGAAGTTCATCAACTGCTCGAAGGCGAGGAAGGCAGCGACAACGTCAAGGTACGCGCCAGCTTCACCGCCATCGTGCTGCAGATCATGATCATCGATCTGGTGTTCTCGCTCGATTCCATCATCACCGCCGTCGGCATGGCCAGCCACATCCAAATCATGATCGCGGCGGTGGTGGCATCGGTGGGATTGATGATGTTGTTTGCCGGCGTGATCGGCCGTTTCATCAGCGACCATCCCACCATCAAGATGCTGGCGTTATCGTTTCTGCTTTTGATTGGCGCGCTGCTGATCGCCGACGGCTTTGGCCACAGTGTGCCGAAAGGCTATGTCTATTTCGCGCTGGCGTTCTCGGTGGGTGTGGAAATGCTGAATATCAAGCTGCGCAAAAAAGCTGTTGCACCGGTCGATCTGCACGAACGGATTGCACCGGACGCCCCACCCAAAAAATAATCAGGCGCTTTGCTGCAAGCAGTATTGCACCAGCGCATTGAGTACGGCGTCATCTTCCCCGGCCGCATCGGCGCAACGCAGTTGCAAGGCCGGATGCTGCGCTTGAATTGCCGCGATCAGTTTCGGCAAATCTTCGCGGACATGACCGCCGCGCCCGAAGAAAATCGGCAGTACCAGAATTTTTTGATAACCGGCTCGCACCAGTTGCGTAACTGCTTGCGGCAAATCCGGCGTCATCAATTCGAGAAAAGCCAGTTCAACCGCACCCGTGTGCTGCTGTTGCAGTTTCGTTTGCAAGCGTTGAAACGGTTCGGCCCAACGTGGATCGCGGGCACCGTGGGCAAATAAAATCAGCGCGGGTTTCATCCCTAACGCCGCTCCACCCAACGTAACGCCACCAGCGTCAACATCAACATCAACACACCCGGCAGGATGGCCGTCAGGAAAGGCGGCCAGGTGTTGAGCACACCAACATGCCAGAACAGGCTGTTGAGCAGATGGAAAAACACACCGATCATGATGCCGGTAAAAATTTTCAGGCTGACGCTGCCGGAACGCACTTGCAGATAGGCAAATGGCAACGCCAGGGTAATCATCACGAACAGCGCCAGCGGGTAGGCCAGCTTGTTCCAGAAGGCTATCTCATAGCGATTGGATTTTTGCAGATTGCTGCGCAGGTGCCGAATGTAATTGACCAGTGACAGCGCCGACATTTTTTCCGGTGACACCAGCAGCACGCTGAGAATGTCCGGGTGCAGCCGCGATTGCCACACTTGTTCCGGGATCTTGACGGTCTTCATGCCGCTGACCGGTTGCGTCGGATCGCGGTTGTCAAAATCGGTGCGGGTCGCATTGAGCAGGCGCCACTGGTTGGGCGGCAGATACTCTCCGTGCTCCGCTTCCAGATAGGTTTGCAGATGGAATTGCTCATCGAAATTGTAGATGCGAATACGGTCAATCGAATTGTCGGGATGCACCTGACCGAAATTGATGAAGCTGGTCACACGCCCCTGCGCGGTCGCTTGCGCATCACGTATCCACAGACCGGTGCGGAAATCCTGCGCGACCATCTGCTCGCGCGCCTGCATGCGGTATTGCTCGGCGTAACGTGACATCTCCGGCGCCACCCACTCGCCCACCACAAAGGTCAACACGGCAAACGGAATACCGACTTGGAGCAGCAGGCTGATCAACAGACGCGTATCCAGCCCGGACATGCGCAGGATGGTGAATTCGGAACGCGCCGCCATTTGTGCCAGGGTATAGACCGCACCGATCAGCGTCGCAATCGGCAACAGTTCGTAGACATGCTGGGGTTGATTGAGCAGCACGTAATACATCACCTGCTGCAACTGATAACCGCGGTTGTTGATGTTTTCCAGTTCGCCCACCACTTCGAGAAAAGCGAACAAGACCAGAAACGCCAGCAGCACAAAAACTGCGGCAACGATAATTTCACGGGCGAGATAACGGCGCACAATCATCAGACATCCCTCAATGCATTCATGGCTCGGCGCGCCACCACCCGTGCACGCCAGCGGCCCAGCACCATGCCGACACGATGCCGCCCGTTTTCGCGCCAGAACATCAGCCACAGCGCTGTCAGCAGAACACAACCGTGGGTCAGCCACCACCCCACACCAAAACTGAGTCTTTCCTGAAACACCCGCGCCTGCACCAGATAGGAGAGGTTGTTGTAAATGGCGAACAACAGCAAGGCGAGCAACACATTCATTGAACGTCCCGCGCGCAGCGCGGCATAGCTGAGTGGAATGGCCAGCAAGGCCAGCGTCAGCACCATCAGTGGCCAGCCGATCCGACGGGCAACCTCGGCGCGCGCCGGGGCACCATCGGGTTTGTTGAGCGCACGCAGCAACTGGCCGGTTGAAACGGCATTGGTGGTAAAACTGATCGGGCTTAAATCGGGTTTGGCATCGAGCAGCACGCCATAGCGCTCAAACATCACGACATCGAAGGGGCCCAGCCCCGGATTGCCGTCATAGCGGCGGCCGTTTTCCAATACCAGAAAATTCTCGCCATTGACGACCTCACCCACCTTGCCGCTGTTGGCAAACAGTACGCTCTGTTCCATGCCGTGCTCGGCGGGTCGTTGCTGGCTGATAAAAACGTTGTGCACGTCCCGGCCGTTTTCGCTTATGGATTCGATGAAAAATACGCGCTGCGCACCGCCGGATTCGCTGAACTCACCCGGCGCCACCCGCGAGGTATCCGAACGCCGCTCGAAACGCTGCTTCATCTCCGTGGTCTGGCGATTGGCCCAGGGTGAAATCACGAAGGCGCACAGTGCCACGATCAAAGCCAATGGTAACGCCACGCGCAACACCGGCCGTACGAAACCTTTCAGACTCAGACCGGAAGACAGCCAGATCACCATTTCATGATCGCGGTACCAGCGCGTCAGCACCAGCAGCACCGCAATAAAAAAGGTCGGCGGCAACAACAGCGGCAAGGCATTCAGGCTGGCAAACGCAATCAAGGCGAACACCGCTTCCGAAGCAATACGGCCATTGGCCGCCTGCCCCAGCATCTTGATCAGCGTCATTGTCAGAAAAATTGTGAACAGCGCGACAAACACCCCGCCAGCGGCGTTGGTCAATTCGGTCGTCAGGGTGCGGCGAAATATCATGCGGGAACGATTTCGGGGACTATAATTCGCGGCTGTGGCGGTACCACCTCGGCACCGAATTAGTCTTAGTCAATAAGGAAGAAGCGCGATGCAATTTAGCATAAAAGCCGTCAGCCCGGCGACCGCCAAGACCGCCTGCGTGATCGCTGGCGTCTATCAGGATCACACCCTCACCCATGCCGCCAAGGCGCTCGATCAGGCCAGCGGCGGCGCATTACGGCAAGCGCTCAAGAATGGCGACCTGTCCGGCAAGAAAGGCAGTGCCCTGTTGCTGCATGGGCTCAACGCGCAAACCGCGCGCGTGCTGCTGGTGGGCCTGGGCAAGGACAAAACACTCAGCGACAAAACCTATCTCGATGCCGTACGCGCCGGCTGGAAAGCGCTCAGCGCGACCGGCGCTGCCGACGCGCTCTGGTGCCTGCATGAAGTGCCGGTCAGCGGCCGCGATCTGGCGTGGAAAGTGCGCAGCACCGCCGTGAACATCGAAGAGGCGCAATATCGTTTCGATCACTTGAAAAGCAGCAGCGACGCCGAACCGGAAAAACTCAAATCGCTCGCGCTGGTGGTGGACAAGCTCCAGCTCAAAGCCGCACAAACCGCATTGCAGCAGGCTTTGGCCGAAGCGCACGGCGTTGCGCTCACGCGCGATCTGGGCAACCTGCCGAGCAATTTGTGCACGCCCACGCATCTCGCCGCCACCGCCAAAGAGCTGGCCAAACAATTCAAGCTCAAGGTGCAGGTGCTGGAGAAAAAGCAGATGGAAGCATTGAAAATGTTTTCGCTACTGTCAGTCGCCAAGGGTTCGGTGCAACCGCCCAAATTCATTGTGCTCGCATATAACGGTGGAACTGCGAACGGTCGCACTGCCAAACAAGCGCCGGTGGTGCTGGTCGGCAAGGGCATCACCTTCGATTCCGGCGGCATCTCGCTCAAGCCGGGCGAAGGCATGGATGAAATGAAATACGATATGTGCGGCGCCGCCACCGTGCTCGGCACCCTGCGCGCCGTGGCCGAAATGCAATTGCCGCTCAACGTCATCGGCGTCATCCCTACCTGCGAAAACATGCCCAACGGCAATGCCAGCAAACCGGGCGACATCGTCACCAGCATGTCCGGCCAGACCATCGAGATTCTCAACACCGATGCCGAAGGCCGCCTGATCCTGTGCGATGCGCTGACCTATGTGGAGCGCTTCAAACCCGCCGCCGTGATCGATATCGCCACGCTCACCGGCGCCTGCATCATCGCCCTCGGCCACGTGCACTCCGGCTTGTACAGCAAGGACGATGCGCTCGCCGCCGCTCTGCTGAAAGCGGGCAAGGCCGCCAACGACACCGTCTGGCAAATGCCGCTGGACGACGACTATCAGGAACAATTGAAATCCAATTTCGCCGACATGGCCAACATCGGCGGCCGCCCCGGCGGCAGCGTCACCGCCGCCTGCTTCCTGTCGCGCTTCACCAAGGCCTACACCTGGGCGCACCTGGACATTGCCGGCACCGCCTGGAAAAGCGGCGCCGCCAAAGGCGCCACCGGCCGCCCCGTGCCACTGCTGGTCGAATTTCTGAAATCGTACAAACCCTGACTCTCTGCCGACCGCCGACTGAGAAATGACGAGAATCGACTTCCACTTCAACACCCCCGACAAGCTCAACTACGCATGCCGCATCGTGCGCAAAGCGCATGCCGCCGGTCAGCCTGTCGTCGTGTATTGCAGCGACACCGCGCGTCTGCACAACTTCGATCAAGCGCTCTGGACCTTCTCGCCGCTCGATTTTCTGCCGCATTGCTACGCGCACGACCCGCTCGCCGCCAACACACCGATCCTGCTCACCAGCAGCGCCGACCGCCCGCCCAGCCATCACGTGTTGATCAACCTCGACGACGAACGCCCGCCCTTCTTCAGCGAATTCGAACGTCTGATTGAAATTGTCGGCAGCGACGATGCCGAGCGCAGCAAGGGCCGCGACCGCTACAAGTTCTACCGCGACCGCGGCTACGCCCTCAACAACTTCGACCAGAGCACCGCATGAACGCCGCCACCGACGACGACGATTTCCCGATCCTGAGCGACGTGCTCGACACACCGGCCCCAGCCAAGCGGGCAACAGCCGCAGCCCCGACACCCGCGCCCCTCGCAACCCCCCCGGCTCCCACGCTCACCGCCGCCGAGCTGGAACAATTCGAACACACCGTGCGCGAGCAGATCATGGCCGGACTGAGCAACCGCGTCGACGTCATGCTGCAACTCCGCATCGAAGAAATCGTGCAGGAACTCGTCGGCCAAACCATCCACACCCTCAGCGAAGAACTCAAGCAATCGGTCAAAGACAGCCTCGCCGACATCGTGCAACGCGCGGTGTCGGAAGAGATGGGCAGAGTGCGCACGCGCAAGTAGAAAATCGTGGATCGGACCAGCCCAGCGCCAGCCGCCAGCCACAGAAAAAACTTGCCCAGCAACCCTGGCGCCGTTAAGCTTGCGCACAATGCGTGCAGCCAGAACATGTCGTTTTTTCCATTTCATTATGTCGCGATAAAAATCCGCACCCCAATGAATTCAATTGTTTACAGACTTCCCGCCGGCGTTATACGACATCGCTACCGGATTATTGGACAAATGATGTCGTATACATCACGTTAGGCACCATGTTCGAGCGCGCGTCATCGGCAATACCGTTCTATCGAATTTCAGCGTATTTGGCGCTGCCCGGAACGTTGTGGGCTGCCTTCGAGATGTACGTTCTTACGTTGGGCGGCGCACAAATGCTGTTCTTCTCCATCGTTCACACCATGCCGCCTCTCGTTCTTGTGGTCTTGGTCTCACTTCCAGCCTTGGCGGCATGGCTTATCCAATCACTTGCCGCACTCGTCGTGCCCAAGTACCGAGCCAAGCTGAAGCTACCTTACCCAGTCTTGCTGCTCTTCGCGTTCGTCGCGTCGCTCCACTTGATCCTTCTTATCTCATATGAAAGGTGGAGTCTGCTAAGCGGCTTGCGCATTGCAATCTGTCTTCTTGGCATCGCGTCGGTTCTGGCACTCCTCATTCAAGCCGTGCGTTACCTGCGCTGGTCTACTGGTCAAGCAAATGCTGGTGCCTAACCCTTCCATCGAGGGGGCATGCAACATCAGGCTTCGCCTGCTGTTGCATGCCCCTCATGTCAAACGTTAGGCGTCAGAAGAGAACCGGCATGGCAACCACCGCAAGTACGGAAGAACCGACGCCGGAAGAGTTTTTTCACAACGCGTATCGCGCCTTCATCAACGCGCTTGTCATCCTCGCAGAGCCGCCGGATGCGCAGTGCGCCGACATGGGTGACTACAACGTTGCGTGGGAACTGAAAGACGATGTCGCAGCCGGACGGTATCTTGTTGGAAGAGGTCTTCTTGCTGCCAAGGACGAAGAAGCGATTCTCGCGTTGGCGAACGCTGTGCAAGCGGTCCCACACTCAATACTCGGCTCAGCCTCTGGAAGAGAGGCGAACTTACTGGCCATGCGCCACAAGTCGTGGACTCCGCTGCGAGAAGAAGCGGCAGGCCTGCTTGTCCTCCTTCGCCAGTTCAGCAAACAGAACGCGCACTTTTTGGGGCTCGCGGGCGATGACACCTAACCCTTCCATCGAGGGGACGTCCACAAGCAAGCTTCGCTTGCTCGCGTAGGGCAATGGAATGGACTCCTCCCCCTACGGCATCAGGCGTGCCAAACTGAAGATGGGTTAAACCGACAGTTCACAGAGGAGGAGTCCAAATGAATGTTAAGCGAATTGGTATTGA
>SCTK01000008.1 GCA_004298905.1 Burkholderiaceae bacterium | reverse complement strand
ATACCCCGATGATCTGGGTCTCGCTGAATCTGCTCTTGCGCATTTGAGGCCTCCTTTGGCATCTCAGTTTGCCCGAAGACCTCTAGTTATGCGTGGATTGATTTTATGGGAGGGTTACACAGGCAATCGCGATGCAACAGTATTTCCCGATCCAGACCGCTTCGACATTACGCGCGCTCCCAATCGCCACCTGGCTTTCGGGCATGGCATCCACTACTGCCTCGGCGCTGGCCTGGGACGGCTCGAAGGCAGGATCGGAATCGCTGCTCTACTGCAGCGCTTACCGGATTTACGGTTAGATGACACAAAATCGATTGAACCATTGTCGTCCAGCATGATGTTCGGTTTGCGCACTCTGCCGGTTCGATTTACGGCAGGCACAACCGCAGTATTCCTCCAACCAGAGTCTAAAACTATCAGTCCCGGCCCCATCGATACCCCTGGTTTAGATCATTGTGGTTTGGCACGGGTACAAGCTGTGAAGAAGACTTCGTGCGCAAGCGCCTATGAAACGTTTCGCAACGTCTGAGGAAGTCGCCAAAGTCCTTGAGTACGGTCTTATGTTGATTGTGGTGTGGGTGAAAACCGAACGGGCAAGTTATGCAAGCCGAGTAGCGCGCAGGACGTTAACGGTTTGATGATTTTCGTCTCATCCAAACGGATATCCGGTAAACGCTGCAGAAGAGCGTTGATTCCTATCCTGGCCTCAAGTCGGCCCAATCCGGCACCGAGGCAAAAATGAATGCCATAGCCGAAGCTCAGGTGGCGATCAGGCGCTCGCGTAATGTCGAAGCGGTCAGGGTCGGCGAATGCTGCAGCATCGCGATTGCCCGAGCCAAGAAAGACCACCGCCCGTTGCCCAGATCGAATCAACTGGCCCCCCAGCTCTACATCACGGGTGGCAACCCGCCCAAAGAATTGGGACGGTGTGCGATAACGTAAAACTTCCTCAATGGCCGATGGTAAAAGATCGGGTTCTGAACGTAGTTGCACCAGGGCGTCAGGATGTTCGAGAAGCAGATGCATGGCGTTACCGATGAGATTAGAGGTTGTCTCATGACCCGCAATCAGCAACAGTCGGCAAGTGCTGGCGATTTCATGGATTGTCAGCCGCTCACCATCAACACTCGCTGAGACCAAACCGCTGATCAGATCAGTGCCTGGTTTTCTTTGGCGGTCGATGATGACTGCTTCCAAGTATTGCATGATCTGCTCTACTGCTTCCAACAGGTGTGGCTTAGGTGCTTGTCCTTGGGCCGCTAGTTCGATTATTTGAACCAAAGCATCGGACCATTCCTTGAATTTTTCATAGTCCGACAGAGGTACGTCTAGCAATTCTGTTATGACCGTGAGCGGTAAAGAAAAAGCAAAATCGGTCATGATATCCATCTGACCTACACTGGTGACTCGATCCAACAGTTCATCAACGATCGTGTGGATCCGCGGCTCCAAGGCGGAGACCGTCTTGGTCGTGAAGGCGCGTGAAATCAACTTGCGGAGCTGGGTATGACGAGAGGGATCCATCGTCGCCATCGTCTGCAATCTCGATTGCACTGCAGCACTGTGAATCTCTGACGAGAATGTGGCTGGATCGCTCATCACGGTCTGGATGTCGTGATAGCCATATACTTCCCACACTTGGCGTTCCGGGTTGAAGAATACCGGCGCAGTGGCGCGCATCTTGGCGTAGTGCGGGTAGGGGTCTAAACGCATATCTGGAGTGGTCATGGCGAGTAAGTTCCTTGGTTGAAAACAGTGAAGAAATGGGGAACGCTACGAAAACCGATCAAGGTGACTATATGCGATACGCAGGAGACACAACAAGGTGAAAAACTTGCTATGGCGATAAGACCTGCTCACCATTCATAGGAACGCTTCTTAGACGATACAAGGGAGCGGTGCATTAACTTGAGCTGGCATGTGTGCCGCCGAACCGACAGCCACCAACAGTTACCCTGATAGTGATTTACGGAGATTGATTTCCGTATTAGACTTGCCCGCTAGTATTTCCCGTTATAAGCATAAGTGCACACACGACACGACGCCCCGCAGTGAGTTGCCCTGGGTTTGTGCGGAATGAACGGAGACAATAAATGAAATATTGGGACTGGCGTGCATTCGTTCTTGCTTCGCTGCTACTGCTCCAGGTGCCTGCACTCCTGGCCCAATCCACCGAGGAAGAGGAACTCTCTCAAGCCTACGGCGACAAGGCCACAGTGAGCATCGCCACCGGCAACAAGCAGCCCTTGCGCCGCGCACCCGCAGTTGCCTCGGTGATCACCGCAGAAGACATCGCCGCGATGGGCGCCACCGATCTGGACCAGGTATTGGAAACTGTGCCGGGGATACACGTATCTCGTATTGCTGGACTATACACGCCTCTCTATATTATGCGTGGCATAGGCGGTGGTGGCGCAACCAATCCACAACTGTTGATGTTGCAAAACGGCATTCCAATGACCGCCATGTATACCGGCGACAAGGGAACGCAATGGGGTGGCTTACCAGTAGAGAATATCGCTCGTATCGAAATCATCCGGGGTCCCGGTTCTGCACTGTACGGTGCCGATGCCTATGCCGGGGTGATCAACATCATTACCAAAACCGCAGCGGATACGCAGGGTACCCAGTTAGGCATGGGAGGCGGCTCCTTCGGCACCGGAGATGTGTGGGTGCAGCACGGTGGCACGATCGGGGCAATCAATGTTGCTGGCTACCTGCGGGTGGGACATACGGATGGCCAGAAGCAAATCATCAAAAGAGACGCGGCGCAAGCAGCGGTCACGCGATCGCCCGGCCCCGTGAACACGGGCTACGATGCGATTGATGGCAACCTTGATCTGAATCTGGATCAATGGCGCTTGCGTTTCGGCTACAAATTGCGCGACAACCTTGGCACTGGTGCCGGGTCCGCTTCCGCGTTGGATCCAACAAGCAAAGCAAGGAGTGAACGTTTCACCAGCGATCTCTCTTGGGCCAACCCGCAATTCACAAATAATTGGGGCCTGGGTGCCACACTCAGCGCTCTCTATTACTCAGAGGAAGCGCCGAACGGCGCTGTGCTCTTCCCACCCGGTACGGTCATTGCCGGTGTCACATATCCAAATGGCCTGTTGGGTGGGCCGAGCCGATGGGAACGGCAATTCAGGTTCTCGACCTTTGCCACTTATTCCGGCTTTGACAAGCACGCGCTACGTATCGGCGCGGGCCATGACGACTTGAATTTATACAAGACCGACACCCACAAGAATTTCTTCCTGAGTCCTGCCGGTGTGCCGACCTGTCTCGGTGGCGCGGTGGGCGGGGTGTGTCTCGACCCGGCGATGGACTATAACGAGATTCAGCCGCATATCCGTCCGCAGCGGCGCAAGAACAATTACCTTTACGTACAGGATGAATGGAATTTCGCCAAGGATTGGACGCTCACTACCGGCTTGCGTCATGACCGCTACTCCGACTTTGGCAACACCACCAATCCACGTCTGGCGCTGGTCTGGGATGCTGCCTATAACCTTACCGCCAAATTGCTCTACGGCACCGCGTTCCGCGCGCCTTCCTTCAACGAGCAATATGGCATCAACCCGGTCGCCAATGGCAACCCCAATCTGAAACCGGAAACGATCCGTACCATCGAAACTGCTTTTGCCTGGCAGGCGCGCAAGGATATGCAGGTCAACTTGAGTCTGTTCCGCTATGTGGCAAAAGACATTATTCGCGTCGTGAGTAATGCACCTTCACCGGGTTCAACGTATCAGAACACCGGCAAGCAGAATGGCCACGGCTTCGAGCTGGAAACCGTTTGGGATGTGGATCGCGACCTGCGGCTGACCGGCAATTACAGTTACCAGCATTCGGTGGATCAATCGACCGAGCGGGACGCGGGCTATGCGCCGCATAACCACTTCTATGGCCGTGCCGACTGGCGTTTTACCCCCGGCTGGTTGTTCAGCCCGCAAATCAACTGGGTGGAGGACCGCAAACGGGCCTCGGCGTTTGGCGCTGCGCAGGACACCCGTCCTGACATCGCCGACTACACCACCGTGGATGTGAGTCTGCGCAGCATCGGCGGTAAATACCAATGGGATTTCGCCGCTTCAATCCACAACCTTTTCAACGCCAATGTGCGCGAACCCACCCTGTCGCCCGGCACAGCAATCCCCAACGACCTGCCCATGGCGCCGCGTTCCATCTATCTGGAGTGGATTTACAAACTCTGAACACAGAGGGCGCGTTGAGAAGACGCTAACCTCCCCCTCTCCCGCAGGCGGGAGAGGGCCGGGGTGAGGGCGCATACAACTTCGTGCTGCAAACAACGAGCTATGTTGAACGCCCTCACCCGGCCCTTCGGGCCACCCTCTCCCGCCTGCGGGCGAGGGGTAATAGCCCGCATCCGGGCTACGCTTGCGTTTTTGAAATCTTTCCTATCATGATCTGAAAGTCCCTCAGGCGGACTTCGCGTTGATTGCCACCGAGACGGTGGGATCGACCCCGGTGTAGGACGCGACTGATGTAAAACATATCCGCGTCCTACCTCTTGCGGCGCAACCTTGTCACTACAATGAAACAGGCGCTGACCAGATCGAGTCACGCACTATGTTCCGTCGGGCTTTCTTCATCGATGGTTGATCATTGAGAGGTTCATCATGAAAAACATTCGTTTATTCAAACGGCCCATGCTCGCCATGGTCATCGTCGGTTTGCTGACCTCAACGGGGGTAGCGCTGGCCGATCCGCCTTGGGCGGGCGGCGACAGGGACAGGCATGAGGACAGGAACGATCATGAACGAAAGGGCGATGACCGGTGGGATCGGGACAGAGGTCATGAGGATAGGCGGGAAGATCGCAGAGAAAACCGCCGGGAGTATTTCAACGAGCAGCATCGTGTAGTAATCCGCGAATATTACGACGAGCGGTATCGTTCCGGACACTGCCCGCCGGGACTGGCCAGGAAACATAACGGCTGCATGCCGCCCGGGCAGGCGCGTAGATGGCATATAGGGGAACGTCTGCCGCGCGATGTGGTGTATTACGAAGTGCCGCGCGATGTTGTGGTGCGTCTGGGGCCGCCGCCGTCCGGCCATCGCTATGTGCGCGTAGCAAGCGATATTCTGTTGCTTGCGATCGGCACAGGCATGGTGGTCGATGCGATTGAGGACCTGGATCGGCGCTAGCGTGAAGTTGGATGATCGAAAGGTGCCGGAGTCGGCTGGCTTTCTCAGCCTCGCTCGCCCTTTACGTTTCACTGTGCGCGATTTGTCTCAAGCCTGTAGGAGAACGCTGATTTTTGGCGCTGCGCTGGCATTGAGTTCCGGTTCGCTTATATTGGCATCGTAGGATATCTCGAACTTTTAACCACGCGAAGGAGCACAAAATGCTCGGAACCATTGCAGTGATCTTGATTGTCTTGTGGCTGTTAGGGCTGGTCAGTTCTTACACCCTCGGCGGCTTCATTCATATTCTGCTGATTGTTGCCATCGTGATGCTTCTGGTACGCCTTATCCAGGGTCGACGGATACTATAACGGCCAGAAAATATTCCCACGCTGCAGCGCATGTCTGCGGTTCTGTTGTCTCGACAGGAGAACATGAATGAATGCAATAAAAATTCTCGCCATCGCACTGATAGCGGGCGGGGTTCTAGGGTTGGTCTATGGCGGTTTCAGTTACACCAAAGAGACTCACGAAGCCAACGTTGGCTCGATTCACCTATCGGTTCAGGAAAAAGAAACTGTCAATATTCCACTCTGGATGGGCGTGGGCGCGATCGCACTTGGCGGTGTTTTGCTGGTGTTCGGGGTCAAGAACAAATAGCGCCCCGGCCATTCAAATAGTGGCCCTGCCCAAACAAAAATCAGTAACAATAGGAACCTAGGGAAACGCTGATTTATTCGTCGTTCCTGCGCTAACCAGCGACTTGGCGCGGCCGTATGCGCCAAGTCGCTGGTTAGCGCAGGAGCGACGGAGCATCTGATTTCCGAATAAATCAGCGCTTCCTTAACGGGCGCAGACCACGTTTTCAGCGTGGTGCTGCCATAAGGTCAAACAAAGGAAACACATGGGGGCTTTCAAACTGGAACACAGTAAAGCGGCATACCGCGCCGACTTCGTGCTCTATAGCGTCGCAGTGATGCTATTGGCGGCTTTCCTGCTGGTGGGCGCCCCACGCACGCAACGGCTGGAAGTCTTGCTATTCACGCTGGTTGGTCTGGGGGGTTGGACCCTCATCGAATACGCGTTGCATCGCTTCGTGCTGCACGGCATGGAGCCGTTTCGACGCTGGCATGCGGAGCACCACCAGCGACCCACCGCGTTGATCTATACCCCGACGCTGCTGAGCGCGACATTGATTGCCGCGCTGATCTTCCTGCCGGCCCTGATGTTGTCTGCGCTATGGTCTGCCTGCGCGCTGACACTCGGTGTGCTGATCGGCTATCTGACCTACTCCATCACGCATCATGCCACCCACCATTGGCGCGCCGACAATGCCTGGCTGCGGCAGCGCAAGCGCTGGCATGCGCAGCATCACCGCGCCGAGCAGCCGGATTGCTGCTACGGTGTGAGCAGTGGGTTTTGGGATCGGGTATTCGGCAGTACAAAACCGAGAGTTCCGTTCCCGACACTGCGGCAATAGGAGACAGGCCATGTTTTCTACTATTCAACGTCAATGAAACGCCGTTGCCGATCTCTTGTTTTCACGTGACCAAAACATCATGCATTCATTTAAAAAAATTCTGTCCCCGATACTGCTGATTTTGCCGCTGATACTTTTCAACGGTTGCTCGAGTACGACGGAAAGTGGTGCCGTCGGTATCGAACGCAAGCAGTTGTTATTAGTCTCGTCTGCGGACGTCAACCAGATGGCACTGAAGGCGTACACGCAATTGCAGTCGGAAGCGGCGAGCAAGAAGACGTTGAATCAGGATCCGGCGCAATTGCAGCGCGTGCGCGCGATTGCCAAGCGCATCACGCCACAAACGGGAGTATTCCGCTCCGATGCGCCGGGCTGGAACTGGGAAGTGAATGTGATCAGCAGCAAGGAATTGAATGCGTTTTGCATGCCGGGCGGCAAGATCATGTTTTATTCCGGGCTGATCGATCAGTTGCATCTGAGCGATGCGGAAATTGCCGTGGTGATGGGGCATGAAATCGCGCATGCGCTGCGCGAGCATTCACGCGAGCAGGTGTCGCAGGCGCTGTTGACGGAAGCATTCATCGGTCTGGCGACCAGCAGTGAAGGTGCCAGTAATCTCGCGGGCGGAGTGTACAAAGTGCTGGTCGCACCCAACTTCAGCCGCACCGATGAAACCGAAGCCGACCGCATCGGTCTGGAACTGGCCGCGCGTGCCGGTTACGATCCGCACGCAGGAGTAACGTTGTGGCAAAAAATGATCGCAACCAATCAGGGCGCGCATCCGCCGGAATTTCTCAGCAGCCACCCAGCCGACGCCAGCCGCGTACAGGAAATCGAATCCCTCTTGCCAACGGTGGAACCGCTGTATGAGAAGGCGCGCCGGTAGCATCATGCCGGCCTGACGCGGCTTTCGCTTTCATGAAATGCCCGCTCGGCCAACGATGCAATGTGGAATTTTTTCAATCGCCCTTGAGCGGTGTACCGGCCAGACGGCTGCGGACAAAGCTGATGTTCCCGCGCAAATCGTAGAACAGATCGGCGAACGCAGCGGGAACCTTGATCTTGCTGACAGATCTGTCGATCTGATCAAGCTGTTCCAACAGTTCAGTGAGGCTCTTGCCCTCAGCTTCCAGCCGGAAGGCTTTGTGCTCCAGATCGAGCAACGCCCGGTACCAGCGATAGATGCGCGACTGCATGCGCCAGCGATAGAGCATGGGGACAAATTTCAGCGCGGGCACCAGCACCAGGATGATGGGAACGATAATCGCCAGCGTGCGGCTGATCAGGCTGGCGATCCAGTAAGGAAAATAACGATAAAGAAAACTCTTGCCGGAGGTGTAGTAGCGCGCCGCATCGGGACTGATGCGGAATTGCTGTTCCAGCGGGGCTGGAAATTCGCCACGCTTCTTGAACAGACCGGCGTTGCCGTGCACTTCCTTTGCTGCTTCCAGCAACACATCAGAAAGCGCTGGATGCAGGTTTTCACGCGCAATCAGTTCCACCGTCGGGGCGATCAAACTCACATCGGCACTGGGTGTGTCCTTGCCGAAATCGAGTGCGCCGCGCGGCAGTTCCAGCTTGTTCAGATAATTGAAGCGGCGCGCATAAGCGTCGGCCTGGACAAAGTTGAACACCTGCACACCGGGCGTATGCAGCAACTCGCGCATCAACGCACCTGCCGTTGAATCGCTCATCATGAACAACCCATCGATACGGTTTTCCAGCAATGCGCGCTTTGAATCGCCATCGGGCACATCGATGAATTGCGTATGCGACGCATCGTTCGGCTCAATGCCATTTGCCTTGAGCAGGGTCAGTGCCAGCGTATGCGAACCGCTGCCTTCGGGGCCAATGTCAATCCGGTCGCCCTTGAAATCGGACAGCAGCTTCTTCGGCGCACCGTGATAGAAAATCATCAGCGGCTGGTAGGACACGCTGCCCAATGAAACCAGATACTCGATGTTGATGCCCTGCAAATCCCCGCCCTGCACAAAACCAACATCCACTCTGGATTTCGGGTCGGTCAGTTGCTTCAGATTATCGACCGAGCCAGTGGAAGGCAGAACGTTCAGCTTGACGCCCTCCCGCGCCAGGATGGCCTTGTACTTCTCGGCAGATCGTTGCGATGAACTGCCTTCGGGGCCGCTGACAAGCGTCAGATGGGTGGGCGCGGCCGTTTGAAAAAACATGACCACTGCCAGACCCAGGGCCAGCGCTATCAGTGCAAACAGGACTGCCGACAGCGCGGCACTTTGCCCAAACAATTCGCGGAATTTCCCGGCAGATTTGCCAAACTCAATTTTTGCAGCGGCCATCATCCACCTCGAAGGAATGTTTATACCTGCTCATCGTTCACGTGAATCACATACACATCGCAGATACAAGCAATTCTAGTCGGGCAAGACGCCTACCCATACCTGCCCCGTTTCCAGAATCAGTTGCGAACCGCTGATGTCAACGCAACCATGCGCGCCGGCTGTACCCGCAGGAATCGTCACCCTGCCGCCATTGGCGTTGATGATGGCGGTGTGCGCATCGACGGTGCAAACCCGGTAGGCCCGCGCCGCCACGCCGGTATAAAACACACCCGGTGTTGTCACGGCAAAGCAGCCCGCGCGACACGCTTCAATCGCGTAGGCCGATTCCCTGGCAAAGGGTTGAGCACCGGCCACCATGGGCAACAACAGGGCTGTCAGCACGCTACTGTTTTTCATACGTCCCCCGAAAGAAAAACCACGCGCTACGATCATACGACAAGCCACGGATCATGGCACGACCGTGATGGTGCTGGTGTGCGCTAGGCGTCGGCCTGTTCCGCCTCGGCAAGAAGTTTCTCCTGCCTGATGGGAAGTGTGATATGGAACGTCGTGCCGCCACCGGGCACACTGGTGACATCGATGGCGCCATTATGTCTCTGCACGATGCCGTAGGAAACCGACAGGCCCAGACCGGTGCCCTGACCGATCGGCTTGGTGGTAAAGAACGGTTCAAAGATGCGCTTGAGCGTCTCCGGCGGAATGCCCGAACCGTTGTCGGATACCGAGAACCACACTTGATCGTCCTCGACCCCAGTGCGAATGGTGATGCAGCCGCGTACTGCGCCCATCGCCTGCGCGGCGTTGACGACCAGGTTCATGACAACCTGATTGATTTGCGAAGGCAGGCATTCAACCTCTGGGATCTCGCCATAGTGCTTGACGATATCGGCCTTGTGCTTGATTTCGCTGTTGGCCAGCGTCAACGCCGTATCGATGCATTGGTGCAAATTCGTGGCCTGCCACGTGTCCGATGAATCGACACGAGAGAAATCCTTCAGCGCACGGACAATCTGGCGCACCTGCTCGATCCCGTGTTTCGATTCTTGCATCAGTTGGGGAATATCCTCCTTGAGGAAGTCCAGCTCGACCGCCTGACGCAACTCCCGCAACCGGGCAGCCACCGCCGGATCACTGATGCTGGACTCGGCCTGCTCATAGGCAGACAGTATCTGGAAGAATTTGCCCAGATAATCTTCCAGCGTCCCGAAATTGGAAAACACATAACCGATGGGATTATTGATTTCGTGCGCCACCCCGGCGGCCAGTTGACCGATCGATGCCAGTTTGTCCGATTGCACCAGTTCCGCCTGCAAACGTTTGCGCTCGGTCACTTCCGTCTGCAGGTTTTTTTCCGCTTCCTTCAGCTTGCTGACATCACTGGCCAGCACCATGAAACCCAGTACCTCGCCATCCATGACATGCGGGATGTAGTTGACCAGACTGTAGCGTTCGCTCCCGTCCGGCCCGAGGATGGTACGCTCGAACAGTTGCTCGTGGCCATCGAGCACGCTACGAATATGAGATTCGTTTTTAACAAACAATTCCTGGCCCAGAAAATCGGCAATGGGCATGCCGATCAGATCGTCCGGATTGATTCCGAACCAGCTTTCATAAGCCCGATTGGCAAAGCGGCAGATCAGATCACGATCCCAATAAGCCAGGATCGATGGCACGCGATCGACCAGCATGCGAAGATGGTAAAGCGTATTGCGTTTTACGATAGGGGTCATAGGGGTTCTTCAGTCCGGCGCTTGGCGAGGTCAGGCTGCAATAGCGAGGTGACGCCTGCAGGCGCCATTCTTTCCCTCATGTTTTCGGCCAAGTTTGAAAAATCATAAGGATTTCAGGCAGATAAGCTGACACGCTCGGTGAATGGGATGTCTGCAGCCTGTTAGACTGCCGATCCATCAAACCTGTTAGATGTTAGGCCCGCATGACCACCCTCTCCTTTTCCAGCCTGCCCTTGCGTCCGGCGATGCTGAGCAACCTCGAACAGCTCGGCTATCACACCATGACGCCGATCCAGGCGCAGAGTCTGCCCATCATCCTGGAGCGGCGCGACTTGATTGCGCAAGCCAAGACCGGCAGCGGCAAGACCGCCGCCTTCGGCATCGGCATTCTGCACGCGCTCAACCCGACGCTGTTTGCGATTCAGGCGCTGGTGCTCTGCCCCACGCGCGAGCTGGCCGATCAAGTGGCGAAGGAATTGCGCCGCCTGGCGCGTTTTGCCGACAACATCAAAGTGCTGACGCTATGCGGCGGTTCACCGATGGGGCCGCAAATCGGCTCGCTGGAACACGGTGCGCATATCGTGGTGGGCACGCCGGGCCGCATTCGCGATCATCTGGGGCGTGGCACCATTGACCTCGCGCGCGTGCAAACGCTGGTGCTGGATGAAGCGGATCGCATGACCGATATGGGATTCGAAGAAGAAATTTCCGGCATTGCCAGCGCCTGTCCCACGCGGCGTCAGACCCTGCTGTTTTCCGCCACCTATCCTGACGACATTCGCAAAGCCAGCGCACGTTATTTGAACCGGCCCACCGAAGTGCAGGTGGAAGCGCAGCACGATGCCAGCCGCATCGAACAACGTTTCTACGAGATCGCGCCGGAACAACGCAACGCGACGGTCGCGCAATTGCTCAATCACTTCCGCCCGACTTCGACGCTGGCGTTTTGCAATACCAAGATTCATTGCCGCGAGTTGGCGGAAGAATTGCGCCAGCAAGGCTTCAGCGCACTCGCACTTTACGGTGAACTGGAACAACGCGAACGCGACGAGATTCTGACGCTGTTTGCCAACCAGAGTTGCTCCGTGCTGGTCGCTACCGACGTGGCCGCACGCGGGCTGGATATTCAAAGTCTGGATGCCGTCATCAACGTCGATGTCACCAAGGACACCGAGGTGCACATCCACCGCATCGGCCGCACCGGCCGCGGTCAGAACAAGGGCTTGGCGCTCAGCCTGTGCGCGCCGAACGAAATGCGCTGGGTAAAGTTGATCGAGGATTATCAAAAGAACCGCGTGAACTGGTTCGAATTGTCCTCTCTCAAACCCGCAGCAGGCGGCCCCTTGCGTGCACCCATGAGAACCTTGTGCATCATGGGCGGCAAGAAAGACAAGTTGCGGCCTGGCGATGTGCTGGGCGCACTCACGGGCGATGCGGGCTTCACCAAGGAACAGGTCGGCAAGATCAACGTCGGCGAGTTTTCCACCTATGTTGCGCTGGATCGACGCATTGCTGAACAGGCCATGCGGACGCTCAGTCAGAGTAACATCAAGGGCAAGCGTTTCAAGATGCGATTTGTCGATCTGCCGGAATAAGAATTTTCTGTAGCCATACCGTATATCAATTCCTTGTTAAAGAGCGGGTTCTGCCGATAAATGGACTACCGCCATGCAAACGATGAGGCGTGAATGAAATACGACGCATCCCTGATTCCAGACATCCTGCCAGTCATCAGCGATCTGATGAATGTCTTGCCCGATGCGATCCTCATGGTTGACGCCAGTGGCAAGATTGTTCTCGCCAACGACGCGGTCCAGCCTCTGCTCAGTTACTCGGCCCGCGAGCTGGTCGGGCAACCGATGGAAATATTGATTCCGCCAATGTATCGGGCCCGGCACGCGGGCGATGCTGCACGCTTCCGCTCGGAAGGCAAGCCGAGAATCATGGGTACACGGCCGGTCTTGCCGGCGCTGAACAAAGCCGGGGACATCGTGCCGGTCTCGATTTCGATCAGCAACGTCGATATTCGCGGCGAACGCCTGTCGATCGCTGTGGTTCGCGATGCCCGCGCCATTCGGGATTCGCTTGAGCAGGCCAGCGCAGAAGCGCGCAACGACTCGCTGACTGGAATGGCGAATCGGCTGCCGCTATCGCAGTGGATACAGGCTGCACTGAATATGCGCAAACCTTTTGGCATTCTGTTTCTCGATCTGGCCAAATTCAAACTGTTCAACGACACCTATGGCCATCAAACCGGCGATACCGTGCTGCGTCTGGTGGCCGAACGCGTGCGCAACCATGTACGCCCATCCGATCTGGCCGTTCGCTTTGGCGGTGACGAATTTGTCATTCTGCTCGATGGCATCACAAGCGATCAACTCCTTGAAACGCGCGCGCTGGCGATTTCCGCAAGCATCGCGCAACCTTTTCTCGTCGATCAGGTTTCCGGCACCATTCATGCCAACATCGGCGGTGCGCTTTATCCACGGGATGGCAGCAGTGAAAGTGAACTGCTGGCCCACGCAGACCGCAACATGTATGAAGCCAAGGTACGGCATCAGAGTTTCTGGATTTAGCCTGCATATCTGCATGTTGCTACGATGAGCCCACCCACTGACCTGCCCTTCGCCGATCTCACCCCTGATTGTGTGCTGGATGCGCTCTACAGCGTGGGTCTGCAATGCGATGGCCGCTTGCTAGCACTCAACAGTTACGAGAATCGCGTCTACCAGATCGGCATCGAGGACGGTCCGCCCGTCGTCGTCAAGTTCTACCGTCCGCAGCGCTGGAGCGACGCAGCGATTCTGGAAGAACACGCTTTTGTGGCCGAGCTGGCGGCCGAAGAAATCCCGGTCGTCCCGGCACTTACGCTGGCGGACAACACATTGAATGCATTTGGCGGCTATCGGTTCGCCGTCTTTCCACGGCAAGGCGGACGGCCACCGGAGCTCGGCGATCCCGACACACTGGAATGGATGGGACGTTTCATCGGGCGGATTCATGCCGTGGGTGCGCGGTTGCCTTTTGCCGCACGCCCCGCGCTCGATGTCGTCAGCTTTGGCGCGCAGCCGCGCGATTATTTGCTGGCACATCACTTCATCCCCGACGATATTCTTGCCGCCTGGCACAGCGTGGTGGATCAAGCGCTGGGCCGTGTGCAGCAGTGTTTCGAGCGCGCGGGCGCAGTGCGCACATTGCGCCTGCACGGCGATTGCCACATGGGCAACGTGCTGTGGGTCGAGGAAGCAAAAGAGGCCAGGGACAATGGCCCGCATTTTGTCGATTTCGATGATGCGCGCATGGGCCCGGCGATTCAGGATTTGTGGATGCTGCTCTCCGGTACGCGCGCCGAAATGGCGCTGCAACTCTCGCACGTGCTAGAAGGTTATGAAGATTTTTTTAACTTCGATCCACGCGAATTGCATTTGATCGAAGCGCTGCGCACCTTGCGGCTGATCCACTATGCCGCCTGGATCGCGCAGCGTTGGCATGACCCGGCTTTCCCCCTTGCCTTCCCCTGGTTCAATACGCAACGCTACTGGCAAGACCGCATTCTGGAACTGCGTGAGCAAACTGCCTTGATGGATGAGCCGCCATTACAGCTGCTTTAAACCCAAAAGGCTGGTGCTCTCGCACCAGCGCTTATTTGCTTATTGGGCAGGCTGGCCGGGTATGGGCTGCTGCATGTTCAAGGCTTCCACCTGAATCTGCAAGCGCACTTCGGGCGCGGCAAATTTCGGTACGCCATAGTCCATGCCGAAATCGGTGCGCTTGAATTCGGCACTGGCATCGGCGCCGCAGACCTCGCGATGATAGAACGGATGCATGAGGCACTTGAATTTGTTGATCTTCAGCGCTACCGGCCGGGTCACACCGAGCATCGTCAGGTTACCCTCGACAGCAACGGGCGTATCGCCGTCGAATTTTATTGCCGTGCCGTGATACGTGGCCGTGGGAAATTTTTCCGTGTTGAAAAATTCCTTGCCACGCGCGTGCTCGTTCATCTTGGCATGACCGAATTCAATTGAATTGGTGTCGATGGTGATGTCCATCGTGCCGCTCCTGGCCGCACGATCGAGCGTGATGGTACCGCTCGTCTTGGTGAACTTGCCGCGCCAGATCGAGATACCCATATGGTCAGCCTCGAAGCTGGGATAGGTATGGTCAGGATCGATGGTGTAGGTTTGCGCATTGGACGTAGCTGCAACAAATGCACACCCGGCAAATAAAATGGATTTGAGTTTCATGGCCGCTCCTCGATAAATGAATGTGACGCTACTCGTTACGCTTTGATCGTTGCTCGCTCACAGCTACTCGGCTGCAACGATGTGAAACTTGATGACGACTTCATCAGCCACGACACTGGTATCTTTCCAGTCACCTTCACCAATGTTGTATGTCAGCCGCTTGATCGGCAGCCGTCCATCAAAAATCTGTTGCGTCCCCTGCCGGGACACCGTCAGGGGAAACGCAACCTCTGTCGCCCTGCCCTTGATTGTCAGTTGGCCATTGACCTGATATTGATTGTTGCCCATGGCTTTCATGTTGCTGGAAACAAACGTGGCCTTGGGGAACTGCGCCGCGTTGAACCACTCCTTCTTGAGTACTTCACGGTTGTATTCCGGCTCGCCCAGATCGAAACTGGCAATATCGATTTCAACACGCGCTTTCGATGCCTCCAGGTGCGCCGCATCGAAATTGATCTGCATCGTGGCCTGATTGAATTTTGCCTCGATGGGCACATTCATCTGCCGGAAAAGCACGCCGATGGAACTTTTTGCCGGGTCGGCTTTAAGCGCGGCTGCGGCGGCAAGCAGGCTGAAAAGCAGGCAACTGGTGGCGGCAGCGCCGCGCAACAAAGCGGGTTTAAAGGACATGACGTTTTCTCCAAGTGGTCTGATCCAATATACGCACGTCATCGCCAGATGGATGCAAGCACTGCAATCGCCGCAAAAAATCAAAGCCACATGCGTTTGAAAATTCCATCCTTGTCGATGAAGTGGTGCTTGAGCGCCGCCAGCACGTGCAGACAAAAGACAACCAGCAAGACGGTGGTGAGCGTGTCGTGCAGTTCCTTGAGGATGGGTTTCCACACCGCATTTTTTTCCATCAATACCGGCAAGGGAATGACGCCCAGATAAACCACGGGCACGCCGTCCGCCAGACTGTAAAAATAGCCCGACAGCGGCACAATGAAAATCAACAGATACAAGAACGCGTGCAAGCCATTGGCCGCCTTCTGCTGCCAGCGCGGCATGCTGGCAGGATAGGCCGGCGCCGGATGAAACACGCGCCACAACAAGCGCACACAGGCCAGCCCGAGCACGGTCACACCCAGCCATTTGTGCCAGGAAAAATACTTGAGCTTGTCTGGTGTCAGGCCGGGCATATCGACCATTCTCAGCCCCAGTGTGAAAGCCCAAATGATCAGCAGCGCCATCAGCCAGTGCAATACGATGGCAGGCAGGGTATAGCGTGTCATGGTGTTCCCTTGATTGAGCATCTATTGTAGACAAAGCATACCTTGCTGTACGCAATGCGAATCCTGTTGGATGCCGCCATGGGGGACTCCCGATGCAACGACGCTTGCCTTTGCTGTTGCTCTGTCTTGGATTGCTGCTCTTGCCTGGCTGCGGTGAGGAAGCCCGGCCCGATTTGATGCGGCTGTATCAAATGGGGCTGGAAAATGCAGAGACTACGCCGGTGATTCTGATCCCCGGCGTCTTCGGCTCGAAGCTGCGCGACAAAATTACGAAACGCGAGGTGTGGCCAGGGCCCTGGTATTCCATTCTGTTTTCCCGCTACGACGAACTGGCGCTGGAATTTGACCCGCAAACGCTGGCACCCAAACCGTCGCACCTGGAAGCCTACGATATTGCGGAACAGGCGTTTGGCCGGGATTTCTACCGCCCCATCATCGAGACGCTAACCCGCTATGGAGGCTACGTGCGCGGAATCCCCGGCCGGCCCGCAGGCGCCAAGGAACGCCGCTACTATGTGTTCGCCTACGATTGGCGCCAGGATAACGTGCAGACCGCACGCGCGCTGGATCAATTGATTGAAACGATCCGGCGCGACTATGGGCGCCCCGATCTGCGCGTCAATATCGTCGCGCACAGCATGGGTGGCTTGATCGCCCGCTACTATCTGCGCTACGGCACCATCGATGCGCTCGACGGCGACCCGCACCAGGTCACGCTGGCAGGCGCGCGCAAAGTGCGCAAGCTGATTCTGCTGGGGACGCCCAATCTGGGATCGATCGATTCCCTGCACGCCTTTCTCAGCGGCAACCCCATCGGCTGGGGACGCATACGCCAGGAAACGCTCGCCACCCTGCCCAGCGGTTACCAGCTCTTCCCGCATCCATTGACAACCTGGCTGATCGACATCGACGGGCATGGCCTGCACGACAATCTGTTCGACAGTGAAACCTGGGAACATTATCACTGGTCGATCTTCGATCCGGTCGTCGAAGCACGTATCCGCAGCGACAGCGACGCGCCGGATCAACACCTTGACGCCCTGCGGCGCTATTTCAAATATCAGCTCGAACGCGGGCGGCGCTTCACCTGGAATCTTTCGGTCGCCGAACCGTCCAGCCCGATTCGCTATGTTCTGTTTGGCGGCGACTGTACGCTGACCTCAGCGCGACTGTTGATTGAGCAGGCCGACGGGAAATTTGCCGTGCGTCTCAACCCCAAAGAAATTCGCCATCCCAAACCCGGCGTGCGTTATGACGAACTGATGTTCGAGCCGGGTGATGGTCGCGTCACGAAGCCGTCATTGCTGGCACGTCAGACGCTGGACCCCAGCGCACCTCAGCATGAAGACAGTTTTCTGCCAGTGGCGTATTCATTCTTTCTCTGCGAGAGCCATAACAAGCTGACCAACAATGTCAACTTCCAGGACAACCTGCTTAACGTATTGTTGACCCGCAACCTGCCCTGGGAAATGGCCGAGACGCACTGACATGAATTTTATTTGAGCTATATAACCAGAAATCCGGCAAACACCCGCCTGACCCCATGAGAAATCACTGCCGCTCAATGGCTTGCCGATCTTCACGCGGATTGTGGCGGGGATCGAGAGTCACACTCAGCCTTAATTTAGCCAATATTGGGCCGATAAAACCGTGGATCGCCCGGGTGATTGATACGGGACTTGCAACACGCCTCCTCCCCGCTCCAGGAGGTATGGCCCCCCGATCGAAACCACATTCCAACGCAGGAATTTCAAAATGAACGCCTGTGACTTGACATTGCCGCACATCGCCGCTGCCACCGTCGCAGAAAAGATTCTGCTGCTGGTCGACGACGAGCCGAACATTCTTGCCGCCTTGACCCGGTTGTTCCGGCGTGACGGCTACAAAGTGCTGACCGCGAACAGTGGTGCCGAAGGCCTGGCGCTACTGCAACGACAACCCGCTCATGTGATTATTTCCGACCAGCGCATGCCGGGCATGGTGGGTTCGGAATTTCTTGCGCATGCCAAGGAAATTCTGCCTGACACGATCCGTATCATTCTCTCAGGCTATACCGAGTTACGTTCGGTGACCGATGCCATCAACCAGGGCGCGGTGTTCAAATTCCTCACCAAACCCTGGGACGATGAATTGCTGCGCGGCCATGTGCGCGAAGCGTTCGCCCAATACCAGATGCGCGCCGAGAATGTGCGCCTGACAGAAGAACTGAAACACACCAACAAGGCCCTGCAAAGTCTGGTCAATGAACTTGACGTCATGGTCGAAAAACGCACCGCAGAATTGAAAAATAACCTCGTCACGCTGCGTGTCGATCAGGAAATTCTTGACCGTATGCCCATCGGGGTGATTGGCGTCGATCAGACGGGTTTGATCGTATCGACCAATCGGATGGCGCGCGAGATATTCAGCACCGTGCAGTTGATTGCCAACAATGCCCGGGAAACGCTCCCCGACGGTTGGTTCCCTGCTTCCGAAGAGTGTGTTCATCATTACGATTCCAATCAACAAACATTTGAAGTACGTTTCTCGACACTGGGCCATGAGTCAAAGGGCCGTGGCTGGCTGGTGATCCTGATTCCGGAGGTGGCACATGGACGTTAAGGAACAACCGGACTGTACCGAAGCAGCCGATCCTGCAACCGGCCTCGCACAGATGCTGGAAGGACTGACCCAGTTCCCGCCCTGGCCGAGCGCCCTCGGCCGGATCCTCACCGAATTCGACCGTGACGATCTGGATGTCTCATGTCTGGCGGAAATGATTTCCCGTGAAGTGGCGATTCTCAGCAAGCTGCTGCGCGTAGCCAACTCTCCCTTCTATGGCGTATCCGGCAATATCGCCAATGCCCAGCAAGCCATCAACACGATCGGCTTGAGCAACACCCGTTCAATTGTCCTGACCGCTGCCGTCATGTCGGCCATTCCACAAAACCTCCCCAAAACATTCGATCAGCATGCATTCTGGCAAGAAGCCATTGTCGTTGCCGTGGCGGCCGAGTGGCTGGGAAAATGGCTGTCGTTGAAAGATTGCGATGCCTTCACCGCCGGCATGTTGCACAATATCGGAAAACTCCTGATTGCCATCCGCTTCCCGTACCAGTATGAGCAAATGCGGCTGGCCGCACTGGATCCTCAAGTCAATGAGATCGAGCTGGAAAAGAAAACCCTTGGATTCACACATGCCGAGGCCGGCGCGGCCATTGCCGAACAGTGGAATTTCCCGGCTGCGCTGATTCAGGGGATCCGTTGGCACCACGCACCGGAGCACAGCCAGCATCCTCTCGCAAGCGTGCTCGCGGTGAGTGACAAAATTGCATCCTTGACCCACTTGACCACCTTGAACAGCGAGCAGATTCGCACCGCTGTCGGTGAAAAAAGCGGCACTATCACATTGAAGGATCAGCAATGGGTTGCACTGCTGGATCACACCCGCGCGCAAAGTAATACGTTAGGAGCCATGCTGTGACGAGCCCGGCCATCCAGGATCAGCTGCTCGATCAACTGCTGGCACAAACGCAGAGTGCGCCCGCGCCAGTAGCCCCAGAACAGGTCGAGGCGGCAAAGGACGCCGATGCGTCCGCGCCTGCCAACGCCACGATCCTGCTGGTTGATGATGAGGCCAATATTCTCACTTCACTCAAGCGTCTGTTGCGGCCCACTGGATATAAGGTGCTCACTGCCGATAGCGGTCCGGCGGGCCTGGAGATACTGACAAAAGAAAAAGTCGATTTGATCATTTCCGATATGCGCATGCCGAACATGTCGGGTGCGGAATTTTTGCAGCACGTGCGGACGCGCGATCCGAACATTGTGCGCATTCTGCTGACCGGATTTTCCGATCTCGTGTCCACGGTCGAGGCCATCAACAAGGGTGAAATTTTCCGCTACATCTCCAAGCCCTGGGATGACCGCGAGATTCTGATGATCGTCAAGCAGGGTCTGGACACCAAGCGTCTGGTGGAAGAAAAGCGCTGCCTTGAGCAGAAGGTGCAGGAACAAAATGCCCAATTGCGCGAATGGAACACCAAACTGGAAAACAAGGTGCACGCGCGCACCAAGGAATTGCACCAAACCATGCAATTTCTCGAACAGGCGCATGGCGAGCTCAAGAAAGGTTTCATCACCTCGATCAAGGTATTTTCCAATCTGATCGACATGCGCGAAGGGGCCATGGCGGGGCATTCGCGCCGCGTCGCCGATCTGGCACGCTCGCTGGCGACACGCATGAAGATGGCCGAGAATGAAATACAGGATGTCTTTCTCGCTGCCCTGCTGCACGACATCGGTAAGCTCGGCCTGCCCGACAGCGTGATCCGCAAGCCCTATGCTTCTCTCACGCAGGAAGAGCGCGAGGAAGTGCACAAGCACCCGGTCAAGGGACAAACCGTGCTGATGGCGCTGGAGCAATTGACACAGGCAGCACTGCTGATCCGCCACCATCACGAACGCTTCGATGGCCAGGGGTATCCCGATGCCTTGCCGGGGCTGTCCATCCCGCTGGGGGCGCGCATACTTGCCGTCGCCAACGACTACGACGCACTTATCTCCGGCGCCATGCAAATGCGCAAACTCTCGCGCGAAGAAGCATTGCAGGACATTCGCCAGAATTCGGGCAAACGTTATGACCCGACGGTGGTACTGGCGCTGACCCAATTAATGGGCGGCGGGACACCCGAGCGCCCGAGCGGCAAGGAAATGGAAACCACCACCGACAAGCTGGCACCGGGCATGGTGTTGTCGCGCGATCTGTTGACGCGTGACGGGATATTGCTGCTGGCCAGGGACTATCTGCTGGACGAACGTATCATCGGCCAGATCCTTCATTACGAAAAAATCGACGGCCGCTCACTCCACGTCTTCATTTCCGTCCGTTAGGGCCTGTTAACAACTAATTTGGGAGATGCGTTCAAACCAAAACGTGTGCTGGCTAGGCGTCGTGGCGCAGCCAAGGGTGGTGCCCTTGGCAAGCCGCGCAACGACGCCAGCGCGCGTTTTGGTTTGAACCCGGAGGGAGCGGGCTCTATGGCCCGCATGGCGGTGTTGCAGGTCGCTTGTTTGGATGACCAAACGGCGCTCCCTGCGCCTAGCCCTGCGAGCCATAGACCCCACTCGCACTCCCAAATTAGTTGTTAACAGGCCCTAAAAAAAAGGGATTAAGAATGCATGCAGCACAGATTTTGATCGTCGATGACGACCCGCTGATCCTGTCCGCGCTGAAACGCAGTCTGGGCTGGAAACAGGGCGGGGAATACGCTGACTGGGTCATTGAGACATTCAACTCACCGCTGGCTGCCCTCGAACGCGCACGTGTGCAGACATTCAACCTGGTGCTGTCGGATTTCCGCATGCCCCAGATGGACGGTGTCACTTTTCTGGCCGAAATGCGCAGTCTGCAGCCCGACGCCACGCGCCTGATCCTGTCCGGCCATACCGATCTGGCAGGACTCATCAAGGCCATCAACGATGCTGAAATCTATCGCTTCATTCCCAAACCCTGGGTCGATTATGAATTGAAAACCACGCTTGCCCATGCCCTCAAATACCAGATGCTGCAGCATGAGAACCGGCAATTGAGCGAGCAGCTGACACTGGAACGCCATAAAAGAATTCAACTGGAGCAGGCACGGGGCCTGCGGGAAGGAAGCGTGGCAGGCTGAACACAAGGGAGAACCTATGCACCCGACACTTGCAGCACAAACCGGGCAGCACCTGTCCGTCGAGCAGCAGCAGCAATTGAGCGGCTTTTTGAAAGCGATAGACGACACTTACACCCGCTACGACACCGAACACCAGGCAACGCTGGATGCCATGCAGGCGCATTTGAAAGAGGCGGTCAGCAGACTCGATGCCGCGCAAAGCCAGTTACTGCATGCAGACAAGATGGCTTCGATCGGCCAGTTGGCTGCCGGCGTGGCGCACGAAATCAATAATCCGATTGGCTATGTCTACTCCAATCTGACCTCACTGAACCGCTACATCGACGAAATGATGCACCTGCTGAACAAATACGAGCAACTTGAGATCAACCTGAACGGTGCTGCAGGTCTGGATGAAATTCGTCAACTTAAAACAGGGATCGACCTCAACTACCTGCGCCAGGATCTACCTGCGCTGATGTCGGAATCGCAGGAAGGCATCGCACGGGTCAAGAAAATTGTCCAGGACCTGAAGGATTTCTCGCATGTGGACGAAGCCGAATGGATCTGGACCGATCTGCGCCACGGCCTGAACAGCACACTCAACATCGTGCACAACGAGGTCAAGAGCAAGGCCGAGATCGTACGCCAGTATGGCGATATTCCCGAAGTGCAATGCATCGCCTCGCAAATCAATCAGGTGTTCATGAATCTGCTCGTCAATGCCGGCCACGCGATTGAAACCCGAGGCACCATCACGATTGCCACCGGCCGTCAGGGCGATGAAGTGTGGGTGAAAATTTCCGATACCGGCTGCGGCATATCGAAACAGAATTTATCGCGGATTTTCGATGCCTTCTTCACCACCAAGCCCGTGGGCCAGGGCACCGGCCTGGGCCTCTCGCTGTCCTATAGCATCATCCAGAAGCACCATGGCCGCATTGAAGTCGAAAGTGAAGTCGGTCAGGGTACCTCCTTTACTGTTTATCTTCCCATCGCTCAAGCGGCTGTTGAACCACGTGAAATGGCGCAACACAGGAAATGAACCCGCTATCGATTGACGCCAGTTTATTTGCCGGTCTGCAGGCATTGGCTGAGAGCGCTTTCCCCAAGCGCTGCGCCAGTTGCGGTCGGGTATTTGAAACGGCACAGCAATTCATGCAGGAAACCGAAGCGATCCGGCGCGGCCAAACGGGACTGAAACAAAGCCTTGACGATGACAACCGGACCGTGATTGAAGTGTTCCGCAACTGCCCCTGCGGTTCGACCCTGATGGATTTTTTTTCTGATCGGCGCGATCTGTCTGATGGTGGACTGAAACGCCGTGAAAAATTCGGCCTGTTGCTTGAGCAGCTGATTGCACGGGGACTCGACCCCGGCATAGCACGTAGCGAACTGCTCAAGGTATTGCGTGGCGAAGGCAGTGCCGTGCTCAACCAATACCTCAAGCCCACCTGAAAAAACGCCGTCGACAGCAAGACAGGCTTCGCCTTACACTTGCCGGCATGCGTGCGCCATATCAACTGGTTCTGGATACCAATACCGCCCTCGATCTGATGATCTTCAACGACCCAGTGATCGAGCCGCTGCGCACCCTGCTGTCGAGTCATGGCGCCGTACTGCACGCCAGCACGCATACACTGAATGAATTTGCGCGCGTTCTAAGCTACCCGCGCCTGCAGCTGGATGCCGACACGATCACTGCAACACGACACCGCTACGCGGCCTTGTGCCAACTGCATCGTGACCCAGACGCCAACCCCACCCTGCCGCAATGTGCCGACCCCGATGACCAGGCCTTCATTGAACTGGCGGCGGCCATCCCCGCCGATTTTCTGTTGAGCAAGGATAAGGCCGTACTGCATCTGGGCCGTCAGCGTTACCGGGACAGGCTGGGTTTTCAAATCTGCGCCCCTGCAAAATTTTTTGCGCAACTGCCGTTGCAGGCATAATCCCGGCTCACACGCTTGATCCCCCGCTTGATCCTCATGACCCAGCCACTTTCTTCACGTCTGCCTGATGTCGGCACCACCATTTTCACGGTGATGTCGGCGCTTGCGCAAAAACATGGGGCAGTCAATCTGGGCCAGGGCTTTCCCGATTTCGATTGCGATCCGGCATTACTTGATGCCGTCAACCAGGCCATGCGCGATGGCGCGAATCCGCATCCTAATCAATACGCGCCGCTGGCAGGCGTGCCTCTGTTGCGGCAAACGATCAGCGCAAAAATCGCCGCGCGCGATGCCCACGTGTATGACGCGGAACAGGAAATCACCGTGACCGCCGGTGCGACGCAAGCCTTGTTCACCGCCATTCTCGCGGTCGTGCATCCTGGCGATGAAGTGATTGTCATTGAACCCGCCTACGACAGCTATATCCCGGCGATTCGTCTGGCTGGTGGCGTACCCGTGCCAGTCACGATGACGGCGGACTACCGTATCGACTGGGATGCCGTGCACCGCGCTTGTTCGCCGCGCACCCGCTTACTGATTATCAACTCGCCGCACAACCCCAGCGGCAGCGTGCTCCAGCCCGAAGATATCCGCGCGCTGGAAGCGCTGGCCGAACGTTCGCCACTACTGATCCTGTCGGACGAAGTCTATGAACACATGGTGTACGACGGCGCACCCCATCTCAGCCTGGCGCAATCGCCCGCCCTGGCGTCGCGCAGTTTCATTGTCTCGTCCTTCGGCAAGACCTGCCATGTCACCGGCTGGAAGATCGGCTACTGCGCTGCACCCGCTGCATTGATGCACGAATTTCGCAAGGTGCATCAATTCAATGTGTTTTGCGTCAACACACCGATGCAGCTCGGCCTCGCCCACTACCTGCAAGACCCGCAACCCTATGTGCAACTGCCGCAGTTCTATCAGGCCAAGCGCGATCATTTCTGCGCCGGACTCGCACGCACACGCCTGACCCCACTGCCCTGCGCGGGCACTTATTTTCAGGTGGTCAGCTATGCCGGCATCAGCGAACTACCGGAACACGAATTTGCCCAATGGCTGACGCGCGAGATCGGTGTGGCCGCCATTCCCCTGTCGGCGTTTTATCAGCGGCCACAGGAACGCCAGGCCGTGCGTTTTTGTTTTGCCAAAAAAGAAAGTACGCTTGATGCTGCGCTTGAGCGATTGAAAACGATTTGAAAATCTAGAACATGGATCAAAGCCCCTATTTCGAATTTGATGTCCTGATTCTCGGCAGTGGCTTGGCCGGCATGACCGCAGCGCTTTCGCTGGCCGGTGAAAAACGTGTGGCGATGATCACCAAGCGTGCCTTGATCGACGGCGCCAGCGCCTGGGCACAGGGCGGCATCGCTGCCGTGCTCGATCATGTCGAAGATGATTTTGAACACCACATTGAAGACACGCTGACCGCCGGTGCCGGACTGTGCAACCGGAGCGCGGTGGAAACCATCGTGCGCAATGCGCCGGAGTCGATCCGCTGGCTGGTCGATCATGGCGTTGCCTTTACCACCGATAGCGACAACCCCAGCGGCTATCATCTGACCCGCGAAGGCGGCCATAGCCACCGTCGCATCATCCATGCCGCCGATGCCACCGGCCGCGCTGTGCAGACCACGCTGGAAGCGTGCGTGCGTGCCCATCCCAACATCACGCTGTTCGAGAGTCATTTCGCCATCGACTTGATCACGCAACGCAAACTGGGGCAGGACGGTAATCGCGTGCTCGGCGTCTATGTGCTCAATCAAGCCACCCAACAGGTGGAAACCTTTGCCGCGCCGCATACCGTACTGGCCACGGGCGGGGCGGGCAAGGTCTACCTGTACACCAGCAATCCCGACACCGCCACGGGTGACGGCATTGCGATGGCCTGGCGCGCGGGCTGCCGCGTCGCCAACATGGAATTCATTCAGTTTCACCCCACCTGCCTGTATCACCCGCATGCCAAATCATTTCTGATCAGCGAAGCGGTGCGTGGCGAAGGCGGCAAGCTGGTGCTGCCCGACGGCACACCGTTCATGGCGCGCTACGATGATCGCGCAGAACTGGCGCCGCGCGACATCGTCGCCCGCGCCATCGACTTTGAAATGAAAAAGGATGGTCTGGATTGCGTTTATCTCGACATCACGCACAAGCCCGCGAAATTCATCATCGAACACTTCCCCACCATCTACGCCACGTGCAAGGCGCTCGGCATTGATATCACCCGCGAACCGATTCCGGTCGTGCCGGCTGCGCATTACACCTGTGGCGGCGTGCTCACCGATCTGGCAGCACGCACCGATCTGCCTGGCCTGTATGCCATCGGCGAAGTGGCCAGCACCGGCCTGCACGGCGCCAACCGGCTGGCGTCAAACTCGCTGCTGGAATGTGTGGTGCTGGCGCGCAGTGCCGCTGAAAATATTCTGGCGCAGCCATCTACGCCCCAGGCGCGATTGCCGTTGTGGGATGAAAGCCGTGTCACCGACGCCGAAGAGGAAGTCACCATCAGCCACAACTGGGATGAATTGCGCCGCCTGATGTGGAACTACGTCGGCATCGTGCGCTCAACCACCCGCCTGAAACAGGCCGAGCGGCGCATTGCCCTGCTGCATGAAGAAGTGGAAGCCTTTTATGCGCGCTACACCATCAGCGCCGACCTGCTGGAATTACGCAACCTCGCCACCGTCGCCGATCTGATCGTGCTCTGTGCGATGCAGCGCCATGAAAGCCGCGGGCTGCACTATACGAAAGATTTTCCGGAACAGACCGCCGTCGCCGTGGACAGTATCTTGAATCCGATGCTGTAAAGAAGCGGGCTAACCTTGATGGATCGCCACCAGCACGCTGCAGGGTGCGAGCTCGATCAGCGATGCACTGACGGAACCGCGCCACCAGCGCGCCGCCCAGGAATCCAGATGCTGGTGCCCGACCACGATCAGGTCAGCGCCGATTTCTTTTGCATGATTGGAAATTTCATCGACCGGCTCGCCAAAAATCAACTTGCCGGAAACCTTGAAACCACGCCCTTTGAGTTGTTCCAGGCCATCATCGAGAATGCGGCGGTAGCGCTGCTCTTCCACCTGCACCACATCCGTCGGGATGAACCCCTCACCAATGAACACCAGTGAACTCATCGGCATCACCGCCAGCAGATAGATTTCACTCTGCGTCAGCTTGGACAGGTCGCTGCATTCCAGCAAGGCATGCCGCCCCTCTTCCGAACCGTTGTAGGCCAACAGAATTTTCTGGTACATAGTCGCCTCCGCTTCTCTTGTGGTACTCAGTATATTCGCTGGCACCCATAAATGAAACGCAGAGGGAAAAAGCTCGGCACAGTCGCGCAGGGGGTCAGTGCGAAGGTTCTTTCACCCAGCCCGGCATCACGATCTGCTGCACCTCGATACCCTCGTCAGCCAGTGCCCGGGCTTCATCGATGGACGTGGTGCCACGAATATCGCGCTTCGGGGTTTCCTTGTAGTGAATGCGCCGCGCCTCTTCGGCAAAGTGTTCGCCGACGTCTTCCGTTCGGGCCAGGACTTTTTGCACGGCGTCGATGAATTCCTTCTGGATTTGTTCCATCACATTGCCGGTCACGCTTTGCGTTTGCGGCATGGGTGTTTCATCCTTGACGGACGACCCAAGATTAAGGCGTGCAGCGGAAGGGAGTTTGCTGATTTCACTGATCCCACACAGCGGGCATTGAATCAAATGCGCCGAGGCCTGGCGTTCAAATTCTTCCGCAGAAGAAAACCAGCCTTCAAAGCGATGATCGTGAATACAGTGGAGATCGAATACTTTCATACTGCCAAACTGGTGCCCGGAGCCGGAATCGAACCGGCACGGGCGGTTAAGCCCGAGGGATTTTAAGTCCCTTGTGTCTACCTGTTTCACCATCCGGGCCGAATTAAATGGGCTCCGAATTAAATGGGGTCAGACTCCATTTAATTGTGATACGGTCTCATACAGGCTTCAAGTCAAGCAATTAAATGGAGTCTGACCCCATTTAATTCGGAGCCCATTTAATTCAAACTGGAGGCGGAAGGCGGAATCGAACCGCCGTACACGGCTTTGCAGGCCGCTGCATGACCACTCTGCCATCCCGCCACGAGACGACTTGCGCGGACGTCATTTTAACTGCCCGCTGTAAATTTTGCCGGTGCTACCAAAACAAAAGGGAAGCACAAGTGCTTCCCTTGGGATTTGGAGCGGGAGACGAGTCTCGAACTCGCGACCTCAACCTTGGCAAGGTTGCGCTCTACCAACTGAGCTACTCCCGCACAACTGACCTGCCGTTTTCGACAAGAGCGCGCATTATAACGGCGCCAATATTTCTGTCAAATTCACGCGCCTAGCTGCCATCCGCCTTTGCCTCCAAAGCTTCCCAGCGCTCCAGCAATTGCAGCAGCAGCGTTTCAATTTCACTCGCGCGTTGTGCCAGCGCCTTGGCTTGCTCGGGTTGGGTGCGGTAGATGTCGCCTTGCGAGAGTTGTGTCGCAATGTTTTGTTGTTCCTGTTCCAGCGCGGCAATTTGCGCTTGCATGCCGTCGAGTTCGCGCTGTTCCTTATAGCTGAGTTTGACCTTGGGTTTGGCGGGTTCTGCCTTGGCGACGACTTTTTCGTTTTTGTCTACGGCCTTGGCAAACGATTTCGGTCGTTGCCGCAGCCAGTCATAATAGCCGCCCACATATTCGCGCCACTGGCCGGGGCCGGCTTCTGTTTCGGCAACGATGGTTTGCGTGACGACATTATCGAGAAATTGCCGGTCGTGGCTGACCAGGAAAACGGTGCCGCTGTAGTCCTGCAACAGTTCTTCCAGTAATTCCAGTGTTTCAATGTCCAGATCGTTGGTCGGTTCGTCCAGCACCAGCACATTGGCGGGGCGCGCAAACAGGCGCGCCAGCAACAAACGATTGCGCTCGCCGCCGGACAGCGATTTGACCGGCGAGTTGGCGCGTTCCGGCGAGAACAGAAAATCGGTGAGGTAGCTCATCACGTGCTTGCGCTGGCTGCCGATTTCAATCCATTCGCTGCCGGGGTTGATGGTGTCGACCAGCGTGGCGTCTTCATTCAATTGCGCGCGCATTTGATCGAAATAAGCGACATTGAGATTGGTACCCAGCGTCACTGTGCCCGCATCGGGCTGCAACTCGCCGAGGATGATTTTGAGCAAGGTGGTCTTGCCCGCACCGTTCGGCCCCAGCAGACCGATCTTGTCGCCGCGCATGATCTTGGTGGTGAAATGATCGACCACGATCTTGTCGCCAAAACGTTGGGAGACGTCTTCCAATTCCGCCACACGCTTGCCGGAACGCTCCCCCACATTCAAATCCAGTTTGACCTGGCCCACCTGTTCTCGCCGTGCTGCGCGCTCGCTGCGCATCGTCTGCAAGCGCGCGATGCGCGCCACGCTGCGGGTGCGGCGCGCTTCCACGCCTTTGCGTATCCACACCTCTTCCTGCGACAGCAGCTTGTCAAACTTGGCGCGCTCGACTTGTTCCTGCTGCAACTGTTCCGCCTTGCGCGTTTGATAGGCCGTGAAATTTCCAGGGAAACTGAGCAGGCGGCCGCGATCCAGCTCGACGATACGCGTCGATACGCTGTCCAGAAATGCGCGGTCGTGGGTAACAAACAGCAGCGCGCCACGATGGTTGCGCAGCAACTCTTCGAGCCAGGCAATCGCCGCCATGTCCAGGTGGTTGGTCGGCTCGTCAAGAATCAGCAGTTGCGGATCCTGTACCAGCGCCGCCGCCAGGGCGACGCGCTTGCGCGTGCCGCCCGACAGGCTGTGCATCTTGTCATGCGCGTTGAGAGACAGGCGCGAAATGGCCGTCTCCACTCGGTATTGCAAATCCCAGGCACCGGTCTCTTCCATGCGCGACTGCAATTCGTGCAAGCGCTCCATGTGCGCTGGGCTGTCGTCGATTTCTTCCAGCACCTGTTCATATGCGCGCAGCAATTCAAACGCGCTGCCCAGACCAGTGGCCACGGCATCGAACACACTCAGCTCAGGATCGAACTGTGGCTCCTGCGGCACAAACGCCGTGGTCACGCCACTCTGCCGCTTGAAGTCGCCATCGTCCGCCTGCACCAGCCCGGCAACGATTTTCAACAGGGATGATTTCCCCGTTCCATTGCGCCCGATCAAGCCAACGCGCTCGCCCTCCTCCAAACTGAAGTCGGCATGGTCGAGCAGCGCCACATGGCCAAACGCCAGTTGCAGATTGTTGATGCGGATGAGGGACATGAGAACTGCCAGAAAATGGAAAGCCGAATTGGAACACAAAATGGAACTCACTCTATAATCGCTCCAGTCCTTTTGGGGTTCAAAGAATTAAATGGAGTCTGACCCCATTTAATTTTGAGCGACCCCCGCAAGGGGCGAGAAATCGTAGCGAGCGGGCCGCTATTGAATTGAGGAGCGGAAGCGTATGCCTTATACGCTGAGCACCGGAGATTCAATAGCGGCCCGCGCAGTAGATTTATCGCACCTTGCGAGCCCCGGTAGCTCAGTGGATAGAGCATCCCCCTCCTAAGGGGAGGGTCGCACGTTCGATTCGTGTCCGGGGCGCCAGCTTTTTTCCGCAAGTTTTGTTCGCCAAAATTTTTTGCTGAAGGATGACCATGGAAGTCGATGCATTCCTGCTGGCCCGCCTGCAATTCGCTGCGAACATTACCTTCCATATTCTCTTTCCCACCATCTCGATCGCGCTCGGCTGGGCCTTGCTGTTCTTCAAGTGGCGATTTAATCGCACCGGCGATGCGGCATGGATGCAGACGTATGCCTTCTGGATCAAGGTCTTCGCGCTGACCTTTGCGCTGGGGGTGGTCAGTGGCGTGACCATGAGTTTTCAATTCGGCACCAACTGGCCCGGCTTCATGACCACCGTCGGCAATATCGCCGGGCCGCTACTGGCCTATGAAGTGTTGACAGCATTTTTCCTCGAAGCCACCTTTCTCGGCATCCTGCTGTTTGGCAGGAACCGTGTCTCCAACCGTGTGCATACGCTGGCCACTTTTCTGGTGGCACTGGGAACAACACTGTCGGCGTACTGGATTCTGGCGCTGAACTCATGGATGCACACGCCGGTCGGCTTTGAAATGCGCGCGGGGGTGGCCCATGCCACCGATTGGCTGGCGATTCTGTGCAGCCCTTCATTGCCCTATCGGCTCACGCATATGCTACTGGCTTCCGGCCTGACCGTGGCCTTCCTGATTGCAGGCGTTTCCGCTTACCGCTGGTTGCGCGGCGACCGTACGGTCGCCATCGCAAAAGCCTTGCGCACCAGCATTTACACCGCCGCGCTGCTGATCCCGCTGCAGATTTTTGCCGGTGATCAGCATGGTTTGAATACACTCGAATACCAGCCCGCCAAGATCGCCGCCATCGAAGGCGTCTGGTACACCGAACGCGGCGCACCACTACTGCTGTTTGCCTGGCCGGACGAAGCGGAGAAATTGAACCGTTTTGAGCTTGCCATCCCCAGACTTGCCAGCCTGATTCTCACGCACGATCCGGCGGGCCAGGTGCGCGGCCTGGATGATTTTGGCAGCCGTCACCCACCGGTCAAGCCGCTGTTCTTCGGCTTTCGCATCATGGTCGGCATTGCGATGCTGATGTTGCTGGTGTCCTGGACCGTCAGCTGGAAAATCCGTCGCGGCAAAACCTTGCGACCCTGGTTGTTGCGGACACTGGTAGCGATGACTTTCTCCGGCTGGCTGGCGACCGTGGCGGGCTGGTATGTGACTGAGATCGGCCGTCAGCCCTATCTCGTCTATCGCGTGCTGTTGACAGAACATGCTTCATCGCAGATCGCCCAACCGACCGTCGCACTCAGCCTGACGCTGTATCTGCTGCTCTATGCCGTGCTGATCGTCTCCTACATTTCCGTACTGTTCTATCTCGCCCGCAAGGCGGGCGCCACTGAATCCACCTCAACAGGAGCACAAGCATGAGCGCTGAAGAATGGCTGCCGATTGTCTTCATGATGCTGATGGGTCTGGCCGTGTTGATCTATGCCATCCTCGATGGCTACGACCTCGGTGTCGGCATGCTGCTGGCACGCGCCGATGAGGCCGAGCGAGATCTCATGATCGCGTCCATCGGCCCGTTCTGGGATGCCAACGAAACCTGGCTGGTGCTAGGCATCGGTATTTTGCTGGTGGCCTTTCCACTCGCGCACGGCATCATCCTCACCGCGCTGTATCTGCCGGCAACGTTCATGCTCATCGGCCTGATTCTGCGCGGTGTGGCTTTCGATTTTCGCGTCAAGGCGCATGCGCATCACAAGCCGGCCTGGAACTGGGCTTTCATTGCCGGCTCTGCGCTCGCGTCGTTTGCGCAGGGTTATATGCTCGGCATGACCATCATTGGTTTCAAACAGGGCTTCTGGGCCACTGCGTTCGCGCTGCTGATCGGCGCCTGTCTCTGCGCCGGGTATGCCTTGCTGGGCGCCAGTTGGCTGATCATGAAAACCGAACAGGATCTGCAAGTCCGCGCCATTCGCTGGGCGCGCCGCAGTCTGTGGCTCACCACGCTGGGCGTGGCGGCGGTATCAATTGCCACTCCGCTGGTCAGCCGCCGTATTTTTGTGAAGTGGTTCAGCCTGCCGGATTTCTTTTTGCTCCTGCCAATCCCGCTGATGACGGCCGTCTTGCTGTTCGCGCTCGATCGCATTCTGCGCAAATTACCGCGCCCCGGCGACCGCTGGAACTGGGTGCCCTTTGTCAGCACCGCCGCCGTTTTCGTGCTGGCATTCCACGGCCTTGCCTACAGCCTCTATCCCTTTCTGGTCGTCGACAGTCTCAATATCTGGGACGCCGCCAGCGCCCCGGAATCACTGTTGATCATCTTGATCGGCGCAGCCGTCGTTCTGCCGACGATCCTCGCTTACACGATCTATTCCTACAGCGTGTTCTGGGGCAAGGCCAAGGAACTGAGCTACGACTAAACCCCCTGCGAGCCTTAGTCGTTGGGAGGCAGCATGCGTATCAGCTCCTGCCCTTCCAGTTACACCACCTGCACCCGCAACTCACCGACCCGCTCGACGCCGGCATGAATCACATCGCCGCGCCGCACGGGCCCCACGCCTTCGGGTGTGCCGGTAAAAATCAGATCGCCGGGTTGCAGCGTGAAATAGCCGGACAGGTGTTCGATGATTTCACCGATGGACCAGATCAGCTTGGTCACATCGCTGGCCTGGCGCGGCTGTTCGTTGACCTTGAGCCAGATACCGCCGCTGCTCATGTTGCCCACATCTTCCTGCATGGCAATGGCGCTGATCGGCGCGGCATGATCAAACGCCTTGGCCGCATCCCAGGGACGCCCCTTGTCGCGCAAAGCGAATTGCAGATCGCGGCGCGTCATATCCAGCCCCACTGCAAAACCCAGCACATGTTCCAGCGCGACGGCGGCCGGAATCGCGCTGCCACCCTTGCCGATGGCAACCACCAGCTCGACTTCATGGTGCAGATTTTCAGTGTGTGCGGGATAGGGAAACCGGCCGGTCTCGCCTTCGGGCACATAGAGAATGGCATCCGGCTGCTTGCCGAAAAAGAACGGCAATTCGCGCGCATCAAAACCCATTTCCTTGGCATGCTCGGCGTAATTACGGCCGACGCAATAGATGCGATGTACCGGAAAGGTTGACTGACTGTGCTTGATGGGAATACTGACAACGGCAGGCGGCGGAAACAACGTTGCCATACAGATCTCCTTGCGAATTTTTCACGACGGACAATCGGCTCAGGACGGGATGTTTCGCACTATAGACGAGTGGCAAGTATAGAGAGGTTGGCTGAGCAACGGAACCATTATAAAAGCCGCCATGAGGGCAGCTTCCTGTCATTGTTCGAGCGGGATTGCTCAGGATCGCTTTATGGCGATCCTTCGGCCCTTCGGGCTCGCGCTACGCGCGACCTGCGCGAGTCCACTGGACTCGCTGGTCGAACCGGCTTGTGACTCGATTCCTGCCAACATCGAAACAATTAAAAAAACCGCCACAAGGGCGGTTCTTTTTAATTGTGGCGGAGAGGGCGGGATTCGAACCCGCGGTAGGCTATTAACCTACGCACGCTTTCCAGGCGTGTGACTTAAACCGCTCATCCACCTCTCCGGATTTTTCGGACGATCTCCGAAAGGCGGCGAGTATATCAAAAATCACTGTTTCCCCGTCGTTGCCTCTGTCTTTGGCGCGCACAAAAAAAACCCGCACGAAGACGTGCGGGCAAATAAAGCGGTACGGGGATAAACCCACGCACCGCCCCAGGGAGACGGCGCAACAAAAAAACCTTACTTCGTTGGAGTATCGGGGGAACGAAGTTGTTCCACAAAATCATCTGATTCTTTCGGGGGAGCTGCTGTGTTGAGACTGACCAGCACCAATGCGGCAAAACCCGCCGGGACACCAAACACTGCGGCCGAGATGGGTTCAATGCCGAACCACTGGTGACTGCTGTCTCCCCCCAGGAAACTGTATGTCCTAAACATATAGAACACGCATACAAATAGTCCAGTGAAAATGCCTGCAATGGCGCCTGCTTTATTGGCGCGCTTCCAGAAGATGCCACACACCAGCGCCGGAAACAGGGAGGATGCGGCAATGGAAAAAGCCGCGCCCACCAGTGACAAGATGTTACCGACCTTGAGCGATGTAACGTAGGCAGCAACCACGGCCACGCAAAGCAGCGTGATCTTGGACAGGGTAACGCGCTGCTGCGGGCTGGCTTTCGGTTCGATCATCTTGTAATACACATCGTGGGAGAGCGCGCTGGAAATGGCCAGCAGCAGGCTGTCAGCGGTCGACAGTGCGGCGGCCAGACCACCTGCGGCCACCAGACCGGAAATCACATAGGGTAATCCCGCGATCTCGGGCGTAGCCAGCACCACAATATCGCTCCCCATATTGATTTCTGCCCACTGCAACACGCCATCGTGGTTGACATCCGCAACGGACAGCAAGGTGCTGTCAACCCGGGCCCAGGCGCCCACCCAGGCCGGCAACTGGCTGAACGGCGTGCCCACCAGATGATTGAGGATGTCGAATTTCACCAGCACAGCAAGGGCCGGTGCCGTAATGTAAAGCAGCAAGATGAACAGCAAGGCCCAGGAGACCGATTTTCGTGTCTCCGCGACACTGGGCGTGGTGTAGCAGCGTGCCAGCAGGTGCGGCAGCGAAGCGGTACCCAGCATCAGGCAGCACATGAGCGCCAGAAAATTGTTGCGCGCGTGATTTTTTTGATCGCCATCATCGCCATGAAATGGCTGCGCATGGGGTTGTGGCGCACGCGCTTTCTGTTCAAAAGTTTCCTGGGCCTGCTGCCAGATTTTTCGTGCCGCATCGGGACTTTGCGGGTAGTGCTTCAGGACACTTTCGGCAGCGCGTATGCTGATCAAGGGTGCATTGCCGCGCGACAGCGCTTCAATATTTTTTTGCAACTGCTTGCGCCCGGCTTCCCACGAAGCCGGCAGTGTTTCAATTTCATCCCGGTATTCTTCCGCATGTTGCAGATAAATCTTCCGCACCTCGATTTCTCGCGGATCGATAAACAATTGTTGTTCACGCTGGCTGAGCTGGTTCAGTTGCTGACCATAGGTCAGTTGTGGAATCGGGTTGCCGGTTTGCTTGATCGACAGCCAGATCACCGGCGTCAGATAAGCCACGATGAGGATGATGTATTGCGCCACCTGGGTCCAGGTAATACCACGCATGCCGCCCAGGAAGGAGCAGACCAGCACACCGGCCAGACCCAGAAAAACGCCGACACCGAATTCAATGCCCGTAAAACGGCTGGTGATGATGCCGACCCCGTAAATCTGGGCCACCACATAAACAAAGGAACATAGAATGGTGGCGACCACGGCCAACAGTCGCACGCTCTTGCTGTCGTAACGCTCAGCGAGAAAATCGGGAATCGTGAACTTGCCGAATTTGCGCAAGTAAGGCGCCAGCAACAGCGCCAGCAGGCAAAAGCCGCCGGTCCAGCCCAGCACATACACCAGGCCGTCAAAACCTTCGCTGAAGAGGATGCCGGCCATGCCGATGAAAGATGCCGCCGACATCCAGTCGGCGGCCGTGGCCATGCCGTTGAACACGGCGGGCACACGCCGCCCCGCCACGTAATACTCGGTCACATCCGAAGTGCGGCAGGCAATCCCGATCACCGCATACATGCCGATGGTGGCGAACATGAACAGGTAACCCACCATGCGATTGGCGCTGGAAACTTCGATGCCAAAGCTGTCTTTCAACAGATGCTCAAGCAATGCGAGCAGCAGAATGAAGACCACAAATCCCAGGGAATACCAGGCGTAGTATTTTTTCAGGCGCTGCGAAATCGGGGCGTTAGCGGGCATGCCGTGCCCCGCTCGTGCAGAAAGAAAACCGGGCCGCCACGCAGGCGGCCGTCAGTTGAGCAGAACCTAGATTGCGCTGCCGGGTGTGCATGCGTCTCCTCGATAAGCATAAACCCGGCGCGGACACTTAAAGTGTTTGTTTGAGCTGTTCCAGAATGGCCGGGTTTTCCAGGGTAGAGACATCTTGTGTGATCTCTTCCCCCTTGGCTAGCGAGCGTAACAGACGGCGCATGATTTTTCCAGAACGCGTTTTCGGCAGATTATCGCCAAAGCGGATTTCCTTCGGCTTGGCAATCGGCCCGATTTCCTTGCCGACCCAATTGCGCAATTCCATTGCCATTGCCTTCGCGGCATCACCCGCCGGCCGTGCCTGTTTGAGCACAACAAACGCGCAAATCGCTTCACCCGTCAGATCGTCCGGCTTGCCCACCACGGCGGCCTCGGCCACCAGTGGGTTTGCGACCAGTGCCGATTCGATTTCCATCGTGCCCAAACGGTGACCGGAAACATTCAGCACATCGTCGATGCGGCCCATGATCCAGAAATAGCCATCGAGATCGCATTGCGCACCATCGCCGGCCAGATAATATTTGCCGCCCAGGTCGGCGGGGAAATAACTGGTCTTGTAGCGTTCCGGATCGCCCCAGATGTTGCGTATCATCGACGGCCACGGACGCTTGATCACGAGGAATCCGCCCTTGCCATGTTCCACATCCTGCCCCGCTTCATCGACAATCGCGGCAGTAATGCCGGGGAACGCCTGGGTACACGAGCCCGGTTTCAGATCGTGCACGCCCGGCAACGGCGTGATCATGTGACCGCCGGTTTCCGTTTGCCACCAGGTATCGACAATCGGGCAGCGGCCATTGCCCACATTGTTGTAATACCAGATCCAGGCTTCCGGGTTGATGGGTTCGCCCACCGAACCCAGCAAACGCAAGCTGGAGAGATCGTATTCGCGCGGATGACATTCGGGCGTCACCTCGCCCGATTTGATGAGCGCGCGGATCGCTGTTGGCGCCGTATAGAAAACGCTGACGCGGTGCTTCTGGATCATGTCCCAGAAGCGGCCTGCATTCGGATAAGTCGGAATACCTTCGAAAATAATTTCTGTCGCGCCCACCGCCAGCGGGCCATAGGCGACATAGGTATGACCGGTCACCCAACCCACGTCGGCGGTGCACCAGAAGACATCGTTGGGCTTGATATCGAAAGCCCATTGCATCGTCAGAATGGCCTGCAATAGATAACCGCCACTGGAGTGCTGCACACCTTTGGGTTTGCCGGTCGAGCCGGAGGTGTACAACACGAACAGCGGATGCTCGGCACCCACCGGCACGGCTGCGCACTCTCCAGGTTGGCCTTCCATCAATTCGTGCATCCAGATATCGCGCTCGGGATCCCAGGCCACCTCGTTACCGGTGCGTTTGTAGACCACGACTTTCTGCACGCCCTCGCAGCCACCCATGCCAAATGCTTCATCCACCGCAGGTTTAAGCGCAATCGCCTTGCCACCGCGCATCTGCGCATCGGCGGTAATCACCAGCGTCGCACCGACATCGACAATACGTTCCTGCAAGGATTTTGCCGAGAACCCCCCGAACACCACCGAATGGGTGATGCCCAGACGCGCGCAGGCGTGCATGGCAACCACGGCTTCAATCGACATCGGCAAATACAAAATCGCGCGCTCACCCTTCTGGTAGCCCAGCGATTTCAAGCCATTGGCCAATTGACAGACACGTTCGTACAGTTGCCGGTAGGTGATTTTGGTGACCGCGCCGTCATCCGCCTCGAAAATAATCGCAACCTTGTTGGCATTGCCGTTTTCAAGATTGCGTTCGAGGCAGTTGTAAGAAACATTCAGTTCGCCATCTTCAAACCATTTATAAAATGGCGCATTCGATTCATCGAGCGTTTTGGTAAAGGGCTTGCTCCAGAGCAGTTTTTCACGCGCCAGTGTCGCCCAGTAGCCCGCATAATCGGTTTCCGCTTGACAGCACAGCGCCTTGTAGGCGCCCAGTCCGCTGATGTTCGCTTGCTGCACGAATTGCGGCGATGGCTTGAAAACTCGCGACTCGGTATGAACCGACTCAATGGCGTTACTCATGATGCCCTCTCTCCTGTGAAACCGTGGCGAGCTGATTCCCAACAAGCATAATCAACCCGCATAGTCTGTATTTAAGACTGCAAATCTACGCCAGCCGACTTACAGCGATCTTACGCGCCGTTGCCTTGAATCGCCCAGCCTGACACGCTTGCCAGACGGTGCGCGAGACGGGCAGAGGCTCTCCCAGCAACTGCGCAACCAGAATTTCTGCTGCCAGTGGTGCGGTTATCAAACCGCGCGCACCATGCGCCAGTGAAACCCACAGATCGTCCTGCGCCAGCGGCCCCAGCATCGGCAAAAAATCCGGGCTGGTCGCACGCAGCGCAGCGCGGCCCGGCAACAAATCCGCAGCAGACAAGGACTGCGCCTGAACCTTGCCAAACACCGCAGGACACAAGCTTGCCAATTGTGCCAAATTCGCCTCCTGCTCCTTGCGCGTCAATTGCGTATCCGTGCGCTCACGATCGAAACTGGCGCCGAACACATGAGTCCCATCACATGCTGGGGCCACATAGCCTTCACCGCAAACCACGGCACGCAAACCTGCGCTTTCCGGCAACACGGAAATTCGGTTGATCTGACCGCGCAAGGGTTTGATGGGTAGATGCGCCAATTGCGGCAAACCCTGACTCTCACTCGCTGTGCATAGCACCAGCACACTTGCACGCGCCAATTCCCGCCCATGTTGCAAGGCTTTCCAACCGTGCTCATCGTGTTCAATCGCATCGACCGCACAACCCCCGGCAAAACGTATCGCCGCATGATTCAGCAAATGCGCACACCATGCCGCCGGTGTGACATAACCGGCCTGCGGCAACCACAAGCCACCGTGCGGCAAAGGCAGCCCGGCGAGTGCACTGGCCTGATCCTGATCGACCACCGTGCCCAATGCCGCCGCATCCGCACCCTCAGCAATAGCAGCAATTCGCTGCGCTTCCTCGTCGTCAAATGCCAGTTGTAATACTCCGCAGGGATTCCAGCCCGTCACCGCGATGGGCAACGCATTCAAGCTGCGCACACTGTGTTGAAAACCCTGCCGGATCAATTGCGCCAGCGGGCTGGTTTTGTGCGACAGGCGCGGGTACAGAATGCCCAGCGGATTGCCCGACGCGCCACCGGCGGGATGATCGTGCCGATCCAGCACCGTCACTTGCCAGCCGCGCTGTGCCAAGGCATGGGCCACACTGGCTCCGGCAATCCCGGCGCCGATAATCAGCACGCTACGTTCGGGCACACTATCCACAAGCTCAGCTGCGCCGTTTTTGACACCGCACAACATCTCGCGCTTCGGACCAAAGCCGCGCACCTTCTCCATCGCAAAACCCAACGCCGACAAACTGCGCCGCACTTCGCCGACACTGGTAAACGTCGCCAGCGTCGCGCCCGGTCGCGCCAGCCGCGCGACGTGTTGCAGCACATCGAGCGACCACATCTGCGGATTTTTTGCGGGAGCAAAACCATCGAGGAACCAGGCATCGACTTGCGCCACGATTTCCGGCAACACCAGCGCCGCATCACCAATGATCAGCGTGAGAAAGACATTGCCAAAATTGAAACGATGCCAGCCGGAACTGGGCAAGCGGTATTGCGCCAGCAATAACTCCGCCCACTGCGCCAGTTCCGGCCATAGTGCCAATGCCTTCTGAAGATCGGCAGGATCGAGCGGGTAGCGTTCCACCGAGACGAAATGCAGGCGCGCACCGGCGGGCGCATGCTGCTGCCAGCATTGCCAGGCGCAGAGAAAATTCAGCCCGGTACCAAAACCAGTTTCGGCAATCGTGAATTGCGCATCTGGGCTCAGCGCGGCAAAGCGCTCAGCCAACCGGTTGTGGCGCAAAAAAACATGGCGTGTTTCTTCCAATCCGCTGGCACGCGAGAAATAGACATCACCAAACTGGCGCGATACCGGCTGTCCATCCCGCCAGTCGAGCGGCGAATCTGGGGGCGAAGGGTTGCGATCACTCATGACCGGATTGTAAAGACTCCAAAAGGTCTCGGTTAAAATGCCGAAATTGAATTGAATTGTGCCCCACCTACCCCACTGCTCCGCATTGAAAGCCTCACCATGTCCACCACCCTCATCAAGCAAGACGACCTGATCGAAAGCATTGCCGCTGCCCTGCAATACATCAGCTACTACCATCCCGCCGATTACATCGCGCATCTGGCACGTGCCTATGAACGCGAGCAGAGCGAAGCAGCGAAGGATGCCATTGCACAGATTCTGACCAACTCGAAGATGTGCGCTGAAGGCCGCCGTCCGATTTGTCAGGACACCGGCATCGTCAACGTGTTTCTGAAAATCGGCATGGACGTAAAGTTTGAAGGTTTCAGCGGATCGATTCAGGATGCGATCAACGAAGGCGTGCGCCGTGGCTACAACCACCCGGACAACAAGCTGCGCGCCTCCATCGTCGCCGACCCGCAGTTCGACCGCAAAAATACCAAAGACAACACCCCCGCCGTCGTGCACATGGAATTGGTGCCCGGTAACACGGTCGACGTACAGGTCGCAGCCAAGGGCGGCGGCTCGGAAAACAAGACCAAGTTCGTCATGCTCAACCCCAGCGATTCGCTGGTCGATTGGGTGCTGAAAACCGTGCCGCAGATGGGCGCCGGTTGGTGCCCACCCGGCATGCTCGGCATCGGCATCGGCGGCACGGCCGAGAAAGCCATGCTGATGGCCAAGGAATCGTTGATGGAAGACATCGACATGTTCGAACTGCTTGAACGCGGTCCGCAAAACAAGACGGAAGAACTACGCGTCGAGTTGTACGAAAAAGTGAATGCGCTCGGGATTGGCGCGCAAGGTCTGGGCGGGCTGACCACCGTGCTCGACATCAAGATCAAGATGTATGCAACCCATGCCGCCAGCAAGCCGGTGGCGATGATTCCCAATTGCGCCGCGACGCGCCACGCGCATTTCGTGCTCGACGGTTCCGGCCCGGCCTACCTTGAGCCGCCATCGCTCGATCTGTGGCCCGATGTGCATTGGGAACCGGATTACAACAAGAGCAGGAAAGTGAACCTCGATACGCTGACGCAAACCGAGGTGCAAAGCTGGCAACCGGGCGACACGCTGCTGCTGTCGGGCAAGATGCTGACCGGCCGCGATGCCGCGCACAAACGCATTGCCGATATGCTGGCCAAGGGTGAACCGCTGCCGGTCGATTTCAAGAACCGCGTGATCTATTATGTCGGCCCGGTCGATCCAGTGCGCGATGAAGTGGTCGGCCCCGCTGGCCCGACGACTGCCACGCGCATGGACAAGTTCACCGAGATGATGCTGGCACAAACCGGCCTGATCGCGATGATCGGCAAGGCCGAACGCGGCCCGGTCGCGATCGAAGCCATCAAAAAGCACAAGAGTGCCTACCTGATGGCCGTCGGCGGCGCGGCTTACCTGGTCTCGAAAGCGATCAAAGCCGCGAAAGTCGTCGGTTTCGCCGATCTGGGCATGGAAGCGATTTACGAATTTGAAATCCAGGACATGCCGGTCACGGTGGCAGTCGATGCGCAAGGTACCAGCGTGCATAACACCGGGCCGAAAGAATGGCAGGCCAAGATCGGCAAGATCCCTGTCGCTGCCGCTTGAATTCACGCATCCGCCACGGTTGGGGCGATCTGCCCCAACCTACCTCTTACTTTACATACGCCAGAATGCACGCCCCGCACTCGCATTCAAGATTGGCTGGCGGCGGCCGTTATTGACTTTAAGCCTACCCCCACTTTTACATATCCATCATGACAACGCCACGCAATGCCAACAGCGGCCGACCGCTGAGCAAGGCCCAAAGAGAGACGCAAGTCACGGCGCTCGCGGAAAGTGGTGTGAAGGAAACGCCGTCAAAACCTGCCCGGGCGAAAAAACCGGCGGCAAAGAATCCCGGAAAAGTCAAACGCCGTGCTGCACTGGCATTGTTGTTTGGCATGGCAACCGCACCGCTGGTCATAGGCGTGTTCAGCACTCGGCGCAACAAGGAAGAGCAAAGAAAACTGCCTGGCTTTGTGACATTGGATCGCATCACAAGTGCGCTCAGAGATGATTTGCGGCTGCAATTGAAAGTGGCGATTGAAACCACCGACGAGGGAACCGCCACGACCATTGGCTACTATGCGCCGCGCTTGCGCAGCCTGATGTTTTTCGCGGTCTCCACCTTCAGCGCGGCGGAATTGCGCACCCTCAAGGGCAAGGAAAGTCTGGCCAAAACGCTATTGGGCGTGTTTCGGAAAAATGTGGACACAGAAGAAAATGCCCAGATGATTCGCGATGTGCACTACCTGGAATTTCTGATCGGCGAGTGACCTGGCCGTCGTACCGTGTAATACCGCAGCGGCCACTAGACCAGGGTCTCTTTTTTCATCCGTTGAGCGCGCTCGATGAACTTGATCAAGGGCCAAATTTGATGCATTAACTCTTCGATATGCGGCAGCACGCGTTCTTCCTGCCCCTGCAAAATCCACTGAATCGCCATTCCCACATCCGGCCCCAGCGCTTCCGGAGCCGGTGCCGCCACCAGTCCCGCCTTGCGCGTCACTTCTCCGCCCACGACCTGATCGCCGCCCTGGGCCTGGGCATCATCGAGACGTTCCTGGGTAATCATTTGCAATTCCTCAGGGCGTTGTGGATGATCGAATGCCACATTGGCAACGCCCGCACTGGCCGTGAGTCGGATCTCGCGGCCATCGCGGGTTACATGCATGGCCCGGACTTTCATGCATAAACGGGATGCGAAAGCACGTGCGCCGGCGGCGTCAATGCCCACCGATGCGACCGAAAATTCGCAATCGCCCGTGCGTGCCAGACAATCTTCCTTGCGAATCGAATGCGTCAGCAACTCGCCGATGGAAGCCTCGATTTGCTCAATCAGCGGACCATACTCGCCATCGACGCCCAGACGCATCCGGTCCAGCCGCACATTGATCAGCGACAGATCGCCACCGTGGCGCTTCACATAAGCCCACATCTTGCCCAGATGCACTTGCAGCAAATGCGGTGTCGCCAGCTGGGTGGCAGGATCGAAAGTTGCTGTTTCGGACAAGGCCTCGCGGCTGCCCGCCAACTCCTGTTGAGTGCGCGCCAGGCGCAGCATGGTATCGACACGCGCCAGCAGTTCCACCGCGCGCACATCCTTGCAAATGAAATCGTTGGCCCCCTGGCGCAACGCTTCTTCGCGGAAACTCTCTTCCTCACTGGCCGAATTGACGATCACCGGCAGCGTATTGATGCGCTTGAGTTTGGAGGAACGAATTTTCTGCAACAACGCAATCCCGCCCATGCCCTGCATGTCCAGATCGGAAATGACCACCTGAATAGCAGGGTCGAGCAGCAGGATTTGCCAGGCTTCGTCGCCATCCTGCGCTTCACGCACCGCATAATGGGAACGCAGATGCTGCGTCAATGCCGCCCGGATCAGCCGAGAATCATCAACCACCAGAATCTTGGCGGCGGATCTGCCGGAGCTGGGCCCCGGTGGCAAATTGCTCACTTTGTCCGTGCTCCTGAGCGAAGGGGCTGCTACTTTTTCTCCTGCCAACATGGTTGCCTTGTTCATAAATCTGGGTTTTCGTTCAGCGTAGATCTTTGACAGTCAGATGCGATTTCACTACATTGCGCGCATGGCACATTCCAATCCCTCTTTGCCGGTTATAACGGTTTTGCTGACGCTTTCTTTAACGGCACAGGCGCAGGAAAATCCTTTGCGGCGTAGCGATACCCTCTCGGGAGCGCCCGCTGTGGCGGAGGTCAGGGAAACTGCGTCGGAGGCCTCCCCCCGAGCGGGCGAACTGGTGTTCAAGGCGCTCTCCGCCCTCGGCGTGCATTACAAGTTTGGCGGCAACCGGCCCGAATCCGGCTTCGATTGCAGCGGCTTGATGCGTTATGTATTTTGGGAAGCGCTGGGCCTGGATTTGCCACGCCGTGCCGTGGAAATCAGCCGGCTGGGACAGGACATCGCACGCGATCAGTTGCAGCCGGGCGATCTGGTATTTTTCAACACGCTGCGACACACTTTTTCACATGTCGGTCTTTATCTGGGCGATAACCGCTTCATTCACGCGCCCGCACGTGGTGGCCAGGTGCGTATCGACGATATGAGCAGCGACTACTGGGCGCATCGTTTTGACGGCGCGCGCCGCATCGCCATCACGTCGGGAACTGAAGCAGAAAACGCAGACTGAGCCGCAGCCAGCACTACTCCACTTTCTTGTTTTGAATTTTCTGCTTGATCAGAACGATCTGCGCCAGCGCCGCCTTCTCGCCTTCCAGAATCGACAGATTGCGCCCCTGGAAATCCGTGCCCTTGGTGCCATTGAGCGCTGGACGAATCACGACATCGGCTTCCTGCAATTCATAGCCGCCGATGGTCTGACCCATGATGGCGAAGGTCTGCAACAACATCTCCAGCGTGCCATCGGTGCTTTGCGCTTCCGGCTTGGCTGAAATATCAACCGCGATCACCACATCCGCGCCCAGCTTGCGCGCGATGCGTACCGGGATCGGACTGACCAGTCCGCCATCCACATATTCCTTGCCGCCAATTAACACCGGTTGAAACACGCCCGGCACACTGCTGGAGGCACGTACCGCCATGCCGGTATTGCCGTATTGAAACACTACCGCCTGCCCGCTTTGCAATTCGGTTGCCACCACCGCCAGTGGACGTTTGAGTTTTTCCAGCGGTTGATTGCTCACCATGCGATTAATGTAGTTTTGTAGCGCCTCACCCTTCAACACCCCGCGCGAACCCGGCAACATCCAATCGCTGATTTCCAGTTCATTCATCGACAAGGCCGCGCGCTGCAATTCAAAACCATTCATGCCCGTCGCATACAAGGCACCCACCGCGCTCCCAGCACTGGTGCCCACGATCAGATCCGGCACAATGCCCTGCGCCTCCAGCACCTTGATCACGCCAATGTGTGCAAAGCCGCGCGCCGCGCCGCCACCCAGCACCAGCGCCACCTTGACCGGCTTCTCCACCTTGACCACCGGCACATCGGGCTGCGGCTTGGGCGTTTGACAGGCAGCCAGGAGCACAGCAAACAAAAGCGGGATGAAGCGTCCAAGAGAAAAATTCACGATCTGTGCACTTGAGTAGAAAGGGAGGGCATTGTAATACGCGTTCAGACGCTATCGTCCCTGCACGCCCTCCGCTGCCGGAGCGGCATTGGCCGTCGGTTTCGCTACGGCTCCCAATTCGAGCTTCAGCGCAACGTTGCGTCCATCGCTATCCACTTTTTCCGGCGCCGCAAGCGCCAGTCTGTCCGCGAGTTCGCCTGCCGTCTTGAGCGTTCTCAAAATATTCTCGCCCCGCAAGGTGGCAAGCGCCTGCAGCTGCGTATCAGTCACTGTTTCTTTTTCGCGCAGTTGCTGGAACAGGATCGCATGGAAATCACCACCTTTGAGCCGGGATACCTCCTCGTCACTCAATGTGCGCTTTTCACGGAACAGACTGGAAAGACGCGACATGACCTTACCGGCAACACCTTCCTCCAGCTGACCGGGATTGGCCTTGCGGAAGCCGTCCTTGAGGGCAGCCAATTGACCACTGCCGAAACGGTCGGCGTACAACGATTCCAGCGCTGCCTGCACTTTGGGTGCATGGGTGGAAAGCGGGCCGGGGTCTTCCCCGTCTACAACGGACTGCCCAGCACCTTCCGCCACGGCTTGCCGCAGCTGGCGATCCTGCAAAGCAACCCGATCCGCTTCGGCGTACACCCCATGCACCGTGAGAAACAAGCGGGGACGCTTGTTGAGTGCGTTCGCCAGTTTCATGAGTTTTTCCTGCTCGGGGGGCGTCAAACGGGCATCCCCCACCTCGAAGGAAACGGTTTCAAATTTTTCATTGCTGCCAAACAGTGAGGCCAGCGCGCGGAAGGGTGCCGTGGCAATCTTGCCGATGACATTGACGATGGCTTTCCAGACGATCGCGCCATAACTGAACTGCGGATCATCGAGACTGCCCGATACCGGCAGCCCAAGTTCAATGCGGCCGTCGGAATCCTGCAAGACAGCAATCGCAAAGTCCAGCGGCAGGTCTTTGGCTTGCGGACTCTCCACTCGTTCACCGAGTGTGAGCTGGTCCATGATGATCTGGTTGGTACCGGTCAGCTGGCGTTTGTTGATCTTGTATTCGAGATCCAGCGACAGCTTCCCGGAGTTGATTTTGCGGCCCGCAAACGTGGCCGAGTACGGCGTCAGCCGAGTCATCTCGACATTGCGGAACACCACCTTGATGTCGGTGAAGCCGGCGGGATTGAGCAGATCGATTTGCCCCACCGCGCGCGCGAGGCCGTACTCATCCACCTGGCCGTCCAGCTCGATCTGGCCGGGCGCGCCGGGCCGGGAAGAGAGGCCGTTGACGGCACCGTGCAGATCGTGAATGCGCGTGCCGAAAGGCAGCGCGAGGGAATAGTCAGCAAAATCCATTGCGCCGCTCTTGATGCGCAAGCGGTCAATATCGAAAACAAAGGCCGGCGTCTTTTGCCTGCTGGTCGTAGCTGCTGGCGTTACATCCTTCTCTGCTGCTTCCGGTTTGCGCAGTATGTGCGTGAGATTGACCGACTTGTCTTTGTTGATGATGAGCTTGGTGTCAAGACCATCCAGCGACATGTCGCCGATGCCGAGCCGTGTTGACGTCAATTCGAGGCTGCGACTGGCAAGCGATTTCCACGCGAGGAATACATCATTCGAATCCGTTTCCACCAGGCGCAAATCATTCAGCGTGAAGCCACCTTTCAAGTCGACACCCCGCTTGCCGTAGCTGGCGCGGCCGTCGCTGTTGAGCTTGCCCCCGCCGAGCGACAGCTTGGCGACCGCAGCCAGATAGGGCTGGGCAGGCTTCAAGGCCAAGTCAAGCAATTTGAACTTCACGTCTGCCGTCGGCCCGGAGGGAACGACCTGGCCGTCGGTTTCAAAATTGCCGCCCTCATGGGCGTGAAAGGAGGCGTGGATCGGTAGCGCTGCGGTCAGGTTGTCGCTCATGCCCTCAATCGTCATGGCAATGTTGTCGAACGCAAAATTGGCTGCCGGAGCAACGGTCTCATCCTTGAATCCGGCGGAAAAATCTTCCAGCGCGAATTTTTTCAGTTGGTAGTGCCAAGGAGCGGCGACAGGTTGCGCATCCGCTTTTGTTACCGCGATGGAGCGCATCGTTGTCAACATGGCCTCGACGACATCAATGTGCCCATTGGCTGTGCGCACAGCACTCACTTGACCCTTCTTGAGCGCGAGGCTGCCGACCGTCGCATTGCGCGCAGCCAGGTCTACTTGCGTATCCTCGATCGTCAAAGCATCCAGCTGCAGAAATTTGACGGGTGTCTTCGATGCGTGAGATCGGCTGATTTCGCTGTCGGACAGTGTGATCTTGTCAAATACGAGTTTCTTGGCGGCAAGATCGAAATGGCCGTTCTCGGCCGCGATGTTCTTGATGGCAAGCCCTGTACCAACCTCGTATCCCGTGTCCAGACGCAGATCCACAACCTTCGCGACGGTGCGGTCGAACATCAGGTTGAAGTGTCCTGCGCTATACGTAACACGATAATCCGTGGCAAGCGCTGCCTTGCCTGCGGGCGACAAATTCGGCATTGCGCGTTTGAAGTAAGGGTCCAAACTCGCCAAATCCAGATCCTCAACGCTCAGGCTGCCAACGATGCTGAGCGGATTAAGGATTGACTCGCCATGCCATTGAACGCTGGCGCCATCGGCCGTGCGCACCGAAATCTTGTAGCGGCCTTCGTCGTCGCGCAGCGTTGAGACATTGGTCAGATTCCAGTCAAGCGGCTGGACGTTGGTTTCAAAACCGGCTTTCTCATCGGAGAAATTGATCCGACCGCTGGCCAGCACAAAACTTTCGATATCCACCCGCGGCAGGGAGGAAGCGTTTGGCTTCTGTTGACGCTCTTCCTTGTCCGGCTGCTGCCCTTTGCCCCGCAGTGCATCGGTAAATGCAAGCCAGTTGAGGTCGCCATCGTGCAGCAGAATGATGGTCGCTTCCGGCCCGTCCAGCCGGATCGCATCGAAAGCCAGCGTGCGTCGAAACAAACTGGAAATCGAAAGATTCACATCCAGTTTATTGAATGCAAGTAGCGGCTTGCCGTCGGGGTCGGTCAAGCGCAAGTTTGCGAGCTTCAGATCAAGCGCCAGCGGATTGAACTCAGGCCGGTCCAGTGTCAGTTTGTAGCCGGTCTTCTCGGCAATATATTTTTCCGCCTGTGTCTGCAATATGCGCGGCAGCGCCAGCCAACCGAACAACAGATAGACGACATAGAGAGCGGCAAGAGCGATTGTCAGCCTCTTGATCAAAGTCGCGTGCTTGAACATGGTCTGCCTCCGATCAACGGCGCCCGCAACTTCTGGTCACCTTGTTGGTATTGTTTTCAGAAAAGGCGCGCTCAATGTTGACGCTTCACGGGCCTGGCTTGTTCGTGCCTTTGGATTATAGGAAATTGCGGTGCGCCGGTGGGGAGCGCAGCAACCGAAGGAGGGGATTGTGTCATTCCGGCACGACGCTGCGCTGTGCCGAAATGCCATCCGGCTGCGCCGGACCGTGCTGCGCACGTCATGCGCGCAGTGCGCGCATCGCGAACCGGAGGGTTCTCATCAGCCTCCCGCTCTGCCAAAACAAAAACCCCGCCGAGGCGGGGTTTGTGTTTTGGCGGAGAGGGAGGGATTCGAACCCTCGGTAGACTTGCGCCTACGCCTGATTTCGAGTCAGGTACATTCGACCACTCTGCCACCTCTCCGGATGCGCTGCTGCATGTGGTGTTGCACGAAGGCGCGCATTTTAGCAGAGTGTCGGGAAGCGGCAAAACCGCTATGCCTCCAATGCCTTGAGGCCGGCCATATAGGGCTGCAAGGCTTCGGGCACGGTCACAGAACCATCGGGGTTTTGATAATTTTCCAGCACCGCCACCAAGGTGCGTCCGACCGCAAGACCAGAGCCGTTGAGGGTGTGCAGCAGTTCGGTTTTACCCTGGGCATTGCGGTAACGCGCCTGCATGCGGCGCGCCTGGAAGGCCTCGCAATTCGAGACCGAGGAAATTTCGCGATAGGTATTTTGCGCTGGCAGCCAGACTTCGATGTCGTAGGTCTTGGCGGCGCCGAAACCCATGTCGCCGGTACAGAGCGTGATCACGCGATAGGGCAGGCCCAGCTTTTGCAAAATCTTTTCCGCATGGCCGACCATTTCTTCCAGCGCGGCATAGGACTGTTCCGGCGCGACGATCTGCACCATTTCCACCTTGTCGAACTGATGCTGGCGAATCATGCCGCGCGTGTCCTTGCCGTAACTGCCGGCTTCGGAACGGAAGCAGGGGCTGTGTGCAGTGAGTTTCATCGGCACCGCATCGGCGGCGAGAATTTCGTCGCGCACGATATTGGTCAGCGACACTTCCGACGTGGGAATCAAGTAGAGCGCCTCGCCCTCGCCTTCCTGTCCGCCTTTCTTCACCGCAAACAAATCGCCCTCGAACTTTGGCAATTGTCCCGTGCCACGCAGGCTATCGGCATTGACGATGTAGGGCGTGTAGCACTCGGTGTACCCGTGCTCTTGCGTATGCGTATCCAGCATCAGCTGCGCCAACGCGCGGTGCAGGCGCGCAATGCCGCCCTTCATCACGGTAAAACGCGCACCGGAAAGTTTGGCGCCGGTTTCAAAATCGAGGCCGAGCGGCGTGCCGATATCGACGTGATCCTTGACCGCAAAAGAAAATTGTTTGGGCATGCCCCATTTGCGCACTTCGACGTTCTGCGTTTCATCCTTGCCCGTCGGCACGCTTTCATGCGGCAGGTTGGGCACGTTAAGCAATAGATCGTGCAAACGTGTCTGCACTTGTTCGAGACGCTCCGCCGATTGCTTGAGCGCGTCGCCCAGACCGCCGACTTCGGCCATCACCGCACTGGCGTCTTCGCCTTTACCCTTGAGCACGCCGATCTGCTTGGACAGCGCATTGCGTTTGGCCTGCAATTCTTCGGTCTGCACCTGGATCTGTTTGCGTTCCGCCTCCAGCGCTTCAAAGCCCGCGACCGGAAATTCATAACCACGCGACTGCAGGCGTGCGACCACGGCAGGCAGGTCTTTTCTAAGGAGTTGTATATCGAGCATTGTCGTCGTTCTTGAAAATCAATTGGCCGCCATTATCGCGGATTTTGCCGCTTATTTTTTCTTCGCCTTGGCATCCAGGTCGCGCAAGTGCGCCAGCTTCTCGGCAATTTTTCCTTCCAGTCCACGTGGCGTTGGCCGATACCATTCGATCCTGGGCATGTCTTCAGGCAAATAATTTTCGCCGGCGGCATAGGCTTCTGGTTCGTCGTGTGCATAGCGGTAGGCCTTGCCGTAGTCGAGTTCCTTCATCAACTTGGTGGGCGCATTGCGCAAGTGCAGTGGCACGGCACGCGATTCGTCCTGGGCAATGAAGCGGCGCACTTCGTTATAGGCGACATAGACCGCATTCGATTTGGGCGCGCAGGCCAGATAAACCACGGCTTGCGCCAGCGCCAGCTCACCCTCGGGCGAGCCCAGCCGCTCATAGACTTCGGCTGCGTCGAGCGTGAGCCGCAAGGCGCGGGGATCGGCCAGACCAATGTCTTCGCTGGCCATGCGCACCATGCGGCGCGCCAGATAGCGCGCGTCGGCACCGCCATCAAGCATGCGGCAAAACCAGTAGAGCGAAGCGTCGGGGTTGGAGCCGCGCACCGATTTATGCAAGGCGGAAATCTGATCGTAGAAAGCTTCGCCGCCCTTATCGAAACGACGTAGATTCTGCGACAGCGCGGTTTCCAGAAACGCGGCATCGACTTCTGCCACCTGCTCGGTCTGCGCCGCATCGCTCACCACTTCGATCGCATTCAGCAAACGGCGCGCATCGCCATCGGCCCAGGCTGCCAGTTTTTGCTGCGCTTCCAAGGTAAACGTAACCGGCAGGAGCGTTGCTGCGCGCGTAAACAAAACGCCCAGCTCTTCCTGCGAGAGCGGTTGCAGCACATACACCCGCGCCCGCGACAGCAGCGCCGAGTTGACCTCGAACGAGGGATTCTCTGTGGTCGCACCGATGAAGGTGAACAAGCCGCTTTCGACATAGGGCAAAAATGCATCCTGCTGCGCCTTGTTGAAGCGATGCACTTCATCGACAAACAGAATCGTGCGCTTGCCCTGCCCCTGTGCCACCTGCGCCCGCTCCACCGCTTCGCGAATATCCTTGACGCCACCGAGCACGGCCGACATGGCAATGAACTGCGCGTCAAAGCCATCGGCCATCAACCGCGCGAGTGTGGTTTTTCCCACCCCCGGCGGCCCCCAGAAAATCATCGAATGCGGCTTGCCCGACTCGAACGCCACGCGTAACGGCTTGCCTGCGCCCAGCAAGTGCGTCTGCCCCACCACGTCGGCAAGCGAATGCGGGCGCAAGCGCTCGGCGAGTGGCGCATTGGATTCTGGATTGGAAAATAAATCGGCCATAAAACAGGTGGCGGCGTTGGTTACGGGCAAGGCAGGGCTGACAGCGCAGGGTTCAAACTGCGATACCCCTATGCACACAGCTTGGAGCGCGCGCTCAGCTTAACATGCGCCTAAAACCTGCTGACTCACCGCACCGTGCGCACGACGGCATGTATAAACTCCTTACAACTGTGTCATTACTGTTCACCGCAAGACAATCAATTTAACAATTCTGCTAGCATAGCCCGCAATCAAGAAAACCATAAAGAATCCAGAGACAAGCGATGCATGCGCCGTTGCATAACGAGATTGATCCAGCGCCGGAAACATGTTTTGAAACGGCTGCACTGCCCATAAATACGGCCGCCAACGATCACAGTACACTGCGTCAGGCCGTGATCGACAAATTGTTCCCGCCCACGATTGTCGAAAACTGGGCCACTCTGCAATACCGCCATTACCGGCAACCGCGTGCAGCTGGACCGGCGCTGAATCGTCAGGCCGTCGTTGCTGTCACTGACAAAATCATCCTCACCGAGAATCAATTGTTCGCCGATCAGCGTAAACGACTACTGGCACTGCAACAGGCGCATCGCGCAGAATTGCACGCCCTACGCGCCCAGATCGACCACGACGAGCAATTGCTGGCCTACGAACGTGAACGGCAAACACAGCTCAAGCATGCGCTTGCGCAGATTCGCGAACGCCTGCGTACTTCTCTCGCAGAACTGGATCAGTTGAAAACCCAGGCCCAGGATGCCCAGTACCCGATGCGTGCCATGCACAGCGTCACGTCGGCCTATGTCGGGCAAGCCATCGCGCCCCAAAGAGAATCGCTGTCTTTATCCAGCGCCCTGCTCACCGTGCTCAAAACTCTCGCGCTCGTTGCACTTGTTTCCGCCACACTGTTCTTGATTTCTCATTGAACGATCCTGCCAGGGTTAAGGGGTGCCTGAACAAACGCGAATCGTGCACAATGGGCCTCGTGTGCAGCTAAACTTGAGGCTTGTAACATTAAGGAGCCGGGAATATGGCATTCATACGCGGTGCCCTGGATCGCATCGTCTTGCTGGCAGCGGTGTTTGTCAGCGGCTGCATTCCCGGCTTCATCTTGCAGTACCAGCAGCGTCTTGGCGGACGTCTGGAACAGGTGCGGGCTGATCTGGCGCCATTCGAGGAAATTGCCCGTCAGGAACATGGCGGCAGCCTGACCCGGCTGATTCAGCATCATCTGAACAGCACAGATGTCAGCTTTCATGCCGAGGGTCAGGCCATTCAAGCCATGGCCGATACGGCCGAACGGTTGCGCATGCATCTGGAAGCGCTGCACACGGATTTGTTCCACCAGGCCCTGATCCTGATCGTCCAAAACGAACCGGATATCGTGCGCACAACATGGGATGCCTACACCCCAGCATTCGCGTTTTCTCCCGAGAGTCTGGGCTTTGCCGTACTGGTCGGCGCAGGATTCTGGCTCCTCTTTATGGGGCTCTGGCACGCCACAGGATTCTTGATTGGGGTCTACCGCAGAAGACGCCGCTATGCGTGATGCGCTACTGAAAAGGAAATCTGCATGCGCCTGGTGACAAACATTCTGGTTGGCGTCGTCGCTCTCCTCGTGGCTTGTCTGTTGGCCGCTTCAATCGGCCATGCGCAGGAAGCGCCGATCGTGCTGGATGGCGAGCAGTACACCAAACGGTTTGTCGGTCACCCGCCCAACGGCGACCAGTTGATCGAGTTGATCCGCGAATATGAAGCCTTCGAACACTGGACTCGGCTGGTTGCATTCCGCTACCAGCAGATGCCAGCATTGGGTAACGACCCTAAAAACGTTGTGCAAGCCGTAAACAAAACACTGCTCGTCACCAATCCCAAAGCCCGCTCCAAGATATTGCTCAACGAAAAAACCGGCGAAGCCATCATCGATTTTCTGACCTGGCCTCCCGATGAGTCCTTCATGGAATTCAATGTCTTCCGCTACGTCAAAAGCCGCGATGGGAAAGCGGTGGTGTCCTTGCAACTGGCCTACCGATTCAGTGACCGCTCGCCGGAAAGCCTTGAACGGTTCAGTAAATTACACGCCGCATGGGTGAATTACGCGGCACTGTTCGATATGAAGCGCGCGTATGAAGTGTTGAGCCCGTAGAAGTCGAACGAGGGGCTTAAATTTTGGCGGAGGCGGTGAGATTCGAACTCACGAACGGTTGCCCGTTGCCGGTTTTCAAGACCGGTGCAATCGACCACTCTGCCACACCTCCAGCACTTTGCCACTTCAAACGCCGGTTTTAACTCCGGCCGCGCTACGCGCTTCACATGTGCTGCGCACATATGAGCCTGCGTCAGCGCACTCACTACGTTCGCTGGCGCCAAGACCGGTGCATGAGCATTCACCTAACATTTGCTGCGCAAATGTGAGTGAATGCCGCAATCGGCTTTGCCGATTGTCAACCGCTCTGCCAAGCCTCCAAAACTTTGTCGCTTTAAACGCCGGCCTTAACTGCGGCCGTGCGCTTGGTGCACGAATGAAAACGGGCTGGAATAATTCCAACCCGTCGTGTGGGCGCCAATATTATCACAGCAGATACGCACAAATTACGCGCGCGAATCCTTGATCAGCAGCAAGGCGATGAAGGTCAATGCCGAGACCAGCGAGAGGTAATAACCGACCGCTTCCAGCCCGTAATGCGTTGCCAGCCAGGTCGCGACATAAGGCGCCAGCGATGCACCCAGAATACCGCTGAGGTTGAATGCCAGCGACGCACCGGTGTAGCGAATCTGTGCCGGAAATAATTCTGACAGTAGCGTGCCCAGCGGCGCGTAGATCAAGCCGATCAAACCCATCCCGATGGATAGGAATACGGTGACCTCCACCTGACTATCGGCGCGAAACAAGGGTGCGAAGAACAGGCCGAACAACACAATCGCAGCAGCAAACACAAGCATGGTCGGGCGGCGGCCATAGCGATCCGCCAGCCATGCAGAAACAGGAATGGTCAAACCAAACAACACCACCGCCACCAGTTGCAATTTCAGGAATTGCGGGCGCGTATAACCGAGCGCTGTCGTTCCCCAACTCAGGGTGAACACCGTCATCAGGTAGAACAACACGAACGCGGCCAGCGCAACCAGCATACCCAGAAACAATGTCCGCCCATGCTCAGCGAACACCGTCAAGACGGGTACCTTGACGCGCTCGTGCCGCGCCAGCACTTTTTCAAATTCCGGCGTTTCTGAAATATTCAGACGCACATAGAGACCGACCAGCACCAGCAGCGCGCTGGCAAGGAAAGGGATGCGCCAGCCGTAGCTGAAGAATTCGGCATCGCTCAAGGTCTGACTCAACCAAAGAAAGGTTCCGCCCGACAGCAGAAAGCCGATGGGTGCGCCCAACTGCGGAAACATGCCGTACTTCGCGCGCTTGCCCGCGGGCGCATTTTCGGTGGCCAGCAGAACTGCACCACCCCATTCGCCGCCCAGACCCAGGCCCTGACCGATACGGCACAGAGCGAGGAGCAGCGGTGCGCCCAGGCCAATCGATGCGTGGGTGGGCAACAAACCGATCAACACGGTCGACAAGCCCATCGTCAGCAAAGCCGCGACCAGTGTGGCTTTGCGGCCGATACGATCGCCGAAATGGCCGAAGAGCGCAGAGCCAACTGGACGCGCGAAGAATGCCAGCGCAAAGGTGGCCAGCGATTGCAACATCCCTGCCGTGGGGTCCGACGATGGAAAAAAGAGCTTGGGGAAAACCAGCACCGCCGCCGTGGCGTAGATGTAAAAATCAAAGAACTCGATGGTGGTGCCTACGAGGCTGGCGAACAAAACCTTGCTGGCGGAATTTTTATTTTGTGTGTGAGTCATGGTGGTATCGGCCGTTTTGATTGTACTGTTGCTGTGCTACAGAAATCCGTGTATCCGACGTGATCCCAATTTCAGTATCACTTTGAATTAGAGTCCATGGTTTAAAACTGTACCTGACTTTCCTGCAGCCGTTGTGCATAAATCGCTGGTGGCAGGCCACCCAACTCCTTCTTTG
>SCTK01000007.1 GCA_004298905.1 Burkholderiaceae bacterium | reverse complement strand
AACAGTTTGGACAGAACGGTCGTAATGGCCGCCGTCAACGTCGTTTTACCATGATCCACGTGACCAATCGTCCCCACGTTTACGTGCGGTTTGGTCCGTTCAAATTTGCCTTTTGCCATTGCCGACTCCTCGTTCAACCCGGACAGACCGGTACGATTAAATTAATCAAACAAAAATAATGTGGTGCCCATGGCGGGAATCGGACCCGCGACCTCTCCCTTACCAAGGGAGTGCTCTACCACTGAGCCACATGGGCGTAGATTCTTTAAAAACACTCTGACCGGCAATTTGCCGGCACTGCGCCTATCTGGCTACAACTCTTGCCACCCGCCCGGATCAGCGCAACAGGCACCGAACGGCTGGAGCGGGTGAAGGGAATCGAACCCTCGTCATAAGCTTGGAAGGCTTCTGCTCTACCATTGAGCTACACCCGCGGATTCTTCCCTGCCACCTCGCGCCGCGTGCAATCTGGTGGAGGAGGCTGGATTCGAACCAGCGTAGGCGTAAGCCAACAGATTTACAGTCTGCCCCCTTTAGCCACTCGGGCACCCCTCCATCACGCACAAAGCGGAGAACCTAGAATTATTTGCGAAATTTACAATGAAGTCAAGTCAGATAGGTCGGACTGAAACCTGCGACCCGGGGGCAGAACGCTTGCAAGCGGGCGGAGGGACTTATGCGCCCCGACCGCTGCAAACGCCTGAAATCTGGTGGCCCGGGGCGGAATCGAACCACCGACACAAGGATTTTCAATCCTCTGCTCTACCGACTGAGCTACCAGGCCATACTTTGTTCACGTGCCCCAAACTTGGAAATCCTGCAAATAGGCATTATTTCTTGCAAAAACGTGCCGATATTGCATTGGGGTCTCGCGAAAAGCCGTGCATTATACATTGCGGGATTTTTTTTTCAACGCACCCAATACACGTTGACTCAAGATTTGTTAAGTTCTGTTTGTGGCATGTGGTAAAGGGAAGGTCATATGCGAATCGCCATACTGGATGACGACAAAACACAACTGGCGCTGGTGTCTACCTGCCTGATCAGCGCTGGGCATCATTGCCATACCTTCACTCAGGGCAAGGAGTTGCTGCACCATTTGCGCCGCGAGAGCTTCGACTTGCTGGTGCTGGATTGGCAAGTCCCCGACCTCAGCGGACTGGAAGTGCTGGAGTGGGTACGCAAGAATGTCGCGGTGGCGGTGCCGGTGCCGGTGCTGTTCATGACCGGGCGCGCCAGCGAATCCGACATTGTCGATGCGCTGGCTGCTGGCGCCGACGATTACATGGTCAAGCCGATCCGCCGCGCCGAATTGGTCGCCCGCGTGAACGCGCTGCTGCGTCGTGCCTATCCCAACCTGCAACCGGCGGAAGTGCTGCGCTTCAAGCAACATACCTTTGACCCGCACACCTGCGAAGCCACGCTCGACGGCCATCCGGTGGAAATGACGCGCAAGGAATTCGATCTGGCGGTATTGTTGTTCCACAACATCGGCCGCGCCCTGTCGCGCAGCCACATCATGGAAGCCGTCTGGGGGCGCGATCCCAACGTGCCTTCACGCAGCATGGACACCCATATCTCGCGCGTGCGCAGCAAGCTCGACCTGCGCCCCAATCGTGGCTATCGGCTCTCGCCGGTGTACAGCTACGGCTATCGGCTGGAGCAATTCGACCCCATGGGCGAGCCGGATAACAAAACGGTCATCAGCCAAATCGAAAGCAACGCTGCCGCCGACGCCTGACGCCCTGCCCCTGCGGTGGCCGCAACGCTGGCCGCGCATTGCCGACCGGTATAATTCGGCCATTCTCCGCTCCCAAACATCGCGCGCGCTGGCTGCGTGCCCCACCATCCATGCAACTGCTCACGCTCGGCCTGAACCATGTCACCGCCCCGGTGGCCCTGCGCGAGCGCATCGCATTTACGGCGGAACAATTACGCCCGGCTTTGCTGGAGCTGAATCAAGCCTTGGCAGAACAGGCGCCCGAAGCGGCGATCCTGTCCACCTGCAACCGCACCGAAGTTTATTGCGCCAGCACTCATGCCGATGAATTGCCAGCGACGCTGATTCAGTGGCTGGCCGAATTCCATCGCGTACCCGCGCATGACCTCACCCCACATCTCTACGCCCTGCCGCAGCAACAAGCGGTGCGTCACGCCTTCCGCGTCGCCAGCGGACTCGATTCGATGGTGCTGGGCGAGCCGCAGATTCTCGGCCAAATGAAACAGGCGATGCACGATGCCGAAGAAGCGGGCAGCCTGGGCACCCACCTGCACCAACTGTTCCAGCGCACCTTCGCGGTCGCCAAGGAAGTGCGCAGCACCACGGAGATTGGCGCGCATTCGGTGTCGATGGCCGCCGCCGGCGTCAAACTGGCGCAGCGGATTTTCGAAGACTTGCGCACGACACGCATCCTGTTTGTCGGTGCAGGCGAAATGATCGAACTGTGCGCCACCCATTTCGCGGCGCAATATCCCGCGCATCTCGAAGTGGCCAACCGCACACTGGAACGCGCGCACGGTCTGGCTTCGCGCTTCAATGGCCACGCCATGCGGCTGGCCGATCTGCCGGATCGGCTGGCGGAATTCGACATCGTCGTCTCTTGCACCGCCAGTTCGCTGCCACTGATCGGTCTGGGCATGGTCGAACGCGCCATCAAGAAACGCCGCCATCGTCCCATTTTTATGCTCGATCTGGCCGTGCCGCGCGACATCGAAGCCGAAGTCGGCCAGCTCGACGATGTGTTTCTCTACACCGTGGATGACCTCGCCACGCTGGTGCAGTCAGGCGTGGAACACCGTCAGGCCGCAGTTGCGCAAGCCGAAGCGATCATCGAAACCCGCGTGCAGAATTTCATGCACTGGCTCGACACGCGCCACCATGTGCCGCTGATCCGCGACCTGCAAACGCACACTGAAACACTGCGGCAAATGGAATTGGCGCATGCACAAAAAATGCTGGCGCAAGGCATGGATGCCGCGCAGGTGCTTGAGTACCTCAGCCAGCGGATGTCGAATAAATTTCTCAACGGCCCGTTGCAATTGCTCAACAACGGCTCGCCCGCAGAGCGCGAACAATTTCTCGCCCTGTTGCCGATCCTGTTTCCCATCACCGACAAAAAGAAAGATGGGGAAAGCCAATGAAGGCGAGCATGCTGGGCAAGCTGGAACAGCTCTCCAAACGCCTGCTCGAACTGGATGAACTGTTGGCGCGCAGCGATACCGCCAACAACATGGATCACTATCGCAAGCTCACGCGCGAACGTGCCGAAATCGAGCCAGTGGTGCGCAGCTTTACGGATTACCAGCAAGCCGCCAACGATGAGGCGGCTGCGCAAGCCATGCTGACCGATGCCGACATGCGTGACTTTGCGCAGGAAGAAATCAATGCCGCACGCGCGCGCATGGAAACGCTGAGCGCCGAGCTGCAAAAACTGCTGCTACCCAAGGACCCCAACGACGAGCGCAATATCTATCTGGAAATCCGCGCTGGCACCGGCGGCGACGAATCGGCACTGTTCGCCGGCGACCTGCTGCGCATGTATCTGCGCTATGCCGAACGGCAGCGCTGGCAAACCGAGATCATGTCCGAATCACCCTCAGAACTGGGTGGCTACAAGGAAGTCATCGTGCGCATCGCCGGGCAAGGCGTCTACTCACGCCTGAAGTTTGAATCCGGCGGCCACCGCGTGCAGCGTGTGCCGGAGACCGAAGCGCAGGGCCGCATCCACACCTCCGCCTGCACCGTTGCGGTGATGCCGGAAGTCGATGAAATCGGCGACATCAATCTGCGTCCGGATGAAATCCGCATCGACGTCTTCCGCGCCAGCGGCGCGGGCGGCCAGCACGTCAACAAGACTGAATCGGCCGTGCGCATCACCCACCTGCCCACCGGCATCGTCGCCGAATGCCAGGACGGCCGCTCGCAACACCAGAACAAAGACAAGGCCATGCGCGTGCTGATCGCGCGCATCCGCGACCAACAGGTCGGCGAACAGCAAGCCAAGGAAGCCGCCACGCGCAAATCGTTGATCGGCAGCGGCGACCGCTCCGAACGCATTCGCACCTACAACTTCCCGCAGGGCCGCATGACCGACCACCGCATCAACCTCACCCTCTACAAGCTCGACTTCATCATGGCCGGTGACCTCGACGAAATCACCAATGCGCTGATCGCCGAACATCAAGCGGAACAGTTGGCGGCGCTGGGGGAATAAAAGCCAAACCGGGCATCCTTTGCCCTCAACTTAATGGATACACGATGATGAACTGGAGAACACTTTCGATCGCCCTGCTGCCCGGCTTGTGCGTAGCGCTTTTCTATCTGGGCCGGGTTGCCTTCAGCATGCTGACGGTTGGCAACTGTGGCGCCGATCCTGCCTGCAGCGCGCAAGTCAGCTTCGTTGCCATGATCTCGCTCACCTTCCTCGCCGTCTCCGCGCTGGGCTGTGGCGTCACCGCCTACCTCATGCGCGCAACACTCTCCCAACTCCCCGCACCCACCGTCCTGGCCGCGGTCGCTCTCAGCGCTGTATTTCTGCTGCTGCTGTTCCTCTCCGTGCCTTACTGGTCCTATTCGGGCCTGGCGTTGCTGGTCACGCTCACCTTGCTGTGCGCGGCCGCTTCCTGGGCAGCGATTCTGGGCGCCAAGCGGCTGACTGCTACCTGACTCAGGAGCGGAGGCCTGGTTTTCGGTATCCGCCGACTGCCGTGGAAATGCTCAACTCGTACTGCCCAGGACGATAATGTTCTACCAACCCTTCATGTCATCGACGATCTTATTCTTTCGCTCAAGAAAGAGCCGCTCAGGGCTAATCACAGGTTTAACTACAGGATGACTAACGAAATCCAAAACAAAGCCATTTTGCTTGCGCGTTTCGACAATGACGTCTGGTAGCTTGATGATTCTGGTGATATAGCTGGGCAACAAATAACACATCCAATCTGAGCCTGGGTCAGACGCGCGGGCTGCTACGGATGAGAGGCGGGTCGCGTATTCAAGTGCCACCGAAAAAATGGCATCCTTTTTCGCTCTTGGCAAGGACTTATACTGCATAAGCTGCGGCCGAACTGAGTCATACCATTGGCGCGCAACCTGAATGGATTCGTTTCTGGTTTCGCATCGTCCAGATTCGATCTGCAGCGCCAGATAACCTGCCACACCAAACGTAATTGCGTCGTCTAGTAAGGCTGGATTTACTGACGACCAAAGTAGCTGCGAGTATGTCATTGCATATCTACTATCGGTTGCGGTTCCAGTCATGAGGCGATCACGCAACCATTCCATAGCAGCAAGCCGATCCTCACCTGTAGCAGATGCCACCATTGTGAATACAAAGTATTTGTGCCAACTCTTTTCTTCTCGATCGAGTTTCTGCAAAAGTTCATTCTTTTCGGCAAATGCTTGGCTTGCGAATGCCGTGGCAACAAATAACGAGAGGCACATCCTGTTCAAGGATCGCGCCCAACCCAAAGAGTATCTGGCGCCATCCAGGATGGTGCCAAGCTTAAAATTATTTCCTTGGTTCACGTTGAGCTCCCGCGCGAGCGGTGATGATGTCACTTACATAAGATAGATATTTCATCTCTGCAAGCATGCCAACCTCGTCGGCTTGGTCTTTGGCACGCTGACGACTGGCATTTGGAAATAGTGCTGCCACATACCCCGGAGTAACGCACCTTTGCTTGGATACATTGGCAATCAAAAAAGCATCTTTGTCAGGGTTCCCAGATAACTTGTCCCGTGCCAATGCATAGGCCGCTTCAACAGCCCCGACCGCGCATGAATATGTCATAAGAATGGGAATATCCTGCACAGTAGGCTGTTTATCTTCTGCTTGTGCAAGTATTGTGAATAGTGCGAAAAATACAAATGCGATTGGTATACGAGTAACCACAACCCCTCCCTGACATCTAAGCAAATAGATACGTGAATTAAATGGCATTTTCTCGGCGTTGACAAACACCAGAACCCGCCGCGCGCTACGGCCTGATTATCACTCCCCTTGCGCACACATTTTCAGGCCGCCAACCGTTGGCAGCGCGGTATCTGCGCAAGCGCATCGCCCATTGTTTCGCGCGCGATGGCGGTATCGTAGTTGGCTTGGCCGCGCAGCCACCAGCCATCGCTGAGACCGAAATAGCGGCACAGCCGCAGGTCGGTGTCTGCGGTGATGGCGCGCTTGCCCGCGACGATGTCGCCGATGCGTTGCGGAGGGACGCCGATGTCCTTGGCTAGGCGGTACTTGGTCAGGCCGAGCGGTTTGAGAAATTCTTCTTCCAGCATTTCGCCGGGGGAAACGGGGGGAACGGTGCGCATTTCAAACTCCTTCAATGGTAGTCAACGATCTCGACGTTCTTCGGCCCTTCCGGTGTCCAGACAAAACAGACGCGCCATTGATCGTTGATACGGATGCTGTATTGACCCTTGCGCTTTCCCTTCAATGCTTCCAGCTGATTGCCCGGAGGCACGCGCAAATCGTCCAGTACGGCCGACCAGTCAAGCTGTTCCAGTTTGCGTAGCGCCGGACGTTCGACGTTGATCCAGCGGCGCACGCGCTTGCCGAGGAAGAGCGCCTGCGTGTCCTTGCACTTGAAACTCTTGATCGTCATGTCTGAATAATAATGGGTAGCATTAATAACGTCAAGCGTTAATATCACCATCCATCTGCACTTGCGGCGGCAGGGGCGAATCCAGGGCGGCGCAGAGAGCGTGAATCAAATCGGAGCTGCGCTGACTGAGGCCCGACTCTTGCGCAGCGGCTGTTAGCGCGGCTTTGATGAGCGCGGGTTTTTGCAACGGGGCAAGAGCGTTGATTTTTTTCAGGGCGATTTTGACCTGGGTGAAATTAGGCATGCGGAACAGGGGCGCGTAGCCGGGCAGATCGAGTTGGGTGGCGGCGTGTTGCATGCGTGCTTGCAGGGCTTCGGTTTTCAATTCGTTTTCTGCACTGCAGGCGACCAGCGCGAGCACGGTGTCAATTTCCGGCATGAGTTGCGCAAGGTGGCGGTACTTCACGGCGACCGCGGCGCGCGCATTTTGTTGCAGGCGTTGTTGCAGAATCGTTTCCAGTACGAATTCTTCCAGCGCCACTTTGCTATCGGCGGCAATCAGAATCTGCGTGTGTTGCAGCAATTGCTGGCGCAGCCGCTCGTCCAGGCGGCGCAGCGCGGGAATGGTGAGATCGAGCAAGGGCAGACGCAACGCGGGCGGCAAATCCTGCGCGGCGGAATAGAGGGTCAGCGCTTCTTCGATGGCAAATGCGCCCGCCTGCTTGAGCAACGCATGCTGTTTTTCGCGCATGGCCGCGTCGTGCGCAAGCAGCAGGGAGAACACCAGGGCGCAGGCGCTATAGGGTTCTTGCGCCGCTTGCCGGAGCGCGCGCCAGGCGCGATATTCGGGCGTGAATTCACGTTGCACGCTGAGGTCGGGGAAAGGTTGATTCAGTTGCTGCGCGTAATGGAGTTGCGGCTGGCGCGGGCGGCCGATTTGTTCGAGCGCGCCCGGCAGCAGCAGACCGGGCAGCGGATGCGTTTGCGTGACGGCGAATGCGGCGGCCTGTGAGGTTGCTTCGTATTGCAGCGGCGGCAAATCGGGCGTCGTTTCCTCGGGCAAAACGTTGGGCGCGGTCATCTCCATGCGGCGGCCGTAGATGCGTGCGATGCGTTCTTCCAGCGGGGGATGCGTGGCGAGCCAGCCATCGGCAAAGCTGCTGCGCGCGGCACCGAGAAACAAATGCGACAGGGTTTCGGCGTTGGGATGTTGAATCTGTGAACCGAGATCGGGGCTGCCGGTTTTCGACCAGCCGCCGATCTTGCGCAGGGCGGCGCCAATGCCGTCGGGATTGCGCGTGTATTGGATTGCCGAAGCGTCAGCGAGAAATTCGCGCTGGCGCGAAATCGCGGCGCGAATCAGGCGGCCGAAGAACACGCCGATCCAGCCGAGCACCCACAACGACAGACCGGCAAACAGAATCACGAGTACTCCACCGCCATTGCGACCGCGGCTGCCGCCGCTGCGCCCCGCCAGATACAGCAACTTTTCGCCAAACAACGCCACGAGAATCAAGCCGTACACCACGCCGATCAATTGAATGTTCAAACGGATGTCGCCGTGCAGGATGTGGCTGAACTCGTGCGCCACCACGCCTTGCAACTCGTCGCGGTTGAGCCGCTCCAGCGTGCCGCGCGTCACCGCGACCACCGCGTGATTGGGGCTGTAGCCCGCAGCGAAAGCATTGATGTGTTCTTCCTGGTCGAGCACATAGACGTTGGGCATGGTCACGCCTGATGCCAGCGACATTTCCTCGACCACGTTGAGCAGACGGCGCTCGCGCAGGTTGACGGTATTGGGCGAGACCTGCCGCCCGCCCACCATCTGTGCGACCACATCGCCCCCTTCGCGCAAGCGCCAGGTTTCCATCAGCGTGCCGCCCACGATCAAGCCCACCACGACCACTGTGTTGGTGAGAAAGAAATAGTGCGGCAGGGGCAGGCCGGTGTAGGTAAACCGGTAGATCAGCCAGGCGGCGCCATTGATGGCGGCGACGATGCAGATCAATGCGAGCAGGAATAGCCAGATGAGTTGGCGCGACTGCCGCCGCGCAAGCTCCTGATTGGCGAAGAAATTCATGCGCGGGGGTATTTCAGCGGCCCACCCGGCCTATTTGAAACTGACCTTGACCGGCTGACGCTCAACGTCCGACTCGGTCGCCTGCAGCAGTTGCGCCGGACGGAACATGAACATGCCGGCAATGATACTGTCGGGAAACTGTTCGACGGCCGTGTTGTATTCCATCACATTGTCGTTGTGCGCCTGCCGTGCAAAGGCAATCTTGTTTTCCGTGCTGGTCAGCTCTTCGGTGAGCTGCATCATGTTTTGATTGGCCTTGAGATCGGGATAGGCTTCAGCCAGTGCGAAGAATTTGCCGAGTGAGCTGCTGAGCACACCCTCGGCCTGCATCATGCCGCGCATTGCACTTTCATCGAGCGGGTTGGCAGCGGCAGCCTGATTGGCGCTGGCCGCGCCATTGCGCGCCTTGATCACCGCTTCAAGCGCTTCGCGTTCATGCTGCATGTAGGCGCGCGCCGTTTCCACCAGATTGGGAATCAGATCGTAGCGGCGCTTAAGCTGCACATCGATTTGCGCAAAGGCATTCTTGTATTGATTGCGCAAACTGACGAGGCGGTTATAGATGCCCACGCCCCACAACACCGGCAACAGCAATATCGCAATAAACAGAATCAGACCCGCTGTCATACGCACTCCCTGTCAGGTGGATGAAAGTGTTGCTTTGCCGCTTTGCCTCCTCGCCTTTTTGTCGATGTGGCGGACGGATCTTATTTCTGCGCCGGTTCCGACGGCGCGCTCAGGGTCGATAATTTTTTCAATTCATCTTCACTGATGTACTCGAACAGCTTGACTACCTTGGCCACGCCACCCACGCGGCTGGCGATTTCGGCGGCGCGGTCGCCCTCACGCTGCGTCACCAACCCCTGCAGGTACACGATGCCGCGCTCGGTGGTGACCTTGAAGGCGTTGGCGTACAAGTCGCTGGCATCGACAAAGCTGGCCTTGACCTTGCTGGTGATCAGAACATCGTTGCTGCGTGCCGTAAAGGAGGCGGGGCCTGCGATTTCCAGTTCGTTGATCACGCTTTCAACGTTCTCGACGCCCTTGGCGATGGCTTCAATCTGCGCCTTGGTTTCGGCACTCAACACCTCGCCGGTAATCAAGATGCGGCGATTGTAGCTGTTGCAATTGACGTGCACACTGCCCGGAAACTGATTGCCCACGCGCTTGCAGGTTTTCAGTTCTATGGTCTTGTCTTCCAGTTGCGTGCCGGTGGTGCGGCGATCGGTGGCCGCCAGCGAAGTCACCGCCGCGCCCGTTACCATCAACGGAAAACAGCCTTGCACGCCGGCGGCGAGCAGGCCCAGCAGCGCGGTGGTCAGGAAAATCTTCGGGATGGCGCGGATGTTCTTCATGGCTTATTCCTCCTCTTCGCCCAGCAAGGCAACATCAATGCCATCACACAGGCAATGTATGGTCAGTAGGTGGACTTCCTGAATGCGTGCCGTTCTCTCATGCGGCACGCAAATATGGACATCGCCCGGGCGCAAACGTTCATTCATTTTGCCGCCATCGCGCCCGGTCAGCGCCACCACCGTCATTTCGCGTTGATGCGCCATGTCGACCGCGGCCAGGACGTTTTTGGAATTGCCGCTGGTGGAAATCGCCAGCAGCACGTCGCCCGGCTGGCCCAGCCCGCGCACCTGCTTGGAAAACACTTCGTCGTAACTGTAATCGTTGCCCACCGCCGTGAGAATCGAGGTGTCGGTGGTCAGCGCAATCGCCGCCAACGCGGGACGTTCACGCTCGAAGCGGCCGATCAGTTCGGCGGCAAAATGCTGGCAGTCGCCCGCCGAGCCGCCATTGCCGCAGGCGAGAATTTTCTTGTCGTTGGCGAGCGCGTTGAACATCAGTTCGATGCCTTGCGCAATCGGTGCTGCCAGCACCTCGACGGCGCGTTGCTTGAGTTGCGCGCTGTCTTCAAACTGGCGCGCGATGCGAGTAATCATGTCCATGAGAATAGGCCCTGCTAGAAATGTTGTCCGATTGTAGCGCAGCTATTCGCTGGGCATGTCGAAGGCATTTTGGACCCAGTCCACCCTGCCCGTGTCGATAGTCACCACATCGAAACGACAGGCCGGCATATCTTGCGTACGCAGCAGATAGTGTTGCGCCGCATGCTGCACACGTTTGCGCTTGGCGGCAGTAATGCTGTCGGCGGCGCTGCCGAAATCGCTGCGGCTGCGCGCGCGCACTTCGACAAACACCAGGCTGTCGCGATGCTGCATGATGAGGTCGATCTCACCGCCCTTGCAGCGATAGTTGCGCGTCACGCAACGCAAGCCGCGCGCCTCCAGATAGGCCAGCGCAGCGTCTTCGCCGCGTTGCCCCACTTGCTGGGCAGTCGTCAGGTGTTTGAGTTTTTGTATGAATCTGGGCAACATGCGTGCATGCACTCCAATAATCTCACCGACAGTCAATTTCCGCCCGGCACACTATACGTGGTCGCCACGCCCATCGGCAATCTCGACGACATCACCCTGCGCGCACTGGCCTGCCTGAAGATTGTCGATTGCATCGCCGCCGAAGATACGCGCCACAGCCGCAGCCTGCTGCAACACTACGGCATTGCCACACCCTTGCTGGCGGTGCACGAGCACAACGAGCGCGAAGCGGCTACCGGCCTGATCGCGCGGCTGCAAGCCGGGGAACGCATCGCCCTGATCACCGATGCCGGCACTCCGGCGATTTCCGATCCGGGCGCGCGCCTGGTCGATGCTGTGCGCAGCGCAGGCCTGCCGGTCATCCCCCTGCCCGGCGCCTGTGCGGCGATTGCCGCCCTGAGCGTATCCGGTCTGCTCGGCAGCAGTTTTCACTTTGAAGGTTTCCTGCCCGGCAAGACCGGCGCACGTCAAGAACGTCTAGAGCAATTGGCCCTGTTGCCCAGCCAGGTCGTGCTGTATGAAGCGCCGCACCGGATCGTTGACACCCTGCACGAACTGGCGCAAGCGTTCGGCGATAGCCGCCAAATCCTGATCGCACGCGAACTGACCAAGCGCTTTGAACAAACCGTGCGTCTGCCGCTGGCGCAGGCTTGTGCCTGGATCGAGGCTTCACCCGACCACCAGCGCGGTGAATTTGTGCTGGTACTGGCCGCCGCCGAAGCCCTCATGCCAGACGCGCTGAGCGCGGAAGCCGCCCGGTTGATGGACTTGCTGCTGCCTGAACTGCCGCCCAAGCGTGCTGCCGCCATTGCCGCCGCCGCTACCGGTAGTAACAAAAAAGCGCTCTACGACTACGGCCTGCAAGCAAAGGCCAAGCCCTGAACCCTCGCGGCCGACCAAGTAACAAAAATATACTTGCCCCCGTCACAGGTCAGGACTATCCTAGCCGCTCCCGTGAGGAGGGGCCATAAAAATGAACGCTGTAATCGCAACTGCAGGGATAGATGCAGGGGCTGTTCTATCCACCGCCGCTGTCCGAGCCAGTGAATTGCTGGGGCTGACCAAAGCCCAGTTTTCTGCTGTGCTGGGTGCGAGCGAAGACGCTGTAACCGATGTGCAAAGTGGCAACCGGCAAATCACGCCGTCTTCCAAGGAAGGCGAACTGGCGACGCTGCTGATCCGCGTCTATCGTGCGCTCGATGCCTTGGTCGGCGCGGACGACAAGCTGCGCAATGCCTGGGTACATTCCTACAATCATGCTTTGAACGGGATTCCGGCCGAGATGCTCTGTACAGCCATGGGTTTGGTCACGGTGGCCGCCTATCTGGACGGCATGCGCGCGCCGCTATGAAGACGCCGTTATGAAGATTGTCTGGCAGCCGCGCTGGTTTCCACTCAGCATGGCACAACGCGCCGCAACGCTGTGGCGCGGCGTTGAAGCACAGCATCTGCTGGCGACCATGCGGCTGGTGGACAACCTGGATGAACAGCAGTTGCTGGAGTCACTGCTCGAAACCAGCAAGCCCAACCTGCCTTCCGCCGGCCGCGACAAGCACTATCTGCTGAGCGCACCATTTCGTTATTCCAGCTCGCACGCGTCGCGCTTTCGCCGCCAGAGTGCGCCCGGCATCTGGCTCGGCGCAGAAGATCTGCACACGGCGTGCAGTGAAACGGCGGTCTGGCGCTGGCGCTTCATGATGGACAGCGATGGCTTGAAGGAACAGGCGCTGCATGTGCAGATGACGTTCTTCCAGGCCAATGTCACCGGCAAGTCGATCGACCTGACCACCCACCCCTGGTCCAGCGCGGAAGAACTGTGGACCAACCGCAACTATGCCTCGAGCCACGCGATGGCGGAAGAAGGCCGTCAGCAAGGCCTGCAATGGATTCGTTACCGTTCGACGCTGGGTACCAAGGGCATGTGCGCCGCCGTCTTCACCCCGCAAGCCTTGTCGCTGCGTTCCAATTTTGTCCAGCAAACCTGGGCCTGCAAATTCACCGCCAACCATGTCTTCATGCAGCAGGGGCACAATGCTGCGTACCAGTTCGACACGCAGCACTGGGTGCGCTGAAAACCTTAGCGCTGTACCCGCACCTTGCCTACCAGCCACATCGCCACCAGCGTGGCAGCGACAGCGACATACCCCACCCGGTCATAATGCAATAGTTGCCCATCTGGCGCGCGGCTGACGATGCCTGCGCCGATCAGCGCGGCAACACCCGAGGCCGCCTGCTGCACCGATGAATTCAGGCTCATGAAGGTGCCGCGATAGGCAGGGATCGCGCTCGACGTCACAATCGCCAAACCGGGAATGATGCGCCCGGACACGAATACGAAAAACAGCACAAAGAAAAGCACGACCCAGGGCAACGGGGTCGGCGGCATGTGGGTGATGACGAGCAAGGGAATCAGTGAACTGGTGGCCACCACACGATACGTCCACTGCTTGCCGTAACGATCGGCCATGCGCCCGATAAAGCGCGAACTGAACAACGTCGCCGCACCGCCGGCCAGATAGATATAGGGCAGGTCGACAAAACGGACGCCGACATTGACGTTGATATAAATACTGATGAAGGGAATCACGGTAAACCCGGACAGCATCATCAAGGTCATCAGCAGAAATGCTTTTTGATGGTTGCGATAACGCAGCACGGTGACGATCTGCGCCGCCGCTTCCTGCAAGGTCAGATGCTGGGCGCGCACATGGCGGGTGACGCTGGGCAAAACAAACTGCGCGACGATGAGAATCAACAAACTCAAGCCGCCCAGAAAGAAAAACGGTGCGCGCCAGGTATCCAGATGCGCCGCCAGCGTGAGGCCCATCGGCACGCCGAAAATGGTCGACACGGAAAACGCCGCCATGATGGTGCCGGTGGCCACACCGCGTCGCGATTCGGGAATCAAGTCGGCCGCTAGGGTAAACACCATCGCCGACAAAACACCACCAAATGCGCCGGCCAGACAGCGCGCAATCAACAGGCTGGAATAATTTGGCGCCAGACCGCAGAACAAAGTGGCGAGGGTGAACGCGCCGTAGAGAAACAGCACAACGCGTTTGCGGTCAAAGCGATCCACCACCAGCGCCGCCAGCAAGCCCGCTACCGCTGCTGCAAACGTGTAACTCGACACCAGCACACCGAATTGCTGCGGGCTGATGGAAAACAGGCGCATGAACTGCGGCCCCAGCGGCATCATCACCATGAAATCGGCGATGTGGGTGAACTGGATGCCGGCCAGCATCAACAGCACCGACCATTCTTGTCGGGGAGAGAGTTCAGCTTCGGGGAGCGCAATATTCACAGAGAAAAAAGACAAAAGGTATGATGACGCCCATCATGATACAGAAGCACGTATTCGCCACCCCCATGCCCTTTGTAATCGGCTTCGCCGGTTTTTCCGACAGCGGCAAGACCACCTTGATCGAACAGGTCATCCCGCTACTGCGCGCGCAGGGTTTGCGCGTTTCGTTGATCAAGCATGCCCACCACAATTTCGATATCGATGTGCCGGGCAAGGATTCGTACCGCCACCGTCAGGCCGGCGCGCACGAAGTCTTGATCACTTCGGCGCATCGCTGGGCCTTGCTGCATGAATTGCGCGGCGCCACCGAACCGACGCTGGACGAACAACTGGCGCGCCTGTCGCCCTGCGACCTGGTGATTGTCGAAGGCTTCAAGTTTGCCCCCATTCCAAAAATCGAAGTCTATCGGCCCAGTCACGGCAAGGATGCGCTCTGGCCCCACGACCCTCATATCGTCGCCATTGCCACCGATGCCGCCCTCTCCACCACGCTACCGCAACTGGACATTAACCAACCGCAACAAGTGGTTACCTTCATCCTGTCCCTGAAAAAGTAAGCGCTCTGTAGCAAATCTGTCATCCCAGGCTGTTACACTTCGCCCGCTCAATTTTCAGAAAGTCCCCCGTCATGCTGTACCCCGAATTGTTCAAATCGCTCGAAGCGGTGCGCTGGAATATGGACACCGATATTCCCTGGGATCAATTTGATCCTTCCCTCCTCACCGACGAACAGGCGCAAACGATCAAGATGAACGCCATCACCGAGTGGGCGGCGTTGCCGGCCACCGAAATGTTTTTGCGCGACAACCGGCATGACAGCGACTTCTGCGCCTTCATGTCGGTCTGGTTTTTTGAAGAGCAGAAACACGCGCTGGTGTTGATGGAGTACCTGCGCCGCTTCCGGCCGGAATTGGTGCCCACGCATGAAGAGTTGCACGCGATCCGTTTCGAGTTCGATCCCGCGCCGCGACTGGAAACGCTGATGCTGCATTTCTGCGGCGAGATTCGCTTGAACCACTGGTACCGCTGCGCCGCCGACTGGCACACCGAGCCGGTAATCAAACAGATCTACCGCATCATCTCGCAAGACGAAGCGCGCCACGGCGGCGCGTATCTGCGCTACATGAAAAAATATCTGCACGAGATCGGCGATACCGCGCGCAGCGCGTTTGCCAAGATCGGCGTGCTGATGGCCTCGGCGCGGCGCACGCAGCAAGCGCTGCACCCGACCAACCTGCACGTCAACGAAGCCCTGTTCCCCAACGATACGATTCAAAGCCGCACGCCCGATCCCGGCTGGCTGGAGCATTGGCTGGATCAGCAAATCAAGTTCGATGCGGTGTGGGAAAACAAAGTGGTGGATCGCATTCTGCACAACCTGTCGCTGCTGTTCGAGCGCAGCTTTGCCAACGTGCAGGAATTGAATCGCTATCGTAAAACGCTAGGCACACCACTGGACGCTGCCGCCGCCTGATCTGTACTTCCACTCATCGCGACAGCTTGTACAATCTGTCCATTCCTTCTGGAACTGTCGCGATGAATCCTCCTGTTTTTGAACAGAAAATCTGTCCGCCCGAAAACCTCGCCGCTCGTGCGGCGGCGCTACCGCGCCCGCTGGTGTTCACCAATGGCGTGTTCGACATTCTGCATCGCGGACATGTGACCTATCTGGCGCAGGCGCGCGCGCTGGGCGCGAGCCTGATCGTCGCGCTCAACAGCGATGCCTCAGTCAAGCGGCTCGGTAAAGGCGATGATCGCCCCATCAATACTGAAGCGGATCGCATGGCCGTGATGGCGGCACTGGAATGCGTCAGCCTCGTCACCGTTTTTACCGCAGACACTCCATTAGAAGCCATCCTGCAAGCGCGGCCTGATGTGCTCGTCAAAGGCGGCGACTGGGCGCTGGATAAAATCGTCGGCGCCAGTGAAGTCAAGGCTTGGGGTGGCCAGGTGTTTTCGATCCCCTTCGAACACGAACGCTCGACCACCGCCACCTTGCAGAAAATTCGCGGAGCCTCTCGTGGAGGTGACTCATGAAATTACCGCTCGATCTCACCCCGCAGTTGCCTGAAATCACCGCCGTGCGGCGCGATATTCACGCGCACCCGGAATTGAGTTTCAATGAATTTCGCACCAGCGATCTGGTGGCGGAAAAGCTGGCAAGCTGGGGCATCGAAGTCACACGCGGTCTGGGCCAGACCGGCGTCGTCGGCCGCTTGCGCAATGGCAATGGCAGCAAGGCGCTCGGCTTGCGCGCCGACATGGATGCGCTGCCCATCGAAGAGCGCAACCAGTTCGCGCACCGCTCGCAACACGCAGGCCGCATGCATGCCTGCGGCCACGACGGTCACACCGCCATGCTGCTGGCGGCGGCGCAACATCTGTCGCAGAACCGTCACTTCAACGGCACGGTGCATTTCATTTTTCAACCCGCCGAAGAAGGTGGTGCGGGCGGCAAAGCGATGGTGGACGATGGCCTGTTCACGCGCTTCCCCTGCGACGCCGTCTTTGCCTTGCATAACTGGCCCGGCCTCAAGGTCGGTCAGTTTGCGGTCAAGCCGGGGCCGATGATGGCCAGCAGCAATGAATTTGAAATTCGCATCACCGGCAAGGGCGCGCACGCGGCCATGCCGGAACTCGGTATCGATCCCATCGTCGTCGGCAGCCAGATCGTGACCGCGCTGCAAACATTGGTGGCGCGCAATCTCAAACCCACCGACACCGGCGTCGTCACCGTCACACAATTTCACGCGGGCGGCAGCGCCACCAATGTGATTCCCGTGGAAGCGGTACTGCGCGGCACAGCGCGCGCGTTCAAACCCGAAGTGGTGGATTTGATCGAGGCCGGCATGCGCCGCATCGTTGAGAACACCGCCGCTGCGCTGGGTGCCAGCGCGCAACTGGATTTCATCCGCAACTATCCGGCCACGATCAACGATCCAGCGCAGGCGGAATTTGCCGCGTGTGTGCTCGACGACCTGGTCGGCCCGGCCAATGTGCTGCGCGAGCATGACCCCTCCATGGGCAGCGAAGATTTCAGCTACCTGCTGCAACAACGTCCCGGCGCCTACCTGTGGATCGGCAATGGTGACGGCGCGCACCGCAGCGCCGGTCATGGCCTCGGCCCGTGCATGCTGCACAACCCCAGCTACGATTTCAATGATGCCCTGCTGCCGCTGGGCGCGAATTTCTGGATCAAGCTGGTGGAACGTTTTCTGTCGTGAAGGTTCGGTTGTGAGGATCGACAAGTGGCTCTGGGCGGCGCGGTTTTTCAAGACGCGTAGTCTGGCGTGCGCAGCCGTCGAAAAAAATCGCGTGCAGGTGAATGCTGCGCCGATCAAACCCGCCAAGGAAATCCGCGTCGGCGACATGGTGCACATCCAGATCGGCACGCTGCGCTGGGAAGTGCAAGTGCTGGGTCTATCCGACAAACGCGGCAGCGCCAGCGTGGCACGCCTGCTGTATCAAGAAACCGTCGCCAGCATCGCGCAACGCAACGCCACCCTTGAGTTACAAAAGCTGCAAAAGGAGCCCGCCCACGAACGCAAAGGCCGCCCCACCAAACGCGAGCGCCGCGATCTGGAAAAAATCAGCGGCGGTACGGGCGATTGGTAGTCACCCTCTGCGCGGGCGCCCTTCTCATTCCATGCCATTCAATGTGCCTTCGGGCATGCGCGTGACATTCACCAGCGTGTCGTGATGACGTACATAGGTGACGCTGGCAAATTCATCTTGGCGCAGACGCTCCAGTGCGAACGAGCGATTCTCCAGACGCACCAGCGGCAGACCGTGCACAGCAATGATGATGTCGCCCGGTTGCAGACCCAAGTGTTCCAGCCCCGCCACATGGGCATCGACGGACAAACGATAGCCCACCAACTCTCCCGTCGGCAGGCGCGCCGGGATCAAACCCTCCGGCAAATCTGCCAACTCGCCTGACTGCAACTTGGTGCCGACCAGACCGTAGATACTGTACTTGATCATGTAGGGCAAGGCGTAGTCCGGGAACGCCCGGACCAACCGTTTTTCAAGTGCTTGATAATGCGGCTGGGCTGTCGCCGGATCGTCCAGTTCGCTGCGGCGCGCACCCAGTTGCGCGAGGTAATCATCCACGATGGCATTGACCCGCAGCAGATAGGCACGCTGCGCCTGCACCGCTTGTGCGACCGGCACAAACTCACCCCGCCCGCCATACACTTTTGCATTTGGCTTGCCCTTTGCCAGCGCAGGCAGTTCTGCGACTGCCGCCGCCCATTGCGCCAGATCGGCATGCGGCTTGCCGTTGACGATGGCGCCTTCAAGCCAGACATGCGCCTTGTGATGCACAAGATCGCCGACGATGAGATCGCCGGTTTTATCGATGCGCACCACGACCTGCGTGCTGGTCACCCCCGGATTCTTGAGTTCGAACAGGCTGAGCGTCTCACCCGACTTGAGATGGATTTTGGTCTGTCCACTAAAGGTGGCCTTGACGTTCTCAAACTTTGGATAATTCTCTTCGGTGAACATCTTGGCGATATTCACAAAATAATATTTCTTGTAGGCGTGCACGTCGGGCATGGCGGCTGCCGCCGCGCGGCTGCTGATCGATGCCACGCCCAGTGAATGCAAATAGGCCAGGCCGTTGAATTTGTCGGGATTGGGATGCGTCACGATGACACGGGTGATCGGCGATTGCGTTTCGCGCCGCACCTGTTCCACCATCGCCTGCGTCAGCGCCGGTACAAATTGTGTATCGATCAGCGTCACTTCCTGCCCATCGTCGTAGTAGAACGTGTGGGTATCGAAGCCGTTGGAATCCGAAGTGAAAACGCCCAGTCTGCCGGCATGCGCGGTGCCGGTGGTCAAAGCTGCCGTCAGCATGACGGCCAGCGCATGGTGCAAGAACGAAGTCATGATCTGCCTCCTATCGTGAGTTGACGGCCGTGGCCGATAGGAAGAGCATAGGCACGCCGCTGCTTTCACACTTGGCGTAAAAGGTCAATTTATATGGCGAAACGGACATCCCGCGAACGGCTGAGCGACGCGCCCGCCATCGACCCTGATCAAATCAAGTGCTCGGCGTTCGCGCTGTTCGACCGCTACGCGCGTTATGACGGACCGCCGCACAAACATCGCAAGGGCCAGCTCGTCTATGTCAGCGATGGCGTGCTGCGCACCGAGACAGAAACCGGCTTGTGGATCTCCTTGCCGCAACGTGGTGTCTGGATTCCGCCCAACGTCATGCATCGTGGCCTCTCGCAGCGCGGCTTTGCCCTGTGCACACTCTATGTGGATGCCAAACATGTGAACGCGCTGCCCGCCCACTGTTGCACCATAACCATCACTCCCCTGGTACGCGAGCTGATGCTGGAATGTGCGAAATTTGGCTGGCGTTACGCACGCAATGGCCCGGAGATGCGGCTGATGTCGGCACTGATCGATCAGATCGCGACGCTACCGCAAACCCCACTGCATTTGCCCCAGCCAAAAGATCGACGTCTGCGCGCGATCACGACCGCGTTGCACGACAATCCGGCCTGCGATGACACACTGGAACAATTTGCCGAACGCGTTGGTGGCAGCGCGCGCACGCTGGCGCGACTTTTTACCAAGGAAACCAAACTGGGCTTCGCGGAGTGGCGGCGGCAGTTGCGCCTGCTGGCGGCGCTGGAAGCGCTGGCCCACGGCCAACCCGTGACCACCGTCGCGCTGGATGTCGGCTATCGGGATACCTCGGCGTTCATCGCCATGTTCCGCCAAATGCTCGGCACGACGCCGGGGCAATACTTCAACCACGCTGAAATACGCGCCGCCGCAGCCTCGGCACAAGCGGCGCATTCTGCCGCAGAATATTCATAGCCCGATTCGATCCGTCAATTCCTCAACCGCGCAACTCTTTTTCCAGCAAGGCGTGCAACGCGTCGAAATCCGGCTCGCCGATGTAACGGCGAATCACGTGGCCTCGCTTGTCGATCAGGAAAGTCGTTGGCGTGACGCTGACATTGCCGAAATTTTTCGCCAGTTCGCCTTGCGGGTCGAGCGCGACGGTGAACGGCAATTTGCGTGTGGTGGCGAAATTGAGCACATAGTCCGGGCGGTCGTAGGACATCGCCACCGCAATCGTTTCAAAACCCTGTGCGTGATATTTGTTATAGGTTTCAATAATCTTGGGCATTTCGCCCACGCAGGTAGTGCAACTGGTGGCCCAGAAATTCACCAGCACCACCTTGCCGCGCAAATCTGCGGTACTCTGTTTCTGCCCGTCCAGCCCGGTGAAGGTGACTTGCGGCGCTTCGCTGATAGGCCAGAACCAAAGCAGCCCAGCCAGCGCGATAATCGCCAGCAGGCCGCCAGCAGCGGTCAATGCGATAAACCGCCGACGTTTCGGCTGGGCAGGTGTGGAAGATTGGTTATCCATGACGAGGTGTGTAATGAAACGAATGACGATGTTGATTATAGGCTGGGCCGGCCTTTTCTTTGCTTTGCCTGCCGGCGCGGATGTATCGTGGCTGAGCCAGACCGATGCCACCAGCGGTTTGAAGGCGGCATTGCAAAAAGGTTCGACGGCGGCCGTCAGCAAGCTGGGCGTGACCGATGGTTTTTTTGGCAACCCCAAGGTGAAACTTCCCCTGCCCGATTCTCTGCAAAAAATTGAAAAGGGCTTGAAGTTTTTAGGCATGCAAAAGCAGGCCGATGAACTGGTGCTGGCGATGAACCGCGCCGCCGAAGCCGCCGTGCCGGAAGCCAAGACGCTACTGATCGACGCCGTCAAACAAATGCGCGTGGCCGATGCGAAGAAAATTCTCAGCGGCGGCGACGATGCCGTGACCCAGTATTTCAAGGAAAAAACGCAAAGCCCACTGGCGCAGAAATTTCTCCCCATCGTCAAGAAAGCCACCGCGCAAGTTGGCCTCGCGCAAAAATACAATGCCCTCGCGGGCAAAGGCGTGCAACTCGGTCTGGTGAAGGAAGATCAATCCACGGTCGAACGCTACGTCACCGCCAAAGCGCTCGATGGCTTGTACCTGATGATCGCCGAAGAAGAACGCGCAATCCGCAGCGACCCAGTCGGCACGGGCAGTGCGATTCTGCAAAAAGTGTTTGGCGCGTTGAAGCAATAAGCGAGGCACTGCTATCGGATGAACGAAACGAATTTACCGACCATCGCACAGTTGCTGCAAGCCTGCACGCTGCCCGCGCTGGAAACGCGCATGCTGTTGTGCCATGTCACCGGGCTGTCACGCGAACAATTGATTACGCGGCGTGAGCATCGGCCCAGCGCAGAACAGGTGGCGGTGTTTCTGCACCTGGGCCATCAACGGCTGCATGGGCGGCCGATGGCGTATTTGCTGGGCACGCGCGAATTCTATGGGCGGCCGTTTCGCGTCAACGAGCAGGTGTTGATTCCGCGCCCGGAAACCGAATTGCTGGTGGAGACGGTGCTTGATTGCCTGCACGGACAAGAGGCACCCGCTGTGCTCGATCTGGGCACCGGCAGCGGCGCGATTGCGGTGACGCTGGCACTGGAAGCGCCGCACGCCAACGTGAGCGCAAGCGATGTCAGCCCGGCCGCGCTGGCGGTGGCGCGTGGCAATGCGGCGCAGCTGGAAGCGGCCGTGACATTCATCGAAAGCGATTGGTGGCAAGCGCTGCCGCCGCAGCGTTTCGATGTGATCGTTTCCAACCCGCCTTATATCGCCGCGAGCGACCCGCACTTGCAACAAGGTGATCTGCGCTTTGAGCCGCCGCAAGCTTTGACCGACAACGCCGATGGCTTGTCCGCTTACCGCGAAATCATTGCGCAGGCGGGCGGCTATTTGCAGGCAGGCGGCTGGCTCTGGCTAGAGCATGGTTACGATCAGGCGGATGCGGTGTGCGCGTTGTTGGAGCAGGCCGAATTCGGCCGGATTGGAAGCAAATGCGACCTGGCCGGACATGCCCGCGTCAGCGGCGGGCAAATGCTCTAGACTGGTAAAATCCTCCCCCCGCTTGCTTGAAGGTGCTTTATGAATACCCAGGAACTGATTCGCCAAACCGTGACCGAAAACCCCATCGTGCTGTTCATGAAAGGGACGGCGCAATTTCCCCAGTGCGGCTTTTCCGGCCGTGCTATCCAAATTCTCAAAGCCAACGGCGTCAGCACATTGGTGACTGTCAATGTGCTGGAAGATGCAGCGATCCGCGAGGGCATCAAGGAATACGCCAACTGGCCAACGATTCCGCAGCTGTACGTGAAGGGCGAATTCATCGGCGGCGCGGACATCATGGCGGAAATGGATGAGTCGGGCGAGCTGAAGGAATTGCTGAAAGACGTGGTGTGAGATGAACGCTGCGCCCGCCTCGCGTCGTGTTGTGGTGGCCATCACCGGCGCCACTGGCGCGATCTATGGCGTGCGCTTGTTGCAGGTATTACGCAGCCGGCCCGAGGTGGAAACGCATTTGATGATTTCCAGTGCCGGGGGGCTGACCCTGCAACAGGAAACCGAGTGGCCGCGCAAGGAAGTCGAGGCGCTGGCCCATGTCGTACACAATGTACGCGATGTCGGCGCCTGCATCGCCAGCGGTTCGTTTGCCACCGACGCCATGATCGTGGCGCCCTGTTCGATGAAAACGCTGGCCGCCATTGCGAATGGCCTGTCCGATAATCTGATCAGCCGCGCCGCCGATGTCACGCTGAAAGAGCGCCGCCGTCTGATATTGATGGTGCGCGAAACGCCACTCAACCTCGCGCACCTGCGCAACATGACATCGGTGACGGAAATGGGCGGCATCATCTTCCCGCCCCTGCCCGGTTTTTATCAACGGCCGAAAAATATTGCCGAGATGGTCGATCACACCATCGGCCGCGTGTTGTCGCTGGTCGGCATCAAACAAACGCTGAGTCCGCCCTGGAACGGCATGAGTGGCGGCGAAGAATAAAACGAGTGGGAGTGGTGCCGGTTATCTGAATCGAACAGATGACCTTCCGCTTACAAGGCGGGTGCTCTACCAGCTGAGCTAAACCGGCGTACTGCAGAAATCACTACAGGAAAACCGCAAGAAAAAAACGCGGTCGGATTATACCTCTGCGTTGTTTCACCTCGCCTCGTCACTTCACCCGCTTGAGCGCGGGCCGATTACCGTTGGGGGGATGATCCGGCGGCGTGTCGTCTGGCGTTGGTTCAGCATCGTTGTCCACCACCTTCAAGCCGCCGGCCTCCGGCGCGGGTGCAGGCGCTTCAGTCGGTTCGAACATCATGCCGTGACCGGTCTCACGCGCATAAATTGCGCTGACACTGTTGACCGGCACAAAAATCTGCCGCGCCACAGCGTTGAAGCGCGCTTCAAACGCGATCATTTCATTGTTGATTTCCAGACCCTGGGTTGCGAGTGCGCCGATGTTGAGCACGATCTCGCCATCCTTCACATGTTCCATCGGCACTTGCGTGCGTGCATCGACACGCACGGAAATATACGGGGTGTAGCCGTTATCGGTACACCACTCGTAGAGCGCGCGGATCAGATAGGGTTTGGTGGAAGTTTCGGACATCTAACAACAGCCAGCGGTGCAGTCGGCAGCCGACGGCTCGTTACCGAGCCGCCGCACGACCTTAACGACGCATGACCTTTTCGGAAGGGGTCAGTGCTTCAATATAGGCGGGACGGCTGAAAATGCGCTCGCCATATTTCTGCACTGGGGCCGCCGTCTTGGGCAGGTCAATGCCGTAGTGACCGAGACGCCAGAGCAGCGGCGCAATCGCCACGTCGAGCATGGAAAATTCTTCGCCCAGCATGTATTTGTTTTTCAGGAACACCGGGGCCAGTTGCGTGAGCCGGTCGCGAATCGCAGCGCGGGCTTTTTCCTGCGCCTTTTCATTCGGCCGATGACGCTCTTCCAGTGTGCTGACATGCACGAATAGTTCGCGTTCAAAATTGAACAGGAACAGCCGTGTGCGTGCGCGCATCACCGGATCGGCGGGCATCAGTTGCGGATGCGGAAAGCGCTCGTCGATGTATTCGTTGATGATGTTCGATTCATACAGAATCAGATCGCGCTCGACCAGAATCGGCAATTGCCCGTACGGATTCATCACCGCAATGTCTTCGGGCTTGTTGAACAGATCCACATCGCGGATTTCAAAGTCCATGCCTTTTTCAAACAGCACAAAGCGGCAGCGCTGCGAAAATGGGCAGGTGGTACCGGAATAAAGGACCATCATGATTTACCTCTCCAAAAAGTGCAGGGTGGGCGGGGGCCGACTGAACAAGTATTCGTTTTGTCGTGAGCAGCCGCAGGCGGGCGAACGCAGACAATACGAAACAAGAAGTACGATCAATGCAATGATCGCCACGTCCGATTTTTACTTAACCAGTACTGCTCTAGGCTCACCCTGCACGCTCAGCGGTTGCTGAATTATTTGACGTCTTTCCAATACGCCGCGTTGAAGCGCCAGGCGACAACCCAGAAGAACGCCAGGAAGATCAGAACCCAAACGCCCAGTTGCTTGCGGTAATTCTGTTGCGGCTCGCCCATCCACTCCAGGAAGCCGACCAGATCGGCGACCGCCGCATCGTATTCGGCGGGGCTCAGTTTGCCGGGGCTGACTTGCTTCAATACCACCGGTGCATGCAGAGCAGCTTCATGGCCCTCGGCATGACCCTTTTCTTCAGCTTCGGCGGCGGGCTTTTCATACACGCCCTGCAATTCCCACAACACATGCGGCATGCCGACATTGGGGAACACGGTGTTGTTCCAGCCGGTCGGGCGCGATTCGTCGCGGTAGAAGCTGCGCATATAGGTGTAGAGCCAATCCGTGCCGCGTGCACGTGCCACCAGCGACAGATCGGGCGGACGCGCGCCGAACCAGGCCTTGGCATCCGCCGCATTCATCGCCACGTTCATCGTGTCGCCCACCTTGGCGCCGGCAAACAGCAGATTGTCCTTGATCTGCTGCTCGGTCAGGCCAATGTCTTTCATGCGGTTGTAGCGCACCATGCTGGCGCTGTGGCAGTTCAGGCAATAGTTGACGAACAACTTGGCGCCGCGTTGCAGACCGGCCAGATCGGTGTTGCGCTCAGGCGCGCTGTCCAGAGCAACTTCGCCACCGGAAGCAAATGCCAGCATCGGAACCACCAGCGCCAGCAGAGCAAAAATCTTTTTCATATGCTTATCCTTTTCGCCAGGGCTGATTAGTGTGCGGTGAAATTCACGCGGTCAGGCACGGGCTTGAAGCTGCCCATCTTGCTCCACCACGGCATCAGCGCAAAAAATGCAAAGTACAGCACCGCACAGATCGAAGCGACCCACTGACCCATCGGCGACGGCGGCTGTACACCCAGATAACCCAGCACCATGAAGGCGACGACGAACACCAGCAGCACGCTCGTGTGCCAGCCGGGACGATAACGAATCGACTTCACCGGCGACTGATCCAGCCAGGGCAGGCCAAAGAAAATCATCACCGACAGGCCCATCAGCACCACACCCCAGAATTTGGCGTCGATGGTGAGCAGCAGCGCCGCCAGCACCACGCCAACGATCGAGCCGCCGATCTTGACGTTCTGGCTCGCACGGCTCAACCACAGCCCAACCACACTGACCGCCACGGCCGGCACCATGACCCAGTGCACGAACACTTCGGTCGTGGCGCGCAGAATCGAATAGAACGGCGTGAAGTACCAGACCGGCGCAATATGCGGCGGGGTTTTGAGCGGATCGGCGGGAATGAAGTTATTCGCTTCGAGGAAGTAATCACCCAGCGTCGGCGCAAAGAACACGACCGCGCAGAAAATCAGCAGGAAACCTGCCACGCCAACCAGATCGTGCACCGTGTAGTAAGGATGGAAGGGAATGCCATCCAGCGGTTTGCCGCGGGCGTCTTTCTTGTCCTTGATTTCCACACCGTCGGGATTGTTCGAGCCGACTTCGTGCAGCGCCATGATGTGCGCCACCACCAGACCGAGCAGCACCAGCGGAATGGCGATCACATGGAAGGAGAAGAAGCGGTTCAGAGTGGCATCGCCCACCACGAAGTCGCCGCGAATCCAGACCGACAAATCAGGCCCGATGACCGGAATCGCGGAGAACAGGTTGACGATCACCTGCGCGCCCCAGTAGGACATCTGGCCCCACGGGAGCAGGTAGCCAAAGAAGGCTTCCGCCATCAGGCAGAGGAAAATCAGGCAGCCGAAAATCCACACCAGCTCACGCGGCTTGCGGTAGGAGCCGTACATCAGGCCACGGAACATGTGCAAATAGACGACGATGAAAAACGCCGAGGCGCCGGTCGAGTGCAGGTAGCGGATCAACCAGCCCCAGGGCACGTCGCGCATGATGTATTCGACACTGGCAAAAGCGACCGGGATGCCCGCGCCATTGAGCGAAGCGTCCGGTTTGTAGTGCATCACCAGGAAAATGCCGGTGACGATTTGCAGCACCAGCACCAGCAGCGCCAGCGAACCGAAGAAATACCAGAAGTTGAAGTTCTTCGGCGCGTAGTACTCCGACATGTGGTCTTTCCACAAACTCAGCAGCGGAAAGCGCTGGTCAACCCAGCCAATGATGCCGGTGGCTTCAGTTTCTTTCATGGCCATCAGGCTTCTCCTTTTTCATCTTTGCCGATGACGATGCGCGTGTCGGACAGGAACATGTAGGGCGGCACATCGAGGTTGCGGTTGGCAGGTTTGTTTTGATACACGCGGCCCGCCAGATCGAAGGTCGAACCGTGGCAGGGACACAGAAAACCGCCCGCCCAATCGTCCGGCAGCGAAGGCTGCGCACCGGGGGTCAGCTTGTCGGAGGGGGAGCAACCCAGATGGGAGCAAATGCCCACCAGCACCAGATATTCCTGATGATCCTTGCGTGACCGCGCCTCGTTCTTGGCGTAGTCGGGCGTCGGCATGGCGTAAAAGTCCTTGGATTCGGGGTCGAGCACCTTGGCGTCGGTTTCCTTCAGCGAGGCGATCATTTCCGGCGTGCGGCGCAGAATCCACACCGGCTTGCCGCGCCATTCGGCCACTTTTTTCTCGCCCGGCTTGATGTCGCCGATATCGACCTCAACCGGCGCACCGGCGGCCTTGGCACGCTCAGACGGCTGAAAGCTGCAAGCAAAAGGAACGGCTGCAGCGACTGTGGCCGCACCGCCCGTAGCGCAGGTCGCGATTAGCCAAGAGCGCCGACTGCTATCGGCAGGCTGGTTGTCACTCATACAAACCCCATCAGGAAACTGCAAAAATGCAGGAATTGGATGCGAAAGAAGGGCGGAATCCGCGCAATCTACTCGGCTGAAACTTATACAGCCCGCGATTATATCGGAACGGGGTCACCGAAATAAAGTCGATACCCAGTGATTTCCCATTTATATTGCGGTCGTTGCACTAAAAATGGCCTGAAACCGCAATAAAACCTGAATGGAGGCAACCATGGGCATGCTGAAAGAGTTTCGCAACTTCGCCGTCAAGGGTAACGTGATGGATCTGGCCGTCGGCGTCATCATCGGCGCGGCATTCGGCAAAATCGTCGAATCCATGGTCAAGGACTTGATCATGCCGCTGGCCGGCCGCGTCATCGGCGGGCTGGATTTTTCCAACTATTTCATAGTGCTGGGAAACCCACCCGCCAATTTCAGCGGCCCCATGACCTATGAAGCCTTGAGCAAAGCGGGCGTGCCGCTGTTCGCCTATGGCAGCTTCATCACGGTCTTGATCAACTTCCTCATTCTCGCCTTCATCATTTTTCAAATGGTGCGCCTGATCAACAAGGCCAAGGCCATGGCCCACACCGAAGAGGCTGGCGCACCGCCCGCACCACCGACGGAAGACGTTCTGCTGTTGCGCGAGATTCGCGATAGTTTGAAGAAATAGTGGAATCTCCCCTCTCCCGCAGGCGGGAGAGGGGTGGGGGTGAGGGCGCGTCCATCTTCGTGCTTGCAAGCATAAAGCCATGTTCGTCGCCCTCATCCCCGGCCCTTCTCCCGCCTGCGGGAGAAGGGGGCACACCACGCTATACCGGATTGCCGGAATCGATGAACTGATGCGTCAGGCCGAACTGGTCGGCCAGATGCTGACCCAAGGCTTGAATGCCATAGCGTTCGGTGGCGTGGTGACCGGCGGCAATGAAGGCGACGCCGGTTTCCTGGGCAAGGTGGAAGTGCTGTTCCGACACCTCGCCGGTCAGGTAGGCATCCACCCCGGCGCGGCAGGCGAGCTCGAAATAATTTTGCGCGCCGCCCGTGCACCAGGCAATGCGGCGCAGCGGCTGATCTGGATTGCCGATCAGTAGCGGATCACGCTTGAGTGTGCGCTTGATCTGTGCGCCAAAGGTTTTCAACGTCGGTGCTTGCGGCAGATGGCCCAGCCACACCAGCGCTTCGTCGGGGTGCTGACCGCTGACGGTAATGCCGAGCCGCTGCGCCAGTTGTACGTTGTTGCCCAACTCCGGGTGCGCATCGAGCGGCAAATGAAAACCGAATAGATTCAGATCGTGACGCAGCAGCAGCGCGATACGTTCCTTGCGTGTGCCGGTGATGCGGCCATCCTCGTTTTTCCAGAAATAGCCGTGATGCACCAGCAGCGCATCGGCCTGCAGCGCTACCGCTTTTTGCAAGGTCTCCATGCTGGCGCTCACTGCCGTTACAATACGGGCAATGCCACTGCGGCCCTCGACCTGCAAGCCATTGGGGCTGTAATCGCGGAAACGGTTTGTCTGCAGCAAGTCATCGAGGTAAGCGGACAAAACTTCGCGCGAGATCATCGCAGTCGTTTTTCTGGTTGGCATGGTGTGCATTCTCTCTGTATCAGTCTTTTCATCGGGTGATTCGGATGCTGCGTAAACTCTGGCTCATTTTCGCGCAAACGGCGACGGTTTGCGTGGCCATTCTTTTCATTGTCTCCACCCTCAAGCCGGAATGGCTGGGCCCCGCCCGCGCGCAACTGGGTTTGCTGCAGGCATCGCCCGGCTTGCCAGCCATCACAGTCGGCCGCGCCAGCGCGATCAGCAGCTATAACGACGCGGTGAAAAAAGCCATGCCGGCCGTGGTCAATATTTTCACCAGCAAGGAAGTCCGGGTTCCCAATAACCCGTTCCAGAACGATCCCTTGTTCCGTCATTTCTTTGGCGATCGCTTCGGTTCGCGCAAGGAACAGGTGTCCAGCCTTGGCTCCGGCGTGATTGTCAGCGCCGATGGTTATGTTCTCACCAACAACCATGTGGTCGACTCTGCCGACGAAATCGAAATTGCCCTGTCCGATGGCCGCAAAGCCAGCGCCAAGCTGGTCGGTGGCGATCCGGAAACCGACATCGCCCTGCTCAAGATCGATCTAACAAACCTGCCGGTGATTGCCTTCGGCAATTCCGATCAGGCAAACGTGGGCGATGTCGTGCTCGCCATCGGCAACCCATTCGGGGTCGGCCAGACCGTGACGATGGGCATCGTCAGCGCCACCGGCCGCACGCACCTGGGCATCAACACCTTTGAAAATTTCATTCAGACCGATGCCGCGATCAACCCCGGCAATTCGGGCGGCGCGCTGGTGGATTCGAATGGCAACCTGATCGGTATCAACAGCGCGATTTTTTCGCGCAGCGGCGGCTCGCTGGGTATCGGCTTTGCCATTCCCAGCGCCACCGCCAAACAAATCATGGACGCGCTGGCCAGCGGCGGCCAGGTGGTGCGCGGCTATATCGGCGTCGAACCCCAGGATGTCACGCCGGAACTGGCCGAAGCATTCAAGCTGTCGCGCAAGAACGGCGCCATCGTTACCGGCCTGCAACGCGGCGGCCCGGCGGACAAGGCGGGCCTGAAGGTGGGTGATATTCTGATCGCAGTCGAAGGCAAGGCGGTGGATGACACGACCGCGATGTTGAATCTGGTGGCGCAACTCGTGCCCGGCAACAAGGCCAGACTCAAGATTCTGCGCGACAATAAGGAAATGGAAGTGGATGTGACCGTGGGCAAGCGCCCGCAAGCGGTCAGGGAATAAGCGGTCCGCTGCTGGCTATCAGCCGCCAGCAGCCGCTTTGGAGACTTTACAGATCGTCGTGAATGCGGGTGATGGTTTCACCCGTGCCCAGATCGTAGGGGAGCAGTTCTGCCTCCGACTCGTCCAGCACGTTCTCCCGCGCCTTGGCGTTATCCAGCACGCTCACCATCGGAATCCACAAAACCACCAACATAAACACCAAGGCAAAAACGGTGATGTCATTGGCGCCCAGCGAAGCAAACAGCAGGGCGACTACAGCGTAAGGCAAATGATCGCGCAACATGATGGGTCTCCAGCAAACCGGCCTCTGAACGACAGGGTCAAAAGCCCGGGCGACAACCGCCCTACTCAGATAACGTCATATTTTGCAAAAGGTTTAATTTTTTAACGCTTGGAAGGGGAGAGGCAGGATTGGCGCGCCCGGCGGGGATCGAACCCACAACCCCTGGCTTCGGAGGCCAGTACTCTATCCATTGAGCTACGGGCGCATACCCGGGAAACAAGGCAACGCAACAGGGCGGCGCTTGCACGGGCGCAAGGATACCGCGAATCATTGCCGAGCGTCCACGCGACAGCGGTGCATTTTCAGCTGCGGAGGCTTCACGCTATAATTTCGCGCTTTAGAATCTCGCCCGCCGTCCGAAAACCTGGGCAAGCCCAGGCAAGCTTATCCCGGCAACCCGACAGAAAAGCAAGGAAACCATGAGCCACCATCACAACGAGCACGACGATCACGATCACGAAACCCCGATCAAGACCCCCAAACAATTGATTATTGTTGTGCTGGCAGCGTTTGTTGTCCCCATCATTGCCATCGTGCTGCTGGTGCAATACGTGGCGCACAATGAAAAAACCGGCGCCGGTTCGGATGCCATGACAGAGCAGGCGATTGCCGAGCGCATCAAACCGGTGGCCAATCCCGTCATCAAGGATCCCAACGCCGCCGTGGTACTCAAATCCGGCGAAGAAGTATTCAAGACCACATGTACCGGCTGCCACAGCGCCGGTCTGATGGGCGCACCCAAGGTCGGCGACAAGGCTGCCTGGGGCCCACGCATCGGCCAAGGTCTGGACACCCTGTTCAAGCACGCACTTGATGGCTACAAGCAAATGCCCGCGCAGAAGGGCGCCTTTGAAGACGCCGAAATTCGCAGCGCTATCGTCTACATGGCCAACCAATCGGGCGGCAGTCTGAAAGAACCCGCCGCCAAATAAGCGCAACTCGCCTCATAAAAAAAGCAGCCTCATGGCTGCTTTTTTTGTTCCTTCAATTCAAATCACAATTTGATGCCATAACGCCCCAGCGCCCACACCATGGCGGCATAACACGCCGCGGTCAGCGCCAGCGACAGCAACAGACTGAGATAGAAATGCAGCCCGCTCTTCAACAGCAGCGGCAGCGCAATAAACAACGCCAGCGAAGGCAACACCAGCCAGAAAATGCTGCTCGACAAGGCACTGATTCTTTCCACATCGTGCGTATCGATATACAGCCACAGCAACGCCAGCACCGACACCAGCGGGATCGACGCCAGCACCGCCGCAGCAAAAGAACTGCGCTTGGCGATTTCCGAGATCGTCACCACCAGCACCGTTGTCACAGCGATCTTGAAGAATGTGTAAGTCATGGAAGGCTCGCGCGAAATCAATTTGTAGATACCGTCTTGTCTGTCAAGTTCAAGCGGGCCAATGTTGACCATAAGGTTTGCCGGATTTGACAGGCAAGACGGTATCTACCTCGCTAATTTAGGACAATGACATGGTTCCAATAATGATCGCAACTACACCGGCAAACCAAACTCCGACGACAGGCTGATAGAAGCCGTGGCGCTTTGCCACAAACAAGAGCCAGCCCGGAATAACAAAGCAGAGAATGCCTTGAAGCGCGCTGACTTTAAAAGCGCGAAACGTGCCATAGATCTGCGCCAGAAACGCAACCGCCAACCCGAGAAGTAATATTGATGTACCCATTTTCTTAAACCCAACGAATGCCATAAACAAACCACAATTTATCAGTGCGGTTTGTCTATATCAACTACTGTCTCGAGAAATCTTAAAAGAACTAACTATTGTTTTTATTAAACCTGGAATTTTGCGGATGATGCCCTATCTGCTTTCTTTGTCACATCGTCTTGTTCAACAATGCCTTCAGATTCGACAGCCGTTCCTTACTCGACATCGGCGCCTCTTCCGGCGCATTAACCTGCCCTTCTCCCAACTGCATTTCGCCGATGAAGCGTGAGGCCTCCCGTGCAGCCATGTCGCGGCCGCGTTTGCGTTTTTTGCACCAGCTGACGTGCAGGCTGCGCTGGGCGCGGGTGATGCCGACGTACATGAGGCGGCGTTCTTCTTCGATGCGGGTGGGGAGTAGTGTGAGGTCGTCGTCTTCGCTGCCTTTGTGGGGGAGCAGACCTTCTTCGATGCCGACGAGGAAAACGTGCGGATATTCGAGGCCCTTGGCGGCGTGCAGGGTGGAGAGGCGCACGGCGTCTTGTTCACCTTCCTGTTTGTCGAGCATGGAGATGAGCGCGATGGTTTGTGTCAATTGCAGCAGCGTGGGCGCTTTGCCGTTTTCATCTTCTTCACCTTTTTGCTTGAGCCAGGTGGTGAAGTCGAGCACGTTTTGCCATTTGCTCTGTGCGGTGCGGTCGTCGTTGCCGTCGTACAGGTAAGCCTCGTAGTCGAGTGCTTTCATCAATTCGTCGAGCACTTCACCGGCGGGTTCGCGCTGGGCGCGCCATTCGATGCGATTGATGAATTCGCCGAAGGTGCGCAGCAGTTCGATCTGGCGCGCGGCGAGGCGGCTTTCGAGGCCCCTCTCGAATAGCGCGGTGAACAACGACACTTCGCGTTCACCGGCGTAGGTGCCGAGCGCTTCGAGCGTGGCGCTGCCGATGCCGCGCTTGGGTGTGGTGACGGCGCGGATGAAGGCGGGGTCGTCGTCCTGATTCACCAGCAGGCGCAGGTAGGCGATGATGTCGCGAATCTCGGCGCGGTCGAAAAACGATTGGCCGCCGGAGAGCAGATAGGGAATTTTTTCCTTGCGTAGCGCTTGCTCGAACACGCGTGCTTGATGGTTGCCGCGATAGAGAATGGCGTAGTCGGAAAATTTGGCGCGGCGCTCAAACTTGTGCGCTTGCAGTTTGATGACGACACTCTCCGCTTCGTGCTCGTCGCTGTCGGCCATGCTGATCTGGATCGCATCGCCCATGCCGTGTTCGGACCAGAGTTTCTTCTCGAACAGTTTGGGGTTGTTGGCGATCAGGCTGTTGGCGGCTTGCAGGATGCGCGCCGAGGAACGGTAGTTCTGTTCCAGCTTAACCACTTTCAATTGCGCAAAATCGGTTTGCAGCTGGCGCAGATTTTCCAGCGTGGCGCCGCGCCAGGCGTAGATGGCTTGATCGTCGTCGCCGACTGCCGTGAACGCCGCACGCGGGCCGGCGATCAATTTGAGCAATTGATACTGGCAGGCGTTGGTGTCCTGATATTCATCCACCAGCAGATAGCGCAGGCGGTTTTGCCAGCGCGTGCGGGCTTCGTCGTCACGCTGCAGCAGCTCGGCGGGCAAGCGGATCAGATCGTCGAAATCGACCGCTTGATAAGCAGACAGCGTGGCGTTGTAGCTGCGGTAGATGCGCGCGGCCTGCGCTTCGTTTTCATCGCTGGCCAGATGGTTCGCATCATCCGGCGCGACGAGGCCGTTCTTCCACAGCGAGATCGCGGTTTGAATACGGCGGATCAACTGCTTGTCGGTGGTCGCGCACAATTGCTGAATCAGCCCGAAACAATCGTCGGCATCCATGATGGAAAAGCTTGGCTTCAGGCCCAACGCCTTGGCCTCTTCGCGCACGATGCGCACGCCGAGCGCGTGGAAGGTACACACCGTCAACCCGCTGGCAGATTCCTTTGGCAGCAATTGCGCGACGCGCTCCTGCATCTCCTGCGCGGCCTTGTTGGTAAAGGTCAGCGCCGCGATATTGCGCGCCGCATAGCCCGCTTCCTGCACCAGATGCGCGATCTTGTGCGTGATGACGCGCGTCTTGCCGCTGCCCGCACCCGCCAAGACCAGACAGGGGCCATCGAGATAGCGCACGGCTTCGCGCTGGGCGGGATTCAGGGGGTGGGGAGGTGCAGCAGACATGCGGACAGCTTATTGTTTGAAGCAGCAATCAATCGTGCGGGCGATTGTAACCCAGCCCCCGTTCCTCCCCGAGGGCTAGGCCCTCAAGGCCGCGCCACCTGCCACACGCCGCCGACACCCGCGCCGTTCTGGTCACCGGGCTTTTTGTCCTTGATCGAAAGATAAAGTGGCTTGCCTTTGTAGGCCCATTGTTTGCGCCCGTCGCTGCGGGTGACGATGGTGTAATCGCCGCCTTTGCGGTCGTTCTCAAAAACAATCAGCGGCGGCCAGGCGCGGGCGCAATCGTCATTGCAGGTGCTTTTGTTGGGTGGATCGACGGCGAAGGTATAGAGGGTCATGCCGTTAATATTGGTCATCACGCCGGATGAGACTCCCGTCGGCGCGGTGCTGGTGATGTTGCCGAGCGTGGTGCAGGCACTCAGTGCCAAACATGCGAGCAATAACAAAATCCGTTTCATGTTGCCTCCTTGTTCGGTTCTTACGCATAGGCTGCGTCGCTTTTGCCCCTTCCCCTTCAAGGGGAAGGTTGGGATGGGGATGGGTTTAGTCTCGCGTGTAACCCATCCCCACCCTAGCCCTCCCCTTGAAGGGGAGGGGCATTCAAATTTCCTGCGGATCCACTTCGAGCGACCAGCGCACGCGCGTTTTTTGCGCATGCAGCCAAGTGTTCGCTTGCGTCAATGCCTGTTGCAATGCCGGGCGGCTGGTCGATTCAAACAACAATTGAGCGCGCTCCTGACCCGCCAGCCGCGCCATGCGCATCGGTACGGAATCGTAGACCAGAATGCCGGGCAAATCGTTCAGCGCTGCTTGCGCCTGCTGCAGGAAGTTGAGTGCAGCTTCCAGTGTAGCCGCTTCGGCGCGCAACACAGCTTGATGCGCATAAGGCGGCCAGCCAGCTTGCTGACGCTCTTGCAAGAGTTGCTGCGCAAATTTTGCATAGTCGTGTGTGGTCAGCGCCTGATACAGGGGATGTTGCGGGTAGCGCGTCTGGAGCAGCACTTGTCCTGCGGTGGCGGCACGGCCAGCGCGCCCCGCGACTTGCATGAGTTGCGCGAACAGGCGTTCGGCGGCGCGGTAATCCTGTGAGAACAGGGCCGTGTCGGGATTGACCACGGCGACCAGTGACAAGCGTTGAAAATCGTGACCCTTGGCGAGCATTTGCGTGCCGACCAGGATGTCGATTTCACCGGCGTGCGCTTGTGCCAGCAACTCCTGCACGGAATGTTTGCGCCGCGTACTGTCGCGATCGACGCGGCTGATGCGCGCCTGCGGAAACAGCGTCTGCAGATGCTCTTCGATGCGCTGGGTGCCGCGCCCGAGCGGCGCGAGATCGACGTTGCCGCAGGCGGGGCAATGCCGTGGCACGGCATGTTCCGCGCTGCAGTGGTGACAGCGCAGACGGCCATCGAGTTTGTGCCAGACCATGAAGGCGCTGCATGCCTTGCAACTGCTGACCCAGCCGCAGGACGTGCACGACAACACCGGCGCATAACCGCGCCGGTTCAAAAACACCAGCGCTTGTTCGCCGCGTTCCAGGGTTTGCTTGAGCGCGCCGAGCACCGGTTCGGTCAAGCCATGATTGGCTTTGTGGCGCTGCATGTCGATCATGCGGATCGCCGGCAGATTGGCCGCCGCGACGGCACGCTGCGTCAACGCGAGGCGCCGGTATTTGCCACGCTCGACCTGCAGCCAGGACTCCAGCGAAGGCGTGGCCGAGCCGAGCACGACGGGAATATTTTCCTGATGCGCGCGATACACCGCCAGATCGCGCGCCGAATAACGCAGCCCTTCCTGCTGCTTGAACGAAGGGTCATGTTCTTCGTCCACCACGATCAAGCCCAGCTGGGGCACCGGCGTGAAAATCGCCAGCCGCGTGCCGAGCACAATGCGCGCCTGTCCGGTTTGTGCCTGCAACCAGGCCAGCGCGCGTTCGCCATCGGCCAGATGGCTGTGCAGGCTGGCGATCACGATGTCGGGGAAACGTTGTTGAAACACGTGCAGCAACTGCGGCGTGAGGTTGATCTCCGGCACCAGAATCAGCGCCTGCTGTCCGCGCGCCAGCACGGCAGCCACTGCATGCAGATACACCTCGGTCTTGCCGCTGCCGGTTACCCCGTGCAGAAGAAATGTTTGAAAACCGCTTTGCCGGGCGAGCGCTTCAACCGCCTCGGCTTGTTCGACATTAAGTGCGGGCGCAGCACTGGCATCGGCGCCCGGCGGATTGCTCGCTGTCTGCGTCAGCCGCTTGAGCAAACCCTTGATCGAGGCGCTGCGCCACGGGCCATTGGGCTCGGCCTGCTTGTAACCGCTGGCGCGGCGCAGTAGCGTGGGCAGGGCAGGCAACAACACTTCGCCGAGCGGGCGCTGGTAATACTGGGCGGCAAACTGCCCCAGCGCCAGCCAGCTGGCCGGCAAGACCGGTACATCATCGAGCACGGCAATCACGGGTTTGAGCTTGGCCAAGGGCAGGGCGCTCTCGGTCGCACTGCCGACCACGATACCGATCACCGTGCGCCGTCCCCACGGTACCAGCACGCGTGTTCCAGGCGCAACCGCAGCGGCATCAATACCCGCTGGCAAGCGGTAATCGAACCAACCGGGCAGCAAGGGGGCATCGAGTGCAACCCGAAGAATGGGAGTAGACATGGGGAAGATTTTATCCGGCGGGATGGCTCAGACGGCCAAACAGTTAATGTGAAACATGAGCAACTCGGCTAAGTGGCTGCCGTCATTACATTTTTTTTACACCCCACAAATGCTGTGGACAACTCTGTGCAAAAGCTTCCAGCAATTTCCGTAAGCCCCTGTTGCAAAAGGATTTCAGGTTCTCTGCATAAAAAGCGGGCAAAAATAAATCTCTTTTGAAACAAGAGCTTGTGCGCATGACCCGGTATCAAATCCCGGGCATGCATGAAAAAGACGGACACACTATTTTTGTGCATAAGTAGTCGCCGCAGGCCGGTTTGATTGCGAGGCGTGGCCACTCGGCCCGTGTGTTCAGTCGTCTTCTCGCGGTTCGGCACGGCGCATGGCGACGCGGATGAAATCGATTTGCCGACGAAAATTGGTGCAGGAATCGCAGATGCCCAAGTGCAGCCGCAACAACACACGCCGGTATAGCGGCAGGCTTTGATCCTGCGCGGCGAGCACCATCTGGTGGGCTTCCTTGCAATTGGGCAGCAAACTCATGAGGCGGCTTTTTCTCCGAACCAGTTCAACTCCAGGCATTCGCGCAAGCGCATGCGTGCGCGCGACAGAATGACCCAACAGTTGGTCGTGCTGATGCCCAGCTCCTTACAAATCTCTTCGGTATCCAGTTCCAGCCATTCACGCATCATGAACACGCGGCCGGTTTGCGTGGGCAGTTTTTCGACGCACAACTCCAGCACGCGAAAAAAATCGCTGCGCGCCAGCGTCGCCTCGGGATCGCCCCAGGCACTCGGCGGACTGGCCCAATGGCCGTCGGCGGCAAACAGCGCATCGAAAGCATCGTCCTGATTTTCATCCGGCTCGACATCGATCTGCACTTCGCGGCTACGGCTGCGCAACAGGTCGATGAGCTTGTGTTTGAGAATGCCGATCACCCAGGTTTTCAGCGCCGAGCGGCCGGCGAAATTTTGCGGCCGTTCGATCACCGCCACCAGCGTGTCTTGCACGACGTCTTCGGCCCAGACCGGATTGCGCAACTGCAATTGCGCAAAACGCAGCAGACTGGGGCGCAGCGCTTCGAGTTGCTGGATCAGATCGGCGGACATGGTCGCGATAAAAAATGAAGTCGGCAAACGAGGGGTGCAATTTACCACGCGTGTATTTGCCATGCTCGCCCACGTCTTGGGCTGATAAAATGCGCCCATTGTTCTGGAGAACCGCATGTCCAACACCCCCGCGCCTGCTGCCGCCCCCGCACTGAAAGCCGCCATTCTTTCGGAAGCCTTGCCCTATATCCGGCGCTTCCACGGCAAAACCATCGTCGTGAAATACGGCGGCAACGCCATGGTGGACGAGGAATTGAAACGCAACTTTGCGCACGATGTGGTGCTGCTCAAACTGGTGGGCATGAAGCCGGTCGTCGTGCACGGCGGCGGCCCGCAAATCGACGAAGCGCTCAAGCGGCTGGGCAAGGAAAGCAAATTCGTGCAAGGCATGCGCATCACCGACGAAGAAACCATGGAAGTGGTGGAGTGGGTGCTCGGCGGCCAAGTGCAGCAAGACATCGTGATGATGATCAATGCCTTCGGCGGCAAGGCCGTGGGCCTGACCGGCAAGGATGGCGCGATGATTCGCGCCCGGCGCATGCAGGTGCCGGACCAGGAAAAACCGGGCCAGATGCTGGACGTGGGCTTTGTCGGCGAGATCGAATCGATCGACCCTGCCATCGTCAAGGCACTGGAGGACGATCAATTCATTCCCGTGATTTCAACCATCGGCTTTGGTGAAGACGGCAACGCCTACAACATCAATGCCGATCTGGTGGCGGGCAAGCTGGCGGAAATTCTCAAAGCCGAAAAGCTGGTGATGATGACCAACACGCCCGGCGTGCTGGACAAGAGCGGCAGCCTGCTCACCGGCCTGTCGGCCAAGCGCATCGATGAGTTGTTTGCCGACGGCACCATCTCCGGCGGCATGCTGCCGAAGATCTCTTCCGCGCTGGATGCGGCCAGAAGCGGCGTCCACGCCGTGCACATCATCGACGGCCGTGTGCCGCATGCCTTGTTACTGGAGATTTTGACCGACGCCGGCGTAGGGACAAAAATCGTCGGCAGTTGATTTTTTTGCCGCCATCAACAAAAAAGCCCGCGAATCTCGCGGGCTTTTTTTATCAACGCACGCGCGGCTATCACGCGTATTCGATCAGTGCCGTTTTCATTTTTTGCAGGGCCTTGGCTTCGATCTGGCGAATCCGCTCCGCCGACACGCCGAACTCGTCGGCCAAATCATGCAGCGTAGCGCCACCGCCCTCGCCTTCATCCTGCGCATCCAGCCAGCGTGCCTGCACGATGCGGCGGCTGCGCTCATCGAGCGTTTGCAGCGCCGCTTCCAAACCGGTGCTTTGCAGACGGTCGTAGCGGTACGCTTCAAGTTGTTCGGTCGGCTCGGCATTGGGGGCCGCCAGATAGGCCACCGGCGCAAAACTTTCTTCGCCGTCTTCGACCTGGCCTTCGAGCGCCATGTCCTGACCGGACAGGCGTTTTTCCATCTCGACCACTTCTTCCGGCTTGACGTTCAGCTCCCGGGCGATGTGGTTCACCTGATCCGGCGTCAGCGTGTGCAAATCCTTCTTGTGTGAACGCAGATTGAAGAACAGTTTGCGCTGCGCCTTGGTGGTGGCCACCTTGACCAGACGCCAGTTCTTCAAAATGTATTCGTGAATCTCGGCCTTGATCCAGTGCATGGCAAACGACACCAGCCGCACGCCGCGATCGGGGTCGAAGCGTTTGACGGCTTTCATCAAACCGATATTGCCTTCCTGAATCAGATCGCCGTGGGGCAGGCCATAACCCAGATATTGACGCGCAATCGACACCACCAGACGCAGGTGCGACAGCACCAGTTGGCGCGCGGCATCAATATCGTTCTGCTCACGCAGGCGCTGAGCCAGCGTGATTTCTTCTTCGGCGGTCAGCAGCGGAAAGCGGTTGACCGCGGTAATGTAAGCATCCAGATTGCCGAGCGCCGGCACCATGGGCATCGCCAAGGTAAGCGCGGTACGGCTGGAAACGGTCGTGGATTCTGTCATGGCCTGGCCCTCTCTCGATTCTCGCTACAGGGTAATGCGGTCATTGCATACATTTACGGCGTTGTTGCGCTGGATTTTAGCACTCGATACAAAGGAGTGCTAATGGGATTTGACAATGATAGCGATAGAAGTTCGGCATGTAAGCGCAAGCTCACTTGGAAAAGCACTGCAATTCGTCAGTCCAATTTTGCCAAATGCCTATTGACCGAGAGGATAGAGGCGAGCCAGCCCAACAGCGCCGCCCCCCCCAGCCAGGCCAGCATCTGTGCCCAGGGAATGGCGCGAAACTGGAAGCTGGCTAGATAGAGCCGGGTGAATTCACCCAGTGATTGATTCAGGGGGCCCAGCGCGAAACCGACCAGAATCAGGGCCAGCAAGGCACCCAGCACCCCCTGCGCGGCGCCCATGTAAATGAAGGGGCGGCGAATGAAGTGGCCGGTGGCGCCGAACAGGCGCGAAACTTCGATCTCGTCGCGCTGGGTCAACACCTGCAAACGGATGGTGTTGAATACCACAGCCATGATCGCCGCGCCCAGCGTGACGGCCAGCACCACCACCGCCAGCCGCAGAAAGCGCAACAAGGCATCGAGCCGCTTGACCCAATCGGAATCGATTTGCACATGCGCCACTTTGGGTAATTGGCGCAATTGCTCGGCCATGCGCTCCATCTGCGCATTCAGATCACCCTCCGCCGCCTTGATCCGCAAGACAAACGCATCGGGCAGGGGATTGCCCGGCAAGGCGGCCAGCACTTCGGCCAGCCCGGTCTGCTGTTGCATGCGCGCCAAGGCCTCATTGCGCGGAATGTATTGCACCCCCGCCACACCGGGCTGGGCGTGCAAAGCTTTGGCCGTGGCCGCCGCGTCGTCGGCATTGGCATCGACTTGCATAAAGACGCTGATCTCTGGGTCAGCGGCCAGACTGCGCGCCAGCGGTTGCAGGTTGTATAACAGCGTGTAGCCGGTCAGCGGCAGTGTCAACGCCACCGCCACCACGAGAATGTTGAGCACATAAGACATCGGCTGGCGGCGAAAGCGGCGCAGCATGTCGGAACAGGCGTACTGGTGTTGAATCAGCCAGGCTTTCATGCCGTCGCCTCGCTCGTTTGCGACTCGACCAGCGCGCCGTGCGCCAGCCGCAGCACGCGCGGGTTGAGCGCGTGCAGCAGCGATTCATCGTGCGTGGAAATCAGCACCGTGACACCGACCTGATTGAACTGGCGGAAGATATCCATCACCTTGAGCGCAGTCTCGCGGTCAAGATTGGCGGTCGGTTCATCGGCCAGCAAAATGGCGGGGCGATTGACGATCGCGCGCGCAATCGCCAACCGTTGCTGCTCGCCGCCGGACAACGTGATCGGATTCAGACGTTCGCGATCAAGCAGGCCCACTTTATCCAGCGCGGCGCGGGCGCGACTGGCGGCATCCTTCTGACGGGTACCGGTAATCAGCAGCGGCAGCTGGATATTTTCCAGCACCGTGCGGTCGAACAGCAGCTTCTGTTCCTGAAAGATCAGCCCGAGATTGCGCCGCAGATACGGCACCATCGATGCCCGCAAGGCGCCGACGTTCTGTTCCTTCACCTGCACCAGCCCGGCCGTGGGCCGTTCGATGGCGGCAATCAGCTTGAGCAGAGTGGACTTGCCCGCGCCCGAATGCCCGGCCACAAACACCAGCTCCCCGGCAGCAATGTCAAACGACACGCCGCCCAGGGCTTGATGGCCGCCGGGATAGGATTTGTGTACGTTGGAAAAGTGGATCACGTGGCGCAGGGAGGGCTTCGGTGCGGGCAGTGTAAAGCGCGCCACGCCGATCTGCAAATTTCCGCTGCAGTCGTTGCACGCATGTGCCGATATGGCACCATGTCGTTTTCCTGATTTTCATTCTTCATCTGGAACCCATGCTCATCAATTGCGTCGCCTATCAGGATGGAAAGAAACTCGCGGATATAACGGTGGACGATATCAGCGAATACGTGGCCATGCCCGATTGCTTTGTCTGGGTCGCGCTGAGCGATCCCGGCCCGGGTGAATTGGCGATGCTGCAAAAGGAATTCGGCCTGCACGAGCTGGCCGTGGAAGACGCCAGCAAGGCCAATCAGCGGCCCAAGGTCGAGGAATACGGCGAGTCGCTGTTTCTGGTCATGCATGTGATCGAAACCGATGCGGACGGCGAAATGCAGCAAGGTGAAGTCGATGTATTCGTCGGCAAGAACTATGTGCTGTCGATCCGCACCGGCGCCAAGCGCGGCTTCGCCGCCGTGCGCGCACGCTGCGAGGCGGAACCGGCCTTGCTCAAGCATGGTTCCGGTTTTGTCATGTATGCGCTGATGGACAACGTGGTGGATCGCTATTTCCCGATTCTCGACACCCTGGAAAACGAGCTGGAACGAATCGAAGAACACATCTTCCAGAAATCGGCCTCGGCCCGGCTGATCATCGAGGATCTGTACACCATCAAGCGCCGCCTGATGGTCATCCAGCATGCCGCCGCACCGCTGCTCGAAGCCACCTCCCGGCTCTACGGCGGCCGCGTCCCGCCGGTCTGCGCCGGGCTGCAAGATTATTACCGCGACGTTTACGATCACCTCTCGCGCATCGTCCGCGGCGTGGAAGCGCGGCGCGAAATGGTCACCACTGCAATCCAGGTCAACATCGCGCTGATCAGCCTGAGCGAAACCGAAGTCTCCAAACGGCTCGCTTCCTATGCCGCCCTGTTTGCCGTGCCCACCATGATCGCCGGCATCTACGGCATGAACTTTCATCACATGCCCGAACTGGATTGGGACTGGGGCTACCCCTTGTCATTGCTCGCCATGGTGGGCGCCGATGTGTTTCTCTGGTGGCGCTTCAAGAAAGCACGGTGGTTGTAGGCCGATCCAGTCCGGCAACTGCCTGCCGCAATACGGGCAGCAAGTGCTCCATCCGCTCCGACAGGATGTCCACGAGCGCGGCACAACCGGCGAGTTGTCCGCTGCGGGCCTGGCGCTCCAGCGCCTTCACCGCCGTCAGTGCCTCACCCTCGGTGAAATTGGCCAGTACCCCCTTGGCCGTGTGCGCCGCACTCACCAGCGCTGCCGCGTCGGCACCTGCCAGCGCGTCTGAAATCTCGCGCATTCTCTGCGGCCAGTCATCGAAAAACGCCTCCAGCATCTCTTCGGCAAGATGGGCATCGCCACAGCAGCGCCGCAGCAGCCCGGTGATGCTGAATTCCCCGTCGGCGCTAGCCGGTTGCGGCGCGACCTCACCGGGAAGTGCTGACTCATCGCCAATGCCACTCAGCAGGGCATACAGTTGGTCGACGTTGAGCGGCTTGGTCAGGTAGTCATCCATGCCGGAGGCCAGTGCCTTTTCGCGATCGCCGACCATCGCATTCGCGGACAATCCGACAATCAGCAAGCGCGGCCGTGACCGCACGTGTTCGTCGGCGCGGATCCGGCGCGTCGCCTCATAACCATCCATGATGGGCATTTGCACATCCATCAGCACCAGGTCGAAACGTTGTTTCTCCAGCATCTTGACGGCGGCCAATCCATCCTCGGCGATCTCGACTTCACAGCCACGTTTTTGCAGCAGCGCCGATGTCAAATGCTGGTTGATCAGGTTGTCCTCGACGACCAGAACCCGCAGGGCCTTGCGCTGCTCCCGCAGCGTGTGGCGCGTTACCGTTGTATCCGTCTTGCGCTTGCCGAGCACGGCATGCAACATGTCGCGGATCTCTTCCTTGCCCGCCGGTTTGGTCAGATAGCCGGGGATATCGAGACGGCGGCAGTGCTCGGCATCACCGCGCGAGCCCGCGCTGGTAAAGATAATGATGGGCATGCGAATATCCGGCGCCGCCGCCCGCAGCCGTTCCACCACGCTATAGCCGTCCAACGGCGGCATTTGCGCATCGAGAATCGCCGCAGCAAATGCCGTCGGCGCAACCAGCAAGGCATCCAGCGCAGCCTGGCCTTCTTCCACCAGCGTCGGCAGCATGCCATAGCCACGCAGGGCTGCATCGAGAATGCGCCGGTTGGTGGCATTGTTGTCTGCCACCAGAATGTTCAATCCGGCTAGATCGACGGTGGCGCACACGGGATCAGCTTGCGCGCTGCCGCGCCCGAAGCGGGCGGTGAAGTGGAAGACGCTGCCCGCACCCGGTGTGCTTTCGACCCAGATACGCCCATTCATCATCTCGACCAGGCGCCGGCTGATCGCCAGTCCCAGACCGGTGCCGCCAAAGCGGCGCGTCACCGAACTGTCGGCTTGCGAGAAGGATTCGAACACCAGATCCAGCTTGTCGGCAGAAATGCCGATGCCGGTATCGGTGACCACGACATGGATCGTCACCGTGCCGTCGTCCTGCTCCTGCAGCAATACATTGACGCCGACTTCGCCCTGCTCGGTGAATTTGATGGCGTTGCTCACCAGATTGGTGATGACCTGACGCAGGCGACTGGGATCACCCATCAGCCGGTCGGCAATTGCATCATCGATACTGAAGTACAGATTGAGCCCCTTGTCATGGGCGCGCAAGGCCTGAACTTTCATGGCATCGCGCAGCAGGTGCGCCAGACTGAACTCGATCGACTCCATATCCAGCCGGCCGGCCTCGATCTTGGAGAAATCGAGAATGTCATTGACCACCGACAGCATGGCATCCCCGGAAGCGCGCAGCATGTCGAGATACTCGCGCTGCTCCCGGTTCAGCGGCGTGTCGATCAGCAGTTCGGCGATGCCCAGCACGCCGTTGATCGGGGTACGAATTTCGTGCGACATATTGGCCAGAAATTCGCTCTTGGCGACGCTGCCCGCCTCGGCACGATCGCGCGCCACCCCCAGCTCGTCCGTCATGCGCTCCAACCGGGTCTGCTGGGCCAGCAATTCCCGGTTCTGCAAGGACAGCTTTACCGAAGCCTGGTTGATCGCTTCGCCCAGCTGCCGCACTTCCGCCGTGCCATGCCACACCGGCATGCGTCCACCACTCATCTTGTCGAGCTGAACCGCAAAGCGGGCTGTGCTTTCGAGTGTGGCCACCAGGCGGCGCAAGAACAGCCACAGAATGAGCACGCCAATCAATACCCCCGCCAGGGCCGTCACCATACTGTCCGCCCAGATCTGTGCAATCGTGGCACGCATTTCTCCGAGCGAATATTCCATGCGTATCCAGCCGAGTTTTTCTCCGAGCATGATCGGCACCCACAGTACGCCGCCGCCGGCCAGTGTTTCAATGCCGAAGGGCGCGTCGAGGTAGGTGATCGCCGGTGCCGTCCCGGTGGGAGTCGTCAAGGTATCGCGCGGATAAGCCGCCACGGGTCCGTGCGGGCCGGCCACCGCAGTCGCCAGACGCTTGCCTGTCGTGTCAGCCAGTTCCAGCCGGCGGATGCCTGGATAGCCTGCCGTACGCAGGGTGAGTACTTCGAGGCTGGCCAGATCTTCGCGCACCATGGCATCGGCGCTGGCGGCGGCCAGCCCTTCCGCCGCCGCATGCATCTGCCGTTCCATGCTGGCACGCGTCAGTACTGAAACCTTCAAGGTCATGTAGCCGAGGAAAATGCTCGCAACCAGCAGCATCGCGGTGGCGAACAGCAGCGCCAGTTGCACGCGCAAGGGCCGGCCATGAAGGAACGGTATCGCAGGCATGATGTCAGTCACGCTCCACGGCAAGGTATTTTTCCAGCTTCAACTTCTCGAGCGGCGCATAGTCGCGTGCGTAGTCGGCGCGCATGGCATTTGGCAACCGCACCGTCTTGAGCATGTCACGCCCTTCCGGGGTCTCAAGCAGGCCGAGCAGCGCCACGGTCAGTTTCTCGCGCAACCTGGCCGGCACGCGAGGATGGGCCGCCAGCGTATGCGGCGCCACGGGTGGGGTCTCGAACAGGATACGCAACTGCTTCTGGACGTCTGGGGGTTCGCTGTCAAAGGCGGCGCGCACACTGCCGCCCGCGATCACATTACCGGCAATGACATGGAGGAAGACGTTCGAGTGCGTCTTGAGATACACCGGCCGTATGTTCAGGCCATATCTTTCCCACAACTGCGCGCGTATGTACAAGGTAGCGAAAGCGTTGGGCGCCGGGAAACCGAGCGGCTGGTCTTCGAGCGCAGCCAATTCGCGCGGCCCGTCCGAACGTACCATGAGAATGCCTTGCAACGGCTTGGCATCGCGCACCAGCGGCACATAGGCCTGCGCACGCTTGGCCATGACCGCATGGTAGGGACTCATGTAGGCAAAATCGACCTCGCCGCTCAGGAAGGCGCTTTCGAATTGCGGAATGGAATCGTAGATCTTCAGCTTGAAGGCCATGCCGGTCTCCGTCGCCAGTTTGTTGAGCAGCGGCTGCCACTCCCTGAACGCCTGGGCCGCCGTGAATTGCGGCACGACGCTGAACACATAGACCTCTTTATCTGCTGCACGCACCGGTAGCGTGAGGGCCAGCAGACAGGCGAGTAGGGCCGCGAACCCGTTTCGTATCGATCGCATGTCATCCCCTTTTTCCGTCATTTCAGGACATTTCAGCCCGAAAGCGTTATTTCGGCAGTGCGACCTTCTTTCTGTAAGTTATTCAGGGCGATTTCATCGGGATCGTTAAATCAGGGATGCGCCTTGAGATACTAAAAATTATGGAACAACCGCAGCGTCTGCCTTGATGCGCCGGACGATGACGTTGCCGCCTCGACAATTCGCCGCCCCTAACTCCTTGACAGCAAATGGGAATTGCGCTCTAATGTCGGGCTTTTCCGCTGCCGCACCCGGTCGGCGGGCCCGACCTCCGTAAGTGCCTGAAAACACTGCGGAAAGCCTTACAGAAAGCTCAACATGAAACGTACATATCAACCTTCCGTCGTGCGCCGCAAGCGCACCCATGGCTTTCTGGTGCGCATGCGCACCAAGGGCGGCCGTGCCGTGATCCGCGCACGCCGCGCCAAAGGCCGTCAGCGCCTGGCAGTCTAATTACCGGGACGCCTCGGAACGCAAGCTCGGAGCGCGGCCAGAACCGGCAGTCGGCAGAGCGCACGTTGCGTTGCCCGGCTGCCGTTTTTATTCCAGGGTCGCGCATAGGAAGCCTGCATTGATTCAGCCCTCTCCGCCCCTCGACACCTCCGCAAGCCCCGCTGCGACGGACATTCCGGCCCGTGCAGCACCTTTGTCGCGTTTGCCCGCGCTGTGCGAAGCCGCTGTCTTTGCGCTGTCGCGCACACAGCGGCCACGCGCCAAGAGCGCCCATTTTGTGCTCTACCGCATCCGCACCGAGACCCCGATGGTTCATGCTCAGCCCGTGCTCGGCATGGTGATCGGCAAGGCGCAACTGCGCCGCGCGCACCAACGCAATCGCGTCAAGCGGGTGATCCGTGAAGTATTCCGCCTGCATCAGCACACCTTGCCGCCGCAGCCGTGGATCGTGCGCATGACGCGCCGGCCCGCGTGGGCCGACAAGGCTGCGGGCGAATTCAGGCATAATTGCCGCGACGAGATTCAGTCCCTGCTGGCCGCCGCACTGGAACGGCCCGCGCCATGAAAACTCTGCTGCTTGCCCTGATCCGTGCTTATCGCTGGCTGCTTAGCCCCTGGCTGGGCAATCGTTGCCGCTTTTTCCCGAGCTGTTCGGAATATGCCAGCGAGGCGCTGCAACAACATGGTGTTTGGCATGGCGGCGGACTGGCGCTGCGCCGTCTGCTGCGCTGTCATCCCTGGCACGCAGGCGGCTACGATCCCGTACCGCCGCTGTCGTGCGGTTGTCATCCGGTGCAGGCACAATGCCCGTCGCCGGAAAAGAATCTTCAGAAATTTCGATAAATCGCTTCAATTGAGTTAGCAAAAAAAGTTATGGATATTCGACGCACCGTGTTGTGGGCCATCTTTGGTTTTGCACTGTTGATGTTGTGGACCAACTGGCAACAGGCGAACCCCAGAATCTCGCCACAATCCGCCGCCACTGTAACCAGTGGCTCAGGTTCGCGCGATGCCGCATTGCCCAGCGCGCCCGCAGCGGCCAATGCACAAAACGCCACGCCGACGGCAGCCGCTCCCGCAGCAGCAGGTCACGGCGAGACCATCGAGATCACGACCGATGTGTTGAAGATCGACATCGACACGCTGGGCGGCTCCCTGGTGCGCGCCGAATTACTGCAACAGAAAGAGGACAACGGCAGCAGCAAGAACATTGTGCTGTTCGACGCAGCGCGCAACTATGCGGCTCAAAGCGGTCTGGTCGGTGTCGATGATGCGCCCAACCATTCGCTGTATCGTGTCGTCAGTACAGCGCGCACATTGGAGGCGGGCAAGGACACGCTGGAGCTGGCGCTCGAGACAATCTCGGGCGGCATTCAGGATCGTCTGATCTATACCTTCAAGCGCGGCGCCTATGCCATCGAAGTGCGCCATGAAATTACCAACCAACAAGCGCAGGCAGTGACGCCCCGCCTGTATATGCATCTGGTGCGCGACAACAGCAAGCCGGAAAACGAATCGAAGGTCGCGCGGGCTTATTCCGGACCCGCAATTTATGCCGAAGAAAAATTCCACAAGATCAGTTTTGAAGACATTGAAAAAGGCAAGGCCAAGGATGCCATTCACGTGGCCGCCAAAGACCCCGCTTGGGTCGGCATGGTGCAACACTACTTTGTGTCGGCCTGGGTGCCGGAAGAGTCGCGCGCGCGCGTAATCTATACCGACAAACCCGCGGGCGGCCCATACCGCGTCGGCATCAGCGAAAGCCTGGGCGAACTCGCGCCGGGCGCAACCGTGGTCGCACGCGCGAAATTGTTTGTCGGGCCGCAGGATCAAGGCGCGCTGTCTGCAACGGCGCCGGGACTTGAACTGGTGGTCGATTACGGCTGGCTGACTTTCCTCGCCAAACCGATTTTCATGTTGCTGCAATGGCTGCACAAGCTGGTCGGTAACTGGGGCTGGGCCATCATTCTGCTGACGGTGTTGATCAAGCTGGCGTTTTATCCGCTGTCGGCCGCGGGTTATAAATCGATGGCACGCATGAAGAATGTCACGCCGCGTCTGCAAGCGATGAAAGAGCGCTACAAAGACGACAAGATGAAAATGCAGCAAGCCATGATGGAGCTGTACCGCGAAGAGAAAATCAATCCGATGGGCGGCTGCCTGCCGATCCTGATTCAGATTCCGGTCTTCATCTCGCTGTATTGGGTGCTGCTGGCCAGTGTTGAAATGCGCAACGCGCCCTGGATGGGCTGGATCCACGATCTGGCCGCGCCGGATCCCCTGTACATCCTGCCGGTGGTGATGATGGCGAGCATGTTCCTGCAAACCAAACTCAACCCGACTCCGCCCGATCCGGTGCAAGCCAAGATCATGCTGTTCATGCCGCTGATCTTCGGCACGATGTTCTTCTTCTTCCCGTCCGGGCTGGTGCTGTACTGGGTTGTCAACAACATCCTGTCGATCGCGCAGCAGTGGCGCATCAATACGCAACTGGTGAAAGCCGGGTTGAAGTAAGCTCAACAAAAAGCATTCGCCACAGAGGGCACAGAGATCACAGAGGAAAAAGCTCTGTGGACTCTGTGCCCTCTGTGGTTTAATCGGTGGCATTCAAGTAGTAACGTTCCGAACTTATGAGCTCAGCCGATCCCATTTGCGCCATCGCCACCGCCGCCGGACGCGGCGGGATCGGTGTGGTGCGGGTGTCGGGCAAACATCTCGACGCGATTATCGAAGGCATTTGCGGCCGGCCGCTGACGCCGCGTCACGCCACCTTCCTGCCATTTCGCAATGCCGACGGCAGTGCCATCGATCACGGCATCGCGCTGTATTTCGAAGGGCCGCATTCCTATACCGGCGAGCACGTGCTGGAGTTGCAAGGCCACGGTGGCCCGGTGGTATTGCAATTGCTGCTGGCGCGCTGTCTCGAACTGGGCCGCAACATCAAGCTGCGGCTGGCGCAGCCGGGTGAATTCACGCGCCGCGCTTTTGAAAACGACAAGCTCGATCTGGCGCAGGCCGAAGCGGTGGCCGATCTGATTGAAGCTTCGACTGAAGCCGCTGCGCGCAGTGCCGCGCGTTCACTCGAAGGCCAGTTCTCGCACGCGGTGCAGGCACTGGCCGAGAAAGTGATTCAACTGCGCATGCTGGTCGAAGCCACGCTGGATTTTCCCGAAGAAGAAATCGACTTCCTCAAGGCCGCCGATGCCGACGGTCAGTTGCACGCGATCCAGCAACAATTGCACACCCTGCTCGATCAAGCCAAGCAAGGCGCGCTGTTGCGCGATGGGCTGCGCGTGGTGCTGGCCGGTGCACCCAATGTCGGCAAGTCCAGTCTGCTCAATGCGCTGGCCGGGGCCGAGCTGGCCATCGTCACGCCCATCCCCGGCACCACACGCGACAAGGTGGAGCAGACCATCCAGATCGAAGGCATCCCGCTGCATATCATCGACACCGCCGGGCTGCGCGAGACGCACGATGAAGTTGAAAAAATCGGCATCGAACGCACCTGGGATGCGGTCGCCAAGGCCGACGTGATTCTGCACTTGCAGGAAGCCGGTCAGGAAGCGATCAGCGCGCTGCTGGTACAGCAATTGGCCAAGGCCGCGCCCAGCGTGCCCTGCCTCAATGTGTACAACAAGATCGACCTCACCCGAGAAGCGCCGCACAGCACTGCCGATTCCATCTGGCTGTCGGCCAAAACGCAGCAAGGCATCGCCCTGCTGCGCAGCAAGCTGCTCGAACTGGCGGGCTGGCACAGCAGCGGCGAATCGCTCTTCCTCGCCCGCGCACGCCACCTGCACGCCCTGCTCGCCGCACAGGAACATCTGCATCAAGCGCGCCATCAAGCGGCGCATCATGCACAAGCGCTCGATCTGTTTGCGGAAGAGCTGCGCCTCGCGCAGGAACAACTGAACAGCATCACCGGTGAATTCACTGCCGACGATTTGCTCGGCGAAATTTTTTCGCGCTTTTGTATCGGCAAATAAATCATCTCGTCAAAATTGCACACGCTTGCACGTTATGCCCTGACCCTGCTGATCGGCTTCCTCGCCGCGCAAGCGGCTGTCTTTTTGTACAGTCCCTTACCCTGGATGATCGGCCCGCTGTTTGTGGTTTCGCTGGGGCGCTTGCGCGGCTGGCCGCTGGCGGTGTTTCCCGGTGGACGGCAGATGGGGCAGTGGATGGTGGGCACGACGCTGGGTCTGTATTTCACGCCAGCAATCAATGCGCAGTTGCTGCATTTCAGTGGGGCGATTGTGCTTGGCACGGTGTACGCGCTGGCTCTGGGGCTGGCTTGTGCGCTGTTGTTGCGGCGTTGGTCGCACGTCGATTTTGTCACGGCGTTTTTTTCGATGGCGATCGGCGGCTCGTCGGAAATGTCGCTGCAGGGCGAACGCCACGGCGCGCCGGGCTACAAGGTGGCGGCGGCGCATTCGGTGCGTCTGATGCTGGTGGTGATGATCATTCCCTTCAGTTATAAATTTCTCGGCTTGCACAGACTCGATCCCTATACGCCCGCGGTCGCGCAAGTGCATTACGGCGGGCTGTTGTGGCTGATCGCGGCGACGGTGCCGATGGCGTTGTTGTTCCATCGGCTGGGCGCGGCCAATGCCTGGGTACTGGGGCCGTTACTGGCCAGTCTGCTGCTCACCGCCAACAGCGTGGAACTGACCGCGATGCCGCGCTGGATCGTCAACGGCGGGCAATTGCTGCTCGGTTGCACGCTGGCCAGTCGATTTTCACCCCTGTTCATTCACGAAGCGCGCCGCTTTCTGGGCGCAGTGGTGCGCGTCGTCCTGGTGGCGCTGGCCGTGTCCGCGCTGTTTGGCTGGCTGCTGGCAAGCGCGATAGGCGTGCACCCGGCAACCATGATTCTGGCCACCAGCCCGGGCGGGATTGCCGAAATGACATTGACCGCCAGGGTGCTGGAGCTGGGTGTACCGCTGGTGACCGCGTTTCATGTGACGCGCGCCGCGACGCTGATTCTCTGCGTCGGCCCTTTGTATCGTTGGCTCGCTCGAAAATTCAAGGATTAGCGACCTAAACTAATGGCAGGGTTGGTCGAAATGTCTGTCTATACCAAACCAATCCGGCTCGTGATTTTTGAAACACGGGCTTTCAGAATTCACACTCTTGGCCGCCATGAATGCCATCCCGATACCGGGGCTTTTAGCACCGCCTTTCGTGCGCAATCGAAAATTGATTGCCTGGGTGGAAGATATGGTCGCGCTCTGCAAACCCGACCGCATCGTCTGGTCCAATGGCAGCGAAGCCGAATACAACGCCTTGTGCGAACAGATGGTGCGCGTCGGCACGATGAAGCGGCTCAACCCAACGCTGCGCCCCAATTCCTATCTCGTGTGTTCCGACCCTTCCGATGTGGCGCGCGTCGAAGGCCGCACTTTCATCTGTTGCGAGAAAGAAGAGGACGCTGGCCCCACCAACAACTGGCAAGCGCCGGAAAAAATGCGCGCCACCTTGCAGCCCTTGTTCGACGGTTGCATGCGCGGCCGCACGCTGTATGTGGTGCCATTTTCCATGGGCCCGCTGGGCTCGCCGCTGGCGCACATCGGCGTGCAATTGACCGATTCGCCTTATGTGGTGGCGAACATGAAAATCATGACGCGCATGGGCACGGCCGTGTATGAAGTGCTGGGCGAGCAGGGCGCCTTCGTGCCCTGCGTCCACAGCGTCGGTGCGCCGCTGCAAGCGGGTCAGCAAGATCGCGCTTGGGCCTGCAATCCCGTCGACAAATACATCGTCCACTATCCCGAGACGCACGAGATCTGGTCCTACGGTTCCGGCTACGGCGGCAACGCCCTGCTCGGCAAAAAATGCTTTGCGCTGCGCATCGCATCGAACATGGGGCGTGACCAGGGCTGGCTCGCCGAGCACATGTTGATCCTCGGCGTGACTTCTCCGGCAGGAAAAAAATATCATGTTGCGGCGGCCTTCCCCTCCGCCTGCGGCAAAACCAATTTCGCCATGCTGATTGCGCCACCCGCGCTGGCGCAACAGGGCTGGCAAGTGACGACCATCGGCGACGACATCGCCTGGATCAAACCTGACGTTGATGGCCGGCTGCACGCCATCAACCCTGAAGCCGGTTACTTCGGCGTCGCCCCCGGTACCAATGTGCGCACCAATCGCAACTGCATGGCCGCACTCGAACGCAACGTCATCTTCACCAACGTCGCCCTGACCGACGATGGCGACGTGTGGTGGGAAGGCTTGGCCGACACGCCCCCCGCGCATCTGATCGACTGGCAAGGCCAGGACTGGACGCCCGGCTGCGGCCGTCCGGCCGCGCATCCGAATGCGCGCTTCACCGTCGATGCCGCGCAAAACCCTGCGGCCGATCCAGACTGGAACGATCCGGCCGGCGTACCCATTGACGCCTTTATCTTCGGCGGCCGCCGCTCCACCACCGTGCCGCTCGTCACACAAGCGCGCAATTGGACTGAAGGCGTCTACATGGCCGCCACCATGGGCTCGGAAACTACGGCGGCGGCGACCGGCCAGCTCGGTGTGGTGCGCCGCGACCCGTTCGCCATGTTGCCCTTCTGCGGTTACCACATGGGTGCCTACTTCGACCACTGGCTGAAAATGGGTGCAACACTGTCGGCCCAGGGAGAAAAATGCGGCACAAAACTGCCCGGCATTTTCTGCGTCAACTGGTTCCGCACTGACGCACACGGAAAATTCATCTGGCCCGGTTACTCGGAAAACATGCGCGTGCTTAAATGGATCGTCGAACGCGTAGAAGGCAAGGCGGGCGGCGTCGAAAACATTTTCGGCATCACGCCACGCTATCAAGACCTGCAATGGGACGGCCTTGATTTTTCACCGAAAAAATTCGAACAGATCACCGCGATCGATAACACTGTCTGGCAAAAAGAACTCGCCCTGCATACCGAACTCTTCGCCCGCCTGCAACCACGATTGCCGCAGCAGCTGGAAGAGGTGCGCAGCGAATTGCAACGCCGGCTCGGTTGATTTGGATTGGGGAATAAAAAAGGGCGCCGGTAAGAACCGGCGCCCTTTTGTTTTGCCTACTCAACAACGAATCGAAATCCGATGTTGCCGCATCAATTAGAACATGTGAATCAGGCCAAGCGAGGTAATGCTATTGGTGCGGCCACCGCTTGCGGTCAAGCTTGTCACTGCGAAAGTGCCTGAAGCATTGTTGGTCGCGGTTGCATAGGTTGTGTATACGGCAGTACGTTTAGAGAAATTGTATTTACCGCCCACCACCCAGCCATGACCGTCATAGGCGGCGCCCTGGTCGTTCTTTTGCTTCTGATAAGAGGCCATCAAGGCACCGCTGCCGATCGGCAGGTTCGCATTGAGCCAGTAGAGTTTGGTTTTATCATTGACGGTGGTGTCGGTATTGTCCTTCACCAAATAGCCGCCTGCGACCGCCACCACGCCAAAGTTATATCCAATGGAGGCAATGCTTTGCTTCAGATCTTTGCCGGGGGTCACGACTTTCTTGCCGAAGCTGGCAGTGGCCTTGAGATTACCTATCCCATAACGTGCCGCAATGCTGTCCTGGTTGCCCGTGGAAGCGGCTACCGTTTCACCGAAGGTGTGCGCAAGCTGCACAGCCAAGCCACTCAAGTTGGGGCTGGTGTAGGCAAGCGTATTGGGGACTTTGTCGCCAATCGGTCTGAGTGTTCCGAACGGTCTGACCTGGTTAGAACCCGAGGTGTTGGTATAGTTATCTGCTTCAGTCGCCCAAAGGAGGATCTCGCCTGCGGACAGTTGGCCGAAATTATTCTTCAAGTAAACATAAGACTCGCGATTGAACCCGGTGAATACGCCGGTATCCGCAGGCATTTTGGATTCCAGGAAAAAGCCGGCTTTCATGCCACCACCGAGATCTTCCACACCCGCAAAAGTGAAGCGCGCAGAAGTCCAGGTATCGGTATTCAATAGCTGGGTCGTGCCCGCAGCGGTGTGCAGCGAACCGTAGCTCATATCCAGACGGCCACTGATGGAAACTGTGCTTTGCGCCTGCGCCGCACCGATCGTTGCTCCGAACAGCGCCATACATAGTAAAGTTTTTTTCATTGCATCTTCCTCAAATTAAACGAACTTTTAAATTAACCAACTTATGATTAAACGTCATGCGACCCCATCTAATTCACGGGATCGATTCTATTTTTGATTTATTACGGCTTTCTTACACTCCGGGCGTTTCCGCTGGATACAACACCACGCAAAAATCACCAAGCTGTCTAACCCCAGCAAAAGCTGTGCCACCTATCGGCAGGCCCTCTGTGATTAACGCTTATCGCCCGCAAGGCCGCGTCAAACATACCGACCCCACCACCTTATCGATCCTCGTGTCACGAAATACGCTTCAACCGGCGCTGCTGCTGGCAGAGCCGATGGCACAAGGCCTGTGCGCACAAAGGGTAAAACTGCCCAAACGCTGTGCAAGGCTGCAATAACATGGGGACATCCGCGCTGCAGGCCTGAGTAAGCGACTATGCTGCACTTACCGCGCCCCTGCCACCCAGCACAGCGCGACATTGCCCCTGCACACGGCGGAAGAGACGGCGGCCTATTATTGCCGCAAGGTGGCGAGCACTTGCGATTTCAATGATTTGATCAGCGCGGTCTCCTCCGCGCAAATGCCTTCCGGCGTGGTTTTGTTGCGGTCGGCGTAGAACAGGCCGATCGGTTTTTTGTTGACCACCAGCGGTAGCAAGATGAAGCTGCGCGCATCGGGCAGGAGCGCGCGCTGCCAGGCTGGCAGCAATAACTTGATCTTGGCATCACTTGCGTCAGAGATCATCAGGTCGACATCGTTTTTCAGCGCCAGCGAAAACAGATCCTGGCCGCCATTGGCTTCAAAGGCAAACTCGCGCGTGAGCATGTCCGCACGCTCCCCTAACGCGGTGCGCGCCCGCATCTGAATCGCGCCGCTCGGTGTCAATTGCGGTTGACGCAAACACACCACTGCCAAGCGAAAACCCATGCTGCGATAGAGCGCTTCCAGCACCATCATCACCACTTGATTGATGGAGGGACGGCTGGTCGCCAACGTTTGCATCACTTCCTGCAAACTCGATAGCAACAGTTCGCGCGCATTTTCCGGTTTGCCGCTGGGCAAAAAGTTTTTCGGTTCGGGCGTGTGTGTATCGGCATCCTGCATCAGCAATTCGCTGGGCAGGCCGTCGATCATCCCGTCCGCACCGGCTTCGGTTGGCTCGGTGCGTACCCCCTCGGTCGTGACATTGGAAGTGTCGTCGGGGCGCACGATCGTGGTCGTGATGGTGAGCCCATTGCTCGCTTCCAGCGTCACACCAACGGTGCGCATCAAGACCTGGCATTCCTTGACGACCCTTTCCACCATCGCGCTGAAGCGCGCTTCCTTGATATCCAGCGCAGCGCCAAAACGTTGCCGGCACAAGGCCAGACTGCGGCGCTGACTTTCTTCATTGCCGAGATTGCAGGCGTTGGCAATTTCGGCGCTGAAGCAGGACACTTGCTGCACCCACTCGGAACGCGTCCCGGGCGGCTTCAACTTGTCGCCCGGCAATGGCGCCAATGCGCCGATCAAGGTGTCCGGCAACGACCATTGCTGCATCACCTGGCAGGTCAGGTTGTAGTAATCGAAACCGAGCATGCGCATCGCGGCCTGGTTATCGGTAATGCCCGCCTGCTGGGCGAGCTTGCGAATTTCTTCGTAGAGTTCGTAATCGTGGGTGGCCACCAGCACTTGCCCCAGGTTGCGGAACAATGCCGCGACCACTGCCTCTTCAGCATCGGCAAATTTATTGCCGGCAATCGCTTCGCGGCCGGCGCAACTGGCCATCAAACCGCGCAACAATTCGCGCTTGACCTGCTGCGCCTGCGCTGCGTTGCCCAGTTTTTCGACCAGTAACAGCGCTAGCGCGCTGGTCTTCACCGTTTCGAAACCCAATACCAGAATCGCGCGCGATACCGTGGTGACCGGAATCTGATTGCCCGCGCGGAAATACACCGTGTTGGCCAGGTGCAGCACTTTTTGCGTGAGCCCGGCATCGGATAGCACCAGACCCGCCAGCTTGTTGGTCGCCTCGTCGTCGCTGGAAGCCGTTTGCACAATGCGCGCAATGGAAGCGCCCAACGTGGGCAGCGAACGTGAATTGTCGATGCGCGCCAGCAGGCGCGCCTTGCGCTTGCCGGGCTCGTCAACGGTCTGGGGTGATAGGGTGGCGGCGGTCATGGGCTTACATCGGCGTGTCGCCCTGTTTCTTGAGCCACATATTCCGTCGCATTTTGGGCCACTGAATGCGTTTGGCAATCACGGCCCTGCGCTATCCAGTCGCAGTGAAAAAAGCCCCGGCAGGCGCCGGGGCGGAGAAATTTGCGCTGAGAAAAACGCGCAAATCAGGCGGGGGCCAATCGCGAGCCCCCGCGCAGGAGGGCGATGCACAAAACTGCGTTGGCTTCAGGGATTCGTTTTCAGGCGAATGTCGTTGCGGACACTACGCACGCCGCGCACCGACTCAGCCAGTTCAGTTGCCTGGTCGATTTCTGCCTGACTTTTGGCGAAACCGCTCAGTTGCACCACACCCTTGAAGGTCTCAACCTTGATACTCATGGCACTCACCGTCGGGTCCTCGACGAATTTGGCCTTCACTTTGCTGGTGATGACCGAGTCGTCCAGATACTGTCCCGTGCTTTCCTGGGTCGGTGTACTGCTGCAAGCGACCAGGGACAGGCCGAGTACGGTGGCGGAAACAGCGAGAAAAACCTGGGCAAAGAGCTTACTCATTTCAACCTCCTAAGAGTCAAACAAAGCGCTGTGAGCAATTCCTGCATGTTGCAGCAGACCGACGCGCGAGCGCCGTGCGTCGTTGCTCTCATCCTAGGGAATGGCAAAAAATTGGGCGTCGGCCAAAAGGTCAAACCCCGTCCCAGAATACTGATTTCATTGTCAGACGACACTGGCTAATCGATTTACAGCTTTCCCGCGCGCAACATCTCAGTGAATTCCTACAACCGGATGCGATGGGAACTGAGGGGCAAATCTGGGGACACTATCTAAGCTGTCCACAAAGTGTCGGCGCATAGCTATTCGGTATGGTGGGCGAAGCGTTTGATAACGCTTCTGTTGCCGCTTTTCTAGACGACCACCGGCATGCTTGCACGACCCGCTTTCCGGCGGCAAATAGACCAAGCAATCAATGAAACTTTATGTGGAGGTAATGATGGAAACATTCAAAATATCGTGGCGCAAGTGGGGTCCGACCTTGGCCGCAGGAACACTATCCCTCGGATTGCTGACGCCGGCCTATGGCATACCGACAGGAGATCGGGCCGAATACGATAGTGCCGTCAGCCAGGCGCAGGCGCAGTACGAGACAGCTCACAAACAATGCAGCAGCATGAAAGGTCAGGCAGGAAAAATCTGTGACGCGCAGGCCCGAGCAACTGAAATGAAAGACAAGTCGGATGCCGAGGCAAGATACATGGGCACCGATGGCGCCCGCATCAAGGCGCTGCAAGAACATGCCAAGGCAGATTACGGCGTGGCGCGCGAGAAATGCAATGAACTCAGCGGTACTGCCAAGAGTTCCTGCATCAAGGCCGCCAAAGAGCGTCGGGAAAAAGCCGAGAAGAATGCCGTGGCAGACACGGGCATGAAAACGGACCCGGGCTTGAGCACACTGCCGCCGCTTCCCAGCGCTCCAACGGGCGCGGGCTACACGAGCAGCGATGCGCAAGAGAAAGCTGTCCCCACAAGGGTAGCACCCAAGTAAATATCTAGTCGGGGTTTAGAGTGATGGGGACAGCATAGCGACGACAACATTGGGTTATCGGTATGCCGCCCCGTCGCCTGGATGGAACGCCTTCAATCCCCTGCCGGGGTAATCGAAAATTCCATCACTTGCTCCATCTTGCGCAACGCATCAGCCAGCACCGAAGCGCGCCGGCTCAGCGTCGTCCAGATCACCATGCGGTAGACATAGGCGCGGCCTTCGTTGCCGACGTGATACGTCATGTTGGCAACGTGGAAACCGAACTCGCGCAGCATTTGCCGCAAGGATTCTTCATCCGGCGCCTGACCGCGCGCATAGCTGACGGAATAATGGTAGTACGCTTGCGACGGCATGCGCGCTTCGATCCAGCGAAACAGACCGAGAATGACGAACACCAGTACTGTGGCAAGAATGGCCGGAAAATAAAAACCGATGCCCATCATGATGCCAATCGCGGACGTGATCCAGATCGAAGCGGCGGTGGTCAGGCCGCGCACATTCAGCCCTTCCTTGTAAATCACCCCCGCGCCAAGAAAGCCGATGCCGGTCATGATGCCTTGGGCCATGCGCGAAGGATCGCCGCGGAAAGATTCCAGCGTTTCCTGCGGTAGCCAATGGTCTTGATACAGCGTCAATGACATCAGCAGACTCGACGCCAGCGCCACCAGCGCATGCGTGCGGAACCCGGCAGCGCGCCCGTGGTAGCTGCGCTCCAGGCCGATCACGCCGCCCGCCGCCAAGCTACCCAGCAAATGCAGGGTGATTTTCAAATACGCCGGATCGTTGAAATAGAACATGCGGCAGCTCGCTTGGAATTGTGGTGAGTGGTGTAGGGAATATCGGGACTTGAAGCAAAAGCTGAAGGCCGGAATGCGCGGCCGCTGCGCCATTGGCTTGCAGAAAAAGAAAAGGCTCCGGGTTACCGGAGCCCCAAAAGATTTGCGATCGAGGAGCGACACGCAAATCTGGATAGACAAGATCAGATCACGGGATGCAGTATGCGCAGAGCCAACACACGCGGCAAGGCAAAAAACCGGGGTAGCGGTGGCCGATGCTGAAAGTAGCGCGAGGCGCTACCGCCCCCCGATGCGCCGGCCTCAGCCGTTGGAAAAACGCTTCAGATACGCCACCAGCGCTTCCTGCGCGGCGGGCTCGAGTTGCTGCAACTCAATGCTGGATTGATGCTGGAAGATCATCAGCGCATACGGTTTGGACAACGCAGCCGCCTCGGCACTCAACACGTGCGCCTCGCCCTGCGCCGGGCTGCGCGTGCGCCAGTAGTTGATGGCGGCTTCGAGTTCGTGGAGCGGGATGACCATGGCCTGACCCTAAAGGGAGTCAGATGATCTTAGGCGCTGCGGGGACGCAATTCAAATCCAGGCTGCGGAGAAACTGTGCAGGTCTGGCATTGCAGCGCTCCGTTGTACGCTTTGAAATGTTTGCGGATGTGTCAATGAAAGGCCTGGCCCCAGTGTGCCGTTGTGTGTCCGCTCGATGGAATAGTTAAACCTCACCGATAGTGAATGAGATATGTGCTCCATCCGGGAGGTCTTTGATCTGTGAGTGAACATAGCCAGAAAAGCCGTACCACTTGGAAGCGGACATGGGAACCATGTTGTCTACGGTGTACGTGCCACCAAGGATAGGCATTACCTTGTAGGCAAAGCATTGATCGGGAGCGAGTGATTTTCCGGAATCTAGCAACTGGTCTATGACCGGCGCGAGCAGCCACTCGGCCCCGTTGTCTTCCCGCAGTGCGGATAGGAATTCTTCGCGACTCTCGGCGACCCGCGTGAGTCTCCCTTGGCCAGTATCCAGCCAGTGAATCGATTGATCTTCGGCCTCAAGGAAAACATCACCAGACGATGCGCACATGAACGCCGATAGGGATTCTGGAATCAGCCACGACCATCCTTCGCGAAGGCACTGGAGTGCTGCGGATGAAGGAATGAACGAGAGCTGCTTCCAGGTTGCGGGCATATGAGGCCTAACATGATGTATCCGACATTTTGTCGTATAACTCAGCGGAAACGTGTGCGTATGTCATTGACGTAATTCCCTTGTCAGAATTATCGGGACGATAAAAATACCGGCAAAAAACATTCCGTCATGGCGTGTCAGATTATTTTTTTGATTTGCTCTCTGCTTTTTTCGGTGCGGTTGCTTTCACCGGCTTTGCGGGCTTCTCCGCTTTTTCCGTTTTTTCAGCGGCTACTTTGGCGGCCACTTTACCGGCTGCCGATTTCTTGGCTGCGCCTTCGGCTTTGGGTGCGCGTACTTCAAACTCGAAACTGACTTTGCCCCCTTCGCCCTTGACCAGATAGGCCTTGAACATGCGGCCGGTGCGCGCGGATTTGAAATTGGTGAGCAGACTGGTCTTGCCTTCGCTGAGCAGCTTTTGCATTTCCTCGCGCGGAATGTCCTGTTGCAGGATCACCTTGCCGGAACGGAAGTCGCAACTCTTGTCGGGCCCGACGGATTTTTCGCAGACATAACTCATGCCATGTTCATACACATGGCTGCCGCATTTGGGGCAGGCGCCGAGCGCTTCCTGCGCGCTGAAATCGACTGCTTCGCTCTCGCCTTCCCTGTCCTGACCGAAATCGAATTCGAGTTTGTGCTCGGGCGTGATCTTGAGTATCGCCGCAAAGGGCCGACCCATCTTGCTGCGGAAACCCTGCAACGGGCCGATGGTTTTGTCGGTGAGCAATTGTTCGACTTCGGGAATTTCAAACTGACGGCCGCCGGGAATCTTGGTGATCGAAAAATCGCAACTGCCGCAGTTGAAGCGGCGATAATTTTCCTTCACCACACCGCCGCATTTCGGGCACGGCGTTTTCAGCGTGGCGTAATCGCCGGGGATGGTGTCGTTGCTGTGTTCCTTGGCGTGCTTGACCAGCACCTGCGTCATCTGCGCGATCTCGCGCATGAACTCGTCGCGCTGCAACTGGCCCTTTTCGATTTGCGAAAGTTTGTATTCCCACTCGCCGGTCAATTCGGGTTGCGTCAGTTCGGCCACATTCAAGCCGCGCAGGAGGGTAAGCAACTGGAACGCCTTGGCGGTGGGGATCAACTCGCGCCCTTCGCGCACCATGTATTTCTCGAACAGCAGCCCTTCGATGATGGCCGCGCGCGTGGCCGGCGTACCCAGCCCCTTGGTCCCCATCGCTTCGCGCAACTCATCGTCTTCCACCAGCTTGCCCGCACCTTCCATCGCCGACAGCAGCGTCGCTTCGCTGTAACGCGCCGGTGGACGGGTCACCAATGCGTGCGCCGCCACCTTGTCGGTGCGGACCTTTTCCTCCTGCGCCACCGGCACCAGACTGGCGTCCTCTTCCTGCACTTCCTTGCCGTAGACCGCCAGCCAGCCGGGGTTGACCAGCACCTTGCCCTCGGTCTTGAATTGATGACCGACCACTTCGGTGATGCGCGTGGTGACGAGATATTCCGCCGCCGGGAAAAACACAGACAGGAAACGTTTGACCACCAGATCGTAGAGTTTCTGTTCCGGCTCGGACAAGGCCTTGGGCGTTTGCAGCGTCGGGATGATGGCGAAGTGATCGGAAATTTTCGTGTTGTCGAAAATGCGTTTGCCCGGTTTGACCCATTTCTTGTTGATGATCTGGCGCGCCGCCATGGTGTAGTTGCTGATCTCGCCGATAGCTTCGACGGTTTGCATCACGGTCGGCAAATAATCTTCCGGCAAGTGGCGCGAATCGGTACGCGGGTAAGTCAGCACCTTGTGCTTTTCATACAGGGCTTGCGCCAGGCCCAGCGTATTCTTGGCGGAGAAACCGAAACGCGCATTGGCTTCGCGTTGCAGCGAGGTCAGATCAAACAACAGCGGTGACAGCGAAGTGGAAGGTTTGGCCTCCTCGGTGACCGTACCCGGCTTGCCGCGACAGGCAGCGACGATGGATTCGGCGGCGGCTTGCGTCCACAAGCGCTCGGCTTTCTTTTCTGGATCGAACTCATCCTTCTTGAATTTCGGCTCGAACCAGCGGCCTTCATACAAGCCAGCGGCGGCCACGAATTCGGCACGCACTTCCCAGTAATCGCGCGAGACAAACTTGCGGATTTTTTCTTCGCGCTCGACCACGATGGCCAGCGTCGGTGTTTGCACGCGGCCCACCGTGGTGAGGAAGAAACCGCCTTCCTTGGAATTGAACGCGGTCATCGCACGCGTGCCGTTGATGCCCACCAGCCAGTCGGCTTCGGAGCGGCAGCGCGCCGCATCGGCCAGCGGCAGCATTTGTTCGTCACTGCGCAGTTTGGCAAAACCCTCGCGGATCGATTGCGGCGTCATCGATTGCAGCCACAGCCGCCGGATCGGTTGCTTCGCTTTCGTGTGCTGCGCGATGTAGCGGAAAATCAGCTCGCCCTCACGGCCCGCGTCACAGGCGTTGATGAGGCCATCGACATCCTTGCGCTTGATCAGCTTGGCCAGCGTCTTGAGTTTGCTTTCGCTCTTGGCAATTGGTTGCAGACCGAAATGCGGCGGGATCATCGGCAGATGCGCAAAACTCCATTTGCCGCGCTTGACATCGTATTCTTCCGGCACGATCAGTTCCAGCAAATGGCCGACCGCCGACGACAGCACATAGTCGTCGCTCTCGAAATAATCGTCATGCTTGGTGAACCCGCCCAGCGCCTTGGAAATATCGGTGGCGACGGAAGGCTTCTCAGCAATGATCAGGGTTTTGCCCACAGGGTGTCTCGTTGAAGTGAGTCGGGAAGCGCGCCGGAAAACATGCAGACAGCGCGCATCTGGCGGGCAATGATACGGGGGGAGGGCGGCAGTGACAAGTGCGGCGGGGGCGCGGCAGGGGAAAAACCACACCGGCGGGGCTTGGCGCGGCACGCTTCAGCGAGCTTCGGATGGCCCGACTGCGTTCAGTGCAATTGCCATGCACTCCCGTCATCGAGCAATTCTTCCAGGATCAGGGCATCGACTTCGGCTTCCTGACTCCACAGCACCATCAACACCGTGACCTTGAGCAGCTCCAGTGTGATCTCGGTTTCTTCGGTGGCGAGCGCACGATCAATCACGACTTCGCGCAACAAGGGGCTGAGCACTTCGGCGGCTTCGAGGAAACTGAGAAAGCCGATGTTTTTCACACCCAGCCGATCAGCTTCCTCGACTGAATAGACGCGCGTGCTGTCGTCACAGGGAAAGGCGAGGGGTTCAATGGTTTGGGTGATGCGTGCCAGGCCATTAAGCCAGCGCAAGGCGTCGGTGATTTCTTCGGCCTCAAAGCCTGCCGCTGACAGCTTGCGCGCCAGGGTGTCGGTACTGGGGCATGCTTCCGGGGTGTAATAGTTTTCAAACAGGTAGACCAGAACGTCAACCATGGCGCACCCCCTTCTCGTAGGATCATCTAAAAAATGATGGTGCGGAAAATTCACGGGGACACGAAGTCGGCTGCCCGCTGCACAAATCATTTTTTAGATGCCCTGCTCTCCTGTCACTACTCTACCTGTTTTTGCGGCTGCGTTTCAAGTCTGTTGCATAGTTATTTATTGGGTGAGTCGAGAAAATTTACCCCCGCTCAAGCGCTGCACCTGGCCCTGCAATTCGAGTTCGAGCAATTGTGCTTGCAAGGTGGCGGTGTCGAGCTGACTGCGGCTTTGCAATTCATCCAACCCGCAGGGGTCGAAACCCAGATGTTGCAGCAGCGGATGCGTTGGAAAAATATCACGGCCCGTTTGCGCGGGGGCAGTTTGAAGATGCAGCTCTTCGAGGATATCTTGCGCCGATTCGACCAGTTTGGCGCCTTGCTTGATGAGCTGGTGACAGCCCTTGGCAAGCGGCGAGTGAATCGAGCCAGGAATGGCAAACACTTCGCGGCCTTGCTCACCCGCCTGCCGCGCGGTGATGAGCGAACCGCTGGCGGCCGCCGCTTCGACCACCAGCACACCGCGCGCCAGGCCAGAGATGACGCGGTTGCGGCGCGGGAAGTGATGCGCCAGCGCTTTGCTGCCGAGCGGGAATTCACTGACGATCAAACCGTGCTCGGCAATCCGGTGCGCCAGCGCGCGATTGCTGGCCGGATAAACCAGATCGATGCCGGTGCCGATGACAGCGATCGTTGATCCCGCGGCATCACCTGCGTCGAGTGCGCCACGATGCGCGGCGCTGTCGATGCCGAGTGCCATGCCGCTGATGACAGTCAGACCCGCACCCGACAATGTGCGTGCAAACGCTTCGGCGTTGGCGCTGCCTTGTGTGCTGGCATGACGACTCCCAACGATCGCCAGCCCGGGTTGTTGCAGCAATTCGCGACGGCCTTTGAGGTAGAGCAATGGCGGTGGGTCGGCAATTTCCAGTAGGTGCTGCGGATAGTCGACATCAGCCAATGTCAACACATGATGTTGCGGCTGTTCCAGCCAGTCAAAGGTGGCGGCGATGATTTTTTGCTGCGCTTCGTCCGGGTGCAACAGCCGCTCGACAATAGCGGGCGCAAGCACCTGGCTCAGACTGTGGAAGCTGGTGTCGAGCACTTGCTGGGGCAAGCCGAAACGTTCCAGCAATTTGCGCACCGTCGCCGGGCCGATCTCCGGCGTCAGGCTCAAACGCAACCAGGCCGAAAGTTCGGCCTGGTCGGAGGGTGTGAAGGGCATGAGAAGGCTTACGGTTTTTGTACCGTGTCGCCCACCACAACCGGCAGGTGCACATTCATCACCAGACCGTAAGCTACTTTCTCAAAGGTGCGGAAGATGAAGAGATAGCCATATTGTTCATTCGGCAGCTTCACCAGGCGATCACGGTCGGTATGGTCCTTCACCTTTTCGCCGGTGCGATAGAGCGCCAGCACGTGACCGATTTCCAGCCCCTGCTCGCGTCCGGCGCTAATGGCCACCACTTCATAGGTGCCCGCCTGGGCAACACCGCCGTAGATCGACAACACGCGCGCCGTCAAATCTTCATCAGGCGCATGGGGAATGAAGTCGGTCAGATTCGGGCGTTCCACCTTGACCAGTTGATCGCCCACACCGATTTCTTCCTTGCCGTTGACAATCTTGAAGGTGGCCGGATCGCCCGGCTGCACTTGCCGGGCTATGCCCAGATACGCAGCCTCGTAGGCCAGAATCTTCTGGGTATCAGGATGCTTGAGCGGCTTGGCCGGACGATAAACGTAGTAATCGGTGGCATCCTGATCCTGAATACCGCGTACATAAGCGGTGTCGCCGGTGCCCACATAGACGCGGCCTTCCTGCGTCGCCATCACGCGCGGCGCGGTATCCAGTGCGTGCGCCTCGACAATCAACGGCTGGCTCAGGAACGGTTCAATTACATTGTTCGGAATTGGCGGAATCGGCTTGGCGGCCAGACTTTCGCCGCGCACACAGGGCTTGACCTTGATGGCGTCGTCGCCACTGCCCACCGCCTGGCTCATGCACGGTGTGAGTTTGACCGCTTCGCTGGACGGGCCGGGGGCCGCGCCCATGCGCAGACGCGCACGATCGCCAATGCGTTCCAGATACAAAACTTGACCCGGATAAATCAGGTGCGGATTCTTGATCTCATTCTTGTTCATGCCCCACAGCTCGGGCCAGCGCCACGGGCTTTTGAGAAACAGGGAAGAGATGCCCCACAGCGTGTCGCCCTTGACGATGGTGTAGCTATCCGGCGCATTGGGCGCCAGCTCGGATAAGGGCACGCCGGCGCTCGCCACTTTTTCGGCGGTGCTGCGCTGTTCGGGGGTGATCGGGTAGCGGCTTTGCGCCTGCGCGGAAAATGCGGTCGCGATCAAAAGGCAGGCGCCCAAGACAAACACGGCGCGAGAACATTGGTATGTCCGGACATTCAGACTCATGACAACTCCGCTCAGGTCAAAATACTAATAAAATTGCTGAAATTGTCACCCTAACGGCTTGATCTGGCAACTTAATTAGCCCTGCGTTTGCGTAGTGGCGTTGCGCCAGACTCACGCCATCCCGGATTTGAAAATGGCCCTGCTGAATATTTTACGTTTCCCCGACCCCCGTCTGGCGACGGTCGCCAAACCCGTTCAAGCTGTCGATGAACGCATTCGAACCCTAGTGCGCGACATGGCCGAAACCATGTACGCGGCACCCGGGATCGGGCTGGCAGCAACCCAGGTCAATGTGCACGAGCAGGTGGTAGTGCTCGATCTGTCCGAAACCAAAGATGATTTGCAAGTGTTCATCAATCCCCAGATCGTCGCGCAAAGTGTCGAGACGGAAGTGTGCGAAGAGGGTTGTCTGTCCGTCCCGGGCATTTACGATCAAGTGGAACGTTCGATGCGCGTCACGGTTGAGGCCCTCGATCTGGATGGCAAAAAATTCAAAGTTGAAGCCGATGGCATGCTGGCGGTCTGCCTGCAACACGAAATCGATCATTTGCAGGGCACGGTGTTTGTCGAACACTTGTCGCGCCTGAAACAGACACGCATCAAAACCCGGTTGCAGAAACAGGCGAAAGCGCTGTGAAGATTATTTTCGCTGGCACACCGGAATTTGCCGCCGCTGCCTTGCAGGCGCTGCTGGATGCAAGAATGAATGCGCAGTTGGATGTGATACAGGTGCTGACTCAGCCCGATCGCCCCGCCGGGCGCGGCCTGCAACTGCAACCCAGCGCCATCAAGCAACTGGCGCTGAAACATCAACTCCCGGTGTTTCAACCCAAGACGCTGCGCGACGAAACCGTGCAAGCGCAGTTGCGCGCGCTGGACGCCGATGTGATGGTGGTCGCCGCGTATGGGCTGATCCTGCCGCAGGCTGTGCTCGACATGCCGCGCCACGGTTGTCTCAACATTCACGCCAGCCTGCTGCCGCGCTGGCGCGGTGCGGCGCCGATTCACCGTGCGATCGAGGCGGGTGATGCCGAGACCGGCATCACCATCATGCAAATGGATGCGGGGCTCGATACGGGCGCGATGTTGCTGACCCAATCGCTGCCCATTGCGGCTGACGACACCACGGCAACACTGCATGACAATCTCGCGCCGCTCGGTGGCCGCCTGATGGTCCAAGCGTTACAGCAATTGCAGGCGGGAATACTGCGCGCTACGCCGCAGCCAGAAGCGGGCGTGACCTATGCGCACAAGATTTTGAAAGAAGAAGCCACGCTGGACTGGACACAAAGCGCCGAAGTGCTGGCGCGCCGCATCCGCGCCTTCAATCCCTTCCCCGGCGCCACGGGACAGATGCACGACACCACGATCAAACTGTGGCAAGCCCATGTTGTGCAACAGAGCGGCACGCCTGGCACGGTGTTGCAAGCTGACGCTCAAGGCATTGTCGTGGCCTGTGGCACGCAAGCGCTGCGGCTGGAAACCCTGCAACGTCCCGGCGGCAAAAAACTGCCAGCCGCCAATTTTTTGCAGGGTCTCCCGGTGCCGGTGGGCGCGCAGTTTACTTGAACAAGCCCTTGAGTAATTTCTCGCGCAACTCTTGCTTCTTCTCTTCCAGTTTCGGTTTGAGCGCACCCTTCAGGGCATCGCTGGAAACGCTGCCCCAGTCGATCTGATACGACATCTGATCGAGCGGGCCGGTGAGATGCACTGGCACGGTCAAGTCTTTCACCTGCGACATATCCTTGCCGCCTTGGCCGGTGGAAGTGTTAACCAGGGTCGCCTTCAGCAGATAATCGATCCGGCTGTTGCCGATGTCGATGTTGCCATTGCCGCCCGCGCGCAGGAAGGGTGACTTCACCGCGAGGTCATCGTTATGCGCCACGCCATTGGCAATCTTGAAACTCGCGCTCATTTCCGAGAAATCGGTTTTCTCGCTGCGGTTGGCGCTTTGCGTTTCGGAACTCTTGCCGATCTTGGCCTTGAAGTCGCGCAGCGACTTGGCCAGATTGATCCCCTTGAGTGCGCCGTCACGCAACATCACCGACGCGTTTCCGCCCAGCGCTTTTTTCAATGCGGTGACGGTGTTGCCATTGGTCGTGACATCGAGCACCACATTGCCGCGCCCTTCCAGCACATCTTTTTTCGCCACATCCACCAGTAGCGGGTTGATGTTGACGTTGCTCAGCGTTTGTTTCAATACATAGCTGTTGCGATGCGCGTTGACTTGCGCGCTGCCGCTCAGGCTGCCGTCATACAGCTTGGCCGACAGCGGCGCGGCATCGAGCTGACCGCCCGCCGCCTTGAGCGTAGCGCTGACCGCACTCGCTTTCAAGCCATGCACCTGCAATTGCGCAATGCGCAGTTGCCCGGCGAGGTCGAGATTTTTCAGCACCGACAGATCAATCGGCACCTCGCCGACGGGCTTGCCCGATCCCTCGGCATTCTTCGCAGCCTGCTGCGTTGCCACCGGTTGCGTGGGCGACTCCGGAGGCAACAGCAAGTCAAGATTCAGCGTGTCCGCGGCGAGATCGAAACGAATCGCCAGCGGCTCCTTGCCCGCATCCACACGCAGCGAGCCCGTGGTGTGCATCTGCACCGCTTTCTGGCCGCCGCCGCTGACTTCCGCATCGGCTTGCAGCGTGGGTAGCTCGATCGTCTTGCGCGTCAGACTGGCGTTGATCGGCGTGGTGACTTTCTTGACGATGTTGCGCGCGCCGTATTGTGTCTTGGCGTCCAGCGTCAGCTTGGCGATTTTCAACGCGTCGGAATTGCCGGAAATCCCGCTCAGTAAAAATTTCATTTCCAGCGGCTGCTTGCCCGCCAGCACCACTTCACCTTTGACATCGTCGCCCTGCGCCTGTTGCGGCGTCACGCTCAACTGCGGCGCGCTGAGGGTCGCCTTGGTCAGCACCAGATCACCCATCTGGCCGCTGGCATCCAGCTTCACATCCTTCAGCGCCAGCGTGTTCTGGCTCGCGTTGAAATCGAGCAGCGCCGCCTCCAGCGTAGCCTTGAGCGCCTGCTTATCGAATGCGCCATTGATCGACAGCGACAGTTTTTCCGTGCGCACTGCCTGCGCGGCGGCATCGAATTCAAAACGGGTCTCCAGCACCAGTTCAGCCTGACCCTTGGGTTTCTCCCCCACCAGCTTCGCGCGCAACGCCATGCGCGACGGCGTCTTGTCGGCAATCCGTCCGCTATCCAGATCAATCTCGCGCAGCGACGCAACCGTGTCCGTCATCGCATCGCGCACGTGCAACTGAGAACGCGTGATGCGTATGCCCTCGATGTCGATCGCCACTGCGCCTGCGCCTTCCTTGGCGGCGGAAGCCTCCACCGTTTTCTTGTCATCACCCGGCGGCTTGCTGATCAAGTCATCCAGATTGGTATGGCCTTCCTTGTCACGCGTGAACGTGGCCTCCAGACCATCCAGCGCAATGCGCGAAATCTGCACCTGCTTGCGCAACAACGGCAGCACCGCCACCGACACCTCCGCCGATTCGATCCGCGCAAAAATCTTCTCGCTGCGATGCTCCGACAACAACGTCTTGCCCAATGCAATACCGACACGCGGGAACAGCGTCAGCGACAAATTGCCGTCCAAGGTCAGCGTGCGCTGCTGCTTGTCCTTCACCGCCTGAACGATCTGCGCCTTGTAATCATTCGGATTCACCAGCACCACCAGCGCAATCGCCGCCACGATCAGCAGCACAAGCAATCCACCGACAATCCACAAAACAGGTTTGATGAATTTCATGATGTCTCCCGAAGAATTCAAATGCCAAACGACAAGTCTTTTGATCTTACTATTGATTCACCAGGAAGATAAAGGCTCGCACTAATCCGCTTTGTGCGAACTCCAAATGGTCTTAAGGGAGGGGGATTCGAGGAATTTGGTCGAGGTAAGGAGGTCAGCATCTGCGCCAACAAATTTTATGCATTCGGCACGAATTTTTTTCAGCATGAATTTACCGCGCCGCTTGTCGTGAGAAAGCGGGATCGAAACGCCGATCAGCTCAAGCGTATCTGGACAATTGTCTGGATCCCTCTTGTATAGAAGCCCTTTGATCACATCTCGCTTCCGCGTAAACTCATGCTGCAGTTGAGTGTGTTGCTCCGTGGCAATGCTATCAAGCCAGGCGATCACTTCTGCTGAGGACTTGCCGGATATGGCGGCAATGTGCTCTGGCGCAACAAAATATGCCTCTATATCACTCGCTTCAGTGAGAAACGCAAGGGCACCGCATTCCTCTATTTTTGATATGACTTTAGCCGCTTCTTCGGCCGTCATGAAATCGCGGTCACGATGAATTATCACGACAGTCTGAGGAGAAATTTCAAGGATAAATTCGGCAAGAATCTTCGCCGGCTCCAGATTCGACGATGTTCTGTAACTAAAATACAGTGTGTCCTGGCGCGGGAACCCTGAAGTGTCTGCAATGATTTCGAGCATGCCTGTGTCACTATCCTCCGTCAGGAATACCCATTTGATTTTTCCTGCCATGAGTCGGTCAAACGAATCAAGAGCGCCAATATCGAGCAATAGCGGGAGGCGATCTAGATTTACGCCTTGACGAGACACCTTGCCATCTTTCAGCCAGACGAAATTGGCGTCTTGATGCAATGCATCGACCATGTGCCTGCTATGAGTTGACATCACTATATGCGTTCGCGTCTCAGATGTGATGTACTGAAGTGCGTTTGCAAGGAGCGCCTGATTGTCTGGGTGTAGATGTGCGTCGGGCTCATCAAGCAGAAGAATGCTTGGGGAAAAGAGTGTGACGTACGAAAATATCTGGAGCGCCTGAAGAACTCCCGTACCAACCAATTCGACGGGGCACCTACGCCCAGTCGGCCCCGTGGTGGATATTGACACATCAATAAACACATCGCGACGCGGCTTAAACGAAATCCAGATTTCGAATTTCGGGAACAATGCCCGCATCCGTTTCGTCAGGTCTTCGAGTTTCCCAGATTCGCTTATGAGCCAGAGTACGTTCCGGAGATAGAGATTGGCGTCGCCACTTGCAACACCTCGTCTAACCACGCTTTCTGTTCTGAACTGTTCGGACTGAGGGATTCCGGCAAGCCCTGGAACATAGATGCTGAACAGGCTCTCCGAGTTGGTAACGAAAGCCCCCATTTTTATGTTCCCGCTCCGCTGGCAGCCTACGTTGCCTTCATTTCTGCCACGGTAAATTCGAATTGAGTAATGCACCGAGCCCTCATCGGGCAGTTCGAAGAATATTTTCAGGTGCCCGAAGTTTGATTGATTCAGGTAACCCTCCCCATGGCGGAGATCCTTAAAATCCCTGGCAGGACAAAAGAGAAGCGAATCCTGAGTGTAGGTATCTTTCCCTGCCTCTCTTGAGGCTATCGCTGCGATAACCGAAAAATGCACGCCTTGGAGAACGCTGCTCTTTCCAGAATTGTTCCCGCCAACAAGAACGTTGAGCGGAGAAAGGGACAGGTCAATCTCTACCTTGTCGACCTTCTTGAATTTTTCGAGTATCAGTTTTGTTAGTTTCACGAGCACCCTCTCGTCAGCCATTTGCCGAAAATTTCACTTTCACAACCTCGAAAGCGCTGGAGTCAATTTTTTCTCAAGTCTCAGAAACCTGATACCAAATCGCATCATCATTCCGCCACAATCTCCGACTCCCCCATCCAGTAACACAGCAGCGGCGCGGGAATGCGCATGATGCGGGTGTTGCCGGGCGGGTTGGGGATGGGGCCGAGGTCGTCCAGGGATTTGGTGACGACGTAGGCGCGATCGATGTTTTTTTGCTGGCACAGTTCCAGCAGGCCTTTGAGGTCGCGCAGGCCGGTGTGCTGGGCGCGATATTTCACTTCGAAGGGGATGATGTTTCCGCCGACTTCGGCGACTAGATCGACTTCCCTGTCTTTCTTGCCACGCCAGTAGGTGAAGCGCACATTTTGCGCATAGTAGCGGGCGAACAGATGCTTGAAGACGGCTGTTTCGGTGGCGATGCCCAGCGCAGCAGAATCTTCAAGAATGGTTTTCCCTTTGAGCATGACGGCGGGGGCGATGGCAGCGTCGGCCAGATAAATCTTGAAGCGGGCGCGCAGTATGTCTTTACCGTAGCCGAAGGGCGGTAGACGGTAGATCAGGTGCGTGGCTTCCAACAATTCAATGAAGTTCTGTGCCGTAGGTCGCTTGACCTCGAGGTTGGCGCACAGGTCGGTCATGTCGAGCAGGCCGCCGTCGTGCATGCAGAGATAGAGAAAGGTGTGTTCGAGGTCAAGCACGCGGCGCACGCCGAACAGTGCAGTCATGTCGCGCTTGAGTACTTTGTCGATGATGTCTTCGCGCAGCAGCCGCTGCGCTTGGGTGATGCTCTCTACTTGTGCGGTCTGGGGAAAGCCGCCGCGCACCAGATATTCGTGGAAATGGCCGACGTAAGGCGCTGCGGTTTCGGTGACGCGATAGAGCTCCGGCTGCGGCCAGTCGAATAAATCGCGCAGCGATTTGAGGCGCGGCAAGGCGGGCAGCGACAACTGCTTGATCTGAAGATATTCATAGAACGACAGCGTGGTCAGCCGGATCGTGTGCCAGCGGCCGACGCCGGATTCCTGGCCGGTTTCCACCAGCGGCATCGCCGAGCCGGTAAAGGCGATGCGCCGCTGCTTGGAGAAATCCACCTGATGTTTGACCCAGGTACCCCAATCGCGAATGAACTGGGCTTCGTCGAGAAACAGGTATTCGTGGCCTTCTACTTTGGGTTCGCGCTCGCGCCAGGCTTCCAGCACGGCGTCGATGCCGGCGAGTTTGAGGATGGGATGGTCGAAGGTTGCATAGAGAATGTTGGCGGGCGGCACGCCGTCGCGCAGCAGCGCGTCGATCACTTGCAGCATCAATGTGGTCTTGCCGATTTGCCGCGCGCCCGAAAGCAGGACTGCACGCGGCGCGGGCGGGTTGGTCATCCACCCATGCAAATCGCGAAATGCCGCACGCTGCCATGTGGGCAGATCGGCAATCGCCTCCTTGCGCCACCAGGGATTGAACTGGGACAGGACAGTGACAAGCTCTGTTTTGGATACTCGCATGGGCAAAATACTAACTGCCATACAAATTTAATGCAAGTACAGATTAACTGTTTTGATGAAATATGCGCCCGGCGCTGATTTTTGGTCGCCGAGGTACTAAACGTTGAACAGGAAGTTCAATACATCCCCATCCTTGACCACATACTCCTTGCCTTCGGCGCGCATTTTGCCGACTTCTTTGGCGCCTTGTTCGCCTTTGTAGGCGATGAAGTCTTCATAGGCAATCGTTTGGGCGCGGATGAAGCCGCGCTCGAAGTCGGTGTGGATCACACCAGCGGCTTGCGGGGCGGTGTCGCCTTTATGGATGGTCCAGGCGCGCACTTCTTTCACGCCGGCGGTGAAATAAGTTTGCAGGCCGAGGAGAGAATAGGCGGAGCGGATCAGGCGATTCAAGCCCGGCTCGTCCATGCCGATGTCGGCGAGGAACTCGACCTTGTCGGCATCGTCCAGATCGGCGATCTCGGCTTCGATCTTGGCGCAGATGGCGACCACCGGCGCTTTTTGCGCGGTGGCGTAGGCGGTGAGTTTATCGAGCAAGGGGTTGTTGCTGAAGCCGTCTTCTTCGACGTTGGCCACATACATGGCGGGCTTGGCGGTGATCAGGCAGAGCGGTTTGATCAAGGCGCTGTCTTCTTCCGACAGGCCGAGGGCGCGCACCAGTTTGCCCTGGTTCAATTGCGCCATGCATTTTTCCAGCAGCACCACCAGCTTGGCCGCTTCCTTGTCGCCTGCGCGCGCGACCTTGTTGTAGCGGTGAATCGCTTTCTCGACCGTGCCCATGTCGGCCAGCGCTAGTTCGGTTTCGATCACTTCGATGTCGGCAATCGGATCGACCTTGCCCGCAACGTGAATCACGTTGGGATCGTCGAAGCAACGTACGACGTTGACGATGGCATCGGTCTCGCGGATGTGCGCGAGGAACTGGTTGCCCAGGCCTTCGCCCTTGCTCGCACCGGCGACCAGTCCGGCGATGTCGACGAACTCGACCGTGGCAGGCAGGATGCGCTCGGGCTTGACGATCTCGGCCAGTTTTTGCAGGCGCGGGTCGGGCACCTCAACCATGCCAACGTTCGGCTCAATCGTGCAAAACGGGTAGTTCTCGGCGGCAATGCCCGCCTTGGTGAGGGCATTGAACAGGGTGGATTTGCCAACGTTGGGCAAACCGACGATTCCGCATTTCAGACTCATGATGATTCTTTCTAGACTTTGGTGTGCAGTTGCATGGTGGCGCGGGCGAACTCGCCCTCGCACAGTGCCGGGACAATCTCGGCACAAACTTTCAGGCTCGCTTCGATCGCCTGTTGCTGTTCGGAGCCGGGACGATGCAAAACAAAATCGACCACCTCCTGCTGCAAGCCCAGCGTGCGCGGATGGCCGATGCCGATGCGCAAGCGCCAGAAATCCTGCGTGCCGAGCGCGGCGATGATGTCTTTCAAGCCGTTATGCCCGGCCGCACCGCCGCCCTGTTTCAGCTTGGCGACGCCGGGCGCGAGATCAAGTTCGTCATGCGCGACCAGAATCTCATCCGGCACAATTTTATAAAAACGCATCAGCGCAGCGACCGCCTGACCGGAACGATTCATATAGGTTTGCGGCTGCAACAACCAGACCTCTTGGCCTTTGATGTTCAAGCGCGCCACAGTGCCATGGAATTTGTTTTCCATCCGCAGCGTTGCATGGTGCAACTGCGCGAGCGCATCTACCAGCCAAAAACCGGCGTTGTGTCGCGTGGTTTCATATTCGGGCCCAGGGTTGCCAAGGCCGACGATCAGACGAATGGGCGTATCACTGCTCATGGCTCAGACTGAAATAAAAAACCCGCTGACAAGAGGATGCCAGCGGGCTTGATTTGCCAACGGAAGAATTACTTCTTCTCAGGGGCCGGAGCCGCCACCGGTGCCGCTGCTGCGGCCGCGGGCGCCGGTTCTTCTTCGGCACCGCCTTTGATCGTCACCGTGACCAGCACCGGATTGTGATCGCCGCTGTGGTACACGGGGGTCACGCCTTCCGGCAACTTGATGTCGTTCAAGTGCAGCGGATGACCGGCCGTCAGGTTCGACAGATCAACTGCGATGAACTCGGGCAGCGCGCCCGGCAGGCAGGAGATATCCAGCTCGGTCACCACGTGATTGACCAGACCGCCGGAACCTTTCACCGCTGGCGAGCCTTCTTCGCCGGAGTAGTGCAGTGGCACTTTCACGTGAATTTTTTGCTTGGCATCGACGCGTTGAAAGTCGATGTGCAGAATCTGCTGCTTGTAAGCGTGCATGTGGAAATCGCGCAGCAAAACTTTTTCGCCCTTGCCATCGAGTTCCATCTCGAGAATCGTCGAGTGGAACGCTTCCTTCTTCATGGCGTGCCAGAGCGGGTTATGTTCGATTTCGAGCATGACGGCATTGCCGTTGCCATACAAAATGCCGGGGACTTTGCCGGTGTGACGCAGGCGGCGGCTCGCACTCGTACCTTGCGTTTGGCGTGTGGTTGCTACAACTTTCATGGTGTACTCCAGTAATGAGCCCCACCGCGACCAGCGGGGCTGTTGCAAAAACGCGGGCGGAAAATCCACTCGCGCAAAAAATCAAAATGACTGCAAATCCTCTTCAAACAACGAGCTGACCGAATCCGATTTGCTGATGCGCAAAATCGTTTCACCCAGCAACTCGGCCGAGCTGACCACGCGAATCTTGCCGCACGCAACGGCAGCTTCGGAGAGCGGAATACTGTCCGTCACGACCAGCTCATCCAGCGCCGAGGTGGCGATGCGCTCAGCGGCCGCGCCCGACAACACCGGATGCGTACAGTAGGCCAGCACGCGCGCCGCGCCGTGTTCCTTCAAGGCTTGTGCGGCCTTGGTCAACGTACCGGCGGTATCGACCATGTCATCCATGATCACGCAGGTGCGGCCTTCGACCTCACCGATGATGTTCATCACTTCCGACACGTTCGCCTTCGGACGACGTTTGTCGATGATGGCCAGATCGCATTCCAGGCGTTTGGCAAACGCCCGCGCACGCACCACACCGCCAACGTCCGGCGACACCACCAGCAGATCGGGGTATTTTTTGGCGCGCAAATCGGTCAGCAAAATCGGTGTGGCGTAGATGTTGTCCACCGGCACATCGAAAAATCCCTGAATCTGGTCGGCATGCAAATCCATCGTCAGCAGGCGATCGACCCCGGCCACCTGCAACATGTTGGCCACGACCTTGGCAGTGATTGCCACACGCGACGAACGCACCCGGCGATCCTGACGCGCATACCCGTAATACGGAATCGCGGCGGTGATGCGGCCGGCCGACGCGCGCTTCAAGGCATCGACCATCACCATGATTTCCATCAGGTTGTCGTTGGTCGGCGCGCAGGTCGACTGCAGCACGAACACATCCTTGCCTCGCACGTTCTCATTAATCTCGACCATCACTTCGCCGTCGGAAAAACGGCCCACGGTCGCCTTGCCCAGCGGAATGCCCAGATGCTTCACGACCTCAGCGGCAAGTTTCGGACTGGCGTTACCAGTGAAAACCATCAAGCCGTCGTGCGCCATGAAACACTCCTCGCAATACGCATTAAAACCGCGAACAAAAAGCGGCAACATGGGCTGTTGCCGCCGCAGCTACCACCTGAGTTTGGCTGGGGAGGAAGGATTCGAACCTTCGCATGCCGGAATCAAAATCCGGTGCCTTAACCAGCTTGGCGACTCCCCAACATCTGCGCGGCCCTGCCACAAAAGGCAGAACCTGTATTCTTATCCAGTGCTTCCGGTGACTGGATGAACCGATAAACTGCGCACCACGCGGCACGCATAGTCCGCGCCGAGCGCTTGCTGGCAAGCGGTACACAGCGCAGCGGCTTGGCCGGGATCGACCACGGCATACACCGTACTGCCCGATCCGCTCATGCGCACTTCCGCTTGCATACTATTTCCCGGACACACCTGCCGCAACACGGCAAGCGCCTGCGCCACCGGCGGATACAAGCGCGCCGCCACGGCTTCCAGGTCGTTGTGGCCAAATCCGGCCACAAACTCAGGTGCGCCAAGAGGCCCGGCCCGAGAAAAGTCCGCTATTTTGACGACTCGCGTATTCCGTGTCAATTCAGGGTCACGGAAAATGGCGGGCGTGGGCACAGAAACAGGGGGCAATACCAGCAAAAATGTGGTGTCCGCCAAACGCATCGGCGACAATTCGTCGCCAATGCCTTGGGCAAAAGCATTTTGCCCCAACAGAAAAAACGGTACATCGGCGCCCAGTTTCACACCCAGCGCCATCAACTCGGCCCGCGTCAGCCCCAGCTCCCAAAGCTGATTCAAGGCCCACAGGGCAGTCGCCGCATCCGAGCTGCCGCCACCCAGACCGCTGCCCAGAGGGAGCTGTTTGTCCAGATGAATATCCACGCCGCGCGCATACCCGGTCGCCCGCTGCAACAAGCGCGCAGCCCGCACGGTCAGATCTTCATCCTCCGCCACATTGTCAAATACTGTGGCACGGCGGATCCGGCCATCGCTGCGCAACTCGAAACGCAAGGTATCGCCCCAGTCGAGCAACTGAAACACGGTTTGCAGCAAATGAAAACCGTCGGCGCGGCGCCCCACGATATGCAGAAAACGGTTGACCTTGGCCGGCGCGAAATAAGGTAGTAGCGACATACTGAGATTTTAAGCGGCCCAAAAAGCGCGTGGCCTCACTCCCATTGATCCAGTACGAGTTTGATCTCCAGTTTCGGCGACGCGGCCAGCCAGCGCAAGTTGAGACGGCGCGGCAACGTCCCGCTCCAGCCGAGGTAGTCGATTTGCCAACCGTCTTCCGTCATTTGTTGCGGCTCACCGTTCTCGCTTTTGCGCACCAGCCAGTCGCGCAGGCCGCGCACCGGCAATCTCCAGCCGAGTTGCCGTTCAGTCAGAAGTTCGACACTGGGCGCGTTGGCGACAGGCCGGTCCGGCACCTGTAGCTGTGCCGCGCCATTGTCGCCAACAGTGATTTGCGCGATGGTCTGGCCCAGCGGTGTGCGCAGATCGATCTGCGTGCGTTTGCCTTCTTGCCGCCAATCGAAACCACCACTGGCGCTATCGTCGCTGCCGTCGGGTTTTTGATAGTTGACCGTGAAACGGCCGCTGACGGAAAAATGATCGTGCGTGATGTTGTTCGCAATGTCGCCGCCAGGAGTCGTCGCACACGCGGCCAGCAAAAGCAACAGACTCAGAACGAGGGTGCGCACTAGAGCGAAATCTTCAAACGTTTGAGGGTGCTGCGCAGCACTTCATTATCCGGGGCTTTCTCGCGTGCAGCGCGCCAGAATTTTTTGGCCTCATCGCGCTTGCCCTGCATCCAGAGCACTTCGCCCAGATGAGTGAACACTTCGGCATCGGGCAGCAGTTGCTGCGCGCGCTGGAGAAATTCCTCGGCCTTGGCCAGATCTCCCAGACGGTAGTGCATCCAGCCCACGCTATCGATGATGGCCGGGCTGTCGGGTTCCAGTGCGTAGGCTTTTTCGATCAGTGCCCGTGCTTCCTTCAGGCGCAGCTTGCGGTCAACCAGCGTGTAACCCAGTGCATTGTAGGCGAGCGCACTGTCGGGACGCAGCTTGATGACGGCGCGCATGCTCTGCTCCATCAGGTCGACGCGGTCGATCTTCTCGGCCAGCATGCCGTGCTCGTAGAGCAACTCGGGGTCATCCGGTTGTTGCTTGAGCGTTCGGTCGATCAAGTCAAATGCCTGCGGGTACTGGCGCGCGTCGTTGAGCAACTGCACTTCAGCCAGAGTCAAGCGCGTGCGCTCGACCACCTCCGTTGTATTTTGCCGCGCATCATCGAGCAGTGCACGCGCCTCATCCAGACGTTTTTCCTGCGCCAGCAGCACGGCGCGCTGAATGATGGCGGGGGTATAGGGATGGGCGTCATCAACCTCTTCGAGCACCGCCAGCGCTTCTTTGGACTTGTCCTGCGCTTGCAGGGCCTGTGCCAGATAAACCCGCGCCTGATTGGTGATGCGATTGTCCCCGGCATCCTCGGCCGCAGCAAGATAGCGGCGGAAATAAGCTTCGGCCTGCGCATAGTCCTTGCGCTCGATCGCCAGCGCGCCCAAGGCAAATTGCGCCTGCAGATTGTCCGGGTCTTTTTTCAACAGGGTTTCAAATTCCAGCTGCGCGGCCGCCATCTCCTTGTTGGCCAGCAGCGTGCGTGCCAGCGCCGCGCGCGCCTGCAGGGCATTGGGGTTGGCAGCGACAAACGATTTGAGCAGGGCCAGCGCTTCGGCGCCCTGGTTCTGTTGCAGTTGCAGTTGCGCCTTGAACAGCGCCGCGATTTCCAGATCGGGTTGCAGTTCGAGTGCCGCATCGTAGGCACGCAGCGCGCGGAAATCGTTGCCTGCATTCTGGGCAATCTGGCCCAGCGCCAATTGCGCCAGTGGTTCGCGCGCGTAGCGGCTCAGCAGACGTTCCGCCATCAGCAAGGCTTCATTCTTGTTGGGCGCATTGCGCAACAATTGCGGCAACTGGCGGAACCAGGCTTCGCGCTCGGCGGCAGTACCTTGTTCGATACGAGTAGCCAAAGCGCCTTCTGCCTCGCTCAACTGACCCGCCGTCAATTGCAGCGACAGCAGCGCTTGCGCCACACCCTGATTGCGCGGCGCCAGCTCGCGCCACAGGCGGGCAGCGTCCGCGGCCTGTGTCCACGCGTGCGCTTCGTAGGCAATGCTGGTTGCGCGTTGCGCGAAGCGCGGGTCGCGCGTTTGCTGCGCGAGCAACAGATAGTCGCGATAGGCTTGAGCCGGCTCGCTGCGCTGCAAGGCGATTTCCGCTTCCAGCACCAGATAGAAAATCGGCGCACTCAGGTCGACATTCGGCAAATCATCGGCCTGCATTTGCCCACTGGCGTTTTGCGGAAGTGCTTGCGCATGGACAACCGGCACAGCACTGCCGCGCTGCCCGGCTTCGGCGGACGGTTTCGTTGTGTGCGCGCAAGCGCTGCACAAAAGCGCCAGCGACACGGCGGCGCAAAAGCGGGGGGAAAGTGCGGGCATACGACTCCGGGTGGTCAGCAAGGCGCAGGGGTCAGCATAGAATGTCGGAATTATGATCATAACCCGATTAAGCTGAACAATTCAGATGCCCGAACTGCCCGAAGTCGAAGTCACCCGGCGCGGTATTGCACCCCACTTGACCGGCCACGCCTTGACTGCGGTGGTGGTGCGGCAGCGGGCGTTGCGCTGGCCGGTGCCGAATGAATTGGGGCGCATGCTGACCGGACGCGTGCTGCGCGCCGTTGAGCGGCGCGGCAAATATCTCTTGCTGGAATTTGAAAATGGCTGGGTGCTGTTGCATCTGGGCATGTCGGGCAGCCTGCGCATCGTGCCGGTCGCAGCCCAGCCTGATAAACACGATCACGTGGATCTGGTGTTTGGTGCACAGTGTTTGCGGCTGCACGACCCACGGCGTTTCGGCGCGGTATTGTGGCATCCGCGCACTGCGGGCGAAGTGAGCGGACATGTCTTGCTGGCGGGGTTGGGGGTGGAACCGTTTTCCCCCGCCTTCGATGCGGCGCATGCTGGGCAATTGCTGTATGAAAAGACGCGCGGCCGCCGCGCCAGCATCAAACAGGTATTACTGGCCGGCGACATTGTCGTGGGCGTGGGCAATATTTATGCGTCCGAAAGCCTGTTTCGCGCTGGAATTCGCCCGCACACGGCGGCCGGCCGGATCAGCCATGTCCGCTATCAAGCGCTGGCCGAGGAAATTCGCGCCACGCTGGGCGAAGCGGTGCGCAAGGGCGGCAGCAGTCTGCGCGACTTTGTCGCCAGCGACGGACAGCACGGCCACTTCCAGCTTGACACTTTTGTCTATGGCCGCGCCGGAGAACCGTGCAAAAAATGCGGCACGGCAATCCGTTTGGTGCGCCAGGGACAACGCTCGACCTTTTTCTGCCCATCGTGTCAAAAATGAATACAGAGTAAACTCTTGTCATTACCTTGAATTTGCGGTCAACTGGCAGCTCACGCCTGCGGAAGACCGATAAAAATGAGCCTACTGGTCGATAGTTTTCAGGAATACAGCACTTGGCGCTTCGCGTTGTCGCAAGCGATCCGCCGTTATGCGCAATGGCTGGAGAAAAGCCGCCTGTCCGATGGCCAGGTGGAAATGCGGCTGGATCGCGCACTCGAACGCCTGACCGACGACAAGCTGAGCATCGCCTTCGTCGCCGAATTTTCGCGCGGCAAATCGGAACTGATCAACGCCATCTTTTTTGCCGATTACGGCAAACGGATTCTGCCCTCGTCGGCCGGCCGCACCACGATGTGTCCGACCGAATTGCAATACGACGACGCGATGGAGCCGTCGATTCGTCTGCTGCCGATCGAAACCCGCGCCAAACACGCCAGCACCAGCGAATACAAACTTTATCCGGAAGAGTGGACCATCGTGCCGCTGGACACCAGTTCCGGCGATGGCATGCTGGAAGCCTTCAAACGTGTGTGTGAAACCAAGCGTGTGCCGGTGGATGTGGCGCGCAGCTACAGCTTGTTCGACCCGGAAGATCCCAACAACAATCTAATTGTCGATGCGGCTGGCACAGTGGAAATTTCGCGCTGGCGCCATGCCATCATCAATTTCCCGCACCCCTTGCTGGAGCAGGGGCTGGTGATTCTTGACACACCGGGGCTGAACGCCATTGGCTCGGAACCGGAGCTCACGCTCAACTTGATCCCCAGCGCGCACGCGGTGCTGTTTATCCTCGCCGCCGATACCGGCGTGACCAAAAGCGATATCGAAATCTGGACCAAGCATGTGGGCGGCGGCAAGCAAAAAGGCCGCATGGTGGTGCTGAACAAGATCGACAGCATGTGGGACGAGTTGAAAAAACCGGCCGAGATCGACGCCGAAATCGAGAAGCAGGCCGTCTCTGTGGCGAAGACATTGGAGCTGGAACGCGATCAGATTTTCCCGATCTCGGCACAAAAAGGATTGGTCGCCAAGGTCAATCACGATGACAAGCTGCTGCGCCGCTCGCGGCTGCCATTGCTGGAACGCGCACTGTCCTTCGACCTGATTCCCGCCAAGCAACGCATCATCAGCGAACAGATCGAGTCCGAACTCGAAGGCGTGATGGCCAGCATCCGCAACCTGCTGCAAGCGCGACAGCGCAATATCGTCGAGCAGCTGTTTGAATTGCGCAGCCTGCGCGGCAAGAATCGCGGCGTGATGACGCATATGGTAGCACGCGTCAAACAAGAGAAGGAAGAATTCGACCAGAGCTTGATGCGCCTGCAAGCCGTGCGCGCGGTGTATACGAAACTGAACACCGAAATTTTTACTGCGTTGGGCATGGAAGCACTCAAGAGCGAAATCGGCAATACGCGCGAAGCCATGCTCAGCAGCCGCTTGACCATTGGCATGCGCAGTTCGATGGATGAATTTTTCAAACACTTGCGCGCGCGCCTGGAAACGGTGTCCAAACTGACAGCCGAAATCACCGAGATGATGCAAGCCATGTATCGCAAATTCAGCGAAGAACACGGCCTCACCCTGCGCAAGCCGATGCAGTTTTCAGTGCTCAAATTCTCCAAGGAAATCGATCGCATCGAACGCATCTACCAGCGCCAGTTTTCCTTTGCCAAAACCCTGCGCACTGAACAACTCGCATTGACGCAGCGCTTCTTCGAATCGATTGCCGGACGTACGCGCGAGACGTTTGAAATTGCCAACCGCGATGTCGAAGCCTGGCTCAAGGCAGTGATGGCGCCGATGGAAGCACAGGTACGCGAACATCAGATTCAATTGCGCCGCCGTCTCGAATCGATCAAGCGCATTCACGAAGCGACCGGCACGCTGGAGCAGCGCATCGCCGAGCTGGAGGAACACCAGACCGCAGTAGAAACGCAAATGTGCGAACTGGACGATGCCGCGAACAATGTCGTCACGGTGCTGAAAACACCGATGGAAGAAGCGCAGCTGGCGGCGTGAGCGTTTGGTGAGCGCTTTCTCGTGAGTACGTTTTCCGCTGCGGTGATCAGCTGGCAGCAACAGCACGGACGCCACCACCTCCCCTGGCAAAAGACCCGCGACCCCTATCGCATCTGGCTGTCTGAGATCATGCTGCAGCAGACTCAGGTCAGCACCGTCATTCCCTATTTCGAAAAATTCATCGCACGCTTTCCCGACGTGTGCTCTCTCGCACAGGCCAGCAGCGACGAAGTAATGGCGCTGTGGAGCGGTCTGGGTTATTACGCCCGCGCGCGCAATCTGCACCGCTGTGCGCAAGTGATTTGCAGCGAACACGGCGGCCGGTTTCCGCAGCGGGCCGAGACAATTGCCACCCTGCCCGGCATTGGCCGCTCCACCGCCGCCGCAATTGCCGCCTTTGCCTTTGGCGAACGCACCGCGATTCTCGACGGCAACGTCAAACGTGTGTTGTGCCGCTACTTTGGTGTCGAGGGATTCCCTAGTCAGTCCATGGTCGAGAAAAAATTGTGGGTGCTGGCCGAACAACAATTACCGTCGCGCAATATTGAGACTTACACCCAGGGCCTGATGGATCTGGGCGCCACGCTCTGCCTACGCAGCCAACCTGCTTGCCCGCGCTGCCCCTTGCAAGAAACTTGTATCGCGCACCGCAGTCAGCGCACCATCACCTTGCCCACGCCGCGCCCGGCACGCGCCCAACCGCAACGCTACGCACTGATGCTTGTCCTCTGCCACGGCCCGGATGTGCTGCTGGAGAAGCGTCCTGCCAGTGGTATCTGGGGCGGGTTATGGAGCCTGCCGCAGCTTGATCTGAACGCGGATGAATTTCCCAGCGGCATCGCACACACGCCACTGCAGCTGCGCATCATTGAACGGCTGGAGCGTTGTGGTTTGCGCGCTGAGGATGTGGCTCGCATTACAGAACGCAATGCTTTCACCCACACCTTTACCCATTTCAAATTGCATGCGCTGCCGGTGCAGATCGTGTTGCAAAACCGCCCCGCCGCTTTGGAACGCAGCGGCCGTCTGTGGCTGGCGCTGAGCGCATTGGACGACACCGGCCTGCCTGCACCGGTGCGGCGTTTACTGGCAACAGTTTAAAGCCCTCAGATCACCTTGTGCTGCTGCAAATACTGTTGCACCAGCGACAGCCGCACCTCTGCATCATCCAATTCCATCAACTTCTGCTTGGCCTTGAGCGGAATCTGCAACACCTCGCACAGGCGGTTGGCGACCCAGGCGGCGTTGTCGAATCGATAAGGCGTGGCGATGGGCAGATTGTCCATTGCTTCGCCGGGGTTCTGGGCGCGCTTTTTTTCTTCGATCTCGCCAATCACCCGGCGCAGCAGTGTGACGCACGCGGCGGCCTGCGCACCGATAGGGCGCGCCGGATCGGCAGCGAGCGGCTGAGTGACGGCGTGATGCAAACCCTGGGCGTCGGGATTGATATTGAGGATGCGAAAACGCTCGCTGCCGCGCACGCGAATATTGAGCACACCCAGTTGTTCCATATCCCAATGGGTGATACTTGCCAGACAGCCGACCACTTCCGGCTCAGCCGGCGCGCCGGTTTCCCGGCCCTTGCGAATCAGACAGACGCCGAAGGGCGTTTCGTTTTTCAAGCTGTCGCGCACCATGTCCATGTAACGCGCCTCGAACACACGCAGGGACAGGATGCCGTCGGGAAACAACACGGCATTGAGCGGGAAGATGGGGATAGGCGCAGTCAAGCGGCGGGTTCCCGTGGCAGGGCGCGATGCCGCACCATCACGCCCTGTTCCTTGCGAAACAGGGCGGCCAGTTGCTCAACACAGTAAACCGAACGGTGCTGCCCCCCGGTGCAGCCCAGCGCGATGGTCAGGTAGCTGCGATGGTCGCGCGTATAAGCCGGCAGCCAGCGCGCAATGAAGCTACGAATATCTTCGATCAGCAAGCCCACATCCTCGATTTTCTTCAGAAAATCCTGCACCGGCGCGTCCAGCCCGGTGAGCGGGCGCAACGCCAACTCATAGTAGGGGTTGGGCAGGCAACGCACATCAAAAACCAGATCGGCATCGAGCGGCACGCCATGCTTGAAGGCAAACGACTCGAACATCACCAGTAAACCACGCGATTCAACTTCAAGAAAATCCTGCGCCCATTGACGCAATACGGCCGGTTTCAATTCGCTGGTGTCGAGCACGTGACCGAGATGGCCCAGGCTGGCTTCAACGATTTCGCGTTCTTCCTCAATGCACTCGATCAGCGTGGCGCTGGCCTGTTCGGGCGTACTGTTGAGCGGGTGACGGCGGCGGGTTTCCGAATAACGCTGCACCAGGCAGTGAGTACTGGCGGTGAGGAATAGCACCTTGACCTGATGACCACGCTGCTTGAGCTGTTCGACGTGGACGGGCAATTCATGCAGGGTCGGGCCGCCGCGAATATCGCAACTCACCGCGATGCGGGTGCGCTGCGCCGCTTCCAGCGCCAGTACCAGCCCGGTCAGCATGTGGGCCGGCAGGTTATCGACACAGTAATAACCCGCGTCTTCCAGAACGTTCAGGACAACCGATTTCCCGGAGCCGGAAATGCCGGTGACAATCAGTATTTGCATGGCGATAGTGGGGGTGACGCGCCGAGAGGCGTCATGGCGTGAATGATAGCGGATATCCGCTCAGGATTTGCCCTCGTTTGCCGATACCGCCACACGTCAGGCGGTAATCCGCACGACGGCAGCCGGATGGGTTGCAAGGCGCACACAGGGCGGTTTGACCCCTGCACGGGAGGCGATTTATAATGAGTGGCTTTGCTGAGAAGCCTCGCGATGGCAAACGGCCCGAATTTGCCCTAGAAGGGTGCGCCGTGATTGTCTGCCCAGGCGGGTTTTTCAAGTGGTTCCGTATCAATTCCCGAATGGCTGGTTGCGCGCACGATGAGAATTTCGTTGGGAAAAGTCGTGTTGTTGCAATGGGCGCTTGCCGCCACCGCCACCTTGCTGCTTGCGCTGTGGGGGGGATTGACGGGGCGAGGGTTTGCTGCGGCTTGGTCCCTGCTGTTCGGGGCGGCCTGCGCCCTGGTACCGAATGCGTTGTTTGCCGTCCGCCTGTGGATCGACAAGGTCTTGAGGCGCACGCCAAATCCGATGTTTTTCTTTGTCGGTGAGTTTTTGAAAATTGGCGCGACCATCCTGTTGATGGTTCTGGTCGTCAAAGGGTATCGCGATCTGGTCTGGTGGCCCTTTCTGCTGGGATTGGTCGTGGTGCTGAAGAGTTATTTTTTAACCTTGTTTTGGTTGAAGTAAATTATGTCCGCAGAAACTCAAGTTGCCGAACATGTCGCCGAGCACGCACCCAATGCGTCCGAATACATTGTTCACCATTTGCACCACCTGTCGACGGCGCCGCAGAAGTTCATCGTTGATTTCAGCGTGTTCAACCTGGATACCCTGTTCTGGTCGGTGGCGATGGGTCTGGTCACCCTGCTGATCCTCGGTCTGGCCGCACGCCGCGCCTCTTCTGGCGTCCCGACCCGTTTCCAAGCCCTGGTCGAAATGGTCGTCGAAATGGTCGAAGACCAATCCAAGTCGATTGTCCACGGTGACCGTACCTTCATTGCCCCGCTGGCGCTGACCGTCTTCATCTGGGTGTTGCTGATGAACTCGCTCGATTTCCTGCCGGTCGATCTGCCGCACAAATTCTTTGCCTTCACCGGGCTGGATGAATTGCTCCACTTGCACAACCACCGCATCGTGCCGACGGCCGACCTGAATGGCACGCTGGGCATGTCCTTTGGTGTGCTGCTGTTGATGCTGTATTACGGCATCAAGGTCAAGGGTATCGGCGGTTTCGCACATGAGCTGATTGCCGCGCCCTTCGGCGACAAACTCGTGCTGGCGCCGTTCAACCTGGCGATCAACTTGATTGAGTACGCCGCCAAATTCGTTTCGCTGGGCATGCGGTTGTTCGGCAATATGTATGCGGGTGAGTTGCTGTTCATGCTGATCGCCTTGCTGGGCGCGACGAGCATGCCGGCCTTGTGGGGCGCGCATTTTGTTGCCGGCCTGTTGTGGGCGATCTTCCACATTCTGATTGTGATTTTGCAGGCATTCATTTTCATGATGCTGACGCTGGTGTATATCGGCCAGGCGCATGAAGGGCATTAACCAGCGACTTGGCGCGGGTTTTGTCGCGCCTAGTCGGCTAATACAGAGTGCTGATTAATTTTTTGTAGTTACTTACTTGATAAAGAAGGAGTTGTCATGACTAACGTTGCTTTCGTTGCGCTGGCTTGCGGTTTGATCATTGGTCTGGGCGCTATCGGTGCGTGTATCGGTATCGGCATCATGGGTGGCAAGTACATCGAAGCGGCTGCCCGTCAGCCTGAACTGATGAACGCGCTGCAAACCAAGATGTTCCTGCTGGCCGGCCTGATCGACGCTGCGTTCCTGATCGGCGTTGGTATCGCGATGATGTTTGCCTTCGCAAACCCGTTCGCTGGTTAATCCCTGCTGCTGTTGTGCTGATACCGCTGGACCGCGCAGTTTCCGCGTGCGGTCAGCGGGATTGATTCCGTTGAAGGGATAGTGCCGTGAATTTGAATTCAACTTTTATCATCCAGTGCCTGGTGTTTTTCGCCCTCGCGCTGTTTACGATGAAATTTGTCTGGCCGCCGCTGATCGCTGCGCTGGACGAGCGTCGCAAGAAAATTGCCGATGGTCTGGCCGCGGCCGATCAAGGCAACAAGAGCCTGGACGAAGCCAAGAAGCGCATCAGTGCGCTGGAAGCCGAAGCCCGTACCAAGGCGCAGCAAATCGTTGCCGACACCGAAAAGCGCGCACAAGCGATCGTTGACGAAGCCAAGGTGGCCGCCAAGGCCGAAGGCGCTCGTTTGATGGTGGCTGCGAAAGCGGAAATCGACAACGAACTGCAACGCGTCAAAGACTCGTTGCGCGATCAAGTGGCCGCACTGGCAGTGTCGGGCGCCGAGCAGATCCTCAAAAAAGAGGTCAACGCTCAGGTGCATGCCGATCTGCTCGCGCAGTTGAAAACCCGTCTGTAAGCAGGAAGCACCATGGCTGAACTCTCTACCGTCGCCCGCCCTTACGCCGAAGCCGCGTTTGGCGTTGCCAAGGCTGGCGATCTGGCGGCCTGGTCCGCGTTGATGGAAAAAATGGCTGCCGTTGCGGGTAACGCCGATATGCGTGCGGTGATCGCCAACCCGAAACTGTCCGATGCCCAGGTGTATGACGTGTTTGCGGCGGCGGTGGGCGACAAGCTCAGTGCCGAGGCCAGCAATTTTGTGCGTCTGCTGATCGAAAACGGTCGTCTGGTGTTGTTGCCGGAAGTTGCCGCGCAGTTCGCCCAGCTGAAAAACGCCCATCAAGGCACTGCCGATGCGTTTATTGAAAGCGCGTTTGCGCTCACCGATGCACAGGTGTCCGATCTGGTGACGGCGCTGGAAAAGAAATTCAAGGTCAAGCTCAAGCCTCAAGTAAAAGTCGATGCAGGCTTGATCGGTGGTGTACGTGTGGTTGTGGGCGACCAGGTGCTGGACAGCTCGGTTCGTGAAAATTTGCAGCGCATGGCTACGGCCCTGACCGCTTAATAGTGACGGCTTAAAAAGTATTGCGAGGAAAAAATGCAACTGAATCCTTCCGAAATTAGTGAACTCATCAAAGGCCGTATCCAGTCTCTGGGCGCTGCCGCCGATGTGCGTACGCAAGGCACCGTGGTCTCCGTGACCGACGGTATTGTCCGCGTCCATGGCCTGTCCAATGTGATGCAGGGCGAGATGCTGGAATTCCCCCAAAACACCTTCGGCTTGGCGCTGAACCTGGAGCGCGACTCGGTCGGCGCGGTGATTTTGGGCGAATACGAACACATTACCGAAGGCGATACGGTCAAGTGCACCGGCCGCATTCTGGAAGTGCCGGTCGGCCCCGAGCTGATTGGCCGCGTGGTCAACGCGCTGGGTCAGCCGATTGACGGCAAGGGCCCGGTCAACGCCAAAATGAACGAGCCGATCGAAAAAATCGCTCCTGGCGTGATTGCGCGTAAATCCGTTTCACAGCCAGTGCAAACCGGTTTGAAAGCGATTGACGCGATGGTCCCCGTCGGCCGCGGCCAGCGCGAGCTGATCATCGGCGACCGCCAGACCGGCAAGACCGCCGTGGCCGTCGACGCGATCATTAACCAGAAGGGTCAGAACATGACCTGTATCTACGTGGCAATCGGTCAGAAAGCATCGACCATTGCCAACGTGGTGCGCAAACTGGAAGAGTCCGGCGCGATGGCTTACACCATCGTCGTGGCCGCCACGGCTTCCGATTCCGCCGCGATGCAGTTCCTGGCGCCTTACGCCGGCTGCACGATGGGCGAATACTTCCGTGACCGTGGTCAGGATGCGCTGATTGTGTATGACGACTTGACCAAGCAAGCCTGGGCCTATCGTCAGATCTCGCTGTTGCTGCGTCGTCCTCCGGGTCGCGAAGCTTACCCCGGCGACGTGTTCTATCTGCACAGCCGTTTGCTGGAGCGTGCCGCGCGCGTCAACGAAGAGTATGTCGAGAAATTCACCAATGGCGCCGTCAAGGGCAAAACCGGTTCGCTGACCGCGCTGCCGATCATCGAAACGCAGGCCGGTGACGTGTCCGCTTTCGTGCCGACCAACGTGATTTCGATTACCGACGGCCAGATCTTTTTGGAAACCGATCTGTTCAACGCCGGTATCCGTCCCGCCATCAACGCCGGTATCTCGGTGTCACGTGTGGGCGGTGCCGCACAGACCAAGATCATGAAGCGTAAAGACACCGGCGCCGGTGTACGTCTGGCCTTGGCACAGTATCGCGAGCTGGCTGCGTTCGCGCAGTTCGCTTCCGATCTGGATGAGGCGACCCGCAAGCAGCTGGAGCGCGGCCGCATGGTGACCGAGCTGATGAAACAGCCGCAATATCAACCCATGGCCGTGTGGCAAATGGCGACCACGCTGTTCGCCGTCAACAACGGTTATCTCGACGACGTGCCGGTCAACCGCGCTTCCGCTTTCGAAAAAGGGCTGCTGGATGCGGTCAAGACCAGCCACGGTGCCTTGGTCGAGAGCATGGAAAAAAATGCCAACCTGTCCGAAGCTGACGAAAAAGCATTGCACGCTGCAATCGCTGACTTCAAGAAGTCCGGCGCTTACTAATCTGATCGACGGAATCATCGAGAACAGTTCGGAGAGCAGCAATGGCTAGCGGCAAGGAAATACGTACCAAGATCAAGAGCGTGCAAAACACGCGCAAGATCACCAAGGCGATGGAAATGGTCGCCGCATCGAAAATGCGCAAGGCGCAGGATCGCATGCGCGCGGCGCGTCCCTACGCCGAGAAGATTCGTCATATCGCCATCAACCTGGCGCATGCGAATCCCGAATATGTGCCACCGTATCTGGCCACGCGCGAGCAGGTCAGGGCCGCCGGCATGATTGTGGTGACGACCGACAAAGGTCTGTGCGGTGGCTTGAACACCAACTCCCTGCGCGTAGCACTGAACAAGTACAAAGAGTTGCAAGCGGCAGGGGCCAAGGTTAGCGTCACGGCCATCGGCAACAAGGGCCTGGGATTTTTCCATCGCCTAGGCGCCAACGTGGTGTCGAGCGCGACGCATCTAGGCGACAAGCCGCAGCTGGAAAAACTGCTCGGTGCAATCCTGACGCAATTGGCGGCCTATGAAAAAGGCGAGATCGATGCGCTATATCTGGTCTATGCCGATTTCATCAACACGATGAAGCAGGAACCGACCGTGGTGCAATTGCTACCGCTGCCGTCCAACCATTTGCAGCCCGACGAGCATGCGCATTCGTGGGACTACATTTATGAGCCGGATGCGCCGACGGTGATTGACGAATTGCTCAAGCGTTACATCGAGGCATTGATTTACAAGGCCGTAGCGGAAAACATGGCGAGCGAACAAAGCGCGCGCATGGTGGCGATGAAGTCTGCCTCCGACAACGCCAAGAAGGTCATCGGCGATCTGCAACTGGTCTACAACAAGACCCGTCAGGCCGCGATTACCAAAGAGCTGTCAGAGATTGTGGGTGGTGCTGCGGCGATTGGCTAAGCAGCACCAAATGAAGCACGCAAGAATTTAGTTATTTAAAGAATTGTAATTAGGAGATCCAAATGAGTCTCGGAACGATTGTTCAGTGTATCGGCGCGGTGGTTGATATTCAGTTTCCCCGTGAAGGCATGCCCAAAGTTTATGACGCGCTGACGCTGGAAGATTCCGGCGACAGCTTCGCCGAAAAAGGTCTGACCTTTGAAGTGCAGCAACAACTGGGCGACGGCGTGGTGCGTACCATTGCGATGGGCTCCTCTGACGGTCTGCGTCGCGGCATGGCCGTGAAAGCCACCGGCAAGGGCATCAGCGTGCCGGTCGGCAAAGCTACCCTGGGCCGCATCATGGACGTGCTGGGTCGCCCGATCGACGAAGCCGGTCCGATCGCTACCGACGAACGCCGCGAGATTCACCAACCCGCGCCGAAATTCGACGAACTGTCGCCTTCCGTGGAACTGCTCGAAACCGGCATCAAGGTGATCGACCTGGTTTCCCCGTTCGCCAAGGGCGGTAAAGTGGGTCTGTTCGGCGGCGCCGGTGTGGGCAAGACCGTGAACATGCTGGAACTGATCAACAACATCGCGACGCAACACTCGGGGCTGTCCGTGTTTGCCGGTGTGGGCGAGCGTACTCGCGAAGGTAACGACTTCTATCACGAGATGGCCGAAGCCGGCGTGATCAAGATGGACAACATCGGCGAATCGAAAGTGTCGATGGTGTTCGGTCAGATGAACGAACCCCCGGGCAACCGTCTGCGCGTGGCATTGACCGGCCTGACGATGGCCGAGAAATTCCGCGACGAAGGCCGCGACATTCTGTTCTTCGTCGACAACATTTACCGTTACACGCTGGCCGGTACCGAAGTGTCCGCGCTGCTGGGCCGTATGCCTTCCGCCGTGGGTTACCAGCCGACGCTGGCCGAGGAAATGGGCCGTCTGCAAGAGCGCATTACCTCCACCAAGACTGGCTCGATTACCTCGATTCAGGCCGTGTACGTGCCGGCCGATGACTTGACCGATCCGTCGCCGGCCACCACCTTCCTGCATCTGGACTCGACCGTCGTGCTGTCGCGTGACATCGCCGCACTGGGTATCTACCCCGCCGTGGATCCGCTCGATTCCACCTCGCGCCAGCTCGACCCGCAAGTGGTGGGTGATGAGCACTACACCGTGGCCCGCCGCGTGCAAGCGACGCTGCAGCGCTACAAGGAATTGCGCGACATTATCGCGATTCTGGGCATGGACGAACTGTCGCCGGAAGACAAGCAAGCCGTGGGTCGCGCTCGTAAAATCCAGCGTTTCCTGTCGCAGCCGTTCCACGTGGCCGAAGTGTTCACCGGCTCGCCCGGCAAATACGTGCCACTGAAAGAAACCATCCGCGGCTTCAAGATGATTGTCGATGGCGAATGCGATGCGCTGCCGGAACAAGCCTTCTACATGGTCGGCACGATCGACGAAGCGTTTGAAAAAGCCAAGACAATGCAGTAATCGCGCTTGATTGCGCGGCAACCATTGCCGCGCAATCAGCCGCAACGGAAGGAAAGAGTCAATGTCAACAATTCACGTAGATGTGGTCAGCGCCGAAGAGAACATTTTCTCGGGCGAGGCTGAATTTGTCGTGCTGCCGGGCGAAGCCGGCGAGCTCGGTATTTTCCCGCGCCACACGCCGCTGATCTCGCGCATCAAGCCGGGCGCGGTGCGCATCAAGCTGGTCGACAAGGCGGAAGAAGAGTTTGTCTTCGTCGCTGGCGGTATTCTCGAAGTACAACCGAATGCCGTCACCGTGCTGGCCGACACCGCCATCCGCGGCAAGGATCTGGACGAAGCCAAGGCGCTGGAAGCCCAGAAACAGGCTGAAATCGCGCGCAATGCCGCCACCGACAAGACCGAAATCGCCATCCTTGAAGGCGAGCTGGCGATGTTGGCCGCACAAGTGGCCGCGATCCGCAAGCTGCTGCGCAAGTAATTCCATCCGCTGACGCGGAGTAAAGTAAAATCGGGCAGCACCGCAAGGTCTGCCCGATTTTTTTCACGTCACTACCATGAGCCTCTCGCTACCGAATGCCGATCTGTTCAGCCTCCTGCTTTGGCTGGGCTGCTGGCTGGGCTATCTGTGGTTCGCCCATGTGCGCGCACAATCTCGTGCCAGCCTGCTGTCGACGCTGCGCACCTACCGCAAACTCTGGTTGCGCAATACGCTGGAGCGGGATAATCGGATTGCCGATGCGTCCCTGGTACATAACCTGATGCAAAGCGCGACCTTTTTTTCCTCGACCACACTGCTGATCATGGGCGGCCTACTGGCCTTTCTCGGCGCCAGCGAAAAAAATCTCGATCTGCTGTCCAGCCTGCCGTTTGCCAAACAACAAACCGAGTCATTGCTGGAGATCAAAGTGCTGGTGATGCTGCTGATTTTTGTCCATGCCTTCCTGCGCTTTACCTGGTCGGTGCGGCAGTTCAACGTCGTCTGTATTTTTATCGGCGCATTCCCCAATGACGAGAACCGCATGCAAGACCCTGCTGCACTCGACATGGCCGAACGCGCGGGCAACCTAGCGGGTTATGCCGGCGAACATTTCACTCAGGGCCTGCGCTCCTACTATTACGCGCTGCCAGTCATGCTGTGGTTCATCAACCCCCTGCTCTTTGTGCTGGCCAGCGTGACGATTACTCTCGTGGTCTATTTCATGGAATTCCATTCCTCCACGGTGGCCGCCCTCGTCCCGCGCGAAAAATAGGCATGTTGAAAAACGATACCTTCCTGCGCGCCCTGCTGCGTCAGCCCACTGAATACACGCCGGTCTGGCTGATGCGCCAGGCGGGCCGCTATCTGCCTGAATACAACGCCACGCGCAAGCAAGCCGGTTCGTTTCTGAATCTGTGCAAGAACCCGGAACTCGCCTGCGAAGTGACGCTGCAGCCGCTTGATCGCTATGCGCTGGATGCGGCGATCCTGTTCTCCGACATCCTGACGATTCCCGATGCAATGGGCCTGGGGCTGTATTTCGCCGAGGGTGAGGGGCCGAAATTCGAGCGCCCGCTGCGCACTGAAGCCGATGTCGCCCAACTCGCCGTGCCTGATCCCAATGTTGAATTGCGCTACGTGATGGATGCCGTGCGCACGATCCGCGGCGCGTTGGATGGCCGCGTGCCGCTGATCGGTTTTTCCGGCAGCCCGTGGACGCTGGCCTGCTACATGGTCGAAGGTGGTGGCTCGGACGATTTCCGCACCGTGAAAACGATGCTCTACGATCGTCCCGACTTGCTGCACCGGATTCTCGCCATCAACGCGCAGGCGGTGGCGAACTATCTCAATGCCCAGATCGAAGCCGGTGCGCAAGCGGTGATGATCTTTGATTCATGGGGTGGCGCACTCGCCGATGGCGCGTATCAGAAATTCTCGCTGGCCTATATGCAACAGGTCATGCAGCAACTCAAGCGGGAGCATGACGGTCAGCGCATTCCCAACATCGTTTTCACCAAGGGCGGCGGCCTGTGGCTGGAGCAGATTGCCGATATCGGTTGCGATGCCATCGGCGTGGATTGGACGGTCAATCTCGGTCAGGCGCGGGCCCGTGTCGGCGCGCGCTGCGCGCTGCAAGGCAACCTCGATCCGATGAGTTTGTTTGCCAGTCCGGCAGCGATCGAAAAAGAGGTCAAACGCACGCTCGACAGCTTTGGCACGCCAGCGGCAGGCAGCGGCCATGTGTTCAACCTGGGCCACGGCATTTCGCAATTCACGCCGCCGGAACACGTATCCGCACTAGTTGAAGCTGTGCATACGCACAGCCGCATGCAACGCGCTCAGACTTGACCGCGTATCTTCATCCACCACCAACGCAAGCCCACAAACAGATAGCGCCAATCGTGGAAGAATTCCGGCGGCTTGCCTTCAAACCAGTGGCCGAGGAATTGAAAAACCCAGCCGACGATAAAAAGGCCAAGCGCGTACGGCCACATACCACTGACAAGAGGTGTGGCCAACCATAGCAACACGGAAAACGCCACCAGCGGAATGCCGATCGTATGGCAGAAGCGATTGACCGGATGTTGATGGCTTTGAGCATAGTCCACTACCCATTCACCCCAAGGCTTACCGAAAAACATCACAGTCCCCCGCATTCGGCGTTGAAACTGCTACCGGTATAGCACAGCGGGCACAAGAAGTATCAGGCGCGTTTGACGTTGATCAGTGCGAGTTCGTGGATGCCCATGACGGCAAACAAGGCGGCTACCAAGTGGTTGACCTGGTTGAACTCGATGCGCTTGCCCGCCGAGGTCAGGCTGACGAGCATGTTAAGCAGTGTGCCGCCTGCAGCAAAATCGACGCGGCGCAGACGCTTGCAATTGACTGAGACCAGGCTGCGGGATTCGCTGTACGTCGTTAGCTTGGAGAGCTCCATTTCAGCCTTGCCCACCAGCTCACCGGTCAGCGTAAATTCCTCTGTCGGACCTTCTTCACGCACGGCTTCGGGCGGTGGCGCGGGGGTCTCGTTCGAACGCTGCAAATAGGCCGGCCGGTCTTCCCAGGCCGGGGGCGAGACTTCAAAGGTGATGCAGTAATCCATGCTGCTGTCTTCGAATTCGCTTTGCATGTCCAGCACTCGATAGGCTTCCAGCAAGAGCAGCCAGGGGGCGTCCGAGGGATCACGGCGGCCGGGCTGGATGTTTGCCTCCAACACTGCGGCCAATTGATTCATGCCACTGATCAACAGGGTGTGGCCACTTTTCCCCAGCGTGGGCAAAGCCTTGAGCAGGAAGGCACAACCCGCCGCGTTGATCCGTTTGACGTTGGAGAAATCCACCTTGATTTCTTTGCTGTGCTCACCCGCCTTCTTGATTTGCTCCCAGGATTTGACGACCGATTCATCCAGAATGGGCGCAAAAAAAATGGCCGTACCATTCGGTTGGGTTGATAACCTGGTGGGTGTCTTGACGGGCGCATCGGCCTCATCTGTTTCCCAGGCCGGCGGTGAACTTTCAAACTTGCCGACAAAATCGAGGGCCAGATTTTCAAACTCGTCTTTCTTGCCCAGCAACTGGTACAAGTCGAACAACATCATCCAGGCCTGACCCGTCGAGCCCCCCAATGCATCTTCACGTACCGCAGTCGCGAGCGCGTTGGCGGCGGAAATGCCCTGACCATTGGCATAGAGGATGGCAACTTCTTCAATGATGGGGGCCGAATCAGAGGAGCTGATTTCCAGCGCCATTGCGCCAATGGAATTGCCCAGAATAATCGAGCTGGACATATCCAGTGGCGGCAGGGTGGGTGGGCCCTGACGGGAATCGGCGGATTGCGCATCTGCGCCGGGACGAAGTGCTGTGGCGGATTTGGCTTTGGTTGCAGGCTTGGCACCCTTGCCCGGGCTCGGAGGAGGAACGGCTGGCTTGGGGGCTGCGACAGGCGCCTTGGGCGCAACAGGTTTGGGTGCGGCAGCCTTGTTTGCCGATCCTTTGGATGGCAGAAAATCGAGTGACATCTCGGACTCGATTTGGTCGATCTTTTTAGCCGTGGCCTTGGCCAATTCGCGGTGGGCGGCATCGTCGCGTGGCTTGGTTTGCACAGCGGCCTCGGCCGAACCGGCCGACCCTGCCGAGCGCGGCTTAATAACTGTCTGCTCGGGTTTGGCGCGACTTTTCTTGTCCTTGTCGTCTGGCTCCTTCTTGCCAAAGATCGAGGAAAAAACCACGGAACTCCCCCAAAAAACCAAAGGTTACAGAATGCATGAAATGCCCGGCCAGTGTATCACGCTGCCCGTGCCGCCAACCGCGCCGATGAAAAAAGCGCAGCATCTCCGCCGCTGCATTTTTTATGCTGCACCTCTTGATACGGCGCAAGCCGTGCGCAAGATCAATCCCCGTACATTTTCTGCTTCAACTCGCGCCGTTGTTGCGCTTCCAGCGACAAGGTTGCGGTCGGACGCGCCAACAGGCGGGGTATGCCGATCGGCTCGCCCGTCTCTTCACAATAACCATATTCGCCCGCTTCGATACGCGCAATCGCTTGCTGTACTTTTTTCAGCAATTTGCGCTCGCGGTCGCGCGTGCGTAATTCCAGCGCATGCTCTTCCTCGATGGTCGCGCGATCGGCCGGATCGGGCACGATGGCGGTTTCGCGCAGATGCTCGGTGGTCTCGCCAGCGTTCTGGCGCAACTCGGCTTCCATCTGCTGCAAGCGATAGAGAAAGAAAGCGGTTTGCGCCTCATTCATGTAATCCTTGTCGCCCATCTTCAGCAATTGCGCTTCGCTGATCAGACCAGCGGCGAGAATGGTGGTGGAGGGTTTGTAGCTCGATTTACTCGGCGTGGCAACTACCTGGTTCTTCACGGGACTGCTTTCTTTTACTGAGGGTTTACTGACTGACTTCGAACTACTGCCCTTGGGACTTGCGGGCGTGGTTTTGGTCGCATTGGTGCTATTAACGGCAGGTTTGGTGACCGGCTTAGCCACCGTTTTCGTCGCGGGCTTGACCGCCGTTTTGGTGGCTTTGCCCGGCGCTTTCGCGGGTGCCTTGCTCATCGTTTTGCCGGCGGTTTTGGTTGCGGGTTTGGCAGCGGATTTCGCATTCGTCTTGCCCGTGGGCTTGCTGGTTTTCGCGCCTGGCTTGGCGGAGACTTTGCTCTTGACCATGCTTGCAGTGGCCTTGACCGCCTTTTTCGGAGCGGCCTTGGCGGTTACCTTGCCTGCAGGTTTTTTGGAGACTGCCTTGCCCACTGCACTACTCTTACTCGTTTTAGTCGATGGTTTTGCCGTTGCCATAATGTCTCTTCCGTCATTATTGTGGAGCCTATGCTGGCCCTTGGGGTGGAGTTGTTCCGTCTATTTTTTCGCCAAACAGTTTTGCAAACCCTTCAAGAAAATATCCTGGGGCAGCTTGCGCCCGATGAATACCATTTTACTGCATCGTTTTTCACTTGCAGCCCAAGGGCGGCCCAGATCGGCACCCATCATCATGTGCACGCCCTGAAAAATCAGGCGCCGGGGGTTGCCCTTCAAATACAGGATACCTTTATACCGCAGCATGTCCTGCCCGTAAACCTGCGTCAAGCCGCCCATGAATTCTTCCAGCCGCATGGCGTCGAAAGGTTTATCGGATAGAAACACGAAGGATTGGATGTCGTCCACATGATGATGGTGGGCGTGATCGTGGCCACAATGTTCGTCATGCACGTGGTCGCCATGGTCATGATCGCAATGCGGACCGTGCTCATGGGTGTGCGCATGTGCGTGGCCATGCGCATGTTCTTCATCGTGGAGAAATTCTGGATCAATATCGAGAACCGCATTCAGGTTGAAGCCACGAATGTCGAGAATTTCCTGCACCGGCGTGTCGCCAAAGTGCACCGGCCTGATCGGCGCGCGCGGGTTCATGTGCAACAGGCGATGGCGCAGTTCGGCTTGCTCTTCATCCGACACCAGATCGGTTTTCGACAGCAGGATGCGGTCGGCAAATCCCACCTGCTCGCGCGCCTCTTCCTGCGCATCGAGTTGCTGCTGGCCATGCTTGGCATCGACCACCGTGAGAATGGCATCGAGGATAAAAGCTTTGGAAATATCCTCGTCCATGAAAAACGTCTGCGCCACCGGCCCGGGCTTGGCAACCCCGGTGGTTTCGATGATCACTCGCTCGAAATTCAGCGTGCCGGCCGTGCGCTTGTCACGCAGTTCACCCAGAATCCGCACCAGATCGCCACGCACGGTGCAGCAGATGCAGCCATTGTTCATCTCGACAATCTGTTCGCCGCGCTCCTGCAGCAGCAGGTCGTTGTCGATGCCCTCTTCGCCGAATTCATTCTCGATCACGGCGATTTTGTGCCCGTGCTGCTCCTGCAAAATGCGATTGAGCAAGGTGGTTTTACCGCTGCCGAGAAAGCCGGTGAGGATGGTAACGGGAATCAGGGAGGAAGACGGTGTTGCCATGATGCTGTTCCGTGAAATCGACCGCGCATCTTAGCGTAAATACGGGCCACGAGCGGCCTTGGGCTGCATAAAAAAGCCGGGCTGCAGCCCGGCTTTATTTGGTTGATGGGAAATCAAGCTTCGGGTTGCTGGTACTTGATATCGTTGTGATGGCTCTGCAAACGTGTTTTGTGCTTGATCACTTGCCGGTCGAGCTTGTCGATCAAGCTGTCAATCGCAGCATACATATCCGCGTCGACCGATTCGACGTGAATGTCCTTGCCACGCAGGTGCAGATTGATCTCGGCCTTCTGTCGCAATTTCTCCACGGAAAGGGTGATGCCGACATCGATCACCTGGTCAAAGTGCCGCAGAACGCGGTCCAGTTTGTTCAGCACGTATTCGCGCAGGGCTGGGGTGACTTCGACATGATGGCCGTTGATAGACAGATTCATCTGATGCTCCTTTCAATGAAACAACGAAGAGGCACGCAACTGCCAAGGCAGTCTGTGCCGGGCACTACAACGCTTTACGCAGGTTGACCGGGGCGATTTTCAAGGCTTCGCGGTATTTGGCGACCGTGCGGCGCGCCACCACAAAGCCCTGTTCCCCCAGCAAATCGGCGATCTGGCTGTCAGACAAGGGTTTTTGCGGGTTTTCTTCTCCTATGAGTTGCTTGATGAGTGCACGGATGGCCGTGCTGGACGCAGCCCCGCCAGAATCGGTGGCGACATGGCTGCCAAAGAAATACTTGAGTTCGAAGGTACCGAAGGGGGTCAGCATGTATTTTTGGGTGGTCACACGAGAGATTGTGGACTCGTGTAAACCCAGTGTATCGGCTATTTCGCGCAATACAAGAGGCCGCATGCCGACCGCACCGTGGGAAAAGAAGTTTTTTTGTCGTTCGACGATGGCCTGGGCCACCCGCAAAATGGTCTCGAACCGTTGCTGCACATTCTTGATATACCAGCGAGCCTCCTGCAATTGGGCCTGCATCGGCGTGCCCGTGGCGATAGCTTCACCGTTAGCATCCGTGGGTGCGGCCACACCTGCGCTTTTGTTGCGCGCCCGTGTCCTTAAACTGCGCAAGGTTCCGGCGTAGTCAGCATTCACCCGCAGACGCGGCATGACGTCCGAATTGAGCACCGCCTGCCATTGGCCGCGAATTTTGCGCACCACCACATCGGGAATGACGTAATTGTGCTCGACCTGGGCAAAGGCGCTGCCCGGGCGCGGGTTGAGGGTACGAATCAGATCCTGCGCGGCACGCAGGTCTTCATCTTCGCAGTCCAGTGCTTTTTTCAGCCGGACGTAGTCGCGTTCGGCCAGTGCGGTCAGATGCCCCTGCACCAAGCTCAGCGCCAGGGTGCGTGTGCGGCTGGCCACCCCCTTGAGCTTGAGCGCCTGCAATTGCAGGCTCAAGCACTCACTCAAGGAACGGGCGCCGACCCCCGTCGGTTCGAAACTTTGCAACAGCTTGAGCGAGGCGGAAAGCTCGGTCAGATCGATTTCCAGTTCAGGCGGAAGATTCTCCAGCAGCGTGTCCAGATCATGCTCCAGGAAACCGTTCTCATCGAGGGAGTCGATCATCAGGCCCACCAGCGCGCGGTCGCGGTCACCACACTGGGTACCGCTCAACTGGCGCAACAGATGGTCGCGCAGCGTCAGAGGTGTGGCGGCAATCTGCTGCAGGCTGGATTCATCGTCCTCGCTGCGCGCATTGCCACTGCCCCCGCCGCTGCCCCAGTCGGACAACTCGGCATTGCCGTCGGGTGTGTCGGGGCCGGAGCCGCCGTCGCTACCGTCCATGCCCGCCTCTGAGTTATCCGTATCGCCGGCAGCGTCGGCGTTGCCGGGCGTAGTCAGCGCAGCGTCGGACAATAGGCTGGCGTTGCTGGCCGGCATGGAACCGTCCGCCAGCAGCCGCACCGAATCGGCCAACGGGTCATCCAGGCGCTCCAGCAGAGGATTGTCCGCCAGCATTTGCTCCAGTTCTTGATGCAACTCCAGCGTCGACAGCTGCAGCAGCCGGATGGACTGTTGCAGTTGGGGCGTCAACGAAAGTGACTGGGACAGCCGGAGTTGGAGCGAGGGTTTCATGCAGAACCAGAGTCACGAAAGTGTCCCTATTCTGGCATGGAAAGTGCTAAGCGCAAAAGCGCCGGGAGGGAAGAAACCGTGAAAAAGTTTTACATGCGGAAGTGTTCGCCCAGATAAACCTGGCGCACTTGCTCGTTCTGGATAATTTCTTCGGGCTTGCCGGCCGCCAGCACACTGCCCGCATTGATGATGTAGGCGTGGTCGCAAATCCCAAGGGTTTCGCGCACATTGTGGTCGGTAATCAACACGCCGATGCCGCGCGCCTTGAGGAAACGCACGATGCGCTGAATCTCGATCACGGCAATCGGATCGACCCCAGCAAACGGCTCATCCAGCAGAATAAAGCGCGGCTGGGTGGCGAGCGCACGGGCAATTTCCACACGGCGGCGCTCACCGCCGGACAGCGACGCGCCCGTGTTGGTACGCAGGTGCTCGATCTGCAATTCCTGCAGCAACACCTCCAGACGTTCGTTGCGCACGGCGGCGGCCAGCGGCTTGCCATCCGTGCCGGTCTGCAACTCCAGAATCGCGAGAATGTTTTCTTCCACCGTCAGCTTGCGAAACACCGAAGCTTCCTGCGGCAGATACGACAGTCCCAGCCGCGCACGCTGGTGCATGGGCAAATGGGTCAGGCGCAAATCGTCGAGCAGGATCTCGCCACCATCGGCCGCCACCAAGCCGACGATCATGTAGAAGCAGGTGGTTTTGCCGGCGCCGTTGGGGCCCAGCAGGCCGACCACTTCACCGCTGACAACATCCAGCGAAACATCGGCCACCACGTTGCGCGCCAGGTAGCTTTTGTTCAAGTTCTGCACCACCAGTTTGCTTTTGGCGGCGAGGTGTTCGGTGCTGGTTGCTTGTGCGCCTGCGGTCATTGTCGTTGTGTTTGTTTTTGATGTGGCTGGCTGTTATTCGGGTCGGGGGTTCCTGATGCCCGGCGCCGTTTTGAGCGCCGACCCGGATCCCTTCGATTCGGCAGCGGCCGGTTTGTCTGCCGCGCCACCTGACGCATTCTTGTCGCGGGGTTGAATCACCACACGCACCCGGCCTTGCGGATTGTTCAGTGTCACGGCGCCCTTGCCAGCCTCCACGGTATAAGACTCGTTGCCGGCATCGTAGACAATCACATGGCCGCGCACCTCTTCCGTCACGTTGCTGCCGTTCAAGCGCTGCAGCACGGCATTGCCGGTGATGCGGGCGTGCTGGCTGCGATCATCGTACTCAATCTGCGCGCCGCTGGCCTGGGTAAAAATTTCCTCGCTGGCGGAACTGCTGTCGCTCTTTTGCTTCAGGGTGGCGGGGCTGCCCGACGCGGTGCCGGATTGATAGCCTTCGGCATCCTGCCGCGACGTCAGTTGCTCGGCGTGAATCACCAACGTGCCGCGCGTGAGCGACACATTGCCCTTGAAGATGTTGGTCTGTTTCAAATCGTCGTAAAACATCTGATCCGATTCGACGGTGGTGGGCTTTTCCTTGTCGGCGCGTTCGGCATGTGCGCTGCTGTGCAGACCGAAGACAACCAGCAACAGGAACGATGACGTGGCGAGGTGAGAAATTGACTTCATCGTGCGATTGTAATTGTTTTTCCTTGACGCCAGTCGTCTGGCTGAACGCCGCTTATGGGTGAACCCAAGTGGTACGCACATCCTTGTCCAGTTGCAAGGTCCGCGCGGCGGTGTCCATGCGCATGCCAATACCGGTCATGATGGACTGGCCCTGCGTCGCACGTACCGGGTCCGTGCTCAGGATCAATTCGGCATCGTGATCCAGAATGGCGCGATCCGTCACAACCTGGAGCGCCGCCTGCCTTGGCGTTGCACTGCGCTCGATAAATACCTTGGGCGAAAGCTCGCTGGTGTTGTCGTCGGGATAATGGACCATGTGGGCGGCTTGCAGACGGTAGTCGATCTGACCTTGCGTATTCAAGCGATGCAGCAAGAATTGTTCGGCAAAATAATCCGGCTCATGTTTTGCAGGTGCGGCGACACGCTCCGGCTGGCCCAACCGCGCGCGCTGTGCCAACCAGTAGCTACCCAGCGCCAGCATGGCAAGCAGCAGCAGAGCAACGACGGCGATGATGCGTTCGCGCAGCATGGCTACTCCAGAAACGCTTGTTGAATGGCGTCAAGCTTGCCCTGTGCCGCAAGAATGAAGTTGCACACTTCGCGCACCGCGCCCATGCCGCCGGAGGCTTGCGCCACCCAATGCACGTGCTGTTTGACGAAGGCGCTGGCAGCCGGAACGGCGGCCGCAAAGCGCACGCGCGTGAGCACCGGTAGGTCGATGATGTCGTCACCCATATAGCCGCATTCATCCGGGCTGACCTGCAGGTCTTTGCACAAATCGATCAGCGCGGCGCCCTTGGTTTCCTGGCCTTGACGCATCCACGCCACGCCCAGATCGTGCGCGCGCTTGTCGAGAATCGGTGAGCTGCGGCCGGTGATGATGGCGGTGCGTATGCCCGCGCTATTCAGCAGCTTCATGCCGTGCCCGTCGAGCACGTGAAATACTTTCAGCGCCTCACCCTCCGGCCCGTAGTACAGGCGCCCGTCGGTGAGTACACCATCGACATCGAAAATCATCACACGCACATCGCGCGCGCGTTGCTGGGCTTCCTTCAGCGCGGCCTCAATCGGTGTCGTCATAGCACTTTCGCCGCAAACAGATCGTGCATATTGAGCGCACCCACCAACACGCCGTCTTCCAGCACCAGCACTTGATTGACTTTGTATTGTTCCATCATCGCCACCGCTTCATCGGCCAATTGCCAGGGCGCGATAGTGCGCGGATTGGGTGTCATCACGTCGCACACTTTGATGTGCCGGATATCGTGACCTTGCTCGATGGCGCGGCGTAAATCGCCATCGGTGAAAATGCCGATCAATGTGCCGGCATCGTCCAGCACCGCGGTCATGCCCAGCCGCTTGGCGGTGATTTCGAGCAAGGCTTGCGGTAACAGCGCTTGATGATGGATTTTCGGCACCGCATCGCCAGCCCGCATGACATCGCTGACGTGAGTCAACAAGCGTCGTCCCAGCGTGCCGCCAGGGTGCGAGCGGGCAAAATCTTCCTTGCCGAAACCGCGCGCCTCAAGCAGTGCGACTGCGAGCGCATCGCCTAACGCCAAAGCTGCGGTTGTGCTGGCGGTCGGCGCCAGATTGAGGGGGCAGGCTTCCTTGCTGACGCGCGCATTCAAATGGATGTCGGCCAATTGCGCGAGCCCCGAATTGGGCTGGCCGGTGATGGCGATCAACTTCGCACCCATGCGTTTGATCAGCGGCACGATGGTCAGCAATTCCTGCGTCTCGCCGGAATACGACAGCGCCAGACACACATCGTCGTGCGTGATCATGCCCAGATCGCCGTGGCTGGCTTCGGCGGGATGCACAAAAAACGCCGGGCTGCCGGTACTGGCCAGCGTCGCAGCGATCTTGCGACCGACATGGCCGGACTTGCCGATGCCGCTCACCACCACACGGCCCGTGCAAGCAAGAATGCATTGCACGGCGGCGCTGAATTGATCGTCCAGATTTGCTTCGATTTCGGCAATGGCGTCGGCTTCGATGCGCAGCACTTCGCGCGCGCGCGCAAGGCTTTGCGCCGGATCAAAGGGGGGCAGGGCTGTGGCATTCATGTTGGCGAGGAAGTATACCCGCATCCCTGCATCGTTTGGCCCGATTATCCGGGCTTCTGCCTTACAATCGGGCAATCTGCTTAGCCGATTTCCCTTCCACACTCATTCATGACCGGCCTCGAACTCACCCTGCTGCTGTTGCTGGCTGCCGTTTCCGGTGTGGTTCTGTTCCGCTATCTCAATCTGCCACCGATCCTGGGCTATCTGACGGCGGGCATCCTGATCGGCCCGCATGCGCTGGGCTGGATTCCGGCAAGTCAGGAAGGCATGCACCTGGCCGAATTCGGTGTCGTGTTCCTGATGTTTTCAATCGGCCTGGAATTCTCTTTGCCCAAACTCAATGCGATGCGCACGATCGTGTTCGGGCTGGGGCTGGCGCAGGTCGGTTTGACCATCGCATTTTCGCTGCTGGCACAGCAAGTGTTGCAATGGCTGGCGCCGCAGTATGGCGTGTCCTGGCAAGCGGCGTTAATTCTCGGTGGTGCGCTGGCGATGTCCTCCACTGCGGTAGCGAGCAAGCTGTTGACGGAGCGGCTGGAAATCGATTCCGCCCATGGCCGCCAGATCATTGGCGTGCTGCTGTTTCAGGATCTCGCCGTGGTGCCACTGCTGATCATCGCGCCTGCGCTGGGCGCCGAGCCGAACGTCATGCTGGCCACTCTGGCTGTGGCCCTGCTCAAGGCACTGCTGGTGTTGGCCTTCCTGCTCCTGCTCGGCCAGCGTCTGATGCGACACTGGCTGCACATCGTGGCGGCACGCCGCTCGCATGAACTGTTCATGCTCAACCTGTTGCTGATGACGCTGGGGCTGGCCTGGGTCACCGAGAGCGCCGGCTTGTCGCTGGCGCTGGGTGCTTTTCTGGCGGGCATCCTGATTGCCGAAACCGAATACAAGATTCAGGTGGAAGAAGACATCAAACCTTTCCGCCATGTCTTGCTCGGCCTGTTCTTCATCACCATCGGCATGCAACTCGATCTGGGCATCGTTGCCAGCCACCTGAGTTGGGTGCTGTTCCTGTTGTTGATTCCCGTGCTGTTCAAGTTCGGCCTGATTGTGTTGCTGGCGCGCTTGCTGCGCGCACCCGCCGGAGTCGCCGTGCGCACCGGTCTGTATCTGGCCCCCGCCGGGGAATTTGCCTTCGTGATCTTGAACCAGGCGGCGGGCTTGAATCTGGTCGGGCCACTGGTTACGCAAGTGATCCTGGCGTCGATGGTGCTATCGATGCTGGCGGCACCGTTTCTGATTCAATACAGCGACAAGATCGCCCTGCGCCTGTCGGCACAGGAGTGGATGCTGCAATCGCTGGCCCTGCACAAAATCGCCACGCAAGCCGTCGCCACCGAAAGACACGTGGTGATTTGCGGCTACGGCCGCAGTGGGCAGCATCTGGCGCGGTTGCTGGAACAGGAAAACATTCAATACATTGCGCTCGACCTCGATCCCGACCGCGTGCGCGAAGCCACAGCCGCCGGAGAATCGGTCGTCTATGGCGACGCCGGCCGGCGCGAAACGCTGGCGGCTGCCGGCCTGAACCGCGCCGCCGCGCTGGTGGTGACCTATGCCAACACCGCCTCGGCAATGAAAGTGCTGCACCACGTCAGCCAGATGGCGCCGCAAGTGCCGGTGATTGTACGCACGCACGACGACAGCGATCTGGACAAATTGCTCAAGGCCGGCGCCGCCGAAGTGGTGCCGGAAATCATTGAAGGCAGCCTGATGCTGGCTTCGCACGCGCTGCTGCTCCTAGGCGTGCCGGTCAACCGGGTGGTACGCCAGGTGCGCGAGACGCGCGATGCACGTTACGGTTTGCTGCGCGGTTTTTTCCATGGCGCCGACGACCTGAGCCACGACAGCGTGCTGGATCAGGAAGCGATCCGCCTGCATTCGGTCACCCTGCACAACGGCGCGGCGTCAGTCGGGCGAACGCTGAAAGAAATCGAACTGGGGGATTTGCTAGTCGAAGTCACCAGCCTGCGTCGTCACAACATGCGCGGCCGCACGCCCAACCCCGAGACTTTGCTGCAGGTGGGCGATACGCTGGTGTTGCGTGGATCGGCAGAAGCACTGACGCTGGCGGAACAGCGCTTGTTGTGACTTAGATCTGGGTGCAAACCCAGTTGCCGGCTCCGCTCACAATAACGTCTGGCTTGGTCGCCACATCAGTGTCATAAGGGCCCGTGCCACGGATGCTACCAGTGCCCGATTTACCATCATCAAACGCCAAATCAATGGCAACCGCGATTTTGTTGGTCAGGTTTTGCCAGCAAACCCCGGTATTCTGAGTATTCCAGATCGCGGTACCCAAGTACAGATCAATGCGGCCAAGCCCCACAGGCCCACCAAACGCATGCCGCGGCGCTTCTGTACCGGTACCTGTAATGAATCCGGCCGCGCGCAACTGACTGAACACCAGGCACGATTCCGTAGTCGCATTGGCAACGCAAGGAATTGCATCATCACTATTGCCGATTACACCATTTGCGGGACCCGCACCTGTGGCATTGCCCGGGGTGCCAATACCACGGCTGTTTGCCGCATCGTCGTCCCCCGGCAAAATGCGGTAGCGATCCTGATAGCCGTTGACGGCGGCACTCAATTCGCGACTGATGTTGAAGGTGGCCTTCAAACGCGAGTTGAAAATCAATTCCTGCCCCTTCAGCACACCTCCCAGTAGCAAGCCAATGATAACCAGCACAATGGCAATTTCGACGAGGGTGAAGCCGGTTTGGCGTTTATTGGAATAGCGCATGAAATGTGCCTACGGGGTTGGTCAGATTCAAATGTAGCTTTTACCCCGACTTCAGGGGCTGGCGCAGAGTCTATTTTTTTTACATGACGCCCGCTGTGGCGCTGGGGAAACTCAAATGGAAGCGCAGCGACTGGGTGTCGGGCATGCTCACGCTCAGGTCGCCGCCTTGCTCGCGCGCTTGCAGCCGCGCTTGATACAGGCCCAGCCCAAGGCCGGCGCTGGAGGTGGTCCAGAACGGTTCAAACAGATGCAGGAGTGTTGCCGCATCAGGCAGGCGATGGTTGATCTGGGTGAAGTCGATTTGAATGGATGGGCCCGTCGTGATCAGAATTTCCAGCGTTTGCGCCGGATCGCCGTGGTCGGAAAAATTTTTCAACAAGTTTTCCACGATTGAGCCGAGCACGCGCGGGTCGGCCAAGACCCGGCCGCTGCCCTGAATGGTGTACCTCAGGTCGTAGGCTTCGGCCAGCCCGGCCAGCACCTCGGCGATATCCAGCGCCTGCTTGTTGGCCGACTCAGTTTCGCCGCGCCCCAATCCCGCCAGCAACGCCTTGCTGCGTGCTTCCATCATCGGCACCACGTCCTGCATGCGCTTGACGATGGGTGCAAGGGCTTGGCTCCACTCCTGACCACCCGGCGGTTGCAGGCGGCCGATGTCGCCCATCAACAGCGACACCAGCTGGATGTAATTTTTGGCATCGTGGCGCACAAAGGTCAGCGCCTTGGACGATTGTTCGAGCGCGCCGGAAATGGTGGCTGATTTGATCCACAAATCCATTTGCAGCAGCAGCACAAAGATTTCCCACAAGGTACCGGCAAAATAACGTTGCTCGCCACGCAGGCGCTTCTGCCAAACAAACAGGTTGATCGTGATATCGCCCACCGCCAGGTTGCGTGTGAGCATTTCCTTGCCCTGACCCAGCGTGTCCACCGGGCCGAACTGTTCGCTGCGGCGCATGCCGAACCATTCGTATTCAACCGTCAAGCCGACAAAATGTTTTTGCAGAATGGGCCAGGCGGCGGCGGGCAGGCGCAGGGCGTCGAATTCGTTCCAGGTATTGGCGTGCAACAGGGCCAGCGCTTGGTCGCGCACTTTCTGCGACTCGCTGCGCAGGTACCACAGGGCCAGCATCAGAGTGATGCCGGAACCGACGGACGCCACTGCCAGGAACTCAATCCACAGTGTTGGCAGCATCGGGCAGAATCTGTTGACGTTCGATGCCGAATTTTTTCAGGAAGTAGTAGACGTTTTCGCGCTTGATGCCCAAGCGGCGCGCGGATTCATGAATATTGAAACTGGTTTCGCGCAACACGCTGCGCACCAACCGTTCTTCGGCGTCTTCGCGCGCCGCTTTCAAACCGTCGCCCAAGCGCACGTCCAGTTGCAGGCGCGACAGACCCTGCCCACGCATATTCACTTCCTTGTCCATGAACAGCAGCGCGCGGCTGAGCGCAGCGCCAATCTGTTCGGTGGTGGCGGGTTTGGCTATGAAGTCGAAAGCGCCGGCGCGGATTGCCGACAGGGTGGCGCTTTCATAATCCTGACCCGACAGCACAATCGTCTTGGCTGGAATCGCCTGATGCTGCACATGATGCAACAGCGCCAGGCCCTCGCGCGTGTCCTGCGGATAGGGTGGCAGGCCCAGATCGAGCAGCATCAGACAGGGCTTGTTGTAGTCGCCCAGCCAGAGCAGCGCTTCATCGCGTGTGCCGGTCGGATGGGTCATGAAACCCATGGATTCACCGATACCGCACAGCATCAAACGCAGAGCGGCATCGTCTTCGACAATCAGCAGGGGATAGGCTGGAGGTGACATGTATAAAATTTTAACGATATTTTCTTGCCGAAGGAAGCTTTCTTTGTTTGGCTAAGCAATGCGTGCTGAAAACCACAGACAGGGGTGTGGGCGGAAGCGTCTGCGGCACAGCGCCTCTCAGTTGAGCGTTTGCCCTGCCGACAATAAGCGATTGAACAGAACCGGGGCCGGCACCCAGACCACCAGATCGTCAAACTCTCCGCCGACAGCACCCGCTTCGGCGTATTGCCGTGTCACAACAAACGCTTTGATAGGGAGCAGGTTGTGGGTAAACAAATTTTCATTGGTTATTTCGTCGACGTTAGCGGGGACGCCTGTATTACGCCGGCCCGCCGACCACACGATCGTAGGCACCTTGGAGGCAATTGACACCAGACCGGCAGCGCCTGGATCGCGCATATTGACGCTCAGGCTCGATTTATCCTGCAGAGTGAATTTGATCGGCTTGGATGGGTCAGCAAAAGGGTAGCTCACGCTGTAACGAAACGGCTTGTTCCACGCATCGGTGCGAGCAATGCCCAACACCTGCCAGGGAATGACACCACTACAATAGTCACTATTGTTGGTGCCAGTGCATGTCGTAGCGTCCTCAAGCCCTACTCCTGTGAGCCCAGGATAGGGCAAACGTCCATTGGCAGCGGCAAATCCCAGCAAAGCTTCCTTGATTTCATCCAGCGATTTATCTGTCTCAGCGACCTGCCGCTGATACAGATAATTGGTGAAGGGTCCTAACAGCGAAGCGGTCAATGCCGCCACAATCAGCAGCACAATGGCCAGCTCGAGAATCGTAAACCCAGAGACCGATTTTTTTACTGGCGAAGTCAACATTTGAAAGGTGCGCTCAGATTGGCGGGGATACAGATCAAAACATCGTTGAAACCACTGCTAACCGCCGTGGCCGATTGGTAATTGCCATTACCGGCCAGATCCGGGTAATTGCTGGCATTGCGCCCCTCAAGGTACTGTCGAACATCACCCAACGTCGCGTCTGCGCGGGTTTGGGTACTCAAACGCACACCGGAAAAAATGACGATTGCCGCATACTGGGTTGCGCCACCATTCACGGTCACGCAATTGCCGCCAGAACAACCTCCAGGGGCGCTGGCAAAGCCGCCGGAAAGTGCATAGAAAAAATGGTCTTTCCAGTGATTGTACAAGGCATTCATCGAGACGCTGCCGGTAAGGGTGGGGCAATTGCCGTTGGCCCAACTCGCGGGAAAGCGGCCGGAAAAACCGCTGGCGGGCGGATAGCCCAGGCCGGAAAAATCCTGCCATCGGCTGCCACTGCCAAGATCGGCGGCACGAGGAAATCCAGTGGCGGCATTGGCGACGAGACATTGCGCCAGCGTCTCGGCCACTTCCTGCATGCGCGGCTTCACGCCCGCGGGCTGGGCAGGCTGTTCAACAAAATCGGCGCGCCGGGAAACGGCCGCCTGAATCTCGTTGCGCGTGATGGTGATCAAATGATCGTCGAACTGCCCGGCTGCGGCCGCTTGAATCAATGTGCTGACATTGAAGGCGCTGCCACTCAAGCTCGCATTGTTGACCATGCCGGTCGCGCTGGCGAAACTGTCGAGATAGTTGGCTGCCGTCAGATTGCCACCGCAGATGCCGGTATTTTTGGTGGGGTCTATGGTCTGGCTTTGCGAGGGCAAAACCGCGCCGGGGGCAAACACGACTGCGATCACGTCTGTTCCCGCCGCGCCTGCCACATTGCCTTGCGCGTCGACCATTTGCAACAGCGCTGGCGTGTCTTCATTGATCATGGTCAGTGAGGAAAACGGCGCACTTTTATGCGTACCGGAAACGGCATACCAGAGACACTCATTATCGCCATCGCGCAAGACATCAGTGCGCAAGGAGCGCCACGGAAGCCGCCCCAGACTGGCCACGTTAGCACTGCCACACACACCCGCCGCATAACCCTCGCCCGCGAGGGAAGTGCCCAGATCCGGGCAGGGCAAAGCCCAGGGCAAGTAATCGTTAGCGACCAGGGTGGGAGAAATATCCGTCAACGGCTTAGCCGCGGCATAAGCCAGCAAGGCTGCTTTTGCCTGTGCCAGCGCCGTTGTGGTTATCCGCTCGCGCCGCGTTTGTGTCGGTTCACTTTGCAAGAGTGTTGCAAAGATGGCCACTGCGGTAACGGCCAGCAGGATGACCAGCAGTGGCAGTATGAAGCCGCGGTGCGGACGCTGCATGCTATTGCGCCTTGGCGGGGTTGCGCTGGATGTGCGCAGGCGCGTTGGGCTGCACCGCGCCGGATTCGGGATCGACGGCGTCGCCAACGTGTGCGCGCGATTTGCTGCCGCGCGCATTGGTGATGGTGATGCTGGACACGGCAGTATCGTTGGCATCGAGATGCAGTTCGCTGCCCTCGCGCGCGGCGACGGGTTTGCCGTCGATCCAGGCAGTGGCTTTGCCGCTGGGCAGCGTTAGCAGGTACCCATTGATGCGCACATTGCCGCGCGGCTGCTGACGCTCTTGCCGCTCCAGTTGCACGCGCTGCTCGGGCGTGAAGAACAGGCGGCCCAGCGTTTCGGCGGCACACGCGGCGGAAGCGCCCGCGAGCAGACCCAGGCAACACAGCGGCAATAGAATTTTCGGGGCGGTCTTCATGGCTTCATGGGGCGGTGCGATCCGGTGCAGCAGCGCTGTACAGACTGCCCTTGCACTCTGCCAGCAGGTTGCCCTTGCCATCGCCGTTTTGCGGCCGGGCGATGCGGCAGCTGTGCAACACGGGCAGCCCTCCGGGCAGCGTGGGGAAGGCTTCCGCAAAGCTTAGCAGCTGTCCTTCATGCTGCAAGCCCAATTGCACTTCCAGCGGGCTGCGCATCCAATGACCCGCCGAACCGTTGGCGGCGTAAGCTTCCTGCGGTGCCACACTGTATTCGAGTTTTTGCAGGCGCAAGGCCTGCGCCAGTTGCGTCAGGTCTTCGGAAAAGCGCCGGCGATCTTCAGCGGCCCACCCGCCTTTCTGTGCCGCCACGTCGTAGTCGGCGATGTCCTGTTTGATGTGCGGCAGACCCGCTTGCAACTGGCGCAGCTCGGCGGCGCTGCCTTGCTGGTTCTGCATGGCTGCGCGGAAATGACTGCGCGCATCGGCCAGCGCGCTGCGGCCCCACCAGGCCAGCCCGGCACCGGCGGCACACAACAGCAGAAAAATTGCTGCGGCAGGCACGCTGCGCTCAACAGTGTCGAGCAATCTCATGTGCCACCTCCAGGCGCGATCAGTTCCATACTGAAGTCGCTGTTCGTCAGGTGCACGCGCAGCGGCGCCGCAGCGTCGGCGCGCTGCAATTGTTCCCGCAATGCGCCTTTGGCGTCGTAATTGAGCGGGCTGTGCGTCACGTTGACGGCAAAGCCGGACTGCACCAGGCGTTGCTGCAATTGCGCAATTTCGCTGGCGACTTGCCGCGCATCGTCAGACTCGACGCGCGCCTCGAACGCGAGGCGCCAACCCGCCTGCGCTGTCTTCACAGGCGACCACTCCAAGCTGCGCAACTCGATGATGGGCTGCGCCGACAACGCCTGACTGATGGGCAGCAACCACTGACGCAGCGGCGCATGTTGCATCTGGATGGCGCGCAACGCCTGCATCCGCGCCTCCAGCTCGGGCAGCGGCAGCGCTGCTGCGGGCAGGCCTTGCAGCACCTGCGCAAGTTGTTGCCGGGACGCGGCGATCTGCTGTTGTGCCACATCGATTTGCTGTTGCAGCCCTTGCGCCTCCAGCAGATCGAAGCTGGCCAATACGGCGCCGGCCAGCAAGATCAGCGCGCCACCCACCCATGCCGCACGCCGCAAGGTGCGGCCGAGAAAACGCTGGCGCAAATCAGCGGGCGCGTAATGATTCTGCGCCGGCCAGTGCCGCAGCAACTGGCTGGCAATCCAGTCGTGCAAACCGTCGGCGTGCGGCACTTCCGCTTCGCTTTGTGGAAACAATTGCGCCAAGGTCCAGGTCGATACTGACAGCACGCTGCGCCCCCCCGCATCGTTCAACAGCGGCGACCACGGGCGCGTGGGACGGCTGACCATGGGTGTGAGCCAGACATGCAGCATTTCATTGTGTGCCAGCCAGCGCTGCGCCACCAGGTACTGGCGTGTGCGTTCAACCTCCTCTTCCAGCGTCTCTTCTTCCGTCGCGCCCGCCGTCACATTGCCTGCACGGCTGCCCAGATAGGGCAACACACGCGAGAACAAAAGTTGTCCGCCATGGAAATACAAAAAACGCCAACCGCTGGGCGTGCCCGCCACCCACAGCAACTGTTCCGGCCGGTGACCAAGATCTTGCAGCGCCCGCGTGGTGAATAGGGGCAGAGCGCTGATGCCCGCCAGTGGGCTGGCGCTGGCACGCACGGTCGAGAGCCAGGGCTCGATGGCTTCCTGCAAAGCCAGGCCGTGGAACAGCCAGAGGTTGCGCTGCGCATCTTGTGGGTCGGCTTCGATCAACTGCGCATTGCAAAACGCGCTGCCGGGAAACAGACGCTCCAGCCGCCGCGCGCGCATCTGCCGCAAATCTTCGCCGCGCACAGCGGGCAGGCTGTCCGCGCGGAATTCCAGTGCGGGCAGATCAAGCAACAACAGCGTGCTGTCCGGATGATCATCCAGCTCTTGCTGCAACAGACCGGCTTGCAGATTGTCATAGCGGCGCATCGAAAGCTGCCGGTGCTGCCAGCGATATTCCTGTGCGGTTTCACCGGCGATGTAGAGAATGCGGCCGATTTTCATCAGAATTTGAGCCTGCTCAAAATGTCATACACCGGACCCAGCACGGAGATCATGATCCAGGCCAGAATCAAACCAAGGATCGCGGTGAGCACGGGCTCCACCAGCGTTTGCAAACGCGCAATCGATTCCTGCACTTCGCGCTGATAAAAATAGGACACGTTCTCCAGCGATTGATCCATGTTGCCGGTGGTCTCGCCGATGCGCAGCATGCGCAGCACCAGCGGCGGAAAGATATTGGCGTGCGCAAAACTTTCGCTGATGCTCTTGCCCTCGATGATCGCTTCACGCGCTTGCACGATGGCGATGGAAATCGCCCGGTTACGCGTGGCGCGCGAACAAATGTCGAGCGCATCGAGCACCGGAATCCCGGCGCGAAACAGCAAGGCAAAAGTGCTGGCAAAACGCGCCAGCAAAAGTTTTTTCAAGACGGGACCGAAGCGCCAGAGCTTGAGGATGGATTGATCCATTTTCAATTTGGCCAATGGCGAACTTTGCAGCCAGATACCGAAACTCAGCAGCGCAAGGAGGAGAATGCCCACAACGATATACCAATCGTCGCGCAGAAAATTGCCCACGCTGAGCAGTATGCGGGTTTGCCAAGGCAGGGTCTGGCCTACGGTCTGGATGAAACTGGCCAGTTGCGGCACCAGATACAACAACAGAAACAACACGACCGACAGCACCACGCCGCCCGCGAAAGAGGGATAAAACAGCAGACGGCGCGTTTGGGCAATCAATTCATCCTGCCATTTCAATGCCAGCGTCAAACGGTTCAACACCTTCACCATGTCACCGCTGCGCTCGCCCGCTTCGACCAGGCTGACGTAATAGGGCCCAAAGAGTTGCGGATGCCGCGCCAGCGCTGAGGACAGGGTCTGACCGTTTTCAATCGCCTCTACCAGTTCCGACACCAGACTTTGCATATTGCGCTGGGGAATGGTGTTGCGCAGATCCTTCAAGCCGTCGAGCAGCGGGATCCCGGCAGCCAGCAATTGTTCCAGCATGAAGGTAAAGGTGATGATGTCTTGCCGCGACAAATGCAGATCACTGTCCCAGCTCAGCGTCCAGCGACGGCGCACGCGCAACAGCTCCACCCCTTGGCGCTCCAGCCGCAGCTCCAGATCGAGCGGGCTGGCCGCCTCCATCTCGCCACGGATGGTCAGGCCGTTGGCTTGCAGGGCGGAGTAGCGATAGCGCGGCATGGGTCAAGCCCGTCCGGTCAAATCGACGGTGCGCGAGACTTCGGCCAGCGCGGTGGTGCCATCCAGCACGCGCCGTGCGGCTTCTTCCGCCAATGGCAGAAAACCCTGCTTGAGCGCGGCGTGCAGCAAATCTTGCGCAGTACCCTTGAGGGCGATCAACTGTTCCAGTTCGGGGGTGATGCGCAACACTTCCATCAGTGCGATGCGCCCTTTGTAGCCCTGGAAGTTGCAGTGCTTGCAACCGGCCGGATGAAAAATTTCCGGCGCCATTTCTGTGCTCTGGCCCAGCAGGCGACACTCCAGCGCATCGGCGGGTTCGGCTTTCTTGCAGTGCGTGCACAAGACGCGTACCAGCCGTTGCGCAATCACGCCGATCAAATTACCGGCCATGATGTCGCGCAAGACGCCCAGATCAAGCAGGCGCGCCAGCACACCGACGGCGCTGTTGGTGTGCAGGGTGGAGAACACCTGGTGGCCGGTCATGGCGGCGCGGAAAGCCATCTCGGCAGTTTCCTGATCGCGAATCTCGCCGATCAGGATCACGTCCGGGTCTTGCCGCAGAATCGCGCGCACGCCGCTGGCGAAGGTGGTTTTGGCGGCGTCGCTGACCGCCGTCTGACGCACCATCGGCAGCGGATACTCGACCGGATCTTCCAGCGTCATGATGTTGATGTGTTCGCTGTTCAAATGGTTGAGCACGGAATACAGCGTGGTGGTCTTGCCGCTGCCGGTCGGGCCGGTGACGAGAATCAGCCCTTCCGGACGCGCCAGCATCAACTTCAGTTCGCTGAGGATGTGTTCCTGCAAGCCGAGGCCATCAAGGGTGAAGATGCCGCGCTGACGGTCGAGAATCCGGGCGACAAAATTTTCGCCGTGCGTAACCGGCTGGGTCGAAGCACGAAAGTCGATTTCGCGGCCGGAAATGGTCAGCGTGATGCGACCATCCTGCGGCGCGCGCGATTCGGCCAGATTCATGCCGCTCACCACTTTCAGCCGCACCAGCATGGCGGGCCAGTAGCTGCGATGCAGTGCGCGCACTTGGCGCAACACGCCATCGATGCGATAACGAATGCGCAGAAAAGCGGGTTCGGGTTCGAAGTGGATATCGGAAGCGCCGCCGCGCGCGGCATCCGCCAGCAGCGCGTTGATCAGGCGCACCACCGGCTGGCCGTAATCCTCGCCCTGCAGCGCATAGGGTTGCAATTCGATGGTGCCGGTTTCGATCTCGCGCAAAATGCCGTCGATGGAAAATTCGTAGGCGTAGTAGCGGTCGATGGCGTCGAGCAGATCGGTTTCGCCCGCCAGCAAGGGCACCAGCGTGGGCTCGCGGTCGAACTGGCTGCGCAGGCGCAAGCGCAACTGGTCGAGCGCAACGACATCGTGTGCGCTGGCCATGGCGATCGTCAGCCGCCCTAATTCAGCATCCAGCGCCACCGGAAAAATTTTGTAGTGGCGTGCGAAGTCGCGTGGAATCATTTGCAGCGCAGCCGCATCGACGGCGATGCTGGAGAGATCGACGGTGCCTTGCCCCAGCGTTTCGGAGAGCGAATCGCGCAGCGTGCTTTCAGTCAGGAAGCCGAGGTTGATGAGAATCTTGCCGAGTGGCTGCTGCAGCCGTGCCTGCTCCTGCAGGGCGATGCGCAACTGATCTTCGCTGATCAAGCCATCGTCTACCAGGGTTTGGCCAAGCGCCTTGCGTGCCATGAGCGGACGTCAGTTTTTCTGCGCTTGCTTGAGCGCGTGCTCGAGCGCCTGCGCACGCTGCGCCACTTGCTGTGCGTCGAAGTGCGCCGTCATGGCATTCGCCGCTGCCAGCGCCTTGCGGTAATAATCCAGTGCGGGCTGCGACTGGTGCAACTGATCCAGACTGACGGCCAGATTGAAAAGGTAGTCGGGATTGCGCGGCTGCGCTGCCACCGCATTGAAATAGGCTTGCTGCGCTTCATCCCAACGCAGCTGAGCGGCCAGCGTGTTGCCCAGTGCAAATTGCAGCGCGCCACTGATTTCTTCTTCCGTGCCGGCCGTATGCGCAGACAGATATTTCAAACGGCTTTCGGATGCCGTGCCATTTACATTCGCTGCATCATTCATGTTCGCGAGCGCCGTGAGTGCATAGGGATTGCGCGGATCAAGACTGAGTGCTTGTCTGAAATAAACCGTAGCGGCTTCCGTACGATTATCCTGCTGCGCCACATAGCCCAGACCGAGCAAGGCATCGAGATTGCTGGCATCCAATTGCAATGCCCGTTGATAGTGGGCCAGCGCACTGGCACGATCGTCTTGCTGCAAGGCTTGATAACCGGCATTCAGGCTCTGGCTCAACTCCTCGCGCGCTTGCAGCTGGTGACTGAACGTGGGCGTAGGGCTGCGGTCAACAGGCGCGGCCTTGGGCATCGACGCAGGCGCTGCCGGGGCTGCAACGGGAGCGGGGCTGACCAGTGCAACGCGCGGTTGCGATGCATTCTGCGGCACCACAGTTGCCAGGGGCGCTTGCGCAGCCACAGGCAACAACGTGTTGTCACGCCGCGGCGCATTCAACAGCGCGGGATCCGTGAGCACGCTGCCGTGTGTCGGCGACGCGGCCGTTTGCAAACCAACGGCGGAAGGCATGCTGGTATAGCTGCGGTAGAGCACATAGCCGCCAGTCAATCCACCGACAATCAAAACCGCTGCGACCGCCACCGGAAAGGTCAACCAGTCCAGTGCGCCACGATTACGCGACAACGCCGCGCGCGCCGCCAGCTGTGCCTGCATGCTTTGACGCACATTCGCCTGACCCGCGCGCGATGCGGGTGGAGTGTGTGATGCGTGCACGTGGGCGGTTTGCGATCGTGCAGGCGCCTTGATTTGTTCCAGCGCCTCCAGTTCGAGACGACTTCCCTGCGGACCCGCCGCCGTATGCGCCTCGCCCTGCTTGGCCTCGGCCTTTTTCAACGCATCAAGCAGCAGACTCATGGCTTGCTCTCCTCAGCGGGGGAGGGAATCCCCTGACGCAGCCGATCCTCTTTCAGGAAAAAATCCTCCTGCGGTTGCAAGGCCTTGAAGTTTTTCAAATCACCTTCGAGGCTGGCATCCAGCAACACCACCGGGCGCAGAAAAATCACCAGCTCGTTTTTATTGGCCAATTGATTGCTGTATTTGAAAGCACTGCCGATCACCGGAATACTGGACGCACCGGGAATCGCATCGTTGTTGTTGCTGACCGAATCCTGCATCAGCCCGCCCATGATGGCAATGTTGCCGGTCTGCACGCGCAGAATCGATTCCAGCTCGCGCGTCTGCACTTCGGGAATGCGGCTGACGGTCGCGCCCAGCGATGGGTTGGGGTCGTTCACATAACCGATGATGCGCGAAATGGTGGGGCGCACATCAACGCTCACCATGCCCGAGGGTTCGATTTGCGGCGTCACGCTCATCACGAAACCGACCGGCACGGTATGCACGGTGGTGGTGAAGGTGGTGACGGCATTGCTGTTGTTGTTGCCCGGCGTGACCTGCGATTGCACAGTGAAATACACCTTGTTGTCGACCACCTTGAGCAAGGCGGTCTGGTTGTTCAAGACCGAGAGCTTGGGGCTGGAGAGCACGCGCACCTTGCCATACGATTCCAGCAGGGAAACGGCGGCGGCGATTGAGGCGCTACCGGCATTTCCCAGATAGCGCAGCACCAGCAGACTGGGGTTGTTGCCGCCCGCCGTCGAAACACTGTTCAGTTGCGGGAAGACTGTGCCGCCGGGGCCGCTGTTGATGGCACTACCGGAACTCAAGGCCGCCCCCAGCGGCTGCTGCGCAATCGACCAACCCTTGCCGGCACGCAAGGCGCCCCAGTTGATGCCTTGCTGATATTGATCGGACAGCTGCACCTCGACCACCGTGGCTTCGATCAACACCTGACGGCGCGCACTTTGCATCACCTGATCGAGAAATTCCTGCACTTTTTCATGCTGGCGGCTGGTCGCGCGCACCGCCAGCACACCGCTTTCGGGGTTGGCAATCACTGCAGCCGCTTCGCGGAAGGTGGTGCGGCGCACGACGGTGGCCGCATTGCTTTGCAGCGTAGCGGGATTCGGACTCTCGGCAATCGAGGTGCCATAGCTGCTGCTGCGCGTGCTGCGCGGCGGTTGCGCGCCGGTGCCCGAGGTGGATTGCGTGCCACTTTGTTCGGTCGTGGTTTCCGAACTGCCGTCCGGCAGGATCTTGTCGGTTTCGCGCAGCAGGTCGCGCACATTGGCGACCAGCGTTTCCCAGAAACGGTTGTTCGAACTGCTCGACAACGTGGTCAGAGAATTATTGGCGCCCGCCGCACTGCCTGCGGCATTCTCGGTAGCGCCGCTACCGGTCGTGCTGACTTGCGTGGCGACATTGACCTGGGTGGAGGCATTTCGCGCCATGTTCAGGTAGTCGATGCGATAGTTTTTCAGATAGGGCGTATCGGGCAAGATGGTCAGCGTGCCGCCATTGAGTTCGTAGCGCATGTCGATCTGACGTGCGATGCGATCCAACAATTGCTGCAGCGTCTGATTAATGGCGTTGAGCGTGACGGTGCCGCTGATGCCGGGATGCACATCGATATTCAGCTTGGCATCGCGCGCCAGGGCAAACAACAACTCGGCAGCATCGACATTGGTCACCACCACGCTGAAGGTTTCCGTCGGCACGACCTGACGCGGCTTGGGTGGCAGCGGGCTGTGCAGCACCGGGGCCGGAATCGGCGCGCTGTCGGCGGATGGCACAGGTGCATTGGCCTGACTGCCCAGATGCGCGCTCGATGGTTTGATCTGTTGCTGCGAACACGCCGTCAGCGTGAGAACCAATGCCAGCGCCAACGAAATGTGCGCCACCTGAGTTTTTGCTTGCGCTTTTGCCAATGATCTGCCCGGTCCCGCCATGATTATTGTTTGTCCGCCAAGGTGTTGTCGAAACGTGGCGCTGTATAGATTCCATACAGCGCCGCAGGCGTCACTATATTCCCTTCCCGGGTTAATTTGAAGCGCGCAATCCCAGGACGAGTAAAGCGCCGCCAAGGCCGCCGCCCAGCAACAGCAGCGCGGGCCAGAACCAGCGCGGCAAGATGCGCGGCGCCATCTGATGAAAGGCGGAATCGGCGATGGCCTGCTTGACGTGGGTGGGGCGTACCAGCAGGCTGCCCTGACTGTAGGCAGCCAGCAAGGCTTTGTCGGCCAGCAGATTGATGCGACGGGTAAGCCCTTGCGAGGCTTTGTAGATCTGCTGCGCCGCTGGAGGCAGGAACAATTGCGTATGCGGCGCACCGGCCGCACGCAAACGAAAACTCAGGTAATTGGCGACCTCTTCCGGCGCAAACGTAGTCAGGCGAAAAGTTTGCGTGATGCGGTCGCGCAAGGGGCGCATGGCATCGGTCTGCAACATCTGGTCCAGCTCTTCCTGGCCGAACAAAACAATCTGCAGCAATTTGTGCCGGTTCGATTCCAGGTTCGACAACAAGCGCACTTCTTCCAGGCTTCCGGGCGGCATCGCATGCGCCTCGTCGATCAACAACACGACCCGGCGACCTTGGGCGTAACGGGCGATCAATTGATCTTGCAAAGCGCGCAAACGTGGCGTAGACGGGCTGCGGGGGGAATCTGTTGCGTCGGCTGCGGGTTCCGGCAGCGCGCGCAAATCGGCAGCGATCGCATCGAGAATTTCGCTGCGCGCCAGCGCCGGGTCGGCCAGATAAATCACATCCGCCGCATCGCTCAAGCGCTCACCCAGCATGCGGCACAACATCGTCTTGCCGCTGCCGACCGCCCCCGACACCTTGATCACGCCCTCCTCATGCATCACCGCATAGTGCAGCGCCTGCAGCAACACGCCACGCTGCGCACCGGGAAAGAAAAACTCGGTGTGCGGCGTGATCTTGAACGGCGCTTCGTTCAAGCCAAAGTGTTCGAGATAGAGGGACATGGCGACATGAGCGGGGTGTCTTGTTCTGCCGATTGTTGCAATTTTGCTCACAGTAACCGATTTGGGGAGGGTTGTCATGACTACAGAAGTAGAACGGTTGGTCGATACTGGTAGAATTCCTGCGGGGGAGCACAATCAAAATTCCAATGACCATGTCGTCAATTCACACCATATCGCCTGCTGGGTCGGCCATGCCCGTGGAAATCCAGGGGCTGAAGTTCGGTTATGGCGACCGTCTGATTCTCGATGGCCTCAATATGCGCTTCCCGCGCGGGAAGCTGATTGCCTTGATGGGCGGCTCGGGCTCGGGCAAAACCACCATTCTGCGCTTGATCGGCGGGCAGCAGCGCACCCGTATCGGCACAGTGAAAGTGTTTGGTGAAGACGTGGCCAGGCAAAACAGCGCGGGCATGTATCACCTGCGCCGCCGCATGGGTATGCTGTTTCAGTTCGGCGCGCTGTTTACGGATATGTCGGTGTTCGACAATGTGGCTTTCCCTTTGCGCGAACATACGAATCTGTCATCCGAACAAATTCGCGATCTGGTGTTGATGAAATTGCATGCCGTCGGTTTGCGCGGTGCGGCCGACTTGATGCCGGCGCAGATTTCCGGTGGCATGAGCCGCCGCGTGGCGCTGGCGCGGGCCATCGCCCTGGATCCGCAATTGATCATGTATGACGAGCCGTTTGCCGGGCTTGATCCGATTTCGCTGGGCATTACCGCCAATCTGGTGCGCCGCTTGAACGATGCTTTGGGCGCCACCTCGATTCTGGTGACACACGATATTCACGAATCGTTTGACGTCTGTGACTACTGCTACATTCTGGCGGAAGGGCGCATCGCCGCCGAAGGCACACCGGAAGAGTTGCGCCATTCCGATGACCCCTTTGTGCAGCAGTTTGTCTATGGCCGCCCGCAAGGGCCGGTCGCCTTCCACTATCCCAGCAAACCGTATGCGGATGATCTGAATTTGAATGGCGCGCCCGGTTCGGAGCCCGCTCGATGAACCGACGCGGACATAATTTCGGCAACGGCTGGTCGGACAACATCACGCGCCTCGGGGCCGTGTTTGCCGACGTTGTGCGCGGCGTCGGGCAAGGCGGACGCTTTTTCTGGCGCATTCTGATGCGCTCGCCCGCGGCGTGGCGGCGGCCCCATCTGGTGATCGAACAAATTCATTTCATTGGCAACTATTCCTTGTCGATCATCAGCATTTCCGGCTTGTTTGTCGGTTTTGTGCTGGGCTTGCAGGCGCATTACATCTTGAGCACCTTTGGCTCCAGCCAAGTGGTCGGTCTGTTCACCGGGCTGGCGCTGCTGCGCGAGTTGGGGCCGGTGGTGACCGCCCTGCTGTTTGCCGGCCGCGCGGGCACCTCGATCACGGCCGAGATCGGTTTGATGCGCGCTGGCGAGCAACTGTCGGCGATGGAAATGATGGCGGTCGATCCGGTGACGCGTGTGGTTGTACCGCGCTTCTGGGCGGGCGTGATCGCGATGCCGGTTCTGGCCACAATTTTCAGCGCGATCGGCATCATTGGCGGCTATATCGTCTGCGTGCCGCTGATCGGCATCGACGAGGGTTCGTTCTGGTCGCATATGCAGTCGGGTGTGGATGTCTATAACGATATTCTTAAAGGTACGTTGAAAAGTGTCGTATTCGGGTTTGCCGTAACCTTTGTGGCGCTGTTTCAGGGCTATGTGTCCAAGCCCACGCCGGAAGGGGTGGCCCACGCAACCACCCGTACCGTGGTACACGCCTCATTGGCGGTGCTGGCGCTGGACTTCATTTTGACGGCCATCATGTTTTCTTGATTGGGGTGAATCATGCAACGCAAAAGCATTGATTTTCTGGTGGGTTTGTTCATTGTGCTCGGCTTTGTCGCGCTCCTGTTCCTTTCGCTCAAAGCGGGCAATCTCGGCTCGTTCAATGTGGTCGGCAGCTATCCGGTGCAAGCCAAGTTTGATAACATCGGTGGACTGAAATTGCGCTCACCGGTAAAGAGTTCGGGCGTGGTGGTTGGGCGTATTACGGAAATCAAATTCGACGACAAAACCTTTCAGGCAGTGGTCACGATGAGCCTGGAAAATCGTTACCACTTTCCGAAAGATACGTCGGCCAAAATCCTCACGGCCGGTTTGCTGGGTGAGCAATATGTCGGCCTGGAAGCCGGCGGTGACGAGAAATCGCTGGCTGCGGGCGATCACGTCCCCTTCACCCAATCCGCCGTCGTACTGGAAAACTTGATCAGCCAGTTCTTGTACAACAAGGCGGCCGAAGGGAAGAAAGAATGAAAGCACGCGTATTCCTCGGGCTGTTATTGATCCTGAACGCGGCGTTCTGCATCACCGCGTCCGCTGCCGACAGCGAGGTTAACCCCAAAGACCCCTACGAAAAATTCAACCGCGCGATGTTTGAATTCAATGACGCAGTCGATAATGCGTTTCTCAAGCCGGTAGGTAAAGGCTATCGTGCCGTCGTGCCCGAACCGGCGCGCAATTGCATCGGCAATGTGTTCAGCAATATCGGCGATGTGTTTGTCGCCGCCAACAATCTGCTGCAAGGCAAACCGGCGGATGCGGTATCGGATGTTTGCCGTGTCCTGATCAACAGCACGATTGGACTGTTCGGTTGTTTCGATGTGGCCAGTGAAATGGGCCTGGTCAAGCATAACGAAGACTTTGGTCAAACCCTGGGGCGCTGGGGCTTGGGCAGCGGGCCATATCTGGTCTTGCCTTTCTTTGGGCCCAGCGATGTGCGCGATGCGTTTGGTCTGGCGGTCGACGTGCATGTCGACCCCGTAGCCAATATCGATCACATCCGCACCCGCAACTCCTTGCTGGGCCTGCGTCTGATCGATCGCCGTGCGTCCCTGCTCGACGCTACCGATCTGATGGAAAAAGTGGCGCTCGACCGCTATGCCTATTTGCGCGACGCCTACCTGCAACGCCGCCGCAGCCTGATCTATGACGGTAATCCGCCAGAAGATCGCAGCAGCGAAACGTCTGCGGCCACCCCGACCGAAGCCGCTCCGGCCCCCGGAACCCCCCCCATCGGCTGGTTCGATGCCCCGACGCAGCGTGAGCCGTTGCCGGTGGCCACGTCCGCAGTAATGGAATCTTTGGCCAAGGCTTCGTTCTAATCCAGGACGCCCTGGCCTATCAACTGGAAAAACCATGAATCCGAATCCTGCACGCACCCTTTCTTCCTTGTCCCGCTGGATGGCAGCGGCCCTGCTGGCCCTGCCGCTGCTGACCCTGGCCGCTGACGAAACACCGGATGTGCTGGTCAAGAATCTCAGCACGGAAGTGCTGGACGCCATTCGCACCGACAAGGATATCCAGAAGGGCAACACGCACCACATGATCGAAATGGTGGATGCCAAGATTCTTCCGCACGTCAATTTTCAACGCACGACGGCACTGGCTGTTGGTAAAGGCTGGCGCCAGGCCACCCCCGAACAACAGAAACAGTTGACGGAAGAGTTCCGCAAGTTGCTGGTGTTTACCTATGCTGGCGCTTTGCAGCAGATCAAGGATCAAAAGGTTCAGCTCAAACCTTTCCGTGCCGATCCGGCCGACACTGACGTTGTCGTGCGCACGCAGATCGTCGGCAGTCGCGGCGAGCCGATCCAGCTCGACTATCGTGTGGAAAAAACCGATGCCGGCTGGAAAATCTACGATGTCAATGTGCTCGGCGCCTGGCTGGTGGAAAACTACAAAACCCAGTTCGCCAGCGAGATCAACCAGAACGGTGTGGCCGGCCTGATCAAGAAATTGACCGAAATGAACGCCAGCCTCGACAAGGCCGCACAAAAATGAGCGGCGCAAAATTCCATTTGCCCGAACGCCTGACCGTCAGCAACACCGGCAAATTGCTGGTGGCCGCGTGCCGCGCCATGGATAACGGTTTGCAGGAGCTCGATCTGGGTGTCCTGAAGCGCGTGGATTCTTCGGCGGTGACACTGTTGCTCGGCATGCAGCGACACGCACGGCAACACAGCCTGCCACTGCGTTTCACCCGCCTTCCCGCCAATTTGCAAAGCCTGATCACGCTGTATGGCGTGGAAGAGTTGCTGCCGCTTCAACCCTGAGCGTTCACCGCTTGCCGCCTGAAAGGCGCCGGGGGTTTTATAATCCCGCCTTTCGCCACCCTTTCATCACCTTTCCGGCCACTTCATGTCCGTCCCCGCACTTGAAATTCAGCAGCTTGCAAAAAGCTATGGCCCAGTCTGCGCGCTGGCCGGGGTTTCCCTGCGCATCGAAGCGGGCGAATTTTTTGGCTTGCTGGGCCCCAACGGCGCGGGCAAGACCACGCTGATCAGCATCGTCGCCGGATTGACGCGCGCCGATCGCGGCCAAGTCGCCGTGCTCGGCCACGACGTGGTGCACGATTACCGCGCCAGCCGCCGCAGTCTGGGCGTGGTGCCGCAGGAACTGGTGTTCGATCCTTTCTTCACCGTGCGCGAATGTCTGCGCATCCAGTCAGGCTATTTCGGTCTGAACAAAAACGATGACTGGATCGATGAAGTGATGGCCAACCTCGGCCTGACCGACAAGGCCAACAGCAATATGCGCGCCCTGTCCGGCGGCATGAAGCGGCGCGTGCTGGTGGCGCAGGCACTGGTGCACAAGCCGCCGGTGATCGTGCTGGATGAGCCCACCGCCGGCGTCGATGTCGAGTTGCGGCAAACGCTGTGGCACTTCATTCGCCGCCTCAATCAACAAGGCCACACCATCGTGCTGACGACGCACTATCTGGAAGAAGCCGAAACCCTGTGCGGCCGCATTGCCATGCTCAAGCAAGGCCGCATCGTCGCACTCGACCAGACACAAACTTTGTTGAAGCGCATTGCCGGTGCGCAACTGCTACTGCGTCTGGGCAACGGTGCGTTGCCGGAAACTTTGCGTGCACAGCAGATTGAGCAAGCCAATAATGGCGACACCGTGCTGCGCATCAACGATTACAGCGAAGTCGAACCCATGCTGGCCGCCTGCCGCGCCGCCGGAGCGCAGATCGAACACATGGAAATCCGTCACGCCGATTTGGAAGATGTGTTTCTGCAAATCATGGAGCAAGCGGCATGATAGGTTTTCGCACGCTGTTCTACAAGGAAGTGCTGCGTTTCTGGAAAGTGAGCTTTCAGACTGTCGCCGCGCCGGTGCTCACCGCCATGCTTTACCTGCTGATTTTCGGCCATGTGCTGGAAGGCCGCGTCGAAGTGTTTCAAGGCGTGCACTACACTTCTTTTCTGATTCCCGGTCTGGTGATGATGTCGGTGTTGCAAAACGCTTTTGCCAACAGTTCGTCGTCGCTGATCCAGAGCAAGATCACCGGCAATATCATTTTCATGTTGCTGCCGCCGCTGTCGCATGCGGAAATTTTCTGGGCCTATGTGCTGGCCGCAGTGGTGCGCGGCGTGGCGGTCGGCTTGGGTGTCTTGCTTATCACCGTGTGGTTTGTCGATCTGCACACACTTCTGTCGGCGATCAAACCACTTTGGCTGCTGCTCTTTGTTTTGCTCGGCAGTGCCTTGTTAGGCGCGCTCGGCCTGATCGCCGGGATCTGGGCCGAAAAATTCGATCAACTGGCGGCGTTTCAAAACTTTCTCATCATGCCCGCCACCTTCCTGTCCGGCGTGTTTTACTCCGTGCATTCGCTGCCGCCGTTCTGGCAAGCGCTGTCGCATGCCAATCCGTTCTTCTATATGATCGACGGTTTCCGTTACGGTTTTTTCGGCCAGTCCGATGTCGCCCCCGGCATCAGCCTGACGATTGTGTGCGTGGCATTTGCACTGCTGGCGGCCTTGAGCCTGCACTTATTGCGCACCGGCTACAAACTGAGACATTGATATGGTAACTCCCGAACAAGTCCATCAATACATTGCCGCCGGTCTGTCCTGCACCCATTTGCAGGTGCAGGGCGACGGCCAGCATTTCGAGGCGCTGATCGTCAGCGATGCCTTCGTTGGCAAGCGCGCGGTACAGCGCCATCAACTCGTGTATGCCGCACTGGGTGACCGCATGCGCGCAGAGATCCATGCGCTGTCGATGAAAACCTTGACGCCGGAAGAGTACCAACAGCAATAGAAGCAGGAATAGATACAGGAAATAAGTTCGTGGATAAATTATCGATTACTGGCGGGGCAGAACTGCACGGTGAAGTACAAATCTCCGGCGCCAAAAATGCCGCCCTGCCCATCCTCTGCGCCGGTCTACTGACCGCCGACGAAGTGCGCATCGGCAATGTGCCGAAGCTGCGCGATGTCGCCACCACGCTCAAGCTGCTGCAGCACATGGGGGCACAAGCCGAAATGACGGGCGCGGAAGTGCGCCTGGCGACGCCGGACAGCATCACGCCCGAAGCGACTTACGATCTGGTCAAAACCATGCGCGCGTCGATCCTGGTGCTCGGCCCGCTGCTGGCGCGCTTCGGCGACGTGCGCGTATCGCTGCCCGGCGGTTGCGCCATCGGCCAGCGGCCGGTCGATCAGCACATCAAGGGCATGCAGGCGATGGGCGCGGAGATCACCATCGAGCATGGCTACATTCACGCCCGCGCCAAACGTTTGCACGGCGCGCGCATCGTCACCGACATGGTGACGGTGACCGGCACCGAAAACCTGATGATGGCCGCCGTGCTGGCCGAGGGCGAAACCGTGCTGGAAAACGCTGCGCGCGAACCCGAAGTAGTCGATCTGGCCAACCTGCTGATCAAGATGGGCGCGCGCATCGAAGGCGCGGGCAGCGAACGCATCGTCATTCAAGGCGTGGACAAATTGCATGGTGCAACACACGATGTCATGCCCGACCGCATCGAGACCGGCACCTTCCTGTGCGCCGTCGCGGCAGCGCGCGGCGATGTGTTGTTGCACGGTGCTGCACCCGATACGCTGGGCGCCACGCTGGAAAAACTGCGTGAAGCCGGGCTGCAGATCGAGGCCGGCGATGACTGGCTGCGCGCACGCATGACGCAACGGCCGCACGCGGTCAGCCTGCGCACCGCGCCCTATCCGCTATTCGCCACCGACATGCAAGCGCAATTGATGGCGGTCAACAGCATCGCCGACGGTACCAGCGTCGTCACCGAAACGATTTTTGAAAACCGTTTCATGCACGTGCAGGAATTGAATCGTCTCGGCGCCGACATCGTGATCGACGGCCACACCGCCATCGTCAAAGGCGTCACACAACTGTCGGGCGCCACCGTCATGGCCACCGATCTGCGCGCCTCCGCCGGGCTGGTGATCGCCGCGCTGGTGGCCGACGGCGAAACCCTGATCGACCGCATCTACCATCTGGATCGCGGCTATGATCAAATGGAAGTGAAATTGCGCGCCTTGGGCGCGAATATCCAGCGCGTCCACTAAGAGAAATCATGCTGACACTTGCTTTATCCAAAGGCCGCATCTTTGAAGAAACCCTGCCGCTGCTCGCGGCGGCGGGCATTGAGTGCGCGGAAGATCCGGAAAAATCGCGCAAGCTGATTCTGCCCACCAGCGATCCCGGCCTGCGCATCATCATCGTGCGCGCGTCCGACGTGCCGACCTATGTGCAATACGGCGCGGCCGATCTGGGCGTGGCGGGCAAGGATGTACTGATCGAACACGGCGGCGCGAATCTGTATCAACCGATCGACCTGAACATTGCCAAATGCCGCATGTGCGTGGCGGTGCAAAACGGTTTCGACTACGCCAGTGCCGTGCGCCAAGGCGCGCGGTTGCGCGTCGCCACCAAGTATGTCGAAATCGCGCGCGAACACTTCGCCAGCAAAGGTGTGCACGTCGACCTGATCAAGCTGTATGGCTCGATGGAACTCGCGCCACTGGTCGGCCTGGCCGACGCCATCGTCGATCTGGTGTCCACCGGTAGCACGCTCAAGGCGAACAATCTGGTCGCGGTCGAAGACATCTTGTCGATCTCGTCGCGCCTGGTGGTGAATCAAGCTGCGTTGAAATTGAAACGTGAACGCATAACGCCCATATTGGAAGCGTTTGAGCGCGCAAGTAATAAAAATGCCTAACCGCAGAGACGCGGAGAACGCAGAGGAAAACAAGGTCTGATCTTTAGATTTTCTCTGCGTTCTCCGCGTCTCTGCGGTTGATTTTGATTTATGAAAATGTTGATACGCAAACTCGACTCCACCGCCGCCGACTTCTCTGTACAGCTCAAGCACCTGCTCGCCTATGAAGAAGCGCAGGACGATGCCATCGAAGCAACGGTGGCAAAAATCCTCGCCGACGTGAAACAGCGCGGCGATGCCGCCGTACTCGAATACACGCAGCGCTTCGACCGCAGCCGTGCCACCGACATGAGCGCGCTGGAATTGTCGCGCGCCGAAATGAAAGCCGCCTTCGACAGCCTGCCCGCCGATCAACGCGAAGCGCTGCAAGCCGCCGCACAACGCGTGCGCAGCTATCACGAGAAACAGCGCGCCGAAACGTGGACGTACACGGAAGCCGATGGCACCGTGCTGGGCCAGAAAATCACCCCGCTGGATCGGGTCGGCATCTACGTGCCGGGCGGCAAGGCCGCCTATCCTTCCTCGGTGTTGATGAACGCCATGCCCGCCAAGGTCGCGGGCGTCGGTGAAATCATCATGGTGGTGCCGACACCCGATGGCGTGAAGAACGCGATGGTGCTGGCCGCCGCGCATATCGCCGGTGTCGATCGCGTATTCACCATCGGCGGCGCGCAAGCCGTGGCCGCACTGGCTTATGGCACCGCCACGATTCCCGCCGTCGATAAAATCGTCGGCCCCGGCAATGCCTATGTTGCCGCCGCCAAGCGCCGCGTGTTCGGCATCGTCGGTATCGACATGATCGCCGGCCCGTCGGAAATTCTGATCCTGTGCGATGGCAAAACCGATCCCGACTGGATCGCGATGGACCTGTTCTCGCAAGCCGAACACGACGAACTCGCGCAAGCGATTCTGCTCACCCCCGACGCTGCGTTCATCAATGCAGTCGAGGCCAGCATCGCCAGTCAACTGCCGACGATGCCGCGCGCCAATGTCATCCGCGTCTCGCTCGCCAACCGTGGCGCACTCATCAAAGTGCGCGACATGGAAGAAGCGTGCAGCATCGCCAACGACATCGCCGCCGAACACCTGGAAATCTCCGCCGAAAATCCGCAGCAATACGCCGACCAGATCCGCCACGCCGGCGCGCTCTTCCTCGGCCCCCACAGCTCCGAATCCCTGGGCGACTATTGTGCCGGCCCCAACCACGTCCTGCCCACCATGCGCACCGCGCGCTTCTCCTCACCGCTCGGCGTGTACGATTTCCAGAAACGCAGCAGCATCATTCAAGTGTCACAGGCGGGCGCGCAAACGCTGGGCAAAATTGCCTCGACGCTGGCGCATGGCGAAGGCTTGCAGGCACACGCGCAGAGCGCGGAATATCGGTTAAAAAAATAGCGCCAATCCAAACCGGTTGGTTGTTGCCAACGATTCGCTAAAGGGGCGGAGATGCGGGATTTTCTAAAAAAAATTGCTGACCTACTTTTTTCAAGGACGGTGCTGGGAATAATGGCCCTGATTGGCTTTGTGGCGATATTCCGTCCGAACTGGTTTCATGAGGAGAGGCCAGACTTAGTCATTGAAACGGTAAGCAACGCCGAAATTCTGGGCGTTCGAGAACCTCTTGCAAAGCTGAAAATTTACTATGGCGAGAGAGAACTATCTGGCTCGTCTGAAACAATCCGACTTATCGCCTTTCGAGTAATAAACACGGGCAGCGCCGCAGTAAGGCTTGGTGACTTTGATCCAAAATTTCCCCTGGGGATATTGATCCATGACGGGAAAATTATTGAAAGTCCCACAATAATCTCAACCAACGAATATCAGAAATCCATCGAAGTAGTCCCTAATCAGGCGTTTAATGGATTGAGTTTCAATCCAATGATTCTTGACGCGGGGGAATACTTTACGGTTAATCTCCTCGTGCTGGCAAAATCCGGGCAAATGGTCACAATCGAACCAATCGGAAAAATTGCGGGGGTGCCAAGATTGAGGCAGATCGATGCAACAGTCGTTACAAAAGAATCAACATTCCAGCAGGCCGTTTACGGGGGGGGAAACATCCAGCTTGTCCGAATGTTTACGTATTTCTTTGGAACGATACTTTCGTTTATTGGCGTTCTTGCGGTTGTTTCTATTCCATTTGACTTACTCGACTCGGTTCGAGCCAAGCGCTATCGGAGAGAACGGAAAGGGCATATAGAAAACTTTATTAACCTAGAAAACCTATCGCGCGAGCCGATATACGACATCATATTTCAGATGTACCTAAATCAACCTCTTCGTATTAGAAATCCATACGAGGGCTTGGTTTACGCAGTAAATAACAATATTGACCTGATGGGCCTAATCACCCCAATCAATCAACGGAAACTGCACCCTGCTTTTGATGAGCCAATAGACTGGGTAAGTCATAGCCTGAGTCCGCTTGAAATTTCTGTGGGTGAAAGGCTAAAGAAATTGGCCGAAATCGATGGGGATCAAACACAAAAAATTGAACTGCTGAAACAGCGGGTAACCACTTTTAATTCTTATTTGAACTCCAAAGGCATACCTCTTGTGGGGCGAATACAGCGAGCAGTCGAGGGGTTTTGGTACAACGAAGACAAGTTTCGCGAAGAAGATTTCCACTGGAAGTAAGTACGGCTACGTCCGCATGCCCTCTAAACAAAAAACTCCTTGAGCGCATCGACCAGCGCCCCGCACTGCCCATCTGTCCCCACCGTAATCCGCAAATACTGTTCGATCCGCGGCAATTTGAAATGCCGCACCAGGATGCTGCGTTGGCGCAGTTTGGTGGCGAGGGTGGCGGCGTCGTGTTGCGGGTGGCGGGCGAAGATGAAGTTGGCGGCGGAGGGGATGATTTCGAAGCCGAGGGCTTGCATGTCTTTGACCAGTTGCTCGCGACTGGCGATGACCTTGTTGCGGGTGGTTTCAAAATACGCGCGGTCTTCGAAGGCGGCGACGGCGCCGGCGATCGCGAGGCGGTCGAGCGGGTAGGAGTTGAAGCTGTTCTTGACGCGTTCCAGTCCTTCGATCAAATCCTTGTGGCCGATGGCAAAGCCGACGCGCAGCCCCGCGAGCGAGCGAGCTTTGGAGAGCGTTTGCACGACCAGCAGGTTGGGGTAGCGATTGACCAGGGCAATCGCGCTGGGTATTTCATCTATGCCGCCGAAATCGACATAGGCTTCGTCGATCACCACCACAGCATCGGGGTGTTGCTGCAGCAGTGCTTCGATCTGCGCCAGCGGCAGCAGGTGGCCGGTGGGTGCATTGGGGTTGGGAAAGATGATGGCGCCGGCAGGCTGAGCATAGTCGTCCACCGCGATGGTGAAGTCGTCGCGCAGCGGCACGGTGCGATAGCTCACGCCATACAGGCCGCAATACACCGGGTAGAAACTATAGGTGATGTCGGGGAACAGCAGCGGCGCATCGTGTTTGAGCAAACCCTGAAACACGAAGGCGAGCACTTCGTCGGAGCCGTTGCCAACAAACACCTGTTCCATCTGCAGGCCATGATAGGCGGCGATGGTTTGCTTCAGCGCGCTGGCGTTGGGATCAGGGTAGAGCTTGAGCGTTTCGTCGGTGGCGGCGCGAATGGCGGCCAGCACCTGCGGCGAGGGGCCATAGGGATTCTCGTTGGTGTTGAGTTTGATCAGGTTGGCGATCTTGGGTTGTTCGCCCGGGACATAGGGCACCAGATCGTGCACAACGCGGCTCCAGAAGCGGCTCATGGCGGGTGGCGGGACACAATGGGGAAGGCGTGAATGGTATCATGGCGCCCTGTTCGATCCCCCCACGAAACCCCATCATGCGCAAGGCAGAAGTCACCCGCAACACGCTGGAAACGCAGATCAGTGTGAAGATCAATCTGGATGGCAGCGGCCAGCAAACGCTGAATACCGGCGTGCCTTTCCTTGACCACATGCTCGATCAAGTTGCACGGCATGGCATGGTGGATCTGGCGGTCGAGGCCAAGGGTGATTTACATATCGACGGTCACCACACGGTGGAAGACATCGGCATCACGCTGGGGCAAGCCTTTGCCAAGGCGGCGGGCGACAAGAAAGGCTTGCGCCGCTATGGGCACGCCTATGTGCCGCTGGACGAGGCGCTGTCGCGTGTCGTCGTCGATCTGTCGGGCCGTCCTGGGCTGGAATTTCACGTGCCGTTCAAGCGCGCGATGATCGGCACCTTTGATGTCGATCTGACGCACGAATTTTTTCAGGGCTTTGCCAACCACGCCCTGGTAACGCTGCACATCGACAACCTGCGCGGCGAAAATGCGCACCATCAATGCGAGACCGTGTTCAAGGCCTTTGGCCGCGCGCTGCGCATGGCGATCGAAGCCGATCCACGTGCGGCCGGGGTGATTCCTTCGACCAAGGGAAGTCTATGAACCTGTGAGCGGACGCTGTCTGTCTCTACGGCGGCGCTTTTCACGTTTCACTTTCACCAAGAAATGACTACCATTGCAATCGTTGACTACGGCATGGGCAACCTGCGTTCGGTGGCCCAGGCGCTGCAGCATGTCGCACCCAAAGCCACGGTCAAAATCAGCAGCAACGCCAGCGAAATTCTGTCCGCGGGCCGGGTGGTCTTGCCGGGGCAGGGCGCCATGCCCGACTGCATGCGTAATCTACGCGAGTCCGGCCTGCTCGAAATCGTGCTTAAGGTGGCGGCAAACACACCGTTATTGGGCGTATGTGTGGGCGAGCAAATGCTGTTCGACTGGAGCGCCGAGGGCGATGTCACCGGCCTGGGGCTGATGCCGGGCAAGGTGATCCGCTTTGCCACCGAACAGATGGTGCAAGCCGATGGCAGCCGCCTGAAAGTGCCGCACATGGGCTGGAACCGCGTGCGCCAGGTTCGCCCTCACGCCCTCTGGCAGGGCATTGAAGACAACAGCTATTTTTATTTTGTGCACAGCTACCATGTCGTTCCGCAAGACCCCGCACTCACCTTCGGCGAGTCGGACTATGGCGCGCCTTTTGCATGTGTGGTGGCGCGCGACAATATTTTTGCCACCCAGTTTCATCCGGAAAAAAGTGCCACGACCGGACTCAAGCTGTACGAAAATTTTGTTCACTGGAACCCCTAACTTTCTCATCCCTTCATCATGTTGCTGATACCTGCCATCGACCTGAAAGACGGTCAGTGCGTGCGCCTGAAACAGGGCGACATGGACCAGGCCACCATTTTTTCCGACGACCCCGGCGCCATCGCCCGCCACTGGCTGGAGCAAGGCGCGCGACGCTTGCATCTGGTCGACTTGAACGGCGCGTTCGCGGGCAAGCCGAAAAACGAAGCGGTGGTCAAAGCCATCCTCAAGGAAGTCGATGGCCAGATTCCGGTGCAACTGGGCGGCGGGATTCGTGACCTCGACACCATCGAACGCTATCTGGACGGCGGTCTGTCCTACATCATCATCGGCACGGCGGCGGTGAAAAACCCCGGCTTTCTGCACGATGCCTGCAGCGCGTTCCCCGGCCAGATCATCGTTGGCCTGGATGCCAAGGACGGCAAAGTCGCCACCGACGGCTGGAGCAAACTGACGCGCCACGACGTGCTCGATCTGGCGCAGAAATTTCAGGACTATGGTGTCGAAAGCGTCATTTATACTGACATCGGCCGCGACGGCATGCTCACCGGTGTGAACATCGACGCCACCGTGCGGCTGGCGCAAGGCCTGACGATTCCCGTGATCGCCAGCGGCGGTCTGGCCAGCATGACCGATGTGGAACGCCTGTGCGCGGTCGAACACGAAGGCATCGAAGGCGCCATCTGCGGCCGCGCGGTTTACGACGGCAATCTCGATTTTGCCCAGGCGCAGGCCAAGGCCGATGCACTCAGTGGTGACGTCGAATAATTCAAAAACAAATCCCACCGCAGAGGCGCAGAGAACGCAGAGAAACCCCAAGTTTTCTCTGCGTTCTCTGCGCCTCTGCGGTGGGGGTGGAAGTTAACAATGCTCGCTAAACGCATCATCCCCTGCATGGACGTGACCGGCGGCCGGGTCGTCAAAGGGATCAACTTTGTCAATCTGATCGACGCCGGTGACCCGGTCGAGATTGCGCGCCGCTATGACGATCAGGGCGCGGATGAGCTGACCTTTCTCGACATCACCGCCTCCAGCGATCAGCGCGATTTGATTCTCGAAGTGATCGAAGCAGTCGCATCACAAGTCTTCATTCCGCTCACCGTCGGCGGCGGCGTGCGCGTGGTGGAAGATGTGCGGCGCTTGCTCAACGCGGGTGCGGACAAGGTGTCGATCAACACTTCGGCGGTGCAAAATCCGCAGCTGGTGCGCGATGCCAGTACGCGTTATGGTTCGCAATGCATCGTCGTCGCGATTGACGCCAAGCGCAGTGGCGAAAACACCTGGCAGGTGTACACGCATGGCGGACGCAACGCCACCGGCCTCGACGCGGTCGAGTGGGCGCAGAAAATGGAAACGCTGGGCGCGGGCGAAATTTTGCTCACCAGCATGGATAAGGATGGCACCCGCAGCGGCTTTGATCTGTCGTTGACGCGCGCGATTTCCGATGCGGTGACGATTCCGGTGATCGCCAGCGGCGGCGTCGGCAGCCTCGACGATCTGGCCAATGGCGTGACCATCGGCCGCGCCGACGCGGTGCTGGCGGCCAGTATTTTTCACTACGGCCAACACACCGTCGGTGAAGCCAAGCGCCACATGGCGGCGCGCGGCATTCCGGTGAGGCTATGATGAGCACAAGCTGGTTGGACAAAGTGAAATGGGATGCACAGGGCTTGGTGCCGGTGATCGCGCAGGAGCTGGGCAGCAACAAGGTGCTGATGTTCGCCTGGATGAACCGCGAAGCGCTGCAAAAAACCGTGGCGACGAAACAGGCGCACTATTGGTCCCGCTCGCGCAACAAGCTGTGGCACAAGGGCGAAGAATCCGGCCACACGCAACAAGTGCATGACGTGCGCCTCGATTGCGACGAAGATGTGATCCTGCTGACGGTGGAACAGACCGGCGGCGTGGCGTGTCACACCGGGCGGCACAATTGTTTTTTCCAGCAGCTGCAGGGCGACGCCGACAATGCGCAATGGCAGACGGTGGAACCGGTGCTGAAAGATCCACGCACTCTTTACGAGAAAACGAAATGAGCGACACGCTGACGCGCCTGGCGCAGATCATTGAAACCCGCAAACTGCAGAACGGCGGCGACCCGGAAAAATCCTATGTGTCGCGTCTGTTTGCCAAAGGGCCCGATGCCATCCTGAAAAAAATCGGCGAGGAAGCCACCGAGACCGTGATGGCAGCGAAAGACGGGGAACGTGAGCAGATCGTCTATGAAACCGCCGACCTCTGGTTTCACAGCCTCATCATGCTGGCGCAGTACGATTTGACGCCGGACGATGTGCTGCGCGAACTGGCGCGGCGCGAAGGCTTGTCTGGTCTGGAAGAGAAGGCCGCACGCAAGGACGTGGCGCGCGATGCCAGCGAACAGAAGGGGGCATGACATGGATGACTGCATTTTCTGCAAGATCATTGCCGGGAAAATTCCCTGCAAGAAAGTGTATGAAGACGAAGACATCTTCGCCTTTCACGATATTCATCCGCACGCGCCGGTGCATTTCATGATCATTCCGAAGCAGCACATTCCTTCGCTGGCGGATGCGACGCTGGCGCATCAGCAGGCGCTGGGAAAAATGCTGGTCATGGCCGGACAACTCGCACGCGAGCAAGGCGCGACGGATGGCTTCCGTACCATCATCAACACTGGCCGGGTCGGCCAGCAAGAGGTGTATCATTTGCACATGCATGTGCTGGGTGGCGATGAGCCGCTTGGGCCCATGCTTTCGAGACGACTGTAGCAGGAGTGTAATCATGGGTTCATTCAGTATTTGGCACTGGCTGATCGTGCTGTTGATCGTGGCGATGGTGTTTGGCACCAAGAAGCTGGGCAACATCGGCAAGGATTTGGGTAGCGCCGTCAAAGGTTTTAAAGATGGCATGAAGGGCGAGGAGGAAAAGAAAGACCCCGCCAAGCAAATCACCACCATCGATGTCGAAGCCAAGGAAAAAAAGGGCGACTGAGCCAGCCATCGTCCACCATCGGTCACTAGCGACCACACCAGCGTGAGACCGTCGCGGCTCACGCTTTTTTATTGGTAAATTTTGATGTTTGCTCATGTTTGACATTGGCCTGTCCGAACTCGGCGTGATTGGCGTGGTCGCCCTGGTGGTGCTCGGCCCGGAGCGCCTGCCCAAGGTGGCCCGCGCCGCGGGCCGCTGGGCGGGCAAGCTGCAGCGCTATGTCAACGATGTGAAAGCCGATATCCATCGCGAAGCTGAGCTGGCCGAATTGAAGGCGCTGCAAAATACCGTAAGCACGCTGCAACAGTCCGTCAATGAAGAGCTACACTCGATTCACGCGCCCGATGATGTCTACGATGCGCCCGCCTATCCGCGCGCGCGCAAGAAAAATCTGCGCCTGCGTCGTACCACCATTCCGCTCTGGTACAAACGCCAGCAAGGTTTGCGCGCCTACATTCAAAGTGGTGCGGCGCGCGTCAAGCGGCATCGTAAAAGCGCGCCATGAATACTGAGTCTGATTCCCGCAGCAACGCCGATACATTTATCTCACATCTGATCGAGTTGCGCGATCGTCTGCTACGCGCCATGGCCGTGTTGCTGGCAATGTTTGTTGTCCTGTGTATCTGGCCCGGCCCGGCGGCGATCTATGATTTTCTCGCCCAGCCGATGATCGCCAATCTGCCCGCCGGTTCCAAGATGATCGCGACCGGCGTGGTGGCGCCCTTCTTCATTCCCATCAAGGTCACGCTGCTGGCTGCTTTCATGCTGGTGCTGCCCTATGTGCTCTACCAGGCCTGGGCCTTCGTCGCTCCTGGTCTGTACCGGCATGAACGCCGTCTGGCCGGGCCGATTCTTTTCTCCAGCGTGCTGCTGTTTTATACCGGCGTGGCTTTTTGCTACAGCTTTGTGTTTGGCAATGTCTTCAAATATATCGCTGCCTTTGCGCCGGCCAGTATTCAAGTGGCCCCCGACATCGAGCAATACCTTGGTTTTGCCATGACCATGTTTCTCGCCTTTGGTCTGGCGTTTGAAACACCCATCGTTGTCATCGTGCTGGTGTTGCTGGGCATGGTGTCCGTGGCCAAGCTGTGTGAATGGCGCGGCTACACGGCCATCGCCATTGCCGTCATCTCCGCCATTGTCACGCCGCCGGATATGTTCTCCCAACTGTCGCTCGGCATTCCGATGTATGCGCTGTACGAAATAGGCATCCTTGTCGGCCGCCTGATCGAAAAAAAGAAAAAGGCTGAAGAATCTCCCGTGTGAGAATTTCTTCAGCCTTCTGTGCTGCGGCCACCGAGGCCGTTGCCGTGCTCAGGTATGGAATTGCGAGACCAGTGTCTGCAGACGTTGCGCCATGGTCGTCAATACCTTGTTCGATTGCGCGATCTGGTCGACGATGCTGACGTTCAATTCCGACATGGTCGCCACTTTCTCAACGTTTTCGTTGATCTTTCTCGACGCCGTCGTATGCTCGTCGAGTGCGTGGGTGACTTGCTCGACTTCGCGCACCACTTGTTCCGAGCCGCTGCCGATCTGATCGATCAGTGTCGCAGCGCGATTGGCCACCGTCACGCTTTCCGCCGATTGTTTTTCCCAGCCATTGACACGCTCGCTCACCGATTGCGTATCGCGTTCGATCTGGGTCAGCACCGAGCCGATCTGCGCGGTCGATTCATGCGCGCGCTCCGCCAGCCGGCGCACCTCATCGGCCACCACGGCAAAGCCTTTACCACTCTCGCCCGCGCGCGCGGCCTCAATGGCAGCATTCAGCGACAACAGATTGGTCTGGTTGGAAATATCCTGAATCGTGCGCAAAATCTCGGCGATGTCGGCCGAGCGGGCCGTCAACGAATTCATCAGGGTGGCCACTTCCTGGGTTGCCTGCGAAATGGAAGAAATCTCGCTGGCGGTCGAAAGCACAGCTTCCTGACCTTCGGCGGACAGGCGTCCGGCTTCGCGTGTCAGCGCGAGCGCATCGCGCGTGTGCTCGGCAATCGAAATCAGGCTGGCGGAAATTTGCTCCGTCACCGCCGCCATGGAATTGGTGGCATCGTTCTGCTCGCCCACCGATTGCGCCAGATGTGAACTGGCCGACGACAGTTGCAACGAGAACGCCGTAACTTCCTGCGCCTCGTGCGAAATGTTCTGTACCAAACTGCGCATGCTGGAGCCGATCTGATTCATGCTGACGGCGATGTCCGCCAGTTCGTCCTTGCCATGGACGGTCGCATTTTCACGATAATCGCCCTTCGCATAGGCCATGGCAATTTCCTGCACATTGCCCACCGAGGTCAGAATTGCCATATTGATGGCCCAGAAGAACAAGGCCACGGGGATGATGATCATCAGGATCGCCGCCAGCATCAGGCGCTCGCTACGCTTGGCCACGGTCTGACGCTGCTGCAACGATTCCACCAGATTCTTGTGGCCCATGTCGATCAACTGGCTGATGCTGACCAACGGGAGCGTAGCCAGATCGAAATAGGCTTTCGGGTCGGCGCCGGAATAAGAACCAATGATGCGGTTGCGGACTTCCTTGCCGACTTCCTGCACCTGCGGCAGCACCTTGTCGAGCAGCTCCTTGCCCTGATTGGCCTTGGCTGTGTCGTAATTCCAGGTGCGCTGCCACATGCTCTGCGCCGTCTCGGACAGTTGCAGCCCGGCGCCATAACCTTCCATGATGCGGCCGACCGAGATGCTGTCGGGAATGCTGGTGGCCAGAATTTTTGCACCCAGGCCACGCACGCGCGACAGATGCTCGGTGGCCGGCAGCATGTTGTTCAGCATGCTGTTGATGACGTAATAGCTTTGCGCCTGTTGATCCAGCACCAGGCCGGATTTTTCGGCGATCGTGCTGTTGGCTTCAAACAGCTTGTCGATCAGGGTGGAATGCTTGAGAAAGCGGGGGTAGGCGGCATCCTTGTCGTAGCCGGCTTTCAGCTCTTTCCAGGTTTTGTTGATAGCCTCGGGCAGCGCCTCGCCCAGATAGCGGCCCTTGTGTTTGGCCGAGATTTCCTGCACCTGTCCCCAGGCCTGTTCAAACTCTTGCCTGCTCTTGTCAACCAGCGCCTGCTGCGCCTTCAGCTTTTCCTGATCCTCGGACTGCAAGGCCGCCGACAGGTCGCGATAGCGCTGTAATGCATAAATCGCATCGCGCATGGGCAGGATATATTCGGTACCACTCAACTCGTCCTGCACCACCCGGATCCGGTCGTGGTAATTGGAAAACACCATGAAACCCAGCCAGCCGACCAGCACGACCACGGCTGCGCCCGCCATGGCGAATTTGGTGGAAAACCGGAACTGCGTCGTGAAGCTTTTTAATGGTTGGATATGCAGTGCCATAACTCTCTCCAGTTAACTAAGCCAACTAACGGCGGCACAGGACAAAACTTAAGGCGTTTGGAAACGGCGTAACAATTGCGCGGTCCGGCGCAGGCAGGGGGTGATTTCTGGAATGGTGGGAGAAGGTAATGGCCGGTTAAGCCGGCTGGAAAACAAGCGCTGGCCCGCCCGCAGCAGGCGCTTCAGCCTACCTCATGCCAGCAGGGCGTCGACAAACTCTTGCGGCCGGAAAGGCTGCAAGTCTTCCACGCCTTCACCGACGCCGATGAAATAGACGGGGATCGGGCGGGTCTTGCTGCCACGTGCCAAGGCCGCCAGAACGCCGCCCTTGGCCGTGCCGTCGAGCTTGGTGATGATCAGACCGGTCAGCCCGAGCGCCTCGTCGAAGGCTTTGATCTGCGCCAGTGCGTTCTGGCCGGTGTTGCCATCGACCACCAGCAAGACTTCGTGCGGGGCACTGGGCTCCGCCTTGGCGAGCACGCGCTTGATCTTTTTCAGCTCTTCCATCAAATGCAACTGGGTCGGCAGTCGGCCCGCCGTGTCGGCGAGCATGACGTCGATCTTGCGCGCCTTGGCCGCTTGCACGGCATCGAAAGCAACGGCAGCCGGATCGCCGCTTTCCTGCGCAATCACAGCCACCTGGTTGCGCTCCCCCCAAACCATCAATTGCTCGCGGGCCGCAGCGCGAAAGGTATCGCCCGCTGCCAGCAGCACCGATTTGCCCTGTGCCTGAAAATGCCTGGCCAGCTTGCCGATGCTGGTGGTCTTGCCCGCGCCGTTGACCCCGGCGATCATCATCACGACTGGGCCGGGACGTTGCAAATCAAGCGTCTTGGCTAGCGGCGCCAGCAACTCGATCAACAGGGTGCGCAGCGCTGCCTGCACCTGCGCCGGGTCTTCGATGCGCTCCTGTTTGACCTGCTCACGCAAGCGGGAGAGTAGATGCGCCGTTGCTTCGACACCGGCATCGCTCATCAACAGCGCACTTTCGAGTTCTTCGAACAGCGCTTCGTCCACCTTGACGCCGACAAACAAGTGCGTCAGATTGCCGCGAGTTTTCGCCAGCCCGCGCGTCAAACGGTTCAGCCAGGAACCTTGCGCTGACGCGGCAGATTCTGTGGTATTACTTGCGGGAGATTGATTTTTGCGGAAACCAAACATGAAATGCCGACTCTGAGAACGGGGTTGGATTTTAACAGGCTCATATGATGAAAAATTCTTTGTCTCGCCGCAGCGGTCTTATCTTGCTGTGCCTATGCCTGCCAGTGGCAGCACTCGCGGAGGGATTGTCCGAGTTCACACTGAAAAACGGTTTGAAGATCGTTGTGAAAGAAGACCATCGCGCGCCGACGGTAGCGCACATGGTGTGGTACCGCGCCGGCTCGATGGATGAGTTCAACGGCACCACCGGCGTCGCCCATGTGCTGGAACACATGATGTTCAAGGGCACGAAAACCCTCAAGCCCGGCGAGTTCAGCGATCGCGTGGCCGCGCTGGGCGGGCAGGAAAATGCCTTCACCACGCAGGATTACACCGCCTACTACCAGCAGATCCACAAATCGCATCTGGCCAAAGTCATGGCATTGGAAGCCGACCGCATGCACAACCTGGTGATTGCACCGGACGAGTTCGCACGCGAAATGAAAGTGGTGATGGAAGAGCGCCGCTGGCGCACCGACGACCGCGCGCAGAGCCGCCTCTATGAAACCTTCATGGCCACCGCCTATCAGGCGCATCCCTATCGCGTGCCCACCATCGGCTGGATGCGCGACCTGGAAACCCTGACCGCGCGCGATGCGCAGCAGTGGTACCAAACCTGGTACACGCCCGCCAACGCGACGCTGGTAGTAGCGGGCGATGTCGACCCGCAGCAAGTGCTGCATCTGGCGCAGCGCTATTACGGCAACATTCCATCGCACCCGCTGCCAGCGCGCCGGCCGCAAGACGAACCCGCGCAGGCCGGGCAAAAACGTGTCGAGGTGAAAGCCCCGGCGGAAAACCCTTACCTGTTGATCGGCTTCAAAGTGCCGCGCCTGCAAAACATCGAACAGGATGTTGAGCCGTATGCGCTGGAAGTGTTGTCCGGCGTGCTCGATGGTTACCCCGGCGCGCGCCTGAATACTGCGCTGGTACGCCAGCAGCGCAGTGCTGATCAAGCCGGTGCGGGTTACGATTTGCTGGGCCGCGGCCCGGCGCTGTTTCTGCTCGACGGCTCCCCCGCCGCAGGCAAGACAACGGCTGCGCTGGAAACCGCGCTGCGCGCCGAGGTCGCAAAGATTGCCAGCGCGGGCATTACCGAAGCGGAACTGGCGCGCGTCAAAACCCAGTTGATTGCCAGCCAGGTATACAAGCGCGATTCGATTTTTGGTCAGGCGATGGAAATCGGCAGCTATGAAATGAGCGGCATCGGCGCACGCAACATTGACCATGTACTGGGAAAATTGAAAGCCGTCACCGCGCAACAAGTGCAGGCCGTGGCGCAGAAATATTTTGGCGACGATGCCATGACGGTCGCGGTACTGCTGCCGCAACCGCTGGATCCCAACAAAGTGTCGGCCCCGCCGAAAGGATTGCACCACCAATGAAACTCTGGCCCTCGATTTCAAAAGCGCTGCTGCTCCTCGGCGTCAGCGGCCTGGCGCACGCCGCCCTGCCGGTGCAAAGCTGGACCACGTCCTCGGGCACGCGGGTATTGTTCGTGCAAGCCGATGCCATTCCCATGCTGGACATTCAGGTGGATTTCGACGCGGGTGCGCGCTTTGACCCGCCCGGCAAAAGCGGCCTCGCGCAACTGGTGCAGGATTTGATCGGCAAGGGCACGCCCGATCTGGATGAACAACAGTTCGAAGAACGCCTCGCCGATCTGGGAACGGAAATGGGCGGCGGCGCACAGATGGATCGCAGCAGCCATACGTTGCGCACGCTTACCGATCCGACGGTACGCACGGCCGCCATCGCCCTGTTTGCCCAGGCGCTGCACCACCCGACCTTTCCGGAAGACGTGCTGGCGCGCGAAAAAACGCGCAGCATCGCCGCGCTCAAGGAAGCCCATACCCGGCCCGACCAGATTGCCGCGCGCCGGTTTTACGCGCTGCTCTACGGCAACCACCCCTACGCCGCCGAGCCTACGGAGCAAAGTGTAGCGGCGATCACGCGCAACGACCTGGAAAACTTTTATCGCAACACGCACAGCGCCGCGCGCGCGGTAGTGTCGATGATCGGTGCCATTGACCGCAGCCAAGCCGAAGCGATTGCCGAACAATTGACGCGCGATCTGCCTGCAGGCTCCGACCTGCCCACGCCGGCCGCACCAGCGGCCACGAGAGCGCAGACGGAACACATCGCCCATCCGGCGCAGCAAAGCCACATCCTGATCGGCCTGCCCGCCGTCGTGCGCGGCGATCCGGATTATTTTGCCCTGCTGGTCGGCAACCATGTGCTGGGTGGCGGTGGTTTCACCTCGCGCCTGATGCGTGAAGTGCGCGAAAAACGCGGGCTGGCCTACAGCGTCTACAGTTATTTCTCACCGATGAAACAAGCGGGACCATTTGTGATCGGTCTGCAAACCCAGCGTGCGCAAACCGATGCGGCACTCGCTATCGTCAACCAGACCCTGCGCGAATTTCTGCAACAAGGCCCCAGCGCGGCAGAGGTGCGTGCAGCGCAAAACAATCTGGTGGGCGGCTTCCCCCTGCTGATCGACAATAATCACAAACTGCTGCAAAACCTTGCCACGATTGGCTTCTATGGCTTGCCACTGGATTATCTGGATCACTGGACGGAAAAAATCGCCGCCGTCACCGTGCCGCAAATCCGCGCTGCCTTTGCCCGCAAGGTGGATGCGGGACAATTGGTCACCGTGGTGGTCGGCGCCGAATGACGGGTGGTGGTGTGAAGCGCAGCGCGCCACCGCAACAGATCCGCATCATCGGCGGGCAATGGAAACGCACGCCCGTGCGTGTGCCGGATGTGCCGGGCCTGCGGCCCACCCCCGATCGCGTGCGCGAAACGCTGTTCAATTGGCTGGGGCAGGATCTGTCGGGCTGGCGCTGTCTCGATCTGTTCGGCGGCACCGGCGCCCTGGGGCTGGAAGCGGCGTCGCGCGGTGCTTCCAGCGTTCTCATCAATGAAAAAAATCCGCAGGCGGCGCGCACCATTGCCGCCCTGATCGCCAAGCTGCAAGCGGCGCAGGTCACGCTATTGCAGAATGATGCGCCAGTCTTGCTGCAACAGTTGCAGCAGCGTGGCGAACGCTTCGATCTGATATTTCTCGACCCGCCTTTTGGCGCGGGCTGGCTGGAAAAGGTTTTTCCTCAGCTGGATAGCGTGCTGCAGCCGCAGGGCTGCGTGTATGTCGAGGCGGAAGCGCCGCTCGATCCGGGACTGCTGGCCGGTAAATATGTCGTACACAAGCAGGACAAAGCTGGAGCAGTCCATTATCATCTGCTGCATCGCATTACCGGAACCCTTGGAACCCCTTCATGACCATCGCCATCTACCCGGGCACCTTCGACCCCATGACCCGCGGTCATGAAGACCTCGTGCGCCGTGCTGCCAAGCTGTACAGCAAGCTCATCGTTGGCGTCGCCGACAGCCGGGGCAAGAAACCCTTTTTTTCACTCGACGAACGGGTGACCATCGCCCGCGAAGTGCTGGGGCATTATAAAAACGTCGAAGTCGAGGGCTTCTCCAGCCTGCTCAAGGATTTCGTGCGCAAGCACAACGCCAAGGTAGTGATCCGCGGTTTGCGCGCCGTCTCCGACTTTGAATACGAATTCCAGATGGCGGGAATGAACCGTTACATGATGCCGGATGTCGAAACCATGTTCCTCACACCGAGCGATCAATACCAGTTCATCTCCGGCTCCATCGTGCGCGAAATCGTGCAACTGGGTGGCGATGTGAGCAAGTTTGTCTTCCCTTCGGTGGAAGATTGGCTCAAGCGCAAGATTGCAGAAAACGGCGTTGCCGCCGACTAGGATCTGTCTCAATGGCTTTACTGATTACCGATGAATGCATCAATTGCGACGTTTGCGAACCCGAATGTCCCAATGGCGCCATCAGCATGGGCCCGGAGATCTATGAGATCGACCCGCACAAATGCACCGAATGCGTCGGCCATTACAATGAGCCGCAATGCCAGATCGTCTGCCCGGTGCAGTGCATCCCCTTCAACCCGGACTGGCGCGAAACGCCGGAGCAGTTGCAGGCCAAATATCAGCGCCTTCAGCAAGCAGCTGGCAGCAGCCCGCCCCCGGCAGCCGCTTGTGGCTGACCCCAAGGCACGAAAATATGCGCTTGGCTGCACCGCAGCAATTTTGCAACACCGGCTTAAAGTTAGACTCTCGCTCGCCGTTGAGCAGGGCTATAATCCGGCCTTCTTTCTCCACCCGGATGTCTGCCGGTTGATTCGTCATTCTGGTATTTGCGGCCTGTCTGCGTCTATAACTCTGCGCCCATGAATCTGCTTTCCAAGTTGCTGCCCCCTGCCAACGTGGTGGTCGACCTTGATGTCTCAAGCAAGAAACGCGTGTTTGAGCAGGCCGGCCTGCTGTTTGAAAACCACCATGGCGTGGCGCGCAGCAAGGTGTTTGACAGCTTGTTCGCCCGCGAACGCCTGGGTTCCACCGGGCTGGGCCAGGGTGTGGCGGTGCCGCATGGCCGCATCAAGGGTTTGCGCGAAGCCATTGCCGCCTTTATTCGCCTGCAGGAACCGATTCCTTTTGACGCCCCGGACGATCTGCCGGTCAGTCTGATGGTGTTTTTGCTGGTGCCGGAACAGGCTACCCAGCAGCATCTGGAAATTCTTTCCGAAATCGCACAAATGCTGTCTGACCGCAACTTCCGAGAAAAGCTGTTGACGGCCCAGGATGCACAGTCCCTGCACCAACTGCTGTTGGGTTGGGAGCCGGGGGTTTCAGTTACCTGACCTATCGTCAACTTCCGCCCCATGTTCAGAGCCTGCGACGTCGCGCATCTCCATGAAGACAATGCCGAGGCACTGAAGCTTGCCTGGCGCGCGGGCAAGAGCGGCGCAGAACGCGTATTGGCCGAACAGGGCGGTTACAGCGCCAATCTGGTGGGCCACCTGAACCTGATCCACAAGCGGCGCATCCAGATCCTCGGCCCCGAGGAGATGGAATACGTCAACGGCATGGCGGCAGACCACCGCAGCTATCTGATCCAGGAACTGGTGTCCAGCCATCCGCCCGCAGTGATCGTCGCCGAAGACATCGCGGCTCCTGAGGAATTGATCGCCCAGTGCGATCAACAAGCCGTGCCGCTATTTTCCAGTCCGCTCGACTCGGCACAAATCATTGACGTTTTGCGCGTCTATCTGTCCAAGGAATTGGCGCCCGGCTGCCTGATGCACGGCGTCTTCATGGACGTGCTGGGCGTGGGCGTGCTGATTACCGGCGATTCGGGCCTTGGCAAGAGTGAGCTAGGACTGGAATTGATCAGTCGCGGCCATGGTCTGGTGGCTGACGATGCAATCGAATTTTCGCGCATCGCCCCGTACATGGTCGAAGGGCGCTGCCCGCCATTGCTGCAAAACCTGCTGGAAGTCCGCGGTCTGGGCTTGCTCGATATCCGTGCCATTTTTGGCGAGACAGCCGTGCGCCGCAAGATGCGCCTTACCCTGATCGTCAATCTGCTTGGCCGCAGCATGATGAAGGAAGATTTTCAGCGCCTGCCGCTGGACGCCCAAACCCAGGATGTGCTGGGCATGGCCATCCCCAAAGTCGTGATCCCGGTGGCCGCCGGCCGCAACCTGGCAGTGCTGGTTGAGGCTGCCGTGCGCAATACCATCCTGCAATTGCGTGGCATCGACACCATGAAGGATTTTCTCGAACGCCAACGGCTGGAAATGCTTCGAAGTGCCGCCATTGACCCAGAAGATTCCGAAGACACTTAGAGTCGGCCTTCCCCAACAACGCGCGCCGCGCCATAATAGCTCCGGGCGTTTTCCTAGGGCCTGAAAGGCGGTGCTGGGTGCCCTCACGCTGGAGCATCCGTACCACCCCCGAAATCAGACGCAGACCCAGATCTCGCCCTCAAGCCCAGAGAAATTCCGCCGTCAATAGACCCTAGGAGACATGCATTGAATACCCCATTCCAACCCCCGGACAGTGCTGATTTCATGAACAAGCTCTGGTCCGGCTGGTCGGGCAGCCTGAATCTGCCTTCCATGCTGACGCCGACGCTGAATCTCGAGGAAATCGACCGGCGCATCAACGAATTGAAAACCGTTGAGCACTGGCTCAATGTAAACCAGAATATGCTGCGCAATACCATTCAGGGGCTGGAAGTCCAACGGGGCACGCTGGCGGCTTTGCAAACTTTCAGTGCCAGCCTCGGTCAGGCCGCCAATGCCGCCGCCCAGGAGCCCGCAGACAACAGCCCGCCGCCGGCGCAGACCCAATTTGCCGAAGCCATGCAGCAAGGCAGTGCCCTATGGTGGGATTTATTGCAGCAGCAATTCAGCCACCTGGCCAAGGCTGCCGCCCAAACGCCAGCGCAATCATCGACTCAAACACCGGCCCAAGATCCGGCGCCAAAAACGGAAGCCTCCACAGAAGCGCCCGCCAAACCTGCTGCACGCAGCAACAAAACTTCACGCAGCTAGGTTAACCAGGTAAAGGACAAACATGCAGTTTCGCTGTGCGCACACCTCGCATCCCGACTGGCGTTTCGCAACCGAAATGGTGCTGACCGAGCTGGAGCGGCAGCGGCTGGCCGGTACGCACAGTCCCGAAGCCTCGCTCGGTATTGTTTACCTCACCGAAGCGCTGGGCGAACATGTGCATGAGATTGTGCATCTGTTGAAAACGCGCACGGGACTGAAGGACTGGATCGGCACCATCGGGCAGGGCGTGCTCGCCAGCGGAGTCGAATACATCGAGAAACCCGCCATGGCGGTGCTGCTGCCCGATCTGCCGCCCCACAGCGCGAGCGTCTTTTCCGGCCTGCTGCGCCCGCCCGCGCGCAACGCCCGCGCGGCCAATGGCGCCTGGCTGGCCGACCACGCGATTGTGCATGCCTGTTCCACCGCGCCCGACCTGCCCGATCTGGTTCAGGACATGGCGGGCAAGCTGCACAGCGGCAACCTGATCGGCGGGCTCACCAGTTCGCGCAAACGCGCCTGGCAAATCGCCAACGATGTCATCGAAGGCGGCATGTCCGGCGTGGTCCTGTCCAGTCAGGTGCGGCTGCTCACGCGCGTCACGCAAGGGTGTCAGCCGGTCGGCCCGGCGCACGACATTACCGAACACGATGGACATCTGATTTATTTGCTCGATGGCACACCTGCATTGGATGTGCTGCTGGCCGATCTGGGCGCACCTCCCGGTGGCTTGATCGCCGAGCAATACATGCAGCGTATTTCGCAAGGTCTGTTCGCCGCGCTGGCCGAAGAGGGCGCGGATACCGCAGTGGATTATCAAGTGCGCAACCTGGTGGCGCTCGACCCGGATAAACGCAGCATTGCCATCGCCCATCACGTGCACAACAAGCAGCAATTATTGTTTTGCACCCGCGATGCTGCGGCAGCACGCAACGATTTGATTCGCATCTGCACCGAAATCCGCGAACTGCTCGAAACCACGCCCATCCGTGGCGCGCTGTACTACTCGTGCATCAGCCGTAGCGATTTTTTATTTGGTGGACATACCACGGAAATGGAAATCATCCAGCAAGAGCTGGGCGACATTCCCTTGATCGGCCTCTTCGCCAGCGGTGAAATTGCCGGCAACCGGCTGTATGGGCACAGCGGCGTGTTGTCGGTGTTTTATTAAACACGCCTTCAGCGCGACAGCACCAGCACTTTTTGCTGTAACGCATCTTCTATTTTTTTCACCATCTCCTGCGCCGCTTCCAGCGTGGCATAAGGGCCCAGCAACAGGCGCGTGAGATTGCCTGGTGCCTCTTCCAGGACAATCGGGTCGTTCAGCCAGGGCAGTTGCTGATACACACGCGCACGGCTGGCTTCAGCATTTTCACGCTGGGCGAAAGCGCCCAGTTGCAGATAGTGATTTCCTGTTGCGGGCACCACAGCATTGGGCGGCTTTGCCGGTTCCATTGCGGCAACAGGGCGGCTTGCGTTGGCGGCGATCTCGCCGGGGACTATGCGTTCAAGCTCGACTTCCGTGCTGCCTTTGCCCAGATAGCCCAACTTCCAGGCGGCCGCATACGACAAGTCGATGATGCGGTCGGAATGGAAGGGGCCACGATCGTTGACGCGCACGATCACTGCTTTGCCGTTGGCCGGGTTGGTGACACGCACATAGCTGGGGATCGGCAATGTCGGATGCGCGGCGGTCATCGCATACATATCGTAAATTTCACCGCTGGAAGTGCGCTGGCCATGAAATTTGCGGCCATACCAGGAAGCCACGCCACGCTGACGAAAGGGCTCCGCGCCTGTCTGCGGCACATAGGTTTTACCAAACACCGTGTAGGGCCGGTTGGGGCCCGACATGAGCGGCTCGTCACGCGGCACCGCATCGGCGATTTGCTCCAGATTGGCGGGCGGGTTGTCGCCTGGTCCGTCGTCCTGATAGTAGCCGCCCCGTCCGGGCGCAGGCTTGGCGGGGGCCGTGCTCTGCACGCCCGTATCGCGCTCGATACGTGGCGGACTGCTGCCGCAGGCGGCGAGCAATAGTCCGAACAAAATCGGCAGGACAATTTTCATGGGGGAGTGATCCGCGGTTTCTGCTTGGCGTTGACCAGCGCGCGGTCATACAGCCAGTTGGGCAGAATGCGCAGCAACTTTGCCACCCAGCCCATTTGCCAGGGAATGACGATGTAACTCACCTGGCGGGCAATCGCACGCACCGCCTTGCGGGCAAAAATATCAGCGTCCATCAGGAAGGGCATGCGATAAGGATTCTTCGCCGTCATCGGTGTGCGCACGAAACCCGGCGCCAGCGTCACCACCTTGATGCCGGTGGTACGCAATTCCACCCGCAGGCTTTCCAGATAAGTCATCGCGGCGGCCTTGGACGCGCTGTACGCTTCGGACCCCGGCAGGCCACGAATGCCGGCGACACTGGCCAGACCCACCAGCGTGCCGCTGCCACGTTGTTTCATGGCAGCGATGAAGGGATGAAAGGTCGCGGCCATGGCCAGCAGGTTGGTGTGCAGAATTTTTTCGAACACGGCGAGATCTTCGCTGAACTCGGTCAGCGTGCCGGCGGAAATTCCAGCATTGGCGATCACCACATCGGGACAACCGCGCGTTTGCAGGCATTCCATACAGGCGGCTTGCAAGGCGTCGCAATCGCACACATCGACGCCGAACACCGTGTGCCGCGCTGCGCCACCGGGCAATTCTTCCAGCAGCGCGTGCAGCGCTTCGGTACGCCGAGCCAGCAATACGAGGGCCGCCCCTTGCGCCGCATATTCACGCGCCAACGCCGCACCAATGCCGCTGGACGCTCCGGTCAGAAAAACCAGCACCTTATTTTTTTGCGCCAGCAGCGGCGGGTTTGACCGGCGCTCTTTGCTCGCGCACCTTGGTGATCAAGGCATTGGCCACCGTGATATTGCCTTCCAAGCTATGCGCAGACGTGATGTAGCGGCCATCGACCGCCAGCGTGGGCACGCCCATGATTTGATAGAGCCGGGTCATTTGATCGGCGCGATTCAGTTTGGCTTGCACACCAAACGCGTTGTAGGCCGCCATGAATTTCTCCCGGCTCACGCCCTGTTTCTCCATGAAACCGACCATGCCTTCCACGCTGTACAGATCGACATTGTCTTTGTGAATGGCATCAAACACCTTGCTGTGTAAATCCTTTTCGATGCCCAGCGCATCCAGTGCGTAATACAACCTTTGCACCGTGGCAAAGTGTGGATTGAAGGAAATCGGCACGCGACGCACGACGACATCGGTGGGCAGGGTTTTCATCCAGGCATTCAGCATCGGCTCGAAGTGATAGCAGTGCGGGCAACCGTAGGAAAAAAATTCGGTCACTTCAATCTTGCCGACCTCCTCCGTCGGCTGCGCTGTTTTCAACACCTGGTAATCCTGCCCCTCAACGATCGGTGCGGGTGCGGGTGCTGCCGTTGATGTTTGTGCGACCGCCGCGCCAGACAGCGCGAACGTTAAAAAGGTTGCTGCCAAAATATGCTGGATCTTGTTCGACGACGTATGCATGGAGTCTCCTTAAGACGTACTGCAAATGAAGTGATGGCGGTGCCGCTCAGTCGCTGACCAGCGTCTGTTTGACCTCGGTCGGCTCAAATCCGTTCTCGACCAGCCGCTTGCGCGCATCGAGCATTTCATCGCGCGAACGATAGGGGCCGGTGCGCACGCGGTAAAGCGTTTCGCCGTTGACCGTGGTTTCGGTGATGCGCGCCTCTTCACCCAACAATGCGGTGCGCGCTCTCAAGCCCTGTGCATTGCTTTCGTTTTTTGGCGCGCCAAGCTGAAGAAAGTAAACCACGCGCTCCTGCGCCTGGCGCAGCGTCTTGTCCTGCGCAGCGCGTGCTTGCGTATTGTCCAGCAAGCGAACGGTGCCGCCCGCAGGCGTTTTGCCGTCTTCTTCGGCGGCGGGTGGCCGTTTCAGATACAGGGCCTGATTGGGATCCTGCGCATCCTTGCTGTCCGCCTCCGTGCCGGTTGCGGCCTGCGTGCTGTGATTGCTGAAGGGCACCGGCGCCTTGGTGATATACATGGCCACCACCACGGCCACGGCCAGGCCGGTGATCAAGCCGCCGAGAAAACCCAGTAGCGTCCCGCCGTGCTGATATGTTTTGCTTGCATTCATTTTCATGGTCACTCTGTCTCGCTGCCTGTGTCGATGTCTGTCCTGCGGTCCATGCGTTCGGGCGCACTCACGCCCAGCAACGCCAAGCCATTCTGCAATACCTGGCGCGTGGCCAGATACAGCGCCAGGCGCGCCTGCTTGACCGGCTCGGCTTCAATCAAAACGCGTTCGGCATTGTAGTAGCTGTGAAATTCGCTGGCGAGTTCTTTCAAATAAAACGCCACATGATGCGGTGCCAATTCAGCCGTTGCCTGTTGCACGACCTCTGGATAAGCGGCCAGCGTATTCATCAGACTGGTCTCGCGTGCACTGGTCAGCGGCGCCAATTCGACCGTCGGCAAGGTTTGTAGTTCACCGCCCCATTGTGCCAGCACAGAACAAATGCGCGCATGCGCATATTGCACGTAGAAAACCGGGTTTTCCTCACTCTGCGACAGAGCCAAATCGATATCGAACACGAATTCGGTGTCGGCCTTGCGCGACACCAGGAAGAAGCGCACGGCATCGCGCCCGACCCAATCGATCAGATCGCGCACGGTGACATAGCTGCCGGCGCGCTTGGAGATTTTCACTTCCTCGCCACCGCGCATCACCTTGACCATGCTGTGCAACACATAGTCAGGATAGCCTTGCGGAATATTCATCTCGACCGCTTGCAAACCGGCGCGCACGCGTGCGATGGTGCCATGATGGTCGGTGCCCTGCACATTGATGACCTTGGCATAACCGCGTTGCCATTTGGTGATGTGATAAGCGACATCGGGCACGAAGTAGGTGTAACCGCCTTCGCTTTTGCGCATCACACGATCCTTGTCGTCGCCGTAAGCGGTGGTCTTGAGCCACAGCGCGCCGTCCTGCTCGTAGGTTTTGCCATGCGCTCTCAGTGCAGCGACGGCGGCATCGACCTTGCCATCGGTGTACAACGACGACTCCAGATAATAGTGATCGAACTTGACACCGAAGGCTTGCAGATCGAGATCTTGCTCATGACGCAGGTAGGCGACGGCGAATTCGCGGATGTTGTCCAGATTGTTGACGTCACCGCTGGCGGTGGTGCTGCGATCGTCCGCATGCACGCTCTTGCGCGCCAGATAATCGCGCGCGATGTCGCTAATGTAATCGCCGCGATAACCGTCGGCGGGCCAGTCGGCGTCTTCCGGCGTTTTGCCGAGCACGCGCGCGTGCACGGACAGCGTCAGATTATCAATCTGATTGCCGGCATCGTTGTAGTAAAACTCGCGCGTCACCTGCGCGCCCTGCGCGGCGAGCAGGTGGCACAAGGCATCGCCCAGCGCAGCCTGACGACCGTGGCCGACATGCAGCGGGCCGGTCGGATTGGCCGAGACAAATTCGACCATCACTTTCTTGCCCGCCTCCAAGGTGCCATGGCCAAAGCGCGCACCGGCCTGCAATACCGTACGCACGATTTCCTGTTTCGCGGCCGGACTCAAACGAAAATTGATGAAGCCCGGACCGGCCACTTCGGCGCTGGCCAGCAGACCATCCGCGTTGTGCGCCAGCAAACGTTCCACCAGCAGTGCGGCCAGCTCGCGCGGATTTTTTTGCAAGGGCTTGGCCAATTGCAGCGCGACGTTGCAGGCTAGATCGCCGTGCTCGGCTTGCTTGGGGCGCTCCAGGACGATTGCCGGTACGGCCATCTGGCCGGGCAGCAGGGATTGCAACTGCGTGGAAATGTTTTGCGCCAAGCGCTGTTTGAGTGTGCTGGACATCGTGCGGGCTGGTGTCATCGCACGCCCGCAGTAAGCGGACATTGCGAGCTGTTGCTGGAAGCCGCGATTATAGCAACCGTACTGCCCGCAAAAATGCTTGCTACTCAGTAGCCCCAGAGTTTCGGGATGTCGATGCGCGTAATGACTTTTTCGCTCGGCACCATCCCGGCGATGCCGTAGTCCTTGCGCCAGGTTTCGCGCTTTTGCGGCTCGACATAGGGCGTGCCCTTGCCGCTCGCGATGCTAAACACGATGGGCGTATTGGCGTTTTCACCACGGCGCACGACGATGGCGGTTTCACCATTCTGCAGTTTGACAAAGCTGCCGGGCGGGTAGATGCCGATTTCCTTGATGATCGTCCCAGGAACTGGATTTTGTCCGCCACGGCTTTCCTGTACAAACAACTCCTTGGCGACCTGATTCGCGGGAATCGGTTTGCGATAAGCCCGCGGACTGACCTTGGCGCAGAAGATATCGACCAGATGCAACAGTTCGGCGACCGGGTCGACTTCCTGCAAGCGATTGGGATAACCTTTGCCTTCCGGGCTTTCGTGATGTTGCAGTACTGCTGTCAGCCAAACTTCGTTTTGCACGCCGGCCTCCTTCAGCAAGGCAACGCTTTTGAGCGGGTGCTGATTGACTTCGTTTCTTTGCTCCGGCGTCAGCGGATCGCGCTGGTTGAATAATTTTCCCGTCAATTCCATCATGCCGACGTTCATTGTCAGCGCGGCGCAAATGGCGGACTGGCGACGCTCCGGTGGCCAGTCCATGCGCTTGGCTACCAATTCGACCACCATGGCGACATTGATCGTATGTGACGTGGCATAGCGCTGAGTGTCGGAGCGCATCAATATGCAAATGCAGGCATCGGCATCCTTGCTGCACAGCTGTTCCAGCTGCCCAGCCAACTCCATGAATTTGTCGCTGAAATTTTCTTCGTGCGCAATATTGCGCAACAAGCGCGTACACTTTCCATGCAGCTCGTCCCAGACGCGAAACGGATTGAATTTGAGCGGGATGGGCGTATGGACATGCAGGCCGCCGCGCTCCATGATTTTTTGCAATTCGTCGACCTCGACGAACATGCCGCGCTCCAGAATTTCCTGGATCTGCTCGAGCTTTTCCACGACAAAACCCTTGCGCAGCAACAGTTTGTTGTCGGCGTCGTACACATCGTAGGCCAGCGGTTGCCCCAGCTTGATGTGTTCTGCAACCAGTCGATGCATTTCCGAGATCATGCTCACCATCCTTCTTGATCGGCCGATCACGTGCCCCCCGCGCACTCCGGCTTCTCCCTCGGAACAACGGCCTGGCCGCCAAAAAGTTTAGCGTTGCATGGCCAATCGGCCAAACGCTGGTCAGCCTGCCCGGGCCAAATGATTACGGTAGCATGCGGCCTTTGGGGGGAAATCTGCCTTGCCGCACGTATTTCGTTCATTTCGGCCGTGGTGCCTGCTGCTGCTTTCAGTGCTGATCCATCTGGGATTGCTGGCCTGGCTCGGCAAGAACGATCTGTATGTGCAGCCGGTAGCGGCACAACCCGCCATCACGCTGATCAAGCTGGTCAAACCCGTTATTGCAATTCCCGCAACGGCGGCACCACATGTGGCAGCGCCCTCCACAGCGCACAGCAGCATGCCCTCCGCTGAAAAATCATCGGCGCAACAGCAAATGGATAACGACACCACCAATATCCCCGCTGCGGCCCTGGCACCGCCACCACCTGAACTCAGTGCACACGCACAAGCGGAGCCTGCGGGTTTGACGCTTCCGCCCAGTGTCTTGCTCAAGCTGACCGTGCGCACGACGCTCGGCACGCTGGACGGTGAACTGGAATGGCTGGTGGAGAATGGTGGCTACAACCTGCGCCTGGAAACCTTGCTACGCCCCGATAGCCTGTCGGCCCTCAAGCTGATCCGCCGCAGTACAGGCGGCTTTGACAGCAGCGGCCTGGCGCCGCGCCGTTACACCGAGCAACGCGGCGGGCGGGCGGAGGTGGCGACCAATTTCCTCCGTACGCGCGAAGAGTTGGGTGGGTTGACCGAGCCCCTGGTCACGTTCAGCCGCGTGACGGATCGCATACCGCTAGCGGCGGGCGTGCAAGATGAGCTCAGCGTGCTGATGCAATTGGGCTTTCTTGTGCGCGGCAACCCTGAATTGCTGCAACAGCCGGGCAGCACATTTGAAGTGCCAGTCGCAGGCACAAAAGGCGTGGAGTTTTTTAATTTTACCCTGATCGGGCAGGAAACCGTGCGCTCGGATCTGGGCGCGGTGGCCACTTGGCACTTGCGCAGCCAACCCTTGCAGGATCGCTATGGCACACGGATCGAGGTCTGGCTGGCGCCGGAGCATGATTTTCTGCCGGTCAAATCGCGCTTCGATTTCGGTTTTGCCTTCATCGAATTACTGGCAGAAAAAATTTCGCCGCTCGCCAGCGCCGCCAAACACGCGCCGTAAGATGGCCGCAAATCAGCTCTCGGAATATTTCATTTTCGCCAGCAAACCTTCGAGCTCTTCGTTGGAGCTGAAATGCACCACCAGTTGGCCGCGGCCCTTGGCATTGGTTTTTACTTCGACGTGCAGACCCAGATGATCGGCGAGCTTTTCTTCCAAGCGTTGGGTATCTCGACCCTTTTCGTGACCCTTGCGTTTGCTGCCGGTCGCCTCGCTGGCGCTGGCGAGCGTGCGCGTGACCAGCGCTTCGGTTTCGCGCACCGATAAACGCTTTTGATGGATCTGGTTGGCCAGTTGAATCTGCGTGACCGCATCGACCGCCAGCAATGCGCGCGCGTGGCCCATATCGACATCGCCCGCCATCAACATGGTTTGCACTGGCTTGGCCAGATTCAGCAGACGCAAGAGATTGCTGGTGGCGGAGCGCGAGCGGCCCACCGCGCCCGCAGCGTCTTCATGCGTCATGCCGAATTCGTTGATCAAGCGTTGAATCCCCTGCGCTTCTTCGAGCGGATTCAAATCTTCGCGCTGAATGTTTTCGATCAACGCCATCGCCAGCGCGGCTTCGTCTGGCACATTCTTCACCACCACCGGCACTTCGCTCAGCCCTGCGATGCCGGACGCGCGGAAGCGCCGTTCACCGGCGATGATTTCGTAGCGATTGCCATCGACCGGACGCACGACGATCGGTTGCATCAAGCCTTGCGCGCGGATCGAGGCCGCCAGCTCATTAAGCGAGGCTTCGTCCATGCGCGTGCGCGGCTGATATTTCCCGGCTTGCAGCAGGCTCAGCGGCAAGCTGTGCGGCGCACCTTCCGGCGTGCTGATGGTGGTCTCGCTACCGAGCAATGCTTCCAGGCCGCGGCCGAGTCCCTTGGGTCGTTTGTTGGTGCTCATATCTCTAAATGGTCTTGATGCGTTCAATCATTTCACGCGCGAAATCGATATAGGCTTGCGCGCCACGGCTGGCGGGGTCAAAGGTGACACCGGGCAAGCCGTAGCTGGGCGCTTCGGCCAGCCGCACATTGCGCGGAATCACGGCCTTGAAAACCTTGTCGCCGAAATGATCTTCCAGTTGTTGCGAAACCTGCTGCGAGAGTGTCATACGCGGATCGAACATGACGCGCAGCAGACCGATGATTTTCAGATCGGGGTTCATGTGCGCATGCACGCGTTTGATGGTGTTGACCAGATCCGAGAGCCCTTCCAGCGCAAAATATTCACACTGCATCGGAATGATCACACCATGCGCCGCGCACAAGCCGTTCAATGTCAGCATTGACAGCGAGGGCGGGCAATCGATCAGGACAAAATCATATTGCGCATCGACTGCTGCCAATGCTTCCTTCAAGCGCTTTTCGCGCTCGTCCATTTCGACCAGCTCAACCTCCGCGCCGGCCAGTTCGCGATTCGCGGGCAACACATCGTAGCCCGCGGCTTCCGATTTTTGCCGCGCCGATTCGACGTTTGCCAGCCCAAGCAGCACCTGGTACACCGACGCTTTCAGATCGCGTTTGTCCACCCCCGAACCCATGGTCGCATTACCCTGCGGATCGAGATCCACCAGCAAGGTGCGCTGCCCCTGTGCCGCCAGACCAGCAGCCAGATTGACGGTGGTCGTGGTCTTGCCGACGCCACCTTTTTGGTTTGCCACACAAAAAATTCGTGCCATGCCTCACTACCTTTTCGATTGTGTTTTTATTTCTTTCTGATCAACACCAGACAACGCTCTGCATCCAAACCCGGTACCTGTAGAGGAATCACCCCATAGGCATGAAACTCCGACGGCAATGCACGAATTTCCTCTTCCGGCACCACGCCTTTCATTGCCGCAAAAAACCCTTCGGGCGCCAACAGATGCTGCGCCAGTTGCACAAACTCGCCCAAGCTGGAAAATGCGCGCGAAGTGATGACATCGTAGCGCGCGTCTACCTCCACCGCCCTCACTTCTTCCGCCTTACCGGTCAGGACACGCAGATTGCTTAACTGCAAGCCTGCCTTCACCTGCGTCAGAAACGCCGTCTTCTTGTGTACCGGATCGATCAACATCACCTGCGCCTGCGGCATGGCAATCGCCGCCGGAATTCCCGGCAAACCACCACCACTGCCGACATCGAGCAAGCGAAACGGCCGCCCTTGTGTATGCAACGCCAGCTCCGGCACAATCGCCAGCGAATCGAGCAGATGCTGCACCAACATCGCCTGCGGATCACGGATCGCGGTCAGGTTGTACACCGCGTTCCACTTTGCCAGCAGCGCCAGATAGTCCAGCAGCCGCGTCTGCTGCGCCGGACTCAAATCCAGCCGCAGGGCTGCCACCCCTTCCGCAAGCTGCTGCGCCAGCCCTTCGCCTCGCATCTCCATTACGCCGCTTCTTTGGCGGAACTCTTGTTCAGTTTTTTCAAATGCACCAGCAGCAGCGAAATCGCCGCCGGGGTTATCCCCTGAATGCGCGACGCCTGGCCGATGGTTTCCGGTTTGTCCTGATTCAGCTTCTGCTGCACTTCCTTCGACAGACCGCGCACGCTGCCATAGTCAATCTCTTTTGGCAAACAGGTGGTTTCATGATTTTCCTGCTTGGCGATTTCTTCCTGCTGGCGCGCGATATAGCCGGCGTATTTGATCTGGATTTCGACTTGCTCGGCGGCGGCTTCATCGGTGAGTTTTTCACCGGCACAGGAAAGCCGCATTAAGCTGTCATAAGTCACCTCGGGGCGGCGCAGCAGGTCGGCCAGTGTGTACTCACGCTCGATTTGTTGCCCTAAAATACTTGTGGCTTCTTCGCCAGACAGGGTGCGTGGATTGACCCAGGTCGACTTCAGGCGCCCAACTTCGCGCGCCGCCAGGTCACGTTTGCGACAATAGGCGTCCCAGCGCACATCATCCACCAAGCCCATTGCGCGGCCGGCTTCCGTCAGACGCAGGTCGGCATTGTCTTCGCGCAGGCTGAGGCGGTACTCGGCGCGGCTGGTGAACATGCGGTACGGCTCGGTCACGCCGCGGGTAATCAGATCGTCGACCAGCACACCCAAATAGGCTTGATCGCGGCGCGGCGTCCAGGCCGGTTTTCCCTGCGTCAACAGAGCGGCGTTGATCCCGGCCAGCAGGCCTTGGGCGGCGGCCTCTTCATAGCCGGTGGTGCCATTGATCTGCCCCGCAAAGAACAGGCCGGCAATAGTTTTTGTTTCCAGCGAAGACTTCAGGTTGCGGGGGTCGAAGTAATCGTATTCGATCGCATAGCCAGGGCGCAGGATGTGTGCATTTTCCAGCCCGCGAATCGAACGCACGATGTCCAGTTGCACATCGAACGGCAGGCTGGTGGAAATCCCGTTTGGGTAAATCTCGTAAGTGGTCAAGCCTTCAGGCTCGAGGAAAATCTGGTGCGATGCCTTGTCGGCAAAGCGGTGAATCTTGTCTTCGATGCTGGGGCAATAGCGCGGCCCGACGCCCTCGATCACGCCCGAATACATCGGCGAGCGGTCGAGGTTGTTGCGAATCACGTCATGCGTGTGGGCATTGGTATGGGTAATCCAGCACGGCAGTTGCTGCGGGTGCATGGCGGCATTGCCCATATAGGAAAATACCGGCATCGGGTCGAGATCGCCCGGCTGCTCCTGCATCACCGAAAAATCGATGGTGCGACCATCGATGCGCGGTGGCGTACCGGTTTTCAGGCGGCCTTGTGGCAACGCCATTTCCTTCAAGCGTGCACCCAGAGAAATCGCCGGGGGGTCGCCCGCACGTCCGGCCGAGTAGTTTTGCAGGCCGATATGGATCAACCCATTCAGAAAAGTGCCAGCCGTCAACACAACCGCGCGGGCGCGGAAGCGGATGCCGGACTGCGTGACCGCGCCGACCACCCGATCGCCCTCCAGCATCAGATCATCAACCGGCTGCTGAAACAACATCAGGTTGGGCTGGTTTTCCAGCCGGGTGCGGATGGCCTTACGGTACAACACGCGATCGGCCTGAGCACGGGTCGCCCGCACCGCCGGCCCCTTACTGGAATTAAGAATTCGGAACTGGATGCCCGCCTCATCGGTGGCAATCGCCATCGCCCCGCCCAGCGCATCCACCTCCTTGACTAGATGGCCCTTGCCGATGCCGCCGATCGACGGATTGCAGGACATTTGCCCCAGCGTTTCGATGTTGTGCGTCAGCAGCAGCGTTTGCTGTCCCATACGCGCAGCCGCCAGCGCAGCCTCGGCTCCGGCGTGGCCGCCGCCGACAACGATGACATCGAATTCCTTGGGATAGATCATGAGAGAAACCGCAAACCGGGAGGGCGAATTATACGGGGCCACCAGCAACCAGGGCAATCACAAGACGCTGCTTATCAGCAAATAACGCCAATCAAGTCGGCTTTGTTTCACGTGAAACACGCCACCAACTCAGCGCCAATGTTTCACGTGAAACCAAATCATTCAATGGGCTTGGCGGATGACATTCCATTCCTGCCGGACAATCAATAGTGTGGGGACAGGCAAGAAAAGAAACGTGTGAATCCCGCCCAAAATAGGCGCCGGTCGGAATAAAGAACGCCGGCGTGGCCAAATTAAAGGCACAGCCAATCCCTTGGCCGCCGCAGACGCCAAAAGAAAAATGCAGCCAAAGAGGCGGGCAAAAACAGAAAATCAGAAATGCTACCTTGCCGGAGCCAGATCGAAAAGTCCGGGTACCGGTCAGAACCCAAAGAAATTTGCTTCCTATCAAGATAGGTTGGGACATGACGAGCCAAAATTCCTTGCGCAAAGTAACCGCCTTCACCCAATACCAGCAGCCAACACAATAGGCGCAGAAAATTTTTGGGATGCGGCCTGATCGTCCTGGCACAGAGAAGGGCCAATGCTACGGCGTCCGCAAACGCTCAAGCCAACCTCGGCCACGAAAAACGCACCCGCCACGCATAGCGCACAGCTTCCAGACAGATAGCGCAGTTACCGGGATGGCGCCAGATAGGTTTGGTGGCGGCGCACACGATTCAGGTTGCCGCCGGCTATCGCATCGACAAAACCAGCCCGCAACCAAAACTTTTTTGACGCCCAACAAATCAGGACAACCCGGCACGCAAAACGCGAAGCAAGAAGTTATTGATAGATGCGCAGCTTTTATATTGTTTTAGACAATAATTGCCATAATTTGCTTGCGGACATGCCGCCGGAAATTGTCCGAATCGAGGATTCAACCTGATTTTTCAAGAATCTGCGCCACCCGCTCGCGCAGCAGGGGAATCAGCTCAGCCTCAAACCATGGATTGCGCCGCAACCAGATATTGTTGCGCGGGCTGGGGTGGGGCAAAGGTACCGCCCGTGGCCAATGCTCACGCCAGCGCTGCACCACCTCGGTTACTGAAGCGCCCGCCGCGGGTAAATGCCAAGCCTGTGCATACTGGCCAATCACCAGCGTCAACTCCAGACGGGACAAGTGCGCCAGCATTGGCGCCCGCCACGTTGGCGCGCATTCCGGACGCGGCGGCAGATCACCACCCTTGCCGGTACCGGGGTAGCAAAACCCCATCGGCACAATCGCCACGCGCCGTGCGTCGTAGAAAATCTCGGGAGACATGCCCAGCCAATCGCGCAAGCGATCGCCGCTGGCATCGGAGAAAGGCTGGCCGGAAGCGTGCACCTTGCGCCCCGGTGCCTGCGCTGCGATCAGAATGCGTGCCGCCGGGTGCAGCTGAAACACCGGCCGCGGACCCAGCGGCAAATGTTAGGCACACAAGGTGCAACTTCGCACCTGCGCCGCAAAATCGTCGAAAGAAGTTTTCACCCGCGATGTGTTTTTTCGCTACACGCCCCACACCACCGGCTCTTGCGCCTTCAGCGAAGACTCCAGCAATTCCAGCAGCGGCGCCGCCCGCTGCGCCAGGCTCACCGTCGAGCGCCCTCTGGTCTGCCCATCGCCACCCTCATTTTCTTCACCTCTTTGCGCCTTGCTCACCGCGGCCACATGACGCAGCCGCCCAATCGCCTCCGGCAGCTGCTCCACTGTAATCACGCCTTTCTGATCCGGTGTCTTGCCGATCAACTGCAGCAACTGCTGCGCCACATCGCCAAACATCATCACCCGCGCGCTAGCTTTGGAATCAAAGGTAATCAACATACACATCTCCCTTCAGACGTGTCAGAAGATTTAGACAATATAGACAGCGTCACGCGGCGATGGAAATATTTCATGGCAAATTTTTTCCATGGCCGGCATGTCACTTTGTTTTTACAAACAATAAAACCGGCCGACCAGGAAAAGAAAACCGGCAGGAATTTTGAATTCCTGCCGGCCGTTTGCGCCACGGGATCCTGGCCTTTTTATTTCAGGCGGATGTCGTTCTTGACACTGTTGACACCTTTGACCGTGCGCGCCAGTTGAACCGCGCGGTGCATTTCTTCCGCGTTGTTGGCAAAGCCGCTCAGCTGAACCGTACCTTTGAAAGTTTCCACGTTGATGCGCATTGCACTCACGGTGGGGTCTTCCACAAACAGCGCTTTCACTTTCGCCGTGATCATCGAATCATCGACATACTCACTGGCGCTGTCTTGTGTCGGTGTACTGGTACAAGCCGTCATGGAAACCGCCAATGCTGCAACCAGCAAACTGGCCAGGATTGATTTTTTCATTTGAATCTCCAGAGTGACTAAAAAATGATCTCTATCGGAATCAGCGGATCAGTGGTGCGGTTCTTTCGACAGGAATTTCTCGCAGGCCTTGGCCCATGCTTCGATCTGTTTCTTGGCCTCATCGCGATCCACACCATAGGCTTCCTGAATCTTGCCGGCCAGCAGCTCGCGATCCCCATTGATCTTGTCGACGGCATCGTCAGTCAACTTTCCCCACTGTTGCTTGACCTTCCCCTTCAGTTGTTTCCAATTGCCCTCGATGATGTCTCTATTCATGATTGAACTCCTTAAAAATAGCGCCGAACAGCGCCATGGGCACAGCGTAGTAGCTGCACACAACCTCCTCCATCGGCGGGGCGCTGAACCCTGCTGTAAGGCTGTCCGAGCCGTGTGTCGGAAGAAGCTGACAAACTCGCCGGTGTCGCCCGCAAATGCTCTACCCACAGCATCAAAACAAAAACCCTTGATTCCAGGCCGACCCGAGCTATGCTCTGCATAACCATTCGACTAAGGCGCCAAACTACCGGCGCCAAGTCGCTGGTTAAGCTGGAATCTCACAACAACAACTCAGAAGAGGCGCTCCATGCCAGCAACACTTGAGACCCGTACGATCAAAGTCATCATGGTGGACGACCACGCGCTGATTCGCGCCGGGCTGAGAAAGTTTCTTGAAGAGACCGGCCACATCGAGGTCACGGCCGAGGCGAGCACCGGCAAAGAGGCAATCGCCCAGGCGCGCGCCAACACCTTCGATGTGATGCTGCTGGATATCTCCCTGCCCGATTTATCCGGCATGGATGTGCTGCGCACCGTGTGCAATGCGCGACCAGAAATGGGCGTACTGATGATCAGCGGCTACCCTGAAGAGCAATATGCCATGCACGCTCTGAAGGCCGGCGCGCTCGGCTTTATCGGCAAGGACACTGCCCCCGCGCAGATGCTGCAAGCCATTGAAACCGTCGCACGCGGCCAGCGCTATGTCAGCCCCAACCTCGCCAGCCAGCTCGCTCTGGGTTTGATCAAGAACACCGATAAACCCTTGCACACCTTCCTCTCGGAGCGCGAATTTCAAGTCTTTACCAAACTGGCCGCCGGGCGCTCGCCGACCGAAATTGCCGCCGAATTATTTTTGAGTGTAAAAACCATCAGCACCCATCGCGCCCGCATCCTGGAAAAAATGAATCTCAAAACCAATGCGGATCTGACCTATTACGCGATTAAAAACGGGCTGATCCAGTAATCGCGCAAAGCACCCGAACCAGCATCGGAAGATTCCTACAAAGGAACGCTGGTGTGGCTGATGGCAAGCGCTGCAGCACACCCTAGAATACTTATTATGGGCTGAGTGCCTGAATCGGCTAGGGTTTGCTTGAAAACAATGTCGCACTGCATGGGCCATCAGTCTAAATGTCACAACTTCATTTTCCCCTGGCACAAGACAGCTCCGGCGCACGGGCCACACGGCAGTTACGCATGCTCTTGGTAGAGGACTCGCCCCTCATCCTCACCTATCTCCTGAACAGCTTCAAAAGCGATGGCTGGTATGAGGAAATTCTTTCCGCCAGCACCGAAACCGAAGCGCTGCTGCTGCTCGATAGCAGCGCGCCCTTCGATGTCGCGGTGGTCGATATTCAACTGGCGCAGGGCACCGGGCTGGCCGTGATTCGACACCTGCGCAACTCGATTTCGAAAGAGGCCTATGTGCTGGTGCTCACCAATTTTGCCTTGCCCATGTACGAGCAGGCTGCGCGCACGGTCGGTGCCGACGAATTTCTCGACAAATCAAAAGATTTTCACCGGCTGCAGAAACTCATCCGCTTGCGGTTTCCCTTGCGGCCTGAGAGCTAGTGCTTCGATCAGGCGCGCTGGATTGCGAAGATGACGGCTCTTGTGCGCGCCGTTCTGGCGTATAAACGACAGCGGATTGATAGGGAATTTCGGCAATGATGGTGGTGCCCTGTCCCGGCGTCGAATAGATGAAAAACTGTCCGCGCAAAGTCAACGCCCGATGCTTCATCCCCGCCAGGCCGTGCGTCAGCCGTTTGTTCGTGCGGGCGCTCATGTCGATGCCCACCCCATTGTCGGAAATTTCCAGGCGCAGTTGATTGTTCTTCATTTTCAGGCTGAGGCGGACCGTGGTTGCCTGGGCATATTTGAGCGTATTGCTGATCGCCTCCTGCGCAATGCGAAACAGCGCAATCGCAATCTCCGAGGCCGGACGCAGTGCCAGCGTATCGATGTCCAATTCCAGCGCCAGACCGGCCCGCTCGGTGACATCCCTCGCATACCAAGTCAGCGCTGCTTCCACCCCCAGATTGTCGAGCAGCGACGGCCGCAGATTTTCAATCACGCGCCGCTTCAGATCGATCAAGTCATTGACGCGCGCACTCACCTGGCGCGTACGCTCCGTCAGCGTCTCGTCATAAGCCTCGGCCTTCCCTTCGACCCACGCCAATTCGATTTTCAGTGCAGTGAGCACCCCACCAAATTCATCGTGCAGATCACGCGCCAACTGCGCGCGCTCCTTCTCGATCGAGTTTTGCAAATAGGTCGAGAGCGTGTCCAGCTCCTCCGCACGCTCGCGCAACTCCGCCGCCAACCGTTCCACTTCCTGATTCAGTTGTTCCTGATAAAGCTCGCGATGCCGCAATTCGCGGTCGATGATATAAGCCAGTGTCGCAATCAACACCAGAATCAACCCTCCCAGCGCAATCGTCGCCAGCCGCGCCCACAACATCGCCGTACGTCGCTCTTCTGATGCGGCGGTCAGCCTTTGCTGATGATAGGTCTCCATCTCGCCAATCACCGCACGGATCTGATCCATGATTTTCTGCCCCTGGCCGCGGCTGACCATTTGCTCAGCCTGACTGAAGTTGCCCTGCGCTGCACGCGCCAGCGTTGCCTTGATGTTTTCGTAGTGCAGCGTGATCAGCCGTTCCAATGTGCTGTTAAGTTCCAGCATGCTCGCATCGGCAATCAACTGATTGCGCAAGGTTTTCTGGGCCGCACCCAAATGCTCGCGGGCTGTGGTCAGCGGTTCGAGAAAGGTGGAATTGCCGCTAATCACATAGCCGCGCTGCGAGGTTTCACTATCGACCACCCAAGTGCGTATGCTCGCCAGGCTGATCATTCTTTCGCGAATCGCGCTGATGCGCTCCACCAGCACCTCATCCCGGTAAAGCGAATAGAGCACCACCCCCACAGTGATGCCGGAGATGATGAAGATGGCGCTCAGAGTCAGCCAGAGCTTAAGCGTCTTGTTTCCCACAAGGTTCCTTTTCTTGCGCCCAGGATGGACTATTTTTTGATTTCTATGCCACAACGGTTGCCAGACAAGTATAGAGGCGCCGGGAATTTAAGTGTCCCTTTTTTGGCCTGTGCGCAATCATCACCGCGCAATGATTTTCATGTCGTGATGGATCTCCCGCATTCTCACAAGGATTATTTTTTAACCAGCCCCAGAATCAGGCTGATCACAAAACCGATGATGAAAATGAAGAAAAGGATTTGCGCGATTCCGGCAGCACCGACAGCGATCCCGCCAAAACCGAACAGCGCAGCAATCAGCGCGATGACAAAAAATACAGCAGCGTAATACAACATAATGACTCTCCTTGATGCGGGGCAACGATACAAGCCCGATACATGCTCTAGTGCAGCAACGAGCGCACACCCAGGCGCGCCAGATCCGATTTGATGATGGAACGGGTCAACCACAAAAACGGCCGGCGCTGGCGCGCACGGAAATACACAAAAAGCAGAAGGCCCAGCCCCGCCAGCAGCACGAGCACAAGTGCGCCGCCGATGATGCGCATCGGTTCAATTTCAGTCAGCAACCCCGTCACCAAAACCATTGCCAGTACAGCCGCCATCAACAGCAAACCGCACCCGGTTATTTTCATGACAGCCTGCCCCTTCATCCACGCACGCTCCGCCCGCAACTCCGCCAGAGCAAGGGCAGAACGGGCACCAATCAGCTCCAGCAACAGACGCAACATAGAACCTCCTCCTGCAGAAACCGCGAGTTCAATCGATCTTTCGCGTTAGCTGCTCTCATTTTCCAGCGCTACTTCCGGCGCGCCAGCAAAAAACCGACGACCACGCCGGCCAACACCGCCAGCCCTGTCGCTTGTGCGGGGTGCTCACGCACATAGCCGCGGCCTTTCTCCAGCGCCATCTTTCCGCCTTCGATCACCTGCGAACTTTTGTCGGCCACCGTCTCCGCATATTTGTCAAACGTGCTGCGCGCCGACTCGGCGATCTCAGACCATTTGCTTTTCAGCGCCGAAGCGGCCGACTCCTTGCCTTCGCCCAGCTCCTCAATGATCGCGTTGCCTTGTTCAATGATGCGCTGAAGCTCAGTGGTCATACTCTTTGGGTAAGTAGTGCGTGCCATGATGAATCCTTTCAATGATGGGTTGAATCCAGAGGGATGACTGCAAAACAATCAACGCAACAGCCGCGGCAACCAATGCCACCGGCCACCCTTAGACTCTAGTGCACCACCCGTGCCGGCGCGTCAGGGCACCGCCCAACACCACCCACCCCACCGCTGAATCCCCTGTCAGATATCACCTACGCTCACTTGCCTACCTACAGATCAGCATTACCTGATAGCACGCTTCCCGCGTGGGCCGATAAGCAAGCACAGGGTCTCGGCCTACGCTGAGAGCAGATACACCCCCCTCACCCTCTTTCGAATATGGAGGTCGCCATGAAAACGCTACGATTAATGCAATGTCTGCTCGTGACCCACTATGTCGTTCCTTCGGGTCAGGGCGGGCGCGCTTCTTCCACACGTTCTAGCGCACCCGAGATCGACCGGTCATACCCCTCGATCAGCGCGCTGGATAAAAACCTGATGCTGTTGCCCGGTCTGTTCACGCTGTTCAGCAAAATGCGCCGAGGTGAATCATGAGAGCGAAATTTTCAGGGCCCGAACTGCGGCGGCGCACACCCGAGCCAGCGCCTTCCAGCACCACGCCCGATCTCGATCTTTGTCTCAGCATCGGCACGCTTTGCATCGGTGCCACAACACAGGAATCAAATCGGCCGCCGCGCCCCACCGGGTCTAACCGCGACACCCAACAGTCGCGCCAGCAACGTCCGGTGCCGCCCGATCATATCGAGCGCCGCAACCACCCCCGGCCCGCAGGATGCCGAAGAATGTCTCGCCTCCCGGGGCGCTATTGGGGATACGTCAGTGGATATGTTTTATGCGCGCGCCGTCACGCCGTCTGGGCAGAGATTGCCGGCAGATGAAACAATAATCGGCCGTTGCGGCCGATTATTTCCTGCTCTATCTTGTGTTGGAAATCCGATGTCTTGCTTCTGTAGGGTCTAGACGTCGATATTCCGCGCCACCATCGCATTGCTTTCAATGAACGCCCGACGCGGTTCCACATCGTCGCCCATCAGCGTCGTGAAAATCTGATCCGCTGCAATCGCGTCTTCGATCTGCACGCGCAGCAGGCGGCGCACGCTGGCGTCTAGCGTGGTTTCCCAGAGTTGCTCGGGGTTCATTTCGCCCAGGCCTTTGTAGCGTTGCTTGGTGAGGTTGCGTTCGGCGTCGGCCATCAGCCATTGCATGGCGGCGCGGAAGTCGCTGACGCTGGCGCTGCGGTCGCCGCGCTGGATTTCGGCGCCGCTGCCGATCAAGCCCTTGAAGGTGAGCGCTGCCGTGTGGAGGATTTGATAATCCGCGCCGTGCACGAAGTCGGCGTCGATGATGCTGACCTTGACGTTGCCGTGGTGGCGGCGCTCGATGCGCAGTTGGTGTTTGTCGATCTTGTCGTTGAACTGGGCGTGCACGTACACGGTGTGGTTGCCCATGGCGTCGGTGAGTTGCTGCGCCGACAGTTCAGCGGCGGCGGCATCGTCCAGATTGAGCGCGGTGCCTTCCATGATGGCTTGCAGGGCGCGCGGGTCGATGATGCGTTCGAGCCGGTCGATGACGGCGCTGGCGAGCAGGTATTGCCGCGCCAGCTCGCCCAGGGCTTCGCCGCCGATGGGGGCCGCACCGGCCTGCGTGACCAGCGCCGCGCAGGTAAGCGCGAGCTTGAGCTGGTACTGCGCCATCTCGGTGTCGTCCTTGATGTAGCGCTCTTCCTTGCCGTGCTTGATTTTGTACAGCGGCGGCTGGGCGATGTAGATGTGGCCGCGCTCGACCAGTTGCGGCATCTGGCGATAGAACAGCGTGAGCAACAGCGTGCGGATATGCGCACCATCGACGTCGGCATCGGTCATGATGATGATGCGGTGGTAGCGCAACTTGTCGATATTGAAATCGTCGGTGCCGATGCTGGTGCCCAGCGCGGTGATCAACGTGGCGATTTGTTCGCTGGCAATCAGTTTGTCGAAGCGCGCTTTTTCGACGTTGAGCACCTTGCCGCGCAGCGGCAGAATGGCCTGGTATTTACGGTCGCGGCCCTGCTTGGCAGAGCCGCCAGCGGAATCGCCCTCGACGATGAAGATTTCGGCTTTGGCCGGATCCTTTTCCTGACAGTCCGCCAGCTTGCCGGGCAGGCCGACACCATCCAGCACACCTTTGCGGCGCGTCATCTCGCGCGCCTTGCGGGCCGCTTCGCGGGCGCGCGCGGCTTCAACAATCTTGCCGCAAATGATCTTGGCGTCGGCGGGTTTTTCCAGCAGATAGGCTTCCAGCGTTTTGGCCACAGCCTCTTCCACTGCCGGCCGCACTTCGCTGGAAACCAGTTTGTCTTTGGTCTGCGAACTGAATTTCGGCTCCGGCACTTTCACCGACAGTACGCAGGCCAGACCTTCGCGCATATCGTCGCCGGTGGTGTCCACTTTGGCTTTTTTCGCCAGCTCGTGTTCTTCGATGTATTTGTTGATGACGCGCGTCATCGCGGCACGCAGGCCGGTCAGGTGGGTGCCACCATCACGCTGCGGAATGTTGTTGGTGTAGCACAGCACGCTTTCGTTGTAGCTGTCATTCCACTGAATCGCGATTTCCACGCTGACCGGAATCCCGCCCGCACTCGATTCGCTGATCACATGGAAAACATTCGGATGCAGCACGGTCTTGTTCTTGTTGATGTATTCGACAAAACCTTTGACGCCGCCGGAGAAGGCAAAATCTTCTTCCTTGCTGTTGCGCTGGTCGATCAACTTGATGCGCACGCCGTTGTTCAAAAAGCTCAACTCGCGCAAGCGCTTGGCGAGGATCTCGTAGTGAAAATCGATGTTGGTGAAAATTTCTTCATCGGGCAGGAAATGGACTTCGGTGCCGCGCTTCTCCGTCTCGCCACTGATGCGCATCGGCGACACTTCCGTGCCGCCCTGGGTTTCCTGCAAGCGATTCTGCACCACACCTTTGGCAAACTCCAGCTGATGCACCTTGCCATCGCGGCGCACGATCAGACGCAGCGATTTTGACAGGGCGTTGACGCAGGACACGCCGACGCCATGCAGCCCGCCCGACACCTTGTAACTGTTTTGGTTGAACTTGCCACCGGCGTGGAGTTCGGTCAGCGCAATTTCGGCGGCCGAACGTTTCGGCTCATGCTTGTCATCCATCTTCACATCGGTCGGGATACCGCGCCCGTTGTCGATCACGCTGATGGAATTGTCGGTGTGGATGGTGACGACAATTTCATCGCAGTGTCCAGCCAGCGCTTCGTCGATCGAGTTGTCGACCACCTCGAATACCAGATGATGCAGCCCCGTGCCATCCGAGGTATCGCCGATATACATGCCGGGGCGCTTGCGCACCGCTTCCAGACCTTCCAGGATCTGGATCGACGACGCGCCATAATCGTTACTCTGCGCCTGGCTTTCTGCGCTGCTCATGGCGTTGATTCTGGATTCGTTGTGAGGAGTTTCCGGCGTTAGGTTTTCCGACATCGTGTTCTCTAAGTGATTTGGGGCGCCCACTGCTGCGCGCCCCGATGACTACATCTTTCTACTACAGGTTTCCTGCGTACGCTTCGTCCTCAAATCCGCATCGGCATGACGACGTATTTGAAACTGCTGTCTTCGCCTTCGGCCGGCAATGAAATCAGTGCGCTGGAATTGGCATCACCATAGGACAGCTGCACATTTTCATTTTTCAGATTGTTCAACACATCCTGCAGGTAGCTGACGTTGAAACCGATATCCAGCGCTTCGTGCGCGTAGGCGATTTCGAGTTCTTCCTGCGCCTCTTCCTGATCGGCGTTGGTGGACGATAGCCGCATGGTGTTGTCGCTCAACTGACAACGCACGCCCTTGAATTTTTCACTGGTCAGAATCGCCACGCGTTGCAGCGAACGCAGCAAGGCTTCGCGGTTGATCAGGAAATTTTTCTGGTAGCCGCTCGGAATCACGCGCTGATAGTCGGGGAATTTTCCCTCCACCAACTTGGTCACCAGCTCGATGTCCTGGAAGGTGAAGCGCGCCTGATTGCTGGCCAGTTCGATCTTCACCGGTGTCTCGGTATCGTCCAGCAAGCGTTGCAGCTCGATAATGGTTTTGCGCGGCAGGATCACTTCCTGTTTGGCTTGCTCGCTGTCGGTCGTCACTGCGCAATAGGCCAGGCGGTGGCCATCGGTGGCGATGGCGCGGATCTGCGTGCCCTCAACCACCAGCAACATGCCGTTGAGGTAGTAGCGAATATCCTGTTGGGCCATGGCGATATGCACCATTTGCAGCAAATGCTTGAGCGTCTTTTGCGGCAGACTCAAGGTGGCGCCGTAGCTGTCCGGCACGCTGACAGTGGGGAATTCGCTGGCACTCAGCGTCTGCAGATTGAAGCGGCTCTTGCCCGATTGGACCGTCAGCTTCTTGTTGGCCAACGCCAAGCTCACCTCGCCTTCCGGCAGAGCGCGCAGGATGTCGAGCAGCTTGCGCGCCGCCACGGTGGTGGCTTCCTTTTCCTGCCCCGCACCGATGTCTGCTGTGGTGGAGATTTGAATCTCGATATCGGTGCTGATGAAGCTCAGCTGAGTTCCTTCCTTGCGAATCAAAATATTGGCAAGGATAGGCAAGGTGTGACGCCGCTCGACAATTCCGGAAACGATCTGCAGCGGTTTCAGTAAAGCGTCGCGATCTGTTTTCACCAATTGCATTTTTTATATCCTTATATAAGAGTAGTAATTAAGGGCGACCGATTTTCGGGATAACTCAATAATTTCATTCACGTTCAAACACTTGGCGCCGGCATAACCCTGGGAGCAAAATCCCGGAAAGGTCCCGGAACAAAGAACAACTTGTTCCCCGATTTCGCCGCGCCCGACTTATTCACAATCCTTGCACTGCCCATGCAGCACTTATACAAAGTTGTCACCGCTGGGTTATCACCGGCAGTGACGTTAAAAAAGCGGCCCTAACCTTTCAACGTTTGTTCCAGCACGTGCAAGGCATGGTTCAATTCGTTTTGCGATTGGCGCGCTTCGGTAATCTTGCGCACCGCATGCAACACCGTTGTATGGTCGCGGCCACCAAACAGTTCGCCGATTTCGGGCAGACTTTTCTGCGTCAATTCCTTGGCCAGATACATGGCAATCTGGCGCGGCAAGGCAATGTGGCTCGGGCGGCGCTTGGAATACATGTCAGCCACCTTGATTTTATAAAAATCGGCGACGGTTTTCTGGATGTTGTCGACCGAGATCTGGCCGCGATGCGCCGATAGCACGTCTTTCAACGCTTCCTTGCAGACGTCAATATTCAGTGGCTTTTCATGGAATTTGGCGAACGCCAGAATCTTGCGCAGCGCACCTTCGAGCTCGCGCACATTGGAGCGCAACAGCTTGGCGACAAAAAACGCCACCTCTTCCGACAAAGCCGATCCTTCTTGTTCAGCCTTCTTCAAAAGAATTGCCACGCGCATTTCCAGCTCGGGCGGCTCGATCGCCACCGTCAGACCAGACGCAAAGCGTGAAATCAAACGGTCGTCGATGCCGGACAGTTCCTTGGGATAGGTATCGCAGGTGACGATGATTTGTTTCTTGGCGGCGACCAGCGCTTCAAAGGCGTAAAAGAATTCTTCCTGCGTGCGGTTCTTGCCGGAAAAAAACTGGATGTCGTCGATCAGCAGCAGATCGAGCGAATGGTAGTAACGCTTGAATTCGTCGAAGGCTTTGCGCTGATAGGCGCGCACCACATCGCTCACATATTGCTCGGCATGAATGTAGCGCACCTTGGCATTGGGCTTGCGCGCCAGCAGGGCATTGCCGACGGCGTGCGCCAGGTGGGTCTTGCCCAGGCCGACGCCGCCATACAGATAGAGCGGGTTGTACGACGTGCCCGGATTATTGGCTACCTGCAGCGCCGCCGCGCGGGCCAATTGGTTGGCCTTGCCGGTCACGAACGTGTCAAACGACAGCAATGGATTGAGACGCGCGCGTTCCAATTGCGGCAGCGCTTCGGACAGCAGCAGATCGGCGTCGCTTGGCAGGTTCTCGAAAACGGGCAAGGACTCTGCTGCGTGCGCAGCGCTGTGCCCGGAAGTGTGCCCAGAGACCGGTTCGGCGAGCAAGTCCGTCGCGCGCCTTGCGCTGCGACCCGCGGCACTTGATGCGGGATGGGCATCCAGCGGACGCGTCTCCAGCTCAAACACCAGCTCCACCGGGCGCTCCAGATAATCGCTGGCCAGCTCTTGAATACGGCGCGCGAACTGGTTCCTGACCCAGTCGAGCTTGAAGCGGTTGGGCGCGGCAATGCGCACCGGCGCCGCCGCGGCGTCACCATCCTCGACCTGTACCGACAGCGGACGAATCCAGGCGTTGAATTGCTGCGGGGTCAATTCCTGTTGCAGCTTGTCTGAACAGGCTTGCCAGAGGGGGGTTACTGCCATTGGGGTCACGACGCGGCCTGTTCAAAAGGGGTGTTGGACAACAGGGCGCGGGCGGCATGCAAAGACCGGCAACCAGGCGGCAGGCAATAAAAACACATGATCATCTCGGCCCTCCTCCGGCCAAAACCTGACGGCGCCCCTGCCGGGCAGGGCGGGCGTGTGATACGGGCGAACCACCGACGCAATGCCGGGAGTCGCGTCCGGAGCACACGGGCACACAAAAAGTGTGTCGGGCCGGGTGAGGTCTTGTTGCGATGTTTTGTTGGTTCATGCCGGGGCGGCGGTGCCACCCCGGCGTTATTCGCTATTCTCGCGCGCGGCGCCTTGTCAGAAACAGAAAATCCGGCAACCACCCCGCATCGAGAAGGCGCATTTTACCCCGCCCGCAGAAAGTTATCCACAGCGCCGAGAGCAAGGCGCGATGGGGCCGACGGGGTGAAATGGGGCTATAACGCACGACCCGTCGAATACCTGCTTAACTCGGTCAAAAGCCGCGCCGCGCGGGAGGACGATGCGCCGCTCCGGGCCGATCTTGCAGTGTCCTGTTAAGCTTGCCCCTGGTGTTCGGAATCGTGGTTGAGCCTGAGGTTGAGTGAGTAGGTGAATGAATATATTGTTTGAGGAAGACGGCAGCTTCAAAGCCGGGACGGTGTTGAGTCAAACCGACACCAGTTACCAGGCCGAACTGGCCACCGGCCGCCGCGTGAAAGTGAAAGCCAACGCCGTGCTGCTGCAGTTCAAAGAGCCAGCCGCCGCCAGTTTGCTGCCGCAGGCGGAGGCGCTGGCGCAGGAGATGGATGCCGGTTTTTTGTGGGAGTGCGCGCCGCAGGAGGAATTCAATTTTCAGGCGCTGGGCGCCGAGTACTTCGGCCATGCGCCCAATGCCGTCGAAGCGGCGGCGCTGCTGCTCAAGCTGCATGGCGCCCCGGTTTATTTTCATCGCAAGGGCAAGGGCCATTATCGCCCCGCCCCTCCGGACATTTTGCAAGCCGCACTGGCGGCGCTGGAGCGGCGTCAGCGCGAAGCCGAACAACAGGCAGAGTGGACGCAGCAACTGGTAACGGGTACCGTGCCGCCGGAAATTGCCGCCGCCACCGACGCCCTGCTGTTCAAGCCGGACAAGAACAGCAAGACCTTCAAGGCACTGGAAGCGGCCGCGCAGCAAAGCCATCAGTCGCCCGCCAAGTTGTTGTTGAAGGTTGGCGCACTGCGTTCCGCGCATGACTATCACACACGCAAATTTCTGTTCGCCTGTTTCCCGCGTGGCACGCAATTTCCAGCGCTGCCTGAAGCACCCGCGCCAGAGGATTTGCCGCGGGCGGCGGCGCCGGCCTTCAGCATCGACGATGAGTCCACCACGGAAATCGACGACGCATTTTCCGTGCAGTGGCTGGACCAAGATACGGAAAAGGGGGGCGCGGAAAAAACCATTCGCATCGGCATCCACATCGCCGCGCCGGGGCTGTCGATCCGGCCGGGCGATGCTATCGATCAGGTCGCGCGGCAACGGCTTTCCACCGTCTACATGCCGGGCGACAAGATCACCATGTTGCCGGACGACACCATTGCCCAGTTCACGCTCAGCGCCGGACGCGCCTGCCCGGCGCTGTCCTTGTACGTCGAGATCGGCGCGGACGACTTGGCAATTCGCAGCACCGAAACCCGCATCGAGCGGGTCGAGATTGCCGCCAACCTGCGTCACAACGACCTCGATGCCGTGGTCACCGAAGCGGCGCTGCAAGGCGAGGCGAACGGCTTTCCCTATGCGCGCGAGCTGCGCCTGCTGTGGCAATTCGCCAAAACGCTGACACAACAGCGCGAACAGGTGCGCGGTAAACCGGAACGACACGCACGCACCGATTACAACTTCAGCATCCAGGACGGCCGCGTCGACATTGTGCCGCGCCAACGTGGCGCGCCGCTGGACACGATCGTGTCCGAATTGATGATTCTCGCCAACAGCACCTGGGGCGCGCTACTGGCGCAGCACAACGTGCCCGGCATGTATCGCGTGCAAACGCTGATGAAACAAGGTTTCGCGCGCATCCTCAGCACGCGCATGACGACCAAGCCCGGCCCGCACATGGGCCTGGGCGTGGCGCAATACGCCTGGAGCACGTCGCCGCTGCGACGCTATGCCGATCTGGTCAACCAATGGCAAATCCTCGCCTGTGTGCAGGGCAGCACAACACCGTTCAAGCACGGCGATGCCGATCTGTTCGCGCTGGTATCCAATTTCGACGCCACCTACAGCAGCTACGCCGAGTTCCAGCAGCAGATGGAAAACTACTGGTGCTTGCAATGGCTCAAACAGAACGCGGTCAAGACCGCGCACGCGCATGTGGTGCGTGAAGAAATCCTGCGGCTGGCCGACATTCCATTGATCGTGCGTCTGCCGGGGCTGGCCGTGCACCCGCGCGGCACCGAAGTGATCGTGGACTTGCTGGAGCTCGATGAAATGGAGCTGGTGGTACATGCGCGCTGCAAGGAAGTGCTGACGGCGGTCGCCGTCTCCGTGGACGAAGAGGAAGAGGGGGAAGAGGAAGAGGAAGAGGAAGAGGGGGAAGAGGAGGCAATGAATATGCCGGAGCTCACCACCGAACCCCCCGAAGAATCCCCGGCCGAATCGATTAAACTCGCGGAACCCGAACCCCCGTTGGCACCCTGATGTCTGCACCTGCCATGCCTCACCCGCTGTTTGAACACGACCGCACCCTGAAGATCGCGCTGACGATTTCGGTGGCGCTGCATGTCGCGGTGTTGTTGATCCGTTTCGTCGCCCCGGAAACCTTCAAGCTGATCGCCAACGATCCCAATATCGAAATTGTGCTGGTCAATGCCAAAACCGAATCGCGCCCGAACAATGCGGAGGTGCTCGCACAGGTGTCGATGGACGCGGGCGGTGATCGCGACACCGGCCGCGCCAGCTCGCCGCTGCCGCCCGAAGAAGATAGCGAGCCGGGCGATGCGCTCAAAAGCGTGCAAAAGCGGGTCGAGACACTGGAAGAACAGCAGCGCCGCTTGATGAGCCAGATGCGCGAGCAGAAGCAGCGCGTCCATGAATTGCTGGATCACAAGCCGGACAAAAGTATCGACCCGCAAATGACCGGCACCGAATTACTGGAATCGTCCAAGGCGATGGTGAAACAATTTGCCGTCATCGACAAACAGGTCGAGGACTACAACAAGCGGCCGCGCAAAGGTGTGTACGGCATCAACGCCAAGGGGCACAGCACTGCGCTTTACGTCAGCGCCTGGCAGCAGAAAATCGAAAAAATCGGCAGCCAGAACTATCCCGATGCCGCGCGCGGAAAGTTTTACGGAAAATTGGTATTGACGGTGCACCTGAAACCCGATGGTGCGGTGGAGGCGATTGATCTGGACAAATCTTCCGGCAACGACATCCTCGATCGCGCCGCCGTCAACATCGTCAAGATGGGTGAACCCTATGCCCGCTTCACCGACGAAATGCGCGCCGAAATGGATGTGCTGGTGCTGACACGTACCTGGATTTTTACCAACGACAGCCTGCAAACGAAATGACAGATCGTTACGCCGTGATCGGCAACCCTATCGCCCACAGCAAATCGCCGCAGATCCATGCGCAGTTTGCGGCGCAGACCGGGCAGGACTTGCAGTATGAAAAACTGCTCGCGCCGCTGGACGGTTTTGCCGCCACCGCCGATCAATTTCGTGCGGCCGGTGGCAAGGGCGCGAATGTCACCGTGCCGTTCAAGCTTGATGCCGCGCGCTACGCCACGCGGCTGACACCTGCAGCACAACAGGCGGGCGCGGTGAACACCTTGATTTTTCACGCCGCCGAAGTGGTCGGCGACAACACCGACGGCATCGGTCTGGTGCGCGATTTGACGCACAACCTGCAACAACTGCTGCGCGGCCGTCGTATTCTGCTGCTCGGCGCGGGCGGCGCGGCGCGCGGCGTGTTGCAGCCCTTGCTGGATGAAAAACCGGCCGCGCTCGTGCTGGCCAACCGCACGCTGGCCAAAGCGCTAGAACTTGCGGCGCTGTTCCAGCAAAAAACGCCGACGCAAATGCGGCCCTGCGGCTTTGCCGAATTGGCCGGACAATCTTTCGATGTGGTCGTCAACGCCACTGCCAGCAGTTTGCAGGATGAAGCGCCGCCGCTGCCCGCCGGTGTCTATGCGCCCGGCGCGTTGGCGTACGATTTGATGTACGCGCCGCAGCCCACCGCCTTCATGCGCGCAGCGCAAGCCGCAGGCGCGGCGCGTGTGTGCGACGGACTGGGCATGCTGGTGGAGCAAGCCGCGCAATCGTTTTATCTGTGGCGCGGCGTGCGGCCCGACACGGCGCCGGTATTGGTTGCCTTGCGCGCTGCGTGATGTATTTTCTGTTTCTGGATCCCGTATGAAAAAAGTTTTGCGTTGGAGTGGCCATTTGTTGCTGTGGGTTTTGCTCGCGCTGGTTTTATTGCAGCTGTGGTTTTTTTCCTGTGTGTTGTGGTGGGCGCGTTACAACCCCGGCTCGAGCAGTTTCATGCGCGCCGAAGAAGTGCGTTTGCAGGAAAAAAATCCGGCATTCAAATTGCAGCATCAGTGGGCGGACTATGGAAAAATTTCATCCAATCTGAAACGCGCCGTGATCGCTTCCGAAGACGGCAAGTTTGTCGAGCATGACGGTGTCGATTGGGACGCGATTGAAAAAGCATGGGAACACAACCACAAGCTTGAAGAAGAACGCGAAAAAGCGGCCGCCAAGGGCCGCAAGCCGTCCAGCAAGCCCATCCACGGCGGCTCTACCATCACACAACAAGTGGCCAAGAACCTGTTTCTTTCCGGCGACCACAGCTATCTGCGCAAGGGCCAGGAATTGATCATCACCTATATGCTCGAAGGCGTGATGGACAAGCGCCGCATTCTGGAGCTGTATCTCAACATTGCCGAATGGGGCGAGGGCGTGTTTGGTGCCGAGGCGGCGGCACGGCATTATTTCGGTGTCTCGGCCGCACAGCTCGACCCGCTGCAAGCGGCGCAACTGGCAGCCATGTTGCCGCGCCCGCGCTTTTACGACCAGCATCGCGACAGCGCTTATCTGGCCAGCCGCACCTGGTCGGTGTGGATGCGCATGCCGGATTCCGTGCTGCCCTGATACCATTCCATTTTATTGCGCAGGGTATTTGTTTTTCATCAGGAGGCAACGATGTCGCCGCTGGATCAATTGATCGTCAATGTCGATACCTTTCTCAAATCGGTGCTCGATCACACGCCGCCACCGCTGCCCGCACAGTTTGGCCGCGACGACCCCGCTGCCCTGCCCGCCGACGAGAAAAAAGAAACCGCCGCATTGATGCGCGTCAACCATGTCGGCGAAGTGTGCGCGCAAGCGCTTTACCGCGCCCATGCCCTGACCACGCGCAATCCCGAGTTGAAACAGAAATTCGATCAAGCCGCCGCCGAAGAACAAAGCCATCTCGATTGGACCCGTGCGCGCATTGAACAACTGGGCGACCGCACCAGCCTGCTCAATCCGTTCTGGTATGCCGGCGCGTTCGGCATCGGTCTGGTGGCCGGGCGGCTGGGCGACGGCATCAGCCTCGGCTTCATGGCCGAAACCGAACGTCAGGTGGAAGAACATCTGGAGCGCCACCTGCAACGTATTCCCGCGCAAGACGCCGTCTCGCGCAACATCGTGCAGCAAATGAAACAAGACGAAGCGCGCCACGCCAGCCAGGCCATCGCCCAAGGCGCGACGGAACTGCCCACCCCCGCCAAACAATTGATGCGCGTCGCCGCCAAGGTGATGACGACGGTGGCGCATCGCATCTAGTACGGTGTTGTGATCAAAATGCGTAGGGCAATGGAATGGACTCCTCCCCCTACGGCATCAGGCGTGCCAAACTGAAGATGGGTTAAACCGACAGTTCACAGAGGAGGAGTCCAAATGAATGTTAAGCGAATTGGT
>SCTK01000006.1 GCA_004298905.1 Burkholderiaceae bacterium | reverse complement strand
CAAGGCGGGCGACGTTCTGGTCGAATTGGATACCACCCTGTCGGCCGCCGACCAGGAACGTTACAGCCGTGAGTTGGCCGCTGCGCAAGCCGACATTCTGCGCGCGCGTGCATTGCTCAAAGCCATCGACAAAGGCGTCAGCCCACGTATTGCGGCCACGCCAGCAATTCCGGGAGAACGTCTCAACGAAGCGCAACGGCTGGTCACCGGGCAATACCAGGAATATGTCAGCAAACGTGCGCAACTCTCCGCAGATATTGCGCACCACGAAGCCGAACTGCAATCGACACAGGCCGCCATCCGGCAACTGGAATTAACCGTGCCGCTGGCGCAGCAGCGCGCTCAGGACTTCAAGGATCTGGTCGACAAGAATTTCATCTCCAAGCATGGCTGGATGGAGAAGGAGCAAACCCGCCTGGAACAGGAAGGGCAACTGGCGATACAAAAAAGCCGTCTCAACGAGATCGCCGCCAGCCTGCAGCAATCCCGCTTTCAGCGCCAATCGCTGGATGCCGAAACTCGGCGTACCACCTTGGATCAGCTTAACGATGCCCTGCGCAAACAGGATGTCCTGCAACAGGAATTGAACAAGGCTCAGGCCAACAACGAAGCCAAGACCATCACCGCTCCGGTTGACGGCACGGTACAGCAGCTGGCCGTGCATACGGTCGGTGGCGTGGTGACCGCGGCGCAGCCGCTGATGATCATTGTGCCGAGAGACAATCCGGTTGAGGTCGAAGCCATGCTGGAAAACAAGGACATCGGCTTTGTGCGCGCCGGCCAAACGGCAGCGGTGAAGGTGGAAACTTTTCCTTACACCAAATACGGCACGCTGCCGGCGACAGTCGCAAGTGTTTCCGAAGATGCCATCCAGGATGAGAAGCGCGGGCTGGTCTATCAGACCCGCATCAAGCTCCAGCGCGCCACGATTGAGGTGGATGGAAAAACCGTGCGCCTGTCCCCCGGCATGGCCGTGACCGTGGAAATCAAAACCGGTCAGCGCAGAGTGATCGAGTATTTCCTCAGCCCGCTCATTACGCATACGAGCGAGAGTTTGCGGGAGCGATGAATTGAATCCCGTATTTTTCGGTTTTTTCAAACCGAGATTTGTGTCTGTACTTATTTTGTTTCTTAGAAGTTGGTTCTTTTGGCCAAGATTGGCAAACGTATTGCCTGAGATCCTTTAGCCATAGATCTACACTGCCTCAACCTTTTCATTCACTATATTTCTCGACAAGACGGCTTCGCGCTTTTGATGCCCATGGTCTGCGTATTTTTGTCGATTGTAGAACCCATGTTTGTTACGCAGCCCTAATTTCAGCCAACAGGTCAGGGTGTCGATCCAGCACCTTGAGCAGTTTCACCAATGCCAGCGGCGGCTTGGTCTTGCCGTTCTCATACCTTGAAAAGGCGTTGACGCCCCCGCCGAAAATCTCGGCGGCTTCCTGCTGGTCCAGATGAAGTTTCTTGCGCACGCTAACGATAAATGCCGGGTCAACGATCGATGCGTTGATCTGTTTGTTGAAGGCCAGCATCAGATCCATGGTGCGGCGGGATTCCGCTGCATCCAGGATGGATTCGTCGCAGGCCGGGCAGAACTCACCTGTCACGTGGGGCAGTACGGTTGACTCGCCTTTGTAGATGTAGGGCACATCGCGGGTGTCATGCACCAGTTTTGCCGCACCGCAGCTTGGGCATTTCATGATCATAGCTCCTTGAAAGACACGATGAGCACATCATCGATCACCATCAACTTCAAATACACTTCACCGGCTGGCGTGGTGGGCCGGTAAACATCCTGCCACTGCCGATGATCTGCATGGGTCGTCATGCTTTTGTAGAAGTCGGCTGTAGTCAGCGACAGCACAACAGCCAGCATGTCGTCAAAGTCTAACCCCAGTGCAGCACCACCAACACGGGCAGCTTTTGTTGTTCGTACCTGGCCTGCGTTGACCATGGTTTTCACGATGGACAGTTTGCAGTGGGGCGTACCTTTTTCCATAGTCGATATTAACCTATTAGGTTATATTTAGCAAGTTGGTTAATTGGGCCGGTTAGCCGAGTTTTCTGGCCAAGTCGCGTGCATCAAGGTGGGTGTAGCGCTTGAGCATACTAAGCGTCTTATGCCCGGTTACGCTGGCCGCTTCCATCAGGGTGAAACCGCGTTCAAAAATCCGGCTGGTGGCTTCGTGACGCAGATCGTGAAAGCGTAGATCTTCAAGATAGCCGGGCTCTAGTTTCTTCCCAGCTTCTTTGCATTCCTTGACATACTTCTTGCGTGCCCGGCGTACAGCGGTCTGAAAGCCATTGTGAACCTGATCGCCAACGATAGGGAACAAGCGGCCGTCGATCGAACGTGGCAAGCCTGTGATGATGGACACCGCTTTGGTGGACAGCGGAATGATACGGGTGTCGCCATTCTTGGTGTCGCGCAGTACGGCGGTTTGCTGTTCCAGATTGACATCCTTACGTAGCAGCTTGAGCATTTCGCCGCGCCGACAGGCGGTCTCAACCGCCAGTTCAAACAGTGGGGGCAGGAACGCGCTGGGGGAGCGTTTGATCTGTTCAAGAATCCTTTCATACTCTCCCGCCTTTAATCGTCGCTCACGACTCTTACCATTGCTTGGCAGCACGATTTTTCTGATTGGGTTGTCTATCTCCATTCCCCAGCATTTGAGGGCTGTCTGAAACAGGCCGGACAGCAGCATCAGATACTTCCTCAGATTGTTGTCGCTCCAACTTTCGCGCCTGGCAGTTTCCATGAAGCGCAGCACGGCATCCCGGTTGACGAGGTAGGCCGGCAGCTTGGCGATGGGATAACGCATCAATCGCTTGATACGATAACTTTCTGTGGTGCAGCTTTTCTTTGTCGGGGAGATGGTCTGCATGTAGCGTTCAAGCAGCACGGCCAGTGTGATCTGCTGTGATTCGGATTTGCGTTGACGCGCTTCAAGTACCAGGCGGTGCGTAGGATCGAGAGAGGCATCTGCGCGCATCCGATCGCGGTAGGCGCGTGCCTCTTGCAAGGTGTCGAAAGTTTCGTTGATCGATGCGCCAGCGATGCTCATACGCACTCGGTAGGAATATCCATCACAGCGCAGTGTGATGTTGCGCTCGACGCAGCGCTCGTTCGGTAAGGGTTTGCTTGCCACGGACAGGCTCCGGTTGACCAGAATTGACCAGAAATACCTTACGGTACTTCGCCTACCGTGTCCAAAGCCTTGATGTACTTTGTTCTCACTAATCCCTACCACGCAGGCTCAAAATCCAGTGGTAGAGATATCGTGAGGGTTCGATTCCCTCTCCCGGCACCACATTCAACGAAGCGCGCAAAGCTTGCACCGCTGCACCACTGGATTTCTGCGCAGGCTCATATTCGCGCAGCAAATGTGAAGCGGCGCAGCCGCGTGCCGCAGCTAAAATGATTTCCTCCCATGGTAGAGATATCGTGAGGGTTCGATTCCCTAACTCCCAGGGGAGCTCCAATTTGCTACGCGCCATAGCGCGTGCAAAGTCGTCTGTCCCGGCACCAATTAAATCAAGGCTCCTCGAGAATTGGAACAAATTCTGGGCCAGCAAAATTCTCATCCACCTACTATATTTATTGCTAGGTACCCACGCCCAACCAAACTGAAGCGCTTCTTTAATCGTTGATAGACCCAGGTGCAGTTTCTTGCACAGGCTAATGAGGGTCAACGATCGACGCGTTGGTCTGTTTGTTTGTGGAAGGCCGGCATCAGACTCATGATGCGGCAAGATTCTTTGGTATCCATGATGGATTCACCGCCGGCCGGGCAGAAGTTCGCCGTCGCGTTATTTTTGACGCTGCCGCATAAGTGGAGGATGACTGAATGGCTCAATCCATTGGTGACAAGAAAGCGCGGAAGGAGTGCTCTCGGGTGATGCGCTGGACAGCCCCGGTGCCGGGTCACAGGCTGATCAGCCGGTGCCACTTTTCACTAATTGTTCTGATCGTCGCAATCCTCAGCGGGTGCGCGTCGCTTCCCCCCGGCTCCGACTTTCCAAAAAACGCGTCCTCAGCGCTTGCGCATCCCGAGGAGACCCGGCTTGGCCGACAGTTTGAAAAAGCGGCGCGCGAACATGACGGCAACTCCGGATTTCGCATCATCCCGGTAGGCGCTGACGGGTTCCTGATCCGAATGCAAATGATCAATGCCGCCGAACGAACACTCGACCTTCAATATTTCATTTTTCGCGGGGACGAAACGGGACGGCTGCTCACCAACGCTGTCCTGCATGCGGCCGATCGCGGCGTGCGTGTGCGTGTGCTGGTCGACGATGGTGAAACAGTGGCTGGCGATGAGCAGATTGCAGCGCTTGAAGCCCATCCGTCCGTGGAGATTCGATTCTTCAACCCATTCGCGTATCGCGGTCATATGACAATGTTTCGGGCCATCGAATTCATGTTCAACGCGTCCCGGCTCGACTACAGAATGCACAATAAATTGCTCGTTGTGGACAATGCAATAGCGCTTATCGGCGGGCGCAATCTAGGTGATCAATACTTTCAGATCGCCCCTGAGTCCCAATTCGCCGACGACGACGTATTTGCCGCCGGTCCGATCGCCAAACAGCTCTCGACGACCTTCGACGAGTACTGGAACAGCGCCCTGTCGATCCCCGCTGCGGCGCTTTCAGGTGAAAAGTCGTCCCATGCCGCCTTAAGCGAGCATCGCGAGGAATTGAAAGAAGAGAGTAAGCAGTTGAAGGCGGATGGTATTGATTATGTGAAGCGGGTTGCGACTGGCGAGCCGTTTAACGGGATGCTCTCCGGCCGCTTGCCCCTGATCTGGGCGCACGCGCAGCTGATCTGCGACAGCCCCGACAAGAAGAAAGTGGAAAGCGGCGCCATGGTGGGCCAGCTGATGCATCGGGCGGTCGCCAATGCCACGATCGCAGTAAAGACCGAGTTGCTGATGGTCACGCCCTACCTGATACCCGGGCGCGAAGGAATGCAGTTGTTCAAAGACCTGCGCCAACGCAACGTGCGTATCCGCGTCCTGACCAGCTCGCTCGAATCATCGACCGTGTTGCTGGCACAGTCCGGCTACATGCATTATCGGGTGCCCCTGCTTGAGAATGGCGTGGAGCTCTATGAGGTTCGCTCCCTTCTGGGTAACTCCAGAGGCAGCGGTCAAACGGCGGCCATCTCGCGCTATGGAAATTATTCCCTGCACGCGAAACTGTTTGTATTCGACCGGCAGAAGCTGTTCATTGGCTCGATGAATTTCGATCAGCGATCAATGCATCTAAACACTGAGATGGGCTTGATCATTGACAGTCCCGCGCTGGCGCAACAGGTTGCAGCGCGTTTCGAAGCCATGGTGCAGCCCGTCAATTCCTACATGCTGGTATTGCGTCCGAACGACGCGGGGCGCCCGCCAAGTTTGGTCTGGCGCACTCAAGAAGACGGCAAAGCCGTTGAGTACGAGACGGAACCGGCCCGGAGTGACTGGCAAAGAATGAAGGTCAATATTTATTCGCTACTGCCGCTGGATAATGAGCTATGAACATACGAGCGACACTGGGTTCGCTGCTGATGCTGGTGCTCTTGTGGGTGCCACTTGCGCGTGCGGAGCCCCCGACCAGTGTGCAAGTCGAAGTCAACTTTCTACTTGGTTATATCGAGGGGTCCGGATGTGAGTTTTACCGCAACGGCACCTGGCACGACTCGAAAACTGCACAAATGCATTTGCGCGACAAATACAAATATCTGGTGGCAAGCAATCTGATCAACACCACCGAAGACTTTATTGAAAGGGCTGCCACGAAGAGCAGTGTGAGCGGTCAAGCGTATTGGGTGCGATGTAATGGCGGCGAAGCGATGACGAGCAAGCAATGGCTGCATGACGAACTTGCACGTTTCCGGACCTTTTAAAAAGCGCCCTTGCGCTACGCCGATGCGAGATCCGTTGCCTCAATCATGACAGTCTTGGTCGTGACCGTCGCCCTGACGGTACGCGCCACAGCGCGTGCAAAGTCATATGTCGCGGCACCCGTCAAATTCAAAGCGATTTGCGCCGTCACCAATATCGGATTTCGCTGACACGCTGTTCAGGAACTCTCCCGCTGCAACGACCGTCCACCTAGAGCAAACTTTTAGCAGACATTAAATAGCTCAGGAGGATGCCCCATGAATAGCCTTGATAGATTGCTGGCCACATCGACTTTCTGCATGTTGAGCCTGATCCCGATAACCCCTGCCTATGCTGCCCCCGCAGCAGCCGATGCGATCGACCCGCCCCGCTGGACCCAGGAAGATACGACGCCGCGTCAGCGCTATGAAACGGCGCACAAGGAAGCGGCAGCCGCACAGAAGGATTTGCTCGCGGAGTGCCGCACCCAGCCGAAAGCCGAACAAAGCGCCTGCGCCCGGGAGGTCCACGCAAACTACCTGCAAGAAATGTCGGAGGCGAAGAAGTTGCTCTCGCAATAGCTCTTCGGATTGTTCTTCAGGGCTTGCAAGGCAATTCAATAACGAAGGAGCCTGGCAATGCATCACGACCGGAATCAAGCTGCCGCTGCATATCGATTGCCACCGTTGCCTTACGCACCGAGTGCGTTGGTTCCGGTGATTTCCACCACCACGCTGATGATTCATTATGGCAAGCATCATCGGAGCTATCTCGCCACGCTGCACAAGCTGATCGCGGAGACTGAATTTGCCGATCTCTCGCTGGAGGACATTATTACCGCGACCGCAGGCAAGCCCGACCAGAGCGCAATCTTCAACAATGCAGCGCAAACGTGGAACCACACGTTTTATTGGCGCAGCCTGACACCGAAGGGCGGCGGCGAACCACCGGCCGGGTTACGGCAAAAAATCGAAGCCTCGTTTGAGAGCGTGGATGCCTGCAAGAAAGCGCTGGCGAACGCGGCAATCAACCAGTTCGGCAGCGGCTGGGCATGGCTGGTGTTTGACGGCGAGAAAATCCGCGCGATCAAGACCGGCAATGCGGATGTGCCGCTGACCCAGGACATGCGGCCGCTCCTGACCATCGATGTCTGGGAGCACGCCTACTATCTGGATTATCACAACCGCCGTGCCGACTACGTCAACGCCGTGATTGATCGACTGATCAACTGGGATTTTGCGGCGGAGAATTTTGGGTAGTGCGTAGGGCAGAAAAGCACAGCGCCTTCCACCGTATGTGTTTCCTCGCAGGGTTTCTTCTTGAGGCACATCCGGCGGAAGGCGCTGTGCTTTTCTGCCCTACGAGATCTGCGCATCAGCGGTGGCGATGAAGAACATCGCACAGCGTTCAATGAACCCCCGGTCCTCGCCGGTGAATGCCGTGCGCACAGTCACCTGCTCCAGCCGGTCGGCCAGCGCCCGTGTCTCGCGTGCGTCCTGAAGCTGCCGCATGCCATCGTGGTACATCGGATCGTCAGCCATCTGTCCTACCAGTAGTTTGTAGCCCTGATGGAATGAAGTGGGATCCGGGAATCAACCCCGGATTGCGCTACGCTGCATCCGGGCTACGCTTGCTACCTCGCTTGCTTCGCCGAATTTCGTTTGAATCGGTACGTGCGGAAATATGAGGCGCCGACAAAGAGAAAAAGTGGCCAAATGAGGCTAGACATTTGATGCAGAAAGTCGGCCACGGTAAGAGAGAAGAGAATTCCTTTGGCGGGATCTGTTATCTGATAGGCAAGGGAAAACAACCCTGTAAACACTAGTACAGGTATGAGCCAGACCAGTCGATTTCCACGGCCGACGATGGCGAACGAGATAGCGAGCCATACAAAGGACAGCGGCAAACCAAGAAAACTCGGCACAAACATTTTGATTGGATTTACCTGAAGACTAACGAATTCTGAAGGTACCGGAGTCGAAGAACAAATTCAAGATGTCGGCGTCGAAAAGAATTGGCGGTTGCCTTTATCCCCGATCCGCAAACTGCAAAGTCGCCCGTACCGCCGCCTGCCAGCGCTGCATTTTTTCTGCGGCTTGTGCGGCGGGGATTTGCGGGGTGAAGGTGCGCTCGATGGCGATGCTGGCTAGTGCGGCGGCGTGGCTGGGCCAGAGGCCGGCGCCGAGGCCGGCCAGCAGGGCGGCGCCGAGGGCGGTGGATTCGAGTACGCGCGGCCGTTCTACCGGGATGCCGAGCAGGTCGGCTTGTATCTGCATCAGCAAATCGTTGGCGCAGGCGCCGCCATCGACACGCAGCGCGGCAAGCGTTTGTCCGCTGTCCTGGGCGATGGCGTGCACCAGTTCCGCGGACTGGAAGGCGATCGCTTCCAGCGCTGCATGTGCGATATGCGCACGCGTGCTGCCGCGCGTCAGGCCCAGCAGGCTGCCGCGTGCATGAGCGTTCCAGTACGGCGCGCCCAGGCCGGTGAAAGCGGGCACCAGCACGACGCCGCCGCTGTCGGGCACTTGCCGCGCGAGGGCTTCGACTTCGCTGGATTTTTCGATCAGGCCCAGGCCGTCGCGCAGCCACTGCACCACCGCGCCGCCGATGAAGACGCTGCCTTCGAGCGCGTATTGCGGGGTCGCGTCGGTTTGCGCCGCCGCCGTCGTCAGCAAACCATGCCGGGAAGCCACGGCCTGCGCGCCGGTGTGCAGCAGCAGAAAACAGCCGGTGCCATAGGTATTCTTCGCTTGGCCGGGCGCGATGCAACCCTGACCAAACGCGGCAGCCTGCTGATCGCCGGCGATGCCGAAAATCGGGATCGGCGCACCGAACAAGGTGGTCTCGCCAAATAAATGTTGCGAGGGATGCACGGTGGGCAAGAGGGCAGCGGGGATATTCCACTGGCGCAGCAGATCCTGATCCCAGTGCTGCGCGTGCAAATTCCACAGCAGCGTACGCGATGCGTTGGTGACGTCGGTGGCGTGCGCCTTGCCCTGCGTCAGATTCCACAACAGCCAGCTGTCGATGGTGCCGAAGGCCAGTTCGCCCTGTTCGGCGCGGCTGCGTGCGTTGGGTATGTGATTCAGCAGCCAATCGATTTTGCTGGCAGAAAAATAGGGGTCGAGCACCAGGCCGGTTTTTGCGCGCACTGTGTCCGTCAGCCCGGCCTCGCGTTGCGCCGCGCACCAGTCTTCGGTGCGGCGGTCTTGCCACACCAGGGCGCGGTGGATCGGCTGGCTGGTGGCGCGTTCCCACACGACGGTGGTTTCGCGCTGGTTGGTGATGCCAATGGCGGCGATCTGCGCTGCGTCGATCTGCTTCAACACCTTGTCGATGCACTGCCGTGTGCTGGCCCAGATTTCATTCGCATCGTGTTCCACCCAACCGGGCTGCGGAAAGAATTGTGTGAATTCCTGCTGTGCAGAGGCGACGATATTCAGCTGCGCATCAAACACCAGTGCACGTGAACTGGTGGTGCCTTGATCGAGGGCGAGGATGTATTTTTTCATGGCTTGTTTTGTTCAAACCATTGCGTTACGGCAGCACATTCTTCTACGTTTAAATGTAACCCAAGCTTGGAACGGCGCCAGAGAAAATCGTCGCCGCTGCGCGCGAATTCGACATCGCGGCTGTAGCGCAATTCGCATTCGTAGACCTGCGGCGCGATTTCCGCTCCCAGTTCGGCCAGGCTGAGCGCATTGTCTAGCAGCCGATAGACGCGCGCGCCATAGGCGCGGGCCAGCCGCGTGCGCAGGCGGTCGGGCAGCCAGGGGGTGCGCTGCGTCAGGCCAATCATGAAAATATCGATGTCGGCGCCTAGCATGTCGCCGCCGGGCAGCGGTGTGTCGCGTGTCCATGGGTGATCGCTGGCGTCGAACAGCGGCGCCAGTTGTTCCAGCGCGTCTTCGGCGAGTTTGCGATAGGTGGTGATCTTGCCGCCGAATACCGAGAGCAGTGGCGCACCGCTGCGATCGAGCTCAAGCAGGTAATCGCGCGTGACGCTGCTGGCGTCGTTGGCTGCATCTTCCAGCAAAGGCCGCACGCCGGAATAGGTGGACACCACAGCGGCGGGGGTGATCTGCGGATTGAAATAGCGGTTGGTCATGTCGCACAGATACTGTATTTCGTCGGCGGTGATGGTGACCTGCGCCGGGTCGCCGTGGTATTCGATGTCGGTGGTGCCGATCAGCGTGAATTCGCGTTGATAGGGAATCGCAAAGATGATGCGGTTGTCCGGGTTCTGAAAAATATAGGCATAGGGATGATCGAACAGCTTGGGCACGATGATGTGGCTGCCTTTGACCAGCCGCAATTGGTAAGGGCTGGCGGTGTGCAGCTTTTCCGTGAGCAGACGTTCCACCCAGGGCCCCGCTGCGTTGACCAGCGCGCGTGCACGGATCGTGCGTTGCGCTTGTGTGGTGGTGTCCTGCAAGCCAATCTCCCACAGGCCGTTGCGGCTCTGGCCGCCGATGCAGCGGGTACGCGTCAGAATGTGCGCGCCGCGTTCGTGCGCGTCGAGTGCGTTGAGCACGACCAGCCGCGCGTCGTCGACCCAGCCGTCGGAGTAGACAAAGCCCGTGACGAACTCGGACTTGAGCGGCGTGCCGGCCGCATGATCTTGCAGACGCACGGTTTCCGAATCCGGCAATTGTTCGCGCCTGGCGAGATTGTCGTAAAGAAACAGCCCGGCGCGAATCATCCACTCTGGCCGCATGTCGCTGTTGTGCGGCATCACGAAACGCAGCGGCCAGGTGATGTGCGGGGCATTGCGCAAAATCACTTCACGTTCCTGCAGCGCCTTGCGCACCAGCATGAACTCGAACTGTTCGAGATAACGCAGCCCGCCGTGAATCAGTTTGGTGCTGGCCGAGGACGTGTGCGCGGCCAGATCGTCCTGTTCCACCAGGATCACGCGCAGCCCACGGCCGGCCGCATCGCGGGCGATGCCTGCGCCGTTGATGCCGCCGCCAATGATGGCGATGTCGTAGATGCGATCTGTCATGGGTGTGGAAATCAGCTATAAAGTGTCGCACGCCCTCATCTTGCGCGACATTGTGGCGATATTATCCTGTTCGTTCCCTGTTCCGAAAGCGAGAAAAGCATGCAGAACTGGCCGTATCCCGTGATTTGCGCGCATCGTGGTGGTGGCGTGTTTGCGCCGGAAAATACGCTGGCGGGCCTGCGTTGCGGTGTCGCGCATGGTTTCAAGGGCGTTGAATTCGATGTCATGCTCAGCCGCGACGACGTGCCGGTGCTGATGCATGACCCCAAACTTGGACGCACGGTGCGTGGCACGGGCGCCGTGCCCGATTACACGGCGGCGCAACTGCATGCAATGGATGCCGGGGCCTGGCATTCGCCTGCGCACACGGGCGAGCGCGTGCCCTTGTTTGCCGATGTACTCGATTATGGCAAGCAGGTGGGCCTGTGGATGAATGTGGAAATCAAACCGGTGCCCGGTTTTGAAGAAAGAACCGGCACGATTGCGGCGCAGATGACGGCACAGCACTACGCCGACTGGCTGGCCGCGCCGGAACAACATCGCGCGCAAATTCCGCTGCTCTCGTCCTTTTCCTTCGTCGCACTGCAAGCCGCGCAAGCTGCTGCCCCGCAATTGCCGCGCGGCATGTTGTACGAACAGATTCCCGCCGATTGGCAGGCGCAACTACAACAACTCGGCTGCGTCTCACTGCATTGCAATCACAAGCACCTGACGCCTGAGATGACGCAAGCGATTCGCGCTGCGGGCTATTGGGTCTTCGTGTACACCGTCAACGAAGCGGCCCGCGCACGCGAATTGCTGGGCTGGGGCGTGAACGGCATGGTGACGGATCGACTGGATCTGCTACCGCCGGATTTTTCTTGAACAACTTACACCTTGTTACAGTTTGTCTAGGCCCGCTTACAGGAAAGCCGATTTAAATACAGCCATGGGATTGACCCATATGTTCATACGTCGAAACACTCATCCACCAAGGAGAAACACCATGCGTAACATTCTGATTGGCACTGCCGTAGCAACCCTGTTGGCCAGCGCTGCTTTTTCTGCTTCGGCAGAAAATACGTCACGTATCGACCGGCGCGAAGCAAACCAGGAACGGCGCATCGAGCAGGGCGAAAAATCGGGCGCACTCACGCCGAGAGAAGCGAATCGTCTGGAGCACGGTCAGCAACATGTGGAAAATATGGAAACCCGCGCCGAGGCCGACGGCAAGGTGACGGCCAAGGAGCGCGCTCATATCGAGCATGCGCAGGATGTGCAAAGCCGTCACATCTATGAGCAAAAGCACGACCGTCAGCACGACTTCAACCACGACGGCAAGGTCGATCATCCGCGTCATCGCAAATAAGCCGATCTGATCTGGTAGTGCACAACGCCCGGTAAGCCGGGCGTTGTGCTTTAACCCAGCGACTTGGCACAAGTCTTATCGTGCCTAGTCGAATGGCTATGCAGAGCATTAACCGAGCGGCAATCCCTTATAATTCGGGCTCTCTGAACCTACTTGAGCCGCCATGACCGCCGCCGAAATCCGCGCCACCTTTTTGAAATTTTTTGAATCCAAGGGACACGCCATTGTTGCGTCCAGTCCGGTGGTGCCCGGCGACGATCCGACGCTGTTGTTTACCAACGCGGGGATGAACCAGTTCAAGGATGTGTTCCTCGGCTTCGACAAGCGTCCCTACACGCGCGCGGCCAGCTCGCAAAAATGTATTCGCGCCGGCGGCAAACACAACGATCTGGAAAACGTCGGCTACACCGCGCGCCATCACACCTTCTTCGAGATGCTGGGCAATTTCAGTTTCGGCGATTACTTCAAGAAGGATGCGATCCACTACGCCTGGGAATTGCTGACCGAGCATTTCAAATTGCCCAAGGACAAACTCTGGGTCACCGTGTATGCCGAAGACGACGAGGCGTATGACATTTGGGCGAAAGAAATTGGCGTGCCGACGGAACGCATTGTGCGCATTGGCGATAACAAGGGCGCGCGCTATGCGTCCGACAATTTCTGGATGATGGGCGATACCGGCCCCTGCGGCCCGTGCTCGGAAATTTTCTACGATCACGGCGAGGGAATCCCCGGCGGCCCACCCGGCTCGCCGAATGAAGATGGCGACCGCTACATCGAAATCTGGAACAACGTCTTCATGCAATTCAACCGCACCGAAGACGGTGTGATGCACAAGCTGCCCAAGCCCAGCGTTGATACCGGCATGGGGCTGGAGCGCATTACCGCGGTGTTGCAGCATGTGCATTCCAATTACGAAATCGATCTCTTTGTGGATCTAATTGCTGAGGTACGCCGTCGACTCTGGGCAGTCGCGGAAGGTGATGAAAACGCCGGCCCACTACAGGATCCAAATGATCCGAAATTTAATTCACCCTCGCTCAAAGTAATCGCCGATCACATCCGCGCCTGTGCCTTCATAGTGGTCGATGGCGTGATTCCCGGCAATGCTGGGCGCGGTTTCGTGTTGCGCCGCATCGCCCGCCGTGCGATCCGTCACGGCTACAAGCTGGGCGCACGCACCCCATTCTTCCACAAGATTGTGCATGCACTCGTTGTGCAGATGGGTGAGGCCTATCCCGAGCTGCGCCAGGCCGAGGCTCGTGTGACCGAGGTGCTGAAACAGGAAGAGGAGCGTTTCTTCCAGACTATCGCTAACGGCATGGAAATTCTCGAAAGCGCGCTGGCGGGCGGCGGCGCACAGCTCGATGGTGAGTTGGCGTTCAAGTTGCACGACACTTATGGTTTCCCGCTGGATTTGACTGCCGATGTGTGCCGCGAGCGCGGCGTGACGGTGGACAGCGCCGCCTTCGATGCCGCGATGAATCGTCAGCGCGAGCAGGCGCGTGCGGCGGGCAAATTCAAGATGGCGGCCGGATTGGAATACAAAGGCGCACCGACCACCTTCCATGGCTATGAACAGTTGGTGCGCGATGGCGCTACCGTCACGGCGATTTATATCGGCGGGGTTGCGGTGCCTGACGCACGCGCCGGTGATGATGTGGTGGTGGTGCTCGATCACACGCCGTTCTATGCCGAGTCGGGCGGGCAGGTGGGCGATAGCGGCGAGTTGCGCAATGCCACTACGCGCGTACTGGTGGAAGATTCGCAAAAAATTCAGGCCGATGTGTTCGGCCATCATGGCCGACTCGTGGAAGGCGAGCTCAAGGTCGGCGATACGATCAATGCCCGTGTTGATGGAGAGCAGCGCGCCCGCACCGTGCGCAATCACAGCGCCACGCACTTGATGCACAAGGCGCTGCGTGAAGTGCTGGGCAGCCACGTGCAGCAAAAGGGTTCGCTGGTGAATGCCGAACGCACACGCTTCGACTTTGCGCACAACGCGCCCATGACCGATGCCGAGATGGCCAAAGTGGAAGCCATCGTCAATGCAGAAATTCTCGCCAACGCCGAAGCGACGGCGGCGGTGATGGCACTCGACGATGCGCAGAAATCCGGCGCGATGATGTTGTTCGGCGAAAAATACGGCGACACGGTGCGTGTGCTGACCATCGGCTCAAGCAAGGAATTGTGCGGTGGCACCCATGTGCGTCGCACCGGTGATATTGGCCTGTTCAAGATCGTGGCGGAGAGTGGTGTTGCGGCGGGCATCCGGCGCGTCGAAGCGGTCACCGGCGCAGGCGCGCTGGCTTATGTGCAACAACGCGATGCCCTGCTCAACAGCGCGGCGCAGACCGCACGCGTGCCGGTGCAGGAACTGGATAACAAGATCGTGCAATTGCAGGAACAGATCCGCACGCTGGAAAAAACGCTGCACAGCGCGCAAGGAAAACTCGCCAGCGCCCAGGGCGATGAACTCGCCGCGCAAACCATTACGGTCAATGGCGTGCAAGTGCTGGTGGCGCAAGTGGCCGGGCTAGATGCCAAAGCCTTGCGCGAAACCGTCGACAAACTGAAGGACAAACTTAAATCCGCCGTGATTCTTCTGGGCGTGATCGAGGGCGAAAAAGTGCAACTCGCTGCGGGCGTGACGAATGATTTGACCGGTAAAGTGAAAGCCGGTGAACTGGTCAACGTGGCTGCGCAGCAAGTCGGCGGCAAGGGCGGCGGCCGCCCCGATTTCGCAATGGCCGGTGGCACGCAACCCGCAGCTTTACCGGCAGCGATTGCGGCCAGCCAGGATTGGCTGCGCACGCGGCTCTGAAATATTTCTGTCATTTCGCGACGTGAGAATCAAGTGATGAATGGATTCTTCCCGCTGCGGGCCTGGTCAGCCTGGATGCCCGGCCTGGAGTCCCGTGCTGCTTGGCTGCAACACGCTTCAATGCCATCCCCTGAAGCCGACACTGATGCTATTCCCGCAGTGAAATTCATCGACGCGATGACGCGGCGTCGGCTGGGGCGGCTCGCGCGTCTGACGCTGCAGGTCGCTTACGAAGCCACTTGCGAGCTTCCTGTTGATCTTCCTCTGCGTCTGGTCTATGCCTCGCGTCATGGTGACATGCGTCAGACCATCAATCTGCTGTCTGCGCTGGCAGACGATGAGCCCTTGTCGCCGACGGCCTTCGGCATGTCGGTGCATAACGCGATTGCCGGCATGTGGTCGATTCAGCGCCAGGATCGCTCGGCGGCCAGTGCCATCTCGGCGGGTGAAAGCACGCTGCACAGTGGTTTGCTGGAAGCTGTACTGCAATGGCAGGAGCAGCCCGATCAACTGGTGCTATACCTATATGCTGACGATGCAGTGCCGTTGCCCTATGCGCTGCAAATCCCCGCGGGCATTCCGCAGGCACTGGCCTTGGTCATTGGTAATCCGCCACTGCAGAATTGCCGCCTGCCGGGTGTCGAGCAGTGCAGAGACGTTGTCAGCAGTGTGCAAGTATTGGGAGTATTGCGTTGAAAGCGTTTGTCTTGCGTTTCTGGCATGTACTGGTGGTGCGGGTTTGTTTTCTGCTTTTTGCTATCAACGGTTTGCTGTTGTCCTGGTTATGGGTTCCAGCACTGCGGCTGCTGCCGGGTGGCAAGTCTGCTCGCATCCGCCGGGCGCGCGCGATTGTGCGTACAAGTTTCCGAATATTGGTGCGGGTGCTGGAAGGAACGGGGGTGATGCGGCTGGAGGTCACGGGTCGGGAACATCTGCAGAATTGTGGTGGCCAGATCGTGCTGGCAAATCACCCAACCTATATTGATGCTGTGGTGTTGCAGTCGATGATTCCGTTCTGCAATTGCATCGTCAAGTCGGCACTGTGGGATGGCCTGTCTTATGGCAATGTGTTGCGGGCAGCGCATTTCATCCGCAATGATAAGCCTGAAACCCTGATTTCCGACGGCGCGGCCGTATTGAGAGCAGGAGAACCGCTATTGGTTTTTCCCGAGGGCACGCGTACGGAGTTGGGTGGAGAAGTTAAATTCTTGCGCGGCGCAGCACATATTATTTTGGCCACGCAGGCCCCTATTATTCCGGTCATCCTCCGCTGTACCCCGCCCGCATTGAGCAAATCACATCGCTGGTATCAGGTTCCCAGCGAAACCTTTGTGATTCGTGTGGAAATTTTACCGGCGTGCTTTTCTGGAACGTTTGTTGAAGATGGCAATCCTGATAATATGAAACCCCGCGGATTGACCGCAGGGCTGGAAAAATTCTTTAAACAAAGATTGCACGGCAATTGAATTTGGCAGGCTGAGGTTGCACCATGTCTGAACTGACTGACGAAATCAAAAAACTCATTATCGATGCGCTGGCATTGGAAGATATTGGCGTAGAAGATATCGATACGGAGGCGCCCCTGTTCGGTGATGGTTTGGGATTGGATTCGATCGATGCCTTGGAGTTAGGTGTGGCCTTGCGCAAGCGCTTCAATCTGTCACTCGAAGCAGCGGATCCAAAAATCAAGGAATACTTTTATTCGGTTGCGTCACTTGCTGCATTTGTAGAAGCGCGAATCTGATGGTCGATTCAATATTTCTGAAAAGGTCTTGGTGGGGCAGAACATCATGACGGGAGAATGCATCGAGCTTGATGGTTTGAAAGTCGTCCACGCAGGTCGTGATGTCGTCGCTGGGTGGCGCAATTCGCTGGCCTCGGTTGCCGCGTAAGGAGGCCTTTGTGTCCGTCACCCGCGTACTCTGGTTCGGACTGGCGCTTCTTTATCCGGCAATCGTTTATTTCGGGCTGCAAAGCGGCCAATGGGGGCCGCGCCAGATCGGTGTCCTGCTGCTCTTCATGGCCGCCGCCCGTTTGTTTTTGCGTGGCCGTCAGCGCCCGGTTGATGGTTGGTTGATCCTGCTGCCGCTGTTGGTGGCATTACCGGCGCTGCTCTTCAATCAACCCATCTGGGTCTTGCTCTATCCGGCGCTGGTCAGCGCATTATTTCTCAGCGTGTTTGCCTTGTCTTTGGTACGCCCGCCCACGGCGATCGAAACCATTGCGCGCTTGCGCACACCGGATTTGTCCGCCACTGCGGTTGACTATACGCGCAAGGTGACACAGGCCTGGTGTTTCTTTTTTGCCGGGAATGGCTTGATTGCCCTGATGACGGCCTTGTTTGCCTCGCACGCTGTCTGGGCCCTCTACAACGGGGCCATTTCCTACGGCTTGATGGGCCTGATGTTTGCCGGCGAGTGGTTGATTCGCCGCCATGTCATGGCTCGGGAGGCGCACTGATGCTGGCACCGTTGGCCGAGTTGCTGCCGCGTTTGCAGCACGATCCGCAGTCGCTGCAACGCGTCGTGATTGCAACGCCGCAGGGAGACATGACCGCAGAACAGCTGGTGCAGCGCGTCGCCGCATTGAGTGCCCGCATCCGTCAGCATGACGGCGCACGCTGGTTGCTGTGGCTGCCGGCCTTTGACGATTTTGTGGTGGCGCTGTTCGCGGTGTGGCATGCAGGTAGAACGCCCGTGCTCCCACCCAACTTCCAGCCCGAGATGGCGGTGGAGCTGGAAGGCGCTTTTGATGCCGTGCTGACCGTCAACACCGATATCGCTACCGCCAAGCCGTGCGTGATGGTGGATGCGCACGACCGGCTGAGCCAGCTGTTACAGCCGTTCGATGCCGCAGCGCAGCTGGTCTTGTATACCTCCGGCAGCACGGATCGGCCCAAGCCGGTCGGCAAGAAACTGCATCAACTGCAAAGCGAGATTACCGTTCTGGAGCAACTCTGGGGCACTGCGTGCGCCGGCAAGCCGGTGGTGGCGACGGTGCCGCACCATCACATCTATGGTTTGCTGTTTCGCGTCTTGTGGCCACTGGCGGCGGGCCGTGTCACCGTCGCTGCGGTCGCCGCGACGCCGACCGAACTCAGTTGCGTCTGGGAAGCGCGCGGTCAGTGCGTCCTGGTGTCCAGCCCGACGCATTTGTCGCGCCTGCCTGACTTGGTGGATCTGCCGGACTGGGCGGGACGCTATGCCGCCGTATTTTCTTCCGGTGCACCGTTCGCCGAAACACCTGCTCGGCAGATTGCCGCAGACTGGGCGGTGCCGGTGCAGGAAATCTATGGCAGTTCGGAAACCGGTGGCATTGCCTGGCGTCATGCGGCGCAACCGGGGTATCCTTGCTGGACGCCGTTGCCGGGCGTATCGGTGCGTCCGAGTGCCGAGGACACGCTGGAAATCGTGTCGCTTTTTCTGCCGGAGCTGCAGCCGTTTGTCACCGCAGATCGCGTCGAGTTTGCTGCGCATGGAACTTTCCGTTTGGGCGGCCGCATCGATCGCGTGGTGAAGATCGAAGGCAAGCGCGCGAGTCTGGAACAGATCGAGGCGCTGTTGCGCCGGCATGCCTGGGTCAAGGAGGTGGCGGTGATTCCGCTACAGCAGCCGCGTCAATGCCTGGCCGCGGTAGTCGTACCCAGCGGCGAAGGCAAGATCGCACTGATGCGTGGCCGCGCCCCGGTGGCGCAACACTTCCGCCGGTTCGTCAACGAATCGGTGGACCGCGTACTGGTGCCGCGGCGTTGGCGTTTTGTTGAACAACTGCCACGTGATGAACGCGGCAAGCTGCCCTTGGATGTGCTTGAACGTTTGTTCGATACCGAGGCGTCGCTATGAGCGTGCTGCCGCCGATTCTGCAACGTCAACACGATGCCGCGAATCAACGCGTGGTGATCGAGATGGATATTCCCGCCAGCCTGCCGCATTTTTCCGGGCACTTCGATGACCATCCGATTCTGCCGGGCATCGCACAACTGGATTGGGCCATTGCCCTGGCGCGCGAAGTGTTTCCACTGCCGCAAAAATTCCAGTCGGTCGAGCGGCTCAAATTCAACGCACCGGTATTTCCGCCCAATCGTTTGCAGCTGACGCTGGAATATCAGGCTGCGCAGGGACAGTTCAATTTCAGCTATTGCCGCAGCGCCGATGGTCAGACCGTATCGTCCGGGCGCGTGCGCTTTTCCAGTGAACGCGCAGAGGAGTTGGCATGAGCACGCCCACCGCATTCGCGCCCTGCATCCTGATTCCGCTCTACAACCACGGCAGCACGATTTATCGCACCGTCGCCGAATTGCAAGCCTTTGGTCTGCCCATCATCATTGTCGACGATGGCAGCGATGCCGCGACACAGGCGGCGCTGAAATCCACCTGCGACGCTTTCCCGAAGATCCACACCGTGCGCCTGCCGCAAAACAGTGGCAAGGGCATAGCAGTAGTACGCGGATTTCGCGAAGCTGCACGGTTTGGCTACAGCCATGCCCTGCAGGTCGACGCCGACGGCCAGCATTTTCTGCCGGATGTCCCGCGTTTTCTTGATGCTGCGCGCGCGCATCCGGATGCCTTGATTTGCGGACAGCCGGTCTTTGACGCGAGCGCACCGGCAGCACGTCGCTATGGCCGCTGGCTCACGCATTTCTGGGTTTGGGTGGAAACGCTGTCGTTTGCAATTGGCGATTCCCTGTGCGGTTTTCGTTGCTATCCCTTGCCGGCCACGCTGCGTCTGATCCAGCGCCGTACCCTGCAGTCGCGCATGGCTTTCGACTTTGACATTGCCGTGAGGCTCTATTGGCAGGGCGTCCCGGTGCAGAACCTTAAAACGCGCGTGATTTATCCGCAAGGCGGCATTTCCAATTTCAATATGCTGCGCGACAACCTGCGCATCACACTGACACATGTGCGCCTGGTTTTTGGCATGCTATTGCGTTTCCCCCTGTTGTTGTCGAGGAAGTTGTTTGGGCCGTCGCAACGCCTGAGGGCGATGTCATGATCGGCACCCAAACTTCGCACTGGTCACGCTTGTCCGAACGCGGCAGTTTGTTGGGTCTGCGCATTGTCTGTTTTTGCTTTCGCTGGTTTGGTTACCGCCTGGCGTATGCTTTGTTGGTGCCAGCGACCCTGTATTTCTTTCTCACTGGACGCGTAGCGCGTAGCGCTTCGCAGGATTATCTTCGCCGCCTGCGCCCGCACCTGGCGGAACCCATGCAGGCTGGGCTAGAGGGCAGGCTGGCGAGTTTTCACCATATGTTAATGTTCTCGCGCCTGGCGCTCGATCGCCTGTCGGCCTGGACCGGCCGTTTGCCGCGTCCGGTGGATTTCCCCGATCTGGTGCTGCTGGAAAAACAATTGCTCAGCGGCCGCGGTGCGGTGTTGATCAGCGCGCATCTGGGCAATCTCGACATGACGCGCGCGCTGGCCAACCTGCGCGGTTTTCGCGGCGTCAACGCGGTGGTGTTCACAGAACATGCACAGCGTTACACCGATGCGATGGCGGCGGCCAATCCCGATTTCCGGCTTAATCTGGTGGCGGTATCGAGTATGGGTGCCGACACAGCGGTGATGTTGAAAGAACGGGTCGAACAGGGCGAACTGGTGGTGATCGTTGCCGATCGCACGCCGCCCGCGCAAAACGGTCGCGTCGTGGTGGCGCCGTTTCTCGGCGCACCCGCGCAATTTCCGCTGGGGCCGTTTGTGCTGGCCGGTTTGATGGAGTGTCCGGTATACCTGTTCTTTTGTTTGCGCGAAGATCAGCGCTACCGGATTTATCTTGAGCCCTTTGCTGAGCAGATCGTGCTCAAGCGGGTGGAGCGGCAACAGCAACTGGAACAGCTCGCCGTGCGTTATGCGCAGCGGCTCGAATACTACTGCTGCAAGGCGCCGCTGCAGTGGTTCAATTTTTTTGATTTTTGGCACCATGCAGGGAAGACGACATGAACCAGAAGACCACCATGCAAACTACTGAAGCCGTGCAGATCGTGCATGTCGGCAACCGGTCGCTGCGCATTGAAGATGTGCTTGCGGTGGCGGAAGGACGCGCCCAGCTCGCCCTCAGCCACGACCCGGCGTTTCGCGCCCGCATCGACGCCGGTGCGCGTCACCTGGAAAGAATGCTGGCGGAAACTTCGCATATCTATGGCGTCACCACTGGCTATGGCGATTCCTGCACGGTCGAGATTCCGCCGGAACTGGTGGCGGAATTGCCGCTGCATCTGACGCGCTATCACGGCTGCGGTCTGGGCGACGACCTCGATCAGGAAGCCACGCTGGCGGTGATGACCGCGCGGCTGACTTCGCTGTCGGTCGGTTTTTCCGGCGTGCGCAGCGTGCTGCTCGAACGCATCGCCTTCTACGCCAATCAGCGCATCCTGCCGCGCATTCCGGCCGAAGGTTCGGTCGGCGCCAGCGGCGATCTCACGCCCTTGTCCTATTTGGCGGCAGCGTTGGTGGGCGAACGCGACGTGGTTTATCGCGGCACCACGCAATCAGCTTCCGCCGTGCTCGAACAATTGAATCTGACACCGCTGCAACTGGCGCCCAAGGAAGGGCTGGCGATCATGAATGGTACCGCGGTGATGACGGGGCTGGCGTGCCTCGCCTTTGCCCGTGCCGATTATTTGAGCCGTGTGGCGACGCGTCTGACGGCGCTGTCGTCGTGGGCCTTGCTTGGCAATTCACATCACTTCGATGCGCGGCTGTTCGAAGCCAAGCCGCATCAGGGACAGAACGAATGCGCGGCGTGGATACGCGGCGATCTCGAACATTTGACGCACGATCAAGACCCGGCGCGTTTGCAGGATCGTTATTCGATCCGTTGCGCCCCGCATGTGATCGGCGTGTTGCGCGATGCACTGCCCTGGCTGCGGCGCGATATCGAAAACGAATTGAACAGCGCCAACGACAATCCCCTGATCGACCCCGACACCGGCGCCGTCATGCACGGCGGCCATTTCTATGGCGGCCATATCGCGTTTGCCATGGATGCCTTGAAAGTGGCGGTGGCCAACCTCGCCGACCTGATGGATCGGCAACTGGCGCTGCTGGTCGACACGCGTTACAACGCCGGTCTGCCGCAAAACCTGTCCGGCACGCAAGGCGCGCGCGCGCCGATCAACCACGGTTTCAAGGCCGTGCAGATCGGCGTGTCGGCCTGGACGGCGGAAGCGCTCAAGTTGACCATGCCCGCCAGCGTATTCTCGCGTTCGACCGAATGCCACAATCAGGACAAGGTCAGCATGGGCACCATCGCTGCGCGCGATTGTCTGCGTGTGCTTGAACTGGTGGAGCAGGTGACAGCCGCACACTGTCTGGCGGTCAATCAGGCCGTAACGCTGCGCCTGCGCGAACAGGCAGCGCAGGATGCCAGTTTTGGCCCGGTACTCGATGCCTTCCGCAACGCGATCCACGCACTGTCGCCCTTTGTCGATGAAGACCGTCCGCTGGAACACGAACTGCGTGCGCTGATGGCGGCGATTCGCAGCCGCCATCTGCCAGCGCCGGGCTGAGATGAAAACGGCCTGGCCCAGCGCCGACGTCGTGCTGGAAATTCCCTTTCACGATACCGACCCGATGGCGGTGGCCTGGCATGGTCATTACCTCAAGTATTTCGAGCTGGCGCGCTGCGCACTGCTGCGCGCATTCGATTACGACTATCCGCAAATGCAGGCCTCGGGTTATTTCTGGCCGGTGGTGGAAGCGCGCCTCAAATATGTCAAAGCCGCCCGCTATGGACAGCGCATTCAGGTGCACGCCCGGCTGAGCGAATATGAACATCGCATGCGCATCGACTACAAGATTACCGATACCGAGACTGGCGCACGCATGACGGTAGGACATACGATGCAAGTCGCCGTCGAGATCGCCAGCCGCGAAATGCAATTCGTCTCGCCGCCGGTGCTGTGGGAAAAAATTGAACAATGGCGTTTGCAACGATGACAATGAAAAATCAGCCACAGAGGACACAGAGGACACAGAGGAAGGCAAAACCAGAATGAATAAAAAACATTTTCTTGTCACTGATTTTCTCTGTGGTCTCTGTGCCCTCTGTGGCAAAGCTTTTCTTTTGATCTTTCTGTCGGTTGCATCGGCGCAAGCGCACGATGCGGCACTGGCCGATCAGGTGGCGCAGCAGTTGCGCGCCTTGCCGGTGGTGCGTGCGAGTTTTACGCAGAGCAAAAACATTGCGGTGCTGAAGCGCCCGGTCGTCAGCACCGGACGGTTTGTGTTTTCCCGGGAACACGGCATAGCCTGGGAATTGTTGCAGCCGCTGCGTATCACCTATCTGCTGCAAGCGGCGGGGGTGACCGAAATCGCCGCCGATGGCCGGGTGCGGCGCCAGAGCGGGCGTGAGGCGCAGGGCATGTATCAGGTCGGGAAAATCTTGAATGCGCTCTGGAGTGGTCAAACCACTGTACTCGATCCGCTGTTCAATACCGACATGCAAGGACGGCTGGAGCAATGGTCGCTCAAGCTTTCGCCCAAGAGCGCGCCGCTGTCCGATTTTCTTGCGCGCGTCAGCGTGACGGGCGCGGGCGCGCGCATCGAGCGGGTACAGGTGACGGAGGCCAGCGGCGATGTGCTGACGATCGTGTTTCAAGCGTCTGCCGAGCCGGTCTCGTTGTCGTTGACCCCGCAAGAGTTGCAGTTGTTTGCAACGTCACCCTGAACCGCTTCGGTTGATCCAGCTCGTGTCACGCCGCTTCCTCTTTTCCTCTCTCGCAATTGCCGTGTTGCTGGGTGCGTTGCTCTGGCGCTTGTTTGCGCAGGGGATTCCGCTGGAAACAAATCTGCTACGCTTGCTGCCCGCCACCGAGATCAATCCGGTGGCTGAACAGGCCGTCGCGCAACTGACGCAAGCGGTGGGCGACCGCGTATTGTTTCTGGTCGGTGCGCCGCAACGTGTGGATGGCACCTCCGATGCCGTCGCTGCAGCACGGCAGTTTGGGCAAGCGCTGGCACAACATCCCGTGTTTCAATCGGTGCGCGTCGATCTGCCGCCGCTCAAGGCCGAACAATTGCGCGCGCCGTTTCTTGCGGCGCGTTTCAATCTGCTCAGCGATGCCGACCGCAATGATTTGGCCCGCGATCCGCAACATGCGCTCGCGCAGCGTTTGCAGGAACGGCTCGCGCTGTTCTCGGGGCCGGGTTTGGGCTTGTCGCTGGAAGACGATCCCTTCGATTATTTTGGCCGCACCCTGACGGCACTGCCCTGGCAACACACCCGCTTGACGCCGCAAGAGGGTGTGTTGCAGGTGCAGGAAGGCGGACAGACCTGGGTGCTGGTGCTGGCTGAATTGCACGGCAGCGCGTTTACCGAAGCCGTCCAGGATCAAGCGCTGGCGGCTGTGGCGCACGCCGAACAACAACTCGCACAGACAATGCCTGTCGCGCAGTTGTTACGAACGGGTGTGCTGTTTTATGCGCAAACCGCCCGCATCAGCGCTCAGCAGGATGTCGATCGGATCGGCACCGTTTCTGCGGTGGGGGTTGTATTGTTGTTGTTGCTGGCATTTCGTTCGCCGCTGCCGATCTTGCTCACCAGTATGTCGGTGGCCATTGGTCTGGGCGTGGCCTTGCTGGTGACGGTGTGGTGGTTCGGTTCGCTGCATTTGCTCACGCTGGTGTTTGGTGCCAGCTTGATCGGCGAGGCGGTGGATTATGCGATTCAAGTGTGCAGCATTCATGCCGGCACGACAACAACATCGGGCAACGTAGCGCGTTGGCATGCGCATACGGTATTGCGGCCCTTGTGGCCCGGCCTGACCATTGCACTGGCGACCAGTGTGCTGGGCTATTTCGTTTTATTCCTGACGCCTTTCCCGGCGCTCAAGCAGATGGCGCTGTTTGCTTCGAGTGGTTTGATCGCTGCTTTCCTGGTGGTGCGTTTCTGGCTGCCCGCCGGGTTGCGGCAGGAGAGCGGCCGCGCGGCGCAGACTATTGCCGTCTGTCAGCGGGTATTGCGGCGTTTGCAACAGAGCGCAACGCCGCGCCGTGCCATCGGACTCTGGTCTATTTTGCTGCTGCTGGCATTACCCGGCTGGTGGCTGGTGCAGGCAGACGACGATGTGCGTCAACTCAGCACGCGTTCGCCGGCCTTGCTGGCACAGGAGCAGCACTTGCGCGCGCTGGTGGGGCAGGAAAGCGAGAACCGTTTCTTCCTGGTCGAGGCTGCGACCGAGCAGGATTTGCTGGAACGGGAAGAATCCCTGCGTACTGCGCTCGTCCCCTTGCTGATGAAAAATCAGATTGGCAGCGTGCAAGCACTGTCGGCTTTCGTGCCTTCACAGAAACGTCAGCAGGAAAATTACCAGCGGCTCGTTCAGGCCGGTATGAACGATACGAAAAAATTGACGGTGCTGCTAGAGCAGAATGGTTTTTCCAGTAACGTGGCGCCGCGCCTGCAGAAAGCGTTTGCACAAGAACAGAAACCGCTGTATTTATCGGACTGGCTGGCGTCGCCGCTCTCCACGCCGGTACGGCATTTATGGCTGGGCAAAACGGCGCGAGGCTTTGCTTCCATCGTGATGCCGAAAGATACCCAGCCGCAGGCGTTGTCGGCGCTGACTGCACTGCATCTGCCAGGTGTGCAGTGGGTCGATAAAACCGCCAGCGTGTCACGCCTGTTTGCGTTTTATCGTAGTGCGGGCATGGTCGGTCTGGCGCTGATGGTGGCAATGCTGACGCTGGTGTTGGCCTGGCGTTATGGCTGGGCAGGCAGTGTGCGTGTGTTGCTGCCGACAGTGATCGCTTTACTGACCGCACCGGCGATGCTCGGCTATGCGCACTTGCCGCTGACGTTGTTCTCAGTGCTGGCCCTGTTTCTGGTGCTTGGGGTTGGCGTCAATTATTCGATCTTCCTGCTGGAAGGCGCGCGACTCGCGCGTGCCAAGGGTATGGAAAATCATGCCTATGGCGGCGCCAATTTTCTCGGCGTATTGCTGTCGTCCACCACCACCATGCTGTCGTTTGGTCTGCTGGCCTTTTCCAGCATGCCCGTGTTGCGTCAGTTTGGTTTGGTACTGGCCGCGGGCATCTTGCTGGCCCTGTTGCTTGCGCCGACGACGCTGGCATGGGAGCCACGCAGGTATGAGGGAGATGGCGCATGATCCGCTGCCGCTTTTTCCTGCTGCTGTTTTTCTTGCATTTTCTCTTGAGCGGGTGTCAGCAGGATGAGAACTGCATAGCCCTGGCCGGGCATAACGACCAGGCGCGCTACTGCCTGTTGCCCACGGCGCAGGCGCCGGTTCTGAATCTGACTCAGGAAGTGCAGATCGATTGGAAGGGTCAGACGTTTACTCTATTGTCGGTACTTGAGAGCGGCACGAATGCCACGACCATGGTGACGCTGACACCCACCGGGCAAACGTTGTTCAGCGTGCGTCAGGATGCGCAGAAGGTCGCGCTTAACCCTGCCGCGCCATTGCCATCGGGTTTCGAGCCACGCGCTCTGTTGGCCCTGGTGCAGTTGGCGCTGTGGCCGGAAGAAAAATTGCGCGCACATTTGACCGGTTGCCTGCGTCTGGAAGCCAGTGCGACGCACCGCACCTTGCGTTGCGACGATGCTGCACTGCTGGATGTGAGTTATCTGGGACGACCCGAGAGTTATCGCTTGCAATGGTATGCCGCACCGCTCAATCTGCAAGCGACGTGGTTGCCGGATGTGAAGGACGATGCCAGTGAGTGACGCTGATGAATAAAGCCTTGGTTTATCTCAATGCATTAGGTTTGGTCAATGCGCTCGGTCAGGGCAAGGCCGAGGTGGCGGCGCGACTGTTTGCGGGAGATGTCAATGGCCTGGCGCTGGAACCGGGTTGGTTGCACGATCGTCCCGCGCGCGTCGGCCGCGCGCGTGTCGCGTTACCCCATTTGCCCACACCTTGGGCAGCACACGATACGCGCAACAACCGTTTGCTGTGGCTGGCAGCGATGGAAATCATGCCGGACATCGAAGCGGCCAAACAGCGTTATGGCGCGGCACGCATCGGTGTGGTGCTGGGCACCAGCACGTCCGGCATCGCCGAGGGCGAAGGCGCCTTGGCACATTGGCTGACGCAGCACACTTTGCCTGCGGACTATGCCTACACGGAACAGGAGCTGGGCGCGCCCGCCGCATTCTTGTCGGCGCTGTGTGAAGTGAGCGGCCCCAGCTATGTCATCTCGACGGCGTGCACTTCCAGCGCCAAGGCCTTTGCGGCGGCGCGGCGCTTGCTGCGTGCGCAGGTGTGTGATGCCGTGCTGGTGGGCGGTGTCGATTCGCTCTGCCGTCTCACCGTGACGGGATTCACGGCACTGGAATCGACCAGCGCGGATCTGACCAACCCGATGAGTGCCAACCGCAACGGCATCAATATCGGTGAAGGGGCGGCTTTGTTTTTGATGACGCGCGAAGCTGATGTGGGCGAGGGCGACATCGCATTGCTGGGCGTGGGTGAATCTTCCGACGCGTATCACATGTCCAGCCCGGATCCGCAAGGCATCGGCGCCGAACTGGCGCTACGCGCCGCGCTCGCTGATGCGGAAATTTCAGCGGCGCAGATCGCCTATCTGAATTTGCATGGCACGGCGACCGTCAAGAATGATGCGATGGAAAGTGCGGTGGTGGCGCGTGTGTTCCCCAATGGGGTGCCCTGCAGTTCCACCAAGCCGTTGACCGGACATACCCTGGGCGCGGCCGGTGCAACCGAAGCGGCATTCTGCTGGCTGACTTTGTCTGGTTACAATAACGACCACCGATTACCGCCGCATGTCTGGGATGGTCAGGCGGATGCGGATTTGCCTGTGCTTGATTTGGTGCGGCCTGGGCAAACATTCAAGACCGATGGAAACCCTTTGATGATGAGCAATTCCTTTGCTTTCGGCGGCAACAATATCAGCCTGATTCTGGGATCGAAAAAATGATTCTCGATTTCCCGGAAATTCAGGCGCTGTTGCCGCATCGCGGCCAACTGGCCTTGTTGTCCAAGGTGCTGCATTTTGCGCCGCCGAAGATGGAGGTGGAGGCGCGCGTGGCTGAAGCGGGTCTCTTCGGTGAAGACAGCGGTCAACTTCACAACGCCATGCCGAGCTGGATCGGCATCGAATTGATGGCGCAAGGCGCGGCGGCGTATATCGGTCTGCTCGCGCGCAAGGAAGGGCGGCCGGTGCCGGAGGCTGGCTATTTGCTGGGCACACGCAAATTCACGGCGCAGGTGAATGCGTTTCCGGCGGGTGCCGTGCTGCGGGTGCAGACGGAAGTGATTTATCGCGACGATTCCGGCCTGGGTTCGTTCGCCTGCAAAATTGTGCAGCAGGAAACCGTGCTGGCGGAGGCAACTATCAACGTGTATGAGCCTCCGGCAGAGCAGATCAAGGAAGCTAAAACAATCAAACAGCAGGCGAATTGAAATGGCGGCAACGACAAGACGAATTTTGGTGACCGGTTCCAGCCGCGGTATCGGCAAGGCGATTGCGCTGCAACTGGCGGCGGATGGCTTCGCTGTCACCGTACATTGCCGCAGCGAGCGTAACGCGGCCGAAGCGGTGGTGGAAAATATTCTGGCGCAGGGCGGCGATGCGTCGCTGTTGCAGTTCGATGTGTGCGATCGTGCCGAAGCAGCGCGCATTCTCGCCGCCGAGATCGAGCGACATGGTGCCTATTACGGCGTGGTGTGCAATGCCGGCATTGCGCGCGACAACGCTTTTCCGGCGATGACGGGTGAAGAATGGGATCAAGTCATCACCACCAGTCTGGATGGTTTCTACAATGTCGTGCATCCGCTGGTGATGCCGATGGTGCGTGCCCGTCAGGGCGGCCGCATTGTCACACTGGCGTCGGTGTCCGGCGTCATCGGCAATCGCGGGCAGGTCAATTACAGCGCCGCCAAGGCGGGTGTGATCGGCGCGACCAAGGCGCTGGCGCTCGAACTGGCCAGCCGCAAGATCACCGTCAACTGTGTGGCGCCGGGATTGATCGACACCGATATGACGGCGGATGTGCCGATGGACGAAGCACTGAAAATGATTCCCATGCAGCGCGTGGGACAGGTGGATGAGGTCGCCGCCGTGGTGCGCTTTCTGTGTTCGGACAGTGCCGCCTACGTCACGCGGCAGGTGATCGGCGTGAATGGAGGTCTGGCATGAGCGTCGCAGCTTTGCCTTTCGATAATGAAATCGACGCCTGCGGATTGAAGTGTCCGCTACCCATCTTGCGCACAAAAAAAGCGCTTGCTGCGATGGAAAGCGGGCAGGTGTTGAAGGTACTGGCGACCGATACCAGTGCGGTAAATGATTTTTCTGCATTTGCGCGCCAGACGGGAAATGCTTTGCTCGGTAGTGCTGAGAAAGACGGCGTGCTAGTGTTTTATCTGCGCCGTCGATAAACCGTGCATAAAAAAACCGCCCACGCATTTGCGTGGGCGGTTTTCTGTTTCATAAGGATCCCCGCCGAGTCGTCAGACCGGCATCCTGAACCGTAACGGTCCAAGGCGGTCGCAAGTAGCGCTGCATCAGGTTCATCCGGCGTCCGCCCGAAGGCGTAAGGGATGATCACAACAGCAGCTTGTATACCCGCGCCCTGTGCATACATGTTGGTCCAAGGAATGTATGGTCACGTCACGAGCACGGCAGGGAATTCTGCATCAGAGCACGGCCCAAAAAAACTCCGGCCTTCGCCGGAAGCACGGCTCAGGGCTGTCGCTCTGAAGTCTCAATACAGCGGCCTTACGTCAAGCCACTCACTGCGCTGTATTGAGACTTCATGGAATGTGGCCATTCCAGAAGTCTCAGGAAGCCGGCGAAGGGTGCGCTTCAGTTCGCGCAACTGACGCCGGTGACTGCTGTCAGCACATGGTCGTCAAGTGGAGTCCGGCTCCCGCACCAGAATGGAATCTGGTGCCTAGAACAACTGATCTTGCGGTGCGAGCACCGTGTCGATCATGTCGCTCATGCTTTCGATTCTATGCCGGATTTCATCGCTGTCAATGCTATTTTTTTCATTGAAAAAATTCGTGTGTGCGCCGGTTTTCATAGCGAGAATTTCATGCGCGAGTTGCAAGGCAGCCATGACGGCGATGCGATCAGCCCCGGCAATTTTCTTGCTCTCTTTCAGACTTTGCATTTTTTTGTCAACCAGCGTGACGGCGGCCAGCAGTTCCGATTTTTCATCTGGCGCGCACGCCAGGCGATAACTGCGTCCCAGAATGTTGACTTCGATCTGTTCCATCAGGCGCCTCCGTTGAGCGCGGTTGCGGTGGCCGCAGTGTCGACAGCAGGCAGCCGTTCGAGAATCGACTGCACGCGCGTGCCTGCCACCGTGATTTTTTGTTCCAGTATGTGATTTTGCAGACGCAAATCCTTATTCTCTTGCCGCAGTTGTTGCGTCAGGAGCGTCAGTTGGCGGATGCGTTCCGCCAGTTGGTCGAGTTCTTCGCGCATGATGAGTCGATAGGAAACAGTGGACGGGTGTGTGCGCATTATCGCAGACTCGTACCTGCATGGGCAGTTTGTCCGGTAGTTAATTGTCCAGTAGTTAATTTGACACGGGGGGCAGCAAACCCATACCATGCGGGCACTTTGTGGTGCGCTGCTTTCAATGGCAGTGTTAAACGGGAAACAGGAAGTCGCCAGACCCACCTGTGCTGCCCCCGCAACGGTAAGCATCTATTTGCTTCGCAAGTAGTCACTCATCACCACTGCACGTTTCGTGTGGGAAGGCGAGTGAACAGAGCCAGCGTTAGCCGGCTTTGTCATGTCAGCCCGGAGACCGGCCCGAAGTGCTGTGCATGGGTGTTGCGGTGGGCAACATGAGCTGTGTCGGTGATTCCACATCTTCTCTGGCGCATGGCCGTTTTCCGGCCGTTGCCGCATCTCCCATGTTTTTTCAACAAGTCCACGGCGGGTGGACGGTGCGGAGTATTTCATGCGGCAACCTATTAAAAAAATCATTGTTTCTCTAGCAGTTCCTTTTTCCTGCAATATCCATTCGGCGCTGGCGCAGGCAACGTCGGACAGTGCAGCACACGAGCCCACCTTGCCGACGGTGGTGGTGACGGCGTCGCGCGCACCGCGCACGTTGGGTGAGGAAATTGCTGATATCAGCGTGATCCCTCGTGAGGAAATCGAGCGCGCCGGCCAGCAAACCGTGGCCGATCTTTTGCAGCAGCAGCCGGGGATCGAGCTGGGCCGCAATGGCGGCGCGGGTGCGGCCACAAGTATCTTCATGCGTGGCGCCAACAGCAGCCAGGTGGTGGTGCTGGTAGATGGCGTGCGTATCAACTCGCCATCCTTTCTGGGTATTTCCTGGCAGGCCTTGCCGCTGGCGCAAGTGGAACGCATCGAGATTTTGCGCGGTCCAGCCAGCGGCTTGTATGGCGCCGATGCGATCGGTGGCGTGATCCAGATTTTTACGCGGCAAGGCAAGAGTGGCTTTAACGGCGAGATCGCGGCCGGTGTGGGTAGTTACGGTTTGAACAACCAATCGGTCAACCTGCGTGGTGGCTCGGAAGCAGTGCGTTACGCCGTGACCGTCGGACAGGAAGCCGCGCGTGGCTTCAGCGCGAAAACCAGACTGGTGGCGGATCGCGATAACGATGGCTACCAATCCAAGAATGCCGGTGCCAATCTTGACCTGCTGTTCAATAAGGATCACAGCCTGGGTCTGCAAATGATGCAGAGTCGCCTGGTCAGCCAGTTCGATTCCGGTGCCGCATTCGATAACCGCGCGGTGCAATATGCTGAAGTCTACGCGTTGACCAGCAAGAATAGATTACAGCCGAACTGGCAAAGCACCCTGCGTCTGGCGGAGTCGCGCGACAAATATTCCGATATCGCCGATTATGGTTTCGGTTCCGGGACCAGCCGCCTCAATACGCGCCAGGAACAGGCCCTGTGGCAGAACGATCTGACGCTGGGAACAGACGACTTGCTGCAACTGTCGCTTGAAAAACGCCGGGAAGTCGTGGATACCGATCAAGGCTATACCAACACTGAGCGGCAAACGCGTTCCAGTACGGTCTTGTACCAGTGGAATCGCGGTGATCACAGCGTGCAGGCCAATTTGCGTAACGATGACAGCAATCAATTCGGCAGCCGGGATACCGGTGGTTTGGGCTATGGCTATCGCATCACCCCGCATTGGCGGGTGACGGCTTCTGCCGCAACGGCATTTCGCGCGCCCACCTTTACCGATTTGTACGATCCTTATAGCGGCAATCCTGCCTTGTTGCCGGAAACTGCGAAGAGCTATGAAACCGGTTTGCAATACCGGCGCGGCAACGACGAATTCGCCATCGGCGCTTATCGCAATAGGGTGCATAACCTGATCGTGTATGACGGCGGCTGCGGCTGCATGACCAATGTGGGTAACGCCAGCCTGGAAGGCATCAATCTGCGTGGCGCGACCAAACTGGGGGCCTGGCTGCTTTCGTCTTCCTTCGATTTCCAGAATCCGAATAACGTGGAAACCGGCAAGCTGTTGCAGCGTCGCGCCAGAGAGCACGGGGCGGTCAAGGCGCTCTACCAGACCGAAAAAACTTCTGCCGGCGCCGAATGGCTGCTCAGCAGCGCACGTTTCGACGACGCGGCCAATAACAACCGCATGGGTGGTTACGGCTTGCTGAATCTGCTGGCCAGCTATCGTGTCGACCAGGATCTGGAAGTGCTGGTGCGCTGGAACAATGTATTCGACAAGAAATACGAGTTGGCGCAGGATTATCAGACCGCCGGTGCCAATGGGTTCGTCGGCCTGCGTTATCAGTTTGGCGGACGATAATAGCGCTTGTTGTCGTCACTTATCGTTGTCACTTATCGTTGTCACTTATGCACCCGGAAAACTATCCGCGTCGCATCGCCTGTCTGTGCACCGAAACGGTCGAGGTGCTCTACGCGCTTGGGCAGCAGGATCGCATCGTCGGGATTTCCGGTTTTACCGTCTGGCCACCGGAAGCGCGCAAGGAGAAGCCGAAGATCAGCGGCTTCTCCACTGGCGATGTGGAAAAGATTCTGGCAGTGCAGCCCGATCTGGTGCTGGCGTTTTCCAATCTGCAGGCTGACCTGGTGCGCGATTGCATTCGTGCCGGGCTGGAGGTGCATGTATTCAACCAGCGCGATCTGGCCGGCATATTTCAGATGATCGCCACACTGGGGCGTTTGACTGCTACCGTGGCTCGGGCCGATGTCCTGATTCGCGAGTTGCAGCACCAGCTCGATACGGTGCGTGCGCAAACGGCCGATTGGCCACGCCGACCCAAGGTCTATTTCGAGGAATGGAACGATCCGCTGCTCACTGGTGTGCACTGGGTTTCGCAGTTGATCGAGATTGCCGGCGGCATCGATGTCTTCGCCGATATTTCGCGGCAGCACGATGCGCGTCAGCGCGTGATTCACAGCGAACAAGTGCTGCAAGCGCAACCGGATATCATGCTGGCTTCCTGGTGCGGCAAGAAATTCAATCCGCAGCAAGTGGTGCAGCGGCCCGGCTGGGCTGGGCTTCCGGCATTGCGCGATGGGCTGATGTTTGAAATCAAATCCGCCGATTTATTGGCGCCAGGCATCAGTCCGATCACACGCGGTTTGCCGCGCATCGTCGAATGTTTCAGGCAATGGCAGGAGCAGGCAAATGAGCAATGACAATGATCTCAATGCCCGGCATCGGACGCGCATGCAACGCAAAAAAGTCATCGTCGATCAGCACATTGCGGCCGCCACGATCGACAAGGGTTTGTTACTGGTGCTGACCGGCAACGGCAAGGGCAAATCGTCGTCGGCGTTCGGCATGGCGGCACGCGCCTTGGGACACGGTATGCGTGTGGCGGTGGTGCAGTTCATCAAGAGCCGCACCGATTGCGGCGAGGAAGCGTTCTTTGGTAAACAGCCGAATCTGGACTGGCATGTGATGGGCGACGGCTTCACCTGGGATACGCAGGATCGCGAACGCGATGCCCTCAAAGCGCAAGCAGCCTGGGAGGTTGCGCGCGGCTATCTGCGCGATCCGGCGGTCGATCTGGTGGTGCTGGATGAGTTGACCTATACGATCAAATATCGCTACCTCGAACTCGAAACAGTGCTGCACGATTTACAGGCGCGTCCGGCGTTGCAGCATGTCGTCGTGACTGGCCGCGGCGCCGATCCGGCGCTGCTTGCCATCGCCGATACCGTCACTGAGATGAAGCCGGTCAAACATGCGTATGCCGCTGGTGTGCGCGCGCAGAAAGGTATCGAGTGGTAATGCCGCGTTGCCCAGCTTTGCTGATTGGGGCGCCGGCGTCGGGCAGCGGCAAGACCACTGTTACCGCCGGCCTTGCGCGCCTGCATGCCCGCCAGGGACGCAAGGTGCGTGTGTTCAAGGTCGGTCCCGATTTCCTCGATCCGCTGATTCTGCAACGAGCCAGCGGCACCCCGGTATACAACCTTGATCTGTGGATGGTCGGTGAGTCGGCGTGTGCGCAACTGCTGGCAGAAGATGCAACGCACTGCGACTTGATTCTGATCGAGGCTGTGATGGGTCTGTACGACGGCGAACCGAGCGCGGCCGATCTGGCGCGCCGTTTCAATCTGCCCATCGTTAGTGTGATCGATGCCAGTGCGATGGCGCAAACTTTCGGCGCGTTGGCCCACGGCCTGGCGCACTACGATATGTCACTGCGCCATCATGGCGTGCTGGCCAATCGCGTGGCTGGCCCCGGGCATGAAGAAATGCTCAAGAGCAGCGTGCGTGCGCCGCTGCACTGGCTGGGCGCGTTGTCGCGCGACGATGGGGCGGTCTTGCCGGAGCGGCATCTGGGGCTGGTTGGCGCCAATGAAATAGACGATCTTGATGCACGGCTGGATCGCATCGCCGATCTGTTGGCGGCGACACCATTGGCAGATTTGCCGACGCCAGTCGAGTTTGCCTTTCCCGTTGCAGCAGAGGAAGCGCCAATGCCGACACTGCGCCAGCACCGCATCGCCGTTGCCAGCGATGCCGCCTTTTGTTTTCTCTATCCGGCCAATCTCGATTGCTTGCATCGCCTGGGCGCCGAACTGATTTTCTTTTCGCCCTTGGATGATGCGGCACTGCCTGCCTGCGATGCGTTGTATTTACCCGGCGGCTATCCAGAATTGCACGCCGCGCGGCTGGCGGCAAATGCATCGATGCGTGCCTCGGTGCAGCATTGGTGCCGCGCCGGCAAACCGGTGTTTGCCGAATGCGGCGGCATGATGGCCTTGTTCGAAAAGTTGATCGACCAGGCTGGGCAGTCGCATGCAATGTGGGGCATATTGCCCGGCACAGTGACGATGCAAACGCGGCTGGCCGCGATTGGTTTGCAAAGCGTCGATCTGGGGCAGGGCGCGTTGCGCGGTCATACCTTTCACTACTCGCGGGTTGAAACGCCGTTGACGCCGGTCGCGCGTGCGCAGCGGCATCGGCATGGCAGCGCGGGCGAAGCGGTGTATCGGCAAGGCAGTGTGATCGCGAGTTATCTGCACGCCTACTTCGTTTCCAATCCGGTCGCGGCGGCAGCCTTGTTCAGCGCATCGACATGAAAACGAGGGCGCGTTTTCTACTACTTGCCTTTGTGCTGACTGCCGGCGGGGCACAGGCGCAAATTCGCGTGGTTGACGACCGTGGCCAGGCATTGCAACTGGCGGCGCCGGCGGCGCGTATTGTCAGCCTCGCGCCGCATCTGACCGAAATGCTGTTTGCGATTGACGCCGGTATGCGCATCGTCGGCGTCGACGAGTACAGCGATTATCCGCCCGCCGCCCGCTCAATCGCACGCATTGGCAATGCGCGTGCGACCGATATCGAACGTATCCGTGCACTACGGCCTGATCTGGTAGTGGCCTGGGCGTCCGGCAACGCCAACCGGCAAATCGAGAAATTACAGGCGCTCGGCATTCCTGTGTTCGTCAATGAGCCGCATCAGATGACGGACATTGGTGCGACGCTGGAAAAACTCGGCGTGTTGACCGGCACACCGGCGCAGGCACAGACGGCCGCCGACGCATTCCGCGCACACCTTGTCAGGTTGCAGACGATCTATGCTCAGCGCAGCCCGGTGCGTGTGTTCTACCAGGTATGGGATCACCCGCTGATGACCATCGGCGGTGCGCAAGTCATTTCGGATGCGCTGCGTCTCTGCGGCGCGGTCAATGTGTTTGCGCATTTGCAGACGCTCGCGCCGACGGTCGAGATCGAAGCGGTGCTCGCCGCCGATCCCGACATGATCGTCGCCAGTGGCGAACCTGACAATGCGCGCTTGCAGGCATGGCAGCGCTGGCCGCAATTGCAGGCTGTACGTGCAGGGAATCTGTTCATGCTACCCCCCGATCTGCTCAACCGCATGGGGCCGCGCATGGCCGATGGGGTCGAGCAACTCTGTATGGCGGTCGATCAGGTGAGGCACAAGAAGAAATGAAAACTCATGTTGCGGCCACCGGGCTTTTGCTGCGTACACAGCGCATTACACTGGGTTATGCGTTGACAGTGTTGGGTGCACTGGCGCTCGTGGCGGCGCTGATCGGCGTGCTGTCCGTGTGTCTGGGCAGCACGAAGATCGGTATTGCACAGTTATTCGGCCACGGCGAATCCGCCCGCATCGCACACGATGTGCTGTTCAACCTGCGCTTGCCGCGCACGCTGGCGGCATTCGCGGTGGGCGGTTTGCTCGGGTTGGCCGGTGCGTTGATGCAAGTGCTGCTGCGCAATCCGCTGGCCGATCCATACATCCTTGGTACGTCTGGTGGTGCCGGCGTCGGAGCGCTGACGGTGTTGCTGCTGTTCGGTTCCAGCGTGTGGATGAGTGTGGGTGCCGGCCTGGGTGCATTAGGGGCGATTGCGCTGGTGTTTGCGCTGGCGCGTGGCGACGGTTCCTGGACGCAGGCACGGCTGCTGTTGACCGGTGTGGCGGTCGCAGCATTTTGCGGTGCGCTGACTTCGCTGCTGCTGTCGCTGGCGCCGGACGGCATTCTGCGCGGCATGATCTTCTGGCTGCTGGGCGATTTGTCGGGCGCCGACTGGCATGCGGCGGCAATCGTATTGTTGCTGGCGTTGCTGTGCCTGTTGCCGTTTGCACGCGATCTCAACGTGCTCGCCTTGGGGCCGCAGCAGGCACATAGCCTGGGTGTCAATGTGCCGCGCGTGCGCGCGGCGATTTATCTTGGGACGGCATTTGCGGTAGCGGTCTCCGTAACTACGGCTGGCATGATCGGCTTCATCGGTTTGCTGGTGCCGCATTCGCTGCGGCTGCTGTTCGGCAACGATCAGCGTTTGCTGTTGCCGGCGTCCGCGCTGGGCGGCGGCATTGTGCTGATGCTGGCCGATCTGCTGTCGCGCATCTTGATCGCGCCTCAGCAATTGCCGGTCGGGGTGGTGACGGCGGCGCTCGGTGCTCCGTTCTTTCTGCTGTTGTTGCAGCGAGGCGGGCGATGAGCGAGATCCATCTCGAAGCGGTGCAGCTTGCGGTACAGATTGGCGGCAAGCAGGTATGCAACCGCTTGAATTTGCAGATTCAAACCGGCGAAATCTGGGCGCTGTTAGGCGAGAACGGCGTCGGTAAAAGCACGCTGATGGCGACATTGGCCGGGGCGCGTCTGCCGCAGCAAGGCGCCTTGCACTTGCAAGGCCAGCGGCTTGCCGATTATGCGCCGCGCCTGCGCGCACAGCGCCTAGGTTGGCTGGCGCAGCGCGATGACGATCCTTTTCCCGCCACCGTGCTGGAAACCGTGCTGGCGGGCCGTCATCCGCATCTGGATCGCCTGACTTGGGAAAGCGAAGAGGACGCAGCGATTGCGCGCGCCGAACTGGCGCGGGTCGATCTGGCCGGATTCGCGACGCGCGATGTCACCACGCTCTCTGGCGGCGAACGGCGGCGTGTGAGTCTGGCGACCTTGCTGGCGCAGCAGACCTTGCTGCTATTGCTCGATGAACCGTTGTCCCAGCTTGATTTGCGCCATCAATTAGTGGTGCTGCGGTTATTGCGTCAATTGGCACAGATCGGGTGCAGCATAGTCTTTATCAGCCACGACCCGAATCATGCGTTACAGATTGCCACGCATGCCTTGCTGCTGTTCGGCAAGGGCCGCACCGTGAGCGGGCCGATCCATGAGGTCGTTACTCCGCAAAGCATCGCCGAACTTTACCGCTGTGCGGTACGCGAGGTGGCTGCCGGCGGGCAGCGGCTTATCGTTCCGGTCGAAGGGGAACCATGAAAGCGCACGCATGCCGGACGCTGATGATCCAGGGTTGCACTTCCGACGCCGGCAAGAGCGCGATGGTCACGGCGCTGTGCCGCGTGCTGGCGCGCAGAGGTGTGAAAGTTGCACCATTCAAGCCGCAGAACATGGCCTTGAACAGCGCGGTCACCAGCGACGGCGGCGAGATTGGCCGCGCTCAGGCGGTGCAGGCGCAGGCTGCGCGCATCGCACCGCATACCGACCACAACCCCGTGCTGCTCAAGCCGACGCACGACAAGGTGGCGCAGATCATTGTGCAGGGCAAGGCGATCGGCACTCTGGACGCGCTGGAATATCACGACTACAAGCGACGTGCGCGGGAAGCGGTGTTCGATTCGTATCGCCGTTTGCAGCAGCAGTACGACTGGATCGTTGTCGAAGGCGCGGGCAGCCCGGCGGAAATCAATCTGCGCGCCAACGACATCGCCAACATGGGCTTTGCCGAAGAGGCGGATTGCCCGGTCTGGCTGGTGGCCGACATCGATCGCGGCGGCGTGTTCGCACATATCGTCGGCACGCTGGCCTGCCTGAGCGAAACCGAACAGCAAAGGATTCGCGGTTTCATCATCAATCGCTTTCGTGGCGACATCGCCTTGCTGCAAGCGGGGCTGGACTGGCTGGAGCAGCGCACCGGCAAACCGGTACTGGGTGTAGTGCCGTATTTGCAGGGACTGGAACTGGCGGCTGAAGATGCGTTGCGCATCAACGCAGCGCGCACAGGAGGATTTCGCATCATCGTTCCCGCCTTGCCGCGCATTTCGAACCACACCGATTTCGATCCACTGCAACGTTTACCGGAAATCGATTTTCGTTTCATCGGCCCGGGGCGGGCCATCCCCGCCGCCGATTTGATCATTCTGCCCGGCACAAAAAATACCCGCGCCGATCTGGACTGGCTGCGCGCGCAGGGCTGGGAGACCGCATTGCGGCGGCATCTGCGTTACGGCGGCAAGGTGATGGGTATTTGCGGCGGCTATCAAATGCTGGGCACACGGATCGCCGATCCGCTCGGTATGGAGGGTGCCGCGGGCGAAAGCACCGGGCTGGGGCTGCTTGATGTCGCCACCATGCTGGCGGGCGACAAGCATCTGGAAAACGTATCGGCTGCGCTGAGCTGGGCCGATGTGCACCTGCAGGGTTATGAAATTCATCACGGGCAGACCCACGGTGCCGACACGCGGCAGCCCTTTGCCCTGATTGGGTCTGAGCACCGCCCGGACGGCGCGATGTCTGCCGACGGCCAGGTGCTGGGCACGTATCTGCATGGCGTGTTCGATACCTCGGCGGCGGCGCGGGCCTTGCTGGCCTGGGCGGGATGCAACGTTTCAACAGCGACGAATGCTGGGCAGGTGCTGGATGCGGCGATCGATCGTCTCAGCGATGCGGTCGAACAATCCATCGATTGGGACAAGGCCGCGCAAGCCGGTTGGTAGGACATTTGCTACCGTTGTCAAGGCTGTTGCCAATCGGGTTCAGGTGCTTGACGCTCCCGGTCAGACAGCGCACCATCTGCACTCAAATTGCAGCGGCAACGGAGCCAAAGAGGGAGCATGCCAATCATCCTGGTCGCCAACCCCAAGGGAGGGGCGGGCAAGTCCACGCTGGCGACAAATATCGCCGGTTATTTTGCGTCGCAAGGTCATCAAGCCATGCTGGGCGATACCGATCGCCAGCAGTCGGCGCGCAGCTGGCTGGCGCGGCGGCCGCAGAGCTGCAGCGCGATCGGCACCTGGGAAATTGACGAAAAAAATATTGCGCGCCCGCCGCGGAACGCGACCCATGTGGTGATCGATTCCGCCGCCGGTTTGCACGGTTGGCGTTTGCAGGAGCTGCTGGCGCTGGCCGATCGCATCCTCGTGCCGATCCAGCCCTCCATGTTCGACATCGATGCCAGCCAGCATTTTCTGCATGAGTTGACCGAGCGACTTTCTGCCCCGGTGAGTGTCCGCAAGGTGGCGATTGTCGGCATGCGGGTCAAGGCGCGCACGCGTGCGGCGGAACAACTGGAACAGTTTGTTGCGGCACGGGGTTTACCGATATTGACTTATCTACGCGATACACAAAACTACATTCAGCTGGCGGCGCACGGTTTGACCCTGTTCGACGTGGCACCTTCACGGGTGCAGCAAGACCGGGAACAGTGGCAACCCATTATTGACTGGCTCGGCTAGTTTTACCACGATGCCTCCACTTGAATGGAGTTGATGTCGATGTTAAAGCGCACGTCATTTCCTGCGGGAAGATTGTCTGCCGCCATGGATGCGACCGCAGCGGCTGCGGAGCCTGTCACCGCTTTGCCGCGTTACGATGCCAATAACGTGCAGCCGTTCGGCGTACTGTTGCTGCTGCAAGAGGCCGACTTGAGCGTCGCGCAAATCAGTCTCAGTTGCGAACAGATTTTGTCAGTACCGCCCGCGCAATTGCTCGGCAAGCCGATTGCAGACTGGTTGCCTGAGCGCACCGTCGCGCTGTTGCGCACGGCACTGAAAGAAGCGCACGACCCGGCGTGCGGCGCGTTCTACCTGCGTACTTCCATTCGTTTCAATGACCGCATGTTTTACGCCGTGCTGCACCGGCATGCCGGTCAGGTCGTGCTCGAACTGGAACCCTGTTTGATGGCGACGCCAGAGCTTGAGTTGGAGTGGTTGCGGCGCATCGAGCGGGCGCAAGGAATGATGCGTCAGAGCACTGAGCCGCAGGGCTTGTGTCAGCAGATGGTGCAGGAAATTCACGCACTGACCGGGTTCTCCCGTGTGATGGTCTACCGCTTCGATTCCGAGTGGAACAGCGTTGTTTTTGCCGAACAGAAAAGTGAGGCGTTGGAGTCCGTGCGTAACCTGGTTTTCCCGGCGGCGGATATTTCACCCGCGGTACGCGAACAATATGCGGCGGGTCAGATGCGCTATATCCAGGATATCGAATATCAACCCACGACACTCTTTCCCACACGGCCCCCCGGAATGCCGCCGCCTGACTTGCTGTATGCCACCCTGCGCGGCGCAACGAAGCGCAATATGTCCTACCTGCATCGCCTGGGCGTGCGCAGTGTGCTGGTGGTTCCGGTGATTGCCTGCCATCGTTTGTGGGGGCTGGTGGTTTGCATGAGCATGGAACCCATGCACATACCCTATGCCTTGCGGCGCCTGTGCGCCATGCTGGCGCACACAGCGGGCTATCTGATCACCGACCAGTTGCGCGCGCATGAGGATGCCGAGCGACAGCGCCTGACGCAGGCAGCGCGCGCGGTATTCAATACGGTATCCGAGCACAAGGGACACCTTGAGCATGCATGGCCGGAGTGCGGTGCCAGTTTGCTGGGCAGTCTCAATGCAGCGGGCGTGCTCTGCTGGAGTGCGGCGGGAAAGTACACGCACGGCATCGTGCCGGATGGGTCAGCGCAGGATCGTTTGATCGATTGGTTGCAGCAGACTGAATTGGTGGCCGAACATTTTTTTGCGACCGATCAGTTATCTGCCTTGCTGCCGGATTGGGATGCACAGGCAGCGCAGGCCAGCGGCATGATTGCCATTCCGCTGGCGGCCCGTTGGCAAAGCGGCATTGCCTGGCTGCGGCCCGAGCATCGTCATCATGTGGTGTGGGGGCACGATCCCAAACGGCAAATCAATGCGGTCGACATGGGCCGGGGCGAGTATCCCTTGTCGCTGTCGGTGGAGGAAATGCGTGGCAAGGCCCAGCCGTGGTCGGTGCCTGAGCTGGAATCGGCCGAGTTGATGGCAGGTCTGCGCGCCCATGCCAGTCTCAAGGCTTCGGAAGAAGCGCTGCGGTATAGCGAGGACCGTCATCGCCGCCTGTCGGCACAAACCTCGGACTGGTATTGGGAGCAGGATGAAGAGCATCGGCTGGTACATTCTTCGAACGAAGTCTGGGCCGGTTTTGGTTTCAATCAGCGTGCCGTGATCGGCCTGCGGCGCTGGGAAATTGGCGGCGTTCAGTACGACCCGGCGGTTTGGAACGAACACATCGACCGGCTCAACCGGCATGTACCGTTCCGCGATTTTGAATATGCAATGCGTTTGCCCGATGGTGAATTGCACTGGGCCTCGATTACCGGCGAACCGGTGTTCGACAAGCAGGGGAAATTCACCGGCTATCTAGGCACCGGCACCGATATCACCGCGCGCAAAAAAGCCGAGCTGGCCGTGGCAGAGAGCGAAGCCCGCTTCCGCTTGCTGGCGGACAATGCGCCGGTGATGATCTGGCTGGCGGATGAAGAAGGTGCGCGCACCTATCTGAATCAGACCTGGCTCAATTTTACCGGCCTGCCTTTGGAACCGCAGGTGGGGTATGGTTGGCTACAGTCGGTTCACCCTGAGGATGCCGTGCGGATTGAACGCACCATTCAGAACGCCGTTCATGAGCCGGATCTGGTGCAAATGGAATACCGTTTGCGTTACCACGATGGCAGTTATCGCTGGGTGGAGAGTACCGCTGTGCCGCGTTTTGCACGCGACCGCAGCTTTCTGGGTTTCATCGGTTCCGTGACCGATATCCACGAACGCAAACGGCTCGCACTGGAATTGACCGCCCTCAATCAGACGCTGGAAGAACGTGTGCAGGAAAGAACGCGCGAACTGGAATCCTTTGCCTACACCATCTCGCACGACTTGCGCGCGCCGCTGCGTTCCATCGATGGCTATGCTGCCCTGCTGTTTCAGGAAAATCAGACCACCCTCAACGACCAGGGACAGTACTACATCGAACGGGTGCGCAGCGGCGCACAGCAGATGGGAACCTTGATCGATGCACTGCTACGCTTTTCCCGCTACTCCCTGCGCCCAGTGGAACGCAGCCTGTTTGAAATGGAGCGTCAGGTGCGCGAAGTCGTGGCCGAAATTGTGCCGGCCGACCGCCTGGATGAAGTGATGATCAAGTCGCTCCCTGCGTGCAATGCCGATGAATCCCTGATCCGTCAGGTGTGGGTCAATCTGATCAGCAATGCACTCAAGTTCACTCGGCGGGTGGAATATCCGCGCATTGAAATCGGCCACAACGGTGAAGCCTATTATGTGGCCGACAACGGCGCCGGCTTCGACATGCAATACGCCGACAAATTGTTCGGCGTGTTCAACCGCTTGCACAGTGAAGAGGAATATGAAGGCACTGGCGCCGGTCTGGCCATTGTCCGACGCATCGTGCAACGGCATGAAGGGCAGATCTGGGCACAAGCCCAGGTAGGCGTCGGCGCCACGTTCTTCTTTACGCTACCGGCGCCGGTGCAGACGGAACTGCTGTAGGGTTTGATTCGTCGTTTCTGCACCCACAAGGGGATTCCGATTTTCTGCCCGCTGAAGCGAGCGCAAGATCGTATACGCAGGCAGTAACCCAGCGGCTTCAAACACCGCAAGGCGGGTCAAAGGTGCCGTCGATTTGTTTCTGGAAAATTTAACTCCGGTACTTTATTTTCGTGCATCTGCGAACGCTGTGCGGCGCTGAGTTGGGATTGGACCTGATATCAGGGCGTATCGACACTCAAGGGAAGGTCTAACCAAGCACCAGCTTGCCCTGGTATTCAATGAGTTTTCCAATCAGCGGCAAGCTGATACGTACGCCAAAAACATAAAAACCGGAATCTTCTGATTCGAAGGCTTCAAGCGTTGGACTGAATCTTTTTAGCAAGGTAAAGCCCAGACAACTTGCTTTCATCAGCTTGTATCGCAATGTGCCATTTTCCGATGTCAGTTTGAGCCAAAGTTTTATCGGTCCCATTTGTTCAACCAGAAAATCGCCATCCTTGACGAAACAACTGGTCATTTTCACCCCACCAAAATCGCGTGCCCACAACATTTTGTCGGAACAGTGACTACCTCGGACAGTCAGTGGCACCGATGCTGCGCTTGGCGGCATGCACAACACGGTGCACAACAACTGCGCCATTGCATTACCCCGAGACACCGAGACCGAACCTGTGAGCGTAATCTCACCCACATGCGCTTTCTTGACGAGCGCGTCAAGGGTCGCATAATTTTCACCCAAGTGTTCGACAAATACATTTATACGCGCTCCGCGAAAAACAGTGGAAAACCTCTTTGCGGTACTGTACCATACGGTAATTAACTAATTAGCTAAATTTGATTTCCGTCATGGAAAAAATATTTGAAGCGCTAGCATCGACCCCGCGTCGCAGAATTCTTGCCTATCTCTCTAAAACATCAATGACGGCAGGTGAGATCTCGGAGCGGTTTGAAATGAGCAAACCGGCACTCACCAAGCACCTTAAAGTCCTCGAAAATGCCGGGTTGGTCACCAGCGAAAAAAGAGGCCAATACGTCCACTACAGCTTGGTACAAGAGAGCCTCACCAATACCCTGCATACTTTTCTTGCGAACTTTTGCCCGGTGAGCCGTCCGTTGAAAAAAGAAAGTGCGCTCATAGCCAAAACAAGAAAATCTCAGAACCGTACAGCAACTAAATAAATCCGATCAAAAATTATCGAAACGAGGAACCTCTTATGCTTGCAAGTAATGCCATGCAACGCTTTGTGGATTATTTTGGTGAGCTTGGCGCTCGGTGGGGTCTTCCCTCGGATGCCTGCAGGGTCCACGCGTATCTCTATATCGAGGCACGTCCGACTTCTGAAAAGACCATTGCAGAGGCACTGGTACTGAACGAACTCCAGTTGGCAGATGCCCTGGCTTTCCTCGTCGATTTTCAGATGGCCGAGCGTATACAGCCATCTGACTGGCGAACCAGCGACGACCCTTGGGACATGCTGGCAACTGGACTCGAAGAGCGCCGTCGACGCGAACTATCCCCGGCACTTGCCACGTTGCGTGACTGCCATCGCGACGCTTTAAGAGACAAGGCAGCCAACCATGTTTCAGCCGTACAGATGTGGAAAATGCTGGCCCTGGTTGAAAATCTCGCTGCACTCGATAAGCAGATGCAACGATTATCACCCCAGCTGTTGCGCGGGATCGTTGATACATCAACCAGGGTAGCCCGATTCGCTGATCGGGTGTTAGGCATGACTAAAGGAGGGAGACCATGAGCAACAAGATGCAAAATACGATTGATCATTACAAAGTCAACTCGCTCACCAATTTGGATACTGCAAGCGCGGTTGAGGGACGCGTAGTTTGGGACCCGCTGCGCTCAATTTGGAATGGCGGGATGCTGGTTGGCGCAGTGGTTTTTGGGACGCTCCATTTCAGTTGGGGTGCCGTCGCGGTGTTTCTGACAGCGTCTGCCATCACTCTATGTGCCGGCCATTCCGTTGGGTTCCATCGTCGTCTCATTCATCGCAGTTTTGAATGCCCGAAGTGGGTCGAGCGCACCTTGGTTTGGTTCGGCACCGTGGTCGGCATGGGAGGGCCTCTGTGGACCATTCGGCTTCACGACAGCCGTGACTGGGCGCAACGGCAACCGGATTGCCACGTTTTTCTCAGACATGGAAAGGCCATGTGGATCGATGGAATTGTTTATCTGCATGGGAAACTGAAGTTGGTGCACCCGCCCGGTTTCGATCCAGGACCCGGAATCGGCGACGATCCTTTCTACCGCTTCCTTGATCGAACCTGGATGCTTCACCAGATTCCGATCGGCATTTGCCTCTTTTTGTTGGGAGGCATGCCATGGTTAGCCTGGGGCGTATTTGTGCGCGTGGCAGCCTGTACGACTATGCATTGGTTTATTTCTTATTTTGCGCACACCAGAGGGCCGCAGGACTGGTTAGTCGATGGCGCCGTGATTCAGGCGCATAACGTGCCGATCATGGCAATTCCCACTATGGGTGAAAGCTGGCACAGCAATCACCATGCATTCCCCGCCTCGGCTCGACACGGACTCTACCCTGGGCAAATCGATCTCGGATGGCGGTTCGTTCAATTGCTTGAGGCTGTCGGTCTGGCTTGGAACGTTAACGTACCGGCGAACCTGCCGCCGCGTGCAGGAATCAGCCCGGTCACGGCACGCGCTCTTTCGGTCGCTGCTCCCGGCCAAGCTGAGATGACCTGCAACAGAATTTAATCATGCAGCAAGACTGTGAAATCAGTGTTGGCGACGCGCTGGAAAAATTCCGGAAAGCGAACGGCCTAGATCCTGCATATGCCACTTCGCCTGTCTGGATCTGTCGAGTAGGTCGCGTCACGCTAACCTTACCGAATTTCGGCTGGCGACGTGAAGCGATCATGCGGCACGATCTCCATCATATTTTGACCGGCTATCCCTGTTCGATGCGAGGCGAATTTCAAATGGCCACATGGGAATTTGCCGCAGGCCGCTTTCCTCATCCTGCAGCGACTTTATTTTGCCTTCCGTTGGTTGTGGTTGGTATTTGTTGGTCGCCGCGCGCCATATGGCGGGCGTTTCTGAGGGGTCGTAGGGGACGCAGCCTCTATAGAACAGAAACGACATGTGAGTTTCTTCAAATGCCCCTTAGTGAGATTCGGGCAGATTCAGCACCCATGGAGAAACTCACTCCATGTACCTCTGACATTGTCGCTTTCTGTTTTTTGATACTGCAAGCGAGCTTGACTGTATCCCTGCCTGCTGCCGCTATGACAGTGGCACTACTTTTCATGTAAGGCGAAAATCGTCCATCGACATAGCGTTCGAAGATTAGGGCCTGAACGCGAGGTCCAACCTTTTATAAGGGGAAGTTTCGCTCATGTCGAACGGTTGTATCTGAGCTAACAGACCAAATCTGCCGCGTTCACGCTTTTCAGGGGCGAGGGTTTCGGCCGGGGGCTTCCGTCACAAACCCGATTTTTTGCAGGCCGGCTTGCTGTGCGGTGGCGATGATTTGGGCGATGGTCTCGTAGCGGGTGTTTTTGTCAGCGCGCAAATGCAGTTCTGGCGCTGTGCTTTGCTGTGCGGCAGTTTGCAAGCGCGCCTTGAGTTGTGCCGCGTCGATTTTCTCGTCGTTCCAGAACAGCGTATTGTCGCGGTCGATCGCCAGTGTGATGATGTCGGGTGCTGCGCCGCTGGCAGGCGCGTCCGCTTTAGGTAAATCGAGTTTGAGGGCACTGGTCAGCAAAGGTGCGGTGATGATGAAGATCACCAGCAACACCAGCATCACATCGACCAGCGGCGTTGTGTTGATTTCCGCGATGGGTGCTTGATGCTGGTTTTGGTCGAATCCGCCGAAAGGCATGTCGTGTTTTCCGAGGCTATTGCACGTTGACGCGGCTGCCAGTGGTCAGCGTCGCGTGCAGATCATGGGCAAAGCCATCGAGCTCGGCCAAGAGCAGGCGCTGCCCGCGTGCAAAGGCGTTGTAGGCGAGTACGGCGGGGATCGCAACGGCCAGACCCAGGGCCGTCATGATCAACGCTTCGCCCACCGGACCCGCCACGCGGTCAATGGCAATCTGTCCGGCGCCGGCGATATTCAGCAGCGCATGGTAGATGCCCCACACCGTGCCGAACAAGCCAACAAAAGGCGCAGTGCTGCCGACTGAAGCGAGCAGCGTCATGCCCGATTCCAGTTGTGCCGCGGCGCGGCTGATTTGCTGGCGCAGGCTGCGGGTAATCAGATCGGAAGGATCCACCTTGGCGTTGAGGCTGTTGTTTTCCGGCGGGCGCTGCGCGGCTTGCAGAGCGACGGCGGCGAGCGGGGCGAACAGTTTTTCGCTATCGGCGGTTTGTAGTTGAGCGGTTGCATCTTCCAGACTGGGCGCGCCCCAGAATTGCGGCAATGCCGTCAACGCCGCACGGCGTGCTTGCCACAGGTTCCAGGACTTGAGAAAAATCCAGTACCAGCTGGCAATCGACATCAGCAACAGCAGATAGGCGACGGCGTGAATGACGCCATCACCGTTGCTCCAGAAATGCATCAGGCCGAGAGGTTGATCCATGATCGTCGTGATGAAAAGTTATTTCAAGCCCAGCACATCCTGCATGTCGAACAGACCATGCGGCTTGTCACGCAGAAAAGCGGCGGCGCGCAGCGAGCCATTAGCGTAGGTCATGCGGCTGCTGGATTTGTGGGTGATCTCGATGCGTTCGCCGATGCCGGCAAACAAGACCGTGTGGTCGCCCACCACGTCGCCGCCGCGCACGGTGGCAAAGCCGATGGTCGACGGGTCACGTTCGCCGGTGACGCCTTCACGGCCATAGACGGCGCATTGCTTGAGGTCGCGCCCCAGGGCATTGGCGACCACCTGTCCCATGCCGAGCGCGGTGCCGGAAGGCGCATCGACTTTGTGCCGGTGATGGGCTTCGATGATTTCGATGTCGTAGCCTTGATTCAAAATGCGCGCCGCGACATCCAGCAACTTGAACACCGCGTTCACGCCCACGCTCATGTTGGGTGCAAAGACAATGCCGATTTTTTGCGCGGCGGCGGCAATTGCCGCCTTACCAGCGTCGTCGAAACCGGTGGTGCCGATAATCAACTTGACGCCTTTGGCCACGCAGGCATCGAGATGTTTCAGCGTGCCTTCGGGGCGTGTGAAGTCGATCAGATACTCAGCATCGCGCAAACCGGCATCCAGATCGGCAGTGATGGTGACGCCACTGCGTTGACCCATGAAGTCCGCCGCATCGCGTCCCAGCGCCGGGCTGCCGGGGATGTCCAGCGCGCCCGCCAGTTGCGCCTCGGGGTGGTTCAACACCGCTTCAACCAGCATGTGGCCCATGCGGCCGCTGGCCCCGGCAATTGCAATTTTCATTTTTGACATGGCTGAAGATTATTTACTGAACTGTTCGCGGGCGATTTTCCACTGGCCGTCTTCCTTGACCAGCGTCAGGGTTTTGCGGCCCGCTTCGGTCAGGCGGTCGGATCGATAATCCTGCCGGAATTGCGCGCTGGCGTGACCGGCATCGGCCACGTTGATCTCGATTTCGTCCAGCGTGACCGTGATGGTTTTCGGCGCGGTCAGCGCAATCTTGCGATGCACTTGCCAAACACTGCGCGTCACGTCCTGGGGCTTGAAGCTGCGGGCGTAGTGGCTCAGATACGTTTTGACATCCTGACCCGACCAGGCCGCGCGCCAGCTCTCAATCACAGTGCGCACGGCGGTTTCTTCTGCCACCGCATCAAAGCTTGGGGTTGCAGGCGCCTGCGGTGCCGGGTCTTGTGCGGCTGCAGTGGTAGTGTTTGCTGCGCTGGGTGGACTGGATGCGTCGACAGGGGCGACAGCGACAGGCGCCGGAGTGGCCTCTATGGCGGGTGCGGCAGTGTCGGCAGCGGGGGCGTCGTTAGCAGTATTGTCGGCAGCATTGTCAGCCGCCTCGGCTTTAGGAACCGATAGCGTGGTCGTGTAATTGCGCAAACGATTTTCATCGAAGAACACCGTCAGCTTGTATTCTTCCAGACTGCCATCCGATTTTTTCAGCCGGAACAAGTAATCCCAGCGGTTGGTGTGAAAGATATCCGAGAGCAGGGGTGTGCCGAGCAAAAACCGCACTTGGTCACGCGTCATGCCGGGCTGCAAGTGGGACACTTGTTCCGGCGTCACGACATTGCCCTGCTGGATTTCCACCTTGTGCGGCGCGATGAAATTGGGCACGTAACTGTTCAGGCTTTCGCAGCCGCTCAAGACCAGCGCGAACACCCCCAGGCAGACAACAAGCCGGGATCTCTTAACGATATTTTTCATAGGGATTCTTGGGTAGATTTTTCTCGGTGCCTGCGCAGCGGCGCGCAAAAACGCTATATCATAAGCCAATTCAATCGACCCGCGCTGCGGGCAGTGAGCTTGACATGTCACATCAAACCCCCAACCCGGAAGACCTCAAAAGCATTGGCCTGAAAGCCACCGGCCCGCGTTTGAAGATTCTTGAGCTGTTCAAGAACAACACACAACGCCATCTGAGCGCGGAAGACGTGTATCGCCAACTGGTGCAGGAAAACATGGATGTTGGGTTGGCCACGGTCTACCGTGTGCTGACTCAATTCGAGCAGGCCGGTCTGCTGGCACGCAGCCATTTTGAAACCGGCAAGGCGGTGTTTGAGCTGAATGAAGGCACGCATCACGATCATCTCGTGTGCCTCACTTGCGGCCGGGTGGAAGAATTTTTCGATCCTGAAATCGAGAAGCGCCAGCACAAGGTCGCCAAGGAACGCGGCTTCGCCTTGCAAGAGCATTCACTCGCGCTCTATGCTAATTGCACCAAGACCGATTGCCAGTACCGTACCAAATAAGGGATGCCTGCTTTTAGTTAGGTGCCGCAAATCATCTTCTGTCCGTACATTTTTGCTTTCCAACCCTGAGGTGTTTCAATGTCCAGCTATGTTGAACAAGCGTTGGTCAAGGACGAGAAGATCGTGCACATCGGTCACATCAGTCTTTGGTCGCTTTGGCATCTCATTACCGCCGGCGTCCTGCTGCTCCCAGCTTTCGGGCTCGGCCTCATATTCCTGGGCATTGCCTACGTGCGCTACAAATCGGTGGAACTGGCAGTCACGACAAAACGAGTCATCGTCAAACATGGCTTCGTTCGCCGTCAGACGGTCGAGATCAACTTGAACAAAGTTGAAAGCATTCAGGTGGAGCAAGGGTTGCTTGGTCGGCTCTTCAACTTCGGCACACTCATTGTCTCAGGTACAGGCAGTTCCCATGCCCCGCTCACCGGTATCGCCGAGCCCATGGGCTTTCGCAAGGCGTTCATTGAAGCGCAAGACAGCGGAAGAGCAGACGCCTAAACCTTCCTTGTATGGACTCTGCAGTCAACGCTGGGGTTGGACATCCGCCCAGCAATTCGGCGTTTCATACAAGCGCAGATTCACGAGCGTGACGGCGTTGCCATAGCGTTCGCGCAAGGCTTGCGTGAGTTGTGCGGCGGCGATGCGCACGAGGTTTTCGGCGGTGGGGACGGCATCGAGCACGACGGTTTTGTGTTCGGGCAGGCTGTGCAGGAAGTTCAAAACTTCTCGGTCGTTGCGATAGACGAGGAAGGCGTGATCCCAGGGATTGCCCACACTCTCCAGCATCAGTTGCTTCAGTGACGAGAAATCCGTCACCATGCCGTTTTCCGGATCGCCATCGCGCTGATGAACTTCGCCGGTGACGGTGGCTTCCAGCACATAGCGATGGCCGTGCATGTTGCGGCACTGGCTGCCGTGATCGGGGATGCGATGACCGGCATCGAATTCGATCTTGCGGGTGATGGTGAGCAGTTCTGTTTTCATCGTATGCCGGTAATCTTGTGCGTTTGCAGGCTCAGCCGCCAGTGCGGATGTTGCAGGCAATAGGCGATGCAAGCCTCAGTGTTGACACTGCGTTGCGGGCTGTCCATCGGTTGCAGGAAGAAATGTGCAAATTCAAGCTGTTCCAGTGCTTCCAGATCCAGGCCCAGCTGTGGCCACACCACCTTCAATTCCTGTCCTCGCGTTTGCGCCAACGGGTTGCCAGCCTTGGGGCTGATGCATAGCCAGTCGATTCCTTCCGGCGCCGCCAGCGTGCCATTGCTTTCCACGGCGATGCGAAAACCCTCGGCATGCAGCGCATCGATCAGCGCGGCGTCCAGTTGCAGCAGCGGTTCGCCGCCGGTCAGCACAGTCAGACGCTGCGCCGAGGAGGTTGACGGCCATTGCGCTGCAATCTGCGCCGCCAACTGCTCGGCCGTTTCATATTTGCCACCCAGCGTGCCATCGGTGCCGACAAAATCGGTATCGCAAAAATTGCATTGTGCGTTGGCACGGTCTTCCTCGCGTCCACTCCACAGATTGCACCCGGCAAAGCGGCAGAAGACCGCGGGGCTGCCTGCTTGCGCGCCTTCGCCCTGAAGTGTGTAGAAGATTTCCTTGACGCTGTAAGTCACACCGGCTTATTCAAAGTGGCAAATGTAATGCAAGGTCTCCAGCGTTTCGATGGCAAAGCTGGAGTCGCCCGGCACGTTGAAGCTTTGGCCGCCGGTGTATTCCGTCGCGCTGGTTTCGCCTTTGAGCGTGACCTTGCAGCGGCCTTCGATCAATTCCATGATTTCCGGCGCGCCGGTGTTGAAGGTCAGGCTGCTGGGCAAAATCACGCCCACGCTTTTGCGCACGCCGTTGGGCAGTTTGATGGTGTGCGAGACGCACTTGCCATCGAAATAAACGTTGGCTTTGGTGGCGACGGTGACGTTGTCGAATTGTTCGGTCATTTTCATTCCTGAATTATTTGTTGCGTTTCAAACGCGCATTCTCGGCAATGCGCATGCGCAGTGCGTTGAGTTTGATGAAGCCGCCGGCGTCGGCCTGATTGTAGGCACCGCCGTCGTCGTCGAAGGTGGCGATGGTTTGGTCGAACAGGGTGTCCTTCGAGTCGCGCGCGACCACGCTGACGCTGCCTTTGTACAATTTGAGGCGTACCCAGCCGTTCACATTTTGCTGCGTGTGGTCGATCAAAACTTGCAGAGCGCGACGCTCCGGACTCCACCAGTAGCCGTTGTACACCAGGCTGGCGTAGCGCGGCATTAGATCGTCTTTCAGATGTGCGACTTCGCGATCGAGCGTGATCGATTCGATGCCGCGATGCGCTTTGAGCAGAATCGTGCCGCCGGGGGTTTCATAGCAGCCGCGCGATTTCATGCCGACGTAGCGATTCTCAACCAGGTCGAGACGGCCAATGCCATGCTTGCCGCCCAGCTCATTCAGCTTGGTCAGCACTTCATGCGCTTTCATGCGCGTGCCATTGATGGCGACGACATCGCCGCGCTCGAATTCGACATCGACATATTCCGCCGCATCAGGTGCTTGCTCGGGAGAAACCGTCCAGCGCCACATCGCCTCTTCGGCTTCGGCTTTCGGATCTTCCAGATGGCGGCCTTCGAAGGAAATATGCAGCAGGTTAGCGTCCATCGAATAGGGCGCGCCGCCTTGCTTGTGTTTCATCTCGACCGGGATGCCGTGCTTCTCGGCGTAGGCGAGCAGTTTTTCGCGCGACAGCAAATCCCATTCGCGCCAGGGAGCGATGATCTTGACGTTGGGCATCAACGCATAGGCGCCCAATTCAAAACGCACCTGATCGTTGCCCTTGCCGGTGGCGCCGTGGGAAATCGTGTCGGCGCCGGTTTCGCGCGCGATGTCGATCAGCCGCTTGGCGATCAGCGGGCGCGCGATCGAGGTGCCGAGCAGATACTCGCCTTCGTACAGCGCATTGCAGCGGAACATCGGGAAGACGAAATCGCGCACGAACTCTTCGCGCAGATCGTCGATGAAAATGTGCTCGGGCTTGATGCCGAACTTCAATGCCTTCTGGCGCGCCGGTTCCAGTTCTTCACCCTGACCGAGGTCGGCGGTGAACGTGACCACCTCGCATTGATAATTGTCTTGCAGCCATTTCAGAATCACCGAGGTATCGAGACCACCGGAGTAGGCCAGTACAACTTTTTTTACATCGCTCATTTTGCTTCCTTGATTCAAAAACTTATTCAACCTTGCCGCACAACAAGTATTCCATTAATGCCTTTTGTACATGCAATCGATTTTCTGCTTCATCCCACACCACGCTATGCGGCCCGTCGATCACTTCGGCGGCGACTTCCTCGCCGCGATGTGCGGGCAGGCAGTGCATGAATAGTGCGTCGGATTTGGCCACGCGCATCATGTCCCCATCGACCTGCCAATCGGCGAAGGCTTTCAAGCGTGCTTCGTTTTCGGCTTCAAAACCCATGCTGGTCCACACATCGGTGCTGACCAGATCGGCGTCTTTGCAGGCGGCCATCGGGTCGGCAAACACTTGCAGATGCGCCAATTCGTTCGCATCGAACAGCGATTTGTCGAGCGTGTAGCCGGGCGGCGTCGAAACGTGCAGTTTGAAATCGAGCAGGGCTGCGGCTTGCAACCAGGTGTTGCACATATTGTTGGCGTCACCGATCCAAGCCACGGTCTTGCTTTGAATGCTGCCGCGATGTTCGACGTAGGTGAACACGTCGGCCAGCACCTGGCAGGGATGATATTCGTTGGTCAGGCCATTGACGATCGGCACGCGCGACGAGGCGGCGAAACGCTCGACGATGCTTTGTTCGAAAGTGCGAATCATCACGATGTCGCACATGCGCGAGATCACTTGTGCCGCGTCTTCCACCGGCTCGCCACGCCCCAGTTGCGAATCACGCGTGTTCAGATAGATTGCGCTGCCGCCGAGCTGATGCATGCCCGCTTCGAACGACAGCCGCGTGCGTGTCGAGGCTTTTTCGAAAATCATCACCAGCGTGCGATCCTGCAGCGGGTAGTAAGCCTCGTAACGCTTGAACTTGTCCTTGATGATCTTGCTGCGCGCAAAAACATGATCCAGCTCGGCGCGGCTCAGGTCCTTGAATTGCAGAAAGTGCTTGATCGGGTGTTTGATCGGCATGTCAGATCATCCAAGAAATTGCTTGATCAGGGGCACGAGACGGTTGACGAGCTCATCCGCTTCCTCATTGGACATCACCAACGCCGGCAACAGGCGGATCACACGCTCTTGCGTGACATTGATCAGCAAGCCTTCTGCCAGTGCAAGCTTGACCAGTTCGGCGCAGGGCCGATCCAGCTCAATGCCGATCATCAGTCCTTGACCGCGAATTTCAGTAATGCTGCCGACGCCGTTCAATTGCGCCGCGAAGTTGTCGCGGATGCGCTGGCCGAGTTGTTCGGCATGCGCGAGAAGATTGTCGTCTTCCAGAATTTGCAGCGTTTCCAGTGCTGCTCGGCATGCCAGCGGATTGCCGCCGAAAGTCGTGCCGTGATTGCCCGGCTGAAACACCTGTGCAGCCGCGCCATGCGCCAGCACCGCGCCGATCGGCACGCCGGAAGCCAGACCCTTGGCCAGCGGCATCACATCCGGTTTGATATCGGCCCATTGGTGGGCGAACCATTTACCGGTGCGGCCGGTGCCGCATTGCACTTCGTCGATCATCAACAGCCAGCCGCGTGCATCGCACAGCGCGCGCACGGCTTGCAGGTATTCGCTGCGCGCTGTATTGATGCCGCCTTCGCCCTGAATCGCTTCGAGGAACACGGCGACGACGTTGGGTCGCTGCGCGGCGATCTGTTCCAGCGCGGCGATGTCGTTCAACGGCACGCGCACAAAGCCTGGCACCAGCGGTTCGAATCCTTTTTGCACCTTGTCGTTCCCGGTGGCGGACAGTGTCGCCAGCGAACGGCCGTGGAAAGCTTTTTCATAGACGACGATTTCCGGCAGGTCGATGCCTTTGTCGTGGCCGTACTTGCGTGCGATCTTGATCGCCGCTTCGTTGGCTTCCAGGCCGGAGTTGCAAAAGAAGGCATTGGTCATACCGGACAGCGCTACCAGCCGGTCGGCCAGCTGTTCCTGCAAGCGGATGCCATACAGATTCGAGGTGTGGATCAGTTGCGTCAGTTGATGCTGCACTGCCGCCACCAGACGTGGGTGGTTATGCCCCAGCGTGTTGACGGCGATGCCGGACAGGCCGTCCAGATATTTCTTGCCTGCCTCATCCCACAGCCAGCATCCCTGCCCATGACTGAAGGTCACGGGCAAACGGCTATAGGTGTTCATGACATGCGACATGGTCGTCCTGAGGTCTGAATTCGATTCGACGGCTTGGGCTGTGATCGGCGATGCGAGACAACCAAAACAAAGGCGGCGACCGAGGTCGCCGCAAAGCAGCAATCATAAGCGATTTGGCTGTAAAAGGCGAGTTTTGCCGCGCTTTTCATGGCATGACTCGGCGGCCAAGCCTTTGATATTGCAGCGCCTTTTCCTCGGTATTCAGAAAAACATGGATCAAGTCTTATATAAGATATAATACATATCAGTCATTGCGGCGTGGCCTGTGCTACAACCACCAGATGCTGCGCCATGTACGAATGGAAACTCAACACTCCACCCGCCAGGCCGATATTCAGCCTTATGTCTGATAAAACGCAGGAATTCTTTATCCAGGGTGTGACGCTGGATGGCAGCACCTTTCGGCCCAGCGACTGGGCCGAGCGTTTGTGCGGGGTCATGTCCTGTTTTCGCCCGCCCAATACGCGGGATGCACATCTCTATTACTCAGCCTACGTACGCCCGATCATGATCAACCGGCTCAAGTGCGTGGTGGTCAGCAGCAAGCTGGAACAAATCGAACCGGCTGCGTACAAGTTCCTGATGAGTTTTGCCAGGGACAATGAATTGCAAGTTGCGGAAGCCTGTGTTTTGCCGGAGCCGCCGGTAAAAAAATAGAGGGCGGTCGCGTGTGGAGCGCCAACAAAAAAGCCGACACAGGGTCGGCTTTTTTATTGCAGCCTGCAGACAGGCAGGCCGTGAGGCTCTCAGGCCAAGGCTTTCAGCGCAGCAGCCAGTTGGCTCTTGTGGCGCGCAGCCTTGTTTTTGTGAATGATTTTTTTGTCGGCGATGCGGTCGATTGTGCTGGTAGCTTGACGGCACACATCGGCTGCTGCTGCCTTGTTGCCGGCGGCGATGGCTTTGCGGGCCGATTTGATGGCCGTGCGCAGCGTCGAACGCAGGCTGGAGTTGTGCGCATTTTGCGCCACAGCCTGGCGAGCGCGTTTACGTGCTTGAGTGGTATTTGCCATAATTCTTTCCGTGAATCTTTATATACTGGCCCCGCAGGCGGTACAGCGAGGCGTGGATAACCGTGAGAAGCCGCGCACTATACCCTTATTTGGTATTCATGGCAACATCTGCCACCCACCCCCATCCCTTTAAAACCGATAAAAATCAATGAACTTGCTTAAAGCTGCCGCCGCCGTCAGCGGCATGACGCTGCTCTCCCGAATTACTGGCTTGATGCGCGAAACCCTCGTCGCGCGGGGCTTTGGCGCCAGCGCCGAGACCGACGCCTTCTTTGTTGCCTTCCGTTTGCCCAATTTGCTGCGCCGCTTGTTTGCCGAAGGGGCGTTTGCTCAGGCCTTCGTGCCGGTATTGGGCTACAGCAAGGCGCAGCGCGGCGAGGCGGCGACCAAAACGCTGGTGGACGATGTCGCCACCGTCTTGATGTGGGCGCTGATCGCCATCACTGTCCTGGGCATCGTCGCCGCGCCGCTGCTGGTGGCGATGATGGCGGCCGGACTCAAGCAATCCGCCAACGCCTTTGACCTGACCGTGCAAATGACGCGCTGGATGTTTCCCTACATCCTGCTGATCTCGCTGGTATCGCTGTCGGCGGGCATTCTCAATACCTGGCGCAATTTCAAGCTACCCGCTTTCACCCCCGTGCTGCTCAATCTGGCTTTTATCGTTTGTGCGCTATTCCTTGCGCCGTACATGCACCCACCGGTGCTGGCGCTGGCGGTGGCGGTAATTGTGGGCGGCGTGGCGCAACTGGCGATTCAGGTACCCGCACTGCGCCGCATCGGCATGTTGCCGCACCTCAAATGGAATTTGAAAGCGGCGTATGCCGATCCCGACGTGCGGAAAATTCTGAAATTGATGTTGCCCGCCACGCTGTCGGTGTCGGTGGCGCAGATCAGCTTGATCATCAACACCCAGATCGCTTCCTGGCAGGGCGCGGGCGCGGTCTCCTGGCTGTCCTATGCCGACCGCCTGATGGAGTTTCCCACCGCCATGCTGGGCGTGGCGCTGGGCACCGTCTTGATTCCCATGTTGTCCAAGGCGAATGCCGAAGGCGATCGCGCGCAATACAGTCAGATGTTGGACTGGGGCCTGCGCCTGACCTTTCTGCTCGCCTTGCCCGCAGCACTGGGTCTGTGCCTGCTGGCGCAAGGCCTGACCGCAACATTGTTTCACTACGGCCGTTTTGATGCGCACGATGTGCAAATGACCCAGCACGCCGTTATCGCTTACGGTGTCGGCCTGCTGGGCCTGGTGATGATCAAGATTCTCGCGCCCGGTTTCTATGCGCGGCAGGATGTGAAAACGCCCATGAAGATTGCCCTGCTGGTATTGTGTGCCACGCAGTTGATGAATCTGCTCTTTGTGCCCTATCTCAAACACGCCGGGCTGGCGCTGTCGATTGGACTCGCGGCATTGTTGAATGCGGCCTTGCTTTACTGGGGGCTGCGTCGTGCGGGTGCCTATCAACCACAACCGCAATGGTGGGAATTTCTTTGCAAGCTGCTGGTCGGGTTGACGCTGATGGGCCTATGTCTCTGGTGGCTGAACAGTCGCATCGATTGGCTGGAATTGCGGCACCAGCCAATGCTGCGAATTGGTGTGTTGATTGGCGTGATTGGCGCGAGTGGGTTGGTGTATTTTGCAACGCTGGCGGTGCTGGGATTTCGGCCGCAGGACTTTAAGAGGCAGTAACTCAGCTTTTTGAGCAGATGCATCAAAAGAATGACGGCCTATACGGCCTCTCTATTTATTTCAGTCAATCCAAAGATTTCTGGCGAATTTAGCAAGGAAGACTCCCAACGCGAAGAGTATCGCCGCAGGGATAAAAATGCCGATACCGCCATCAAACAGGCCACCTTCGTACACCCCCATAAACTGGAACGGGGCATATTGATCGCCCAAGAAGAACCGCAATGTAACGACGAATAGCCATGCTGCCGCTGCCAGTACGGCAGCAGCTATAGCTCCGACGATGAGGGCAGACCTTTTCACAATTTATTAACGCAACGCTTCAAACACCTTGTTACGGATGTCTTCCACTGAGCCAACACCCGCTACCTTGCGGTATTGCGGTGCGTTGGCATCGCCCGTGGCTGCCCATGTCGAGTAGTACTCCACCAGTGGCCGTGTTTGCGCTTCATAGACTTGCAGACGCTTGCGCACGGTTTCTTCCTTGTCGTCGTCGCGCTGGATCAGGTCTTCACCGGTGAGGTCGTCCTTGCCTGCAACTTTTGGCGGGTTGAATTTGACGTGGTAGGTGCGGCCGCTGGCCACATGCACACGGCGGCCGCTCATGCGTTCGATGATTTCGTCGAAGGGCACGTCGATCTCGATCACGTAGTCGATTTTCACGCCCGCTTCCTTCATCGCATCGGCTTGCGGAATGGTGCGCGGAAAACCATCGAACAAATAGCCCTTGGCGCAATCGGCTTCTTTCAAACGTTCTTTCACCAAGCCGATGATGATGTCGTCCGATACTAGCCCCCCAGCATCCATAACTTTCTTCGCGGCGATGCCCAGTTCCGTGCCCGCCTTCACCGCCGCACGCAACATGTCACCGGTGGAAATCTGCGGGATGCCGTAGTGCTCCTTGATGAAACTGGCCTGGGTGCCTTTGCCTGCGCCTGGGGCGCCGAGCAGGATGATGCGCATGGTGGGGGTCTCCGTGGATTATTAAATAGATAAGAGGCACTCGCCGGTGCTAGCTCGTCAGGTGTTTCAGAATCGTCGCAATATCTTCTGGGGTATCGACGCTGCCGGGAGGTTCGGTATCGGTGACCAGGACGCTGATGCCATAGCCATGCCAGAGCGCGCGCAGCTGTTCCAGCGCTTCGAACCGTTCCAGAGGGCAGGCGGCCAGGCGCGGGTAGGTGCGCAGGAAACTGGTGCGATAGGCGTAAATGCCGATGTGGCGCAGCGCGGGCAGGCCTGCGGGCAGATCGCCATGCAGCATTTCCTCATGTCCGGCCAGCTCGTCGCGCGCCCAGGGGATCGGCGCGCGCGAAAAATACAGTGCGCGCTGGTGCGCATTCAGCGCCACCTTGACGACATTGGGGTTGAAAAATTGATTGGCGGCGGTCAACGGATGGGCCGCAGTGGCGATGGCGGCATCGGGATCGTCCTGCAATTGCTGGGCGACAGCACGGATCAGGTTCGGGTCGATCAACGGTTCGTCACCTTGCACATTCACCACCAGGGCGTCGGGCGCGAGGTCCAGCAATTGCACGGCTTCGGCAAGACGGTCGGTGCCGGTGGCGTGATCGCTGCGCGTCATCACATGGGCGATGTCGTGTCCGGTCGCAGCAGCGGCGATGCGCTCATCGTCGGTGGCGATGACCACACGCTGTGCGCCACTGCGTTGCGCTTGCTGCGCCACGCGTACCACCATCGGCAGTCCGGCCAGGTCGATCAAGGGCTTGCCTGGCAGACGGGTGGACGCATAGCGCGCCGGGATGATGACGGTGAACGCGAGGTCGAGGGACATGGTGGCGCTATCCTTTCTTCTCGGCTTCCAGCGGCCGCGCCTGGTCTTCGAGCATGACGGGGATGCCGTCGCGGATCGGGAACGCCAATTGATCGTGCGGGCAGATCAGCTCTTGTGCTGGTTTGTCGTATTGCAATGCGCCTTTGCACAGCGGGCACACCAGGATGTCTAGCAGACGAGCGTCCATGCGAGCGGGGTTCAGTCAGAGTTCAGTTTCTTCATCAGCATGGAAATCAGGCTGAGCTGTTTTGCAGCGTGCAACTCTGCACGCACGGGCACCACCCAAATGCGGGCGTCGTGCGCCATTGTATGGCCTGCGCGGCATTTTACCGCATCCTTTTCTGTGATCAGGATGATTTCTTCCGTGTGGTCGGCGAAGGGATTGTCGACATAGGCATAGTGGTCGGGTAAGGGCAGGGTGGCGCACTGCACCCCCTGCGCGGCCAGCATGGCAAAAAAGCGGCTGGGGTCACCGATACCCGCGGCGGCCAGTACCTGTTGATCTGCAAAGCTTGACAGCGGACGATGCCGGCTGGGGTCGATCAATTGCCAGGCGTCCTGCATGCGCAGCTCCATGCGAAGCTGAGGTGGCAAGGATAGGCCGCGCAGACTGGCGATGTCGTCGCTGTCGCAGCCATTGCACACCAGTGCATCGAGTTGCTGCACCCGCCGCAGCGGCTCGCGCAGCGGGCCCGCCGGGAGCAACCAGCCATTGCCCGCGCCGCGCGTATCGAACACAGCGATTTCAAATTGGCGCGGCAGCCGCAGATGTTGCAAGCCATCGTCGCTGATCAGCACGTCGCACTGGGGCAGGTGCTGCAACAAGCGGCGCGCGGCCTGCACGCGATCACGTCCGATGGAAACCGGCTGACTGGTGTGCTGGGCCAGCAGGCAGGGTTCGTCGCCGCCTTGTGCTGCGGGTGTCTGCGCATCGACCAGTAGACCGTCGCGGCTGCCGCTGCCGCCATAACCGCGCGCAATGATGCCGGGCTGCCAGCCCGCTGCGCGCAGCGCGTCAAACAGCCACAGCACGAGGGGTGTTTTGCCGCTGCCGCCGGCCACCAGATTGCCGACCACGATCACGGGCACCGGCAAGGTTTCGGTGCGCAACACACCGCAGCGCCGAAGACATTGGCGCCCCAGCCAGAGCAGGAAAAACACAAGTGAAATAGGAGTGAGCAGAATGGCTGCGAAACCACGCCGCTGCCAAAGGTTGTTGATACGTGCGTGCAGGCTGGAGGCCGCCATTGTTCAGCGGCCGCTGCGTGTCTGTGTGGCGAAGGTGATACGGCCGTATTGCGCAATGCGCGCGGCTTCCAGCACGGTGATTACCGATTGATGGGTGGCACCGGCATCAGCGTTGATGATCAGGATGGGATCAGTGGACTTGCCCGCGGCGCGTTTCAATTCGCGCGCCAGCGTGTCGGGATCGACGATCGGCAGCAGGGTGCCGTTGATCGCATAGCGGCCATCGGCCGTGACGGCAATCTGGATCTGATTGTTTTGTTCGATGGCTTGATTGGCGTCGGCGGTCGGCAGGGTGATGTGCAATTCGGCAAAACGCGAATAGCTGGTGGTGACCATCAGAAAAATCAGGATCACCAACAGCACATCGATCAGCGGAATGAAGTTGATTTCCGGTTCTTCGCGTACGCGCCCGCGTCGAAAGTTCATGGCAGCGCTCAGCGAGGGGGATGCAGGTTGTCGATGAAGTGGATTGAGCGCTGCTCCATCTCGACCACGAAGCTGTCCACCTTGGCGCGGAAATGACGGTAAGCAATCAAGGTCGGGATCGCAATCACCAAGCCAAAGGCTGTGTTGTACAGCGCGACCGAGATGCCGTGCGCCAGTTGCTGTGGGCTGGTGCCCGTGGGCCCCTGCGCGCCGAAAATTTCGATCATGCCGATCACCGTGCCGAACAGCCCCATCAACGGTGCGGTCGAAGCGATGGTGCCCAGCGTGGTGAGAAAGCGCTCCAGTTCATGGGTCGCGGCACGACCGGCTTCTTCAACGGCTTCCTTCATCGCATCGCGGTTGGCTTTTTCGTAGCGCAACGCCGCTGCCAGCACACGACCCAGTGGAGAGTTTTGCTCCAGCTTTTTCAGGATATCGGGATTGATCAGCTTCTGGCGTTGCAGGTTGAGCACTTCGCCGACCAGTGTAGCCGGGAGAATTTTTTCCGGGCGCAGCGCCATGGAACGTTCAATAATCAATGCCAGGGCGAGAATGGAAGCGGCCAGCAAAGGCCAGATCGGCCAGCCTGCGGCTAGAATGATGCTGAACAAAATTGTGCCTCGTGTCGAAAAATTGGGTGCACCGGCGCGTATTCTGCGCGTCTGCACGTGATGATGTGCAGGCGAACTGTAGCCTGCTTTGGCCTGTGGCTCAACTCGATCCGGCGATCCGCTGGTGCTGTGGATAAATCTGTGCATAGTTCGATACGCATGTTGCCATGCAGCATGCGCAGACTGCAAAATATCCGGAATTTTTCCTGAGGTTGTGTTAATTATTTATATAAAACAATAACTTAGTTGTGTAGGTAAAAGCCTTACGGCATGTTTCAGAAAAATTACCATATAGCTACATCTGTGGATAGGTTCGGGTGTGAAACACGCATGAATACAATTTTTGACAGTTCAGAGACAGCAGGCAAGCCCACTGTCCTGACAATTTCTGATTTGAACCGCGTCGTTTCTGGCCTGCTGGAACGAAGCTTCCCGCTGCTGTGGGTATCCGGCGAAATTTCCAATCTGACCCGCGCCGCCAGTGGTCACTGGTATTTCACCCTCAAGGATGACGGTGCGCAGGTGAAGGCGGTGATGTTTCGCGGTCGCAATCAGAGCCTCGACTGGCAGCCGCGCGAAGGCGATGCGGTGGAAGCGCGCGTGCTGGTCAGCCTCTATCAGGCGCGCGGAGAATTTCAGTTGAATGTCGAAGTCTTGCGGCAGGCCGGGCGCGGCAGCTTGTATGAACAATTTCTGGCGCGCAAGGACAAGTTGGCCAGAGAAGGCTGGTTCGACGCCGCGCGCAAGCGCGTCTTGCCTGCTCATCCGCGCGCCATCGGCATTATCAGTTCGCCGCAGGCAGCGGCGCTGCAGGATGTCTTGACGGCGTTGTGGCGTCGAGCGCCGCAGATCCCGGTGTTCATCTACCCGTCGCCGGTACAAGGCGTGGAGGCGCCGCCGCAGTTGTTGCGTGCCCTGGAAACCGCCAACCGGCGTGCCGAGTGCGATGTGCTGCTGTTGGTGCGCGGTGGCGGCAGTCTGGAAGATTTGTGGGCGTTCAATGACGAGGTGTTGACGCGGGCGATTGCGCAAAGCGCGATTCCGGTGGTGAGCGGGGTCGGACACGAGACCGATTTCACCCTCGCCGATTTTGCTGCCGACCTGCGCGCACCCACGCCCACGGCGGCGGCCGAACTGGCCACCCAGCAACGCACGGTTTTGCAGGCGCAATTGCAACAACTCGCGCAGCGCTTGCAGGGTCTGCAACGCCGTGGTGTGCAGAATGCGGCGCAGCGGCTCGATTACCTGCAACGTCGTTTGCCTACGCCGCAGCAGCAATTGCAGCGGCAGCAAGAGCGCTTGGGGCAATGGCGCGCACTGTTGCAGGCAAGCATGGCGCGGCAACTCACGCAGCGGCAGGTTCAATTGGTGCAGCAGCAGCAATTGCTCACGCTGCTCAATCCACACAACACGCTGGAGCGCGGTTACAGCATCGTGCGTGACGCGGCCGGGCAGGTGGTGCGATCGGCCGCACAGGTACTGCCGGGGCAGTCGATTGCGATCACGTTGGCGCAGGGCCAACTTGACGCGGAAGTGAAAGCGCCCTGAGTTTTTTGATAGACTGCGCGCTGTTGTTCGAGCAAAAATTCGTTCAAAAACGTCAGACAATTCACAGAGGAAGGGGCATTCCATGAAAAATCCATTGGACAGTCTATGGGGCACGGTGATTTCCGGCCTGGTCATTACCGTCGTGCTGTTTTACGTCGTCAAACATTTCATCGTCGCAGCAGCCTAAGGAGAATCTCATGGAAATGGCATTGCTTATTAAAGGTTTGGGCCGCTGGTTGCACGTCGGTGCCGGTGTGATGTGGATCGGCCTGCTGTACTACTTCAACTTCGTGCAAGTCGCGGCCATGAAGGCCGCCGGTGCCGACGGCACTGCGGCCGGCATCAGCAAGCATGTAGCCCCTCGCGCATTGTTGTTCTTCCGCTGGGCGGCGCTGGTGACGTGGCTGGCAGGGGCAACCCTGCTGGGCAGCAACATTGTCGCAGCGTTGACCTTTCAGGGTGCTTACGCCCCGATCGGCATGGGCGCCTGGCTCGGCACCATCATGCTGTTCAATGTCTGGGTGTTGATCTGGCCGAACCAGAAGAAAATTCTGGGTATCGTGCCAGCCAGCGATGAAGAGAAAAACAAGGCGCGCCGCGTCGCTTTCCTTGCTTCGCGCACCAACACCATGCTGTCGATCCCGATGTTGTTCTTCATGACCGCCAGCAACCTGGCAATCGGCAAGGCCGTGTTTTTCTGAAACCCGGAAGTTCACAGGCAGCCACACAAAAAAACCGCACCTGAGGGTGCGGTTTTTTTATTGCTTCTGGGCAAAGCCACCCAGTTTCATGCCGGGCTTGATGCCACGCTGCCTGAACCAGCCCTGCTGCATTTCCAGAGCCAATCCGACGGCTTTCTGCGCGCAGTGACTGTTTTCGGTGAAGGGCTGCATATCGGCAATATTGACGATGGTGCCGTCGTCAGCCAGAAAGGCAATCGAGAGCGGGATTTTGGTGTTGCGCATCCAGAAGCAGTGCAAGGCTTTTTCTTCGAACACAAACAACATGCCCTGATTGGGCTCGAGTTTGTCGCGGTACATCAGCCCGCGTTGCCGGGTGGCGTCGGTGCCGGCCACTTCGGCAGTGATCAGATGGATGCCTGCCTGCAGGCGCAGTATTGGGAGACCTTGTCCGCTGGCGGCGCCTATTGGTAGCAGCAAAAGGGTGGATATCAGTGCGCTCGACAATAATGTCGGCCATCGATAGGGCCAGTACTGTAGGGTCATTTTGTGTGTCATAAAAAAGGCAGACCGTAGTCTGCCCTATCTGGAAAAGCTGTGCGACGATTTATTTCGTGGCAGCGTCTTTCTCTTCGGTTTTCTTGGCGGCTTTTTTCTTGCCGGCTTTCTTGACATGTTTTTTTACGGGTGCTTTGGCTTCGGCTTTAGGGGCATCAGCGCCAGCATCGGCAGCAACGGCCGGAGCGGAAACGAATGCGGTCGAAGCTGCGAACAGGGAGGCAACCAGAATAGACAACAATTTGCTCATTTGTAACTCCTCAAGAGATTTGGGATGCACAGACATTCGTCTGTCCTGAGGTAGAACGCGTATCTATAGGTTCGGTTGACAATCCCGCGAGAATTATTTTGGCGCTGTTAGGGCCTGTTAACACTTATTTCGGGAGTGCGAGTGGGGTCTATGCTTGCAAGGCTAGCTCTGCATGGCCAATCGACTGGGCGCTCAAAAAGCAAGCGCCAAGTCCCTGGTCAGGCGCAGTGTGCGCAGTTTAGTGATCCAAACAAGCGACCTGCAACACCGTCACGGCGACTAGCCCGACTTCCCGCAAACCGGCTTCGGTTTTGCGGCGGTGCTGGTCGATCTGGAGCTGCCGACGGGGCTGCTGGCCTTGGCGTTAGCCAGTTTCAACATCGGAGTCGAGCTGGGTCAGTTGACTCTGGTGTTGATATTGATTCCGCTGGCATTTTGGTTACGCCATTCTCTGTTCTATCGTGAGGGAGTGCTACAAGCCGGTTCGATCATAAATTGCCCTGATCGCAGCGGTTTGGACGGTGGAGCGCGCAATGGGCGAAAAATGGTTGCCATTCTGAGCCTGCCTTACTGGGGTAGCCCCGCCAAGCGGTTGTTTCAACTTTCTTCCCCGCGTTCCGATAAAGGATTGCAGCAGCAGGAATGCGCGAGAAAATTCAGGCATATTCAGGCATAATCCGCGCTCTTATGTCTTATATAAGATATAACTTTCTGGAGAGACTACATGTACCAGCACATCAAGGTGCCTGCGACAGGCGCAAAAATCACGGTCAATGCCGATTATTCTCTGAACGTTCCCGACCAGCCCATCATCCCCTGTCTGGAAGGCGATGGTACCGGCGTTGATATTACGCCGGTGATGATCGACGTGGTCGATGCGGCGGTGGCAAAAGCCTATGGCGGCAAACGCAAGATTTCCTGGATGGAAATTTATGCCGGTGAAAAATCCACCAAAGTGTACGGCCCGGATGTCTGGCTGCCGGAAGAAACCCTGAAAGTGCTGAAGGATTATGTGGTCTCGATCAAGGGCCCCTTGACCACCCCCGTGGGTGGCGGCATCCGTTCATTGAACGTCGCGTTGCGCCAGGAACTCGACCTCTATGTCTGTCTGCGCCCGGTGCGTTATTTCGAAGGTGTGCCTTCGCCGGTCAAGCAGCCGGAAAAAACCGACATGGTGATTTTCCGCGAGAACTCCGAGGACATTTACGCCGGTATCGAATGGGAAGCCGAATCCGAGCAGGCGAAAAAAGTGATCAATTTTCTGGTCAAGGAAATGGGTGTCAAGAAAATCCGTTTCCCGGAAAGTTCCGGGATCGGTATCAAGCCGGTGTCGCGCGAAGGTACCGAACGTCTGGTACGCAAGGCGATCCAGTACACCATCGACAATGACAAGCCGAGCATGACGATTGTCCACAAGGGCAACATCATGAAATACACCGAAGGTGGCTTCCGTGACTGGGCCTATGCACTGGCACAGAAAGAGTTTGGCGCTGAGCTGATCGATGGCGGTCCATGGTGCAAATTCAAGAACCCGAAAACCGGCAAGGACATCATCATCAAGGATGCGATTGCCGATGCCTTCCTGCAGCAGATCCTGCTGCGCCCGGAAGAGTACAGCGTGATCGCGACGCTGAACCTGAATGGTGACTATATTTCCGATGCCCTGGCTGCCCAGGTCGGCGGGATCGGGATTGCTCCCGGCGCCAACCTGTCGGATTCCGTGGCGATGTTTGAAGCCACCCACGGCACCGCGCCGAAGTACGCTGGCAAGGACTATGTGAACCCAGGTTCACTGATTCTGTCGGCCGAAATGATGCTGCGTCACATGGGCTGGTTTGAAGCGGCCGATCTGATCATCAAGAGTATGAACGGTGCGATTCAATCCAAGGTGGTGACCTATGACTTTGCCCGTCTGATGGAAGGCGCGACCCAGGTATCCTGTTCCGCTTTTGGCAAGCAGATGATCAAGTTCATGTAGAGCGGTTACGCTACTTGCTTGCCAATAAAAAAGCCCCGCCAGCAATGGCGGGGCTTTTTATATGCCCTGAAGTAAATTCAGGACAACAGTATGCAGCTTAGGCCGCAGACTGGATATTGGAGGCTTGCTTGCCTTTCGGGCCTTGAACGACCTCGAACGACACTTTCTGACCTTCTTTGAGGGTTTTAAAACCGTTCATTTGAATGGCGGAAAAATGTGCGAACAAATCTTCGCCGCCATCGTCAGGGGTAATGAAACCAAAACCCTTGGAGTCATTGAACCATTTCACGGTACCAGTTGCCATGCTACGACCTTCCTAAAACATTAAAAAAGAAAATGAGTCGGTCGCGCGGTAGAAATTATTTTCATCCATGCAGGACGGTGTTCTCCACCCTCCCAACGACGACTCAGCCAATTTGCCAAGTCAATTGCCGGTATAAACCAAGACCCTGAAACTTGCCCAAATCTGCACGCATTGTTGTGCTGAGCTGGCGGCTTGTCAAGGCCCCGGGACGGGAAATTGTTGCTGGAACGGCAAAAAAAGTTCGACGAGCGGGATGAAATGCCGAATTGACATGCTTTTCGAGTGTAAGTGATTGTTTCCGAGTATTGAAAATATGCGCAAATAGACGATATATGCAGTAAGCGAGATGGTGATGCGAGCGACGCACTGTATAAAACGAGCACCGTAAAAATTCTGTTCTATTTGTCCTATCGTTCCAAGATTGGATAAGGTTAGAATCAACGCATGACAAGTCGAGCAAGTATCAAACCGGGAGAAGATACTGTACTGCAGGAACAGGAAACGCGGTCACCGCCGCCCCACCTGTATCAGGTAGTGCTGCTGAACGACGACTTTACCCCGATGGAGTTTGTGGTGGATGTGTTGCAGCGTTTCTTTGGCAAGGATCTTGAGCAATCAACTCAGATCATGTTCAAGGTGCATCGGGAAGGAAGGGGCGTGTGTGGCGTGTATCCACGGGATATTGCCGCCACCAAAGTGGATCAGGTGAGTGAACACGCGCGGCTGAATCAGCATCCGCTGCAGTGTGTGATGGAGGAAATATGATTGCGCAGGAATTGGAAGTCAGTTTGCACATGGCGTTTGTCGAAGCCCGGCAGCAACGCCACGAGTTCATCACGGTCGAGCACCTGTTGCTGGCCCTGCTGAACAATGCCAGCGCGGTTGCCGTGCTGCGCGCCTGCGCGTGCAATGTCGAGGATCTGCGCCGCAGCCTGACCAACTTCATTCGCGACAACACGCCCATCGTGGCCGGTGTCGATGAAGTCGATACCCAGCCGACGCTGGGCTTTCAGCGCGTGATTCAGCGCGCCATCATGCATGTTCAGTCGTCCGGTAACGGCAAGAAGGAAGTCACCGGCGCCAATGTGCTGGTGGCGATTTTCGGCGAGAAGGATTCGCATGCGGTCTACTATCTGCAACAGCAGGGCGTGACGCGGTTGGACGTGGTCAATTTTATTTCCCACGGCATCACTAAATCGACGCAACCGCCGCCGAACAAGGCCGAGGGCGAGTCGCCCGAAGCCGAAGTGGAAGGCGCAGCGCCGCAACAGACGGCGCTGGATCAGTACACCCTCAACCTCAACCAGCAGGCGCGCGATGGCCGCATCGATCCCTTGATTGGGCGCGAGGAAGAAGTCGAGCGCGTGATTCAGGTGCTGTGCCGCCGCCGCAAGAACAACCCGCTGCTGGTCGGCGAAGCCGGTGTCGGCAAGACCGCGATCGCGGAAGGACTGGCCTGGCGCATCGTCGAAAACAATGTGCCCGAAATTCTGAGCACGGCCGTGGTTTATGCGCTCGACATGGGCGCGCTGCTGGCCGGCACCAAGTATCGCGGCGATTTCGAGCAGCGCCTGAAAGCCGTGCTCAAGCAATTGCGCGAAACCGAAAACGCCGTGCTGTTCATCGACGAAATTCACACGCTGATCGGCGCCGGTTCGGCTTCCGGCGGTACGCTGGACGCCTCCAATCTCTTGAAACCTGCGCTGTCTTCGGGCCAGATCAAGTGCATCGGCGCGACCACCTACAATGAGTTCCGCGGCATCTTCGAAAAAGATCACGCGCTGTCGCGCCGCTTCCAGAAAATCGACGTCAATGAGCCGAGCGTGGCGCAGACGATTGAAATTCTGCGCGGCCTGAAAACGCGCTTCGAGGAACATCACGGCGTCAAATATGCGGCCAATGCGCTGACGGCGGCGGCGGAACTGTCGGCCAAATTCATCAATGATCGCCACTTGCCGGACAAGGCCATCGACGTGATCGATGAGGCCGGTGCCGCGCAGCGCATTCTGCCCAAGGCGAAGCAGAAAAAAATCATCGGCAAGGCTGAGATCGAGGAAATCGTCGTCAAGATGGCGCGCATTCCGCCGCAAAGCGTGTCCACCGACGACCGTCAGCAACTGTCGCATCTGGAACGCGATTTGAAAAATGTCGTGTTCGGTCAGGATCCCGCCATCGAAGCGCTCTCCAGCGCCATCAAGATGTCGCGTTCCGGGCTGGGCAAACCCGACAAACCGATTGGCGCTTTCCTGTTCTCCGGCCCGACCGGGGTGGGCAAGACCGAGGTGGCAAAACAACTGGCCTTCGTGCTCGGCGTCGAGTTGATTCGTTTCGACATGTCCGAATACATGGAACGCCACGCCGTCTCACGCCTGATCGGTGCGCCCCCCGGCTATGTGGGTTACGACCAGGGTGGGTTGCTGACCGAAGCGGTCACCAAGAAACCACACGCGGTGCTGTTGCTCGATGAAATCGAGAAAGCCCACCCGGATATTTTCAACATCCTGTTGCAGGTGATGGATCATGGCACGCTGACGGATAACAATGGCCGCAAAGCCGACTTCCGCAATGTGATCCTGATCATGACCACCAATGCCGGTGCCGAAGCCTTGCAAAAACGCGGCATCGGTTTTGCCGAATCGCATACGGCCGGCGATGAGATGGTGGAAATCAAACGCATGTTCACGCCGGAATTCCGCAACCGGCTGGATTCGATCATCTCCTTCAAGGCGCTGGACGAAGAAATCATTCTGCGCGTGGTCGACAAATTCCTGATGCAACTGGAAGAACAGTTGCACGAGAAGAAAGTCGAAGCGATTTTCACCGATGCGCTCAAACACCATCTGGCCAAGAAAGGGTTTGATCCGCTGATGGGTGCGCGGCCAATGGCACGCCTGATTCAGGACACGATCCGCAAGGCGCTGGCGGACGAGTTGCTGTTCGGCCGACTGGTCGAGGGTGGCAAGGTCACCGTCGATATGGATGAAGACGATCAGGTCAAACTGATTTTCGAGGAAGCCGCGCCGGCATCGCCGCGTGCAGATGAGGTGGCCGTTTAACCCATACGGGCGCCGCAGGCTAGCAAAAGGGTGGGGCTCTCCCCACCCTTTTCTTTTTCAACCCGCTTTATCGTAGACGACGAAAGCGAAGTCGAAATCGTTTGGGCTGGCGGCGTGCAGGGATTCGCGCTGAACCTCTTGCCAGCCCATGTGTTCAAACGGTGGGAAGAAGGTATCTGCCTCAACCGCAAGATCAATCTCGGTCACATACAAGCGATCTGACAAGGGCAGTGCCTGGGCGTAAAGCTGGGCACCACCGATGACAAAGACCTCTGGCTGAGCCGCACACAATCGGATGGCGTCCGCCAGCGAATGCGCCACCTCGCAGCCATCGGCCGCATAATCCGGCTGGCGGCTGACGACAATATTGCGCCGCCCGGGCAAGGGTTTGCCGATCGATTCAAAAGTATTGCGGCCCATGATGATGGGGTGGCCGAGGGTGGTGCGTTTGAAATACTGCAAGTCTTCCGGCAGCCGCCAGGGCAGGGTGTTGCGGGCGCCGATGGCGCGCTGATGCGCCATGGCGACGATCAGGTTGATGCGCGGTGTACCGGTCGGCAGATTCTTTTCCATCAAAGTTTTGGAGTTAGGGATACGCTGAATAGACAGGAGTTTTGTCGCGAGCAGACGGAGGCGGGCGAGCGCACGTGTTGTGAATCAAAGGGTTAAGACCGTATTCTTGCCCAAGCATATCCAGTTTTTATTTATTTAGGCCTTTTCTGTGCATACTCAGCCATAATTATTGGCACAAATATGCCGTCATTCGCTGATGCAATCCATTTTTGGAGCAGGCGCATTATGACTCAAGAACAAGACCACAACGCCGTCCTGGCCGAAGTTGCCGCGCTGGTACTGTCGCAGGTGCCCGGGCATCAGCGCACCGCAGCGACTTCATTCGTGCAACAGTATTACGACCAGGTGGTGGGCGATGACTTGCCCGCACGCAGCCAAGCCAGTCTGGCCTGTGCTGCGCTGGCGCACTTCCGGTTGGCACAGAAGCGCACGCCACATCAACCGTTGGTCCATATTCATCCGCCCCGAGAGCAGGAGGATGGCTGGACCAGCAACCATGCCATCGTGCAAATCGTCAACGACGATGTGCCCGACCTGGCCGGTATCGTGGTGGGGGCAATCAGCCGTGGCGGTCTCACCCCCCACCTTGTGGTACACCCGCAGGTACGCGTGCGGCGTGACGACAGCGGCCAATTGCTGGCGGTGCTACCACGGGGGGTTGACTATCCCCAGACCCGGCTGGAGGAGGTGATCGAGATCGAGTTGGATCGGCAAGACGGGCCTGATGCCTATGTCGAACTGGAGCGGGGCCTGATCGAAGCGATGCGCAACGCCACGCCAGCACCCGCACCCGTATCTGTGTCCGAATCTATGCCCGAGTTTGCGCCAGCGCACGCACCTATCCTGACCCAGGGTCAGGATCATTGTGCTGTACTGGCCGAGGTGACAGCCCAGATACTGTTGCATTTGCCGGGATGGCAGCGTACGGCGGCCACCTCGTTCGTGCAACAGTATTACGCTCAGTTACAGGGCGAAGACTTGCACGTACGCAGCCGTGCCGATCTGGCCAGTGCCGCGCTGGCGCATTTTCAGTTGACACAGCAACGCGAGCCCGGCCAGACCCTGGTGCACGTCTTTCAACCGCAGAGCGCGGAGGATGGCCCAATCAGCAGGCATGCCGTGGCGCAGATCGCGAATGACGACATGCCTTTTCTGGTGGATTCCGTGGCCATGGAAATCAACCGTGCGGGCCTCAAGCTGCACCTGATCGTGCATCCGCAGATGCGCGTGCGACGCGACGCGAGCGGTCAATTGCTGGCGGTGTTGCCGCGCGATGTTTCCGATCCTCAGGCCCAGCTGGAATCGTTGATTCATGTCGAAATGGATCGGCCGGAGTCGCCCGACGCCAGTGCTGAACTGGAACAGAGTTTGACCGGCGTGTTGCAGGATGTGCGCCGCGTGGTGAGCGATTGGCAAGCGATGCAAGCGGCCGTGCGCAATGCCTTGCAAGGGGGCACGCGCGGTAATCTGAGCGCCAGTGAGATGGAGGAAGCCGAGGCTTTTGTGCACTGGCTGCTGGGCAATCACTTCACCTTGCTGGGTACGCGCGATTACGATTTGCACGAGGCGGATGGGCAGTATTCGATGACGCCCGTGCTCGGCACCGGGCTGGGCATTTTGCGCGATCGGCCGGACGAAGATGTTTCACCCAAGGCCGTGCCGGCGCAGATCAAGAGCATCGTCGAAAACGGCGAATTGCTGTTGCTGACCAAAGCCAACGCGCGCGCTACCGTGCATCGTCCCGGCTATCTGGACTATATCGGCATCAAGCGTTTTGATGAGGCGGGCCGTCTCATCGGTGAACACCGTGTGCTGGGTCTGTACACCTCCAATGTCTACAGCACCAGCCCGCAGGAAATCCCATTGCTCCGACGCAAGGTGGCACAGGTACTGGCGCAAACGAATTTCCTGCCCAAGAGTCACATGGAAAAAACGCTGTTGGCGATTCTCGAAAGCTATCCGCGCGACGAATTGTTCGAGATCACTGTGCAAGACTTGCGCGAAATTTCGCTGGGTATCTTGAGTCTGCAGGAACGCCAGATCACCCGCCTGTTCGTGCGGCACGACATCTTCGGCCGTTACGTCTCGTGTTTCGTTTTTATCCCACGCGAAAAATACAATACCGAAATCCGCTTGCGCATTCAGAATGTTTTGCTGGATGCATTTCATGGCACCAGCTGCGACTTCCAGCCCTTGCTGTCGGAATCGGTGCTGGCGCGCATTCACTTCATGATTCGCACGCCGCCGGGCACGCACGTCGCGCTCGACATGGCACAGTTGCAAAAACGTGTACAGCTCGCGACCCGCCGCTGGCAGGACGACCTGGCCGATGTGTTGGCCGAGCGTTTTGGTGAAGACGCGGGCCGGCTGCGCAACCGGCGCTATGGCAATGCCTTCCCAGCCGGCTATATCGAGCACTACCCCGCCGCCAGCGCAGTCAATGACATTGGAATGTTCGAGTCGCTGAACGACACGCAAACACTCGGCATGGCGCTATATCAGGCTGAGCCCGGTGAGGCAGCCAACCTGCGTTTCAAGCTGTACCAGAAACATGCCTCGATCACGCTATCGGAAAGCCTGCCGATGCTTGAATGTCTGGGCGTCAAGGTGCTGGATGAGCGGCCCTATAAATTGCAGCTGGATGATGGCACGCAACTGTGGATGCATGACATCGGCCTGCAAAGCCCGGCGGGCGCGGAACTCGACTTCGAGCGGATTCAACCCCTGTTTCAGGATTTGTTTGCGCAAGTCTGGCGCGGCGCGGTGGAGAACGACAACTTCAACCGGCTGGCCCTGACGGCGCAATTGCAATGGCGCGAGATCGTGATCCTGCGCGCCTACGCCAAGTATTTCAAGCAGATCGGGTTGTCCTACAGCCAGGCCTATATCGAAGACACCCTCGCTGCCTATCCGATGCTTGCGCGCAAGCTGGCGGATTTGTTTGCCGCGCGTTTCGATCCGGCGCTGACCGTCGATCGCGCCTTGACGGTGGAGACACTTGGCAATGAAGTGCGCGCGGATCTGGAACACGTCGGCAATCTGGATCAGGACAAAATCCTGCGCCAGTATTTCGAAACCATCCAGGCCACCTTGCGCACCAATTTTTACCAGCGTGCGGCCGATGGCATGCCCAAACCGTGGGTCTCGTTCAAACTGAATCCGGCGCAGGTACCCGGCTTGCCGGAGCCGAAGCCGATGTTCGAGATTTTTGTTTACTCACCACGCGTCGAAGGCGTGCATTTGCGCGGCGGCAAGGTGGCGCGCGGCGGTCTGCGCTGGTCGGATCGGCGCGAGGATTTCCGCACCGAGGTGCTCGGCCTGGTGAAGGCGCAGATGGTGAAGAACACGGTGATCGTACCGGTGGGTTCCAAAGGTGGGTTCTATGTCAAGAATCCACCGCCCGCGAGCAATCGCGAAGCCTTCATGCAGGAAGGCATTGAGTGTTACAAAACCTTCCTGCGTGGTCTGCTCGACCTCACCGACAATCTGGTGGGTGAAGCGGTCGTATCGCCGCCCGACCTGATTCGTTACGACGGCGACGATCCCTATCTGGTGGTGGCGGCCGACAAGGGAACCGCGACGTTTTCCGACATTGCCAATAGCGTCTCGCAGGAATATGGTTTCTGGCTGGGCGACGCGTTTGCCTCCGGCGGTTCGGTCGGCTACGACCACAAGAAAATGGGCATCACCGCGCGCGGCGCCTGGGAATCGGTCAAGCGGCATTTCCGCGAATTGGGCCTGGATACGCAATCGCAGGATTTCACGGTGGCCGGTATCGGCGACATGAGCGGTGATGTGTTCGGCAACGGCATGCTGCTGTCCCAGCATATTCGTCTGGTCGCCGCATTCGATCATCGCCATATTTTTCTCGATCCAAATCCCGATTCAGACGCCAGCTTCAAGGAACGGCAGCGCTTGTTCGCACTGCCGCGTTCGTCCTGGGACGACTATGACAAGGGTCTGATTTCGGCCGGTGGCGGCGTCTATCCGCTCTCGCTCAAATCGATTCCGCTGAGTCCGCAAATCCGCGCCGTGCTGGGGATCGATGCCGAACAATTGCCGCCCAATGAATTGAAGAATGCCATTCTCAAGGCGCCGGTCGATCTGCTCTACAACGGCGGCATCGGCACCTATGTCAAGGCCAGTTTTGAATCGCACGCGCAGGTGGGCGATCGCACCAACGATGCGATCCGCATCGACGGCCGTGAAATTCGCGCACGCGTGGTGGCCGAGGGCGGCAATCTGGGGTGCACCCAGCAGGGCCGCATCGAAGCTGCGCTGGCGGGTGTGCGTCTGAATACCGATGCCATTGACAATTCGGCGGGTGTCGATTGTTCCGACCACGAAGTCAACATCAAGATTCTGCTCGACCGCCTGGTGGTGCGCGGCACGCTCACCACGGCGCAACGCAACGAATTGCTGGCGACGATGACGGAAGAAGTCGGCCAACTGGTGCTGCAAGACAATTATTACCAGACCCAATGCCTGTCGGTGCTCACGCGGCGCGGCGAGCAATTGATCGAAGGCCAGGGACGGCTGATCCGTACCCTGGAAGCTGCACGGCGCCTCAATCGCAAGATCGAGTTTCTGCCCAGCGATGCGCAGATCGTCGAACGCAAGAACGCGCATCAAGGGCTGACCGCGCCGGAAAACGCCGTGCTCATGGCCTACACCAAGATGTGGTTGTTCGATGAACTGGTCGCCAGCGATGTGCCCGATGACGAGTTTTTCTCCAGCGCACTGCTGGCGTATTTCCCACGACCGTTGCAAAAACGCTTTTCCTCGGCGATTACCGGCCACCCATTGCGGCGCGAAATCATTGCCACGGTGGTGGTCAATCAATTGGTCAATCGGGTTGGCAACACGCTGGTACATCGGGTGCAGGAAGAAACCGGTGCATCGGCCGCCGATGTCGTGCGCGCCTACGTGCTGGTGCGTGAATGTTGTGGTCTGCAAGCGCTCTGGACCCAGATCGATGCGCTCGATACGAAAGTGCCCGATGCCGTGCAGGGGCGCATGCTGATCGACCTGACACGGTTTACCCAGCGTGCGGTCTTGTGGTTCCTGCGTCATCGCCAGTCCGAAAGCATGGGGCTGGTCGCCGCTGCCTACGCGCCGCGCATTGTGCAACTACGGCAGCATCTCCCCGCCTTGCTGGCGCGGCCGGAAAATGCCGCCGTCGCCGAACTGGCTGCGCAATGGCAGGCTGCGAATGTGCCCAGCGAATTGGCACAGACTGTCGCCAGCCTCGAATTGATGTTGCCCAGCCTTGATCTGATCGAAATGAGTACCAATGGTGCTTACGATCTGGACCTGGCGGCGCAGGTCTATTTCGCGCTCGACCATGTGCTCAATCACGACTGGTTGCGGCAGCAAATCACTGCGCTGCCCACGGGCAGCCACTGGGATGCCCTGGCGCGTGCTGCGCTGCGCGACGATCTGGCCTGGCGCCAGCGCACGTTTACCGCAAGCATTCTCAAAGGTGCGGCACCGGGCGCGACCGTGGACGATCTGCTGACGCAATGGCAACAGCAGCATCCGCAGCAAATGCTGCGCGCCCAGCGTGTGCTGGCCGATTTGCAGGCCCTGGGTCAGGCCGATCTGGCGATGTTGTCGGTGGCCTTGCGTGAATTGCGTAATCTGCTCTAATAAGGATCGATTTAAGATTTGGGGCCGACGTGACCGTTGAAAAGAAAGAAGAATCAGAGCGTGCTGCAACAGGCTCGGAAGCGCAGGCGGATTTTCCAGACACCGTCTTTGAGGACTGGACAGCGACAGAGACACGGCGGCTGGATAGCCGTCGCGCTGAAGTAGCGGCGGTGGACAAGCTGTTGCGGGCTGAGGAATCCTTGTTGATCGAGCAGCGCAGCCGTTTGAACGAAATGACGCGAACCGCAGATCAGCTGCAGAATCGCATTCACGTCCGTGCCCGCGAGCTTGAAAAGTTGCGGCAACACCGCATGGAACTCAAGGCCCGACTGCGCAGTATGCATGCCGAAGTGGAACAATTGGCCGCGCAGGCCGGTACCAACGCGCGTGTTGGCGCGGCATTGTTCGCCGCCCCACGATCGATTTTTTCCTTTGTCACGCGGCACCCCGGGAGCGCCGCGCTGATCTTGATGCTATTGGCCGGGCTGGCGGTGACCTATTCGGCGGCCTGGCTTCCGGGCACCCTGCAGACACAATTGAGACAACTTACACAATCGGCACCAGCGTTGTCACCGGCACCCGCGCCGGAACCCAAGCCACAGGTGGCCGTGCCGGCACTGTACGATGAAACACGCGCGGCAACGGACGATTTCGCTGGTGGCATGAAGCTGGCGCCGCAGCTGGATCGGGTTGTCCCAGCTGCAGCGAGTGCGGTTGCGGCAAAAGAAAAAACGGACAAGCCACTGGAGTGATGCTGCTTTTTTTGCAATAATGCCTGCAACGAGAAGCAGGCACAAAAGCCCGCCTTGATTCGACAAGGTACATAAAAGGTAGGTAAGGCCAGCCGGACACTTGTGATCGTCCTGGCCAGCCTGAAATAATATAAACGGAAATTTCTTCCGGGTGGCGGCAGGGGCAGACTATGCGATTGTTTACCGGCTTTCGTGCATGCGCGCTGCACGACGAGGCGCCCAGTGCGGGCGTAGCGTCAGCATCTCATGGCAGTATGCAGCCGGATGACCACTTCCCCGCTACCGTATCCGACGATTGGTCCTACAACGATGTGTTTGCACCCGCAGTAACCACGCCGGTTGCGCCTGCGCGCCACAACGGTGGCACGGCCAGATCTGACACCTGGGTACCCTATGGCCCTTCCAGTCTGGTGACGCTGGAAGAGGAAATTGCCGCGCTCGAAAAACACACGCGGGATCGCCAGTTGCACAAGCGCGATCTGCTGGAAGAGCAGGAACGTTTACACCTGGAAATCAATAGCGTCTGTCAACGGGTGCGCGAGTTGCGCGAATTGCGCCACCGCGTGCGTGACGATGAAACGCACGAGATGGCTGAACTCGATAAGGTGCAGGCGCGCATCAGCAGTCTGGAACAGACGCGCACCGAGTTGCAGATGCTGCATGGCGATGCCTTGAACAATCAACAGGGCATGCAGACCGAGCTGGAACAATTGCGGAGCCGGCACGAAGCGATGCGTCATGAGCACAACGAACTGGAAGCCGCGATTGCGCGTTTTGTGACACTCAAGGAAACGCGGCGCAATGAGTCCCAGCAGCTGGCGCAGGAAATTCGCAGTCAGGACAAGGATCTGGTATTGCAGCGCCAGCAACTGTTGCAGATCACCCAGGAACAACAGCAACTCGAAGAACGGGTGCGTGTGCGTCAGGCTGAAGTGGCGGCCCTGCATGCGCAGCGAAAACAATTGCGTTATCAATCCTACTTGTTGCGCAGTCAGGGGCCGGAGGACGCTTCAACGCCGACATCTTCAGCGCACACTGCCCCGGTTCAGCCGGCACTGGCCAGACCAACCCATCAACCGGTTGATCGCTTGGTGGCACGTTATACGCCTCCTCCCCGCAGCGGCCCGCCGGCGCAGCCGGGTGCGGATTCGCGCTTGCTCTGGCTCAGTCTGGCTGGGCTGGTGTTGATCTTGATCTGCCTGGTGGTGCTGCGCGCAAACTAATCTGCATTCAGCGCAACCAGTGCTGCTGCAAGCCTGTGAAAGGGTGCAGCGAGAGGGGCGCTCAATTGGACGTTCAATTTATTCCCACCGAATCTGTGTTCAATGTGAAGTAAAAGGTTGCGCCTTTCTCGGGTTCCGCCTCGGCCCAGATTTTGCCGTGATGACGCATCATCACCCGGTGCGCCGTAGCCAGGCCGACACCCGTGCCGGAGAATTGATCCATGCTGTGCAGGCGGCTGAAGGGCTGGAACAGCTGGCTGGCATAGTTCATATCGAAACCGGCGCCGTTATCGCGCACAAAAAAAGTTTGTGTGCCATCGCGCTGTTCGGCATTGAATTCAATGCGTGCCTGTGCTTGCTTGCCGGTGAATTTCCAGGCATTGCGGATCAGATTGTCGAGCACGGTGCGGATCAGTGTCGGGTCGGCTTCTGCCATGAGGTCCTGGCCCACCACGATCTCCACCTTGCGGTTGGGTTCTGCCTCGGCCAGTTCGCTGAAAATCTGCTGGGCCATGGCGGACAGGTTGACCTCCTTCAGGTTGAGCGAGACACGGCTCAAGCGCGACAGCTCCAGCAGATCGTCGATCAACTGGGCCATGCGTTGTGCGGATACGCGGATGCGTTTCAGGTGCCCGCGCGCCTGCTCATCCAGTTGCGGGCCATAGTCTTCTTCCAGAATGTAGGCAAAACCGCCGATGCCGCGCAGCGGTGCGCGAAGGTCATGCGAGACCGAATAGGAAAATGCTTCCAGCTCGCGGTTGGACGCTTCCAGTTCGCGGGTGCGTTTCTTGACGCGTTGTTCCAGTTCGGTATTCAGATTCTTGAGCTGCTCTTCCGCTGCGCGCCGTTCGGTGATATCGCTCAGAACGCCGGCGGTGCCGGCAAAGTTGCCGGCGTCGTCGGTGCGTGCCTTTTGCGTTACCTTGAGCCAGCCTGTTTCCTGATTGGCACGCCGGAAACGCACCTCATAGCGGCAGCCCTGCGGGAAGCTTTGCTCCATCATGCGCGCCTGCCATATATCGAATATCGAATGGCTGTCTGGCTCGATAATTTGCTTGAGCGGTCGATTGAGTGTTTCGGCCACCTCGCGTCCGGTGACGTCTTTCCAGGCCGGGTTGAGGAAGACCAGATTGCCTTCGACATCGGTCTGAAAAATGACTTCGTTCACACTCTCGACCACCTCACGGTAGCTGGCTTGCGATTCACGCAGGGCTTGTTCGCGTTCATGCAGGGCTGCGATCATGCTGTTGAAGGCTTGCGCCATGTCGACGATATCCTTGGCCCCGACCAGATTGGCGCGCACGTTGGCTTCGCCGCGTTCGGCACGCAGCATGGTTTGCGACAGCGCGGTGATCGGTTGCGTCAGACGCTTCGACAAGTATTGAATCAGCCACAAAAAGGCGGCGGCGAAAAAGAAGGAAATCAGCAGATTGACCAGGAAGACCCGGGTCATCATGCGTGTCAGCGTGGCCTTGCTCTGGACGACGCGCACATAGCCGAGCATCTCCTGTTTTTGTTCCAGGTCAAAGGCCGATGCTGTTTGCGTGGTCAGCACCGGTGCGATAAACCGCCAGTCGTAACTGGTTTCCATTTCCATGAAGGCGGCGCGCAGGGTCGGCGGTGGCGGCATGTCATCAATGGCAGTCGAGCGCTTGTCCTCGCCCCGCAGCACCACCGGGTTGCCGTTGGGGTTGCGGATTTCCACCCGGATCACATCGGGGAAGGCGAGGGTGGTGTTGATGACCTGATCTGCATTCTCGGCCGAGTTGTACAACAGCGCCAGGGTGCTGGCATTGGCCAGGTTGACGGCAATGCGTTCTCCCTGATCCCGCAGGGTTTGGCGAATCTGACGGCTGCCCTGCCAGGAACTGACCACCGATGAAAACAACGCGATACAGAGCACCCCGGTCGTTACTGTGATCTTCAGCTGCTGGCTGAAGGCCGTATTGCGCAGGAAGTTTTTCAGGATGGCTGGCATGATCAGGGCGCCGGGAAAATCATGTCGAATTTATAGCGGCTGTCCGACAGGTCCAAACCGAGATGGCTGGCCGTGCGGATATTGACGGCCAGCAGCACATCGCGCAGCGGGGATAGCGCCGCCGGGCTCTGACTTGTGCCGGACAGTTGTTTCAATGCGGAACTGGCCAGGCGGCGACCCAATCCCTCGTTGTCTGGATAGAGTGCAAACAGGGCGCCGCGCTTGACATGCACCACGCTGCTGGAGAAAAACAGCAAACCATGGCTCCAGGCTTCCTGCAGGATCAACGGCAGGATGGTCGATTCTTCGACGGTGGTTGAGTCCTGCGGCAGCCAGAGTGCATCGAGTTTGGGGTTGGCCTCTGCCAGCAAGGTTTTGTAGGTTTGCAGGGCCGACTTGAGATCGCTGGCTTCGCGGATTTGCAGGTCCAGACCTTGTGCACTGGCCGCTTCACGTGCCAATTGCATCAGCCAGGCATTCTGTTGCGGATCGTGAACCACCAGCACACGTTTGATGCCGGGCGCCAGGGCTTTCAATTGTTTGAACAGCAGGGCCGGATCGGGGGCCAGGCTCAACACCGACAGATTCTGTGGCGACTGCGCGGGTGCCGACAGGATACCGCCCGCGATGATGCCGACTTCTTTCTTCAATCCCGTTGCGGCGCTCAAGCCGCTGCGCCCCAGCGTGATCACGATCCGCACGTCGCGCTGCTGCAGTCGGTTGGACAGTTCTTGTGGATTGTGGCCTGGGCCGATCGGGTAGCTGTTGACCGGGGTGCCGGTTTCCTTTTCCACGCCAGTGATGATCTGGGTGAAGACGCTGCGGTAGGGTTCCTCCATGTCCGGGTACAGCACGGCGATGCTGGCGCGCGGGTCGGCGGCCACGACCGTTGCCCCGACCCAAGCGGCGCCTGCCAGTGCAATCAGCAGGCCAATGTGCGCGAGCCGGTTCCAGAAAGTCCGCGTGCCTTCCATGGGGCGCAGCCGTGCGCGCAGGACGGCAGAAACATTCAATCTGCTGGATTGCCTGGACGAGGAGAGTTTCAGTGGGGTCGAATACCGCATGGGCGTAATGTAGCGCAAAATACAATTGCGCTTTCAGTTCGACGCGGATGCCTGGCAGGCTCTGTTGATTCGACCAGGCTCGCATGTCCCTGAGCGGTTGCCTTCAATCTTGACAGCATGAAAAAATTTTCCAAGACTGTCCAATCTCTGCGAGCGTGAGCTGAATCAAATAGGCAGAAAATTCTGCTTGCATTAATGCCGCTTGTCACCTCGTATTTCTACCGGATGACCAAGGTTGAGCTGGGGGACACGACCCAGCGGCTGCTCCAGCACGCCGGACTGCACCACCAGGCGCACCAAGGTGGCCGCGCTGTTGACCTCCAGGCGGCGCATGATTTTGGCGCGGTGAAATTCGACCGTGCGTGTACTGATGTGCAGTTGTTCGGCGATTTGTTTGTTGAGCAAACCCTGCACAATCAATTGCAGAATTTCCCTTTCGCGTTGAGACAGGGTGGCCAGGTGTTCTGCGGTGTGCCGCCGGGATTCGGTTTCGAGCGTGCGCGCCGCCTGTTTTTCCAGTGTGGCCAGCACGCGCTTCTTGAATTCCTGCATGTGGTCATCGGTTTCCGGCTTGAGCACATAATCGACAGCACCCAATTCCTTGACGGCGCTGACCGCGCTCGGGGCATCGTTCAATCCGGTGAGAAAGATGGTGGCGCCGCTCCAACCCTCCGCCACCAGCTGTTTCTGCAACTCCAACCCGTTCAGATGAGGCATGCACACATCCAGCACCAGACAGTCGCAACAGCGGCTCTCTGGATCAGCGAGAAATTTTTGCGCGCCGCCATAGCCGCGTGTTTCGATGCCCAATTCCTCCAGCCAGCGGCAGGTCAGAATCAGATCGTTCGGATCATCGTCAACGACATGGACTATTTTTGGGGTTTTCTGGTTCATGTGGTGGGAGTTGAGTTACATACTACGGTCACACTTGAGGGTACAAGAATTTTCCAGAAGGGGGAAGCAGGGAAACTACTAGGTCTTACCTGCCTGCAACAAACGCATTTGAAATGCCTGGCTATTTTTGAATTGCCCATAAACCGAATCTGGAAAACCATTGATTGGAGAATGGTTTCTATCGAGACAGTACTCAGCCATTCTCCGCTTGCACCGCACAGCTTATCGATTCCGTGCATTTTGAACTGCGCTTTACTCTTTTGGCGCTGCTGCGATACGCTGATATTCCTTGCGCTTCATTGCAAGATATTCATTCTGCGTCACTTCGTGCAATTGTAGTGGATAGCGTTCGGTGGCAAGAAACCAGTGCTGCAGGCGCTCCTCACGGAACGGATCGCGGGGCGGGTCTGCTGGAGTGTTGGGAAATTTCAGATAGGTATCGATGGCCAGGTAATAACGCATCGCATTGCGTTCGACCATGCCGCGCACATCGCCGATATGGATCGGTTGGCCGTCGCTGTCTGTGCCTGCGATGGTAAATCCAACCTTGGCACTGGCCAGTGTCTTGAGATAAATCCGCATGGCTGTTCTGGCGGCGAATCCGTAGGCATGAGAGAACGAAAAGTGCAGGAAGGTATGCGCAGGGTCAAGCGGAATGGCCTCGACGGCGATGCGGTAATTGCTGGTGCCCATCGGCCCGGATGCGGCATGCAGGGATGTCTGCATGTAATCGGCGGCATCGGCCGTGGTCTGATAGATGAAGTCAACCGGTGTGGCGTCGTCGAGCGGCTGCTCGAATTTTCGGCCGATATAGACTTTCAACCGCTGCTGCGATTGGTTCAGCGTTGCTCGGCAGTATTTGATATTCAGATGCAGCATCAGGATATCGCACCACTGTGACGGATCGCTGAGTGCTGTGCGCACGGTCGCAAACGGCGCCTCGAGCACGGCATGAATGTCGCCGCGCAGCACGCCGTCGGCATCGCTGGAGTCGAGGTGGAGCGGTTGTTGAAAAGGATTGTGTGCGAGTTGTTCGCGCAAGGCTGTATGTTGAGCGCGCAAGGTGGCTGCCGCAGCCTCGGGAGTAGGGGGGTCGCCGGTCTGGCCCGACACGTTCTGGGTCTGGCAGAACAGGATCAGGAAGACGACCATCAGTTTCTGGCGCAAGGCCTGGGTATCGTGGGTTGCGAACAAGAATCTTCTCCCTCCTGATGCGTGGTATGTGATGTTTGGTACGTGTACGTGCTACTACAGCCAATAGGCCCACATTTTTCCCAACAGTTCCTTGATGCGTCGATCCAGCGAACGCTGACGCCACGCTTCCAGTGTGATCTGTGTGGAAGTAGCAAGATCCGCCTGGAAGACGGCTTCGACTTGTGCAGCGAAATCGGCCCCAAGAATCACGGCATTGATTTCTTCGTTGTGCAGCAGGCTGCGCCAATCCAGGTTGGTCGAGCCGACGGTGGACCAGACACCATCCAGCACGGCGCTCTTGACATGCAGCAGCGCGCCGCGTCGTTCGTAAATCTTGACGCCGCCTGCGAGCAGTTCGTCGTAGTACGCCTGCCCGGCATGCAAGACCGGCCAGGAGTCAGTCGTGCTGGGCAAAATCAGTTTTACATCCACACCGCGTTGCGCTGCATTTATCAATGCGGTGCGTAGTTGCTGATCGGGGACGAAATAGGCGTTGGTGATGTGCACCGCGCTTTCCGCACTATTGATCGCGGAAATGAAGGTGGCATAAATCAGGTTGTACGGCGCCTCGGGCGCGCTGCCAATCGCGCGCACGATTTCACTGCCCTTGTTGGTCAACGGCGGGAAATAGGTTCTGGGTGCTAATGGGTCGGCTTTCTGTCGGGCCCAGGTGTTGAGAAAGAGTTTTTGCAATTCCCCGACCACCGGCCCTTCCAATTGCAAATGGGTATCGCGCCAGGGCGGGCCGTTGGGCCGCACCTTGGTGTGCTGCTTGAATGAACCGCCGGAATACACGCTGCTGATGTTGATCCCGCCCAGGAAGGCGATTTTCCCGTCGATGATCAACAGCTTGCGATGGTCGCGTTGATTCACCTGCCAACCTTTTTTCAGGGCGAGCGGATTGATTGGATTGAACTCCAGTACCTTGATGCCGCTGTCGGTCAGCCGTTGAAAGAATTCCTTCGGTGTGTTCATGGCGCCGACGCTGTCGTAGATCAGATTGACCTGCACACCGCTTTTCTGTTTCTCGATCAGCAGATCGGCAAAGCGTTGGCCGACTTCATCGGCCTCGAAAATATAGGTTTCGAAATTGATGTGATCCCGGGCGTTGCGCAGGGCAGCGAACATCGCTTGATAGGTGGTGGGGCCATCCTGCAACAGCGTCAGTTTGTTGCCGACGATCAAGGGACTGCCGGCAATCGCTTCTTCCACCGCCAGATGCCGTTCCAGCAGGTTCTTGTCCTGGCCTTCTTTCAGCCGCGACAGAATTTCCCGGCTTTTCTGTACCGACAATGGGCCATGCCCATCTTCCAGCCGGACTTCATTGGTGTCGGAAAATTTCATATCAGGAACGACGCGCGGCAATGCGCAGCCGGAACAGAGGGAAAGCACCATGAGAGAGGCCGTGACGCTTTTCTGAAAAACGGATTTGCTGGTATGTACTGCGGACATTGAACGCCCCCGAGAGAGGCGGAAGTGTCAGCCTCTGCTGGAAGCATAGTGTGCGCAGCAGCGGCACACACTGGGAGAAGGAGAGAGATTGCGTAGGATGAGTCCTACTGCACGTGCTGTGTGCGGTGGCGGGCTCAGAGTTTCCAGATCGCTTCGAAGAAAGCAGATCTTCCCGGCAGGGGCAGATCGTTGGGGATGCTGACTGGATTGCCTGCACTGGGTTCACGCGCATCGGCGTCGAACAGATTGCGTATCGAGAAGGTGAAATTCACCGGGCTGCTGTTTTGTGTGCGCAGGGTGAGATCGACGGTGGTGTAGCCTTTCAAATCGGGGCGGGCATCGCCCGGTTCGCGTTTGCGATCGCCGACCCAGTTCAATTGCGTATCGACCAGCCAGCCGGGCGCGAAGCGCCAGTCGCTGCGCAGGTAGATGCGGTGATGCGGCGCCATGCCGGCATCCTGTTGCGTGGCCTGGTCGATCGAACGCTGATAGCTGTAATTGCCAGACAGGCGCAGATTCCTGTCAACATCCCAGCTGGCTTCGAATTCCATCCCGGTGCCGGTTTGTTGCCCCGCGTTCTGGTAGGTGTTGGTGCTATCGAGGCGGATGATGTCGTTGAGCTGGTAGCGGAAAATATTCGTGCTCAATTGCAGTTGGCTGGTGGCTTGCCAGACCAGCGCGGCTTCCAGCGTTTTCATTTTTTCCGGTTTCAGATTGGGATTGCCGATGTTGACCGGATTGTTGATGACGTGCTGATCGTTGAATGTGGGGGCGCGAAACGCACTGCCATAAAGCAGCTTGGCGGTCAGGTTGTAATTGGCTTCCCACACCAGGGCCAGGCGCGGGTTGGTGGTGTTGCCGAAGTCGGAATAGTGATCATGACGAATGCCGGCGGTCAAGGTCCAGTCCTTGGCGAAAGTCCATTCGTCTTGCGCATACACATAATGCAGGATGCGTTTTTGCGGACGGGCGTAGGGTACGGTGTTGCTGACATCGGTGACGTCAGCAAAGGAACCGGTGCCGATCGGGCTGAAGTCGGGGTTGAAGTTTTTGGTTTCGCGGATCTTGTACAGATCGTCTTTCACCGCGCCCAGGCCCAGGCGCAGCCGGTGCTGTTCAAAACCGGTATAGAAAGTCGAAGCGGCGAAGCGGTAGTGTTTTTCCCAGCGATAGGGATTGCCGATCATGCCATCGGTGAAAGCCCCGCCACCCAGGTTGGTACCGGCGGGAAACAGAATCAGATCGGCGCCCTCGGTGTAGTACATGTAGCTGGTTTGCAAATCGACATCCCAGTGTGGGCTGAGGCTTTTTTTCCAGGTGAGGTCGGAGGTGAAACGTTCGCTGGTTGCCTGGCCCGCGGGATCGAGTGCTTGCGCAACGCCTGCGCCGGTGCCGACGTTGTCGCGTTTTTTGTAGCCGAAGCGCAAGCGCCAGGCATCGACCGAGAGATCGAGAGTGCCGTCGATGGCGTCATGGCCGTTGTTGAGCGGGCCAGGCGCACGCGATGTCCCCAGGGGTGTAGCGCCGTCGGCCGAAACGATTTCTTTTGCGCCGTCGGTGTGACCGACGCGTAAATAGCCCGCCACATCGAGCATGCCGAGTTTGCCGCCGTGCAGCATCCAGGCATCACGGCTATCGAATGAACCGAGGCGCGCGCCCGTCTGCGTGCCATTGATGTCGGTAGCGGTTTTGGTGATGATGTTGATGACGCCGGCAAAGGCGTCGGCCCCATAGAGGGCGGAGCCGGGGCCGCGAATCACTTCGATGCGGGCGACATTCTCCAGCGGCAAGCCGCCCCAGATCTGTCCCCGGTTGCCAGCGAAGGTGTGGGTCACCGGGATGCCGTTGACCAGCATCAGCACCTGTGGACCGGTGATGGTATCGCGGATACCACGTATGGTGTAGATCGGCAGGTTGGCTTGAGAGGTGCGTGATACATGCAAGCCGGCCACGGTTTCCAGTGCCTCATCCAGATCGGTGGCGCCGGTGGCGGCAATGTCTTCGGCAGTGATGACGCTGGCAATGGCGGGCGCGCGTCGCAGGGATTGCTGGCTGCCGGTGGCCAGGCTGATGGTGGCTTTGTCGCCGTAGGCCTGGGCAAGGTCTTCTTCATCCGCCGTCTGTGCCGACGATGGCGCTGCCTGCAGCAGGATTGCGGCACAGAGGATCGGCACCCGCCAATGCCTTGCTTGCCTCATGGTGTGATTACCCTTGCACTGGGGTTTTTTGCCATGCCTCGAATATTCAACCTTGTTGCAGCCTTCATGAGAAAAATCGGGATGGCAATGCATCGCATACCCAAGCTTTAAACTGCCGATCAGTGTAGGCCGGGCGCAGCGCTTGTTCCTGGGGTTGGGGATTCAGTGCAACACTTCTCACATTTTTTCACAGTGAAGGATGGGTGTGGCAGTTGGCCAGACTATACCGCTACCGGAGCTTTGATGTGCGCGTGCGATTGATATTCGAGAATCTCGAAATCTTCAAAACGATAATCGAACAGTGAATCCGGCCGCCGCTTGATGTGCAGTTGCGGTAGCGGGTAGGGGCTGCGCGACAGTTGTTCATGCACCTGTTCGAGGTGGTTGCTGTACAGGTGGCAGTCGCCGCCGGTCCAGATGAATTCGCCCACACCCAGGCCGCACTGCTGCGCGATCATGTGCGTGAGCAGGGCGTAGGATGCGATATTGAACGGCACGCCAAGGAAAATATCGGCGCTACGCTGATAGAGCTGACACGAGAGTTTGCCGTCTGCAACGTAGAACTGAAAGAACGCATGGCAGGGCGGCAGGGCCATGTTGGGAATGTCCGCCACATTCCAGGCCGACACAATCAGACGGCGTGAGTCCGGATCGTTTTTGATACGCGCGAGCAATTCGCTGATCTGGTCAATGTGGCGCCCATCCGGCGCGGGCCAGGAACGCCATTGGTATCCATACACCGGACCGAGATTGCCCTCCGCATCGGCCCACTCATCCCAGATCGAGACGTTGTTTTCCTTGAGATAGCGAATGTTGGTATCGCCGGAGAGGAACCACAGCAATTCATGAATGATCGAGCGCAGATGCAGTTTCTTGGTCGTGACCATGGGAAAGCCTGCGGCCAGATCGAAGCGCATCTGGTGGCCGAACACCGACAGCGTGCCAGTGCCGGTGCGATCGGATTTTTTTGTGCCGTGTTCCAGCACGTGTTGCATCAGTTGGAGGTATTGCTGCATGGATTGTTACTTTGGAGTGATGCGGGATTGTAAAGCAGTCGGTAGTTCCACTCGCCGACTACCTCACAACAGCAAATCGTAATGAAGAAAACCTTTTTGTGGCGCAAAGCCGAGGCTCTCGTAGAGTTGCTGGGCGGCGGCGTTGTCGCGGCTGGCTGCCAACGTGACGCGGCGGCATTGCATTTGCAGAGCGATTTCGCGCGCGGCACACAAAAGGGCCTTGGCCACGCCACGATGCCGCGCCGCCTCAGTCACATAGAGGTCGTTCAGGATCATGATCGGGCGGGCTGAAATGGATGAAAAGCTGGGATACATCTGGGCGAAGCCGATCGCGACATCGGCGGCTTCCTGCTCAAGTGCCAGCAGCACATGCGAATCGCCTTGCTTCAGACGCACGCCCATAAACACGCGCGCCAATGAAAGATTGGCGGGCTGTTCATAGAACTGCCGATAGGCATCGAACAACGGTGCGACCAGATGCAGATCGGCAAATGTGGCGCGGCGAATGATGAATGACATGGCGAATAGACGTCGATAGTGCAATGACCGCGGCTGAAACGACTGCCTATTCTTCGCAGTACTTTTGCAAAGAAGAGACCAGATCTTCAATGCCGGATTGTAGCGCAGGCAGGAGTTGCCGAGCCGCTTCGAGATTAGCCTCGCGGCAGTGAATTTCAATGTCGCGCGCAATCATGGTCAGGCTGTCGATACCAAAATTGCCGACGGCGCCCTTCAAGGTGTGTGCCGCCTTTTCGGCCTGTTCGCGGCGATCGAGCACACAGCTGGTTTTCAAGAGATCAAGCATGGGGCCATGATCTTCGATGAAGATGCGGCCAATGGTCTTGAGTAGTTCTTCGTCATTATCCAGTCGCTCCAGTGCAATCGAAAACGCGGTACGCAGGTCTGTGGTTTTCACAACAATCGTTCCATTCGGTGGGGGCGTGCCGATACTGTATCGGTACATGGGGATTCCGCTCGGGCAAATAGCGGGCTAAAGCCATTCTTATTTCCCCTTTGTTATCAGCGCAACCGGCAAATAATTCGGCAAGGAAATTTAACAGGTTTTTCGCGCCGTGACTGGCGCGTAACAGTGTGGCTCGCGTGTGATTCGAGCATGGTGCAATGGCCGAAGACAACAGTCAGGAAAAGTCACTCCCCGCGTCGGAACGGCGCATCCAGCAGGCCCGAGAAGAAGGGCAGGTGGCGCGTTCGCGCGAGCTGGTGACGGCGATGATTGCGCTGGCTTCGGTCGGGGCGTTGTGGTGGGGCGGCGGGGCGATGCTGGAGGAAGGCAAGCTGGTCGTGCGTGAAGGGCTGCACTTCAACGCCGCTGCCGTATTTGACCCCAGCAATATGGGCAGCCGTCTGGCGGATTATCTGATGCATGGCGGTCTGGCGCTGGCGCCGCTCTTTGCTGCGGTAGTGGTGGCGGCCTTGCTCGGTTCGATTGCCATCGGCGGCTGGAATTTCAGCAGCAATGGGTTGATTCCCAATTTTGAGCGGCTCTCGCCGCTGGCCGGTTTGAAACGGATGTTCTCGGTCAATGGCGCGCAGGAATTGCTCAAGGCGATTCTGAAAGCGGTGTTGCTGGGTGGTCTGGGCATGTGGCTGGTGTGGCGCAACGGTGATGCGCTGGTGAATCTGCTGACGCAGGACAGCCGCGACAGTTTGCACGCCTTTGCCGATCTGGCCCTGTCCGATTTCTTGATGTTGGTGGGCGGATTGGTGTTGATTGCCGCGCTGGATGTGCCCTTCCAGTTGTGGCAATACCTACAACAGTTGCGCATGTCGCCGGAAGAGTTGCGCCGCGAAATGAAAGAGACCGAGGGCGATCCGTATCTGAAAGCGCGCATCCGCAGCCAGCAACGCGAGATCGCACGCCGCCGCATGATGGAAGCGGTGCCCAAGGCGGATGTGGTGGTGACCAACCCGAGCCATTACGCCGTGGCGCTGAAGTATTCCGACACTGGCATTGCGCCCAAGGTCGTGGCCAAGGGCACCGAACTGATCGCGCAGAAAATCCGCGAACTGGCCGCTGCCAACGACGTGCCGGTGATGGAAGCGCCGCCACTGGCGCGCGCGCTGTATTTCAGCACCGGCCTGGAACAGGATATTCCGCCGCCGCTCTATACCGCCGTGGCGCAGGTGCTGGCCTATGTGTATCAACTGAAGGCCTGGCGTCAATGGGGCGGGATGATGCCGGTGGAACCGGCTGAACTGGCGGTGCCGGCAGGGATGGATGAACCAAAGTTTGCAACAGGCACTGCGCTAGCAGAGTAACAAGCAGAACGATTAACAGGAGTAGACATGGCAACAGCGACCGCAGGACGTTTCAATGTTTCGATGAATCGCGCGCGCGCTTTCGGGGCGCCATTGTTGATTGTGATGGTGCTGGCAATGATGATCCTGCCGCTGCCACCGTTTCTGCTCGATTTGTTGTTCACGTTCAATATCGCCTTGTCGCTGATTGTGCTGATGGTGGCGATGTACACCACCAAGCCGCTCGATTTTCTGGCCTTCCCGGCGATTCTGCTGATGACGACCTTGCTCCGTTTGTCGCTCAACGTGGCATCGACGCGCGTGGTGCTGCTCAACGGCCATACCGGGCCGGATGCGGCGGGCAAGGTGATCGAATCGTTCGGCCACTTTCTGGTCGGTGGCAATTTTGCCGTGGGTATCGTGGTGTTCATGATTCTGGTGGTGATCAACTTTGTCGTGATTACCAAGGGCGCGGGCCGGATTGCCGAAGTGACAGCGCGCTTTACTCTGGATGCCATGCCCGGCAAGCAGATGGCGATCGACGCCGACTTGAACGCCGGTTTGATTGGTGAAGATGTGGCGCGCAAGCGGCGCAGCGAGATTGCGCAGGAAGCCGAGTTCTACGGCTCAATGGATGGTGCCAGCAAGTTTGTGCGTGGCGATGCAGTGGCGGGCATTCTGATTCTGTTCATCAACATCATCGGCGGTTTGATCGTGGGGATCGCGCAGCATGATCTGACCATCGCGCAGGCGGCCAACAACTACATCCTGCTGGCGATTGGCGATGGTCTGGTAGCGCAGATTCCGGCGCTGGTGATTTCGGTCGCCGCCGGTCTGGTGGTGTCACGTGTGGGCGATGGCAACGACATCGGTTCGCAGCTGGCCAAGCAATTGCTCGGCGCGCCACAGGTGCTGATGCTCACCGGCGTCGTGCTCGGTTCAATGGGCTTGATTCCCGGTATGCCGCATTTCGCGTTCCTGCTGCTGGCGGGCGGATTGTGGATGGTGGGTAAAACGCTGCTGGAGAAGCAACGCCTAGCCGCAGAAAAACCGCCCGAACCCGAAGTGGCGCCCGCCCCGGCGGAAAGCAGCGAAGTGAGCTGGGACGATCTGGTGCCGGTCGATGTGATCGGTCTGGAAGTCGGCTATCGCTTGATTCCGCTGGTCGATCGCGGGCAGGACGGCGACTTGCTCAAACGCATCAAGGGCATACGCAAGAAATTTGCGCAGGAAGTTGGCTTCCTGCCACCGGCCGTGCATATACGCGACAACCTCGAACTGCGTCCCAATTCGTATCGCATCACCATCAAGGGCGTGATTGCGGGCGAATCGGAAGTGTTCCACGGTCAGTATCTGGCGATCAACCCCGGGCGCGTTACGGGTACCTTGCCTGGCACCGCTGCCAAGGATCCGGCGTTTGGCCTGCCGGCGGTGTGGATCGATGCATCCTTGCGCGACCAGGCCCATGCGGCGGGTTACACCGTAGTCGATGCCAGCACCGTGGTGGCGACGCATCTATCGCACCTCTTGCACAGTCAATCGGCCAGCCTGCTGGGAAGGACCGAAGTGCAGGCGCTGATCGACCACTTCGCCAAGACCACGCCCAAGCTGCTTGAAGATCTGGTGCCCAAGTTGATTCCGATGGCAACCCTGCAACGCGTGCTGCAAAACCTGCTCGACGAAGGCGTGCACATTCGCGATTTGCGCACCATCATCGAAACCCTGACCGAGCATGCCGTGCGCGTGCAGGATGCCACCGAGTTGACGGCGCTGGTGCGGGTGGCGCTGGGCCGCGCCATCGTGCAGCAACTGGCACCGGCGGGCGAAGAATTGAACGTGCTGGTGATCGAACCCGAGCTGGAGCGGGTCTTGCAGCAAGCGGTGGGCAGCAGCCAGGGCGAAGTGATTGGTCTCGAACCGGGCCTGTCGGAAAACCTCGTCAACGATATTTCCAAGGCCGCTGCGCGGCAGGAATCGCTGGGCCAGAACCCCGTCATGCTGGTGCCCGACAAACTGCGGCAACCCATCGTACGCCTGTGCAAACGTGGCGTGCCCCGTCTGCGTGTGCTTTCGCACAGCGAAGTGCCGGAATCCCGCACCATCCGCGTCGCTTCGCTGATCGGCGCGCGGGGGTAAGAAGGTAACAAGCTAACCGCAGAGACGCAGAGAACGCAGAGAAACCCCAAAGACCTTTGGTTTTCTCTGCGTTCTCTGCGTCTCTGCGGTTAGGCCTCTTCCGTTGAGCTGGTACACCAAATAAGCCCCCCTTTCCCCGCCTTTTCAGACCGTAGTTTGCACGCGTGATTGCGCACAATGGAGTCATCGGAAATCAACTGCGGGGCAGCCGTTGGTCGAGGCGATTGGAGACAGCCATGATGGTCAAAAAATATACCGGCAAGACAACGCGTGAAGCGTTGCGCAAGATGCGCGATGAACTGGGCAATGACGCCATGATCCTGTCGTCGAAACAAACGCCGCAGGGCATCGAGATGGTGGCGATGGCACAAGCCGAAGTCAACGAACTGGTGGATGCGGGCGGCGGTTTTACCAGCGCCCAACCTGAATCGATGCCGCGCCGCGTGGTGCATGCGCAAGCGCCGCAACCCGCCCGTCCACGCGCGGGTCATGCCAGAACATTGCGCGATCTGGCGCAGGAAGTGGCGGCCGATTCACCTGCGATTCTGCGCGTGGAAAAACCAGGATCGATGGCAGCTGCAACACCGTCTGCCGCGCCTGCGGTCTGGCGGCAGGCACGCACACAACCCCAACCTGCAGCGATTGCTGCGGACGCGGCTGACCCGATGGTCGATGTCGCACGCGCCATGCAACAGGCAGTCGCCGAGCAGGCGTTGTCGGCGCAACGCGAAACCGCTGCCTTGCTGCAAGCGGAGCCGCACCTGTACACCAAGCCCATGGCGGGTGCGATGCCGGTGGCCGATCCGGCGTTGATGGAGGAATTGAAAAACATGCGTGCCATGCTGGAAAACCAGATGTCCGGTCTGGCCTGGCGCGAAGCGGTGCAGCGTAATCCGCAGCGTGTCGAGTGCTGGCGTGATTTGAACGAGTCCGGTTTTTCGCCCGCGTTTGCGCGCACGGTGGCGGAACATTTGCCTGCGGGTTTGACGCCTGAACAGGCGCGGCAATGGTTGCAAAACGTCTTGCTGCGCAATCTGCCGCAGGTGGCTGCGGGAGAGGATCTGGTCGATCGCGGCGGCGTGTGGGCACTGGTCGGCCCGACCGGCGTTGGCAAAACGACCACCACGGCAAAGCTGGCGGCGCGTTGCGTGGTCAAGTACGGTGCTGCTTCGCTGGGCTTGATTACCACCGACACCTATCGTGTCGGCGCGCACGATCAATTGAAAATTTACGCCAAGATTCTTGGCGTACAAGTCTATAGCGCACAGGCCGGCAACGATCTGCAATCGATGCTCAATTTCATGGCGCGTCGCCGTCTGGTATTGATCGACACCGTCGGCATGGGACAGCGCGATGCGCGTGTGGCGGAACAACTGACCCTGTTGTCCGAACCCGGCATCTCGCGCCTGCTGTTGCTCAATGCCGCGGCACAACCGGAAATGCTGGAAGACGTGGCGCAAGCCTATGGTGGCCGCGCCACCGGCAAGCCGCTGGCGGGTGCGATCCTGACCAAGCTGGACGAAGCGGTGAAAACCGGCGCCGTGCTCGATACGGTAATTCGCCATCGCCTGCCACTGCATTTCATTACCAATGGCCAGCGGGTGCCGGAAGACCTGCATCTGGCGAATCCGCAACTGCTGGTGCACCGTGCGCTCAAGCCGGTGAATCTCCCTGCGGCATTCGCCTTGTCCCCGCTGGAATTTGAACAAAAGATGGCAACGGCCACAGCCACCGCACATCCTATTGCAGCAGCACAAAGCCGGGGGCATAGCGATGCTGCAGCCTACGCTTAATCGTCCTTCACGGAATCGCCAGATGGGTAGCGGCCACATGAGTAACGGGCATATGGATCAGGCGGCCGGATTGCGTTCGCTGATGACGCCGGTGCTGCCGCAAAGTCGTGTGATCGTGGCCGCGCATGAAGCGGTGACGCCTGACGAAACGCTGGTGCACACGATGCTCGCCGCAGCACAGGCAGGCCATCACCTGGCCTTGCTCGATGGCACGCGCGGCGTGCTCGGACGTTTGCTCAATCTGCCGGTGCGCTACGAGTTGATTCATTTGCTTGAGGGCGAGAAACGCTTTGACGAGGTGATGCAGCCGGCCGCTGCGCTGGAGCACTTGCAGTATTTGCCTGCCTGTCGTGGTTTGCGTGCGCTGGGTCAGGTGCAGGGCGGTATGCGCAACCTGTTGCAAGGCTTTGCATTGATGCCGAACAAACCGGATTTTGTGGTGGCCTATGGCGGCCCCGACATGATCGAGTCCTTGGCGGAATTGGCCGATCTGGCGGGAGAAATGGTCTGGCGCATTACCGCGCGCCCCGAAGTCATCACTGCCACTTATGCCCAGTTGAAGGCGGTGGTGCGCCGCTATCCCTCCATGCAACACCGGATCTGGGTGCATGGCTTGCCCGATGCGACGGCGGCCGATCACCTGTTTGCCAATCTGGCGGAAGCGACCCAGAAATTCTGCGGTTTGAATTTGCATTACCTTGGATTTACGCGTGCTTGCCCAGCCTCGGGACGTACGCGCAGCGGGGTGCCGGGCGATGCGATTGCGCGTCTGGCAGAGGCCATGTTTCGATCGGATAGCGAGGTCTGGCAGGCCCATCAGACCCTGACTCCAGATTCGCAGAATATTGCCGAAATAGCGCTGTGACCCCAGGGGGCGTGCTGTAGAGACAAGTCAAGTTGACCAGGCAGCGCAGGCGGAGCCAAGAGAACAGCGAAAGAGAGAAAGCGAGTTATGTACACAGAAGCCGGAACTCTGGATAGACAGGAATATCTGGAAAAATTTTCACCGCTGGTGCGGCGCATGGCACACCACATGCTGGCCAAGCTGCCGGCCAGCGTGCAACTGGACGATCTGATCCAGGCCGGGCTGATTGGTTTGATGGATGCCATCGGCCGCTTTGAAGAAGGTCAGGGTGCGCAGTTTGAAACCTATGCGACGCAGCGGATTCGCGGCGCGATGCTGGATGAGTTGCGTCATGGCGACTGGCTGCCCCGCGGTCTGCGCAAAACCCAGCGGCAGATTGAAAGTGCAATGCACAAGCTGGAACATCGCTTTGGCCGCGCTCCGTCGGAAGGTGAGGTCGCCAAGGAACTGGGCGTGCCGCTGCCGCAATATCAGGAAATGTTGCAGGAAGCCAAGGGCTATCAACTGATTTATTTCGATCAGACCGATGAAGACGAAGGCGGCGACAACTATCTGGATCGGAACATCTCCGACACCGAGTCCAACCCGATAGAGCGCATTAGCGATGCGCGTTTTCGCGCGGCAGTGATCAAGGCGATCGACAATCTGCCGGAACGGGAAAAATTGTTGATGGGGCTGTACTACGAACAGGAATTGAATTTCCGCGAAATCGCCGAAGTGCTGGGTGTAACGGAATCGCGCGTCTGCCAGCTGCACAGCCAGGCGGTTGCACGCCTGCGTACCAAATTGCGCGACTGGTAAGCGTCCATACGAACGGAAACCCGGCCAAGGCCACACAAATTTTGTGTGGCCTTTTTGTTTGTGTACGCTGAATTTCCCCCACGCGCTGTTAAACTTTGCCGCGTGATTTCCGCCGACAGGGCGCGGTACTCCGGATCAAAATGAAATTTGATACAAACGCAGATCTCAACACCGATTTTGGTGTGGAAGCTTTTGAGACGCCCGCCGTCAGCGCGGGTGGGCAGGGCAGCGGACGCGCTTCGTGGTGGCGTATCGGATTGCTGTATGGTGCGTTTTTTCTGGCGATTGCGCTTTTGTCCGGTGTTGAGCAGAACTGGCTGCAAGCCAATGGCTTCCATTTCTTCCGGCCCAGTCTGGGGGTAGCACTGGCAGTCGTGATCCTGGGTGGCGTGCAGATGTTGCCGCTGGTGTTGCTGCTGCAGACCGGCGTCCTGGGCGCATGGACAACGGCACCGGAACCGCAATGGTCGCAAGTGGCCATCGTGGCGGTGCAACTCTTGCTGGCGCTGTGGCTGCGGCGCTATCTGCTGCATCGCCAGCTGTTCCGCCGGGTGCTTAATTTCAATTTGTATGCCGCCGCGCTGTTATTGCTGGTCGTGTCTGGCGGTTATTTGATGACCGGCCTGTTACTGGGCGTTCCAGGACCGGGTGGTTGGCTGGCCTGGTTCAGCGCGATGTTGTCCGACGGTTTGGGCGCGTTGCTGATGACTTCGGCGATTCTGGCCTGGCGTTTCGATCCCACGCCGTGGCCTGGCCGGGCGGGTTGGTTGTGGCGGGGCGTCAGCCTGCTCCTGATTCTAGCCGGGCTGATTTATTGGCGCCCGAACAGCCCGGCGTGGGATGCCGTCAACGTGTCCTTGTGGTCGGTCTTGCCCTACCTGTTGCTGTCCGCGATCGCGGCGTTGTATGCGGCCTATTGTTCGCCACGGGTCATGTCCTGGCTACTCTTTATTTTTGTGTCGGCGGCGGTGATTGCCATGCACCAGCTGCCGGTGGGGCACTTGCGCGTGACGCATGTGCTGTTGCTGCAAATCTGCCTGGTGATTTATGCCATGGTGATGTTTTCAATTTCGGTGCTGGCTGCAGAGACGGCACGCAATCAGCAGCGTCTGGTGTTCAATGAACGGCGCTATCGTGAATTGATCGAGAGCGCGCCCGAGGCGATTCTGGTGCTGGATCTGGATCGCGCCGCCATGGTGGATAGCAACCCCAAGGCATCGGAAGTGCTGGGTTATGCGCCGGCTAGCTTGTTGCACCTGCCACTGGCGAAAATTTTTCCCGACCAGCCAAGTGCGGATGGCACGCGGAACTTTCAGGATGCGATTTTGCGTGCCCGGCAAGATTGGAGCGTGCCCATGCATTGGCGCATGCAGCGCAGCGACGGGCGTGCATTGATCGGTGAGCTGCGATTGGTTCCGCTGCTGTCGACGCAACGGCGTTTGGTGCGGTTGTCATTCTCCGATATCACGGCTCGCCTGGAAGCCGAGCAGCAACGGCAACGGCTGGAACAGGAAAAACTGGCTTTGCTGGAGTTTCAGCAATTGCAAATGAATCTGATGCCGGTGGCGTGTTTGATCACCGACACGGAGTCACGTTACACCTACTGGAATCCAGCCGCCGAGTGCATGTTCGGCTACAGCAATCAGGAAATTCTCGGCACGTTGCCCAGCCAGACTATCCTGCCTAATGGCCTGGACACAATACCGGCGGATGCCGCTACGAGCACGGAACACTATGTGCGTCAGGTGCGCTCTGCCGTCACGCGCAGCGGCAACACCCTGGTGTGCGAGTGGTATCACGCAGTGTTGCGCAGCCCCGGTGGCGACGTCATTGGTTATCTGGCAATGGCGGTTGATATTACACAGCGGGCACAGGCGGAAGATGCCTTGCGCGAGAGCGAGGAACGCTACCGGCGCATGGTGGAACATTCCATGGAAGGGATCGGGATTGTCCGGAATGGATGCCTGGTCTATGTCAATCGGGCTTTTGTCGAGATCGCACATGCCTTGTCTGCGCATGAACTGGTGGGGCGTTCATTGGTGCAAATGTTCACCACCGATTGCCGTGAGGCGGTCAGTGCTCTGCTGAATTTACTGGCGGAAAATGCGCAGCCTTTCGGGCTGACCGAGCGGCGTTTGCAACGCATGGATGGCGAGGTGGCGGAGGTTGAGATTTCCGGCACGCAAGTCATGATTGAAGGTGCGCAATACCTGCAGATCCACGTGCGGGATATTGGTGCGCGCAAATGGACCGAGCGCGAGATCTTGCGCATGAATGCGGAACTGGAACAACGTGTGATTGAACGTACCGCGCAATTGTCCGAGGCCAATCGCGAACTGGAGGCTTTCTCCTATTCAGTCGCGCATGATTTACGCTCGCCCTTGCGCGCCATTTCCGGCTTTTCCGGCATCCTGATGCAGGACTACCGGCAGCAACTCAGCAGCGATGCGCAGTATTACCTGGAGCGCATTGCCTTCGGTGCCGACCGCATGGCGGAACTGATCGAAGATCTGCTACATCTGGCGCAGGTGAGCCGCGCTGAAGCGCGTTTTGTCGAGGTCGATTTGCACACCGTCGTGCAGTCGGTGCTGGAACCCTTGCGTGATCAATACCCAAAGACACAGATTTCCCAGGGATTTCTGCCAACGGTGACGGGGGATCCAAGTCTGCTGCGTCAACTGATTGCCAATCTGTTCGCCAATGCGTTCAAGTTTTCAGCGCGGCAGCCACAACCGATTGTTGAAATTGGCATGCTGGAGGATTCAGAAAGCAAGATCATTTTTGTGCGCGACAACGGTGTCGGCTACGATAAAGCCTATCAGCACAAACTGTTTGGGGTATTCCAGCGTTTGCACAGTACGTCGGAGTTTGAAGGGACGGGGGTTGGCTTGGCTATCGTGCAGCGCATTGTCCATCGTCACGGCGGCCGCGTTTGGTCGGAGTCGGAAATTGGTCAGGGCGCAACATTCTTTTTTAACCTTTCGGACGGTGGCCGTGGCTCCGGCATTATGCGGGATGCCTAGTCAAGACAGGCTTGTGGCCTGCTTCACATATCTGTTAGACTGAACTGATATTAACCGTTAATTACAAAGCCGGCGTGTCGATGTGACACATGACTTAAAAACTATACGGCACATATGGGACGGATTGCATCGGCTTTTGAGACAATTGTGCAATAGTGAATGTCTATACGTGGTTCCGAATTGAAAAGGTTCCACCAATGGCCATTTAATCCAAAAACAAGTAGTTAAAAAAGTTGGAATGGGCTGGTAAATGGATGCGACGAACTACGTGGATATCCTGTTGGTCGAGGATAACCCCAATGATGCCGAATTGGCCTTGCGGGCGTTGGGCAAGGTTTCCGGCAGTCCTTCGGTGTTGCGCATAGAGGATGGCGTGCGTGCAATCGAATACTTGTTTGGACAAGGGGCGCACGCGGGACGGGACGTGTCGCGTACACCGCGTTTTGTCATGCTCGATCTGAAATTACCCAAGATTGACGGCCATGAAGTATTGCGTCGCGTTCGTGCCGATCAACGCTTTAGCAAATTGCCTATCATTATTTTTTCCTCGTCCAAGGAAGAGCGCGATCTGGTGGAGTGTTATCGCAACGGCGCCAACAGCTTCATTGTGAAGCCGGTCAATTTCGATGTTTTCATGACCGTCGTCAACGCCATGGGCGAGTACTGGTGTGGTCACAATCTGCTGCCGCGTGAACCCTACTGGAGCGATCAATTCGACCGCAACAAAACACGGCCGCGGTGATCAGGCGGTGATGTGGGATCGGCTGATAGACTGGCGCTCGGTTTGACCTCCGGCGCCATACACGCTACCCAGCCCGGCGGCCTGGGTCAGACTTTGCAGGCGGCTGTCGAGATGTTGCAAATGCATTCCGATCAAGCGCCCATTGAGGTGATTGAGCGACTTGATGTCGCGCGCCAATTCAAGAAATTGTTGCCATTGCCGGTCAAACTTTTGCGCGTCTTTGGCATGGCTTTTCAGCCAGTGCTGCATCCCTTGCATGGTCAGGGGTAAGCCCGCGGCGCGCAGCGCCGGTTCCCTGGCGGCATAGCGCCGATCCAGCTCTTCAGCCATCGCCTGTTTTTTTCGGGTCAGTTCCGGCAAGGCCCAGGGCTCACTGCGTTCCAGATGCCCTTGTTCCTTGCTCAGCAGCGATCCAATCTCTTGCAGGAGCAGAATATCCTGTTTCAACAAGTCGTCCTGATGCGTGGTGACGGGTGTGAGTGACATGGGTATCTCTCGGTAGAGGTCAGATTCAGGCGGTTGTGCCCAGTAATTCCTGTACGCTTTGCAGCAGCTTGTCTGCGACGACGCCGGAATCCACCAGGAATTGACCATCACGAATTGCCTGCTTGATCGATTCCACACGGCCAGCATCGAACTCTTCACTGGTCGCGAGCGTTTTTTCCAATTCTTGCAAGCGGCTCGAAAGGTCAGAGAAACTGATGCTGTCGCTGGCCGTCGTGGCAGCCGTCTCTTTACTGCCGTTGGCCGAGCCACGGCGACTGCTGCGCCCCAGTTTCTCTAGCTGGTTAGAATCCGAACTCCCACCGACTTTCATGATGCACTCCGTTAAAAAACTGCTGTGATCGCATATAAGACAAACAGGTTCAGACAGTCATGTTGCCAGCACCCTTGTTCGCTATAACGGTCAAAGCCGACAAGACTTTAGGGACTTTGGCGCGGCGCATTCTGCCACCCATCCTGCAAGCGTAACAAAAGTTCGATCTTCAGTCAGCTGCGAAGTTCTGCCAATGTGCTGCGCCAATCGGTGCCAGGACCCATTCACAGCTCCTAGAGCTGAACCTCCACCTGCCGATTGAGGCGTGCCGTGCCCGTCAGGATGCGTCCGTTTTCAATCTGTACCCGCACGGGCTGACCTTCGCCGGCGGTTTGCAATGCCTTGCCTTGGGCGGTGAGCGTAAAACCTTGACCCAACATGCGCACACGCACGCCATCACCATTGGCAATCGTCGGCCGGGTTTTCAGATCGCTGCTGCGCAAAGGTTGGTTGGTGGCGACGGTGCGCGCTAGTATCTGTTGCTGGATTTGGTCCGGGTTGTAGAGCATTTGTCTGGCAAAAGCCAGCGGGTAGTTGGAGAGTTCGGCGTTGTCAGCGCGAACATCCTCAACCTGAAGCGCTTCACCCGTGACAGCGGTGCGCTGCGTGTACAGCAGTGCACCGAAATATTTAACTTCCACGGGAACATAAACTTGCCAATGCGTCTCGTTGTCGAGGCAGCGCAAACCGACATAGAACCGCCCCCAAGCCAGCTTGTTGCCTGACAGAAAGGGTTGAATTTGCTGGCAGGGTTCCACCTGCGAATTTTGACCGGGCTGACCGATGCGGATTTCAGTGTGTACCGCCTGCTCCGCAGGAAATTCCTTGAGTACATTGACTGCTGCCTGTTGCAATAAATTGTGAATCGGCTGCTGCAAGGCAGCAAACCAGACGGGCACGGGAGCCGTGGTCTCCACAGCCACGGTCGGCCCGGAATATATCAATGCGCACACTGCCAGCAGAACGGCTGCCAGCCTGCACAGGCTCAAATTTCCTCGTTCTAGCAAGAATCGCTCCCAGATTTATACAAACGCAACTCTAGTGGTGCGGAGGTGAAATGAACGGGTGATTAAGGACACTTATCCCGTCTTTATCAAGCCTTTGTTTTCGGTTCCGGCTTCGATAATTCGATCACAACTTTTGCGCCACGGAGCCGCTCAATGATTGGAAAGTTGAACGAAGCCCTCGATTTTCAAGCCCAGGCACTGCGCCTGCGCGCCGAACGTCAGAGTGTGCTGGCGGCCAATATCGCCAACGCCGACACGCCTAATTACAAGGCCGTGGATTTCAACTTTGCGCAGGCTTTGCAGACCGCCACGAATATGCAGTCTGGTTCCCAGACACCGGCGGGCGTTTTGCAAACGACATCGCCACGTCATATCAGTACCGCCGGTGGTGCGGCCAACATCCCCGTGCCATTGCAATTCCGCGCCGATGCGCAATCCAGTCTGGATGCCAACAGCGTCAACATGGATGTCGAGCGTGCCAACTTTGCCGACAACGCGATTCGTTACGAAGCCGCGTTGCGTGCGTTGAATCAGCAATTGCGCACATTGCAGTCTGCGGTGCAGAACAGCTAGGGAGGCACTGGGTAAATATGAGTTTTGTCGAGAGCAGCCGCAGGCGGGCGAACGCAGATGATGTGAAGCAAAGGATTGCGCTTAGCGTGTCAGGCATGGCGTATCCGGTTCTTGTTGATTCAGCGCTTCTCTAGGAGGTTTTGAATGTCATTGCTGAAAACATTTTCCATTGCCAGCTCCGGCGTCGCGGCACAGAGCCAGCGCTTGAACGTGGTGGCCAGCAATCTGGCCAACGCCGACAGCGTGGCCGGTCCGGATGGTCAAACCTATCGCGCGCGGCAAGTGGTGTTTCAGGCCGTGCAGGCAGAAACAGCGCAAGCTGGCGAAGCGCCCGGCGCGCAAGCCATGGGTGTGGCGGTGAAAGAGGTCGTGACGGACAACAGTCCGCTGCGCCGCATCTATGACCCCAAGCATCCGCTCGCCGATCAAGAGGGTTATGTGTCGATGCCGAACGTCAACGTGGTGGATGAAATGGTCAACATGATTTCCGCCTCGCGTTCCTACCAGACCAATATCGATGTGATGAATACCGCCAAGACGTTGATGATGAAAACATTGACGCTGGGTCAATAATTTTTGCCGTGATCGGAGTTTGACATGAGTACTTCGCTTTCCAGCCTCGCCCAGTTACCCGCCACACGCAATCTTGCGACCGATGCGGCGGTCGCGAACGACAGCAGCAAACCGGACAGTCCCAAGGCACTGCAGGATCGTTTTCTCACCATGCTGGTCGCGCAAATGCGCAATCAGGATCCCTTGAATCCGCTCGACAATTCGCAGGTGACCAGTCAGCTGGCGCAGATCAACACGGTCAATGGCATTCAGCAATTGAATGACACGATGAGTTTGCTGGCGGGCAACTTCAGCAATCTGCAACTGATGCAAGGTTCGAACATGATCGGTCACAGCGTGATGGTGCCGGGCAGTACCCTGAACCTGAAAAACAGTTTGGGTGCGGCGGGCTTCTCGCTCGATCAGCCCGCAGACAATGTGCAGGTCGAGGTTCGCAATGCCGCTGGGCAATTGATGCAGCGGGTCGATCTGGGATCGAAACCGGCGGGTGTCAATGGTTTTACCTGGGACGGCATCACCGATCAAAACACCCAGGCGCCGGATGGCAAATACAGCGTCAAGATCAAGGCGATGCAGGGCAGTGCGGAAATCGCCGCGACCACGCTGAGTTTGGGACAGGTTGTCAGTCTGACGCCGTCGGCGTCAGGCTTGCAGATGACGGTAGGCGGTTTGGGCCAGTTCGGCTTGAGTGACATCAAGCAGATGATTTAATCAGGAGAAACACATGAGCTTTCAACAAGGTTTGAGCGGACTGAATGCCGCCGGCAAGAATCTGGATGCGATCGGTAACAACGTGGCCAACGCTGCGACCGTGGGCTACAAGGGTTCAAGTACGGTGTTTTCCGATGTGTTTGCTGGCGCCGCTTTTGGAGTGGCCAACAATGCCATCGGTATCGGCACGCAAGTGACTGATGTAGCGCAGGATTTCGGTCAAGGCACGTTGTCGATCTCGACCAATCCGCTCGATATCGCCATCAACGGTGCCGGCTTGTTTCGCATGAATACCAGCGGCACCATCAGCTATTCGCGCAACGGCCAGTTCCAGCTCGACAAGAATGGTTTCATTGTCAATGCCAGAGGTAGCCGATTGACCGGCTATGCGGTCAACTCAGCGGGGTCGATCGTACCCTCGGCGCCGGTCGACCTGCAAATCTCGAGTGCCGATATTGCCCCAGTGCCTACCACCACGGCTAACATCGTGATGAACCTCGATTCGAGCAGCGCGGTTTTGCCGGCATTACCGGCCTTCGACCAGACCAACACAGCGACGTTCAGCAGTGCCACCTCGCTGACGGTGTACGACAGTCTGGGCAGTTCTCATTCAGTGGCCCTGTATTTCCGCAAGACCGCCGCCGGCGTTTACGCGACCTATTCCAGCCTGGACGGGGCAACTGCGACTTCGCGCGGCAACCTGACATTCAACAGCAGCGGTGCCCTGACTGCGCCGACCTCGCTGGCCGACAGTCTGGTGCTAACCAACGGCGCCACCACGCCGCAAGCGGTGACCTACAATTTCGCCAGCTCGACCCAATTCGGCAGCCCCTTTGCGGTCAGCTCTCTGGCGCAGGATGGTAATGCATCGGGCCGTTTGACCGGTTTCACGGTGGGTCAGGACGGCACGATCCTCGGGCGTTATTCGAATGGCTTGACGCGTGCCCAGGGGCAAGTCGTACTGGCTAACTTCACCAACCTGCAAGGCCTGCAACCGCTGGGCAACAGTTCCTGGGCCGAAACGGCCGATTCCGGGCCGCCACTGGTGGGCGCGCCCAGCACCGGTAGTCTGGGAATCATGCAATCAGGCGCACTGGAACAATCGAATGTCGACATGACGGCAGAACTGGTATCGATGATTACCGCGCAGCGCGTCTATCAAGCCAATGCACAGTCGATCAAGACGCAGGATCAAGTGTTGCAAACGCTGGTGAATTTGCGCTGATGATTAAGTCCCTCCCCCTTCAAGGGGGAGGTTAGGTGGGGGATGGGGTTGATGGGTGCATGTGCCACAGAAACCCATCCCCACCCCAAGCCCTCCCCTTGAAGGTGAGGGAGGAGTTAGCGCTTCGCGAGGTTCGGATGGACAAAATGATCTATGTCGCCATGAGTGGCGCGAAAGCTGCAGTTGCGCGCCAGGATACGGTGGCGCACAACCTGGCCAATCTGAATACCACCGGTTTCAAGGGCCAGCTCACGGCATTTCGCACCGCACCCATGCAAGGGCCGGGCCTGCCGACCCGTGCCTACGCGGTGGAAAGTACACCGATGGCCGATTTCAAGCCGGGCTCCATTCAGCAGACCGGACGTGTGCTGGATGTCGCCCTGCAAGGCAATGGTTTCCTGGCGGTGCAAGACGCGCGCGGTGGCGAAGCTTATACGCGCAACGGCCATCTGGAAGTGAATGGAGAAGGCGTGCTGACCACCGCCAATGGCCTGACGGTGCTGGGTGACGGCGGCCCGATTGCGATTCCACAAGACAATGAAATCACCATCGCTGACGATGGCACGATCTCGGCCGTGCCGCGCAGCGGTTCGCGCGCGACCAGCGTCCCGGTAGGGCGGCTCAAGCTGGTGGATCTGCCGGCGGGTGATCCCACCGTGTCGCTGGTGCGGGGCGAAGATGGTTTGTTTCGCAGCAACTCCGGCAACCCGCTGGGCGCGGACGAAAACGTGCGCGTTGCGTCCGGTGCGCTCGAAGGCAGCAATGTCAATGCGGTGGACATGTTGGTCAACATGATTTCCGTAGGTCGGCAATTCGACATGCAAATGAAGCTGCTGCAAAACGCCGAAGCCAATGCCCGTGAAGCGAACCAGCTACTGACCAATACCGGCTAGATCGGGGCGCGTGGACGTTGTGTAGTGCATAGTGAGTTGTAATCAGGATGTGGTTGAAAAAAGGAAAGACAATGCTTCGCTCTCTCTGGATTACCAAAACCGGCATGGAATCACAGCAAATGCAGCTGGATGTGATTTCCAACAACCTGGCCAATGTCAGCACCAATGGCTTCAAGCGGCAACGCGCGGTGTTTGAGGATTTGATCTATCAAACGCTGCGGCAGCCGGGCGCGCAATCCTCACAACAAACGCAGGTCCCCTCGGGTTTGCAGGTGGGTACCGGTGTGCGCCCAGTGGCGACGGTGCGCAACTTCACTCAGGGCAACCTGACCCAGACTGGCAACAGCCTGGATATGGCGATTCAAGGACAGGGATTCTTTCAGGTACAGATGCCCGATGGCACCACCGCTTACTCGCGTGCCGGCAGTTTCCAGCTCGACAATACGGGCCAGATCGTCACGCCGAATGGAGAACCTTTGCAACCCTCGGTCACGATTCCCGCCAATGCGATTTCGATCAGCATTTCACAAGACGGCATTGTGTCGGTGATACAGCCGGGTTCGCCGACAGCCGTGCAAGTGGGCACGATCCAATTGGCGACCTTCGTCAACACCGGTGGCTTGCTGTCGCTGGGCAATAACCTGTATGCGGAAACCGCTTCGTCCGGGTCGCCCACACCCAATACACCCGGCACCAATGGCGCTGGCGTGCTCAACCAAGGTTTTGTCGAAGCTTCGAACGTCAACGTGGTGGAAGAACTGGTGAACCTGATTCAGACGCAGCGGGCGTTTGAAATCAATTCGCGCGCCATCCAAACCTCGGATCAAATTCTGCAGAAACTGACACAACTGTAACGAAACGACCATGAAACTGTTTGAAAGAATTTTTGCACTGCTTGTCCTGCTGACACTCACGGCGTGTGGCTTGATGGATCCGCGCGTGGAATTCGACCGGCCCACTACGGCCAAGCCCCAGACACCGGCGCCACCCTCGGCCACGCCGACCGGCGGGATCTATCAAGATTCAATGGCCTACCGTCCACTGTTTGAAGACAAGCGTGCGCGTTACATCGGCGATACGGTCACGATCATTATCAGTGAGAGTATCAGCGCCAGCCAGAAAACTGACACTTCGGCTGAACGTACCGGCAGCCTCAATACCAGTGTGACGGCGTTGAACGACATCCCTGTGTTTGGCGGCAGTTTCCTGCGCAATGTACTGGGCCTGACGGCCAAGGAAAGCAATGCTCAAAAACATGATGGCAAGGGTTCAACCGACAACAACAACACCATGACCGGCACGATTACCTGCACCGTGGTCGATGTGTTGCAAAACGGTAATCTCGTGGTCGCGGGCGAAAAACAGATTGGCACCAACCACGAAGTTGAAACGGTGAAATTCTCTGGCGTGGTTAACCCCAGCACCATTCTGTCCGGCAATCGCGTCAGCTCGACTCAGGTCGCCGATGCACGCCTCGAATACCGTGGCAAAGGTCAGGTCGATTCTGCGCAGGCCATGGGTTGGCTGTCGCGCTTCTTCCTGTCGTTCCTGCCGTTCTGATGGAGGGCACCATGATGCAGAAATCCCTACATAAATCTTTGCTTCAGTGGCCCATCTTTTTTTCCATGCTGCTGCTTGGCTTTGGTCTGAACGTGCAACCGGTTTTTGCGCAGGAGCGTTTGAAGGATATCGCTTCAGTGCAAGGCATTCGCGCCAACCAGTTGATCGGTTACGGTTTGGTGGTGGGGTTGGATGGCACGGGCGATCAAACCACGCAAACGCCGTTCACCGTGCAGAGCATCACCTCGATGCTGGAGCGCTTGGGCGTGGTGCTGCCACCCGGCACCAATCTGCAATTGAAAAACGTAGCGGCGGTGATGGTCACCACCAGTCTGCCAGCCTTTGCCAAACCGGGTCAGACGCTGGACATCACCGTGTCGTCGATGGGTAATGCCAAGAGCTTGCGCGGCGGCATGTTGCTGCTCACGCCGCTCAAAGGGGCGGATGGTCAAGTCTATGCAATGGCACAGGGCAGCCTGGTGGTCAGTGGCGCAGGCGAGTCCAGTGGTGGCAGCAAGACGCAGATCAATCACTTGAGCGTGGGCCGCATCCCGGCCGGCGGCACGGTGGAGCGGGCGGTCGCAAGTCCCTTCGTGCTCGGTCCGACCATCAAGTTTGAATTGAATGAAACCAATTTCACCGCTGCGCAACAAGTGGTGCAGACAATCAACAAAAGCGAGGGCGCGGGTGTTGCTGCTGCACTGGATGGCCGCGTGATTGAAGTGATGGCGCCCAGCGACCCGAACGCGCGCGTCGCTTTCATGGCACGGCTCGAGAATCTGTCCATCAATACCGGCATCGATAGCGCGAAGGTGATCATCAATGCGCGTACCGGTTCGATCGTGATGAACCGGGCTGTCACGCTGGAGCCCTGCGCCATCGCGCACGGCAATCTGTCGGTGACGATTACCAATACGCCACAGGTCAGTCAACCCAATGCGCTCTCCGGTGGTCAGACTACAGTGACGCAGCAAGCCGATATCCAGATCAAGCAGGAAGGTGGCCAATTGGTGATGCTGCAAGGCGGAGCGAAACTTGCCGAAGTGGTCAAGGCCCTGAACATGATCGGCGCCACGCCGCAGGATTTGCTGGCGATCTTGCAGGCCATGAAAGCGGTCGGCGCCTTGAAGGCGGAACTGGAAATTATTTGATGCAGTCGGTGGTTGAAACGATCGACCTGCGACAAAGGAGTATGTGATGCAGATTCCCGGCGGTGCACTTGGCGCCGCGTCTCAGCAATTGGCGATTGATGCGCAGGCACTGGATGCACTCAAGCTGCAGGCCAAGAAAGATCCTGAGCAAGCGCTGCGCACGGCGGCAAAGCAGTTCGAAGCGGTGTTTCTCGGCATGATGCTCAAAAGCATGCGCGACGCCTCGCCCAAGGATGGCGTGTTCGATTCCGAAGCGACCAATATGTACACCGGTATGCTGGATCAGCAATGGGTCGATCTGCTGTCCAAAAAAGGCATAGGCGTGGCCGATGTCATGGTCAAGCAAATCCAGCGCTCCCAATCCGGGCATCAGCCGGGCAATCCAAACGAGCCTGTGCAGATCAAGCCCCTTCACCCGGAGACCACACCACTGCCCATCAAGCCGGGCGCGCGGCAGCCTAACCTCAGCACACTGGAACATATCAGCAGCAGTACCCAGCAAGGGGTGCAGCAAATGGATGACGCCCAGAGTCCGGCGCGCCATTTTGTACAGCGTCTGTGGCGTGAGGCAAAACAGGCGGAAAGCGTGACCGGGGTACCTGCCCAATTTGTGCTGGGTCAGGCCGCCCTCGAATCGGGCTGGGGCAAACATGAGATTCGCCACAGTGATGGCAGCAACAGTCACAACCTGTTCGGCATCAAGGCGGGCAGTGATTGGAAAGGCGCCGTCACGGAAAATGTGACGACGGAATATGTGGATGGCACGGCCCGCAAGGTGGTGGAGAAATTTCGCGCCTATGGTTCTTATGCAGAGGCCTTTGCTGATTACGCGCGCCTGCTGACCCGCAATCCGCATTTTGCACAAACGCTGACGCCGGGTCAGAGTGCGACCCAGTTTGCGGCGCAATTGCAGAAATCCGGCTATGCGACCGACCCCGAATATGCGCAAAAACTGACCCAGGTGATTGAAAAAACCGTACGCATGGTGGTTTAGAAAGTTGACAATCGGCCGCTCAAGCGCATGGGCTGGAGTGCCGTTAAAGATGGTGTGATGTAAAGGAAGTCAGCATGAGTTCGATTCTTCAAACAGCTTTGACAGGCTTGACGGCGGCGCGTTACGGCCTCGATGCGACCACGCATAACATCACCAACAGCAATACCGATGGCTACAGCCGCCAGCAGATTGTACAGAGCACCAACAACCCTGAGTTCACCGGTGCCGGCTTCATGGGGCGCGGGGTCAATGTCAACGATGTCCGCCGCGTCTATGACGGTCTGCTGACCCGGCAAGTGCAGTCGGCACAGGCGGGCGCCAGTTATTTCAGCAGCTATCAAGCGCAAATCAATCAGGTTGACAATACCTTGTCAGATGCGACGGCCGGTTTGACGCCGGCGCTGGCGGATTTCTTTGCCGTGACGCAGGATGTGGCGGCCCATCCTTCCGACATTGCCAGCCGTCAGGGCTTGCTGTCGGGGGCGCAGTCGCTGGTGGCGCGTTTTCAAGCCATCGACAGCCGCTTGAACGATCTGCGCCTGTCCACCAATGCGCAGATGCAGACATCAGTCACGAACATCAATACCTATACCAGCGAAATTGCCAACCTCAATCAGCGCATTTCCGAGTTGACCAATTCCGGCACGATTGGTCAAGCCCCCAACGATTTGCTCGATCAACGCGATCTGCTGATCAAGCAGCTGAATCAAGAAGTGGCCACAACCACTGTGGCCGTGCCCGACGGCACCGTCAGCGTGTTTCTCGCCAACGGCCAGGCAATGGTGGTCGGGAATCGGGCCTCGACCCTGTCGGCAGCACAAGATCCAGCTGATCCCAGCCAGTTGCGCGTTGGCTTGGTGGTTGGCGCCTCGGTGATGCCGTTTCGCGCGGCCGATCTGGCGGGCGGCGGCGCCTTGGGTGGCTATCTGGCGTTCCGTGACAACACGCTCAATCCGGCCCGCGACTCGCTGGGCCTGATTGGGATCAACCTGGCTTCGGCATTCAATCTGCAACACACGGCTGGACGCGATTTGAATGGCGCAGTGGGTGGTAATTTTTTCAATGTGCCGGTGCCCATCGTCATCTCCAATGCCGGCAATGCCGGGAGCGGCGCCGTGACCGCAACCATTGCTTCCGCCACGGCATTGACGAGTGACGACTACAAATTGCTGTATGACGGCACCAATTTTCAATTGACTAATCTGACCACCAACGTAACCACCACGTATGCGACCTTGCCGCAGACCGTCAATGGAGTCACGATAAACATTAGTGGCGCGCCCAGTGCCAACGATTCTTTCCTGATTCAGCCGACCCGCGATGGTGCGCGTACCTTGTCCGCGGCGATTACCGATACGCGGTTGATCGCGGCTGCGGCACCCAATATCAGCACGGCCGTCGGCGGCGGTAATACCGGCACCGGCGCGGTGAGCAGTTCGGTGATTGCAATTCCGGCCGCCGCTGGCTTTGACTACAGCACGCCGGTGCAGATTCGTTTTACCAGCCCGACCAACTACGAATTGCGCACCGGTTCACCCGGTTTTGCCACGGTGGCGAGTACCGGCGTTCTGGGTGGTGCGGGCACAGTGACCTACAACGGCTGGACGGTTACGCTGACTGGCACGCCTGCCGCAGCCGACACTTTCACCGTCAGTTTTGCCGCTTCCGGTCCAGGCGACAATCGCAATGCCGTTGCCTTGGGCAATTTGCAAAACACGCAGATGGTGGGTGGCACGGCAAGCTTGCAAGATACTTATTCGCAACTGGTCAGTACCGTAGGCAGCAAGGCACATGAAATACAGGTGAGCGGGAAGGCGCAGGACACATTGTTGCAAAACACGGTAACGGCGCAGCAATCTGTCTCGGGCGTCAATCTCGACGAAGAGGCGTCCAATCTGCTGCGCTATCAGCAGGCTTATTCTGCCGCTGGCCGGGCGGTGGCAATTGCCGGCCAGCTCTTCCAGGACATACTGGATATAGCGAAGGCAGGTTAGTTCTAGCGTTTTGAGGTGGCATCATGAGAATCAGTACCAGTCAAATGTTCAACGTGAGCACCAGCGGCATGTCAAGCCAGCAGGCGGAGATGGCGCGCCTGCAACAACAGATGGCCGCAGGCAAGCGCATCCTCACCGCTGCCGACGACCCGGTGGCCGCCAGCGCCGCAATGGTCGAACAGCAATCGATTACGCAGATCGATCAGTACCAGCGCAATATCGATAGTGCGAGTCATCGCATCAACCTGGCGGAAAGTACCTTGTCGCAGATCGGTGATGTAGCCCAGAGTGCACGTACCCTGCTGGTCAACGCAGGTGATGCCGTGCTTTCAGCCTCGGATCGCGCATCCATCGCCACGCAGTTGAGCGAGCATCTCAAGACGATGCTGGCGCTGGCCAATAGCCAGGATGGTAACGGGCGCTTTCTTTTCTCTGGTTATCAGGATGCGACGGCACCCTACTCGCAAACGCCGACCGGTGCGACTTATGTGGGCGATAGCGGTCAGCCTGTGCTGCAGGTGGGGTCGCGGCGCTATATCGAAACTTCCAATGCCGGTGCGCAAATTTTCGAAGCCGCGCCGACCGGTAATGGCACGTTTGCCACCACCATCAGCGACCCGGCAGCCTCCCCCGCGGTGACCAATGGCGGCACAGGTTTGATCGACAATGGCAAGGTACTCAATGCGGCGGGCTATACCGGCCAAACCTACATCATTAAATTCAACGCGGGCGGTTCGACCTATGACGTGATTCAGCGTACGGGCGGGGTCGAAACCACTTTGTCCAGCGGCAATGCCTACGGCAGCGGCAACGCCATTCAATTGGCCGGTGGTGCCATCGAAACCAGTATCAGTGGCGCACCGGTGTCGGGCGATCGTTTTGTCGTCGCACCCAGTTCGACCCAGAACATGTTCACCACCTTGCAGAGCGCGATTAACGCACTCAATAGCTGGACACCGGGCGCGCTGCCCTCGACGGTCTACACCGATGCCATGCGGCTGGCGCAAACCAATCTCGATCAGGCCACCGATACGGTGCTGACCGTACGTACCAGCATCGGCGCGCGCTTGAGTGAGTTGGATACCTTGAAATCCAGCAATGATGGCGTGAAGATTCAGCACACCCAAAGGATGTCCGACCTGCAAGATCTTGACTACGCCCAGGCGGCCAGCGATTTGACGCACGATCAGTTGGCCATGCAAGCCGCACAACAATCGTTTGTACGGATTTCGAATCTGTCGTTGTTCAACTTTCTGGGCTGAGTGGGCGAGACAAACGGTTTTGCGGCTTGGCGCCCGGCACGTGAGACTTATAGCGGATGGGATGCTCCATCCGCACGCTGGGCCCAATAGCCATTGATTTCCTCATCACGATATTTGGCCTGGATGGCCAGAATCTCGTCCCAGGCACTGAAGAAGGCATCAATACAGCGCGGCTCAAAATGCTGCCCGCTCTGCGTACGGATATAAATGCAGGCCTTTTCGTTCGACCAGGCTTGCTTGTAGGGGCGGTCGGAAGTCAGGGCGTCGAACACATCGGCGACGGCCACGATGCGGCCAAACAGCGGGATGTCCTCGCCCCTTAAACCGAGTGGATAGCCTTCCCCATTCCATTTTTCGTGGTGACTGTGGGCAATCACCGCCGCAGCCTGAATGATCGGCGATGGGGTGTGACGCAAAATTTCCCAGCCATGTGCGGCGTGCTGTTTCATGATTTCAAACTCGGCCGGGTTCAGCTTGCCGGGCTTGAGCAGGATGTGATCCGGTGTGCCAAGCTTCCCTATGTCGTGCATGGGTGCTGCGCGCAACAGCATTTCCTGATCTGCATCGGACAAGCCCATGGCAGCGGCAATCACGCGTGCATAATTGGCCATGCGCAAAATATGGGCACCGGTTTCAGCGTCGCGAAATTCGGCGGCTTTGCCCAGGTGAAACAGCGTATCGAGCTCGCGGCGCAGAATCTCTTGCGTGGCTTTTTCCACTTCGTTGCGCAGCCAGCCGGCTTGATCGGCGAGTTTCTTGCTGTGTCGCTGCAGTGCCAGCAAATTACGGCTGCGGGCGAGGAATTCAATCGTATCGATGGGCTTGTTGAGAAAGTCATTGGCGCCGGCGGACAGCGCTTCGTAGCGCACACTGCGTTCTTCATAGGCCGTGACCATGATGATGGGAACTTCCGCGTGGTGCGCCTGCGCACGAAAGCGGCGAATGAATTCGATACCATCCATGCCGGGCATGATGTAGTCGACATAAAGTAGATCAACGGGATGGTCTGCACTCCAGGCAATCGCTTCGAGCGGATCCAGGAATGCCGTAGCGGTCGTCTCCGGCAACTGACGTGTCAAAGTAGATAGCAAGGTGAGATTGGCCTTGTTATCATCGACAATCAGTATGTCCATTTTGCCTCGCTGTTTGAGATGATTGGTTATCGGTTGCGCGGGCCTGTTCTTGAGGTATAGCGCGGCCAGCCTGCCGGAGTGGCCGTGAAATCCCCTGGAAAAGCAAGGGTATTCAACGTTTAGATGCAAGTCGATTCCGGTATTCTGCAGATCGGGACATCCATTGTAGATTTCATCTTTCAACATGGCCACGCAAATTCCTGCAGCAAAACCCAAGGCCGCCAAGCCGGTCGGCGCAACTGCCCCTGATTTGAACAACCCAACCGATGTGGCGCGTGAAGCAATCAAGCGGCTTGCGCTGCAGCGCATTGCGCCGACGCCGGAAGCCTATAGCCGTGCCTATGCAGAAATTTCCGGCCAACCCCTGGCTGGCGCAACGCATCCATTGCTGGGCAGCATCAAGCAACTGGCGGCGGAGCTGCGTGAATCCGGGCCGGGCCGGCGCGTCGCACAGCCCTTGTCGCAGGCGCTGGAACAGGGTCAGTGGGACGAGGTGCGCCAGACTCTGCTCAAGTTGGCACAGGGGGAACAAGAGGCCCCGCAGCACTGGCCGGATTTACTGCGCGACTTGTTGCGTCAATGGGAACTGCGGCAGGAAGGTTTGACGCAGGCACGCAAGCGCGATGCGCTGGAACATGTCCTCAACACCTTTGGCGGCCAAGCGGCCAGGCTTTACCAGCGCTTGCGGGCCTTGACCAAATCCTGGGCCGAGGGCAAGGAGCAGGCGGGCGAAACGCTGGTGGATGATGAATCGTCCGGTGCGCCGGGTCCGCAGCACTTTGTCGCGCATCCGGCCGCAGAAGCTCAGGTTCCCATCGTGCACAAGAGTGCGCAAGAAATCGCGTCAACGGCAACCGTCCATGTGCGCAGCCCGGACCAGGAAGTGCCTGCGCTGCGCGATTTGCTGGCGCAGACCATGACCTATGCCGTCACCCAGCGGCTGGGCTATTCGGAGGAAATGGAACGGGCCGCCGCCAATCTGGCACAGCGCTGCCGCCATACCGGTACGCTGGCTGACATCAATCTGCTCAGCGTCGACCTGCGGCAATTCTGGGTGCAACTTGAACTGCGCGGCGAAACGCTCGACCAGATGGTCAAGGGGCTACTCACCCTGCTGCAATTGCTGGTGCACAACATGAGCGAGCTGATGGAAGACGACCGCTGGGTCACGGGTCAGGTGGCGCGCATGCAGAACATCCTGGATCAGCCGCTCTCACCCAAGGGCCTGGAAGCGGCGACCGAGGGTTTCCGCGAATTCATTCACCGCCAGGGCGTGCTCAAAACCAGTTTGGACGAAGCCAAGCAGGCGATTCGCAATATGGTGCAGGTATTCGTCGAACGGTTGTCCGTGATGAGCGAAAGCACCGGCGTGTATTCCGAACGCATCGAGGGCTACGCCGAGCAAATTCGCACTGCCAACGATTTGCCCAAGCTGTCGCATCTGGTGGAAAACCTGATGAACGATACGCGCACGATTCAGGCCGAGATGGTGCGTTCGCACGACGAGTTGAAAATCGCACGCAAACAAGTGCAGGAATACGAGCAGCGCGTGGCCGATTTGCAAACCGCGCTGCAAACCCTGTCCGAATTGATCAGCCACGACTCACTCACCAATACGCTGAACCGGCGCGGCATGGAACAGTTATTCGAGATCGAAGTGGCGCGTTGTGATCGACGCCAGAAGCCACTGTCGCTGGCCATGCTCGATATCGACAACTTCAAGCAATTGAATGACCTGCTCGGACACCAGGCGGGCGATCAGGCGCTTGCGCATCTCTCGACCATTCTGCGTCAGGTTGTGCGGCCGACGGATGCAGTGGCGCGCTACGGTGGCGAGGAATTCGTCATCATCCTGCCGGAAACCAGTTTGCAGGAAGCCGAGCGCGTGATCGTGCGCGTGCAGCGCGAACTGACCAAACGATTCTTCCTGCATAACAATGAGAAGGTGCTGATTACTTTCTCAGCCGGGGTCTCCATGCTCATCGCGGGCGAGTCACGCGACGATTTGATCAAGCGTGCCGATCAGGCCATGTACCAGGCCAAGCGGGCGGGCAAGAATCGCGTGCAGACGGCCTGAGCCGCTGCCAGAGCGGCGCTTCAATTTCCGGGCATTTCCGCCGATAAGGCACTGTGGCGCCTGACGCCAGTGCGACTTGTCTCCGGAATCCATGCTGCCCATTTCTGCTGACCTCCTTCCTGGTTTCACTGCACCGGCGGCTGTTCGTAACGGGCAGGAAGCCCGTGTGCGCGAAGCGCTGATGGTCAATCTGACCGAGTCCAGTGTCGACATGATCATGGCGTTCGACCGCGCCGGCCGGGTGCTGTATATGAATCGTGCCGGCCAGGATTTCTTTGGCACGGAGTTGCCCAGGTCGTACCTGTTTTTTGACAACCTGACCCATCCCGACGATTTGCCCCGGCTGCAGGCGTTGCAGGAGACGCTGGATCAAACCGGCGGCCGCTGGTCGATTGAAGTGCGGGTGCGCGACCAGGCGGGCATCTGGCGCTGGATGCATGCGCGCGGCGAAGTCTTGTGCGACGCGGCCGGATATCCCGAGCTGTATACCGGCATCTGGACCAATATCGACGAGCGCAAGCAACTGGAGGAAGAATTGCTGCGGCACCGCGACAATCTGGCCCTGCTGGTCGAAGAACGTACCGCCAAACTGGTGGCCGCGCGCGACGAAGCCCAGCAGGCCAACCAGGCCAAGAGTGATTTTCTGGCGAACATGAGCCACGAATTGCGCACCCCCATGCACGCCATTCTCAGCTTCGCCCGCTTCGGTATCGACAAGTGGGATCAGGCCGAGCTGATCAAACTCAGACACTGGTTCGACAACATTCACAAGAGCGGCACGCGCTTGCTGGATCTGCTCAACAACCTGCTCGACCTGTCGAAGCTGGAAGCGGGCAAGATGCCGTTCGAACTGCACCACGAAGACACCCGCGACATTGCCGCCGAGCTGCTGCGAGAACTCGATGCCCTGCTCAAAAGCCGGGGCTTGAATATTCATCAGGCGCTGCCGCTGGACGCGCAGGGCCAGCCCATTCCTACGCGCGCCTGGGTCGATGCGACCCGCTTCACGCAGGTGTTGCGCAACGTGCTGTCCAACGCCATCAAGTTCAGTCCGACCGGTGCCGACATTACGTTGCGCTGGTGCCTGGGGCATCTCGTGATTGGCCGGCGCGCGGCCGACAGTCAGCAAATCGCGGCCCTGATCGTGGAAGTATCGGATCAAGGGCCGGGCATTCCCGCCGACGAACTGGAAAGCATTTTCGACAAATTCATCCAGTCCTCCAAAACCCGCAGCGGTGCGGGCGGCACCGGCCTGGGCCTGTCGATCTGCCGCGAAATCATGGCGGCGCACCACGGCACGATCGTGGCGCGCAACAATCCGGATCAGGGCGCGACGTTTGAATTGCGTTTGCCGCTGGCCAACCCGGAAACTTTCTGGCCCGCCCCGCACCAGTAACCGGAACACCCCGCATGACGAAGTGAAAATTACAAACGACTGAAAACATGAGACAAAAAAAACACATCCTGCTGGTTGATGACGAACCAATGAATCTGGAAATTCTGAGCGAGTATCTGAATCTGCCGGAATATCACCTGACCTGCGCCGAAAACGGCGCGCAAGCCTGGGACTGTTTGCAACAGGCCCCACAACCGTTCGATGCCATCGTGCTCGACCGCATGATGCCCGTGATGAACGGCATGGAATTGCTGGTGCGCATCAAGGCCGATCCGCACTATGCCGATCTGCCCATCGTCATGCAGACCGCCGCTGCCGGGCCGGAGCAGATCGCCGAAGGCTTGCAGGCGGGGGCCTACTACTATCTGTCCAAACCCTATGAATCCGCGGTGCTGCGGTCGATTCTTGAAGCGGCGCTCAAGCAGCAGGGATTCAAACAGAATTTGCATGAGCAAATCAGACGCCGTGACGGCGCCATCGCGCTGCTCGACTTCGCGCAATTCAGCTTTCAGACACTGCATCAGGCGCAGCGCCTGGCGGGCTTGCTGGCATCGTTGTGTCCCGATCCGGAAAAGGCCGTGATCGGTCTGGCTGAATTGCTGATCAATGCCGTGGAGCACGGCAATCTCGCCATCACCTACGAGGAAAAATCCCGCTTGCACGCCAACCTTGACTGGGAAGCCGAGGTGGAACGCCGCCTGCAGGACCCCCGCTATGCCGCGCGGCGCGCCCTGGTCGAATACCGGCGTACCCCTGCCGGTTTGATCTTCACCATCCGCGACGAAGGGGCCGGGTTCGTGCCGGACAAGTATCTCGAAATGTGCCCCCGGCGCGCCTTTGACAGCCACGGCCGCGGCATCGCCATGGCCCGCGCCCTCAGTTTTTCACGGCTGGAATATCGGGGGCGGGGCAATGTGGTGGTGGCGGAGATCGCACTGCCGGTGAATCGGTCGGTGGTTGCGGTCGGCGGTCAGCAGCGGGAATCGGTGGAGAACAGTGGTAGTTAGTCTGTGGCTGGAAATGTTTAGTTGGCAGGCTCAGCGCGAATGGTGCCGGTTTGGACGGAACAGGGTGCTGCAAGGATTCTATTCTTCACTCCACCAAACCATGTTTCATCGCGTAGTGAATCAATTCCGAATTGTTGCTCATGTTCATTTTTTCCATGATGCGGGCGCGATAGACGCTGACGGTTTTCGGTGACAGCGCAATTTCTTCGGCGATTTCCGAAAGTTTCTTGCCCGCAGCGATCAGACGCAGCGTCTGAAATTCACGATCGGATAATTTCTCATGCGGCAGGCCGGTGGTGTCTTCGGCGACATGCATGGCCAGTGATTCTGCCAACTCCGGCGTGATGTACTTCTTGCCGCGGGCCACGGTCTGGATCGCTTCCACCAGTTTTTCCGGCGCGCTGTTCTTGTTCAGATAACCGGAGGCACCGGCTTTCAGCGCACGCACGGCGTATTGATCTTCTGGATACATCGACAGCATCAGCACATGGACATTCGGCTTGTGCTGTTTGACCAGTTTGAGAATTTCGATGCCATTCTTGCCCGGCATGGAAATATCCAGCAGCAGCACATCGAAATCGATCTGGCGCATCGAGCGCGAGAGGTCGGCGTAGTGTTCGCCTTCGCCGACGATCTGCATGTCGGGATGATCGCCGACAATCTGGCGCAGACCCTTGCGCACGATGGCATGGTCGTCGGTAATGAAAACACGGATCATGGTTGCGGTCGCGAGGAGAGTTCGGAGGACGGATTATCCATCATTCGCGGGATCGACAGCATCAGTGTCGTGCCTTTGCCCGGCGCGCTGCTGACATCCATCCAGCCGGCCAGAATGCGCGCTCGCTCGGTCATGCCGCGAATGCCGAAGGAATTGGGCTTGGTCAGTGACTTGGCGTCAATGCCGATGCCGTTGTCGTGAATCTCCAGCGTGATGCGGTCGTCGGTGGCAAACAGTTCGACATCGACGCGTTTGGCCTGGGCATGTTTGAGAATATTGGTTAACGCTTCCTGTACCACTCGGTAAATCACGGTGGCGGCTTGTTTGCCGAGTTCGAGTTCTTCCAGATTGCAGGTGAAATTGACACGGAGACTGGTGCGGCGGCGGAATTCGCCGATTTCCCATTCCAGCGCCGGCACAATGCCGAGGTCGAGAATCGCCGGACGCAGCGAGCGCGCGATGCGCGAGGTCGAGGCCACTGCATGATCGAGCAAGCCCTGCATATCCACCAGTGTGGTTTCCAATTCATTGCCCGCCGCAGGGTCGATTTCCTTGGTCAGGCTCGCCAGCCGTTTGCGCAGCCGCAGCACATCGGCTTTGAGTTTGGTCATGGTGCCACCCAGATCGTCGTGAATTTCGCGGGCGATGTCGGCACGCTCGGTTTCCTTGACCTGTTCCATGTGTGCCGATAGCGCGCGCAATTCATCTTGCGAGGCTTGCAGCCACTCTTCCGCCGATTTTTGCTGGGTAATGTCGATGATGATGCCGTCCCAGACGGTGTAATCCATCACCAGCGGCCGCGGCGAGGCGGCGAAGTAGAGCCAGCGCGCATGCTGTCCGGCTGGGAAGATGCGTCCCTGCCAGCGGAAAGTATCGCCGCTGGCCGCTGCCTGCGCCAGGGTTTCGCGGAATTGTTCGCGATCAGTCGGGCTGAGGAGTGAGGTGAGAGTAAAGGGTTGTTTGGAAAATTCATCGGCACTGATACCAAACAACTGGTGCGCGCCTTCGCTGACATAGGGCACCATCACCGAACGTTCGCCCAGATGGAACAAAATCTGAAATACGACACCCGGCAGGTTGGAGGTAATCGCCGACAGCTTGATTTCATTTTCCTGCCGCGCCTGCTCGAGGCGGCGTTGCTCCGTGACGTCGGCGATGAAGGCGACCATGCCGACCGATTCACCACTCTCATCGCGATGGAGTGGCGCGGCCGTGACGCTGATATCGACCAGTGATCCATCCGGGCGCTCCAGCAGGGCAGAGAAATTGACCAGATGTTGGCCGATGCGCAGTTGCCGGTAGAACAGATTGATTTCGCGCAGCAGCGGTTCGCGCGCATGTTCCAGCACCTGTCCCTGGGCCAGCGCGGCCGGTATGCCGAGCATGCGTTCGGCCGTCTGGTTCCAGACCGAGACGCGGTGGCTCTCGTCAACCACCACAATCGCCAGCGGCGAAGCGGCGACCAGTGTTTCCAGGCGTTCCAGGCTGTCTTGCAGCGCCTGTTCGGCGTGACGTTGCTGCTGGCGGTGTTCGGCGGCCTTGATGGCGCGGTCGATCGCCGGGCGCAGGCGGCGCGTGCTGCCTTTCATCACATAGTCGTCGGCCCCCGCCAGCATGGCATCCACCGCGTGATCTTCGCCGATGGTGCCGGACACGATCAGAAAGGGAATGTCGCGCTGCTCCTGCATGAGTAATTCCAGTGCCCGGCGCGAACTGAAACGCGGCAAATTGTGGTCGGACAGGATCACATCCCAACGCTGGCTGCGCAGGGTGCTCAGAAAGGGTCCTTCCTCTTCAATGCGCACGCTTTCGATCTTGCTGCCGTCCCGGCGCAGGTCGATCAGGATCAGTTCGTAATCGGTTTCAGAATCCTCGATCATCAGCACGCGCAGCGGCGGGCCGGCGGGTGTCATAGAGGTAGGGGCAACGGGGTTGTCAGGCATGGAGAACCGTCTCAAGCACTAATTTTTCTGCGTTTCGGGCCGATAAAAGCCGAATGTCAGGGGTGAGTATGACACTTGTGGCCACGGGATAAAAGAGGAAAAGCGATGAACGCGCAAAGCAGTGTACCAATGAGCAAATGGAGAGTGCTGGTCGGGGTGAGCGCCTGTCTGGCGTTAGCGATTTCACTTTTGGCCGGCTGGCTGCTGGAGCTGGGGGTGTGGTCGGCGCTGCCTGCGGTGGTGATTTTGAGTGTGACTTGTTTGGTGTTGGCGGAAAAGATTCTCGCCACCGGTTATGAAAACTTGCTGGCGCAGCTTTGCAACGAAACCGGGGTGCAGCAGCATGCGGCGCTGACCAGCAAACTGCAGGAATATGAAACCGGCTTTGCACAGCAGCTCGATTGCGTGAGCAGCGAAATGAATCAGATGCAGCAGTTGATCGAAGATGCCGGGTCGCAATTGATTGCCAGCTTTGGCAGCCAGCAGAGCCTGTCATCGCAGCAGCAGGCGCTGGCGATGGGAATTGCCCAGGGGGCACAGGCCAAGGCGGGCGGCACTGATCATGGTGCTGAACCCGGCAGCAGTTTCGAAAGTTTTATCGAAGAGATCAGTAAGCTGATGCACACCTTTCTGGACAGTTCGATCAACAGCAGCAAAAGCGCAATGGGTCTGGTCGATCAAATGGATTCGGTCAAGGAGCAGGTGCGCAAGACGCTCAAGATCCTGCAGGAAATCGAAGCCATTTCCAAGCAGACCAATTTGCTGGCGCTGAACGCGGCGATCGAAGCTGCGCGCGCGGGAGACGCAGGGCGCGGTTTTGCGGTGGTCGCCGATGAGGTACGTTCACTGTCCGAACGCACCAGCCATTTCAGCAATCAGATCCGCAACGACATCGGCATGATTCACGACGCCATCCAGTCGGCCGAAGGCGTAATCAATCAAATGGCTTCGCACGACATGGCCTCCGCATTTCAGTCCAAGCAGCTGGCGCAGGACACCATGGCGCAGATCCGCAACGTTAATCAAAAGATTGCGCAGGACGCCGACAGCATTCACAACATTGCCGAGGAAATAGGTTCGCACGTCAATCGCTCCGTGATGGCATTGCAGTTCCAGGATATTTGCGTGCAATTGTCTGGGCAGATTGCCAAGCGTCTGGCAGGCATGCGAGAGATGCTGAGCAATCTGTCGCAATTGGCGTCCGGACCCGCGATGTCCGGTGAAGGTGGGCGTCAGCGAAACCCGGGATCAAAGGCCTCTTCGTTCCAGCCAGCGCAGAAGGAATCCCTGTCGACATCTCAAGTTATGGGCAAAACTGCCGATAAAACGGGCTTGCAACGACTGGATAGCCGTACTGACCACAACACAGGGTTTGCAGCGTCGGGTGACATGAATGGCGGTGGGATCAACGCACTGCACTCGGGTAAATCGGTCACCGTTTCACAAACCAGCATGCAGAGTGGCGAGGTTGAACTCTTTTAGCAAGCGGTCGATGGTTTGCGCCGCGTAAATTGGGAGGCATCAATGAGCAAATCCGTATTAACCGTAGACGATTCCGCTTCGATCAGGCAAATGGTGTCCTTCACCCTGAAAGGGGCGGGCTATGAAGTGACCGAGGCTGCCGATGGACACGATGGGCTGGAGAAACTCAAGAACAAAAACTTTGATCTGGTGCTGACCGATCAGAACATGCCGCGCATGGATGGGTTGTCGATGATCAAGGCGCTGCGCGGCCTGCCGCAATACAAAACCACACCGGTGCTGATGCTGACCACCGAGGCGGGCGATGCCATGAAAGCCAGTGGCAAGGCCGCTGGCGCGACCGGCTGGATCGTCAAGCCGTTTGATCCGGGCAAGCTGGTGGAGGTGGTGCGCAAAGTGCTGGGCTGAAGTGTGTCCCTCTCGCGTTGCGAGAGCGGATGGGGAGCGGTTAATAAAATGAATGGAAGCACACTGTCATGAATCACGATCCAGGGAGCGGGCTGGAAGCGGGACAGTTCGACATGTCCCAGTTTCATCAGGTTTTCTTTGAAGAATCCTACGAGCATTTGCGCAGCATGGAAGCGCTGCTGCTCGAACTGGACCTGCTGACCTTCGACCACGAGGTCATGAATGCGATTTTCCGCGCCGCGCACTCGATCAAAGGTAGCAGCGCCACCTTCGGCATGCAGGAAATTGCCGACCTCACCCACGAAGCTGAAAACCTGCTCGACAAGGTGCGCAATCGCGAACTGGAAATGACCGTCGCGATGGTGGACACGCTGCTCGAAGCCGGCGACGCCATACGCCAGCAACTGGATTGCCGCCGCGACGGTGTCATGTCCGAGACGCCGGATACCACGGCCTTGAAGGCCCGTTTAAAGGCATTGGCCGATCCCGCTGCAGCAGAGTTCCGGGCGCCGGACGCGCAGGGCATGGCGCCGCAGTCATCCAAAATCACCTGGCGCATTATCGTGCCCTTGCCCGGTGGCACGCTGGAAGAAAAACAGCAGGCGTGGTTTCTCGGCGAATTGCGGACGTTTGGCGTGCTGGATGAAGCGCCGGAGAGCGGTCGAGACGGTGCCTTGCATCTGCGCTTGACGACAGCAGACCCGGTCACAGAATTACCCGCCTTGATCAATTTCATGCTGTCGATCGAAGGGACGACCGTCACGCCGGTGGACACCGCGCACCAGGCGCAAGCCGTGAGCGAAGCCTATGGCTTGTTCCATGCCGCGGCCGCCGCGCCGGTGGACGATAACGGCTATGGTTTCTTCGACGCGCCGGCGCTGCCTGCAATAGTGGACGCTGCGGTAGCAGCCTCAGCGCCGGTGGCAGCCTCCAATCAATCTGAGCCAGTGGCCAAACCCGCTGCCCGCAAGGCGGCCGAGGAAGCCTCGATCCGCGTCAGCGTGGAAAAAGTGGATCAGCTGATCAACCTGGTGGGCGAGCTGGTCATCACCCAGGCGGGCCTGTTGCAAAACGTCATGGGACTGGATGCGGGTGCGCACCCGCAACTGTTTTCTTCCTTGACCGATCTGGAGCGGCATACGCGTGATTTGCAGGAATCGGTGCTGGGCATCCGCATGCTGCCGATCTCCAATGTGTTCAATCGCTTTCCGCGCATGTTGCGCGATCTGGCGGCCAAGTTGGGCAAGCAGGTGGAATTGAAAACCCTGGGCGAGGGTACTGAACTCGACAAGGGTCTGATCGAAAAAATTACCGACCCCCTCACGCATCTGGTGCGCAATGCGCTGGATCACGGCATTGAACTGCCCGAGGTGCGTCGGCAGGTCGGCAAGCCCGATGTGGGCACGATCACTCTGCGTGCGGCGCAACGCGGCGGCAACATTGTCATCGAAGTGAGTGACGATGGCGGCGGCTTGCGGCGCGACAAGATCATTGCCAAGGCACGCGAACGCGGGCTGGCGATTGCCGATCAAGCCACCGATACGGAAGTCTGGAATCTTATTTTCGCCCCCGGTTTTTCCACCGCCGATGCCGTCACCGATGTGTCCGGCCGCGGTGTCGGCATGGATGTGGTGAAGCGCAACATCCTGAGTCTCGGCGGCAGCGTCGAAATCGATTCCAGCGCCGGCATGGGCAGCAAGGTCACGATCCGCCTGCCACTCACGCTGGCCATCATGGATGGCATGTCGGTGGCGCTGGGCGACGAGGTGTATGTGCTGCCGCTGGCCAGCGTCATCGAATCGATTCCCCTGCGCGCGGAACAGGTGCGTTCGATTTCCGGCCACGGCAATGTGATCGAGGTGCGGCAGGAATATTTGCCGGTGCTGGATTTGCGTACGGCATTTCAGGTGCAGCGCAAAGCGGATGCGATCGATATCGCCGTCATCATCGAAGCCGAAGGTGTCAAGACCGCATTACTGGTGGATGAACTGGTCGGCCAGCAGCAAGTGGTGGTGAAGAATCTGGAAAGCAATTACCGCCGTGTCCCCAGCGTGTCCGGGGCCACCATACTCGGCGATGGCCGGGTGGCGCTGATTCTGGATGTGAATGCACTGGTGAAGCGCAGCCGCCACTGAGCCTACAGAGACATCATTTTCCTGCGCAAGCAGAAGGGAACAAGCATGAACGAAATCAATGGGACAGCGGGCATGGCGTCAGGAAACCATGAGTTCCTGACCTTCACCCTCGGGACAGAAGAGTACGGGCTGGACATCCTGCGCGTGCAGGAAATTCGCGGCTACGACGCAGTGACACGCATTGCCAATGCGCCCGCCTTCATCAAAGGCGTCATTAACCTGCGCGGCGTCATCGTGCCGATTGTCGACCTGCGCATCAAGTTCAATCTGGGCGAGCCGACTTACGATCAATTCACCGTGGTGATCGTACTCAACGTCAACCAGCGCGTCATCGGCGTGGTGGTCGATAGCGTGTCGGATGTCCTGGCGCTGACGCCGGAACAGATTCGTCCGGCGCCGGAATTTTCCGGCAGTTTCGATACCCGCTATCTGAAGGGATTGGGTGCGATCAACGAGCGCATGCTGATTCTCGTCGATATCGAGAAATTGCTCGGCAGCAGCGAGATGGCGCTGGTCGATGAAGCAGAAGCGATGGCGGCCTGACCCGCCCTCACAGTAGACACGGGTTTCACACATTTGAACGTTAACGGTAGTGCGCAATATGGGAGAGTGACATGTCGGTAGTTGCCGGAATTTTTGCCCCCGCTGTGGGCGTGATGGATCGTTTGACCTTTCCAAAAAAGATTGGTCTGCTCGGGTTGATATTTGCACTGCCCATGCTGGCGTTGACGCTGTATTTGTTTGACCGTCTCAATGAGAGCATTGTGTTTACGGAAACGGAACATGCGGGCGTGCCCCTGGTGGCGGGGGCACGAGGCGTGCTGCCGCTGGTGCAGGCGCATCGCGGCACCAGCCAGCTGTATCTGAATGCGGCGACGCGCGACCCGGCGCTGGCAACCAAACTGGATCAGATCGAAGCGCAAGCGGACAAGGCCCTGGCCGCACTGGAGTCGGCGGACAAGCAATACGGCGCCAGCTTCGGAACAGCCAAGAGCCTGACGGAAATTCACAACGACTGGAATGCCTTGAAGGTGGTTGGCAAGACCATGAACGCGCAAGAGAACTGGACCCGGCATAACGCACTGGTGGATCGCTTGTTTGCCTATGTCAGCCAGTCCGCCGATGCTTCCAACCTGACACTGGATCCGGAACTGGCTTCCTACTATGTGATGGATGCGGTGGTCAACCGCCTGCCGGCCATGGCTGAGTACGCTGCCCGCCTGCGCGGCATGGGCAGCGGCATCATCAAGAGCGGTCAGATCGATCAGGAAAGTTACGCCAATCTGAAAGTACAGCGTCAGCTGTTCGAACGCGAGTCGAAGGCCCTGGACAGCGGTTTGCAAAAGGCGATTCAGGTAACGCCCGCCATCAAGGCTTCGATGGAGGCTGGCAAGGAGGCCGTGGTGAAGGCTGCCAACCAATTCAACAATGAAATGCTCGACAAGCTGGTCAAGGGCGAAGTGAAGAAACTGGATGCCGCCGATTATTTCAAGGCCGGTTCGCAAGTGGTGGATGCGGCCTATGCCTTGTTTGACGTGGGCGCGCAGCAACTGGGCCGCTTGCTGGAGCAGCGCGTCGCCGCCGACAGCCGCCGGAAACACCTGGCCCTGTATGGCACGCTTGCCACTTTGGTCGTCCTGGCTTACCTGTTCGCCGGCATGCTGCTGGCGGTACGCCGTGGCTTGAACACGATTCGCGAAGCCACGCAGCGGGTGGCTGCCGGCGATGCCACGGAAACCGTGCAGTTTTCCGGGCGCGATGAGTTACGCGATGTAGCCAATGCGGTCAATCAGATGATCGCAACACTGAGAAGTTTTGTGCAGGCGCAATTGGACATGGCGCTGGCGCACAACGAAACGGGTGTGATCTCGCATCGCATGCCGGACGAGAAATTCACCGGCGCCTATCGCGACATGGCGGCCAACGTCAACCAGATGGTGGGTGAGCATATTGCCATCAACGCAAAATTTGTCGATCTGGTTGGCCAGTACAGCAATGGTGATTTTTCCAGCGTCATGGACGATCTGCCGGGCGAGAAAAAACGAATTTCCGAAGCCGCTGAAGTGGTACGTCTCAAGATGCAGCAGGCCGAACAGGACGCGCGCGAGACCCTGAAAATCAAGATTGCCCTCGACAATGCTTCGGTCAATATCATGGTGGTCGACAATACCGGCACGGTGCAATATCTGAACGATGCCGCAAATGCGTTAATGCAGACGCGCGAGAGCAGCCTGCGCAACGCCTTGCCAGGCTTTGCTGCGGCCAAGGTTCGCGGCAGTCATTTCGATGCGCTGTATCAAAGCGGCAGCCAGTCCGGCAGCATGCTTGCCAACCTGTGCCAGGCGCAGCGCAGCGAGATTCAACTGGGCGACCTCACGTTCCGCATTCAGACCAACGCGATCGTCGACACTCAGGGCCAACGCCTGGGTACGGTGATCGAGTGGCTGGATCGCACCGTCGAGGTGGGTATGGAAAACGAGATTGCCGATATTGTCAGCGCGGCCGCCTCCGGCGATTTCAGCAAACGTGTCGCAGTGCAGGGCAAGGAAGGTTTCTTCCTCGAACTGGCCCATGGCATGAACCAGATCCTGCAAACCAATGAAATTGGTTTGAACGAAGTGGTGCGCGTGCTGGGTGGTCTGGCGCAGGGCGATCTGACGCAAGACATCGACAAGGAATTTTCCGGCACCTTTGCCAAGCTCAAGGACGATGCCAACGAAACCAATGCCAAGCTGGCGGAAATCATCGGTCAGATTCGCGAAGCAGCCGAAGCCATCAATTCAGCGGCGACAGAAATTTCTACCGGCAACGCCGATCTGTCGCAGCGTACCGAAGAGCAGGCCAGCAGCCTGGAAGAAACCGCCAGCAGCATGGAAGAGTTGACGGTGACGGTCAAGCAGAATGCCGACAATGCGCGGCAAGCCAATCAATTGGCGAACTCGGCCTCCGAGATTGCCAGCAAGGGTGGTGCGGTGGTGGGCGAAGTGGTCAGCACCATGAATTCGATCAGCGAGTCGAGCAAGAAAATTGTCGACATCATCAGCGTGATCGACGGCATCGCCTTCCAGACCAATATCCTGGCGCTCAATGCTGCGGTGGAAGCCGCACGTGCCGGCGAGCAGGGCCGCGGCTTTGCCGTGGTCGCCAGCGAGGTGCGCAGTCTGGCGCAACGCAGCGCCAACGCCGCCAAGGAAATCAAGGGGCTGATCAGTGATTCAGTGCAGAAGGTCGAGTCGGGCAGCGCACTGGTGAATCAGGCGGGTCAGACCATGAGTGAAATCGTCACTTCGGTCAAACGCGTCACCGACATCATGCAAGACATCACCAATGCCTCGGTTGAGCAAAGTAGCGGCATCGAGCAAGTCAATGACGCCATTACCCAAATGGACAAAGTGACCCAGCAAAATGCGGCGCTGGTGGAAGAGGCCGCGGCGGCAGCTGAATCGATGGCCGAACAATCGCAACGGCTGGCGCGCATGGTGGCGATCTTCCGGGTCAAGCAAGGGCTGCCCCCGGCGCAACCGAAGCCGCAGCGCCCGGCATTGTCCAGTACGAAGCCAAACGTTCTGCTCAAGACGGCGGTGAAGCCGCCGGTCTTGGCGCCCGTCGGCAGCGGCGACGATGAGTGGGAAGAGTTCTAAGCAAGCAGGATGCGTTGCCCGGGCATTGCCCGGGCAGCCGCGGCTGCTCCCGTCAACCTGACGTGTCCTTTTACTCACACAAAAAATGTCAGCCTCGAATCGACGTCCGGCAATTCTGGAACTGCAGAGTGAATTCGAATTCACGGCCGAGCATTTCCAGTGCGTCAAGCAGTTGATCTATCGGGTTGCCGGGATTTCCCTCGCCGACAGCAAACGCAGCATGGTGTACAGCCGCCTGGTGCGGCGTTTGCGCATCACGGGGGCAGAAAGCTTTGATGCCTATCTGCGTCAGCTTGATTACCCGCAGGCACCCGAGTGGGAATACTTCGTCAATGCCCTGACCACCAATCTGACTTCGTTTTTCCGCGAAAGCCATCACTTCGATTATCTGAAACAAACCCTGCTGACACTGGCGCAGCAACGGCCGCGTCGCGAGATCAACATCTGGTGCTGTGCGGCTTCAACCGGCGAGGAACCCTACACCATTGCCATCACCGCCATGGAGGCGTTTGGCAGTGAGACGCCGCCAGTGCGGATTCTGGCGACGGATATCGACACGCATGTGCTGGAAACGGCCCAGCGCGGCGTGTATTCGGAAGAGCAGGTGAAGAAGGTGGGCATGCCGCAGATCCAGCGTTATTTTCTGCGCGGCAAGGGAACGCAGGACGGTCAGATTCGCATTCGCGATGAAGTGAAACGGTTGCTGTCGTTCCGTGCCGTCAATCTGCTGGCGCCGGATTGGCGCGTGCGGCCGGGCTTCGACATGATCTTCTGCCGCAATGTCATGATTTATTTCGACAAGCCCACGCAGATGGGGCTGTTGAGCCGCTTTGCGCCTTTGCTGAATCAGGAGGGTCTGCTGTTTGTGGGGCATTCCGAAAGCTTCACGCATGCCGGTGTGCCATTCAAACTGCTGGGCAAAACGATTTATCAGGTGTTGCCCGACGCCGCTTTCCGTGAAATGCGGGGCCGTTCATGATGGGCGATGACTGTGTGGCGCACCCGGCGCCAAACATCTACCACGACCGGCGTTTCGACCTGGACGCCGCCAAGATTCTGCCCGGCGAATACTACGCCAGCAAACGCGACATGTTGCTGGTAACGGTGCTCGGTTCCTGTGTTTCTGCCTGTCTCTGGGATGCGCGGGCCAAGGTGGGTGGCATGAACCATTTCATGCTGCCGCAGCTGGGCGATAGGGAAACTGCTGAAGTGATTGATATGCCGGCCCGCTACGGCGTGTATGCGATGGAGGTACTGATCAATCAGATGCTCAAACTGGGCGCGCAAAAAGATCAGGTGCGGGCCAAGGTGTTTGGCGGTGCGAACGTCACGGAAGGGTTTACCCATTTGAATGTCGGTGGCCGTAACTGCGCTTTCGTACAGGACTATCTGAAACAGGAAGGCATCGCCATTATTGGCAGCGATTTACTGGATGTGTGGCCACGCAAGGTGTATTTCTTTACTGCTACTGGCCGCGTCCTGGTGAAAAAGTTGCGCAGCCTGCATAACCGCACGCTGATGGAACGTGAGCGTGTGTATGACAAACAATTGCGTCAGACCCGGTTGGAGGGTGAGGTGGAACTGTTCTAACGGGGCATGCAGGTGCGGCAATATTTTGAATCGGAACGAGGTCAGAATGAATTGCAAATGCAGTGAGTGGTTGTGCAGCGATCCGGCTTTCAAAGGAGTTGTGGCCGATACCTTTGGTCAGCATATGGCGGACCAGCCCGGGCTGCTGGGCGTTGAATTGCGACAGTATTGCGGTGGTGTGCTGCACGAAAATTATCGCAAGGAGTCGGGGATCCGGCACAATGAATTGAGTGATTTCGTGCAACCTTTGCTGCATTGTGAAGATGGGCTGATCCAGCATATCCCCTTGCAGGACAGCATCAGCGGTCTGTTCGGTCATGGCAGCCTGGCCTATGTCGCGGTGCCGTTGTTCAATCTGCCCATGCTGGTGGGTGTGGTCGCGTTGGCGGGCACGCCCGCCTTGCAGCAGCGGCATTGGGCTCGCAAGATCGTGGTCGATATCAGCGAATGCTATGTGGCCGGTTTGTTGCATAACCCGGGCATGCGTCCGCCGGTCAAGGCCAATACGGATGAAGTGGTGCAGGAAAAATGGGAACCGCTGTCGCATCTGGTGACGGGGGAGATATTGCGCGGAATGCGCAAGTAAGTCTGTGGCGAACAGAAGGCCGTAGCGGTTGCGGCAATATTTGCATTGTGGGTGAGCGGTAAGGTATGGGAAAAATCAAGGTTATCGTGGTTGACGACTCGGCACTGATTCGGAGTCTGATGACGCGCATCATTGACGCGCAGCCGGACATGCAGGTGGTTGCGACGGCCAATGATCCTTACGAGGCGCGGGAGAAAATTCACGCAGCCATGCCGGACGTGATGACGCTGGATATTGAAATGCCGCGCATGAATGGCCTGGATTTTCTGGAGCGCCTGATGCGCGCCCACCCCATGCCGGTGATCATGGTATCCAGTCTGACCGAACGCGGGGCGGAGAGCACCATGCGTGCGCTGGAACTGGGGGCCGTCGATTTTGTCACCAAACCCAAGGCGGGTGTTAACGGGGGGATGCTCGACTATGCCGAACACATGGCAGACAAGATTCGGGCCGCCTACCAGGCGCGTACCCGTTTTGTACGCCGTCCCGAGCCAAATCGGGTGGTGGCTCCCGCCGAGGCAGGCGGTGTCCTGCCCAATGTCGGCAACGCGGCCGCCAGCCGCGAATCGCTGATCGCCATCGGCGCATCGACCGGCGGTACCGAGGCGATCAAGGATGTTCTGATGCGCCTGCCGACCGATAGTCCGCCGATATTGGTCACGCAGCACATGCCGGTCGGTTTTACAAAAAGCTTTGCCCAGAGGCTTGATAATCTATGCAAGATCGCCGTTAAGGAAGCAGAGGACGGTGAGGTCATCCGGCCCGGACATGCTTATATTGCCCCCGGCGGGCTGCATCTGCTCTTGCGGCGCCGGGGCAGGGAGTATTTGACCGGTCTGTCCGATGCACCCCCGGTCAATCGCCACCGGCCTTCGGTGGAGGCCCTGTTCCGCTCCGTGGCGGAAAATGCTCAGGGGCCGGTCGTTGGCATCATGCTGACCGGGATGGGCAAGGACGGTGCCGAAGCCATGTTGGCAATGCGTCAGGCGGGCGCCCACAACCTGGCGCAGGATGAAGCAAGTTGTGTTGTGTTTGGCATGCCACGGGAAGCCATCGCTGTCGGTGCAGTGCACGAGACACTGCCCTTGCAGGAGATTGCTGCGCATGTATTGCATCACCTGAGACGCGGGCTGGCCAAGCCAGTGCGCGGGTAGGGAAAATTCTTTCAAGGAGGTTGTGATGGACGTGCATACGGAATCGAGCAACGGGAAAGCCAGTATTCGCCTGAAAGGACGCTTCGACTTCACGGCTCATCGCGTCTTCAAGCAGGCTTATGAAGCGGTGTTGGGCGACAAGGAAGCCAATGAGGTGGAGCTGGACATGAGCGCTGTTGAATACCTGGATAGCTCGGCGCTCGGTATGTTACTCATCTTGCGCGATCGCGCCAAGGAAACCACCAAAACGGTGACGCTGGGAAGTTGCAGCACACCGGTGAAGGAAGTGCTGCGTGTTGCGAATTTCGACAAATTGTTTGCCACGGCGTGAATGTCACGACGCAGGCAGCAACAGTTTCAACCACGATTTCACCCGGCTCGGTATAAATAAACAGCTTATTGAAGTTAAAGAAATATGCTTGATCCGGCGCGTTTGGAAGAATTAAAAGCCAGTAGCAACCTCCCTTCTCCGCGCGGGGTGGCGCTGGAAATCCTGCGTCTGACGCAGAGTGAGCAGGCCAATCATCTCCGCTTGGTACACGCCATTCAGGCGGATCCGGCACTGACTGGAAAATTGATCAAGGCCGCCAATTCGCCCCTGCTGGGGATGGCGCGGCCCGTCCTTGCCGTGTCGGATGCCGTGATGTTGCTGGGCATCTCCATGGTGCGGCAATTGGTGCTCGGTTTTTCACTGGTCAACGAGCATCACGCGGGTGAGTGTGTGGGATTTGACTACCTGGCGTATTGGCAGGATTCACTCCTGACCGCCGTGGCGGCGCACGCGGTGGCGCAACAGATGAAAATCGCCAATGCCGAAGAGACTTTTGTCCTCGGCCTGTTGTCCCAAGTGGGCCGCCTCGTCCTGGCCTCGGCCCACCCGGATCGTTATCGCCGCTTGCTGCAGGAGATCGGCACACATAAACCGCAAGCCTTGACGCAAACGGAAACCGCTGTGTTTGGCGCCTCCCATCTGGAAATTGGCGCGGCACTGTTGCAAGACTGGGGCTTCCCGCGCAAGTTCACCTTGGCGGTGGGTGCCCACGAAGACCCCGAACGCGGCGATCTGCTGCCGCATTCGCATGAATACCGGATCGCGGTTGTCTTGAACCTGGCGTGGGAAATCGCCCGGTTGCTGCGTGCCGGACAGGATCATTCACAGGAACAGTTGCAGCAGCATAGTCATGCGCTGCTGTTTCATGCCGCCCGCGTCGGGATCGATGAAGAACCCTTGACCATGCTGCTGACGACAGCGGTGGAGCGGTGGAAGGAATGGGCGCAGATTTTCGAGATTCAAGCCTATGCGGCTGAACCACTCACGTTCATGACACCGACGCAACCCCAGTCCGCGGAGGCGCCATCCAAACCGACGCCGATTCGCAGCCTGATTGTCGATGACGATTCGGCCTTGACCCAGATACTGCGCCGTTTGTTAGTGTCGAGTCAGCATGAGGTGATGATTGCACCCGATGGCCGCGAAGCATTGGAAATGGCGATCCAGTTTCAGCCCGATATCGTGATTACGGATTGGATGATGCCGCAGATGAACGGCCTGCAATTGACGCGTGCGCTGCGTGAAACGCGTGCCGGGCAGAACGTCTACATTCTGTTTCTCACCAGCCTTGATTCCGAGGAACGATTGCTGGAAGCGTTCGATGCGGGCGTGGACGATTATGTGGTCAAGCCGATTGCACCGCGCGCATTGACGGGTCGCTTGCTCGCGGCCGAACGCAATGTGCAGCAACGGCGGGCGTTGACGCAGGATATTGACGAGGTGCGCCGGATGGCCCAGGAATTATCGGTCAACAACCGCAAATTGCAGCAGTCCGCGTTGACCGACCCGCTGACCGGGGTGCCCAATCGGCGCTACGCGCTGGACCGTCTGGAGCAGGACATCTCGCTGGAACGCCGGCGCAATGGCGCCTTGTCGATCATCGTGCTGGACATCGATTACTTCAAACGCATCAACGATCTGCATGGTCATGATGTGGGCGACGCCGTGCTGCAGCATGTGGCCGGCATCCTGCGTGCCAAGGCGCGTTTGCAGGACTCGATCTGCCGCATCGGCGGCGAAGAATTTCTGGTCATTTGCCCGGATACCCGGCAGGAAGATGCGCAGCGTTGCGGCGAGCGCCTGCGCAGTGCGCTCGAGGCCGTGCCTTATCAGAACCAGGATCTGTGCATCGTCGTGACTGCAAGCTTTGGCGCCGTGACCATGACAGTGGACATGACCAGCAGCGATCTGATGAAATGTGCCGATCAGGCGGTCTATCGTGCCAAGCAGCAGGGACGCAATTGCGTGGTGACGGCCTGAAATTGAATGGCAAATTAAATGGAATTAAATAGGGACAAAATTAAATGGGGTCAGACTCCATTTAATTTGAACCGCATTTAATTTGCCATTCAATTTCACATCAGAATAATGTCGTACTGCGGTTGCTGATAAAGCGTTTCTACCTGTAGTGAAATCGGCTTGCCGATTTGGTCCCCCAGCAGCGCCAGGTGCTGCGACTCTTCTTCCAGAAACAAATCGATCACGCTCTGCGCGGCGAGGATGCGGAATTCGCGCGGGTTGAACTGCTTGGCTTCACGATAGATTTCGCGCAGGATTTCATAGCAGACCGTGCGTGCGGTTTTAATCTCGCCGATGCCGGCGCAGGTCGGGCAGCGCTCGCACATGATATGGGCCAGCGATTCGCGCGTGCGCTTGCGCGTCAATTCCACCAAACCTAATGGACTGAAGCCGTTGACGCTGACCTTGGTGCGGCTCTGCGCCAGTGCCTTGCGTAATTCATCCAGCACGGCATGGCGATGCTCGCTGTTTTCCATATCGATGAAATCGACAATGATGATGCCGCCCAGATTGCGCAGGCGCAGCTGGCGCGCGATCGCGTGCGCGGCTTCCAGATTATTCTTGAAAATGGTGTCGTCGAAATTGCGCGCGCCGACATAGCCGCCGGTGTTGACGTCGATGGTGGTCATGGCTTCGGTCTGATCGACCACCAGATAGCCGCCGGATTTGAGTTCCACGCGCTGGCTCAGCGCGCGTTCGATTTCTTCCTCGATGTTGTGCAGGTCGAACAGCGGCCGTTCGCCGGCGTAGTGCTTGAGCAGATCCTGTACGCCGGGGATGTAAGTGTGCGCAAAGGATTGCAGGGCTTGCCAGGCATCGCGGTCGTCCACCTGGATCGCTTGCGTATCTTCATGCGCCAGATCGCGCAACACGCGTTGCGCCAGATTCAAATCCTGATACAGCAGGCTGGGTGCGGTGGCATGAACACTGGCGGCAAGAATTTCTGCCCAGCGCTTGCCCAGATATTCAATGTCCGCCGCCAGCTCGGCGTCGCTGGCTTCATCGGCCATGGTGCGGGCGATGAAGCCACCGTTTTCTGCCGCAGGCCGCAACTGGCTGATGCGGTTGCGCAGCGTTTCACGATCGGACTCGTTGCCGATTTTCTGCGAGATGCCGATATGCTTGTCCTGCGGCAGATACACCAGCATACGGCCGGCAATGCTCACCTGCGTGGACAGCCGCGCACCCTTGGTGCTGATCGGATCCTTGATGACTTGCACCAGCAGCTTCTGCCCTTCGTACAGCAATTTTTCGATCGAGGGCGCCGGGCCATCACTGTGACCATGCGTTTGCTGACGGTATTCCCAGATATCGGCCACATGCAGAAACGCTGCACGCTCCAGGCCGATGTCGATAAAAGCCGATTGCATGCCCGGCAGCACGCGCACCACCTTGCCCAGATAGATATTGCTCACCAGCCCGCGCGTCAATGTGCGTTCGATGTGCAATTCCTGCAAGGTGCCCTGCTGCAGTACTGCGACCCGCGTTTCCTGCGGGGTGATGTTGATGAAGATGTTTTCGATCATGGGTTGGAGTGGCGTGAAATGTGAAACGTGAAAAGTGAAAAGTGAAACCCATGGTGGGATATCACGTTTCACTCTTCACGTTTCACCTTTCACAAACTGATCCCCGCCTGCTCCAGTAATCGCGCCGTTTCAAACAGCGGCAGACCGATGATACCGCTTGGGCTGCCTTCGATGCGTTCGACCAGCAGGGCGGCCTTACCCTGCAGGCCATAACCACCGGCCTTGCCAAAGGGTTCGCCGCTGGCGACGTAGCGGGCAATTTGTTCGGCTCGCAAGATGGGGAGGGTGACGCGCGACACCGAGACTGCATGGAGCGTTTGCTCCGGTGTGATCAGGCATACGGCGGTGCGCACTTCATGCGTCTGACCGGACAGTTTTTCCAGCATTTGAATCGCATGCAATACGTCTTGCGGTTTGCCGAACACCTCATCGTCCAGGATTACTTCAGTATCGGCGGCCAGCACCGGATGAATGGGCAGCCGCCGCCAGTGCAGCGATTTCCAGCCGAGCTGCGCTTTTTCATGCGCAATGCGTTCGACGTAGGCTGCCGCCGATTCATCCGCGCGGCGTATTTCGACGACATCCAGTGCGGTTCGACCGGGGCGGGCGAGGTTGCGGATCAGCAGGACTTCAAAATGGATCCCCGCCAATTTGAGCAGTTCGCTGCGACGCGGGCTGGCCGAGGCAAGGTAGATCAAGGCGGGTACAGGGGTGGTCACGATATTTTCCTGAAGTTATTCCCGGTGATAAGGATGGTGCTTCAGTATAGACACGGCGCGATACAGTTGCTCGGCCAGCAGCACGCGCACCATGCCATGCGGTAGCGTGAGCGAGGAGAGGCGCAGCAGCAGCGTGGCGCGCTGCTTCAATGCTGGCGCAATGCCATCGGCGCCGCCGATCACGAACGTCAGGTCGCGGCCTTGTTGCTGCCAATGTTCCAGTTGCTGTGCCAGTTGTTGTGTGGTCAGATCCTTGCCGCGTTCGTCCAGCACCACCAGCTGTGTGCTGGCGGGTAGCGCCGCGTCGATGCGCTGCGCTTCGACCTGCATGATGGATTCTGCACTGCGTGCCGAGGAGCGGTGCTCCGGCTTGATCTCGTGCAGTTCGATGCGCAGCTCGGGCGGCATGCGCTTGGCGTATTCCTCAAAGCCCTGCTGAATCCAGACGGGCATTTTGTGGCCGACGGCGATGAGATGGATTTTCATGGAGGCGCTTGAAGTTGGCGCATTGTATGCGCCGCGCCATGATTTTGGAAGCGCGTGAAAATCGTCCCCTCTCCCGCAGGCAGGAGAGGGCTAGGGTGAGGGCGCTTCTTGAGGTAAAGCCATCACACTCAGATGATTTGGGCAGTGGTATTGTTTTTTGTGCATACGATTTGGCATCGAGACGATGCCAACGCCCTCATCCCCGACCCTTCTCCCGCCTGCGGGAGAAGGGAGTTTTGATGTTGTCTCAGGTGGCCAACTGATAGAGCAAGAGTTCCTGACTGCAACTGGTGTTGCCTGCGCTGTCGCGCAGACGCGTGTAGTTGCCGTCGGCGTCCATGACCCAGGACAGTTGCGTGTCTTGCAGGTGCACCAGCAGACCTTCGTCGATGACGCGCTGCTTGAGTTTTTGATTGAGCAGCGGGAAGGCGATTTCGACGCGGTTGAGCAGGTTGCGATTCATCCAGTCGGCGCTGGAGAGATACACGTTTTCCTGACCGCCGTTATAAAAATAAAACACCCGGCTGTGTTCGAGGAAACGGCCGACGATGGAGCGCACGGTGATGTTGTCGGACAGGCCGGGCACGCCGGGACGCAGGGCACAGACACCGCGTACGATCAGATCGATCTTCACGCCGGCCTGGCTGGCGGCGTAGAGCATTTCGATCACTTCGGTTTCCAGCAGGGCATTCATCTTGGCGATGACGCGCGCCGGTTTGCCTTGATGCGCGTGGTCGATTTCGTGGCGGATGGCGCCGAGAATTTTCTTGTGCATCGTGAAGGGCGATTGCCACAGGTGATGCTGGCGGTTGGCCTTGCCCAGACCGGTGAGCTGTTGAAAAACCTCATGCACATCCTGCGTGATTTCCGGGTTGCAGGTCAGCAGGCCGAAGTCGGTGTACAAGCGCGCCGTGCGCGGGTGATAGTTGCCGGTGCCCAGATGCACATAACGTTTCAGCTTGCCTTTTTCGCGGCGCAAGACCAGCAGCATCTTGGCATGGGTCTTGTGGCCGACAATGCCATAGACGACATGAGCGCCGACTTCTTCCAGTTGCGCAGCCCAGTTGATGTTGATCTCTTCATCGAAGCGCGCCATCAGTTCGACCACCACGGTCACTTCCTTGCCGTTGCGCGCGGCGTTGATCAGCGTATCCATCAATTCCGATTCGTTGCCGGTGCGGTAGATGGTTTGCTTGATCGCCACCACATCAGGGTCGCGCGCGGCGGTCTGCAGGAATTCAAGTACCGGCGTGAACGATTGATAGGGGTGATGCAACAGGATGTCCTGCGCGCGAATCGCATCGAACACATTTTCTTCGCGCTGCAACGCGTTGGGGATGCCGGGTGTGAAGGGCGGAAATTTCAGGTCGGCGCGATCCACCTTGTCGGCCAGGGGCATTAAACGGATCAGATTGACCGGGCCATCAACACGATAACAATCGACCGGCTGCAAGCCGAATTCGCGCAGCAGCAATTGCGTGATCGGCGCGGGGCAGTGCTCGGAAATTTCCAGCCGCACTGCCGAGCCGAAATGGCGTTGCGACAATTCGCCTTGCAGCGCCAGACGCAGGTTGGTGACTTCTTCTTCGTCAACAAACAAGTCGCTGTTGCGCGTGACGCGGAACTGGTAGCAGCCTTGAACTTCCATGCCGGGAAACAGCGCACTGACAAAGCCCTGCATGATCGAAGTCAACATCATGAAACCATGCGGGTAGCCGGAAATTTCCGGCGGCACCGGAATCAGGCGCGGCAAGATGCGCGGCGCCTGCACGATGGCAATGCCGGAGTCGCGCTGGAAGGCGTCTTCGCCTTGCAGGGTGACGATGAAATTCAGACTCTTGTTGTAGATCTTCGGAAATGGTTGCACCGGATCCAGACCGATCGGGGTCAGCACCGGCAGAATCTGTTCATCGAAATATTCCCGGGCCCAGGCGGCTTGCTGCGCATTCCATTCATCCGTCTGATGCAGATACACGCCTTCGTTTTCCAGCGCGGGCAAAATCATTTCGTTGAGTACCTGGTATTGCCGCGCGACCAGGCCGTGGGCGCGCTCCGAAACCTGCGCCAGAATCTGCGCCGACAAGAGTCCGTCCGGGCTACGGTAGGTGGGCGAGCCGCGCATCTGTTCGTGCAGGCCGGAGACGCGAATTTCAAACAGCTCGTCCATGTTGCTGCTGGAGATGCACAGATAGCGCAGGCGTTCCAGCAGCGGAACAGTGGGATCCTCCGCTTGAGCCAGGACTCTCGCATTGAAGGCGAGGATGCCCAATTCGCGGTTGAGCAGGGTTTGCTCAACTTCAGAAGGCGGGGGCGAGATCAACGGCGACGGATGTTGCATGCAAGAGAGGGCTAAGTGAGCGCAAACGCTATGATCGCGGAAGAATGTGAAAGATTCGTGACAATTCTAGTGGCAACGCTGGATTAGTAAAAGCCTGAAGTGGGTGGATAAAAAAGGATAGCGAGCGGTTGCGGCAAGGGACTTCATTTTGTTGGCCTTGCTACGGTTCATTTTTCTGTCAGACTGTTGTGCAAGAATTGCAGATTCACTGTCTCTGCCCATGAAAAAAACGCCTCATCTGATTGCTGCGGTCGATCTTGGTTCCAACAGTTTCCGGCTGATTGTCGGCCGGGTGGAGGAAAACGAGGTCGGCAGCCAGATTTATCCCCTGGATCAATTGAAGGAACCGGTGCGTATTGCCGCCGGACTGGACGAACAGAAAGTGCTTTCCGAGGCGGCCATCACGCGCGGCGTCGAAGCATTGCAGCGTTTTGCCGAACGCATCCGTTCTTTTTCACCGGGCCATGTGCGTGCGGTGGGTACGAATACCTTTCGCGTGGCAAAGAATCTGAAATCCTTTTTGCCAGCCCTGGAGACGGCGCTCGGTTTCCCGATTGAAGTCATTGGCGGGCGCGAAGAAGCGCGGCTGATTTATCTCGGTGTCGCACACGATTTGCCGAGCCATCAGGGTAATCGTCTGGTGGTCGATATCGGCGGCGGTTCGACTGAATTCATTATCGGCCGGCATTATGCCGTGCGCGTGACCGAGAGTTTGTTTCTGGGCTGCGTCAGCTATTCCCAACGCTTTTTCCCCGATGGTGTGTTGACGGCCGAGCGCATGCAGCGCGCCGTGCTGGCCGCGCGCAGGGAAATCCAGACCATCGCGCAGCACTACAACGAAGTCGGCTGGCAGGTGGCCGCAGGTTCGTCCGGCACGGCCAAGGCACTGCTCGAGTTGATCGAGGAACATGGACTGGCGAGCAATTATCTGACACCGGAGGCGATGCGGGGTTTGGGTCAGGTGCTGGTGCACGGCGGTCATATCGATGCGTTCAAGAGTTCGACACTCAAGCCCGACCGGCTGCCGGTTCTGCCGGGCGGCTACGCCATCATGATGGCGGTGTTTGAAGAGCTGGGCATCGAACAGATGCAGGTTTCGGAAAGCGGTTTGCGGCAAGGCGTGCTCTACGATGTGCTGGGCCGCGAACAGCATCACGATGTGCGTCAGGTCACGGTGGCGCAATTCATGCGTCGCTATGGTGTCGATACCGGGCATGCGCAGCGCGTCAGTGCCCTCGCCTGCACTTTCTATCGGCAGTTGCTGTCGGAAGGGGCGGTGGAGGAAGCAGACGCAGAAGACTCACCGGCGCTGCAGCAGCTGGACTGGGCCGCGTGTTTGCACGAAATCGGTCTGGCGATTTCTCACGATGGCTATCACAAGCACTCGGCTTATGTCGTGGCGCATTCGGACATGCCGGGGTTTTCACGCAAGGATCAACTGCATCTGTCCAACCTGCTGTTGGCGCATGCGGGCAAGCTTGGCAAGCTGTTGCGTTTGCTGCCCGACCGGCAGCATTGGCCGCTGGTGCTGGCGTTGCGTTTGGCCGTGCTGTTTTACCGCCGCCGGGTGCCGAGTGTATTGCCGCCGTTGCAACTGACCCATCAGGGGCAAGGCTTCAGTTTGCATCTGCCGGCGGGTTGGTTGAATGACAACCCGCTCACGGAATTTGGCTTGCGCCAGGAAATTTCAGAATGGAGCAAGATGGATCTGACGCTCGAACTGGCTGATTAACTGTTCGATCCCGCGCGCCTTTAGCTTTCGCAGCCGGGGAGGGCGGATCTGCCGCAGCAGAACTTTGAACTTTTTCATTGCTCGATCCCGAAGTGTTTCGCGTAGCGCGGATTCATTTTCGACATCGCCAGCAGCACCAGAAAATCGGCCGTATTGAAATCAGGATCCCAGGCCGGTGCGCTGCACACTTGCGCCCCCAGACGCAGATAGCCTTTCAACAGTGGCGGCGCTTCCACGGCCAGCGTGTTGTTGAGCTTGTCCAGCGGCAAGGGCGTCTTGGGAAAAGTCTGATATTCCGGTGGCGCAATATGGACGCCGCGCATCTGGCGGAACAGGCTGGCTGCCTGATGGCCGCCATCGTGCATGCTGACGCTGGCGCAACCCATCAGATATTCATAACCGCGTTGTTTCATGAACTGCGCCAGACCCGACCACAGCAGCATGATCACTGAGCCGCTGCGGAAATCGGCATGGACACAGGAGCGGCCGACCTCGGCCATGCGCGGCATCAGATTTTTCAGGCGGGTGAGAAAGAATTCGGCTTCGGAATAATAGGTGCCGATGCGGCGCGCCTGCTCCGGCGTGAGAATGCGGTAGGTCCCCACGACTTCCTGCGTCAGCGTGTTGCGCACCAGCAGGTGCTCGCAGTAGGGATCGAAAATATCGCGGTCGATGCCGGGTTCGTGCTTGTCCAGTTGCGCGCCCATTTCGCCGGCGAAAATGGCATAGCGCAGCGCCTGGCATTCACGCACCTCGTCTTCCGACTGCGCCAGCGCGACGCTGAAGTGGTGTTCATCCTTGTGCGCATCCCTGGGCTGCTGCGGCGCGCGCAGCGTGTTGCGGAGGGCGGTTTGTTCCTGGCTTTGTAGCTGCAAATTGTGCATCATCACTCCATGAAAAAGTATTCATGGGAATGTATGGGGACAATGTTGCAAGCGGGTGACAAAACAATTAAGACTTTGTGAAAAGCTCCGATATTGCTATCAGGCCCTGACCCGATTTCGAGAGAACCCGCCCCTCATGGAAGAACAGACGACTGCGATTGAAACCGATCTGAAGAATTACGAGCGCTATCTCGTGCATTCCCGGATCGCCATCGTTGCGCTGTTGAACGAACTGAAGGATGAACATACGCTCGTCACGGTTTATTTCAACGCGGGCAAGGAATTCATCGTCACCAACTTGCTGCGCATCAATCCGGACTACGAAGAGCTGGTGTTCGACAGCAGTGGCAGCAGCAAAACCAACGATCGCTTGATGGCCTCGCCACGCGTGATTTTTGTTGCTACGCTGCATGGGATCAAGATTCAGTTCCCCGCCATCAATGCCGAAGAGACGATTTACCGCAAGCGCCCCGCCATGCGCGTGCGCCTGCCGACCGAATTGATGCGTTTGCAGCGGCGCGATTTTTATCGCGTCAAGGTGCCCGGCAATCTGCAGGCGGCTTGCCTGTTGCCGGGGCCGTCGAAAGACCGTCAACTACACATGCCGCTGATCGATCTGGGTGTGGGCGGCGCGGCCCTCAAGCTGTCAGATGTGGAGATGAATTTCCAGGTGGGCCAGATCATTCCACGCGCTCAATTGATTTTGCCGGAACTGGCGCCAATGACGGTGAAACTGGATGTGCGTTACACCTTGCTGATGCGCGATCTCGTCAAACCTTATTTGCGTGTGGGTGTGCGTTTTGTCGATTGCGAAAACGCGCAGGCCAAGGACTTGCAGTTACTAGTGACGCAGCTCGATCGCGAACGCTTGAGCGTTGAGTAGCCGCCTACTTAACATCCGGCGCATCGCACAGATCGGGCGAGATGACGGCACGCAAGAGGGATTCGCCACGGCGCGCCTTGAACCACCACAGCGCGCCTTTCTTCACCTCCCAGCCTGCTGCATGACCCGTCAACAACAGGCTGGCCAGCGCGCCCAGTGTCGGCTGATGCCCGACGACCAGCGTCATGCCTTTTGCATCGGGCCATCCCGTGACGCGGAGGATGTCTTCCGGGTAACCGCCGGTGCCGATTTCGTGCAGGATGGTGAATTGATCGGTGAGCGCGCGCGCGGTTTGCTGGGTGCGCAATGCGGGACTGACTAGAATCCGGGTATGGGGTGCAAGGCGTGGCGCCAGCCAGTGCGCCACTTGTTTTGCCTGTTGGCGGCCCAAGGGGGTCAGCTCTCGTTGCATGTCGCCGCCGCGTTCCGGCAGATCGACCGCTTCCGCATGTCTCCAGAGTAGAAGTTCCATCGTGAAGCCCCTATCGAGGCAAGCTCAGGAACCAGACAGAATCAGCCCCCAAGTGATTGCGCAGTTGATGAGCGCGATCATAACAGCACTGCTGCCGAGATCCTTGGCGCGTCCCGACAGTTGGTGGCGTTCAAGCGAGATACGGTCGATGGCGGCCTCGACGCTGGAATTGAGTAGTTCGACGATCAGGATCAACAGCGCCGAAGCAATCAGCAGAACACGCTCGGCCGCGGTGACGTGCACATAACAGGCCAGCGGCAGCAGAATCAAAACGAGAAACAATTCCTGCCGGAACGCACTTTCGTGGCGATAGGCCAGTTTGAAACCGCGCAGTGAATTGAGCAGGGCAGCATAAATCCGCTTGGCCCCCCCGCTGCTTTTGAAGGGGCTTTCCTGTTGTTCTTGGTCCATGAAGGCTCAGGGGTATCGATTTATGTATCGATTTGTGTTTTTGCAGAGGCCTCGATACGGGAGGTCGAATTATATGACTGATTGTTGCGCAAGGGTTGCAGGTAAGCATAGAACTGTTCGGTCGCCGCGCGCCAGGAAAATTTTTCCGCATAAGCACGCACGCGGCTGCGCGGGATCTTGAGCGCATCCAGACAGGCTTGATGTAGATTGTGGTTGAGGGCGCCTGCGCCACTGTCGCCTATCACATCGATCGGCCCGGTGACCGGATACGCCGCCACCGGCGTACCGCTGGCCATGGCTTCCAGCAATACCAGACCGAAGGTGTCGGTCTTGCTGGGGAAAACAAATACATCGGCATCGCGGTAAAGCACCGACAGCTCCGGCTGCATCAACACGCCGGTGTAACGCGCCTCGGGATACTTGGCACGCAGTGCGGCCAGTTGCGGGCCTTCACCGGCCACCCATTTACTCCCGGGCAGATTCAGTTCGAGAAAAGCCTCGACATTTTTTTCCACGGCGACGCGGCCGACATAGAGAAATACCGGACGCTCGCAATCCGGGGTCTGGCGCGGTTCCGGCGTGAACTTGTCCAGATCGACACCACGCGACCACAGCACCACATTGTTGAAACCATACGCTTCCAGATCGCGTTTGACGACCGGCGTGGGCACCAGCACCGCGCTGGAATGCTTGTGAAACCAGCGCAGAAAAGCATAGGTGACCGAGAGTGGAATGCCGAAGCGCGGCTGCACATATTCCGGGAAGCGCGTGTGATAGGCCGTCGTGTAAGGCAAGTTGTGCTTGCGTGCATAGGCGCGCGTTGCCATGCCCAGTGGCCCTTCGGTGGCAATGTGCAGGGCATCGGGCTGCACTTCTTCGATGATGCGCCGAACCTTGCGCGCGGGAAAAAGAGAGAGGCGAATTTCAGGATAGGTCGGACAGGGCAGGGTGTGGAATTCCAAGGGCGTCAGCATCGCCACCTCATGGCCCATCGCCTGCAATTCGCGCCGCGTATTTTTCAGCGTGCGTACCACGCCATTGACCTGCGGTTCCCAGGCATCGGTGACGATCAGAATTTTCATGGCAGCCTTCAAAAAAATCATGCGGGTTGTTGGAGGGGTTCCATTGCAGCTTGAGTGTGCGCAGGTTTGCTGTGCCCCAGGTGTGCCCAGGTGATGATCTTCAATTCACCTGTCGTGGTTTCAACCAGCGCCGTCAGGCTCTCGACCCAGTCGCCATCGTTGCAATAGAGCACGCCGTCGATCATGCGGATTTCCGCCTTGTGAATATGGCCGCACACCACGCCGTCGTAACCGCGTCGCCGCGCTTGCTCAGCCAACGCATCTTCGAACTGGGTAATGAAACTGACCGCGTTCTTGACCTTGTGTTTCAGATACTGCGACAGCGACCAGTACGACAGGCCAAAACGATGACGCCAGCGATTGAACCAGTGATTGAGCGACAGAATCAGCGTGTACAGCGTGTCGCCCAGGTAGGCCAGCCACTTCGCATGCAGCAGCACACCATCGAACAAATCGCCATGCGTGACCCACAGGCGGCGCTTGTCCAGCAGTGTGTGCACGGCCTCATCGACCACCTGAATATCGCCGAAGGTGTGATGCAGATAGCCGCGCGCAAATTCATCGTGATTGCCCGGCACGTAAATCACCTGCGTCCCTTTGCGCGCCTTGCGCAAAATCTTTTGCACCACATCGTTATGCGCCTGCGGCCAGAACCAACCCTTTTTCAACTGCCAGCCATCGATGATGTCGCCCACCAGATAGAGAAAATCCGATTCGTTGTGCTTGAGAAAATCGAGCAGATATTCCGCCTTGCAACCGGCGGTGCCCAGATGAATATCGGAAATCCAGATCGCGCGATAGTGCTTATCGGCCGTAGATGCTGCAGACGTTGGTGCAGCGGGAAGAAGCGCGTCGCTGCGCGCAGCGGAAGTGTCGTTGGAAAGTAAGCCAGCAGTTTTCGTCAGCATCATGCGGGTAAGAAATGAACTCACCGCATTTAGCCCGTGTCATGTGACGCCGGGATGACAGTTGTGTGATGTTTGTGTGACAGGATCGCGCAGCGAAAATGAGATCGGATTCGGTTCTTCTTCAAGGTGGTAGCGAAAACGGGGTCAGATTCGATTTTTCTCCGAGGCGCTATTGCGAAGTGCAATGGCACAGAAAACATCGAGTCTGACCCCTTTTTCGCGGACTACGAAGTGCAACGATTGCCGGGGGTTGCCCGGCAGCAAGTTACTTTTCTTTGCGTCGCCAAAGAAAAGTAACTAAAAGAAAGGCGACCGCGAGGACGCTGCCCCTTCGGGGTACCCGCAAAACTGGATTGCAAAACAGGAAGCGAAAAAACTCGCCCTCTGCGAGGGCTCAAACAGTTTTCGCTTCTGATCTGTTTTGCAACCCATTATTGCGGCAGCGTCCAAGCGGGGTTTTGAACAGCAACGGCAACTGCAAAGACAACCCATCCCCACCCTGGCCCTCCCCTTGAAGGGGGAGGGTAAATTCGCCATAGTGCATTGATTCGGCACATCACACAGTCAGCATTGAAACAGAGGGATGTTGTAGCACGTTCCACGAAGCAATTCGCGCTTTCGGGCCCGGCGCTACTGGTTTTCTCACCTATAAGTTTATGGGCATAGGATATACGTAACAGTCACGCGTGGAGAACGAAATGATCCCCAAAAACACAATCTGTCTCTGGTATGACGGCACCGCTCTGGACGCCGCGCAGTTCTACGCCGAAACGTTCCCGGACAGCGCAGTGGGAACGGTCCATCGTGCGCCCGGCGACTATCCCGCGGGCAAGCAGGGCGATGTATTGACGGTCGAGTTCACCGTGATTGGCATCCCTTGTCTCGGCCTGAATGGTGGTCCGGTGTTCAAGCACAACGAGGCTTTTTCGTTCCAGGTTGCTACTGACGACCAAGCCGAAACCGATCGCTTGTGGAACGCGGTCGTGGGCAACGGCGGTCAGGAGAGCGCCTGCGGCTGGTGCAAGGACAAGTGGGGTCTGTCGTGGCAGATTACACCGCGCGCGCTTATTGCCGCAATCACCGACCCCGATCGCGCCGCAGCCAAGCGCGCTTTCGAGGCGATGATGCAAATGAGGAAGATCGACATCGCGACGATCGAAGCAGCCCGGCGCGGCTGACGCTTAAGAGCGTCCGTTTGCGATTCACGTAAAAAGTACCGGAGTCGATTTACCTTCCCCATGTAAGAAAAAATATTCGACTTCGGTATATCTACCCTACTGTCGCCAGTGTCCGGTCTAGTGCGGTAGAAGTTTTCAGCTCTTGTAGGTAATCGCGTTGATCATCGCACCTTGCGGGTCGCGGATGACGCAGAAGCGGCCGACGTTGGGGATGTCGCGCGGGGGCACGATCAGGGTGGCGCCCATTTCCATGGCCGTTTTCGCGGTGAGGTCAACGTTGTCAACGGTGACGTAGCAGCCCCACATGGGCGGCATGCCTTGCGCATCGGGAGGGATGGCCATGATGCCACCGATGCCGTCCGCGCCATTTTTCACCACGGTGTAGGTCATGCCGGGCATGGACATGTCTTCAGTGGTCCAGTCGAACAGACGTGCGTAGAAGAGTTTTGCGGCTTCAACATCTTTGGTCAAAAGTTCACACCAGCTGAATGCGCCGTGTTGTTTCATTGCTTCGTTCATGATGGCCTCCTTGAGTGATCTCGGGGTGTGGAAGCTTCATGGTAGACGGTCTTTGTGAAATGCGAAATACAATTTCGCTGGCGACTGCACAGCGTTCAAAACGGTTTTTTCTTGCCCCTGTTATTTGCGTTTTTCTTTCTTGGGTGGTGTGGGCGCGGGCGGTTTGTGCTGTTGCGCATAAACGGTGCGCGCATCTTGTTCGGCGCGTTCCTGAGTACGCATTTCCGCATCATCGTCGTGCAGGGTGAAGAAGTCGGCTGCCTGGGCGCGCATTACATATTTGATCGCGGCAGCGTCGCTGATGTCGTACAGCTCGGTGATCAGCGTTGTGACTTCGTCCAGATATTCTTCATAAGTCATGATGGCTCCGTGAATATTTGCGGAAGGTTATATAGCATCAAATCCGGCCGCACAATAGATTTTTCAAAGCCCATGAAAAAGGGAGGCCAGGCCTCCCTTCAAATAAACGGTTCAACAGCGCTGAACTGAAATCAGAATTCGTATTCCGTTTGCAGACGGAAGGTGCGTCGCGGAGCTGCGTCGCTGGCGCTGAACAGCAGGGCGGCGTTGTACTTGATCTTGCGATGGTTGCCCAGATCGATGGCGCCGAAAATGGCTGGGCCGAGTTTGTGGATTTGTTCGTTGTGGGGTTCCCAATGATTCCACTCACCCATTTCGCCAAAGCCCTGAGCGCCAAATTCGAAGCTGGCTTGATAGCGGTATTTGATTTGCCATTGATAGCTGATTTCGGTGACGCGCTTTTCATCCTCTGCCAGGACGCCGCCAAATGTGCGCTGGAAGAACAGATTGCCGTTGAGTTGCAGTTTGCCGAACTCGGTCTGGAACAGCGGACCGAATTTGAATTCATTCGGGTCGGAAGGTTCGTGCGTGATTTCAACTTCGGTCAGCAGACCGATATCGATGGGATATTTGCCGGTTTCGGTGAGTTGAAATTTGTTTTCCCATTCAATGGCATCGAACTTGGTGCCATCGGGTGTGGTGCGCTGCCATTTGGCATAGACTTCAGTGAACCAGGTGGGTGTCACACCCCAGCCAAAACCAATGCTGGCGGCGTCTGTACGGGTGTCATCCTTGTTGCTGTCGTTGCCGTATTTGAAGTCGATTTCCTTCTCGCCATATTCGACGGCGGGAACGTTGACATAGTCGGCAGGTCCGGCATAGGCTGAAGTCATGCCGCAGCCGAGAGTGAGTGCAAGTAGTACGCGTTTCATTTTTAAGGGGGTCTTTCGTGAGATAGGAAGAAAAATCAAACTGATGGGGAAGGGCTGTGGGCGCGGCCACCGTGGTTAACCCAGCGCATGCCGAACGCGATCAACACCGCGACGGCGATATACGCGATCACCTGCATTCCGGCGGGACGGGCGGTATAGCCGACCAAGCCATGCAAGAGTTTGCCGCTGATGGAATGGTCATCCAGCAGGCTGGACGTGTCCCAGAGCGGGTCGGCCAGACTGGGGAGCAAGTCGGCCTGGATCAGGAAACCGGTGGCCTGTGCAGCCATGCCGGCGGCCAGCAGCAGCACCAGCAGGGCGGTGGCGCTGAAAAACCAGCGTAGTGGAATACGCAGCAGTCCCTGATACATGGCGACGCCGATAGCGGTGCCGCCCGCAATGCCAATCACGCCGCCCAATAGCATAGTGTTGTTGTCAGAACCTCCGGAGGCGGCGACGCCATAGAGAAACAAGACAGTCTCTGCGCCTTCGCGCAGCACGGCGAGTCCGACCAGCACCATCAGCACGGAACATTCCTGCAGACCATCGCGCACTGCCTGACCGACGCCGCGGGCGTTGCTTGCCAGTTGCTTGCCGTGCGATGCCATCCAGATGTTGTGCCAGGCCAGCATGATGACGGCGACGCCGAGAATGCCGGCGTTGAAAATTTCCTGACCCAGACCACTGGCCAGACGGGCGATGCTTTCCGTACCGGCTGCGAGCAACCCTGCACCGGCCAGACCCAACAGCAAACCGGCACCGAGCCAGCGGCCGCGCTGCGGTACGCCACGCGTGGCGGCGGCGACGATGCCGATAATCAGTGCGGCTTCCAGCACTTCACGAAAAACTATCAGGGCGGTGGCGAACATGGTGTGTGGTCAGAAAAATTATTCGGCGACGATGTCGCCCTGCGCGGTCTTGGGATTGAAATCGCCAAAGAAGTGATAACGGCCGGGTTGGAGCGGGCCAATATAGAGGGGTGACTTGGTGTTGCCGGGAATGACCTTTTCCCGGTTCAACTCGTGGCTCTCGAATTCTTCCGGCGTGCTGTCCTTGTTTTCGACGATGAGGCGGATTTTTTGTCCGGCCGGAACATGGAGTTCAGCCGGATCAAAACGGTGGTCGCGAATCGCGAGATTGACTTCGACCGGATCGGCAGCCAGTGCCATCACGGGGAAAGCGAGCAACAACAAGCTAAGACGAAGCATGAAACGTCCTTTCACAGGGCAGGGTGCGTTGAAGTTTTGATAATGATAAACATTCCCATTTGTAATTGCAAGTGATTCTCATTAAGCGTTGTTTTCAAATGTTGTTATCAAGTGTTGCAGGAAATGCTGGAATTGCCGGCCGGATGGCCTATCGTGAAGCCATGGGATCGTTTGCCGGCGTGAACGCCCATACCCATACTTGATTGGAGGCCGCCATGAAACTTCGACGCAAAAGTGGAACCATCAACCCGCCGCGGGAAACCAAAGCCCCAAAGCGCGCAGGTAAAAGAAGCCCACCCCCAGACTATGGAATCAGCGATCAGGACTTGATCGATCCGGGACACATGACACCCGGCGCCAGAAAAGTGAAGTGGGGCTGACGTTCGACGAAGATCCGTGCTGACCCAGGGTCGGCACGGATTTTTTTTATGGGGGGGTGCGTGCCGCCGGGAGGCGCTGCTATTTCAGTGCGACTTCGTCGTGTTTGATGATGAGGCGCTGACCCACCGACAAGAGCGTGTTGTGCAGCTTGTTCCAATCCCGAATGTCGTTGACATCGACGTCGTAGCTGCGACTGATCGAATAGAGTGTGTCGCCCGTCTTCACAATGTGCACGAAATTCTTCGTCACTACTTTGGTATCGTTCGCGCTGGCTGCGGGGGCTTGTTTGACGACCGCTTCCTTATTCGCGCGTGGCACCAGCAGCACCATTCCGGGCGTAATCCGTTCGCGTTTGCCGATATTGTTCACCGTCTTGATCTGGGCCAGCGTCATGCCGTGGCGCCCCGCCACGCGATCCAGCCGGTCGCCACGCCGGAAAGTGTAAGTGTCCCAGCGCGATAGCGGGCCGGTGTGCTGCGCCAGATTGTTCTGAAAAATTGCGACCTTGTCCTTGGGCAGCAGAATACTGGCGTTCTGGGCACCGAGAATGATCGGACGGGTGAATGAAGGATTAAGCGCCTGAAAATCTTCCAGGGACATCTCGGCCAGTTGCGCGGCCGTTTCCAGATCGATGTCGCGTTTTTTCTGGATCGCGGTGAAATAAACTTCATTGCCCACCGGTGGCAGCGTGAGGTTGAAGGTGGCTGGATCGCTGATGATGTTCTTGACGGCTTGCAGCTTGGGCAGATAGTTGCGCGTTTCGGGCGGCATGTTTTGCAGGCTCAGATAATCCGTCGGCAAGCCTTTGGCACGATTTCTTTCGACCGCACGTCCGACTGCGCCTTCACCCCAGTTGTACGAGGCCAACGCCAACTGCCAGTCGCCATGCTGCTCATAAATTTTTTGCAGGTAGTCCAGCGCGGCATTGGTGGAGGCAATCACATCGCGCCGCTCGTCACGCCAGCCATCCTGTTTCAGCTGATACAGCCGGCCGGTGCTGGGAATGAATTGCCACATGCCAGCCGCGCGCGAGCGCGAATAGGCCATCGGGTTGTAGGCGCTTTCGACGAAGGGCAAGAGCGCCAGTTCGGTCGGCATGCCGCGCCGCTGCACTTCTTCGACGATGTAATACAGATAGAGGCTGGCGCGTTCGGTCATGCGCTGCACATAATCCGGCCGTTCGGTGTAATAGGCGATCCATTTCTCCACCAGCGGCGAGTTGACGGTCGGCATGGAAAAGCCGCGCCGGATGCGCTGCCAGACATCATTGCTCTGTGCCGTCAGATCGACGGTTTGCGTTTGCAGCGGATCAACCAGTTGCACCAGTTGCACATTGGGGTCTGGGCTGTAGGGCGTAGCGTCGCTTGCGGCGGCAGCCGGTGCGGGAGGGGAGGCTGCAGCCGTGCTTGGCAGCGGAGCTTGCTCAGCAGTTTTTTGCACCGGTCGGCCACCACAGGCAGACAGCAGCACGGCGGCAAGCAGCAACACGGTCAAACACCGTACACGGACCACGGAAGTCAAAATGTCATCGGCAAAAAAAGGGTGGGTTTCAGCAGGCACGTGGCGTCCAGAATCAAGGTTGGGCCAGCAGAAATGAGGCCGGAATCAGGGCGCAGTGTATCGGCGTGGCTGGGCAGGTGCAAGTTTGCTGCAGATTTGTGACAGGCTCTAAAAATGGTTCTTCCATTGGCGCAGTACGCGGAACACATTCGCGGCGTCGGTGCCGCTGCCCGGCTCATGGTGCTGTGCCGATGCTGCGAGAGCGGGCAGGTGGGTGCGCAGAAAAGGATTGGTGGCGTGTTCTTCCCCAATGGTGCTGGGCAGGGTGGGTTGGCGCGCACTGCGCAAGGCGGTGACGCGGTTGATGCGCGTTTGCAAGTCAGGGTTGTCCGGTTCCACCGCATGCGCGAAACGCAAATTGGATTGCGTATATTCGTGGGCGCAAAAGACTTGTGTGGCTGCGGGCAGTTGCGCCAGCTTTTGCAGCGAGTGGTAGAGCCGTTCGGGTGTGCCTTCGAACACACGGCCGCAGCCGCCGCCAAACAGCGTGTCACCGCAGAACAGCAGTGGCGGATTGTGTGCGGCGGCGAAAAAGGCGATGTGCTCATCGACATGACCGGGCACGGCCAGTACATTCAGCGCAAGACCCAATTCGGGCAGGGTGATGCTATCGCCCTCCGCGACACTATGGTTGATCTGAGGAATGCGTGGCGTGGCCGGGCCGACGATTGACAACTTCGGCGATAATGCGGCCAGTTCGTCCACACCGCCGATGTGATCGGCGTGATGATGGGTAACCAGTATCCCGGCGAGGGTGAGCCGGTGTTGCGCCAGATACGCAGCAACACCGTCGGCGGTACCGGGATCGACCACCCAGGCGCGTGCGCCGTTGTGCAGTAGCCAGATGTAGTTGTCGGCAAACGCGGGGACGGGAACAATCGTGATCGAGGCCATGGCAGAGTTCAAAAATACGCAACCTTCGCAGGATTCGATTATCGCACTGTCGCAATGGTTCGATTCGGCGCCGGGACGTTATGTGCAGGCCTGGGAACAGGACATGTTCGACAAGGTGGTGGCCGATATTTTCGGCTTCAACGCTGTCCAGGTTGGCTTGCCGGAAATCGACACGCTGCGCAGCAACCGCATGCCGCTGGTGTTGTATGCCGGTCAGCAAGCCGTGGAGGGCAACGCGCGCAGCCTGCAGGCGCAAGTGCTGACCGATTTTTCCGAGCTGCCGTTTGCCAGTCAATCGCTCGATCTGGTGGTCTTGCCGCACATACTCGAATTTGCCAGTGAGCCGCATCAAGTGTTGCGCGAGGTAGAGCGCGTGTTGATTCCCGAAGGGCAGGTGGTGATCAGCGGTTTTAATCCGCTCAGTCTGTGGGGCCTGCGTCAGCGTCTGAGCCGTCGTGTCGCCGAACCCTTCTTGCCGCAAGCGGGGCGCTTCATCAGCCTGCCGCGTTTGAAGGATTGGTTGAAGTTGCTGAGTTTTGAAATCGAGCGCGGCCGCTTTGGCTGCTACCGTCCGCCGTGCCGCAGCGAAGCCTGGCTGGCGCGCACGCAATTCATGGAAAAAGCGGGCGATCGCTGGTGGGGCTATTGCGGCGCGACCTATGTCGTGGTCGGCGTCAAGCGGGTGCGTGGCATGCGCCTGATTGGCCCGGCCTGGAAGGAACGCAAGGCGCGCGCGCGGGCCGCTGCGATCGCTACGCAATCGAACAGTCATCGCGCAAAACATTCAACGGAACAATGATCGAAATTTATACGGATGGCGCTTGTAAAGGTAACCCCGGTCCCGGCGGCTGGGGGGTGGTGCTGCGCAGTGGCGGGCACGAAAAGGAATTGTGCGGGGGCGAGGAGAACACCACCAACAACCGCATGGAAATGACGGCGGTGATCCGCGCGCTGGAAGCATTGAAACGGAAGTCAACCATCACGGTCTATACCGATTCGCAATACGTGATGAAGGGCGTGCAGGAATGGCTGAGCAACTGGAAGGCGCGCGGCTGGAAAACCGCTGACAAGAAGCCGGTCAAGAATGTCGATTTATGGCAGCATCTGGATGCCCTGCTGCAACAGCACACGGTGCACTGGCAGTGGGTCAAGGGCCATGCCGGGCACCCGGAAAACGAGCGCGCCGACGCACTGGCCAATCGTGGTGTAGAGCAGATATTGATGACTAAATAAATATGAAAAACAACAAGATCACTTTTTATCTTGTACTGGCCGCGTTGGTGGCCGCATTGGCCGTCGCGCTCTGGTTGTTTCAGCGTGGCCACTCCAAGCCCTTGCCTGCAACGCCGCCCGCGCAAAGTGGGCCGCCCCCGACTTTGGTGGAAGCCGCCAAGGTGATGGTCGATACCATTCCCGTGGGAATTACGGCCGTGGGCAGTCTGCGTTCCGACGAGACGGTGATGCTGCGGCCGGAAATCGCCGGGCGCGTGAGCCGCGTTTTATTTCGCGAAGGGCAGCCGGTGGCGCGTGGTCAGGTGTTGATTCAACTCGATGGCGCAGTCCAGGGCGCCGAAGTGCAGCAGGCGCAGGCCAATGTCACGCTGGCGCAGAGCAAACTGGATCGCGCCCGCGATTTGCAAGCCAAGGGATTTATCAGCCAGCAAGCGCGCGACGAATCGGACAACAATCTGCGCCTGGCGCAGGCCGCGCTGTCGCTCGCACAGGCGCGCTATGCCAAGACTGAAATACGCGCCCCTTTCAACGGCGTGGCCGGTTTGCGCGTGGTGTCGACGGGCGACTATGTCAAGGAAGGTCAGGATCTGGTCAACCTGGAAGCGATGGATGTGCTCAAGGTCGATTTCCGCATTCCGGAAATTTATGTGCAGCAGAGCAAGGTGGGCCAGTCGCTGCAGCTGGTACTGGATGCGATGCCGGGCCAGACCTTCACGGGTCAGGTGATCGCAATCAATCCCTTGATCGACGCCAATGGCCGTTCGATCGTGTTGCGGGCGCAGGTGCAGAATGCCCAACATCAGTTGCGCCCCGGCCTGTTTGCGCGTGTGCGCCTGCTCTTTGCCGACCAGAAGGAGGCTTTGCTGGTATCCGAGCAGGCGCTGATTCCGCAAGGGGACGACCACATGGTGTTCCGCGTGATCAATGGCAAGGCCGTGCTGAGCCGGGTTGAAATCGGCCAGCGCATTGGTGAGCGGGTGGAAGTGGTGCAGGGTTTGACCAAGGACGATATGGTGATCACGGCCGGTCAGGTGAAGTTGCGCGATGGCATGGCAGTGACAGTGAAGCAATAGTGTGCGCAATGAGGTTATCGCTGGATCGTCTGCTGCAATCGCAGGGCGTGGGTACACGCAAGTACTGTCGCGAGTTGATTGCGGCGGGCGAGATCACGATCGCCGGTGAATGTGTGACTGATGCGCGCCGGACATTCGAGACCGAGGGCTTGACGTTTACGCTGTTCGGCGAGGACTGGCTGTACCGGGCACAGGCGTATATCGCCCTGCACAAACCGGTGGATTACGAATGCTCGCGCAAACCCAGTCATCGCCCCGGTGTCTTGAGTCTGTTGCCGGATGCGTTCAGTTGGCGCGGTGTGCAGCCGGTCGGTCGGCTCGATCACGATACCACCGGGCTGTTGCTGCTGTCGGACGATGGCGCGTTTATTCACGCGCAGTCGTCGCCGAAGCGGCATGTGCCGAAAGTGTATGTGGCGACCACGCACGATCCGGTCACGCCCGCCTTGATCGCACAACTGCTCGACGGAGTGCAATTGCACGATGAACCAGCGCCCTTGTCGGCTGTGCGCTGCGTTGCATTGGCTGCGCATCAATTGGAAATTGTACTGGAGCAGGGCAAGTATCATCAGGTCAAGCGCATGCTGGCGGCGGCGGGCAATCATTGCACGGCGCTGCAGCGAGTGGCGATTGGGCCGTTGACATTGGCGGCGCTGGGGTTGGGTGAAGGCGAATGGTGCTATCTTGACCCAGCGCAATTATCTTCGTAGGTGAACTTTCTTTTTAAGGAGATGCATCATGGCAAAAGGTCAACAACGCAGCAACAAGGAAGCAAAAAAACCGAAGAAGGAAAAACAGCCTGCGGTGCCGGCGGGTTCTCTTTCTGCACCGATCAAGAAGAAGTGAGTATTGAGTAGGGTGGGCAATTTAACCAGCGACTTGGCACTCGTTTTTTGAGCGCTTAGTCGAATGGCTATGCAGAGCATTGCCCACCCGTTGATTCTAATCTCGAGCGACTGCGTGGGCAATAAATTGCCCACCCTACACCTGCTGTTGTCTTTCCCGGTGTTGACAAGGTTCGCCTTCATACATAAATGATTCTCTCCGACATTTGTATTCGCCGTCCCGTATTGGCCACCGTGCTATCGCTCGGGGTGTTGCTGATTGGCGCGATTTCCTACCAGCGATTGACGGTGCGCGAATATCCGGCCATCGACGAGCCGGTGGTCAGTGTGTCCACCAAGTACAAGGGTGCGTCGGCCGAAGTGGTCGAATCGCAGATCACCAAGCCGATCGAGGATTCGCTGTCGGGCATCGAAGGCGTGCAGGTGATGACCTCACAAAGCCGTGCCGAACAAAGCCAGATCGATGTGCGCTTTGTGCTCACGCGCAGCCCTGATGCGGCCGCGGCCGATGTGCGCGACAAGGTGGCGCGCGTGCTGGGACGTTTCCCCGCAGCGGCCGATGCGCCGGTGGTGTCCAAGGTCGAGGCCGATTCGCAGCCGGTGCTGTATATCGCGGTGCAGGCTGGTGGGCGCGATGCGCTGGAAGTTTCGGACTATGTGGCGCGCTACATCAAGCCGCGCCTGTCGGTGTTGCCGGGCGCCGCCGATGTGCGCATCTTTGGCGAGCGCATCAAGTCGATGCGTGTCTGGCTCGATCGCGACAAACTGGCCGCCTATCATCTGACGACGCAGGATGTGGAAGATGCCTTGCAGCATCAGAACGTCGAGATTCCCGCCGGTCGCATCGAATCGAAAGCGCGCGAATTCACCGTTTCGGCGCAGACCGATCTGCGCACCCCCGAACAATTTGCCAATGTCGTCGTGGCGACGGTGAGTGGCTATCCGGTGATGTTGCGCGATGTCGCCACGATTGCCGTCGGCGCGGTGGATGATCGGGTTATTTCACGCTACAACGGCAAGACGGCGATCAATGTCGGTGTGATCAAGCAAGCCACCGCCAACCCGCTCGATCTGTCGGCCGCGGTGCGCAAGGAAATCGAACTCATCAACCCCAATCTGCCGCAGGGCATGAAGTTGATTCTGTCCTACGACCGCTCGGTTTTTATCGAGCGTTCGATTGCCTCGGTGTTTGAAACCATCGGCGAAGCGATCGTGCTGGTGGTACTGGTGATCTTCATCTTTCTGCGTAACTGGCGCGCCACACTGATTCCGTTGGTGACGATTCCCGTATCGCTGATCGGCGCCTTTGCCTTGATGTATGCCTTCGGGTTTTCGATCAACACGCTGACGTTGCTGGCGATGGTGCTCGCCATCGGGCTGGTGGTGGACGACGCCATTGTCGTGCTGGAAAATATCTATCGCAACTTGGAGCACGGCATGTCGCGGTTGCAGGCGGCTCTGGTGGGCGCCAAGGAGATCGGCTTCGCGGTGATCGCCATGACGCTGACCCTGGCGGCCGTGTTTGCACCATTGGCCTTTGCGACCGGCCGCACCGGCCGCCTGTTCATCGAGTTTGCGCTGGCGCTGGCCGGCGCTGTGCTGGTATCGGGCTTTGTTGCACTGACGCTATCGCCGATGATGTGTTCGCAGATGTTGCGTCATGAAAAAAAGCATGGGCCACTGTATAACCGCATCGAAAATTTCTTTGTTGCTCTGAGCCGTGGCTACCACGCATTGCTGCTGCGGCTGCTCAATGCACGCTGGATTGCCGGTGTGGCCATGCTCGTGGTCGGCGGGCTGGGTGCGCTGCTGTTCCTGACCTTGAAATCGGAACTGGCGCCGACTGAAGATCGCGGTGTGGTGTTTGGCTTTGTGCGTGCTGCGCAGGGCTCGACGGTCAATTACACCGCCGACAATCTGAAACCGCTGGAAGAAATTCTTGCCAAGGTGCCTGAGACGGGGGCGACGATAGCGATTGCCGGTTTTCCGACGGTAGTTGATGGCATCGCGATTGCGCGTCTGAAGCCCTGGGATGAACGCAAGCGTGCGCAACAGGAGATTACCCGTTCGCTCTTTCCCGCATTCATGTCGGTGCCCGGTGTGCGCGCTTTTCCAGTGGATATTCCCTCACTGGGGCAGTCGGCCCGTTCGCAACCGATCGAATACGTCATCCTGTCGCAGGTGCCGTTTGAAGAATTGCAACGCATGACCGAACGGTTTATCGACGAGGCGAGCAAGCAGCCCGGCATTCTCAATCTGCAATCCGATCTGCGCCTGGATACGCCGGAATTGCGCGTCGATATGCGGCGCGAGAAATTGGCGGATATCGGCATACCCGTCGAGACGGTGGGCCGCACGCTGGAGACCATGCTGGGCGGGCGCCAGGTCACGCGTTTCAAACAGGAAGGCGAGCAATACGATGTGATCGTGCAGATGGCTGCACGCGAGCGCAACAACCCGCATGACATCAGCGATATCTATGTGCGCGACCGCAGCGGGCAGATGGTGCAACTGGCCAATCTGCTGACCGTGCAAGAAGGCGTGTCGCCGCAATCACTGAACCATTTCAACCGCTTGCGCGCCGTCACCATCACCGGCAACCTGGCGCCAGGGACGACGATCGGTGATGCCTTGAAAGCACTCAACCGTGTGGCCGCGAAAGTCTTGCCACCCACCGCGCAAACCGATTTGAACGGGCAATCGCGTGAATTCCGCGATTCCAGCGGCGGCATTTACCTCACCTTCGTGCTGGCGCTGGCTTTCATCTATCTGGTGCTCAGCGCGCAGTTCGAGAGCTTTGTCGATCCCTTCATCATCATGCTGTCGGTGCCACTGTCGCTCACCGGCGCCATGCTGGCGCTGTGGTTGAGTGGTGGCACGCTCAACATCTACAGTCAGATCGGTTTGATTACCTTGGTTGGCCTGATCACCAAGCACGGTATCCTGATCGTTGAGTTCGCCAACCAGTTGCAGGATCATGGCCGCAGCATCCGCGATGCCGTGATCGAGTCCGCACAGCTGCGCCTGCGCCCAATCTTGATGACCACCGGCGCCATGGTGCTGGGCGCCGTACCGCTGGCACTGGCCCACGGCGCCGGTGCCGAATCGCGCCAGCAAATCGGCTGGGTGATCGTCGGCGGTCTGGCTTTCGGTACGCTGTTGACGCTGTTCGTGGTGCCGACGGCTTATACGGTGCTGGCGGGGAAAAGAAAACTTGTTCCCACTGAGAACACCGAGAACATGGGGGACGCGGAGAAGGCAACACCCAAAGCCTGACGCAAAGGCCGCAAAGAAAGGCAAGGAAAAACTTCTTTGCGCCCCTTAGCGTCCTTCGCGCCTTTGCGTTGAGATTTTGTTTGTCTCCGTGCGCTCCGTGGTAAATTTCTTTTGAATTTCTTAAAGTAAAACAATGCGACAAATCGTCCTCGATACCGAAACCACTGGCCTTGATCCGAAGCTTGGCAACCGCATCATCGAGATCGGCTGCGTCGAGCTGGTGAACCGCCGCCTGAGCGGACGCAATCTGCATTTCTACATCAACCCGGAACGCGATAGCGAAGAAGGCGCGCTGCGCGTGCATGGCTTGTCGACCGAATTTCTCAGCGACAAGCCGAAGTTCGGCGATGTCGCTGAAGCGATCCGCGACTATGTGCGTGACGCCGAAATCATCATCCACAACGCGCCCTTCGATCTGGCATTTCTCGATGCCGAGTTTGCGCGACTGGGCTGGCCGAAATTTGCCGAACATGTCGGGCCCATCGTCGATTCGCTGGTGATGGCCAAGACCGCGCATCCGGGCAAGCGCAATTCGCTTGATGCTCTGTGCGAGCGTTATGAAGTGTCCAATTCGCACCGCACTTTGCACGGCGCCTTACTTGACTCGGAATTGCTGGCCGAGGTTTATCTGGCGATGACGCGCGGTCAGGACAGTCTGGTGATGGATCTGGAAGACAGCAATGGCGGCAATGTGCATGCACAGATTCAGATCGACGTGCAGCAATTGATCGTGCTGCCCGCTGCCGCGGAAGAAATCGCGGCACACGATGCGGTGCTGGATCAGATTGAAAAAGAAAGCAAGGCCGTGCCGCTGTGGAGGCAATCCGCATGAGCGGCGCGAATTTAAACAACATGAATTCAAACAGCACGCATTTCGAAATTCTGCCGCCGGATGCGATCGAGATCGGCTACGTGCGCCGTGTGCTGGTGATCAAGCTGCGCCACCATGGCGATGTCTTGCTGACGACGCCCGTGTTTCGCGCCTTGCGTCAGGTCTTGCCCGATGCCGAGGTCGATGCACTGGTGTATGCCGAAACCAGTCCCTTGCTGGAAGGCAATCCCGATCTTGCGCAGGTCTATGTCATCGACAAGAATTGGAAGAATAAAAATCTCGCCGAGCAAGCTCGGAATGAGTGGGCGCTGTTCCAGCAATTGCGCGCCCGCAACTACGATCTGATCGTTCACCTGACGGAAAACAAGCGCGGCCTGTGGCTGGCGCGTCTGCTCAATCCACGCTATGCCGTCGCGCCGCACATTGCGGCAGGACGTATTGCGAACTGGTTCTGGCGCACGACGTTCACGCATCGCTATCACACCGAAAGCACGAATCGGAATCTGGTGCAGCGTCATGTCGTTGAGCAGAACCTCGATGCTCTGCGCCGTATCGGCATTGTGCCGCCGGAAGACCGCGCACTGGTGCTGCACCCCATCGAAACGGCGCGCCACAACATCGCGCAGCGTCTGGCGCAAGCCGGCCTGCGCGCGGGTGAATACATCGTATTGCATCCCGGTTCGCGCTGGCTGTTCAAATGCTGGTCGGTGGAACGTAATCGCGAATTGATTGCGCACTTGTTGCGCGCCGGTAAACAAGTGGTGTACACCGCCGCCCCCGACACGCGCGAACTGGCGATGCGCAATGCCATCGTGCGCGGTCTGGATGACAAGACCGGCTTGCATGATTTCTCCGGCAGTCTGAACTTGCAGGAACTGGCGGTGCTGATCGGTCAGGCGCACTGCTTCATCGGCGTCGATTCCGCGCCGATGCATATCGCCGCCGCCATGCAAACGCCGACCGTGGCCCTGTTCGGTCCCAGCGGTGAAAAAGCCTGGGGGCCGTGGCAAGTGGCAAATCGCGTGATCACCAGCGACGACCATCCCTGCCGCCCCTGCGGGCAGGACGGTTGCGGCGGCGGCAAGATCAGCGAATGCCTGACCCACCTGCCGCTCGCACGCGTCTTGCGCGCCGTCGAGGAATTGACCGGTAGCGCCGCCATCAAGATCGTGCGCGAATGAATGCGTCGGCAAAAAATTTGTCCGCAAAAAAAATCGCCATCGTGCGCGCACGCTACAACCCCTTTGGCGGTGCGGAACGCTTTGTCGCGCGGGCACTGCATGCGCTCGATCAATCCGGTATCGAACTCACCATCATCGCGCGCCGCTGGCAGGGTCATGCGCAGGAAGCGGGGAGTGCCCATCGCGTCATTCTCAACCCCATTCACCTCGGCCGTGTCTGGCGTGATGCCTCGTTTGCCTGCGCGGTGAAACATCATGTGGCGCGCCACGATTACGATCTGGTGCAAAGCCACGAACGCATTCCCGGGCTGGACATCTATCGCGCCGGCGATGGCGTGCACCGTGAATGGCTGGCCCAGCGCAGTCAGACACTGAATCGCTGGCAACGTCTTGGCCTCGCTTGCAATCCCTACCATGCCTATGTGCAATGGCAGGAAACGCGCATGTTTGCGCACCCGGCCTTGCGTGCGGTGATTTGCAACTCGCACATGGTCAAGCAGGAAATTCACGAATGGTTTGGCGTGCCGGAGAGCAAGCTGCACGTCATCTACAACGGCGTCGATACTGCGAAATTTCATCCGCAGGTGAAGCAAGGCCGCAGCGCCACGCGCGCGCAGTGGCGTGTTCCCGAGACGGCTTTCTGTTTTCTGTTTCTCGGTTCCGGCTTTGAACGCAAGGGTCTGGCGTCGTGCATTGAGGCGCTGGCAGAGTTGCCGCAAGCCTGCTTGATGGTGGTGGGTCACGACAAACATCAGGCGCGTTATCAAACATTGGCACAGTCGTGCGGCGTGGCCGGGCGCGTGGTGTTTGCCGGTGCGCAGCAGGATGTGCTGCCGTTCTATGGCATGGCCGACGCCTTTGTTTTGCCGACCCTGTACGACCCGTTCCCCAATGCTGTGCTGGAAGCCATGGCCTGCGGGCTGCCGGTGATCACCAGCACAAAATCCGGTGTGGCCGAACTGATCTCGAATGGTCAGCAAGGCGAAGTGGTGCCGCCAAATCAGCCCGCGTCGCTGGCGCAAGCCATGCGGGCGCTGATGCAATCCGGCCGCGCCGATGCCATGGGCGCGGCAGCGCGGAAACTGGCAGAGCATCACGATCTGACGCGGTTGGGGCAGCAGTTGTCCGATTTGTACCGGCAATTGCTGGTTTGATTTTCGCCACACTGAACGCTGTAAAGACAGAGGCAATCGCTTCCTCCCCTTTCAAGGGGGAGGTTAGGAGGGGGATGGGTTGCGGCTGCTTGAGGACACCCATCCCCACCCTTGCCCTCCCCTTGAAGGGGAGGGTAAATACGGGGCTTCCTAAGTGTTCTCTGTTGAAGGCTTGAAGTCCTTGCAATCGCCCATATTTGAATCGCCACGTTTCACCTACTTCCCGATACGACTCTATGGACAATAAACAAACCCTAGGCTTTCAGGCCGAAGTGCAGCAACTGCTGCAACTGATGATTCATTCCCTGTACAGCAACAAGGAAATTTTTCTGCGCGAGTTGATTTCCAATGCTTCCGATGCCTGCGACAAGCTGCGTTTTGAAGCGATCAACAACGACACCCTGTTCGAGACAGACCCTGAACTACGCGTGCAGATTCTGCACGATGCCACTGCGCGCACGATCACCATCCGCGACAACGGCATCGGCCTGTCCCGCGACGAGGCAATTTCCCATCTCGGTACGATTGCCAAATCGGGCACGAAAGAATTTTTCGCGCAACTGTCCGGCGACCAGAAAAAGGATGCGGCGCTGATCGGCCAGTTCGGCGTCGGTTTTTATTCATCCTTCATCGTTGCCGACAAGGTCACGGTACTGTCGCGCCGCGCCGGTGTGCCCGCCGATCAGGGCGTGCAGTGGGAATCGGACGGCAGCGGCGAGTACAGCGTCGAGACCATCACCAAGGCGACGCGCGGCACCGATGTGATTCTGCACCTGCGCGAAGGCGAAGACGAATTGCTGTCGAACTGGAAACTGAAATCCATCGTCAAGAAATACTCTGACCACATTTCCCTGCCGATTCTAATGGCGAAGGAGGAATGGGACGAGAAAGCCAGCGCAATGAAGACGCTGGACGAGCTGGAAACGGTGAATCAGGCGCGTGCGTTGTGGACGCGCGGGAAGAGCGACATCACGGAAGAGCAATACCAGGAATTCTACAAACACGTTGCCCACGATTTTGAAAAACCGCTGGCGTGGACACACAACAAGGTCGAGGGGCGGCAGGAATATACGCAGTTGCTGTACGTGCCGGCGCGTGCGCCGTTCGACCTGTGGGATCGCAACCAGCGCCACGGCATCAAGCTGTATGTGAAGCGTGTGTTCATCATGGACGATGCCGAACAATTGCTGCCGGTGTATTTGCGCTTTGTGCGCGGCGTGGTTGATTCCAGCGATCTGCCACTCAATGTGTCGCGCGAGATTCTGCAGGAAAGCCGCGACGTGAAATCGATCCGCGAAGGGTGTACCAAGCGTGTTCTGACGCTGTTGGAAGATTTGGCTGAGAACAGCAAGGACAAATACGTCACCTTCTGGAACGAATTCGGTCAGGTGTTCAAGGAAGGTCTGGGCGACGATCCGGCCAACAAGGAGCGCATCGCCAAGCTGCTGCGTTTTTCTTCCACGCATCACGAAACCGCCGTGCAGGAAACCAGTCTGGCCGATTACGTCGGCCGCATGAAAATCGGTCAGGAAAAAATCTATTGCGTCACCGGCGATACCTGGCTGGCGGCGAAGAACAGCCCGCACCTGGAAGTGTTCCGCAAGAAGGGCATCGAGGTGCTGCTGCTGATCGACCGCGTCGATGAATGGGCGCTGTCATTCCTCACCGAGTTCGACGGCAAGCCGTTGATGTCGGTCACCAAGGGCGGCCTCGATCTGGGCGCGCTCGCCGACGAAGCCGAGAAGAAAGAACAGCAAGCCGCCAGCGACGAATACAAGGACATCCTCGCGCGCGTCAAAGACGCGCTCGGCGACAAGGTCAAGGAAGTGCGCGTGACAGTGCGCCTGACCGACTCACCCGCTTGCTTAGTGGCTGCCGACGGCGACATGAGCGCGCATCTGGCACGGCTGATGAAAATGGCCGGGCAGGAAGCCCCCGACTTCAAACCCATCTTCGAGATCAATCCGAAACATCCACTGATCCAGCGCCTGAAATCCGAAGACGCGAAATTCGCCGATTGGGTCAACGTGCTGTTCGACCAAGCCCTGCTCGCCGAAGGCGGCCAACTCGACGACCCCGCCAGCTTCGTCAAACGGCTTAATGATCTGCTGTTGTCGATGGCGTTGAAGTGAGATTGATCTTGCCTTTACCCTCCCCTTCAAGGGGAGGGCCAGGGTGGGGATGGGGTAGCAGTTAAATCCCCGCTTCGATGCTGCCGCAAAAATTCAATTCAAAACAGATCAGAAACGAAAACTGTTTGAGCACCGAGCATAGCGAGGGCGAGTTTTTTCGTTTCCTGTTTTGAATTGAATTTTTGCGGGAACCCCGAAGGGGCAGCGTCGGCGGTTCGCCTTTCTTTTGGTTACTTTTCTTTGGCGAAGCAAAGAAAAGTAACTTGCCGCCGGGCAACCCCCGGCATGTTCCCACGTAGCTGAATGCTGATACTGGGTTTATCAACCCAGCCTACGCACTCTTGGAGCATCGAAGCCCAATTGATTTGAACCAATTCGGCTGACCAATCGCATCGCTGTAAAGCACAGCATAGCGCACCATGAGAATCGATACTGTGCCAAGAACAAAAGCCATAAGCAGCAAACGCCAGCGCTGACGTAGAGATAGTTCCGCAGAAAAACGATAGCCGAAGGCAATAAGGCAGAGTGCAGTAAGCTGAATGAAAATTCCAAAGGCGAGCATCGATAAGTTGACCGGCGGACTCACGGGGCACCGTGAGTAAGCTGCCCAGACATCGGCAGCCACCAGCGCCAATAGGCCCAGCATGAAACCAACCTTCTCGATGCTATTGCTCATTAGTGAGTAGCCCCAATGGAATGAAATGAAATCCAGGTAACGATCCCGGATTGCGCTACGCTGCATCCGGGCTACGCTTGCTTGTGGACGTCACCTCGATGAAAGGGTTAGGCCTCACCGGGGAACCGCCACGATGGCCGACGCCATGTTCATGTCCATGTTATGTGCATTCTCAAGACCGTACTTCGCTTCGAGGTAGCGAATGACCGCAGCAATGTCTGACCGAGGAAGATCCGTATCCGCAATGTAGGCCTCGCCGGCTGCTTCCTCCGCAACTGGATCGATAAGACCGAGCGTGAAGTTGTTTGCAAATGGGGAGTCCCGCAAACTCTGCCAGCTACTTGAATATGGGTTGAGGCAAAGCTTAACGGTGACGTTGCTACCATGGAGGAAGGCGACGACCGCGCCGTCGAGCTGCTCTCTAAAGCGGAAGAAGTCACCGTTCCGGAAGAAGTAGCACTCCTTCATGCCGGGACGACTGAGCTCGAAGATTCGGGTTGAGCCGTACAACGTGCCGATGAACTGGTAGTGCTTTGCTTCGGCGTCAAACCCGGTGCCTGTAAACCATACGATGCGGCCGTCGTGTGGCACGTCCTGCCCTGTGGAACTGAGCTGCTTCGCAGCTTTGCGTACTATTCCGGAGAGCCGATTGTTGTGGCCGAGCGGCAGCGTTGATCCGTGCACCTCGCCTTTGGCAAGAGTCTCAGCCCTCGCGGCACTCACTAGCGGCTCTTCAATCTTCGTCTTCTCTTCCACTAGCAAGCGATAGTTTCCAAACTGGGCCAGCCAGTCGGACTCGTCCTTGTGGGACGTTGGAATGGGGGTGACCTTGGCACCCCACTGTTCCAAGACCTGAGCAGCGACGGAGAAGGTGTCTGTCATGAGAGTTGTCAAAGGTACCGGAGTCAGCCTTTTTGCTCAAGCGTTTCGCACAACGCAGTGTAAGCGTCGAGCACCTGTGTGACATCAATATCACGCACATTGCGGCTATCAGTTTGCAGGGCGCGGTGGGGGACGCCCCAGGGGCGCCAGCGGGCGAGGCCGGAGTCGCCGAAGAGGCAGACGATGGGTTTGTCGAGGCCGGCGGCGATGTGCATGGCGCCACCATCGCTGCAAATCACCTGATCGGTTGAGGCCAGACCGGCGATCAATTGTTCCAGTGTTGCGGTGGGATAGGCCCGCAGTGGCAGGTCGGCGCATCGTGACAAAATCGCTTGGGCTTTTTCGTCGTCGCCCGGATGCAAGGGGTTGCTGCTGGAGCCGGGTGACCAGAACAACAGGAAGGCGGCATCGTGGCGTTGATGCAATGCCTTGATCAGCGCAACGAATGAATCGGTGGGCCAGCGTTGCGAGGGTTTGCGGGCGCTGATGTGGATGCCGATCAAGGGGTGGTGTGGTGCGGCTGAAGCTGGCGTGGCCGGGGCAACGATTTTGCAGGGCGGCGGTGTGTCTGTGATGCCGTAGGTGCTGAGCACGGCGCACACTTTTTCCACTTCATGCACGGCATCGCTGTCGTAGCCGCCCAGAATCCGCTGGGGCTTGATCCAGTGGGCGAAGCGTTGCGCGCTGGGTTGATAGCTGGGGGCGGCGAGAATCACGTCGTCGATGCTCATGCGTCGCAGCCGCCACAACATGCGCAGGCGTTGCAGCAGCATGGCCAGCGTGCTGGTGCCGGGCGGGCGGTGTTTGAGTTTGTAATAGACAAAGACTTCGTCGATGTCGGGGTTGCCGGTCAGCACGGGGGCGTTGTAACTGTTGGCGAGTACGCCGATCCAGGCATCCGAGAAACGCTGGCGCAGGGCGGCGAGCAGCGGTGTGGTGCACACGAGGTCGCCGATATTGTCGCGGCGGATGACAAGGATCTTCATGAGCTTTGTATTTTCGTTTGCGCTTGTGCCCAGGCCACCACGGGGCGCAGGCGTTCAACGAAGGCATCGAAAGAAAATTTTTCCAGATGCACGCGGGCGCTTTGCGGCGATAGCGGCGCGTCAAGTTTTTGCAAACGCTGCAGCAACTGTGCGAAATCGGCGCCTTGGTCTTCGCGCGGGTCGCGATAGAAAAATCCGGTCGCACCTTCCAACACCGTTTCAGTGAAGGGCGGTGCGGCAACGGCGAGTACGGGTGTGCCACAGGCCTGTGCTTCAATGATATTCAAACCAAGCGCTTCTTTCTCGGGCAGGCCGGTCAGCAGGTAATCGATGTTCCGATAGACCGCAGCGACATCGCGCTGATGGCCCCAGAAGCGCACGCGGTCGCCGAGCGGTTGCAGCGCACGGCGCAAATCGCGCACAGAGGCGTAGCCACCGCTGCCGAAAATTTCCAGATTGAATTTCGGATGCTGCGCCAGGATCGGGGCGAGCAACGATAAGAGCAGAGGAAATTGCTTGATCGGCGTCAGGCGCGAGACGATGCCGAGGGTGAGTCCCGGTCTGCGCGTCCATTCAATTTCAGGGCGCACGGCCTCGGCCATGGGTTCCAGCCAGCCGAGCAGACGGTCGCGGAATTTGCGCCGATCCCAGTCGTAGCAACTGGTGCGCTGGATGATCGCCGCAGCGGCGCGGCGCTCGATTTCCGCGACGCCATAGAGCGGTGCGGGCCAGGCGGGAATCTGCGCCGCACGCAGCCCGTCGAGCACCCAACCGGATACGGCGAAGACTTGATCATGACCATCAAACGCACGTGGGTTGCGGCCCTGCACTGGCATGTGCGCGATGGCCGTGGCCAGCCAGTTTTTTGCGCGTGCGGCTGTCAGGAGTTCGGTAGAAAGCGGGCCGTGACCAAGCAACCAGCCCGGCCCTGCAGGCAGGGCCTCGGCGGCCGCTGAAAAATCACGGGCAATCTCGATGTGAGTATCGGCAGGCAGATCAAGGTGGGGCCAGAAGCGCGCACGCGGGTGCACCAGCAGCGTGGTCTCGACGCCCAGCGCCGACAAGGCGCGGCACAAAAACGCCGTATAGACTTCGCCGCCGCCAAAGTGCGTTTGCAGATTGATCTGCACCAGCTTCATGCTTTTTGTGCGCGGAGTGTCAAGGCGGTGAGGAGGCCGGTGACCAGCGCATACGATTCCAGCCGCCAACCGGACAGATTGCTATCCAGTGCACAACGCACCAGGTAGCCGAGCACGAACAAAAACAGCATCAATCCCACCGGATTACCCGTACGGAAGGTACGCCAACCCAAAACCATCAACACGCCTGATAGGGCGAGCCACAAGGCCAATCCTGGAAAACCATTGGCCAGAGTGAAATCGAGTAGACCACTGTGACTGGTTTCGAGACCGTTCTGTACTCCGTAATGTGCTTTGACCGCAATGCCGAACGCTTTGTGCCCATAACCGACACCGAGTGGATGTCGTTGAATTTCACGCAGTGCGACAGTAGCCCAGGCAGTGCGCAGGTATGCGGACTCTTCGATGACGTCGCCGTTAGCGTCGCGCGGTGGTGGTTGTGTGAGGTCGAGCCAATAACGTTGCGTGTCGATTTGTGTGGCGACTTTGGCTGACGACAGAAAGCTTGTCCAGCGCTTATCTAGTCCCACAGACCATGCCGTCAGGGCGAGTGTTACGGTAGCCACGAGCGCCAAATGCGCCCATTTTTTGCGCGAGAGCCGAATGCTGGTCATGTAGGCAAGGCAGGTTGCAATTACCAGCACTACGTCGACGATCACGGCTATGCGTGCCAGTATGCTGATTGAACCTAGGCACGTAACGACCAATGCCAGCCACAAAAGTAGGTTGGGCCAGGGTAAGCAACGGCGATTCCAAACACTTCGATACACAGCTTCGGCCAGTAGTAGCGCAAGCAGAAAATTGGCGATGACTCCTTGGTAATCCTTTGCTGCAAATGGGGTTTGCCCCCAGAATGACTGGCTACTCGTTGCAAGCCACATCTGGTAGCCAAGTAACCACACCATATGGGCCAGACCCGCAATGGCAACAGCACTGATCAAGTGTGCGGCGTTCAGTTCTGGCTGCGTGCCATGCTCTACGAGTGCACCGGTCAACAGACCCAATGAACAGACGATACAGACAATTAACCAGTCGCCGCGCAAAGCCGAAAAGGATTCCTGAGGATCCAGACTTAGCATGGAAGTTTGCAGCACGAGCCACGCGCTCAATAGGCCGAGTATGACCAACGCAGTGCGCGCCAGGCTGGCTGACGGGAGGCGCAGAGTGGGACGCAGGGCATATAGCAGCGCGGCCATTCCGATCAGTAACAGCAGATTTCGCAACGCGATTGTGTGTGGGATCGGGTAGATAAAGGTGACGAGTGCTAGCCAGACTATTGTGAAACGAAGTAAGTGGGAGGGTTTGTTCATGTTAGCGTTCGGCAGCAACCAGTTGGTTTCAATGAAGGTGAAGTGTGGCGCATCGAGATTTTACGTGACCAGTGGCACATCATGCTGTTTTAAACATAGCGATCATTTTCCGGTCAGCTGACGTTGCGTCGAGTTTGATTCGATGCGTTGCACAAAGAGTACAAGCTCATAAGCCGAACAGGCCTTGAAATTTGTCCGAGAACGTCGGCAGTTTGAGGGCCTTCTCGTACCCAGCTTGGGCAATGCGTTCCCGCGCAATATCATTGCGAAGATAGAAATCGATTTTCTCAAGAAGTTCTGTGCGACTATGCCAGACTTCAATCTCTTTTCCCGGCTGGAAGTAATTTTCAAGATCGGGACTGAATTCAGTCAAAAGAAAAGCTCCTGCCGTTGGCACATCGAACACCCTCATATTCAAAGCTCCTAGCTTGGTGGAATCCCAGCTCGATATGTTCAAAACGATCTTGCTGCGGTTATACAGGGTATTGAGTTCCGCCCCGCCTATCCATGGCCCTTTCACCGACGACCAGTAGCGCGGATTGAAACGTCGACTGAGCCGTTTCCAGTAGGGGCCGTAAATGGTCACGGAGCTGTGGCCAATCTGTTTTGCAATTGAGCCGATCAAATCGCCGCGACGGAGATTATGACCACCGACAAATGTCAAGGGGATTGACCTTTCCTCACCTGGTTGTGGGTGATAGAGCAGCTTGTCAACACCGACAACCGGTAAATACTGAATTTCCCCCTTTCTGGCAGTTGCGGGGATGTTGGTATGTGAACAAAAATATATATCGTAGGCGGCGGCATCATCAAGTATGTCGCCCGAGTCGTTGGGGCCCTTGACACACCAGCCTACAAGGCGAATTTTGTATCGCTCTTGGAGTTCTTGAAGAAATTTCCTGGGGTAGGAGTACCCGCGTATGACGAGTAGCATGTCAGGACGAAACAATTCGATTTCATCCAGCAGTCTTTTGCTGCGGTACTGTGTGTCGGAAATTCCAAATCGACTCGATAAATCCAGATTGGAGAAACCCAATCCACGCAGGATTCGACTGGATTGTCGGCAAAATGGGTGCCAGGGATGTTGCGTGGCTGCGTGGAATCCCCTAGCGTCATGGCCAAGATCGTGCAGCGCTCGCAGACAGGAATCCCCAAGTGGAATCTGGTCTTTTCCAAAAAAATAGCTGACAAGAATTTTCATTGATGAAAAATCGGTTGTGTTTATTCTGCCAGCGCATGTGCCAGCGGTTTGTAAAAATCATCCTGATTGATCAGGATTAAATTGCGGCTCTGCATTGCAGTTCATGCACCTCTACATAGATGCCCTCCAATTTTTTTATCATCGGTTCTACACTGTAATCCTGCACCACGCGTTGGCGTGCCAGTTCGGCCAATTGATGACGCAAGGCGGGATTCTCGGCCAGGCGGGAATTTGCGCTGCACGTAAACCATCGAGCACCCAACCGGACACTGCGAAGGTTTGATCGTGGCCATCGAACGCACGCGGGTTGCGGCCCTGCACCGGCATGTGGGCGTTGGCGGCGGCCAGCAGTTCGGCAGGCAGGGGGCATGACCGAGCAGCCAGCCTGGGCCTGCGGGCAAGGCATGGGCCACGGCAGAAAACGATCTGTAATTTCGATGCGGGTATCCGCAGGCAGGGCAATGGCAGACCAGAAGTGCGCGCGCGGGTGCACGAACAGCGTGGTCTCGACGCCCAGTGCCGACAAGGTGCGGCACAAAAACGCCGTATAGACTTCGCCGCCGCCAAAGTGCGTTTGCGGATTGATCTGAACCGGCCTCACTTTTTTTGCTGGCGTAGCGTGATGCCAGTGAGAAGGCCGGTAACGAGCGCATACCACTCCAGCCGCCAACCGGACAGCTGGCCATCAAGTGCGCAACGCACCAGATAACCGAGCACGAACAGGAACAACATCAAGCCGGTGGGACTTCCGGCCGCAAAGGCACGCCATCCCAGTAGCATGAGTGTTACTGAAAGGGCCAGCCACAAAGCGATCCCCGGCAGACCGTTCGCCAAGGTGAAGTCCAGCAAGCCACTGTGACTGCTTTCAAGGAGGGTGTTCAAGCCATAGTGGTCGTTCACTGCGACACCGAACGCCTTGTACCCAAAGCCCACCCCGAGGGGATGTCGTTCGATTTCCCGCAAGGCCACTGTTGCCCAAGCGATGCGCAGGTAGGCCGATTCCTCGACAGGAGTGCCAGATTCAGTTTGGGGGAGCGGTGTTCGGCCAGGTTCCTGCCAATAGCGATAAGTATCGATCTGCATACCGATTTTTGCCGAAGCCAAGAAATTCGACCAGCGCTTGTCCTTTATAACCGACCAACTCACCATGCTCAGAGTGACGACGGCAATGAGCGCCAGACCGAACAAGATGCTGCGCGATAGACGCACGCGGGCAACGTAGGCAAGACAAGCTGCGGCGATCAATACAACCATGACTATAACGGCGATGCGCGCCATTATTGTGATGGAAGCTAGGCCGGTCGCGACTATCAGGATGGCAAGCTGTGGTGTGTTGACGAGCAGAAATTTGTTTTTCCAGATACTGCGAAAAAACGCCTCGGCCAGCAGCAAGGCAAAGAGAAAATTCAATATCACACCGTGCCAATCTTTTTCGGCGAAGGGTGTTCTTGCCCAGAAAGATTGATCCAGAACAGTAAGCCAGAGTTGATAGCCTAGCAGCCAGACAAGATGAAATATCGCAGCAGCAGCGACTGCTGTGACTAATCGTGCTGTGGCAGCATCGTGACTCACGTCGTGTTGGCTGGTTTGACCGACCAAGATACCAAGGAACATGGCGATGATGGAATTTAGCCAGTTGTGCCACAAGGAGAAAGATTGCTGAGGCATCAGGCCAAACAGTGAGGTTTGCACCAGCGTCCACAGGCTCAACAGAGCAAGAATGACAAGAGCCGTACGAGCCAGTCGTGCATCGGGTAGGTGAAATTTCGGTTTAAGTTTCCATATAAGCACGACGCAGCCAACTAACAGAACAAGGTCGCGCAAAGCAACTGTGTGTGGGATAGGGTAAAGAAAACTGACTAAGGCTAGCCAGAGCGTTGAGAAAGTGAGTAGCCAAGTAGGCTGTTTCATGATGAGGCTTCCTTTATTTTTCGGTTGTCCAAGAACCTGTAAATAAATTTGTGTAAGTGGTCCCGGAATCATCAGTGCGCGTGGATACGGTCACCAAATTCTATAACAAAGCGATTCCGCACCATCTTCCAATTTTGGATTGACATTGTCCATCGGCTGACCACTCACCGAGAGGCGATGGACGAGGTGATCGAGTGGCTGAATTTCATAAAGTCAAACGCTCGCACTCCGCCTAGTCAGAATCGTTCCCGCAAAACTGAACAGTCCGATAGGTGGGGATTCCACTCCATTTCTTGCTCCTTACGTGGCTTAAAGGCGGCAGGGTTTCCACTTGCCGGACTGTTCATTTTTTCGGGGACTCTTCTCCTTGCGCTAAATCATCGCTGTAGACGGCTTCCAAACGTTTTACCATGGCACCTGCACTGAAATGATCTCGCACTCGTGTAGATCCCAGGGCGCCAAGAGACAGACGCCGCTCTGGCTGGTCAATGAGAGCCTCAATCGCAGATTGAAGTGCGTCGACATTATTGGAGGGAACAAGTGTGCCGTACCGGCCATCCTCAAGGATGGCGGCGTGAATCAGTTCGCGTTGGGAACTGTCCCCAACAATGACGAGGTGCGGACAATCGCCTCGGCTTTTGCGCAGGGTGGCAAGCACGGTCAGCAGCAAACGATGGCCCTTTTGCGGTTCCAGCCTGCCAACACAACCCAACACAATCGCATCAGGGGGTAATCCCAGATTTTGGCGTGCCTGACCAGGCGACAACGCGGAAGATGTGGCGGTGGTATCAATACCATTTGGAATGACAGTCGGCCGCTTGGGATCGATATGGTCATGGCGCATGACGTCTTAAGCGACTGCTTCTGATGCTGCGATGACCCGCGCCGTGTATCGGCCCAGCCAGCGATTTGTCATGCGGCGGGGTCGCGTAGCCGGGCCAGCGTGGCCTCGGGGTTGCTCCCTAGATGGTAGCGTGCGGTGTCGGCAGCGTTCGGCAGATAGAGCACGCAGTCGGAAAAGGTGCGGGTGTCGATCAGCGTATGCGTTGCATAGATATCCAGCAGTCGCGCCTTGTTCAACAGATCAAGCCGCCAGGGGCGGCGGTTGAGGTAGTGTGGCGCATCGCGATTCCACGCGACCAGCGGCACACCATGCTGCTTCAACTTTTGCTTGAGTTGCCATACGCGGGCGGTGGTGATTTCAGACATGCTGGATTGTTCGTTGCATTTCATGTTGGCGAGGTGGGTGTGATAAATGGCACATAAAAGTTCAAACCGTACCTTGCGACCATATGACCTTTATCCCTCTCTAGAAAAAACCACCCAGATAGTCTGTACGTAGCGATTGGCATAGGCGTCCCTGGAGTACCGCAAACGACGTAGAAAGCGCACCAGCCTATTTCGAGGTTGCTCTGTGGCGAATATTTCGGTCACTTTGAGGTGATATTTGTCAGCCATTGCATTTAGGAACGTTCTTGCCTGGCCATAGCCAAAAAACCAGCGATGGCGGTCAAGCGGTTTTTCCACCGGAAGGCCGTAATGTGCGAAATCTCCTTTGCCACGTTCGATAGGCCGTCTGGCATCGCGCCAGCAGTTGGGTAACGACACAATCAAGTGTTTTTGGCTAACGCGCACCAGTTCTCCAAACATGCGGTGCAAATTCTCCAGGTGTTCAAGTACTTCAATACAAATTACGGTAGGAAATTCACCATCTCCAAAAGGCAGCCTCTCGGCACTGTCAAGATTAAGGTGCACATCCGGTGCGCCAGCCATGTCTACACCGATATATGTGCCCGGCTTTAACAGTCCGCGTAATGGCGCTTCGAAACAACCCACATCAAGAACACGCTCATTTAAATATTGGCTGAAGCGCTTCGCAACGAAAAATGTTCTATCTTGCCGGGCGTTGAATCTGACGAATTCAATTTTTTCCATTGCTTTTTCCATGGCTCATTTGATGTGTTGGTAAATCGTATCCTCGATTGTGGCTAGCTATAACAGTCAAACCAGAAAACGCGCGTGCAGCACCATGAACAATCAAGGCCAAGCCTTGAGATGTCCCCTCAATAACGTCCTGACTGTGCTGTGCAATCCAAACCCTGTCCTTCCAAAATTGATTGCATGGCCTGCCATACTTGGGTGGTGGTGATTTCAGACATGCTGGACTGTTCATTGCATTTCACACTACCGAGATTTGGATGGTCAAGAGCGATGCAATGGTCGTTTTCTAAGGGCCTAAAGCTGCTCGCAGGATGCATACAGTGGTACAGCGCCACCATTGGAATCCCAAGCGCGCCGGCAATGTGTGTAGGCCCAGTATCGACCCCAATATACAGGTTCAAGCGCTGCATTATGGCTGCGGTTTCGCGCAGACTGAGCCGACCAGCATAAACGGTCATGTGTCGCCCGAGGGCGTTTTGAAGTGAAGCGATTTTCTCGGCCGTGATTTTTCCACCAAGCAGCAGGAAATGTGCATTTGGGTAGTGAGCAAGGGTTTTTCTTGCGAGTTCAATGAAGTGGCTCACATGCCAATCACGATAAGGTTTGGTGGGGAAGCTTTCGATGACCAGACCGATCAGCGGTCTTGCCGAATGGGGAGTATCCAAGGCAAGCTGCTGGGTCGCTTGCTTCTGCTCGGCAGGGGCGACTGTATAACGTTCAGTGCGGCCACTTTCCTTAATACCTAACAATTTTGGCAACAACAAAAATTGGTCCACCATGTGCATGGAATTGTCACTGGGGCGCTCGCCAATAGCGTGCAATTGCGCATTAATGACGGGGTCGGCCTGACGAAAAGCGAGAACGCGATCGCAAGTGCGCAAGGCATAGCGGACAAGAGCGATATCGTAGCCATAGACGAAGGCCACATCCCACCGGCGGCCTGATAGACGGTCACGCCATGGCGCAGAATGCTTACTGATTTTCCCCACCTTGGAAATAAATGGCAGGTTCTCGATGAGTTCGGCTCGTTTAGGATGGCCGAGGAATGTCAGGTGTGCTTGCGGGAATGCTTGCGCAATGGCGTACAAGGCCGGTGAGGTCATCAGCGTATCGCCGATACGCGTGACATGGATGACGAGAACGCGCGCGGGGTTCAAGGCTAGGGCCATAGGCTATTGATGATAAAAGAGTCAATAGTTATAGGGGGCGCATGGATGAATGCAACCACTCATCTGCCCTGCATTGTTGATGCGGGGTGCTCTTGTGACGCACGTGCGAAGATCGATTCCATTTTGCTCAGCATCGTAATCAAGCCAAAGTTATTGGCGGCAACATCCTGCGCGGCGACTCCCAGCCGTGTTGCCAACGCGGGATCATCAATCAATGTGCGCAATGCGGAGGCCAATTGCCCAGGTTGTCGCGGAGGCACGATCAGCGCGCTGTGCGCATCGGTCACCGCTTCCGTAATGCTGCCGACTGGTGTGGTGACGATGGGCAATGCAGTTAGCATGGCTTGCAGCAGTGCTTGCGGCACACCTTCGTTGGCATATGAGGGCAGGCAGAAAATATCGAGGGCCTGCAGCCAGGTTTCGACATTTTCCTGTTGGCCTGCCATCTGCACACGTTCGTTCAGACCGAGATCGACGATGCGTTGTTTGATGACGTCGCGCATCGGGCCGTCGCCGACGATCAGCAGACGCCAATCGGGGGCATGCAGTTGCGCGAAGGCTTCGAGCAAATGCAAGTGACCTTTCCAGCTGCGCAGGGTGGCGACGATGCCAATGTAGTGGTGGCTGGGATCGAGGCCGAGTTGTGCGCGCGCTGCGATTTTGTCGCCTGGGGAAAAACGTTGTGTGTCGATTCCGGTCGGCACCGAAGTAATCTGTGTGGCCGGATAGCCATTGTCATTGATCAGTTGTTCGCGCAACTTCTCGCCGGTGGTGACGATGTGACGCGTGGCGCGAGTGTAGAGCCAGCGTGTGCCCAGACTGTTGTTCACGGGTGCCGAGATGTGGCGGGTGCGCACGATGGCTGGAGGGTTAGGCAATAACGTGCACGCCAGTGCGGTCAGCCAGGAATCGGTGGAGCTGTGTGTGTTGACGACATCGACCGGGTTGTTTTTCAGCCAGCGGCGCATCGCGCACAGGCCACGCAGACTTTTGCGGCCAATCGGCAGCGCTTCGGCATGCAGGCCGCGCTTGCGCGCTTCTTCGTAAATGCGCGAGTGCGGCGCGCACAGCAAAAACAATTCATGACCGCGCGCGATCATGCCTTGCGTTTCGTTGAGGATGCGGATTTCCTGTCCGCCCCAGCCGTTGGACGCTTCGGTGTGCACGATCCTCATGCGGCCTCGTCGGAGAATTGCAGTTTGTACAGTTGCGCATACACGCCGTCGTGCGCAACCAGTTCGCGGTGGCTGCCGATTTCGATCACACGGCCGTGTTGCAGCACCACGATGCGGTCGGCATTTTCGATGGTGGACAAGCGGTGCGCGATGACCAGCGTGGTGCGGCCCTGCATCAGCTTTTCCAGCGCCGCCTGCACCAGCCGTTCCGATTCGTTGTCGAGCGCCGAGGTGGCTTCATCGAGAATCAGCACCGGTGCGTTTTTCAACAGCGCGCGGGCAATGGCGATGCGCTGGCGCTGGCCGCCGGAAAGGCGGGTGCCGTTTTCGCCGATCACGGTGTCAAAGCCTTCGGGCAACGCATTGATGAAAGTGAGCGCATTGGCAGCTGCGGCGGCCGCTTCGATTTCGTCGCGGCTGGCATTGCGACCGCTGCCGTAGGCGATGTTGTTGGCGACAGTGTCGTTGAACAGCATCACATCCTGACTTACCAGCGCGAGATTGGCGCGCAGACTGGCCAGCGTGATGTCTTGCAGATCGTGACCATCGAGACGAATCTGTCCAGCGGTCGGATGATAGAAACGCGGCAGCAGATTGGCGAAGGTGGTTTTGCCAGCGCCGGAGGGGCCGACCAGCGCAATCGTTTCGCCCGGTTGCACGGCGAGATTTACATGCGCCAGCGCCGGGCGTTCTGCGTGCGGATAGGAAAAACTGACGTCCTCAAAGTCGATGCGGCCACGCGCTTGCTCCAGTGCAATCGTGCCGTGATCCTGCTCTGGCACTTCGTCGATCAGCGAGAACACACTTTCGGCGGCGGCCAGTCCGCGTTGCAGCGGCGCATTGACGTCAGCCAGCCGCTTGAGCGGCGCGAGCAGCATCGCCATAGTACCGATGAAGGCGACAAAGCTGCCGACGGTCATGACATTTTTTGCCGCCAGAATGAGGGCGAAATAGACCACCACAGCAATTGCGACCGAGGCGCAAATTTGTACCAATGGACCGGCAGCAGCAGCGGCAATCCCTTGCCGCATATTGTAGCCGCGCAAGGCATTGTTCACGCGCGAAAAGCGCGCAAGAACGAGAGTTTCCGCATTGGCCAGCTTGATTACGCGATTGCACGCCACGCTCTCGTGCAGCGTTTGATTCATCTGCGCCATGCCTTCCTGCTCTGCGCGGCTCATCGCACGCAGGCGGCCACTGAAGACACGGATCATGAGTGCGATGGCAGGGACCATTACCAATGTGACCAGCGTCAGTTGCCAGTTCAGAAAAAACAGGTAAGTCAGCAGCCCGATCACGACGAGGACGTCGCGCAGCAATACGGTGATTACCGAAGTGGCTGCTCCCGCCACACCGTTGACGTTATAGGCAATGCGGGTAATCGGCACGCTGGAAGCGTTATCGTGAAAATACTGGGCGGGCAGGCGCACTAGGCGGGCAAACATGGCATCGCGCATGTCGGTGATCACCTTGTTGCTGACCCAGGACATGCCGTAGGACGACAGATAACCGAGGATGCCGCGCAACATGAAAATGCCGATCAGCGCCAGCGGAATCAGCCAGGGGCGGGTGACTTCCTTGGTGACGAAACCCTGATCCAGCATGTATTTCATCAGCGCCGGCAGCAGTGGTTCGGTCGCCGCCGTCAGGGCCGTCACCAGCAGTGAGAGCGCCAGCGCTTTCCAGTATGGGCGGACGTAGCCGAGCAGCCTCATATAGAGGACGCGGCTGGGGACATCAAGCTTCGGTGTGCTCACGGCAAGGTGTGTGTATTGGAAGCTGGCGAGTATACCAGCCGAGATTCAGCCAGCAGGGGTGTTGCTGACCGGTCAGCACGCCGCAAACAAAACAGGCCGCCCAAGGGCGGCCTGCATGCATTTGCGGATACCGGGGATCAGACTTTCTTGATCTTTTCCAGCATCTTGAAAGTCGACTTGGGGGCGCCGACAAACAGGCGCTTGAAGCTTTTACCCAGGCATTTGCGCTCCAGGGTGTTGCGGCGGGTGCGTTTACGTTCGGCCATGATGATTCCTGTATCAATATAAAAGTCGCATCAGCGACCTGATCTTTTGAAAACGGGTTTGCCCGTTGGCTTGCAAAAAAGTTGAAGCCGGATTATACGCTATCGGGCCTGATACAAGAATGCTTCCCATGTCCCGTCGCACTTCAGCTACACCCGTTGCCGCAAGCGCCTTTCCGCCGCTGAGCTTTTCCGAGCAGGGGCGGGTGCGCTATCTGCATTTCGGCTCGCCCTGGGTGCAGGGGGCGATGCATCTGAACCGACCACACGCCATTGTGTTGGAATACGTGCAACAGATGATGGGCTGGCTGCTGTTTCTGGAAACACCGCAGCGCATGGTCCAGCTCGGTCTGGGGGCGGCGGCATTGACCAAATTCTGCTATCGGCAATTTTCTGCCGCCGAGATCGTGGCGGTTGAGCTGAATCCCGCCGTCATCACCGCCGCGCGCAGCATGTTCTGCCTGCCGCCGGACGATGCCCGCCTGAGCGTGGTGGAGGCCGATGCGCAGTATTTCATCAGCCGCCCGCACCATCGCGATTGGGCCACTGTGCTGCAGGTCGATTTGTACGATGAGCATGCACGCGGCCCGGTGTTCGATTCCGTCGCCTTCTATCGCAGTTGCCGCGCCGCACTCCAAGCTCCCGGTATTCTGGCCGTTAACCTGTTCAGCAATTCGCTGTTTGGCGACCCCGACAATCTGCCGCACAGTCTGGAACATTTGCGTGCCGCTTTCGATGGTCGGGTACTGGCGTTTGCGCCGGTGCACGAGGGCAATGTGGTGGCGCTGGCGTTCAACGGCCCGCCCTTGAGCGTGGACTGGGAAACCCTGTATCGTCGTGCTTTATTGCTCGAACAGGCTTATGATTGGCCGGTGCGCAAATGGCTGTCTGGGATGAAGCAGGTCAACAATCTGCACGGTTTGTCGCTGGAGATTTAGGTTCGGAAGATTCAGTTCAGGAGATTCAGACCCATGTCCTTGCCAGAAGAAATCATCGAGATTCTCAAAACCACGCAAACGATCGCCGTCGTTGGTCTGTCGGCCAACCCGGAGCGGCCCAGTCACTATGTCAGTCTGTATTTGCAGCACCACGGTTATCGCATCCTGCCGGTTAACCCCAACCTGCAGCATGTGCTCGGCCAGCCCTGCGTGGCGCGACTGGAAGATTTGAGCGAGCCTGTCGATCTGGTGCTGTGCTTCCGGCGCAGCGAATATATTCCCGTCATCGCCAAATCGGCCATTGCCATCGGCGCCAAGTCATTCTGGATGCAGCTCGGCATCGCCAATGAAGAATCTGCCGACAAGCTGATGGCCGCAGGATTGAATGTGGTGCAGGATCGCTGCATGATGGTGGCGCACAGAGAATGGAAGGCCCGCTGAACGATGACCGCCGCTGCCGCCAAGCCCAAGCATTCCGCCGTTTCCGCATTTGAAGGTCATCACGGTCGCGTTTCGGTCGGGCAATTACTGAAAATTCTGGTCAAGGAAGGCCAGGTCGCCCGCGAAGACGCCGAGCGCATGCACAACAACGCGCGCCTAATGCGCGCCGACATGCATGCACTCGTTTTCCTGGCCGAGCAGAAACTCAAATCGCTGCTGCCGCCGCACCGCACGCTCGATCTGGAATCGCTCACCGAATGGTTCGCCCGTCACGTTGGCCTGCCTTATGCGCACATCGATCCCCTGCGCGTCGAGTTCGCCAAGATCGCCGATGTCATGTCCAGCAGTTATGCGGCGCGCTTCAAGATTCTGCCGCTGGTGGTCGAGCGCGATTGCGTGACCATTGCCACCAGCGAGCCTTTCCTCGCCGACTGGGAACCGGAGTTGCGCCAGATTTTGCGCAAGGACATCAAGCGCGTCATCGCCAACCCGCTCGACATCGACCGCTTCATCGTCGAATTTTTCAACCTCGCCAAATCGGTCAAGGGCGCCAGCCTGTCCGGCACCGCGCCGCTGCAAAACAATTTCGAACAATTGGTGGAGCTGGGCAAGACCGGTCGCCAGGTCGATGCCAACGATGCCCACATCGTCACCATTGTGGACTGGCTGTGGCAATACGCTTTCGACCAGCGCGCCAGCGATATCCACCTCGAGCCGCGCCGCGAACACGGCATCATCCGCTTTCGCATCGACGGCGTGCTGCATCAGGTGTATCAAGTGCCCAGCGCCGTCATGTCCGCCATGATCAGCCGCATCAAACTGCTCGGCCGCATGGACATCGTCGAAAAACGCCGCCCGCTCGACGGCCGCATCAAGACCCGCACCCCCGGCGGACAGGAAGTGGAGATGCGTCTGTCCACGCTGCCCACGGCGTTTGGCGAAAAACTCGTGATGCGGATTTTCGATCCCGAAGTGCTGGTGCGCGATCTGGCCGAACTCGGTTTCTCCGACGACGATGCGCAACGCTGGCACGCCATGACCAGCAAACCCAACGGCATCATTCTCGTCACCGGCCCCACTGGTTCCGGCAAAACCACCACGCTGTATTCCACACTCAAGCAACTCGCCACGCAGGAAGTCAACGTCTGCACCGTGGAAGACCCGATCGAAATGGTCGAGCCCAGCTTCAACCAGATGCAGGTGCAGCAAGGCATCGACCTCTCGTTTGCCGACGGCCTGCGCGCGCTGATGCGGCAAGATCCCGACATCATCATGGTGGGCGAGATCCGCGATCTGGAAACGGCAGAGATGGCGATCCAGGCCTCGCTCACCGGCCACCTCGTGCTCTCCACCCTGCACACCAACGACGCGCCCTCCGCCATCACCCGCCTGCTCGACCTCGGCGTGCCGCCCTATCTGCTCAACGCCACCCTGCTCGGCGTCATGGCGCAGCGCCTCGTGCGCACCCTCTGCCCGCACTGCAAAGCGCCCGCCACGGTACCCACCGAACAACTGTGGAACGACCTGCTCGCGCCGTGGAAATTGCCGCCACCCAAAGAGGTGTACCAGGCTGTCGGCTGCCTCGAATGCCGCATGACCGGCTACCACGGCCGCGCCGGCATCTACGAAATCATGCTCATGAGCGAACCCACGCGCGCCCTCGTCAACAGCAGCCCCGACATCGAAGCCCTGCGCGCCCTTGGCATGCGCGAAGGCATGAAACCCCTGCGCGTCTCCGGTGCCATCAAGGTTTCTGCGGGCGTCACTACCTTGGAAGAAGTGATCAAGGTTGCCCCGACGACGGTGACAGTAGGTGGGTGAGGATGTAGGAGAATTTCTATTTGCAGAGCAAAAGGCAAGGCTTGCCACCACCGAGATCAAACACTAGGCCTATGAAGCGCTGGAAAAAAATCGCTCTCATTTCCGCAAGTACCTTAACGGTATTGATTGGCGGAAGCCTCTGGTTCGTTCTCTCAGCATTCCCCGACATGTGCGGAAACGAATTGCTCGCTGAATACCCATCACCCGACAACAAATATCGTGCCGTTGTTTTTGAACGTGACTGTGGTGCCACAACGGGTTTCTCGACTCAGGTATCAATTTTGAAAGCTGGCTTCCCTTTGCGGAATGAAGCGGGAAATCTCTTCTCTGCTGACACGGATCACGGTAAAGCTCCGGATGGTCCCGGTGGTGGACCAGCAGTCCATGTTTCGTGGGTTGACGTGCGCACGATAAAGCTTACTCACCACGCTAGGGCACGGATATTCTTCTCGAGACCGCAGGTTGCGGAAATAACTGTTTCGTATGCCACAATTGATTAGGCCGGAGGCTAAGCAATCATTCAAGCTAGCCGCCTGCTGGTGTGAACAAATGGCTCGAAAAGTGTCTGAGTGAATTTTTCTCAACCAACAAAAACGACCGGTATTCAAACACTAATGACAACACGCGTTAAAGGACGCTTCACCTTCCGATTCGCCGCGGTATGTTTCGCTTTGTCGGCCGTGTTCGAGTTGCCCAGCCTTCAGGATGAGGCTGTCCTGTTCGATCATATCGTCGGCGGCTTGCCCGCGCTGGCGTATCACCTCGTGTACGCCGTGCTGTTTACGGTATTGGCGCATGGTCTTTGGTATGCCAGACGCTCCGGCTACTATGCCTTGTGGGTCGCGTCGGTGATCTACACGGTCGATCGTTTGCAGATGCTGTTCGTCGGCAATGCCTTGGCCCGTTCCCTGGATCAGCAGATCGCGGAGCACCCGGAGGTGCTGCAGATCATCAGTGCGGCTGATTTGCTGCAAATCCTGACCGCGACAACGCTGGCGTTCCTGATCGGTTGGTGGGGGTTTGTCGGCTATGCCTGGTATAGACGCAACTACTTTGGCATCGGGATAAGTCCGTAGCCGGGATGTGATCGAAAGGGGACGAAGTCGTTTTGTGTTTTGGTTGAGGAAAAAATTCGACTCCTGTACCTTTCGGTATTAGCGCACTTCGATTTCTAATCGTTGAGCAGTGAAAGGCGGTCTGTTCCCGATGACCATGTTCGTCGATGAGCGTGAAGACTCTTCTTTATCATGATGCAGGGAGTTCTATGGAAATTAGAAGATGGATGGGTGTGTTCCTGGCCGCCTTTTGGGGCCTTGCTGGATCGATTCATGCCCAGAGCCTCGACGTTCCTTCGGCGATCATCAATGCACTGAAAAACAAGGATCAAGCTGCACTTGATCAGTTGATCGATATCGATGCGTTCAGCAACGTGGTGTTGCGCGGAGCGAAGTTGCCGTCATCGGTTGCTGAAGCAGTGAAACACGGCATGGCTGCGGGAGCGATGAAATTGTCGCATGGATTGATTCAGACGGCCGAACGTGCTGGCACGCCAAAGTTGATGCGTGTTCGTTCTCGCGGTGAAAAGCAGTATGTACTGGTTCGCCTGGCTGGCGACGACGCGTCCAATTACTTTGAATACATTGAATTTGTGGTGGGTGGCAACCAGCACATAGAAGACTGGTCGACGCTGTCGCGTGGAGGGCTGACGAGCGATTTTCTGCGCCTGTTTTTTGTTGGCTTGCTCAATAAAGAAACGTTGGCACGACTCTATGCGATGGATGCGAAAGCAGGCAAGGAAAGCATGCAGGCGTTGCAAGCCCTCAATAGTGCGCTTTCCAGGGGCGATTATGCGGGCGCTTATGAGGCGTTGGCGGGATTTCCCGAGGCATACCGTAAAACCCGCGACTGGGCAATGGTCAGAATTTCCATGGGAATGGCAACCAGCGTCGAGAAATATGAAGAGGCTACTCAATACCTTGCCGAGAATTTTGGAAATGATCCGACTGCGCGAGCCTTGCTGATTAATTATTATGCGGTAAGGAAAAACTGGGATGCCGCCTATGATGCGGTCGAGGCAGTCGAATCGATTGTAGGCGCTGACGGTCTGCTGGCGAGTCAGAAAGCAAGAATACTGAGCGTGGCCGGAAAATATCGCGAGGCAATCGAAGTATGCCGGTTGGGCATTCAGATGGAGCCCGATCGCAAAGCACTGTATTGGGATTTGGTGAATATTGGACTGTTGACCAAGGATGCACCCCTCGTACTTTCCACCTTGACCACATACGAAGAGGCATTTGGTTTTCGCTTCGATCCCGACAAGCTGGCAAAACTGGGGCCCTATGCGGAAATTGCCAAGACGCCTGACTTTGCCGTGTGGGCACAATCACGTCAGCAGAAAAACTGATCTATCCAATCAACACTTCCTCAGGCAGCAGAAACCTATGCGGAAACCTCTTTTGACGCTGCGGCGAATTGGAACAGCATTGCTCGCGATCGCGTTGTTCAATCCCTGCCTGTCCCGTGCAGAACGATTCGAGAAAAACGGCTTCAGCTACTCCATCGCACCACCGTCTTCATGGGTGGTGCCTTCGCCAGCGCCCATCAATGCGAGCTTCCACGATGAGCCGGACATCCGTACTCCGCTGAATGATATTCAGGTCAGCCTGTTTGGCGAACAACCTGAATACTATGTGCACTACCAGATGGTGGCGCTTCAAAGTTCAGGTCTGGAAAAGATTTCGCAGATATCGATCTCATTCAGTCCTGAATATGAAACCCTTACGCTGCATGACATCAGCGTCATTCGGAATGGCCAGCGTATTGCGCGGCTGCCACAGGCGAACGTTGACATGTTGCGGCGTGAGCAGGGGTTGGAGGCGAAGCTGGCGGTTGATGGGCAGGTGACTGCCTTGATCGTGTTGTCTGACATTCGGGTCGGCGACATTATTGATGTCGCTTACAGCACTTATGGCACCAACCCCGTGTATGGCAATCGGTTCACCATGAGCCTTCCATTGAATCATCCAGAGGGCATCGGCGCGCTGCGTTTGCGGGTCGTATACCCCGAGTCGCACAAGCTGCAGTACCGCATGATCAACAGTGTGCTGACGCCGGCAATCACCCAGGAAGGCCGGGGGCGAACGCTGGAGATTTCGAACAACAACATTGTGCCGGTCAAGATGGAAGAGGATGTGCCGCTTGGTTTCAGCATGTTTTCCTGGCTTCATATTTCCGAATATCGCTCCTGGAGCGAGGTCAATGATTGGGCCATGAATCATTTTTCCGCCGCCACCAATCCCGACCCGGCGGTTCGGCAACTGGCGCGGAATATTGCTGCCAAATATCCGACACTGAAAGCCAGGGCAGCCGCAGCACTGGCATTTGTGCAGAATGAAATACGTTATTTTGGCGTTGAGTTGGGCACCAGTTCCCATGTACCAAAGCCGGCAGCAACGACGCTGACTGATCGTTACGGTGATTGCAAGGACAAGACGATTCTCCTGATTGGCTTGCTCAGGGAGCTTGGTGTGGAGGCCTATCCGGCCCTGGTGTCGGCTCAGAGCGGGCCGGGGATAGCAAAACGCTTGCCCAGCCCCTTCAGTTTTGACCACGTGATTACTCATGCCATCATTGACGGGAATGTCTATTGGCTTGATGCAACGCTGCGGCACCAGGGAAGCAATCTCGATACTTTGGGGTTTTACGCCTACGGCAAGGCACTGGTGGTCAGGCCGGGTGCCCGGGAGTTGACTGACATGTCATTTCCGGCCGACTACATGAACCGGAACCTGCATCACGAAATTTTTACCGTAACCGATTTCAAGAAGCCCGTAGCACTGTCGGTTTCACGTACCTATCATCGGCAGTATGCTGAGTATGTCCGCGCCAGCCTCAGCGCGCGAGGCCTGGAAGCGATCCAAAAGGATATTCACGACCAACTTCTGCGCAATTATCCAAAAATCGTCACGGCCGGTGCTGCACAGGTCAAGGACGACCTGGAGCGCAATACGATAGAGGTGATCGTGCAGTTCGAACTGCCTGATTTCCTCAAATACGAAACCGGCCGTTTGCGGCTGGAATTCAACCCTTCCAGCCTGGTGGATGCAACGACTCCGCCCCGTGTGCTTGCTCGACAGTTTCCTCTGGCACTTCGTTTCCCCGAGCAGCTGACGCACTTTGTCGAAGTGCGTTGGCCGGAAACGCTGGGAATCAAGTTACCTCCCCTCATCGAGAACAGCGACGCATTCCTGCAGTTTCATTCTCATTACGAGATTCACGACAACGTGCTCTTGCTTGAGCAGAGAATCGCTGCGTTGGCATCGGAGGTGGCGCCGCAGCAAGTGCCGCAATACCTGGAACGATTAAAGAAAATCCGCAGTGAGTTGGGAGGCTCGCTGCAGTTGGCTGTCTATAACAAGGAAGATGTTTCCAATCGTTATGAGACCGAGGTCAAGAAGTACTTTTATTTTATGGAGGACTCGCTGGAGCGGGCGCGGAGAAAACAAATTGCCGTGCAACTTATCAGTGATGATGTCATTCGTGCCGGCAAGCTTGATAACAGTTCGCTGCTGCAAGCCTACATGGATCGGGCTGCAGCGAGCACGTTATTGGACCAATGTAACTCAGCCGTGAAAGATCTTCGCGCAGCGCTCAAACTTGATTCCAGCCAGATGAGTGCAAAAAGATTACAGGCAGACGCACTTGCCGCATGCGGCAACCATCGGGAGTCCTTGCAGATTATCGATGAGGTCAGACAAAAAAATTCGACGCAGCAGATGCTCAGCCTGCGGGCCAGAAATCTGTTCATGCTGGGTAAATATCGGGAGGCCGAGGGCCAATTGCAGGAGAGCATCCGCCTGGCCGGCTCGACTGAGGCCGCGCAGTATGATCTGCTGTGGCTGGCTCTTGCGCAGTTGCGACAGGGTAAAACCGTCGATGAGAAGTTGAGGGAACTTGCCTTGCTGAATGGATTGTCTGCTGAAAACTGGCCCGGCCCAATCTGGCTCGCTTTGTCCGAGAATACTTCCGGTGAAAAGGTATTGCGAGAAGCCAATAAACAGCCAATGGAAGCACGTTTGCGCCGGACTGAGGCATTGTTTTATCTTGGACAGCAGGCGCTGGCCCAAAATCAGGCAGACAAGGCACGCAATTATTTTCTCCAGAGCATCGATATTGGCGCCAGTCCACAGTGGGAATATATATTTTCCAAACTACAGTTGGGCCAGTGAGAATATAAAGGGACTGACCCACACTTCCAGGAGTTGGATGATATACATCGAGCATGAGGAAGCTTGACTTTACGAGTGGCATCTGACACCGTGGCGGGAGAATTTATATCAATAAAAATATTTTGCGTGTCAGCTTGTTCGGCATGAATTCGCTCATGACTATAACGTCGCGATAGTTCTGAGCATTTTGCGTGTGCGACAACCAAGGGGGAGTCTATGAAGAGCAATCTTATCGGTATGGTGGCCTGGGCGTTGTTGGCTCTGGTGGGTTTGGTTTCGGTCGTTGATCTCGGTTTTGGTCCTATTGTTATTTGTCCCGCGTGTAGCAAGCAACTGAATATGGTGGTCGGCATTGTGCTGATTGCGGTGGCTGTTGTCGCTATTGCCACCAATCGCAAGGCTGCCGGGCGGTGACAATTCATGTTGGGTTGCCGGAGGTATGGCAACCCAACATTTCACTTTGCCGGATCCGCCAGGTCAGAAGCGTTCATCCTGCACGAGGCTGGAGGTGTTGTCAGTTCAACCGTTCTCGGCCAGCAAACGATCCAGTTCTTCCTGTAGCCGGCGTGCGGTATCCGGGTCGACCGATTTGCCGACGGCAGCGACAAAACGTTCGCGCAACGCACGGTAATCTTCCAGCGTGGTGGCTTTCTCGACATCCAGTTGCAGCATGAAGCCGCGCAGGCCGATGGTGTCGCGGATGGTGCTGTTGTAGAAATTGTAAATTCGGCGCCGTTGGTCCGCCTCTGGGTCGGTCAGGCCGCCCGCAGTAGTCGGCCCACCGGCGGTGATCGGCGCAGTTGCATCAACTGGCTGTGCCGTAGGAATCTTTTCGATCAAGCCATCCCGTTCCAGCTGCGTGAACGCTTCTTCGCCAATGCCAAAGCCGTGCAGTTTTTCCAGGTAGGCCGCAACCGTCTGCGCGCCGTCGATCATGACGAGCAAGGCGCGCAGTTTGTGGCTCAGAGCTAACCGTCGGGCACGGACCTCGGTGCGGCCACGTTCTGTTTTTTTGTAGATCGCCTGATTCATTTTTCCTCCATCGAAGGAAAGTGCAACCTTGTTCAAGTCCCAGCATAGCGGTCGGGTGCCCCGCTCAAAGGCTTGATCAGTGACAAATTATGCGCTGACTTTGGGTCAATACAAGGCATCCATATTCCACATATACGCATTTTCTTGTCAGCCGGATGCCATTTTTCAACCCGACATTTTCAACCGCACCGGTTTGCCACCCCACAGCTCTTCCAGGTTGTAATAACTGCGGATCGCCGGTTGCATGATGTGCACGACAATCAGGCCCAGATCGACCAGCACCCATTCGCCCGTGTCTTCGCCTTCGACGCTGAGAACGTGCCCGCCTTTTTCCTTGACCTTTTCGCGCACATTGGAAGCCAGTGCACGGGTCTGGCGGTTGGAGGTGCCGCTGGCGACGATCACGCGCTCGAACAGGTCGGTGCGCCCGACAGTGTTGAACACCTTGATGTCCTGAGCCTTGATGTCTTCAAGGGCGTCGACGACGATGCGTTGCAATTTAGTGGTGTCCATGGAATCCGTAGAGATGTTGCTGTTGAATGATCTGTAGAACGGCTGCGGGCAGCAGATCTGTAGGGGGCTGGCCCTGTGCCAGTTGCGCGCGCAGCCAGCTGGCGGAAAGATTCACCGGCGGCATGGCGAAACGAATCAGCCAGCCTGCAGGTTCGCTGCGCCAGTGTGCCTCATCGGCAGCGCAGCTGCGGCAGGGCAGCGTGGGCGGAACCGTCAGCGGTGCTTCACCCGCACGCTGCGCGACGGCAAAATGCGCCAGTGAAAATAATTCTTCAAAACGATGCCAGCTGGGCAGGTTGTGCAATTGATCGCTGCCGAGAATCCAGACCAACACGGCGGTCTCGCCCAGTTCTGCGCGCAGACTGCGCAAGGTATCGTAAGTATACGTCGGGCCGCTGCGCTGCAACTCGCGTGCATCGGCGACAAAATGTGACTCGTCGGCAATCGCCTGTTGCACCATCGCCAGCCGCGCGTCATTGCTGGCGCTCAGTGTGCTGCGTTGCCAGGGTTGACCGGCGGGAAGGAAGCGCACTTGATCGAGTTGCAACTGTTCCAGCGCGGCACGCGCCAGCGCCAGATGGCCATTGTGGATCGGATCGAAGCTGCCGCCGAAGAGGCCGATGGTGGCACTCATACCCAATCTCTGGCGACGAGAAACGTTGTGTAGAGTTCTTCTTCCTTGCTGCCGGGCGCGGGTTTCCAATCGTAACGCCATTGCACCAGCGGCGGCAGCGAGGCCAGAATGGATTCGGTGCGGCCGCCCGACTGCAGGCCGAACAGCGTGCCGCGATCATAGACCAGATTGAATTCTACATAGCGGCCGCGGCGGTAGAGCTGGAAGTCGCGTTCGCGTTCGCCATAGGGCAGGTCGCGGCGGCGTTCGATGATGGGTACATAGGCGGGCAGGAAGTGATCCCCGACGCTGCGCAGGATGGCAAAGCATTGATCGAAATTCGGTTCGTTCAGATCGTCGAAGAAAATGCCGCCGATGCCACGCGGTTCCTGCCGGTGCTTGAGATAAAAATATTCGTCGCACCATTGCTTGAAACGCGGATAGTGCTCGGCGCCGTAGGGTTCCAGTGCGTCGCGGCAGCTGCGGTGGAAATGCGCCGCGTCTTCGGTGTCGAGGTAATACGGCGTCAAGTCCATGCCGCCTCCAAACCACCAGATCGGTTCCGCGTCGTTTTCGTGGGCAATGAAAAAGCGCACATTCATGTGCACGGTGGGGCAGTGCGGGCTGCGCGGATGCAGTACCAGCGACACGCCCATCGCTTCAAAGCTGCGCCCGGCCAGCTCGGGGCGCGCGGCAGTGGCCGAAGGCGGTAGCTGCGTTCCCGTGACGTGCGAAAACAAGACGCCACCTCGCTCAAAGAAATTTCCTTGCTCGATGATGTGGCTGATACCGCTACCGCCGAGTGGATCATTAGGCGAGCGTTCCCAGGCATCGCGCCGAAAGGGCTGGCCATCGAAGGCTTCGAGTCCCGCGACGATGCGCTGCTGCAAAGTCTGCAGATAGGTCTTAACGGCGAGCGGGTTGGTCATGATTCGCGACCCCCTCCCCTTCAAGGGGAGGGTTGGGGTGGGGATGGGTTACAGCCAAGTGATCCAAAACAACTGCCATGACTCCATCCAGATTTTCAATAATTTCATTGTTCCAAAAGCGCAGGACTGCAAATCCAGCCTGTTCCAATGTTTGTGAACGCTGTTGATCGTACGACGCTTGATCTGCATGCTGCGAGCCATCAACTTCGATCACTATTTTCCTGTCCAGGCACACAAAATCCAGAATGAAATTCAAGTAAGGATGCTGGCGCCGGAATTTGCAGTGCAATTGCCTGGAACATAATTGCTTCCACAGGATGCGTTCGGGATCCGTGAGATGCCTGCGCAATTCTTTGGCATTCACTTTTGCATTTTTGCTTTGCGCGTGCATTGTGACCCATCCCCACCCTAGCCCTCCCCTTGAAGGGGAGGGGATCATGCCTTGCGATTGATCGCACGATACCCGATATCTTTGCGGTACTGCATGCCGTCGAAGCGGATTGATTCGACGCCTTCATAGGCGCGTTGCTGCGCCTTGCGCACCATGTCGCCCAGGCCGACGACGCAGAGCACGCGGCCGCCATTCGTCACGAGCTGGCCATCCTTGATTTGCGTACCGGCGTGGAAGACGACGCAATCGTCGGTCTCGGTAGGAATGCCGGTGATGACATCGTCCTTGCGCGGTGTCTCGGGGTAGTTGTGCGCGGCGATCACCACGCCCAGCGCCGTGCGTCGATCCCAATCGAGTTCAAGTTTGTCGAGCGTGCCGTTGACGGCGTGTTCCATCACTTGCACCAGATCGGTTTTCAGGCGCGCCATGATGGGCTGGGTTTCGGGGTCGCCCATACGGCAGTTGAATTCCAGCGTTTTCGGCGTGCCGTGTTCGTCGATCATCAAGCCCGCATAGAGAAAGCCGGTGTAGGGAATACCGTCTTTCGCCATGCCATTGACGGTGGGCAGAATGATTTCGCGCATCACGCGCGCATGCAGCGTCGGCGTGACCACCGGCGCGGGCGAGTACGCGCCCATGCCGCCGGTGTTGGGGCCTTCATCGCCATCGAGCAGGCGCTTGTGATCCTGACTGGTGGCGAGCGGCAGTACATGCGTGCCATCGCAGAGCACGATGAAGCTGGCTTCCTCGCCGGCGAGAAATTCTTCGATCACCACGCGCGCACCGGCATCGCCCATCTTGTTATCGAGCAACATCATGTCGACAGCGGCGTGCGCTTCGTCCAGCGTCATCGCCACGACCACCCCCTTGCCTGCGGCGAGACCATCGGCCTTGATCACGATGGGTGCGCCTTTGCTGTTGATGTAATCGTGCGCAGCAGCGGCGTCGGAAAAGGTTTGATATTCGGCGGTGGGAATGTTGTGGCGCTTCATGAACGCCTTGGCGAAATCCTTGGACGATTCGAGCTGCGCCGCTGCCTTAGTGGGGCCGAAAATTTTCAGGCCGCGCGCGCGAAACAGATCGACGATGCCAGCCGCGAGCGGCGCTTCCGGGCCGACCACGGTCAGATGAATTTGTTCTTTCTCCGCGAAATCAGCCAGCGCCGCGATGTCAGTGATGGGCAAGTTTTCCAGGTGACGCGTGCTGGGCGTATCGCCCACGGTACCGCCATTGCCGGGCGCGACATAAACCACCTGAATTTTCTGTGAATGGCTGAGCTTCCATGACAGCGCATGTTCGCGCCCACCAGAGCCTACGACGAGTATTTTCATGTGCTTTATTCTTCAATCACCGCATTGGTGTAAATTTCCTGCACGTCGTCCAGACCTTCCAGCACGTCGAGCAGTTTTTGCATTTTTTGACCTTCTTCGCCACCGAGGCTGATTTCATTCATCGGTTTCATCACGATATCGGCCACCGCGGCTTTCAGGCCGGCGGCATCGAAGGCTTCCTTGACGGTGGCGAAATCGTTGACGCCACAGAGTACTTCTACGCCGCCTTCTTCATCGCTGCTGACGTCTTCCGCGCCCGCTTCCAACGCCACTTCCATCACTTTATCTTCGGACGTGCCCGGTGCAAACAGAAATTGGCCACAGTGCGTGAACAGGAAAGCGACCGAACCTTCGGTGCCCATGTTGCCGCCGTTCTTGGAAAAGGCGTGGCGCACCTCAGCTACGGTGCGGGTGCGGTTGTCCGTCATGCAATCGACGATCACTGCGGCGCCGCCGATGCCGTAGCCTTCGTAGCGAATCTCTTCGTAATCCACACCTTCCAGTGTGCCACTGCCGCGATCGACGGCGCGCTTGATGTTGTCGGCCGGCATATTCTGTTCCTTGGCCTTGTCGATGGCTACGCGCAGGCGCGGATTGGTCGCAATGTCGCCGCCGCCGAGTTTGGTGGCAACCGTGACTTCACGAATCAGCTTGGTCCAGACGCGGCCGCGTTTTTCATCTTGACGGCCCTTGCGGTGCTGGATGTTGGCCCATTTGGAATGCCCTGCCATGGATGGATCCTTGTTGGAATAGCGAAAATCAAGTCACGAATTTTAACACGGGGGGTATCCGAATCCGCCCAGTGGACAGCCGACCCTTCCTCAACTTTTCACCGGTTTTGCCGAAAACAGAGGTGAAGCCGAAACCTATTCATAACAGGAAGCCGTATGGTCCGCCGCAGTGCCGAACAAATAAAATCCATCCCCGTGAGCAAGCTCAAGCCGGGCATGTATGTCCACGATCTGAATTGCGATTGGCTGTCGCATCCCTTTATCCGCAACCGTTTTCCGGTGCGTTCCGAGGCCGAGATCCAGCAGATTGTCGAGGCAGGCGTCAAGGAACTGTACATCGACACCAGCAAGGGTGACGATGTGCGCGATGCCGTGCCGCTGGCGCAATTGCGCAGCGATCTGGATGCCGACATGCGGGCGATTGCGGCGACGCAACCCGCCATTGATTTGCGTACCGATATCGCTGAAGAGCTGGGTGTTGCGCGCAAGATTCACCACGAAGCGCATACGCTAGTGCGCAACATGATGCAGGATGCGCGGCTAGGCAATCAGGTCGAGCTGGATCGGGTCGAACCGTTGGTGGAAGATATTACCGCTTCAATTTTCCGCAACAGTGGTGCGCTGACTGCCTTGTGTCTGATCAAGGGCAAGGATGATTACACTTTTTTGCATTCCGTTGGCGTATGCACACTGATGATCAGTTTTGCGCGCTCGCTCGAATTGCCGCCGGAAGTCATTCAGCAAGCGGGGATCGGCGGCTTGCTGCACGATATCGGCAAAACCTTCACACCCGACGACATCCTCAACAAGCCGGACCGGCTGGCGCCGGATGAGTTTTCAGTGATGCGCAAACATCCCGAAGATGGGCTGACGATTTTGCAGCGCACACCGGAAATCGGCGACATTCCGCGCAGCATTTGCATCGAGCATCACGAACGCATGGATGGCAGCGGTTACCCCTTCAAGCTGGCGGGAGAACAGATTTCGCAGATGGGAAAAATGTCGGCCATCGTCGATGTCTACGATGCCTTGACGTCGGATCGCAGTTATCACGCCGGCATGGCGCCCACGGATGCCTTGCGCAAGATGCTGGAGTGGAGCCGACATCATTTCGACCCGCAGTATGTGCAGGCTTTCATGCGCTGCATCGGCATCTATCCGGTGGGGTCGCTGGTGCGGCTGGCCAGCGGCAAGCTGGCCGTGGTCGCAGCGCAAAATTCCAGCAGCTTGCTGACGCCGAAAGTGCGCGCGTTCTACGATATCGGCAAGACGTCTTACATCACGCCGTGCAATATCGACTTGGCCCTAGGCCACGACAAGATCGTGACGCACGAATCGCCTGCCAAGTGGTCATTGACCCCAATGGATTATCTGGTCGAGCCGGCCTGATCGCTGACAAGTTTATTCAGCCCTCGTGTATCGTTGCGCGATGCACGCATTTCTCCACGACCCCAAACACCGCTTCGCCCTTGGCCTGACACTCGGCCTGATCGGTGCCATCCTGTTTTCCGCCAAGGCCATCGTCGTCAAGCTGGCCTATCGCTATGGTGTTGATGCTGCAACGCTGCTGGCTTTGCGCATGGCCTTCGCCCTGCCGTTTTTTGTTGTCATTGCGGTGCTGCTCCAGCGGCGCGCGCCGGTGACTGTGGCACCGCGCCAATGGGGTCAGGTGATCGGGATTGGGCTGCTGGGCTATTACGCGGCAAGCTTCCTTGATTTTCTCGGCTTGCAATATGTGTCCGCCGCGCTTGAACGGCTCACCCTGTTCATCTATCCCACGCTGGTGCTGTTGTTTGCCCGCTTGTTGTATGGCAGAACCATCACGCGTTTGCAATGGTGGGCCATGGGCGTCAGCTATTGCGGCATTGCGTTGGCATTTGCGCACGATGTCCGGCTGGCACAACCGAATCTGTGGCTGGGCGGCGGACTGGTTTTTGCCAGTGCGGTCACATATGCCCTGTATCTACTGTTCGGTGGCGAACTGTTGCGTCAGATCGGCACGTTGCGCATGACTGCGCTGGCATCGATTGTGGCTGCGTTCGCCTGTATTGCCCAGTTTCTGGTGCTGCGTGATTGGGCCGCATTGCAATTGCCTTGGCAGGTGTATGCACTGAGCGTGTTCAACGCCATGTTCTGCACCGTGATCCCGGTGTTTTGCGTCATGCTGTCGATTGAATTTCTCACTGCCGGGGTCGCAGCACAAATCAGCATGGTCGGGCCGATGAGCACGCTACTGATGGGTGGGGCGATACTGGGCGAAACAATTACCGCCTGGCATGTGCTGGGCACAGCCTGTGTGCTCGCAGGCATTTTCATGCTGAGCTGGCAGGCCCGGAAGACAATCTGATGCGCGCAGCTTTGTGTGCCCAGACGGCCGACTGCGTACGCTGAATACTTAGCTCTGCATAGCCAATCGACTAGGCATTCAAAAAACGAATGCCAATGCTCTGCATGGCCAATCGGCTAGGCATTCAAGACACGAATGCCAAGCCGCTGGTCAAGTCGCTGGTTAGAACAGCAAGCTGTATCGCTGATACTGCTTCTGCATGTCCGGCAGCATTTCCCCGAACACATCCGGTTCGACCGGCTGCTCGGTAAATTCCAGGTCTTTGGTGGCCGGCAGCTTGGTATCCATCGCGTAACAGGCCGCATGGTTGGCCAGGCGCAGCGAGCTGGCGAGCAGATCGCTGGACGTGTTTTCCATGTGGTGTTCGTTGATGGCATTGACCAGCGTTGTCGGCAGATTCCAGTCGCCCAGAATCCCGGCGCCGATCATGCTGTGATCCAGCCCCAGCACTTCCTGCTCGGCTTCAAAGGTTTGAATGTTTTCCTGCTGCCGCAGCTTGATCACTTGCGCATATTCATCCGGGTAAGCCAGCGCCAGAATCAGCTTGCCGATGTCATGCAGCAAGCCGGTGGAAAACGCGATCCCGGTAGACAGGCCCAGATGCAGCGCCAATTGCTGCGTCACGATGCCGGTGGATAGACTGTGCCGCCAGAAATAACTCATGTCGAACCCTGGCACCTTGGGCGTGCGCGACTTGCCCATCACCGCCGCTGCAATAATCAGCGAGCGGGCATTGATCATGCCGATGATCATCACGGCATCGGGAATCGAACCGACCTGACGGCCACGATTGAAAAAGGTCGAATTCGCCACCTTCAACACGCGCCCGGCAACAACGGGGTCGAGCGTGATCTTGTCCGCCAGCGTGTGAATATCCACATCGTCGTTGGCCAGCAAACTCACCAGCTCGATGGCGCTATGCGATACCGCCGGTAGTTGATCAGCTTGCGCCAGCACACTGCTCAGGTCAAGTTTTGCCATGAAAGTCTCCGCCTTGGGGGATAGGGTATTCCCGGTTAACGGCAGAGGGAGGGGTGAGCTTGAGGGAGCTTTTACTCCCTGGTCGGACGCGAGACGTAGCGAAAATGGGGTCAGATTCGATTTTTCTTCGAGGTGATATTTCGGAGTGCGATGTCACAGGGAATATCGAGTCTGACCCCTTTTTCGCGGTACCACGAAGCACAATGATTGCCGGGCTGCCCCGGCTGTGTCCACGAAGCTCGATGTTGATTGCTGGGTTTCCAACCCAGCCTACGGGCTGGTGACGCCTCCATTTGCCCTGGATATTATTTTCGCGCCATCTGATGTAGGGCAGCAGCCAAAACCGCATCGTCCGGCGTCCCAAATTCGTGTCCATTTGTTTCCGGCGCATGAACATCAATCGGCACCCCACGGTCGCGCCAACTCTGCCCGGACGCAGATACTAGTCGGCCTGTAGTTATAGTAATTGCCGCTTGACCATCAAGGATTAAGCGCCGTTGAACAAGGTTGGTTCCCGCTGTTTTGCTGCCAACAACAATCGCGCCTCTATGCTGCTTTAGGATGAGTGCCAGAGCTTCCGCGCCGCTCGCAGTTTGGCTGTTAACAAGTACATATAAGGGAATTCGCGCAAGCAACTCATCAGTTTGGCTGGTTCGACCCTGCACTGAATCAATTTCGGATTTGCTTACGAGGAATTCTGGCTCGGGCCGTGTGACACTTGCCAACAGACGCGTGTTCGGGGGAACGAGTAGGGAGGCGAAGGCGGTTACTTCCTCAAGTGCACCCCCAGGATTGTTGCGTAGATCCAGAATCAGCGCATTCGGTTCTTGTGCTGCAAGGGTGTTTTTAAGGAGGGCAAAGAATTGGCTGGTGGTGACGCCTTTCCTGAAAAATGAGACGCGGCAATAGAAAGCTCCATTGTCAAATGACTGGGCGCGCACGTAGTTGACGCGAATCTCCTTGCGAACAGCGCTCAACTCAAGGACTGCGTCACCACGTTGGATGGACAATGAGACTCGCGAGCCAACCGGACCTCGAAGCGCGGCGATTGATTCAGTTAAGCTCAATGGCGAAAGTGCCACCCCATCTGCTGCGAGAATTTTATCGCCAGGAAGTATGCCCGCACGTTCACCTGGGCCATTCGCAATCGCCGAGACTACAACCAGGGGTTCGCCAAGTTTCTTCTGGTTGCGTAGTTCCAACGCGATGCCAATGAAGGGCTGCTGAGATTCCTTTTGTTTTCTTTTATATTCCGAGGGGTTGTCGTAAGAACCGGAAGGGTCGATCTCTGCAAGGGTGGTTGCTATGCACAGATCAATGCCGTCCTCAAAAGAGGATACGGAAACCTCTGTGAGATGCGTTTCGCAACTATGAGCGAGATATGCATAATCGACAGTGGTCTCATAGTTCGCGCCAATCTGTGCGACATAGCTTTTCCACAATTGAGACTCGAGCACCTTGCGAGGATCGATGCTCTGTGCCTGGGATGTCACAGAATGCATGCTTACCGCGCAAAAGAGTAAGAGACAAATGCTTCGCATGTGATGGTGATGTCTAAACGTTGAGGAATCAAAGTGTACAGGAGTGAGTTAACCCGGTTCCCCCTGATCGGTCTTGCACAAATGTGCCGCTTGCGCTAAGAGGCGCACGCCGGAGGCGGTGCGGACACGGTTAATGGTATCGAAGCATGACCCCCTGTCTGGGCCCATTCCGCGCGAGGCGGGTGTCCCGATTGCCTGAATAAGCCCGCTTTCCCCCGCCTTTTCGGGTGGCCCCGCGTGGGCGTCCTTGCGCACAATGAGAGCACTTCTCACGCGTGCGCGCCGCATGAAAAAAACCGGTCGTAATGATCCCTGCCCGTGTGGCAGCGGCAAGAAATTCAAACAGTGCTGTCAGGTCCGGCAAGCGGGTGCGGCTGCGCCTGCATCTTCGGCGGCGGCTGAGGCGATGGCGGCTTTTTCGCGCGGCTTGAGTTTGCAAGGGCAGGGCCAGTTGGCGGCGGCGGCGGAATGTTATGCGCAGGCCGTTGCATGCAAGCCGGATTTTCCCGAAGCCCTGTGCAATCTCGCGCTGGTGTTGCAGTGGCAGGGGCTGCTCGATCAAGCGGTGGAGCACTATCGCGCGGCTTTGCGCATCAAGCCGGATTTCCCCGAAGCACATTTCAATCTGGGTGTGGTGTTGCAGGCGCAAGAGCAGATCGAGCCGGCCGTGCAACAGTACCGCCGTGCGCTGACATTGAAACCGGATTTTCCCGAAGCGCTGTGCAATCTGGGTCAGGTGCTGCAAGCGCAAGGGGAGGCCGATGACGCGCTGACGCTGCTGCGCCGCGCTGTGCAGCTGCGCCCCAGTTTTCCTGAAGGACATTTCAATCTCGGCGTGACCTTGCGTGCACAAGGCGAGCTGGCCGCGGCCATCGCGCATTATCAGCAGGCAATCGCGCTGCGGCCGGACTATGCCGAAGCGCACAACAATCTGGGCAATGCGCTTGAGCAGCAGGGACAGCACACCGCAGCGGTGGAGAGTTTGCGCCGCGCACTGGCGCTCAAGCCGGACTATGCCGAAGCGCACTTCAATCTGGGCGTGGCGCTGCAATCGCAAGGTCAAGTCGATGCCGCCATGGCGGCTTACCGGCAGGCGCTGGTGCACAAGCAATACATGGCCGATGCGCACAAGAACCTGGGCAATGCGCTCAAGGATCTGGGGCAACTGGAGCAGGCCGAGGAGAGTTACCGGAAAACGCTGGCGCTGGCACCGGACGATCCCGAAGCACACAACAATCTGGCGCTGGCCTTGCAGGAACAGGGGCAGTTGGATGAAGCCATCGCATCGCTGCGGCAGGCGCTGACGCTCAAGCCGGACTACATCAAGGCGCACAGCAATTTGCTGTTTACGCTGAACTATCACCCCGATCTTTCGGCGGAAGAAATTTATGCGGAGTATCGGCGGTGGGATGGGGTGCATACGCGGCCTTTCTTGCCATCGCCCTCATCCCCAGCCCTTCTCCCGCTCGCTGATGCGGCGGGAGAAGGGGGTCAACCTCAGAAACGGCTGCGCATTGGTTATGTGTCGCCGGATTTCCGTCGGCACTCGGCGCGTCATTTCATCGAACCCATTCTTGCGCATCACGACAAGACGCAGGTGGAAGTGTTTGCCTATTCCGAAGTCGCGGTGGAGGACGAGGTCACGCAACGTTGCAAGGCGCAGGTCGATCACTGGTGCAGGACCACCGGCATGAGCGATGACGCGCTGGCGGAAAAAATTCGCGCCGACGGCATCGACATCCTGGTCGATCTGGCCGGGCACACGATGAACAACCGGCTCGGTGTGCTGGCACGCCGCCCGGCGCCGATTCAGGCCAGCCACTGGCTGGGCTATGGCTGCACCACGGGTGTCGCCGCCATCGACTACTTCATTGCCGATGCACTGCTGGCGCCGCCCGGCGCGGAACATTTGTTCGCCGAAACGCCTCTGCGTCTGCCCGCATTGATCGCTTACCGGCCCGCAGACAACATGGGCGATCCCGGCCCGCTGCCCGCTGCGCGTAATGGCCATATCACCTTCGGCGCGCTGACACGTTCGGTGCGCATCAATCACCGCGTCGTTGCCGCCTGGTCGGAAATTCTCAAGCGCATGCCGACCGCGCGTCTGTTGATCAACAGCGGCAACTTCCGCTGTCAGCGCATGCAAACGCGTCTGCTCGCCCAGTTTGCCGCGCAGGGCATCGACACGGCGCGCCTGTCGCTCGGGTTTGAAAGCCCGCCCTGGGATGTGCTGCGCAAGATCGACATCACACTCGACTGTTTTCCGCATAACTCCGGCACCACGCTGTTTGAGAGTCTGTATCTGGGCGTGCCCTTCATCACGCTGGCGGGCCGCCCGTCCGTGGGCCGCATCGGCAGTAGCATCGTGCATCACTGCGGCCACCCGGAATGGATTGCGCACAGCGAGGCCGAATACATCGAGAAGAATGTCGCGCTCGCCAGCGATATCGATAAGCTGGCGCAGATCCGCCAACAGCTGCGCCCGCAGATGCAGGCTTCGCCATTGCAGGACGAAGCAGGGTATGTGCGTAATCTGGAACAGGCTTATCGCACGATCTGGGAAAACTGGTGCCAGCAGCCGGCGGAAAAAGAAATTGAAAAGACTGCCGTTGAAAAAACAGCCGTCGAAAAACCAGCGATTGAAACTCCGGCAGTCCACCCACCCGGACGCAACGATCCCTGTCTCTGCGGTAGCGGCAAGAAATACAAGCAGTGTTGCCTGCCGAACGATCAGGCGCAGCAGCAAGCACAGGCACGGCAGCAACACGCCAGTGCAGCGGCCGCGCGTGCGCAGCACAGCATGGCGACGCAGACTTTGCAGGAAGCGTTGACGCATCATCGCGCCGGTCGTCTACCCCAGGCTGAAGCGTTGTACCGGCAGATTCTGGAGCGCGTGCCCGATCACGCCGATGCCTTGCATTTGCTGGGCGTGCTGGCGCACCAGATGGGCGATCATGCGCGCGCGGTAGCCACCATCGATCAGGCCATCCGCCACGCACCTGCGGCGGCGATGTATTGCAATCGCGGCCTGGCCTTGCAGGCGCTGGGCCAGATGGATGCGGCCGCCGACAGTTTCCAGCAGGCTTTGCAATTGCAACCCGGTAATCTCGAAACACACAACAATCTTGGCCTGACCTTGCATGCGCAGGGAAAATTCACCGCTGCCGCACAGCATTTTCGCAAGGCACTGGCCGGCCGGCCGGACTATGCCGAAGCGCACAGCAATTTGAGTTCGACCTTGCAGGCGCTCGGTCAGGCGAAAGAAGCGGAGCAGTACGCGCGCAAGGCGATTGCGTTCAATCCGCGCCTTGCCGAAGCGCACAGCAATCTGGGCAATGCCTTGCAGGCACAGAAGCTATGGCCTGCAGCGGTGGCCGCCTATCAACAGGCGCTGACGCTGCAACCGGATTTTGTGCGTGCGCATTACAACCTTGGCGCTGCGCTGTCGGCACAGGGTGATCTGGATGGCGCCTTGCAGAGCTACCGCCGCGCGTTGGCGATTGCGCCTGACGATGCTGCTTGCCACAACAACCTCGGCCTGACCCTGTATGCAAAAGAGGAATTCGATGCTGCACTGGATCATTACCGGCGCGCGCTGCAAATGCGGCCGGGCTATGCCGAAGCGCACAACAATCTCGGTCTCGCCCTGCAACGCAAAGGTGATCTGGAAACGGCGCAGACGCATTACCGGCAGGCCATCCTGCACAAACCGCAGCTCGTCGAGGCGCATGACAACCTTGGCAATGTGCTGAAAAAACTCGGGCGCGCCCAAGAAGCGGCAGCCAGTTACCGGCGTGTACTGGAGCTTGATCCGAAGTCTGCGGACGCGCATTACAACCTCGGCAACGTCATGTTGTCACTGGGCGATCTGAACGAAGCGGCGGCCTGCTTTCAGCGCGCGATTGCATTGCGTCCCGACTATGCAGTGGCGCATAACGATCTTGGCATCGTCTATAAGGAGCAGGGCAATCTCGATGCAGCCATCGCCAGTTATCAGCAGGCGATTGCCGCGCAGCCTGAGTATGTCGAGGCGTACAGCAATCTCGCGCTCGCGCTGCAGGCGCAATGCCGCCTCGACGAGGCGATTGCCAGTCTGCGACGGGCGCTGGCCCTGCGCCCCGATTTTGCCGATGCACACAGCAATCTTTTGTTCTGTTTGAACTATCACCCCGATCTATCAGGGGAGGAAATTTTTGCGGAGTATCGGCGGTGGAATATCGCGCATGCGCAGCCGCCCTCATCCCCGGCCCTTCTCCCGCCCGCTGATGCGGCGGGAGAAGGGAGTAAACGGCGCCTGCGCATTGGCTATATGTCGGGCGACTTCCGTCAGCACTCGGCACGCTTCTTCATCGAACCATTGTTGGCGGCGCACGATAAAACGCAGATGGAGGTTTTTGCCTATGCCGAAGTGGGGCGCGAAGATGCTTTCACGTCGCGCTGTAAAAACTATGTGGATCACTGGCGCAGCACGGTGGGGCTGAACGATGCCACGGTGGCGCAGCAGATACGTCTGGATGGCATCGATATTCTGGTCGATCTGGCGGGACACACCGGTGGCAATCGGCTGCGCGTGTTTGCGCATCGGCCTGCGCCGATCCAGATCGAATCCTGGATGGGATTGGCGTGCACGTCGGGCATGACGGCGGCGGATTATTTTCTGAGCGATGCGCACATGGCGCCGCCCGGCAGCGAAGCGCTGTTCTCCGAACGGCTGTTGCGCATGCCCTGGCTGACGGCGTATCGCCCGGCCGGCAATATGGGTGAGCCCGGCCCCTTGCCCGCGTTGTCGCAAGGCCAAATTACCTTTGGCGCATTGACGCGCTCGGTACGCATCAACCACCGCGTCATTTCTGCCTGGGCCGAAATTTTGCGGCGCGTGCCGCAATCGCGGCTGGTGTTCAATAGCGAGAACTTCCGTTGCCCCACCCTGTGCCGAAACATCACGGCGCAATTCGTGGAACGCGACATTGCCGCCGAGCGTGTGCAGTGCGGTTTTGAAAGCCCGCCCTGGGATGTGCTGCGCAAGATCGATATCACGCTGGATTGTTTTCCACACAACTCCGGCACTACGCTGTTCGAGAGCCTCTACATGGGCGTGCCCTTCGTCACGCTTGCCAACCGTCCAGGTGTCGGACGGCTGGGTGCGTCGATATTGAATGCGCTGGGCCGGCCCGAATGGGTGGCGCAGGATGAGGCACGGTATGTGCGGATCGCTGCTGAATTGGCGAACGACATATCTGCTCTCGCCAATGTCCGCGCCGGACTACGCACACACATGGAAGCCAGCCCGTTGCGCGATGAAGCGGGTTATGCGCGCGCACTGGAAGCAGAGTACCGTCGCTTGTGGCAAGCCCACTGCGCTGCTGCCGGTGCTGCAGCACTGGTGAGCGCGTCATGAATACCAACATCGCCACCCTGATCCAGAACGGCATCGCGCATCATCAAGCGCAACGCTTGCAACAGGCGCAGGATTGCTATCAACAGGCGTTGCAACTCGATCCGCAACATCCCGATGCTTTGCATTTGCTTGGCGTGATTGCACATCAGATCGGTCGCAACGATCTGGCGATTGATCTGATCGGGCAAGCCATCAACCGTCACGCCACCGCGCAGATGTATTCCAATCGTGCGCTGGCCTTGCAGGCGCTGGGGCGGCTCGATGAAGCGGCGGCCAGTTTGCGGCAGGCGATTGCCTTGCAACCGGAATTTGCCGAAGCGCACAATATTCTCGGCAATGTGCTCAAGGCGCTGGGCCAGAACGATGCGGCCCGCGCCAGCTACACGCAGGCGCTCGCGCTGCAGCCCAGCCACGCACAAGCGCACTACAACCTGGGCAAGATGCTGCAAGCCGAGGGTCAGCTTGATGCCGCTGCGGCCTGCTACCGGCAGGCGCTGGCGGCCTGGCCGGACTATGCCGATGCGCACAACAATCTCGGCAACGTCCTGCGCGCACAGGGGAATACCCCTGCCGCGCTGGAAAGCTATCGACGTGCGATCACCGCGCAACCGAACGCGCATGAAGCGCATGCCAATCTCGGTTTGGCGCTGTTCGATCAAAAGGATGCACGCGCGGCAGTTACACATTTCTGTCAGTCGCTCACCCTGAAACCGGATCAGACCGATGTCTGGGTGCATCTCGCCCTGGCGTATGAATCCTTGCATGAACCCGAAGGGGTGATCGACAGTTATCGTCATGCCCTGCAACTGCAACCCGATCTGGCCGAAGCGCATTGCAATCTGGGCAATGCCTTGAAAGGGCAGGGACAGTTGGATGAAGCCGCCGATCACTATCGCACGGCGTTGTCGTACAAGCCCACACTGACGGCGGCGCATTACAACCTCGGCAATGTCTTGCAGGCGCAAGGCCATCTCGACGAAGCGGTGACATGTTATCGACGCGCGCTGGAACAGCAGCCTGACTACGTCGAGACGCACAACAACCTCGGCCTGGCGCTGCATGCGCAGAGAAAATTCGACGATGCCATTGCCAGTTATCGCCGCGCGCTGGCCTTGAATCCGCAGTATGTCGAAGCGGGTAACAACCTCGGCGTGACACTGCAAGCGCAAGGCCATCTGGAAGAAGCCGAGGCGGCGTTTCGCCGCGTGCTGGAAATTCGGCCCGACTATGCCGATGCGCACAACAACCTCGGCCTGGCGCTGCGTGCGCAGGAAAAATTTCCCGCAGCGATTGCGTCCTACCACCGCGCGCTGGAATTGCAGCCGGAGTATGTCGAGGTCTACAACAACCTCGGTCTAGCGCTGCAGGCGCAAGGCAAGTTTGTGCAGGCGGTGGGACAGTATCAACAGGCGCTGGCGTTGCGGCCTGACTATCTGGATGCGCATAACAATCTCGGTCTGACGCTGGAGACGCAGGGCAAGCCTGAGGCGGCGCTGGCCGAATATCAGAAAGCACTGGCGATCAAGCCGGATTCCGCCGAAGCGCACAGCAATCTGGGCAACGTCTATCTCGGGCAGGGGCGGGCATTCGATGCGCTGGGGCATTACCGCCGTGCACTGGAGTTGAATCCAGATTTGCCGCAGGCGCACAACAACCTTGGCAATGCGCTCAAGGATCAAGGCCATCTCGACGAAGCCATCGCCTGCTACCAGCGCGCGTTGGAACTGAAACCCGATTACGACGGCGCGCACAGCAATCTGCTGTTCTGCCTGAACTACCATGCGCAGATGCCGGCGGAAGAAATCTTTGCCGCCTACCGCCATTGGGACGAAGTGCACACCGCACACCTGCCGCGCTACACGCGCTATGACAACGCCCGCGATCCGAATAAACGGCTGCGCATTGCCTATGTCTCGCCCGACTTCCGCAAGCATTCCGCGCGCCATTGCATGGAGCCGATTCTGGCGCGGCATGACAAGACACAAGTGGAAGTGTTTGCCTATGCCGAGGTGTTGATCGAAGACGAGGTCAGTGCGCGTTTCAAGCAGCATGCCGATCACTGGATCAATACCGTTGGCATGACCGATGTCGAGCTGGCGGAAAGGATTCGCGCCGATGGCATCGACATCGCGGTGGACATGGCCGGTCACACGGTCGGCAACCGCTTGCGCGTGCTGGCGCGCAAACCCACGCCGATTCAGGCCAGCCACTGGGTCGGCTATGGCTGTACCAGTGGCGTCGCCGCCATCGACTACTTCATCGCCGATGCGCACCTGTGCCCGCCCGGCATGGAACATCTGTTTGCCGAAACGCCGCTGCGGCTGCCGCATCTCACCGCCTATCGTCCGGCCGAAAACATGGGCGAGCCCGGCCCGCTGCCTGCGCTGCAAAACGGCCACATCACTTTCGGTGCGCTGACGCGTTCGGTGCGCATCAATGCGCGGGTGATTGCCGCCTGGGCAAAAATTCTCGCCGCCGTGCCTAACTCGCGTTTGATGCTCAACAGCGGCAACTTCCGCGATCCGCAGATGCAGGATCATTTGCGTCAGCAATTCGTCGCGCTTGGCATTGCCGCTGAACGGCTGGAGCTGGGCTTCGAAAGTCCGCCCTGGAATGTGCTGCGCAAGATCGACATCACCCTCGATTGCTTTCCGCACAACTCCGGCACCACGCTGTTTGAAAGCATCTATATGGGCCTGCCCTTCATCACGCTGGCAGGCCGCCCGGCAGTCGGTCGCATCGGCAGCAGCATCGTGGCGATGGCGGGCCACCCGGAATGGATCGTCCACAGCGAAGCCGAATACATCGAAAAAAATATTGCCCTCGCAAGTGATATCGACGCACTTGCAAACCTGCGCAGCACCTTGCGTGCGCAACTGCAGGCTGGTCCCTTGTTCGACGAGGCCGGCTATGTGCGCGCACTGGAAGCGGCCTATCGCACCATCTGGCAACAGTGGTGCGCACGTTGCACCACGCCGCAGGCTGTGGATGTAGCATCATGACCGCCGTCGCCAGACACGCGTCGGGTCAGGTGAAACTGGGCCGCAACGATCCCTGTTTCTGCGGCAGTGGAAAAAAATACAAGCAGTGCTGCATGCAGCGCGAACAGTCCACCGCAGCGCCGGTCGCGCAATGGTTGCAGGAAGGGCTGGCGCATCATCAGGCCGGTCGTCTGGCGCAGGCGGAGGATTTGTATCGGCAGATTTTGCAGGTGCAACCGCAGCACGCCGATGCGCTCCATCTGTCTGGCGTGCTGGCGTATCAGCGGGGCGATCATGCGCAGGCCGCAGCGGCCTATCGTGAGGCACTGAACATTCAGCCCGGTCATGTCGATGCGCTGAGCAACCTGGGCGTGGTCTTGCTGGAGCAGGGGCAGGCTGCTGCGGCGCTGCCGTATTTTCGTCAGGCCATCGCACTCAAACCGGATTTTTTTCTTGCGCACAACAACCTGGGCAATGCGCTCAAGGATCTCGATCAACTCGATGCCGCTGAGAAGAGCTATCGCACCGCGCTGGCGTTGCGCGTCGATTACGCCGAAGCCTGGAACAACCTGGGTTTTGTTGAACAGGTGCAGGGCCGGCTGGAGCAGGCGGTGGCGCATTACCGGCAGGCGCTGGCACTGCGTCCCGCGTTTGCCGAGGCGTATAACAATCTGGGGAACGCCTGCAAGGATCAGTGCGATCTGCAAAACGCGATCGATAATTATCGTCAAGCCGTTGCCTGCAAACCGGACTATGCGGAAGCGCACAGCAATCTGCTGTTCTGTCTGAACTATCACCCCGATCTTTCTGCGGAAGAAATTTTTGCCGAGTACCGGCGCTGGGATGTCTTGCATGCGCAGCCATTGTTGTCGCGTGAACTGACGCATGCCAACACGCGTGATCCGCAGCGGCGCTTGCGCATCGGTTACGTCTCGCCCGACTTCAGGAAACATTCCGCGCGGCATTTCATCGAACCGATGCTGGCGCATCACGACAAGACACAGGTCGAAGTGTTTTGCTATGCCCAGGTCTTGCATGAAGACGATGTCAGCGCCACGTTCAAAACCTGTGCCGATCACTGGTGCAACACCGTGGGAATGAGCGACGCCGCGCTGGCGGAAAAAATTCGCAACGATGGCATCGACATCCTTGTCGATCTGGCCGGTCATACCGTGGGCAATCGTCTGCGCGTGTTTGCGCGCAAACCGGCGCCGATACAGATTTCCACTATCGGCTGCGGTTACACCACGGGGCTCAGCGCTATCGACTACTGCCTGGCGGATCACGCCTATGCGCCACCTGGCAGCGAGCACTTGTTTTCCGAGCAGCCCTTGCGCCTGCCGATCTGGCTCGCCTATCGGCCTGCTGCTGGCATGGGTGCGCCCGGCCCGCTGCCCGCCGCGGCAACGGGACGCATCACCTTCGGCGCGTTGACGCGTTCGGTGCGCATCAACCATCGCGTGGTACGCGCCTGGGCCGAAATTCTCAAACGTGTACCGACTGCGCAACTCATCATCAACAGCGGCAACTTTCGCGACACCGCCATGCAGGCGCGCATGCGCACGCAATTTGCTGCGCATGGAATCGCGGGCGAGCGTTTGCTGTTGGGTTTTGAAAGTCCACCCTGGGATGTACTGCGCAAGATCGACATCACCCTCGATTGTTTCCCGCACAACTCCGGCATTACCCTGTTTGAAAGCGCCTGGCTGGGCGTGCCCTTCGTGACGTTGGCCGACCGTCCTTCGGTGGGACGGATCGGCGCGGTCATTCTGGAAGGAATCGGGCGTCGTGAATGGATTGCTGACAGTGAAGCAGACTATATCGACAAGACCGTGGCATTGGCGTCAGACCTTGATGCACTGGCCGGCATTCGCGCCCGGTTGCGTGCAGAGATGCAGGCCAGCCCGCTGATGGATGAAGTGTCCTTTACGCGCAGCGTCGAAGCGGCTTATCGCGCCGTATGGGAAAAATGGTGTTTCAGTCATGCGGCCGGATGACGTAAACCAGCTATCGATTCCATAGCCTTTACCCTTCATGAACGCACCGATCCCTTTTGCCGCAGTTGCTACCGATAATGCTGCCGATGATGCGGCTGTCATCATTCGGCAGCTCGATTTTCCTGTATTCCAGAACAAGGCCTATCCGACGCAGGCGGCTGCGCTGCAGGCCGTGTGCGGCGATGTCGAGCTGGTGCAATGCCCGGCCTCCGGCTTGGTGCACAACCGGAAATTCAACCCCGATTTGCTGTGCTACGACAGCGAATATCAAAACGAACAAGCCTGGTCGCCCGCGTTCAAGAAACATCTGGATGAAGTGCTGGGCATCACCTTGCGCAATTTCGGCAGCGCGTCTTTTGGCGTCGAAATCGGTTGCGGCAAAGGCTATTTCTTTGAACAACTGTGTCAGGCCGGTGCCAATGTGATGGGGTGCGACCCTGCCTATGAAGGCAGCAACTCGCGCGTGCTGAAACGCAAGTTTGACCGGCATACGCTGCGTGCAGCGCCCGATTATCTGATCTTGCGCCATGTGCTCGAACATATCCCCCAGCCGTGGGAATTTCTCGCGGCACTGGCGGCACAATGCCAGCCTGGTACCAAGGTTTACATCGAAGTGCCGTGCTTCGACTGGATTGTCAGCCACCATGCTTTTTACGATGTGTTTTACGAACACGTGAACTATTTCACGCGCGATGCGCTGGCGGGCGCATTTGGTCTCGTCGTTGAAGCGGGCGATTTCTTTGGTGGCCAATACCTCTATCTGGTGGCCGATCTGTCGAGTTTCCGCAAGCCGGAACGGTATACCGGTAAATGGTATTCGGCCGTCAATCTGGAAAGTTATCTGACAGTGCTGTTTAAAAATCGGTTGCAGGGTCGCAAAACCTTCATCTGGGGTGCGGGCGCAAAAGGCATGACTTTCTCCAACATTCTTGCGCGTCATGCTATAGCCGTCGATGGTGTGATTGACATCAACCCGGCCAAGCAGGGCCAATACACAGGCAAAAGCGGCGTGCAAATCGTGGCGCCCGAAACCGCCCTGCCACAGGCACGCGGCGCCGACATTTTTGTCATGAATCCGATCTACCTTGACGAGATCAAAACCATGGTCGAGGGCTCCGGGGTAAATCTTATTTCCATGGCTTGAATAGCCGGGTCAATCCCCCTATATTTCATTCACTCAACGCGTGCGGTGGTGCAATGGTGGAACGATAATGAATGCGATTGCATACAAGGCATTGCCATGAACCCTACTGATAACACCGTCATCCATTACCCGCTGCCGAATAACACGCATCTGGACACGCTGTTTGCTTCGGCGTTGCGTCTGCACCAATCCGGCGATCTGCAAATGGCGCAAGAGTTGTACAAGCAGGTATTGGAGGCACAACCCGAACATCTCGATGCCTTGTATCTGAGCGGTGTGCTGGCCACGCAGCAGCAACGCTATGGCGATGCGTATCCGCTGCTTGCCGCTGCGCGCAAACTCAATCCCAACATCGCCGCCGTGCACACGGCGCTGGGCAATCTGCAACGCGAGCAGGGCGAAACGGAGGCTGCCCTGGCCAGTTATGCCAGCGCCCTCGCGCTCGATGCGGCCAATGCCGATGCCTATTACAACCGCGGCATCTTGCATCACGAGCGCGAAGCCTGGGAGGCCGCGCTGAACGACTACAAGCAGGCCGTCGCCTGCGACGAAAAGCATGTGGATGCCTGGACCAATCTGGGCGTCATATTGAAAACGCTCGGCCATCTGGAAGAGGCCATCCGCTGCTACAACCAGGCGCTGCGCCTGAACCCGCACCAGATTTCCGCGCTGTTCAATCTCGGCGTACTGTACGACAGCCTCGAACAGTTCGACCTGTCGATCGATTTTTACCGTCGCTGTCTGCTGCTCGATGACAGCCACACCATGGCTGCCTTCAACATGGGCATTGCCTTGCGCCATGTGGGTGAGTTGGAAGAATCCTTGATTTATTTTCAGCACATCCTGCAACGCGAACCGCATCACACCGGCGCATTGCAGAATCTTGGCGCCAGCTTTCAGGAACTGGGCCGCAATCAGGAAGCCGATGAATGTTATGCGCGTGCCCTGCAGCTCGATCCTGATGTCGCCGAGGTGCGCTACAACCGTTCGCTGCTTACGCTGGCGCGTGGCGATTATGCGAAAGGCTGGGAAGAATACGAAGCGCGCTGGGTCGGCGCTTTCAGTGCCCGTAAACATCTGCGGCAGTTTCAGCAACCGCAATGGCGTGGTGAGGACATCAGCGGCCAGACCATCCTGCTGTATGCGGAACAAGGGCAGGGCGACACATTGCAATTCATTCGCTACGTGCCCATGGTGAAGGCTCGCGGCGCCCGTGTTATCGTCGATTGCCAACCCTCGCTGGTGCGGTTGTTACGCACCATGCCCGGCATTGACGACATCTTCAGCAAGGGAGAAGTGACCCCCGACCATCCGCCTTTCGATGTGCAATGCGCCTTGCTCAGCCTGCCGCGCGCTTTCGGCACCACGCTGAAAACCGTGCCCGCCGACATCCCCTATCTGCATGCCGATCCGGCCATGGTTGAACAATGGCGCGCGCTTCTGCCGCAAGACAAAACGCTCAAGGTCGGCCTGGTGTGGGCCGGCAACCCGCGCCGCTTCAGCCTGCAACTGAACCTCATCGATCAGCGCCGCAGCCTGCATCTGGCACAACTCGCCCCGCTGGCGCAATGCGAAGGCGTAACTTTCATCAGCCTGCAAGTGGGCGAAGGCGCCGCCGAACTCAAGCAAGCACCGGCGGGTTTGAACGTACTTGATCTCACCGACCGCATCACCGACTTCGCCGACACTGCCGCCCTGATTGAAAACCTCGACCTCGTCATCAGCGTCGACACGTCGGTCGCCCACCTCGCCGGCGCCCTCGGCAAAAAAGTCTGGCTGCTCTCTCGCCACGATGCCTGCTGGCGCTGGATGACCGAACGCGAAGACAGCCCCTGGTATCCCACCCTGCGCCTCCTGCGCCAAGCCACCCCCGGCGACTGGCAGCCCGTCATCGACCGCGTTGTCACCGAACTGCACGCGCTGACGGCCAACCGCTGATTCGCAAGCAAGACCGCAAGCCAATCCCCGGCAACAGAAGAGGCTTGTCCTACCGCATTACCTTCGGTATTCTCCGGCATCAAGCCCGCATGGAATTGCAGCGTGTCGTGTTTGCTCTTGACGGATGTCTGGATAAAAATTCGACGTGCAATACATTCAATGCGTTACGTATTCCAAGCCGGAGTTATACGACATCTCTCCGGGATTGTTGGGCAAACGATGTCGTATACATCACGTTAGGCCCTCCGTACCATGGTCAGAGTTCACTCACTCATAGTCCTAGTCACGCTAGTTGCACTGTCTCCGGCTCGTGGCGCCGAGGAAGACTTTGGTTGCGCTGGCCCGGATACCAGCACCTTCTTCGACGCCTGCGTCAATCTCAAGAAGGCTCAAAGGCTTGAGTTGGCAATATCACGGAAGCTAGAAGAGCTATCCAAATCTGGCCCATCAGGCGTCGCGGAAAGTGAGCTCGCCTCTTCTCAGGCTGAATGGGCGCGATATCGAGATCGAGCGTGCAATGCTCAGCAGTTGCTCATGGGCGGAACCAACTCGGTTAGCTATGCCCGATGCTCAAGCTTTCTGGCGCAACAGCGGCTTGAATACCTTCAGGCCAACTACTAGCATGTCTCGCGCTCACAACGCGTAAGTCGTACCCCGTAGGGCGTCAATAGCGCAGCGTATTGCGCCGCATGGAATGGCGAACATACGGCGCAATACGCTGCGCTATTGACGTATATGGACTCCTCCCGGTTTGCAAGTCATTTGATGCATTGGCATTAGGTGCAACTGCATACGTATATCCGGCCTCCGATTGAGCACC
>SCTK01000005.1 GCA_004298905.1 Burkholderiaceae bacterium | reverse complement strand
GCTATCGGTGCCGCCATGCGCAAGCTCGCTCATCTATGCTTCGGCGTCGTTAAATCCGGCAAACCCTATGATCAACATTGGCTCGCTCACCCTTGACAAGCAAGACGGTATCTACGCGCTGACATTATCTTCTCCCATTAGTTAGGCGGGCAAAACAGCCAAGAAAAAACAAGGAACTACTCCACGTCAAAACATATCCTCCCAAGCCAGCAAGTACCCCTTTTAAGACTGGAGATTTGCTCACGAAGACAAGCCTGCTCCGATCCAGGTCGAAAGGGTCAAGCATGGCGTAAATCAGACAACCGCCAAGAATCATGAAGGCGATCAAAGTTGCGTCATAGCGATCAGCCAAGACACGCGACACAGATAGCTGGTTCACAAAAGTGGTAGCGTCTTTATTATTCGCATTGCCTAACTTGAATTTACAGTTCAAGTATCCAAAGGACGCGAATTGACGTTCATCAAGACGGGAATATATTTCGTGTCGATATCCGTTGCACCTTTCAGACAAGCGCAAACCGCAGATCCAGAAATATGACAACCATACTGAAACAAGCAGATGAGAAAACAAACTGACATACAGGCTATGAGGAAAATACTCTGGCCACATTATTAGCAGCCCTGTTAGCAATAAACTGAGAAAGAAAAAAATATGAATAAATCTACTCACGCCTACCCCCATTGAAGAATCTCAAGTATTCAATGCAACTAAACTCTGCTTTGGCACCGGAGAATTGCATGTATGTCATCGGCGTAATTGGTTTGTCAGAATTATCGAGGTAAATAAAATACCGGCAAAAACAACATTCCACTATGTCGTCCCGGATGACATGTGAGTGCGCGATGCAAGGAATTAGACAATACATCCTGCTTCGTGACAAGAGTCGGATAGGTGCTTGCGCAGATTCCCGATTGGAATAAAAAAAGCCCCATCGTCACCGATGGGGCTTTTGCATTGAAGCTTGCGAAACGTTCAGCCCGCTTGCGTTAGCGGCAAATAACGCACTGACAACACGCCGTCGATTGCGCGGATTTTGTCCAGTACTACATCGCCTACCGGGCTGTCGACATCGACCAGCGTATAGGCCATGTCGTTGCGCGATTTGTTGACCATGTTGTGGATGTTGAGTCCGGCGGCGGCCATGGTGGTGGAGATCTGACCCACCATGTTGGGCACGTTGGCGTTGGCGATGGCGACCCGGTAGTTCGATTCGCGCCCCATGCTGACCTGCGGGAAGTTGACCGCGTTGGTGACGTTGCCGTGCTCAAGATAATCGCGCAACTGGTCGGCCACCATGATGGCGCAGTTTTCTTCTGCTTCGCGGGTCGATGCGCCCAGGTGGGGCAGGGCGATCACGCGGTCGTGGCCGTTGATTGCCGCGCCGGGGAAGTCGCACACATACCAGCCCAGTTGCTTGCGGCCTAGCGCGGCTAGCACGGCGGCTTCATTGACCACGCCTTCGCGCGAGAAATTGAGCAGCACGGTGCCGGGGCGCATCTGATCAATGTTGTCGGCGTTGACCAAATCGCGCGTGGCGGCGACCAGCGGCACGTGGAGCGTGATGAAGTGCGAGTTCTTCAGCACGTCGGCGACGCTGCTTGCTTTCTTCACTTGCGAGGGCAGACTCCAGGCGGCATCAACGGTGATCTCGGGATCGTAGCCGAGCACATTCATGCCGAGCTTGATGGCGGCGTCGGCGACCAGACAACCGATCTTGCCGAGGCCGATGATGCCCAGCGTGTGGCCGGACAATTCATAACCGGCGAAAGCTTTTTTGCCGTCTTCGACCGCCTTGTCCATGTCGGCCATCTGCGCATCAAGTCCGTTGACGAAACGCATCGCGGGACTGAGGTTGCGCGCCGCCAGCAACATGCCGGCCAGCACCAGTTCCTTGACCGCATTCGCATTCGCGCCCGGCGCGTTGAACACCGGCACGCCGCGCGCGCTCATCGCCTTGACGGGGATGTTGTTGGTGCCGGCACCGGCGCGGCCGATGGCTTGCACGCTGGCGGGGATGTCCAGCGCATGCATGTCGGCCGAGCGCACCAGCACCGCGTCGGGCTGCGCAACTTCTTTGCTCGTGGTGTAGTTTTCCGCGGGCAGACGTTTCAAACCGTTGGCGGAAATCTGGTTGAGGATAAGGATGTCGAAATGTTTAGCCATGATTTTTTTCAAACTCTTTCATGTAGTCCACCAGCGCCTGCACGCCTTCGATAGGCATGGCGTTGTAGATCGAAGCGCGCATACCGCCGACCGAGCGATGGCCTTTCAACTGAATCATGCCGCGTGCCTGCGCGCCTTTCAGGAAAGCCTCATCCAGCGCCTCGTCGCGCAGTTTGAACGGCACGTTCATCAGCGAGCGGTCTTCGCGTGCGATCGGGCTGGAATAGAACGAGGTCGAATCGAGATAGTCGTACAGCACTGCAGCCTTGGCGCGGTTGTGTGTTTCCATTGCGGTGAGACCGCCTTGCGCCTTGATCCACTGGAACACCAGCCCGGCGATATAGATCGCATAGGTGGGCGGCGTGTTCAACATCGAATCGTTGTCGGCCTGCTGCTTCAGATCAAACACTGACGGCGTGATCGGCAGTGCATTGCCGATCAGATCTTCGCGCACGATGACGATGGTCAAGCCTGCCGGGCCGATGTTCTTTTGCGCGCCGGCGTAAATCATGCCGTAGTGGCTGACATCGATCGGGTGCGACAAAATGTTGGACGACATGTCAGCCACCAGTGGCACCGCGCCGGTATCGGGTGTCCAGTGGTATTCCACGCCGCCGATCGTTTCGTTCGAGCAGATGTGCACGTAGGCGGCGTTCGGATCGGCCTTCCAGGTTTCCTGCTTCGGCACGCTGGTGAAGTTGTCCGCTTCGGCGCTGGCCGCGACATTGACGCTGCAATATTTCTTCGCTTCCTTGATCGACTTTTTCGACCATTCGCCGGTGTTGATGTAGTCGGCGCTGGTCTTGCCGCGCAACAGGTTCATCGGGATAAACGCGTTCTGGCCGATGGCGCCGCCCTGCAGGAACAGCACTTTGTAATTGGTCGGGATATTCATCAACTCGCGCAGCAGGCTCTCGGCCTGCGCATGGATGGCGATGAATTCTTTGCCGCGATGGCTCATCTCCATCACGGACATGCCCGAACCATGCCAATCGAGCATTTCATCGGCTGCCTGGCGCAGGACTGCTTCGGGCAGGGTTGCCGGGCCGGCGCTAAAGTTGAAAACACGTGTCATGCAAAATCTCCGTCAGATAATAATTGAAGTAGTCAGTCGGGCAAATAAGTATGGCAAATAAGCTGGGTGCTGCATTTTCACATTTTTTGCCCTAGGCTGTTCGCCGCCTAGCGGACGGTTGTGCTGTCGACCGGTTCCGGCGTGAAGGGCCGACGGGCAACGATCACGCGCTTCACATCTCGCCCAACGACCAGCATGGGCAGCTGTGCATCGCGCAGGCTCTGGTAAGTTGCGGGCGACATGATCGCAAACGCCTGTGTGTCATCGGCCCAGCGCTGCTTGAAAGCGGCCAGGGATTTGATGTATTTCTCTGGCTCAGCCGCAATTCCCGGTGCCAGCTCGCCCTTGTACTCGACGAGGGTGATGGGACGTTTGAGATAGAACGGCACGCTGTGATCGAACATGTCGATGCTGTAAAAAGGGATGTCGGGCAGGAAGGCGCGTTGATCGCCTGCAAGGTGTTCGATGAGTTGTTCGGAAGAATAGGTTTCGTCAATTTCATAGAGGATGGCAAACATGAGATGCCAGAACGTCAGACTGACGATGGCGGCCGTTGCCATCGCGCCTAGCAAGTGCTTCTGCCGGTTCAGCCACCAGATGGGAATGCTGCCTGCCAGCAGGGCGACAGCCGCCCAACGAAGCCAGTAGAAAACTTCTTGCGCCTGGAAGGCTGGTGGAAGCGCGTTTTCCCAGTAAGGCAAGGTGCCGAGCGCGATGAGAAAAACTGCGCCTGCAGCAGCAAGTGCTGCTGCGCTGTACGCAAGCAGATGCCGCTTCTGCTCCATCAATGTCAGTGTGGCCAGCCAGGCGAGCGCCGGAAATGCCGGGAGTACATAGGCGGGCAGCTTGGATTGCGAGACACTGAAGAAAAGGAAGATCACGGCAATCCAGACCAGCAGGAATTTTTCCGTGTCGAAAGTGCCTGCTGGCATGATCCAGGCGCGTTTGCCTGCACGCGTGATCGCCGCGAGAACGGCAGGAGTCCAGGGCATCATGCCCAGCAGTCCGATCGGGATGAAATACCACCAGGGCCCCAGACGCTGGTGTTCTGCCGTGCTGAAACGTTCAAGATGTTCATGCACGAAGAAGAAATGGAAAAATTCCGGGTTGCGGATTTGCACGGCGATGAACCAGGGCGCCACGATGATCAGCAGGAGTGGCAAGCCGGTCAGTGGATATAGTCTGCGCAATATCGTTGTGCTGCGTGTTACTAGCGTATATCCAGCCACTGCCAGTCCCGGCAGGATGAGTGCAATCGGGCCCTTACTGAGTACCGCCAGACCCAGTGCTGTCCAAGTGGCCAGCATATACAGGTGAGTTTTTGTGGGCGTCACATGGTCCTGCTGCGCAAGCAAGAAGGTGCACAGGGCGCAAGTCAGAAAACACGTCAATCCCATGTCGAGCGTGACATATTGCCCAGCCAGAAAATAGCCCCAGCTGCTTGCCAACATCAGCCCGGCCAGCCATCCCGCACGTGCTGAATGCAAGCGTGCCACGGTCCCGACCAGGGCCAATGCTGCCAGGAAACCGGTCAATGCCGACCAGAGGCGGGCCGTCCATTCGTCCTCGCCAAAGATCTTGAATATAACGGCTGTCGTCCAATACTGCAGCGGTGGTTTTTCAAAATACTTCAGATCGTTCAGGCGCGGCGTGACCCAATCGCCCGTGGCCAGCATTTCACGGGGAATTTCCGCGTAGCGCCCTTCATCCGGGATAAAGAGCCCGCGCAATTCAAGTCCGCCAAACCACATGATCGCGAAGATCAATGCGAAGGCGATACTCAGGCGCCAATGGGGGAACTGCCTCAGTCCACGCGTGCTGCGTGCTGTTGCGATGGGATTACCTGGTGTAGAAGGCCCGGTCATTGGTTGTGATTATAAAAATAAAAAAGCCCCCGGAACCGGGGGCGATTTGTTTTTATTTCACTAGGTTTTTATTTGTATTCGCTATTCGCCTTCGGTGCTTCAACTGGCGCCGGAGCCGCTTCTGCGGGTGCGGTCACAGCAGCCGGAGCGGCCGGAGCCGCCGCCGGGGCGGTGGCCCACATGGTGCCGATGATGGGGACGATCAACAAGGCGACGATGTTGATGATCTTGATCAGTGGGTTGACGGCCGGGCCAGCGGTGTCCTTGTAGGGATCGCCGACGGTGTCGCCGGTAACGGCAGCTTTGTGTGCGTCGGAACCTTTGCCGCCGTGGTGGCCTTCTTCGATGTATTTCTTGGCGTTATCCCAGGCGCCACCGCCGGTGGTCATCGAGATGGCGACGAACAGGCCGGTGACGATGGTGCCCATCAACAGGCCGCCGAGGGCTGCCGGTCCGAGGACGAGGCCGACGATGATCGGCACGACTACGGGCAGCAGTGAGGGGATCATCATTTCCTTGATGGCGGCGGTGGTCAGCATGTCTACCGCGCGGCCGTATTCCGGCTTGGCGGTGCCGGCCATGATGCCGGGGATTTCGCGGAACTGGCGGCGCACTTCTTCTACCACCGAACCAGCCGCGCGGCCGACGGCTTCCATCGCCATGGCGCCAAACAGGAATGGGATCAGGCCACCGATGAACAGACCGACGATCACTTTTGGATCGGACAGGTCGAAGGCGGTACCCATGCCTGCGGTCTTGAGTGCGCTGGTGTAATCGGCAAACAGTACCAGCGCGGCCAGACCGGCGGAGCCGATGGCGTAGCCTTTGGTCACGGCTTTGGTGGTGTTGCCCACGGCGTCGAGCGGGTCGGTGATGTTGCGCACCGAGTCGGGCATGTTGGCCATTTCGGCGATGCCGCCGGCGTTGTCAGTGATCGGGCCGTAAGCGTCGAGCGCGACGATGATGCCAGCCATCGACAACATCGAGGTGGCGGCCACCGCAATGCCATACAGCCCGGCAAACTTGAACGACAGCAGAATCGCGCCGCACACCATCAACACGGGCAGGGCGCAGGACTTCATCGATACGGCGATACCGGCGATGATGTTGGTGGCATGGCCGGTGGTGGATGCTTGCGCAACGTACTTGACCGGTTTGAAATCGGTGCCGGTGTAGTACTCGGTGATCCAGACCAGCGCCGCCGTCAGCACAATGCCGACCACGGCCGACAGATACAGGTTCATGGTGGTGTACTGGCCGCTCGTGGCTTCAGCGATACCGGCCATGGCCCAGTTGGTGACGAAGTAGAACGCCACCAGTGACAGTCCGCCCGCGACGATCAGGCCGCGATAGAGCGCGTTCATGATTTTGCCACCGTCGCGTGCCTTGACGAAACAGCAACCGATGATAGAGGCGATGATCGAAACGCCGCCGAGCACCAGCGGGTAGATCACGGCTTGTTCACCGAAGCCCAGGCTGGCGAAGGTCAGTGCGCCGACGAGCATGGTGGCGACGATGGTCACGGCATAGGTCTCGAACAAGTCGGCGGCCATGCCGGCACAGTCGCCGACGTTGTCACCGACGTTATCGGCGATCACGGCGGGGTTGCGTGGATCATCTTCGGGAATCCCTGCTTCCACCTTGCCCACCAGATCGGCGCCAACGTCCGCGCCCTTGGTGAAGATGCCGCCGCCCAGACGGGCAAAGATAGAAATTAGCGAAGAACCGAAGGCCAGGCCGATCATCGGGTGCAACATTTCGCGCAGATTGTCGATGCCGTGGCTGGATTTCAGATAGATATAAAAACCGGTGACGCCGAGCAGGCCCAGGCCCACCACCAGCATGCCGGTGATGGCGCCGCCGCGGAAGGCGACATTCAGCGCTTCATTCAGGCCGGTGGTGGCGGCTTGCGCGGTGCGCACGTTGGCGCGTACCGAGACATTCATGCCAATATATCCAGCGGCGCCTGAAAGGATCGCGCCAATGGCAAAACCGACGGCGGTGGTCCAGCCCAGCATCGGCACCAGACCGATGATGAGGAACAACGCGACGCCGACGATGCCGATGGTGCGGTATTGGCGGTTCAGATAGGCCGATGCGCCTTGTTGCACCGCTGCGGCGATTTCGCGCATGCGGTCATTACCTGAGGGTTGGCTGAGAATCCAGCCGATCGATACGGCGCCGTATATCAAGGCTACGACTGCGCATACCAGAGCAAAAACAAGTCCTGCTGACATGAAATGCCTCCTATGGTGATACTTTGTGGTTAGTCATGATTTCCGCTTGTGATGTTTGCTTGTAGCGGTATTTTTAGCTGTCTCCGGGGCGCACGATACCATGCCTCAGCAGCCCGGTGGAAGAGTCCGATCGGCTGTGCTTTTTACATAGTGACAGAAGTCGTAGCGAGCGCCCCGAGGCCGAGCCGAGGAGCGCAGACGTATGAATACTACGTTGAGCACCGCAGGCTCGGCCTCGGGGCGCGCAGTAGACTTATGGCGCTATGTATAGATGCCTGTAAGGATCGCCACGTTATAATTGCGGCTTTGCAACATACGGCTGAACACCATGAATCTAGATCGCGTCACCTCCGGCAAGAACCCCCCGCACGATTTCAACGTCATCATCGAAATCCCGATGAATGCCGATCCCATCAAGTATGAAGTGGACAAGGAAACCGGCGCGTTGTTTGTCGATCGTTTCATGATGACGTCGATGCATTACCCCTGTAACTATGGCTACATTCCCCGTACCATCGCCGACGATGGCGACCCGGTCGATGTGCTGGTGATCACGCCGTTTCCGCTGATTCCCGGCGTGGTCGTGCGCTGCCGCGCCATCGGCGTGCTGATGATGGACGATGAAGCCGGCGGCGACGCCAAGCTGCTGGCCGTGCCGATCGACAAGGTGCTGCCGCGTTACACGCACTGGCAAAAACCTGCCGATCTGCAGCCGATTCTGCTGGAACAGATCCAGCATTTCTTTGAGCACTACAAGGATCTGGAAAAGGGCAAGTGGGTCAAGGTCAAGGGCTGGGAAGGTCCGGATCAGGCGCACAATGAAATCGCTATCGGCATGGCCAACTACGACAAGGCCGAGAAAAAACCGATGTTCTGATCGCAGCACTCTTTGAAAGATCGCCATGCCGAACCTGCTGGATCATGACGCCTGGGAACTCGCCAGTTTCATCGTGACCACGCTGGGCCTACCGCTGGCGATTTTTGTTTTTCTCCATCAACAGCGCAAAGAGCGCGACAACGAAGAGGCCGAGGAATATCAGCTGCTGTCGGAAAGTTACATCGACTTTCTCAAGCTGGTGATTCAGAATCCCGACCTCAAGTTGCGCTCGCAGTCGCGCACGCAGAACCTCAACGAGGAACAGGTGGAACGCATGCTGCTGCTTTTCGACATCCTGGTTTCATTGTTCGAACGCGCCTATCTGCTGGTGTATGAAGAGGACATGAATGCCAATGCGCAGCGGCGCTGGAATTCGTGGGAAGACTATATGCGCGAATGGTGCCGCCGCGAAGATTTCCGTACCCACCTGCCGGACTTGTTGCAGGGCGAAGACCCGGACTTTTCGCGCCACATTCTCCAGATTGCAGAAGAAGAAAAACTCCAGCGAACATCATGAAAATTGCCATTGCCCAAATCAATTGCACCGTCGGCGATCTGGCGGGCAATGCGCAACGCATTCTGGAACAAGCGCGTCTGGCGGCGGAGCAGGGGGCGGACATTCTGCTCACGCCGGAACTGTCGCTCACCGGTTATCCGCCCGAAGACCTGTTGCTGCGCAATGGTTTTTACGAGCAATGCCAGACGACGCTGAAACAACTCGCCGACGCGCTGCGTGATCTTGATCTGCATGTGATTGTGGGCGTGCCCGTACAGCGCACCATCGGTTGCGCCGTCACCGGCCGTCCGGTGCGCCATAACGCCGCCGCAGTGCTGTATCGCGGGCAGATCACGGGCGAGTACCACAAGCATGAATTGCCCAACACGGCGGTGTTCGACGAAGTGCGCTATTTCACACCGGGTAACAAACCGCTGGTGTTCGAGTGCAAGGGTGTGAAGTTCGGCCTCAACATTTGCGAAGATGGCTGGCTGCCCAATGCCGCCGACGCCGCCAAACATGCCGGGGCGCAAATCCTGCTGGTGCTCAACGCCTCGCCCTATCACCTCGACAAGCAGCAGGAGCGAATCGAGATCATGCGCGCGCGCGTGCAGGAGACTGGCCTGCCGCTGGTCTATGCCAACCTGGTGGGTGGTCAGGACGAGTTGGTGTTCGACGGCGCGTCCTTCGCACTGGATACCCATGGTGAATTGTGCGTGCAACTGCCGCAATTCGAAGAAGCGCTCGGCTGGGTGGAAATCGACAATGGCGCGCTGCAACCCGGCAAAAAAGTGGTTACCGAAAAACTGGAAGCGCAGGTCTATAAAGCGCTGGTGCTGGGCGTGCGCGACTATCTGGGCAAGAACGGTTTTCCCGGCGCCATCATCGGCTTGTCGGGCGGGGTTGATTCCGCGCTCACGCTGGCCGTGGCGGTCGATGCGCTCGGTGCGGACAAGGTGCGCGCGGTGATGATGCCCTCGCAATACACGGCCGACATCAGCTGGATCGATGCACGCGCGATGGTGAAAATTCTTGGCGTGCGCTACGAAGAAATTTCCATCACGCCGATGTTCGACAGCTTCCTCGCGGCTTTGGCCGACGACTTCAAAGGCTTGCCGGTCGACGCGACCGAAGAAAACATTCAGGCGCGCATTCGCGGCACGCTCTTGATGGCGCTGTCCAACAAAACCGGCAGCATCGTTCTCACCACCGGCAACAAATCCGAAATGGCCACCGGCTACTGCACGCTATACGGCGACATGGCCGGCGGTTTCGCTGTCATCAAGGATATTTACAAAACGCTGGTGTACCGTCTGTGCGCGTATCGCAATGCCATCGCGCCGGTGATTCCCGAGCGCATCATCACCCGCCCCCCCAGCGCCGAATTGCGCCCCGATCAAAAAGATCAGGACAGCCTGCCGCCCTACGAAGTGCTCGACGCTATCGTGCAACGCTACATGGAAGAAGACCAAAGCGCCGCCACCATCATCCAGGCGGGCTATCCCGCCGCCGATGTGGAACGCGTCGTGCGCCTGATCAAACTCAACGAATACAAACGCCGCCAGGCCCCCGTCGGCATTCGCGTCTCGCCACGCGGCTTCGGCCGCGACTGGCGTTATCCCATCACCTCGAAGTTTCGCGACGATTAAGGCAATGATGCTAAACCACTGGTCAGCATTGCCCTAACTATTCACCTCGGCTTTCCGGTGTCGACTGGAACTGCTTCTTGAGCAATTGCAGCGCCGGGAGCAGGTCAGGAATGTCGTCGCGGATGATGCTCCACAAGGTATCGTTGTCGATTCCAAGATAACCATGGATCAGCCGGTTGCGTGTGGCAATGATCGACCGCCAGTGAATCTGTGGGTTGGCCATGCGTACGGTGTCCGGAATATGCGTGGCGGCCTCACCGATCAATTCAAGGTTGCGGACGGTGGCATCGTAATTCAGGCGGCTGGCAATGAAACCGGCTTGGTCCAGACAGTCGGTATAGGCCATGACTTTCTCGGCAAAGTCGATCATGTCATCAAGATAAAACCGCCACTCGCGTTGTAACGGATCAGACATGCACCGCCTCTTTTTCAATGAAGGGGCGCAATTCGGCGCGCAAGGCCTTGTCCGTCACGAGATCGACCGTACAACCAAAGAGGTCTTCAAGAAAGAACTGGACGCCGAAGTAGCGTTCAGAAGTAGCGGGGCCGTCGAAAGAAACCAGAATGTCGACATCGCTCTGTGCCTGCGCGGTATCGCGCGCGGTCGAGCCGAACAGGGCGAGTTCCGTCACGCCGTAGCGCGCGGCCAAGATGGGTTTGCTTTGTGCGAGCAGGTTGAGGGCATGCGAGCGGTTCATCGGCTTTGTCCTGCGCAGTGGCGGTCATGAATTTTCCGTCCTGAATGATACGGTAAATCCGCGCGCCGACGCTGCGTATTGATGCAAACGCAATCTAACAGCCTGCCGGGTGGGTGGCAAGAGTCACGCGCCGCGCAGCAGCACGATCAGCGCGCCACTGCCACCATCGGCCGCCTTGGCTTGACAGAAGGCGAGCACTTCTTCCTTTTGCACCAGCCAGACGCGCACCTTGTTTTTCAGCACGGGTTCCTGGTTGACCGAGCCGCGGCCTTTGCCGTGGATGATGCGCACGCAGCGCAGGTTTTGTTTCAGGCAGTTGCGCAGGAATGTGCTCAGTGTTTCGCGTGCATCGTCACGGCGCAGGCCGTGCAGGTCGAGTTGATCCTGTATCGTCCAGTGTCCGCGCCGCAGTTTGCGCAGGATGTCGGGGCCGATGCCGTTGCGGCGGTAGGAGAGCTGGTCGTCGGTGTCGAGCAGGCGCTCGATATCCATTTCGTCGGAGAGCGATTCCTGCAGGGCGTTCGCTTCGTCGCGCAAGTGTTGTTGTGGAATCGGCAGGGGCTTTTCAAGCTGCGGCGCGATGCGGTTGGCAGGCTTGAGCGGTTTGACTTCTTTCACCGCCTTGCGAAAAACATCCGCTTCTAGTTGCCGCTGGTGTTCGGCTTCCCTGGCCTGTTGTTCAAGTAGTGCTTGTTGCTGCGCTTCTTCCTTGAGGCGGTCGCGCATGGGGCGCAAGGCATCCAGACCGAACGATTTGGATGCCTTGGCCATGCGCTGGTTCAGCCTTGATTTTCGAGATGGCGTTGCGCATCCAGCGCGGCCATGCAGCCGGTACCCGCACTGGTGATGGCCTGACGATAGACGTGATCCTGCACATCGCCCGCTGCGAACACGCCGGGGACGCTGGTCATGGTCGCCATGCCGTTGAGGCCCCCTTGAGTAATGATGTAGCCGTTCTTCATTTCGAGCTGGCCTGCAAAAATATCGGTGTTCGGTTTGTGGCCGATGGCGATGAAGCAGCCTTGCAGGGCGATGACTTCGGTGGCATTGCTTTGCGTGTTTTTGATGCGCACGCCGGTGACGCCGGAATCGTTGCCCAGCACTTCGTCGAGCACGTGGAACAGTTTGAGTTCGATCTTGCCTTCTTTGACCTTGTCCATCAGCTTGTCTACCAGGATCGGTTCGGCTTTGAACTTATCGCGGCGGTGAATCAGCGTGACTTTCTTCGCGATGTTCGACAGGTAGAGCGCCTCTTCCACCGCAGTGTTGCCGCCGCCGACCACGCACACATCCTGCTTGCGATAAAAGAAGCCGTCGCAGGTGGCGCAACCCGACACGCCCTTGCCCATGAAGGCGGTTTCGGATTCAAGGCCCAGATACATCGCCGATGCGCCGGTAGCGATGATCAGCGCGTCGCACGTATAGGTGCCGGAATCGCCGATCAGCGTGAAAGGTTTGGCATCGAGTTTGACGGTGTGAATATGGTCAAACACGATTTCCGTGTTGAAGCGTTCCGCATGCTTGAGAAAACGATCCATCAATTCCGGACCTTGCACGCCATCGACATCGGCGGGCCAGTTATCGACGTCGGTGGTGGTCATCAACTGCCCGCCCTGGGCGATGCCGGTCACCAGCACCGGGTTGAGGTTGGCGCGCGCGGCATAGACGGCGGCGGTGTAGCCGGCGGGGCCGGAGCCGAGGATGAGGACTTTGCAATGCTTGGGTGCAGAGGACATGGCGAGGGAAACCTGTTTGATGAATTACGAGGGTAAAATGGCGTGGCTAAATGAGTACAAGCTGAGTACAAGATTTACACGCAGACAGGATTATAAGTTGGCATGAACCAATTGTTTTCAAGAGAGGCACACCTGAATGTCTGCTAACCCTCCGCGCAACGCCGATGTGCGCCCGAAATACGGGCCCGGCGCGCATACCTCCTCACCGGGAAACCCGCGCTTGAGCAAGCTCTGGGGCGAATGCCGCTGGCTGTTGACGCTGGTGCTGGCGCTGTATCTGCTGCTGATTCTGGTGACCTACCGGCTCACCGATCCGGGCTGGTCGCATGGCGCGGTGGTCGATCAGGTCGCCAATCGTGGTGGTCGTTTTGGTGCCTGGCTGGCCGATCTGTTGCTGTATCTGTTTGGTTTCTCGACCTATTGGTGGTGCGTGCTGCTGCTCGGTATGGTGGTGGGTGGCTACCGCGCCCTGCATCGCGATCCATTTTCTTCCCGACCTGCGCTTGAATCCCATGCGCCACGCTGGTTGCGCGGTATCGGCTTTGCGCTGCTGCTATCGGGCAGTGTCGGCATTGAAGCGCTGCGCTTGTACAGCTTGAAGGCCCAATTGCCGGGGCCGGCCGGCGGTGTGTTCGGCGATTGGGTCGGGCCGCAATTGAATGTACTGTTTGGCTTTACGGGGGCGACCATGCTGCTGCTGCTGGCGTTTGCTGTCGGCATGAGCCTGTTTTCCGGCATTTCCTGGCTGGCATTTGCCGAGGGCATCGGCGCCGCAGTCGACAATACGTTTCACTGGATCGTCGAGCGCTGGCAAGCCCGTCAGGATCGCAAGATCGGCGCGATTGCCGCCGAGCTGCGCGAAGAGGTGGTAGTGCAGGAACGCTCGCGTTTTATTGAACACGAGCCGATTCGCATCGAGCCACAGGTGACAGTGGTGCCACGCTCCGAGCGCGCCGAGCGCGAACGGCAGGCGCCGCTGTTTGCCGACATCAGCAATTCCGCCTTGCCGCCATTGAGTCTGCTCGACGCGCCACCGCAGAAAGTGGAAACGGTGTCGGCCGATACGCTCGAATTTACCTCGCGCCTGATCGAGAAAAAACTCGCCGACTTCGGTGTGCAGGTCAAGGTGGTGGCCGCGCATCCCGGCCCCGTCATTACGCGCTATGAGATTGAACCCGCCACCGGCATCAAGGGTTCGACCATCGTCAATCTGGCCAAGGATCTGGCGCGTGCGCTGTCGCTGGTGTCGATCCGTGTGGTTGAGACGATTCCCGGCAAGAACCTGATGGGATTGGAGTTGCCCAACTCGAAACGGCAAACCGTCAAGCTCACCGAAATTCTCGGCTCGCGTGTCTACAACGATTCCAGTTCGTTCGTCACGCTGGCGCTGGGCAAGGACATCGCCGGGCATCCGGTGGTGGCCGATCTGGCCAAGATGCCGCACCTGCTGGTGGCCGGGACGACCGGTTCCGGCAAATCGGTCGGCATCAACGCGATGATCCTGTCGCTGCTATACAAAGCCGATCCGAGCCAGGTGCGCTTGATCATGATCGATCCGAAGATGCTCGAAATGTCGGTCTACGAAGGTATTCCGCATCTGCTCGCGCCGGTAGTCACGGACATGAAACAGGCCGCCAATGCGTTAACCTGGGCCGTGGGTGAAATGGAACGCCGTTACAAGTTGATGAGCAAGCTCGGCGTGCGCAATCTGTCCGGCTACAACGCCAAGATCGCCGAAGCCGCCAAGCGCGAAGAACACATTCCCAACCCATTCAGCCTGACGCCCGATCAGCCAGAGCCGCTGACGCACCTGCCGGTGATCGTGGTGTTGATCGACGAACTGGCCGACCTGATGATGGTAGTGGGCAAGAAAGTGGAAGAGCTGATTGCGCGCATCGCGCAAAAAGCGCGCGCGGCGGGCGTGCATCTGATTCTCGCCACCCAGCGCCCCAGCGTCGATGTGATTACCGGCCTGATCAAGGCCAACATTCCCACGCGCATTGCTTTTCAGGTCTCCAGCAAAATCGACAGCCGTACCATCCTCGATCAGATGGGCGCGGAAACGCTGCTGGGGCAGGGCGACATGCTTTACCTCGCGCCCGGTACCGGCTTGCCGGTGCGGGTGCATGGCGCCTATGTGAGCGATGAAGAAGTGCACCGTGTGGTCGAACACCTGAAGGAATTGGGCGAACCCAATTACATCGACGGCATTCTCGAAGGCGGTACGCTCGACGATGGCGATGGTGCCAGCAGCGTCACCGGCATCGTGGGCGATGCCGAGGCCGATCCGATGTATGACGAAGCGGTCGAGATCGTTCTGAAAAATCGCCGTGCTTCGATCTCGTTGGTTCAGCGTCATCTGCGCATCGGCTACAACCGCGCGGCACGCCTGTTGGAACAAATGGAAAAATCCGGCCTGGTGTCGGCGATGCAAAGCAATGGCAACCGCGACATCCTTGTCCCTAAATCTGAAAATTAGCCAGCAAACCGATGCGTGAATTGAATACAAGATCTGTCCCGTCGCTGCCCTCTCTGGCCGCTTTTTGTTTCTTTGTTTTTTCGTCGTTCGCGCACGCCGATGCGCTTGAACAATTGCGCAATTTTGCTGCGCAGGTGAAATCGGCACGTGGGGAATTTACGCAGCAGGTCACGCGCGAGGGCAGGAAGCCGCAGCAATCGCGCGGACAATTTCTGTTTGCGCGGCCCGGGAAATTTCGCTGGACGTACACGCAGCCGTATGAGCAGGTGCTGGTCGCCGATGGCGTCAAATTGTTCATATATGACAAGGATCTAAACCAGGTCACCACGCGCAAATTGAATCAGGCGCTCGACTCCAGCCCGGCGGCGATTCTGTTCGGCAGCCAGGCGCTGGAGAATGTCTACACACTCAAGGATGCCGGGCAGCGCGACGGCCTTGATTGGGTGGAGGCGCAGCCGAAGAGTAAGGACAGCACTTTCGAAAAAATCCTGATCGGCTTGAAGGACGATCAACCGGCGGCGATGGAATTGCGCGACAATTTTGGACAGACCACTGCTCTCACGTTCACTCGCTTTGAACGCAACCCCGCACTGCCGGCCGAGCCTTTTCGTTTCGTGCCGCCCAAGGGTGCAGATGTACTGGAACAATAACGCATGACTGAAATCGATCGACGCCTGCATGTTCGCTCAGGTTCTGCCGAGCGCCAGCAAGACGTGCAACACCACGCGCACCACCGCCATGAGCACGGCGATGCCGCTCATCCGCACCACTACCAGCCGCGCAGCCGCCGAGCGCTGTTTCTTGCACTGCTGCTGACGGCGGGATTCGGCGTGGTTGAATTTGCCGGCGGCCTGTGGGCCAATTCGCTGGCGCTGTTGTCCGATGCCGGCCACATGGCCACCGATGCGGCGTCGCTGCTGCTGGCCTGCATCGCGCTGCTGTTCGTCAACCGGCCGGCTTCACGTCAGTTATCGTTTGGCTATCTGCGCGCCGAAGTGCTGGCGGCCTTTGTCAACGCGCTGGCAATGGCAACCCTGATCGGCGTGATTGTCTGGGAAGCCATCCATCGCATGTTTGCACCGCACACGGTGGCCGGTTTTACGGTGACCACGATTGCCGCTGTCGGCTTGCTGGTCAATCTACTGGTGTTGTGGGTCTTGCGCGATCCCGATGCACCGGCCCATGAACTCAATCGCCGCGTCGCCACGCTGCATGTGATGGGCGATCTGTTCGGCTCAGTGGCGGCAGTCGTGGCAGGGGTGGTGATTCAGACGACTGGCTGGATGTTGATCGATCCCTTGCTGTCGCTGTTCGTGTGTGCCTTGCTGGCGAAATCGACCTGGAACCTGTTGCGCGAATCGGCGCTGGTGCTGATGGAAGGCGTGCCGCAGCACATTGATTACGATGCCGTGGGCGACGCGCTGCAGGAGATCGCTGGCGTGACCAATGTGCACGACCTGCACATCTGGAGCATGGCCCCCGGCCAGCCCGCACTGTCCGCCCACATCAAGGTGGCCGACATGCAGCAATGGGTGGAAATTCTGGAAGCCAGCCGCGCCATGCTGCGCCAGCGTTTCAATATCGATCACATGACTTTGCAGCCGGAAGCCGCGGAGGCCAGCCGGGAAGGGCCGTGAACGGTGTTCCTCCGTGCGCCTCTGCCGCGGATTTTCCCGAGTATAATTCGGCTTTCCAACCCAAGCGTGCCGCCCGGTGCGCTGAGCGCTTCACATGACCAAGTACGTTTTCGTCACCGGTGGCGTGGTTTCTTCCCTGGGTAAGGGAATTGCCGCCGCCTCTCTCGCTGCGATCCTCGAATCGCGCGGCCTCAAAGTCACCATGCTCAAGCTGGATCCGTATATCAACGTCGATCCGGGCACCATGAGCCCCTTCCAGCACGGCGAAGTGTTCGTCACCGAAGATGGCGCCGAGACCGACCTCGATCTGGGCCATTACGAGCGCTACATCTCCGCCAAGATGCGCAAGGTGAACAACTTCACCACCGGGCAGATTTACGAGAGTGTGATCCGCAAGGAGCGTCGCGGCGAATATCTCGGCAAGACGGTGCAGGTGATCCCGCACATCACCAATGAAATTCAGGACTTCGTGCAACGCGGCGCCGCCGCAGCCTGGGACGGCAAGGCCGACGTGGCGATCGTCGAAATCGGCGGCACGGTGGGCGACATCGAATCGCTGCCTTTCCTCGAAGCCGCGCGCCAGCTCAGTCTGCGCCTGGGCCGCAACAGCGCCTGCTTTGTGCACCTGACGCTGGTGCCCTACATTCCATCGGCGGGTGAATTGAAAACCAAGCCGACCCAGCACTCGGTGCAGAAACTGCGCGAGATCGGTATTTTCCCCGACCTGCTGCTGTGCCGCGCCGACCGGCCGATTCCGGAAGACGAGCTGGCGAAAATTTCGCTGTTCTCCAACGTGCCACCCGAAGCGGTGATCTCCGTGTGGGATGCCGATTCGATCTACAAGATTCCGGCCATGCTGCACAACCAGCACGCCGACGATCTGATCTGCGAAAAACTCTGGCTCGATCCCAAGCCTGCCGATCTATCCAATTGGGGCAAGCTGGTCGAAGCGCTGGAAAATCCGCAGCATCAAGTGCGTATTGCGATGGTCGGCAAATACGTTGATCTCACTGAATCGTACAAATCGTTGTCCGAAGCCTTGACCCACGCGGGTATTCACACGCGCACCAAGGTCAAGATCGAATATCTCGATTCCGAAGAGCTCGAAAAGAATGGCCCCGGCGCCTTGGCGGCCTACGATGCCATTCTCGTACCGGGCGGTTTCGGCAGTCGCGGTACCGAAGGAAAAATGGCGGCGATTCGCTATGCCCGCGAAAAGAAAATCCCTTATCTCGGCATTTGCCTCGGCATGCAATTGGCGGTGATCGAATACGCTCGCGACGTCTGCAATCTCTCCGGCGCGAACAGTACCGAGTTTGATAGCAACACCGCGCATCCGGTCGTGGCACTGATCACCGAATGGCTGGATCGGGAAGGCAAGGTCGAGCAACGCACCGAAGGCTCCGATCTGGGTGGCACCATGCGCCTCGGCTCACAGCGTTGCCCGATCAAACCCGGCACGCTGGCGGAAAAAATTTACGGCAGCGAAGTCAACGAACGTCATCGTCATCGCTACGAAGTGAACAACGTCTATGTGCCGAAACTCGAAACCGCCGGTCTGGTCATCAGCGCGCGCACTCCGAGTGAGAACCTGCCCGAAATGATGGAATTGCCGCAGGAAGTGCATCCCTGGTTTGTCGGCGTGCAGTTTCACCCGGAATTTACTTCCACGCCGCGTGCCGGACATCCGCTGTTCATCTCCTATATTCAAGCCGCGCTGCAAGAACATCAGCGCAAAGCCGGGTAAGCCAATGAAGCTATGCAACTTTGAGGCGGGTCTCGACCAGCCGTTTTTCCTGATTGCCGGGCCGTGTGTGATCGAGTCCGAACAACTGGCCATGGACACCGCCGGTCAGTTGAAAGAGATGTGCGCTGAACTCGGCATCCCCTTCATCTACAAATCCTCGTTCGACAAGGCCAACCGCAGTTCCGGAAAATCGTTTCGCGGCCCTGGCATGGATGTCGGTCTGAAGATCCTGGCCGATGTGAAGCAGAAGATCGGCGTGCCGGTGCTGACCGATGTGCACGAGATCGACGAAATCAAACCGGTCGCCGCAGTGGTCGATGTCTTGCAAACACCCGCTTTCCTGTGCCGCCAGACCGATTTCATTCATGCCGTCGCCAGTGCCGGCCGCCCGGTCAATATCAAAAAAGGCCAGTTCCTCGCGCCGGGCGACATGAAGAACGTCGTCGACAAGGCACGTGAAGCCAGTGGCAGTGACAACATCATGGTGTGCGAACGCGGCGTCTCGTTTGGCTACAACAACCTCGTTTCCGACATGCGTTCGCTGGCCATCATGCGTAACACCGGCTGCCCGGTGGTATTCGATGCCACGCATTCGGTGCAACTGCCCGGTGGGCAGGGCAATGTTTCCGGCGGTCAGCGCGAATTCGTTCCCGTGCTGGCACGCGCGGCCATCGCCACTGGCATCTCCGGCCTGTTCATGGAAACCCATCCGCAGCCGGAAAAAGCGATGTCCGATGGCCCGAACGCCTGGCCTTTAGGTCATATGAAAGATCTGCTGCGTACGTTGAAAGCGCTGGACCAATTAGTGAAGCAACAAGGGTTTGCGGAAAACAAACTTTGATCTTCATTAACAAGAAGATCGTCGCGCCGAAGAATTAAATGGGAACACAAAATTAAATGGGGTCAGACTCCATTTAATTCCGGTTGCGAAGCAGCCGATAAGTCGAGAGAAATTATGAGCGCCTACATTGTTGTAAACGTGAAGGTCACCAACCCGGAGCAATACAAGGAATACCAGAAGTGGTCGACCCTGGCGATGCGCGCACACGATGTGAAGGTGTTGGTACGTGGCGGTCAATGCGAAGTGCTGGAAGGGCGCGACCCCATTCGCACCGTCATCATGCAGTTCCCCAGCATGGATGCGGCACGCGCCTGGTATCACTCGGATCAATATCGCCGCGCACGCAACGCGCGCGCAGGGGCGGCAGAAATGAATATGTATATTGTTGAAGGTTTGAGTTAAGGGCTGGTACACCACGTCCCCCGTGGTGAATATTTTTTGTGATTGAATTTTTTCAGGAGTAAAAACAATGAGTGCTATTGTCGATATCATCGGCCGCGAAATTCTGGACTCGCGCGGCAACCCCACCGTGGAATGCGATGTGTTGCTGGAGTCCGGCGTCATGGGTCGTGCGGCCGTGCCGAGCGGCGCGTCCACCGGTTCGCGTGAAGCGATCGAACTGCGCGACGGCGACAAGAGCCGCTACCTCGGCAAGGGCGTGCTGAAAGCCGTCGAGAACATCAACACCGAAATTTCTGAAGCGATCATGGGTCTGGATGCTGCGGAGCAAGCCTTCCTCGATCGCACGCTGATCGACCTCGACGGCACCGAAAACAAATCCAAGCTCGGCGCCAACGCTACGCTGGCGGTGTCGATGGCCGTGGCCAAGGCCGCAGCGGAAGAATCCGGTCTGCCGCTGTACCGCTACTTCGGCGGTTCGGGCGCCATGTCGCTGCCGGTGCCGATGATGAACATCGTCAACGGCGGCGCACACGCCAACAACAGCCTGGACATTCAGGAATTCATGATTCTGCCGGTCGGCGCGCAAAGCTTCCGCGAAGCGCTGCGTTGCGGTGCGGAGATTTTCCACGCGCTGAAGAAAATCATTCACGACAAAAACATGCCCACCTCGGTCGGTGATGAAGGCGGCTTCGCGCCCAACTTCGCCAGCAACGACGAATGCCTGAACACGGTGCTGCAAGCCATCGACAAGGCCGGCTATCGTCCGGGCGAAGATGTGCTGCTCGGTCTGGACTGCGCCGCCAGCGAGTTCTACAAGGACGGCAAATACCACCTCGATGGCGAAGGTCTGAAACTGACCTCGACCGAATTCGCCGACTACCTGGCGACGCTGGCCAGCAAATTCCCCATCGTCTCCATCGAAGACGGCATGCACGAAGGCGACTGGGCCGGCTGGAAAACGCTGACCGACAAGCTGGGCAAGAAAGTGCAACTGGTCGGCGACGATCTGTTCGTCACCAACACCCGCATCCTGAAAGAAGGCATCGAGAAAGGCATCGCCAACTCCATCCTGATCAAGATTAACCAGATCGGTACCCTGACCGAAACCTTCGCCGCCATCGAAATGGCCAAGCGCGCGGGTTACACCTCAGTGATCTCGCACCGTTCCGGTGAAACCGAAGATTCGACGATTGCCGACATTGCGGTTGCCACCAACGCCATGCAGATCAAAACCGGTTCGCTGTCGCGTTCCGACCGTATCGCCAAGTACAACCAGTTGCTGCGCATCGAAGAAGACCTCGGTGATATCGCCACCTACCCCGGTCGCAGCGCGTTTTACTCGATTCGGTAAAGACAGGGGAGCCTCGGCTCCCCTTTTCATTGCATGCGTCTGCTCACCATCTCTCTCGTTGTCTTGCTCGCGCTGATCCAGTACCCCCTCTGGCTCGGCAAGGGCGGCTGGCTGCGCGTCAACGAACTCGACCGTAAACTTACCGCACAGCAAACCCTCAACGCCGAACTGAAAACGCGCAATGCCAGTTTGGAAGCCGAAGTCAAGGATTTGAAAAACGGCACCGAAGCCATCGAAGAACGTGCCCGCTACGAACTGGGTATGGTCAAGAAGGACGAAGTATTTGTGCAGGTAGTGCCAAAACGGTAGGGCCAAACATCAAATGTTGCCAGGATATTTTTTGACATATTTTTGTGCTTAAATAGAGGTCGCATATCGCTGTGCCGATCTTACGGATAGCAGGCAAACTACCGCGCTATTCTCATTTGGCAGATCGCCGGGAACCAACATAATTAAATCCGTCAAACCGCAGGAATGCGGCGAAGGTGGTTTTTTGTCTGGCAAGGTTGAATGATGGACCAGGGAGTGACTCAACAGCGTGGCACGGACCATCACGGTCATGTTGTCTACGCCAAGACCGAGGATGGCCGCAACGAGCTGCGCACCCGCAGCTTGGCGCTGCCGCACAAATTGCGCAGCCTGCTTGTCATGATCGATGGCCAGCAGACCGCGCAAGCCATGCTGGCAAAACTGCACCCCTTGGGGGTGGATGACGACAGTTTTGCCGAACTGGAACGCCAGGGGCTGATCGAGCCGGTATATGTCACGGACACGCCGCGCATTGAGCTGCCCGCCCCCGAGCCTGGCGAGATACACAGCATCCCCACCACGGTTCGTCTCGAGCCCGCCAGCGAAATGGCGATCACGGGGCAAAATCCGGAACTGCTGCGCTTGTTCGAAGTGCGCAATTTTTATCAGCGTTCGATCCGCGATGTCATCGGCGGCCTCGGCTTCATGCTGCAAATCGATGTTGAGAACGCCACCACCCTCGAAGAGTGCCGCGCCCTGCGCGAACGATTTCTTTTTGCTGTTCAAAGAACAGCCGACGAAGTCACGGTGCAAAAATTGGCGGAGCAACTGGCGCGCCTGCTCGATCCCCAGTAGCAATCGAACTAAACGGAAAATTGAGGCGGTCGTTCAGTCCGAACAATCAGGCTGTCACATTGATGTTCTGCCCCAAATGCGGTGGCAGGTTGCTGGCGGCAGGGGGCGATGGCAAGGCGGCAAGCAGGGCCAATGCAGATTGCTGCTGCACCGCCAGCGCTTTCTTCAACACGGCCACGCCCACCTGCTGATTTAGGGCGGCTTGTGACATCGAAGTGGCAAGGGCGGCAATACTGCTGGTATCCATCATTTTCCAACGGTCTCTGCTATTCAGTCAGTTAACGTCCATTGGATCAGGAACTTGAAATCCCTTTCATGGCGCTGAATCCAGTTGACTGGCAGTGCCGGTTTGACCGTGCTGCGCCATCGACGCTACAATTCGGCGGTTTTGACGGACGCGAAGTTGTTTTGAAGTGCTTTTTAAGCGGAAGTGTCTCCAGCATGCGGGACATTGGACGTTAATCCAGTCCAGATCGCCGGTGCAGATTGGTAGTTACATCAAAGGTTTTTGTGGCCTTAAGGCGCCACAACTAAATACATTATGCAAATTTTTTATACGTTGATTGCTGTGGTGCAGGTGATCTCTGCCTTGGCTGTCATTGGGCTGGTGCTGATTCAGCATGGCAAGGGCGCCGATATGGGCGCTGCGTTTGGCAGCGGCGCTTCGGGTAGCTTGTTTGGCGCCACGGGATCGGCGAATTTTCTGAGCCGCACCACGGCGGTGTTGGCAGGTGTGTTTCTCGTCAGCACCCTGGCGCTGGCCTATATTGCCACCAGCAAGCCGAAAGGGGCGACGGGCGGCGTCATGGATAGCTTGATCAAGACCGCGCCAGCACAGGATGTTCCGGCCGCACCGGCAGCGCCCAGCACCGTTCCGGCAGCACCCGCGGCGCCGCAAGGTGGTCAGATTCCGAAATAAGCCTCTTGATCCTGTCATTGGTGTGGGCAGGGTCGATGTAGTTTCAAGGTACGCCGACGTGGTGAAATTGGTAGACACGCTATCTTGAGGGGGTAGTGGCGAAAGCTGTGCGAGTTCGAGTCTCGCCGTCGGCACCAACAGTTTTTTGTAAGGGCGATGTGTGGGTCTGACCCGGCATCCCGGACTTTTGTGAGAGACCCTTGCTGAACCTAGACAATTATCTGCCGGTATTTCTGTTCATTCTGGTCGGCGCCGGCGTCGGCGTGATTCCGATGGCACTCGGCGCCATTCTCGGCCCGCACAAACCGGATGCGGCCAAACTTTCTCCCTATGAATGCGGCTTTGAAGCCTTCGAAGATGCGCGCATGCAGTTCGATGTGCGCTACTACCTGGTCGCCATTCTGTTCATTCTGTTCGATCTGGAAACTGCTTTGCTGGTGCCGTGGGCGGTGACTGCCACGCATTCAAGCTGGCCGGTGTTTGTTGCCGTGATGATTTTCCTGGCGGAATTGTTGGTCGGCTTCTTCTACTTGTGGAAGAAGGGCGCACTGGATTGGGATTAAGCGATGAGTATTGAAGGCGTATTGAGCGAAGGGTTCATCACCACGTCGGCCGACAAGCTGATCAACTGGACGCGCACCGGTTCGCTGTGGCCGATGACGTTTGGCTTGGCGTGCTGCGCGGTGGAAATGATGCAGGCGGGCGCGTCACGTTACGACCTGGACCGCTTTGGCGTCGTATTCCGCCCCAGCCCGCGTCAGTCCGACGTGATGATCGTGGCCGGCACGCTGTGCAACAAGATGGCTCCGGCGCTGCGCAAAGTCTACGACCAGATGCCCGAACCGCGCTGGGTGATCTCGATGGGCTCGTGCGCCAACGGCGGCGGCTACTATCACTATTCCTATTCCGTGGTGCGCGGTTGCGATCGCATCGTGCCGGTCGATGTCTATGTGCCCGGTTGTCCGCCGACGGCGGAAGCCTTGCTGTACGGCATCATCCAGTTGCAGAACAAGATCAAGCGTACCAACACGATTGCTCGCTAAACACCCATGACCACCAAACTCGAAACGCTGGAACAAGCGCTGCAGAACACGCTGGGCGACAAGATCAGGTCGCTGACGGTGGCCTTGGGCGAAATCACCCTCGTGGTCAGCGCGGCAGACTACAGGAACGTGGCGCAGCAGTTGCGTGATGTGCCGGCATTGAAATTCGATACGCTGATTGATCTGTGCGGCGTCGATTACTCCACTTATGGCGACGGCGCCTGGGAGGGTGCACGCTTTGCAGTGGTGCTGCACCTGTTGTCGGTGGGGCATAACTGGCGCCTACGTCTACGCACGTTTGCAGCCGACGACGAGTTTCCCGTGCTACCGTCCATGGTCGAAGTCTGGCCGGTCGCCAATTGGTTCGAACGCGAAGCCTTCGACTTCTACGGCATCATGTTCGAGGGTCACCCGGATCTGCGCCGCATCCTGACCGACTACGGTTTCATCGGCCATCCGTTCCGCAAGGATTTTCCGCTCTCCGGTTATGTCGAGATGCGCTACGACGCCGAACAGAAGCGCGTGATTTACCAACCCGTGACGGTCGAACCGCGCGAGGTCACTCCCCGCGTCATCCGCGAAGAACATTATGGGGATGTGAAATAAATGTCCGAGATCAAGAACTACACGCTCAATTTTAGCTGCGGCCGCGCTGCGCGCTTAACTTTTGCTGCGCAAAAGTTAGCCTGCGCAGAAATTGAGCGATGCAGTGTCACTGTCGAACAGGCAGTGTTCTGGAGCAAGCGTCATGTCTGAAATCAAGAACTACACGCTCAATTTTGGCCCGCAGCATCCGGCTGCGCACGGTGTGCTGCGCCTGGTGCTGGAACTGGACGGCGAAGTCGTGCAACGTGCCGACCCGCATATCGGCTTGCTGCATCGCGCGACCGAGAAGCTGGCTGAGCACAAGACCTACATTCAATCGCTGCCTTACATGGATAGGCTCGACTACGTGTCGATGATGTGCAATGAGCACGCCTATGTGATGGCGATCGAGAAAATGCTGAGCATTGAAGTGCCGCTGCGCGCGCAGTACATCCGCGTGATGTTCGACGAAATGACGCGCGTGCTGAATCACCTGTTATGGATCGGCGCGCATGCGCTGGACGTCGGTGCAATGACGGTCTTCCTCTATGCGTTCCGCGAACGCGAGGATTTGATGGATTGCTACGAAGCAGTGTCCGGTGCGCGCATGCATGCGGCCTACTATCGTCCCGGTGGTGTTTATCGCGATCTGCCGGAGCAGATGCCGCAATATCGCACCTCGAAAATCAAGAACGCCAAGGCGATCAAGGAACTGAACGAAAACCGTCAGGGTTCGATGCTCGACTTTATCGAGGACTTCACCAATCGCTTCCCGACCTATGTCGACGAATACGAAACACTGTTGACCGACAACCGCATCTGGAAGCAGCGTCTGGTCGGTATCGGCGTGGTCGATCCGGAACGCGCCAAGGCGCTTGGTTTCACCGGCCCGATGCTGCGCGGTTCCGGCATTGCCTGGGATCTGCGCAAGAAGCAGCCCTATGAAGTCTACGACTTGCTGGATTTCGATATTCCGGTCGGCGTCAACGGCGACAGCTACGATCGCTATCTGGTGCGCATGGAAGAAATGCGTCAGTCCAACCGCATCATCAAGCAATGCGTCGAGTGGCTGCGTAACAATCCCGGCCCGGTGATTACCGATAACCATAAAGTGGCATCGCCATCCCGCGTCGATATGAAGTCGAACATGGAAGAGCTGATCCACCACTTCAAATTGTTCACCGAAGGCTTCTCGATCCCCGCCAGCGAAGCCTATGCGGCAGTGGAGCACCCGAAAGGCGAGTTCGGTATTTACATGATTTCCGACGGCGCCAACAAACCTTACCGCCTGAAAATCCGCGCGCCCGGTTTCGCGCACCTGCAAGCGCTCGACGAAATGTCGCGCGGCCACATGATTGCCGACGTCGTCGCGATCATCGGCACGCAGGATATTGTGTTTGGTGAAATTGATCGATGACTATGTCGCAAACTACGCCGCTCAGTGCCGACGCGCTGAAAAAAATTGACCGCGAGGTTGCCAAGTATCCGCCTGAACAGAAACAGTCGGCGGTGATGGCGGCGCTCGCGATTGCGCAGACCGAAAAAGGCTGGCTGTCGACCGACACGATTGCCGAAGTGGCGAAATACCTCGGCATGCCGCCGATAGCCGTGCACGAAGTGGCCACCTTCTACACCATGTACAACGTCAAGCCGGTCGGCCAGCACAAGGTGACGGTGTGCACCAATCTGCCGTGCGCGCTGTCGGGCGGCACCGATGCCGCCGAGTATCTGAAACAAAAGCTGGGTATTGATTTCAACGAAACGACGGCCGATGGCTGCATCACGTTGAAGGAAGGCGAGTGCATGGGTTCCTGCGGCGATGCGCCGGTGTTGCTGGTCAACAATGCGCGCATGTGCAGTTTCATGAGCAATGAAAAGCTCGACGCGCTGGTCACCGAATTGAAAGGGAGCAAGGCATGAGTACCTGCTTCCATGGACGTCATATCTCTCCGCAAATTCTCGACGGCTTGAACGGCGATAACTGGCATCTGCAGGATTACGTCAAGCGCGGCGGCTACGAAGCGCTGAAGAAAGTGCTGAGCGGCGAAATGCAGCCCGCCGATGTGGTCAACGAACTGAAAAAATCGGCGCTGCGCGGCCGTGGCGGTGCGGGTTTTCCGACCGGCCTGAAATGGAGTTTTATGCCGCGCGCCTATCCTGGCCAGAAATATCTGGTGTGCAATTCCGACGAAGGCGAGCCAGGTACGTTCAAGGATCGCGACATCCTGCGCTACAACCCGCACATCGTCATCGAAGGCATGGCGATTGCCGCCTATGCGATGGGCATTAGCGTCGGTTACAACTACATCCACGGCGAAATCTGGGATACCTATCTGCGCTTTGAGGAAGCATTGGAAGAAGCGCGCGCCGCGGGCATGCTGGGCGACAAAATTTTCGGTTCCGATTTTTCCTTCCAGTTGCATGCGCATCACGGTTACGGCGCCTACATCTGCGGCGAAGAAACCGCGCTGCTCGAATCGCTCGAAGGCAAGAAGGGTCAGCCACGTTTCAAACCGCCGTTCCCGGCCAGCTATGGTTTGTACGGCAAACCGACGACGATCAACAACACTGAAACGTTTGCAGCGGTGCCCTGGATCATTCGCAACGGTGGTGACGCGTACCTTGCGGTGGGCAAACCGAACAACGGCGGTACCAAGGTGTTCTCGATCTCTGGCGATGTGGAAAAACCGGGCAATTATGAGATTCCGCTCGGCACGCCGTTTTCAAAATTACTCGAACTCGCGGGCGGTATGCGCGGCGGCAAGAAGTGCAAGGCAGTCATTCCCGGCGGTTCGTCGATGCCGGTACTGCCGGGCGATCTGATGCTGGCGACCGACATGGACTACGACTCGATCGCCAAGGCAGGCTCGATGCTGGGTTCCGGCGCGGTGATCGTGATGGACGAGACGCGCTGCATGGTCAAATCGCTGCTGCGCCTGTCTTACTTCTATTACGAAGAATCCTGCGGCCAATGCACGCCGTGCCGTGAAGGCACCGGCTGGTTGTATCGCATGGTGCATCGGATCGAACATGGTCAAGGTCGTCCCGAAGACATCGATATGCTGAACTCGATTGCCGACAACATTCAGGGCCGCACGATTTGCGCGTTGGGCGATGCAGCGGCGATGCCGGTGCGGGCGATGATCAAGCATTTCCGCAGCGAATTCGAATACCACATTGAAAATAAGCGCTGCCTTGTGCCAGCGTATGTTTAAGGTTGCGCCATGATCGAAATCGAAATTGACGGCAAAAAAGTCGAGGTGCAGGAGGGCAGCATGGTGATGCATGCGGCCAGCAAACTCGACATCTATGTGCCGCATTTTTGTTATCACAAGAAATTGTCGATTGCGGCCAACTGCCGCATGTGCTTGGTCGAAGTGGAAAAAGCACCCAAGCCGCTGCCCGCCTGCGCGACGCCGGTGGCTGCGGGCATGGTGGTGCGCACGCATTCGGAAAAAGCGGTGCAGGCGCAGAAAAGCGTGATGGAATTTCTGCTGATCAATCATCCGCTCGATTGTCCGATCTGCGATCAGGGTGGCGAATGCCAGTTGCAGGATCTTGCGGTCGGCTATGGCGGTTCGAGTTCGCGCTATCAGGAAGAAAAACGCGTCGTGTTCTACAAAGACATCGGCCCGCTGGTGTCGGCACAGGAAATGACGCGTTGTATTCATTGCACCCGCTGTGTGCGCTTCGGCCAGGAAATTGCCGGCGTGATGGAACTGGGTATGGTCGGGCGCGGCGAACATTCCGAGATCATGTCGTTTGTTGGAAACTCGGTCGATTCCGAACTGTCGGGCAACATGATCGACATTTGCCCAGTCGGCGCGCTGACCTCGAAACCATTCCGTTACAGCGCCCGCACCTGGGAATTGTCACGCCGCAAATCGGTCAGTCCGCACGATAGCCTGGGCAGCAATCTGATTGTGCAGGTCAAGCAAAACACCGTGATGCGTGTGTTGCCGCTGGAAAACGAAGAGGTCAACGAATGCTGGATTTCCGACCGCGACCGTTTCTCGTATGAAGGTTTGAACAGTGCCGATCGCCTGACCAAACCCATGCTCAAGCAGAATGGTGAATGGGTCGAGGTCGAATGGAGCGTGGCGCTGGAATATGTGGCGCATGGCTTGAGCATGATCCAGCGCGATCATGGCGCGGCAACCATCGGCGCGCTGGCCGCTGGCTACAGCACCACCGAAGAACTCTATCTGTTGCAGAAACTGCTGCGTGGTCTGGGTTCCGAAAACATCGACTTCCGCCTGCGTCAGTCCGATTTCTCGGCCGACGGTCACCGCGCCGGTGTGCCCTGGCTGGGCCTGCCGGTCGCGCAGATCAATCATCTCGATCGTGTGTTGCTGATCGGCAGTTTCCTGCGCAAGGACCATCCGCTGCTCGCTGCGCGTGTGCGCGATGCTGTCAAGCACGGTGCTCAAGTGTCCGTGCTCCATGCGGCTTACGATGATCTACTGATGCCGGTGGCAAATAAATTCCTGAGCGCGCCCAGCGCCTGGTCCAACGCGCTGGCGGAAATTGCGGCCGCTGTGGCGAAGAGCAAAGGCGTGGCTGCTCCGCTGCCGGTGAAACAAACTTCCGATATGGCGCAGCAGATTGCCGCCAGTCTCCTCAGTGGCGAGAAGAAAGCCATCCTGCTGGGCAATGCTGCCGTTCAACATCCGCAAGCAGCACAACTGCAAGTGCTGGCGCAATGGCTGGCCGAGCAAACCGGTGCGAGCTTCGGCGTCTTGACCGAACAAGCCAACACCGTGGGTGGCTATCTGGCCAATGCCCTGCCCAGTGCGCTAGGTCTGAACGCGCAAGCCATGCTGGCGCAACCGCGCAAAGCCTATCTCGCGCTGCATGCCGAACTGGAACTGGATAGTGCGAATGGCTATGCCGCACGCAAGGCGCTGGCGCAGGCTGAGATGGTGGTGTTGCTTACGTCCTATAAACCGTCGCAATCCGCGCTGGAGTCTGCTGATGTGCTGCTGCCGGTGGCGCCTTTTAGCGAAACATCCGGCACCTTTGTGAATGCCGAGGGCCGCGTGCAAAGTTTCAACGGCGCGGTGCGTCCGCTGGGCGATACCCGCCCGGCCTGGAAAGTGCTGCGCGTGTTGGGCAATCTGCTCAAACTGTCCGGTTTTGATTACGAGAGTTCCGAAGCCGTGCGCAGCGAAGTGCTGGGCAGCGGCGAGATTGCTGGCAAGTTGAACAACCAATTGAGTCTGCCGCTGCAGGTAGTTGAAGCGGGTGCGGCGACGCTCGAGCGGCTGGCCGATGTGCCGGCATATTTCGGTGATGCCATCGTGCGCCGCGCTGAATCGCTGCAACTCACCAAGGATGCACAAGCGCCGCAGGCGCGCATGTCGTCGGCCACGCTCAAGCAGCTGGGCTTGCAGGCCGGGCAGACGGTCAAGGTAAAACAAGGGCAGGGCAGCGCTCAACTGATGGTCGCGCTCGATGACAGTGTCGCTGCGGATACCGTACGCATCGCCGCCGCGCACGCCAGCACGGCCAGTCTGGCAGGCATGTTCGGCCCTGTTTCGGTGGAGGCGGCATGAGCGGGTTGATCGCGTTGATCCAGACCTATGGTGCGCAATGGCTGGGCGGTTTCTGGCCCGTGGCCTGGAGCCTGCTGAAAATCGTTTGTATCGTTGCACCGCTGATGTTGTGCGTCGCTTACCTGACGCTGGCCGAACGCAAAATCATCGGTTGGATGCAAGTGCGCATCGGACCGAACCGTGTGGGTCCACTGGGTTTGCTGCAACCGATCGCCGATGGGCTGAAACTGTTGCTGAAGGAAGTCATTGTTCCCAGCGGCGCCAACAAGGGCTTGTTCATCATCGGCCCGATCATGGCGATCATGCCCGCACTGGCGGCCTGGGCGGTGATTCCCTTCGGCCCGGAAACGATGGTGGCCAACATCAACGCCGGTCTGCTATTCGTGATGGCGATCACCTCGCTGGAAGTCTACGGCATCATCATTTCCGGTTGGGCCTCGAATTCGAAATATGCTTTCATCGGCGCCATGCGCGCGTCGGCGCAAATGGTGTCGTATGAAATTGCGATGGGCTTTGCCTTGCTGATGGTGATGCTGGTGTCCAGCAGCCTCAATCTGGGCGAGATCGTGGCGCAGCAGATGCGCGGCTGGGGCGCGGCTCATGGCGTCAACATCCTCTCGTGGAACCTGATTCCGCTGTTCCCGATGTTTGTCGTCTACATTATTTCTGGTGTCGCCGAAGCCAACCGCGCACCGTTCGATGTGGTCGAAGGCGAATCGGAAATCGTCGCTGGTCACATGATCGAATATTCCGGCATGGCCTTCGCGCTGTTCTTCCTCGCCGAATACGCCAACATGATTTTGATTTCCGCATTGGCTTCGGTGATGTTTCTCGGCGGCTGGTCGGCGCCGTTCGGTTTCCTCGATTTCATTCCCGGCTTTGTCTGGCTGGCGCTCAAGGTCTGCTCGATCCTGTTCTTCTTCATCTGGATTCGCGCCACCTTCCCGCGTTATCGCTATGACCAGATCATGCGTCTGGGTTGGAAGATATTCATTCCGTTGACGATCGTCTGGCTGGTGGTGATTGCCGTGTGGATGCAAACCCCCTGGTCGATCTGGAAATAGGGCAAGAGAACACTATGGAAGCAATCAAGGATTTCTTTGCCAGTCTGCTGCTGAAAGAATTGCTCAAGGGCATGATGCTCACCGGGCGTCATCTGTTCGCGCGCAAGATCACCGTGCAGTTCCCGGAAGAAAAAACGCCGATGTCGCCGCGCTTCCGCGGGCTGCATGCCTTGCGCCGTTATGAAAACGGCGAAGAACGCTGCATCGCCTGCAAGCTGTGCGAAGCGGTGTGTCCGGCGTTGGCGATCACCATCGAATCGGAACAGCGCGCCGATGGCACGCGCCGCACCACGCGCTACGACATCGACCTGACCAAGTGCATCTTCTGCGGTTTCTGCGAAGAATCCTGCCCGGTCGATTCGATCGTCGAAACGCATGTGCTGGAATACCACGGCGAGAAGCGCGGCGATCTGTACTACACCAAGGAAATGCTGCTGGCGGTGGGCGATCGTTATGAAAAAGACATCGCTGAGGCACGCGCGGCAGACGCGCGTTATCGATAGGGCGCCAACCAAGAGACCAAGATGACCTTCCCCGAAATTCTCTTTTATCTTTTTTCTGGCGTGCTGCTGATGTCGGCGGTCTGCGTAGTGACGGTGCGTAATCCCGTGCATGCCGCGCTCTATCTCGTGCTCAGCTTCGCCACTGCATCCTGTATCTGGATGCTGCTGCGCGCCGAGTTTCTGGCGATCGCGCTGGTACTGGTCTATGTCGGCGCAGTGATGGTGCTGTTCCTGTTCGTGGTGATGATGCTCAACATCAACCTGGCCGTTTTGCGCGAAGGCATTGCCCGCAATCTGCCCATGGCGCTGATGATTGGCTTGATCATTGCGGTGGAAATCATCGCCGTGATTTTTCGCGGTGTCGGCGGCACTCAGCTGACGCAATACCCCGTGGACGAGCACTACAGCAACACGGCCGAACTGGGCAAACTGCTCTACACCCAGTATTCCTACCCGTTTGAATTGGCGGCGCTGATTTTGCTGGTCGCGATCATCGCGGCGATTGCACTGACGCTGCGCAAACGCAAGGACATGAAATACAACGATCCGGCGCAGCAGATTCGCGTCAAACGCAGCGACCGGGTGCGCCTGGTCAGCATGCCTGCCGACAGCGAACGCGCTGCGGCAGCAGAGAAGAAAGCGTAAGGGGCACGACCGTGTTATCACTCTCACACATTCTGGCGCTGGGCGGTTTGCTGTTTGCCATCAGCGTGGTGGGCATTTTCCTCAATCGCAAGAACATCATCGTCTTGCTGATGGCGATTGAATTGATGCTGCTGGCGGTGAACATGAACTTCATCGCCTTTTCGCAGCATCTGGGTGATCTCGACGGACAGATTTTTGTGTTCTTCATCTTGACGGTGGCCGCGGCCGAATCGGCCATCGGTCTGGCGATTCTGGTGGTGTTGTTCCGCAACCTGCGCACCATCAATGTGGAAGACCTCGACAGCCTGAAAGGCTGATCCACTGAACGGCAATAGATAGGCATAACAATGATTGCAATGAAAACCCTGGCCTTGATCGTTCCGCTCGCACCGCTGGCCGGTGCCGTGCTCGCAGGCTTTTTCGGCAAGCAGATCGGCCGCATCGGCGCGCACTGTGCCGCCATTCTCGGCGTGTTGGTCTCCTTCATCGCGTCGGTACTGATCTTTCGCGATGTGTTGAGTGGGCAGACTTTCAACGAAACCATTTACACCTGGATGACGGTGGGTTCGCTCAAGCTCGAAGTAGGCTTCATGCTCGACAACCTGACCACCACCATGATGTGCGTCGTCACCTTCGTCTCGTTGATGGTGCATGTGTACACCATCGGCTATATGCACGACGATCCGGGCTATCAGCGTTTCTTCAGCTATATCTCGTTGTTCACCTTCTCGATGCTGATGCTGGTGATGGCCAACAACTTCCTGCAACTGTTCTTTGGCTGGGAAGCGGTGGGCCTAGTGTCGTATCTGCTGATCGGTTTCTGGTACACCCGTCCGACAGCGATCTATGCCAACCTCAAGGCATTTCTGGTCAATCGTGTCGGCGATTTCGGCTTCATACTCGGCATTGGTCTGTTGCTGGCCCATGCCGGTTCGCTCAGCTACACCGAAGTGTTTGCCAAGCGCGAAGCGCTGGCGGCCTTGACCTTCCCGGGCACCGACTGGGGTCTGTTGACAGTGTCCTGCATCTGCCTGTTCATCGGTGCGATGGGCAAGTCGGCGCAATTTCCGCTGCATGTCTGGCTGCCCGATTCGATGGAAGGTCCGACACCGATTTCCGCGCTGATTCACGCCGCCACCATGGTGACGGCCGGCATCTTCATGGTCAGCCGCATGTCGCCGCTGTTTGAACTCTCCGATACAGCCCTGAGTTTCGTGATGACGATCGGTGCGATCACCGCGTTGTTCATGGGCTTCCTCGGCATCATCCAGAACGACATCAAGCGCGTGGTGGCGTACTCGACGCTGTCGCAACTCGGCTACATGACGGTGGCGCTGGGCGCCTCGGCCTACTCGGTGGCGATCTTCCATTTGATGACGCACGCTTTCTTCAAGGCGCTGCTGTTCCTTGCGGCCGGTTCGGTCATCATCGGCATGCATCACGACCAGGACATCCGCAATATGGGCGGCGTGTGGAAATACATGAAGATCACCTGGTTTACCTCGCTGCTCGGTTCGCTGGCGCTGATCGGTACGCCCTTCTTCGCCGGTTTCTATTCCAAGGATTCGATCATCGGTGCAGTGCTGGAATCGCATTTGCCCGGCGCGGGCTTTGCCCAGTTTGCCGTGGTGGCCGGTGTGTTTGTGACCGCCTTCTATTCCTTCCGCATGTTCTTCCTGGTGTTCCATGGGCAAGAGCGTTTCGGCAAGCGCGCTGAGCACGCCGAGCACGATCATCACGATGTCGATGAGGAAGCGCACGATGCCGACCACCATCATGGCCTTGCCGCGGGCGAGAAGCCGCACGAATCGCCCTGGGTGGTGTGGCTGCCGCTGGTCTTGCTGGCCATCCCCTCGGTGGTAATTGGCGCGATTGCGCTGGAGCCGATGCTGGTGAGCGATTATTTCAAAGATGCAATTGTGGTCGATGCCGTCCGCCATCCGGGCTTGGCTGAATTTGTCGAGCATCACGTCGAGCATGGCTGGCTGACGATGGCGTTGCATGCCTTGTTGACGTTGCCCTTCTGGCTCGCGGCTGCCGGTGTCGCCGCCGCCTGGTATTGCTATCTGGTCAACCCGAAAGTGCCGCAATGGTTTGCGCAAAAATTTGCTGTGCTCTACACCGTGCTGGATCACAAGTACTACATGGATCGCTTCAATGAAATCGTGTTTGCCGGTGGCGCACGCCTGCTGGGACGCGGCTTGTGGAAGGGCGGCGATCAAACCTTGATTGATGGTTTGCTCGTCAATGGCAGCGCGCGTCTGGTGGGCTGGTTTGCCTCGGTGGCGCGCTTTGTCCAGACCGGTTATCTCTATCACTATGCCTTTGCCATGATTATCGGAGTGGTGCTGTTGCTGGCCTATCCGGTGTATATCTACTGGCTCCGCTAACGGGCCGGGGACAATAAAAATGACGACAACCTTGCCGTATCTCAGCCTCGCCATCTGGACGCCGATTCTGTTTGGCCTGCTGATTCTCGCCTGCGGTAACGACCGCAATCCCAACATCGTGCGCGGTATTGCACTGATTGGCGCCTTGATCGGTTTTGCCTTGACCCTGCCGCTCTATACAGGTTTCGATGCTGCGGCGCACGGGATGCAGTTCGTTGAGAAAATCGACTGGATTGCGCGTTTCAATGTGCAGTACTCGCTCGGTATCGATGGCATCTCGATCTGGTTTGTGTTGCTGACCTCGTTCATTACGGTGATCGTCATCACCTCGGCCTGGGAAGTGATCGAGACCCACGTGGCGCAATACATGGCCTCATTCCTGATTCTGTCGGGCCTGATGATCGGCGTGTTCTGTGCGCTGGATGGCTTGCTGTTCTACATCTTCTTTGAAGCGACGCTGATTCCGATGTACGTCATCATCGGCGTCTGGGGCGGGCCCAACCGCGTTTATGCGGCGTTCAAGTTTTTCCTCTACACCTTGCTCGGGTCGTTACTGACGCTGGTGGCCTTCATCTATCTGTATCGCGAGTCGGGCACGTTCGACATCCTCGGCTGGCACAATCTGGCGCTGACACGCAAGGAACAGATCCTGATCTTTTTCGCTTTCCTGACAGCGTTTGCCGTCAAGGTGCCGATGTGGCCGGTGCATACCTGGCTACCCGATGCGCACGTCGAAGCGCCCACTGGCGGTTCGGTGGTGCTGGCGGCGATCATGCTCAAGCTGGGTGCTTACGGTTTTCTGCGTTTCTCGCTGCCGATCACGCCCGACGCCAGCCATGAGTTGTCCGGGCTGATGATCATGCTGTCGCTGATTGCTGTGGTCTACATCGGGCTGGTGGCGCTGGTGCAGGCGGACATGAAGAAACTGGTGGCGTATTCCTCGATTGCGCATATGGGTTTTGTCACGCTGGGATTCTTTATTTTCAACACGCTCGGCACCGAAGGCGCCATCGTGCAAATGATTTCACACGGCTTTATTTCCGGCGCGATGTTCCTCTGCATCGGCGTGCTGTACGACCGTGTGCATTCGCGCCAGATCGCCGACTATGGCGGCGTGGTCAACACCATGCCGAAGTTTGCGGCGCTGGCGGTGTTTTTCGCCATGGCCAACTGCGGTCTGCCCGCGACCAGCGGTTTTGTCGGTGAGTTCATGGTGATTCTCGGCGGCGTCGAATACAACTTCTGGATTGGTCTGCTGGCCGCCACTACGCTGATTTTTGGCGCCGCCTATTCCTTGTGGATGATCAAGCGCGTGATCTTCGGCGCAGTCAAGCATGACCACGTCGCGGCGTTGACGGATTTGTCCTGCCGCGAGTTGGTGATGCTGGCACTACTGGCCATTGCGGTGCTGGCGATGGGGATTTACCCCTTCCCGTTCACCGAAGTCATGCATGTCTCTGTGAGCGATTTGCTCAAGCATGTGGCGACCTCGAAACTTTAAGATTCCAACATCATGTCCAACCTGATTCCCGCCTACCCGGAAATTTTTCTGACACTGATGATCATGACGATCATGGTGGTGGATCTGTATCTCAAGGATGAGCAGCGCTGCTGGACCCACGCCTTGTCGATCTTCACCTTGCTGGGCACGGCCGTGCTGTCTGGTGCGTACTTGATGCAAGGCGAGACGTTCTATCTTTTCAACGGCATGTTCGTGTCGGATGCCTTGTCCAACCTGCTCAAGCTTTGTGCCGCGCTCGCGCTGCTCTTCATTTTCATGATGTCGCGCCAGTACACCCAGAGCCGTGCGATTTACAAGGGTGAGTTTTATACGCTGTCGCTGTTTGCCCTGTTGGGGCAGATGGTGATGATTTCGGCCAACAACTTCATCATCGTTTATCTGGGCCTGGAAATGATGTCGCTGTCGCTCTATGCCCTGGTGGCGTTGCGCCGCGATCATGTAGTGGCTTCGGAAGCGGCGATGAAATATTTTGTGCTGGGTGCGCTGGCTTCCGGTTTCATCCTGTATGGCATTTCGATGGTGTATGGCGCGACCGGCGGCTTGCTGAATTTCCCGGAAATGGCGTATTTGCTGAACACGCAGCCCGCCAACGATCCCTTGCTCGTGCTGGGATTGGTCTTCATCATTGCTGGCCTGGCGTTCAAATTCGGCGCGGTGCCTTTTCACATGTGGGTGCCGGATGTGTATCAAGGTGCACCCACAGTCGTGACGCTGCTGATTGGCGCTGCGCCCAAGCTGGCTGCGTTTGCAATCGCTTTCCGCATTCTGATCGAAGGCATGATCTATATGTCGCTGGTGTGGCAAGACATGCTGATCGTATTGGCAGTGTTGTCGCTGGTGGTCGGTAATCTGGTCGCCATCGCGCAAAAAAATCTCAAGCGCATGCTTGCCTACTCCACTATTTCGCACATGGGTTTTGTGCTGCTCGGCTTGACGGCTGGGGTGGTCAACAACAATCTACTGTCGGCACCGCATGCCTATAGCGCCGCTTTGTTCTACGTCATCACTTATGTGCTGACCACGCTCGGCACCTTCGGCATGATCCTGTTGCTGTCACGTGCCGATTTCGAAGCAGAGGAATTGAGCGACCTCAAAGGCTTGCACAAGCGTAGCCCCTGGTACGCTTTCCTGATGTTGATCCTGATGTTCTCGTTGGCGGGCGTACCGCCCACGGTGGGCTTCCAGGCCAAACTGGTCGTGCTGCAGGAAGTGGTCAATGCCGGTCATGTCTGGCTGGCGGTGGTGGCGGTGATGACCTCGCTGATTGGCGCGTTCTACTATCTGCGTGTGGTCAAGCTGATGTATTTCGATGAGCCGACCGACACGCAACCGTTGACGCCGCGTCGCGATCTGCACCTGGCGCTGAGCACGACCGGGGTCGCGGCATTGCTGCTGGGCCTCTTGCCCGGGCCTTTGCTGACGCTCTGTCTGCAAGTGATCGACATCACGCTGCGCAGTTAAACAGTAATGAACGCTGGTACCAGCATCATTCTATTGCTCTTGCTGGCATTGCTTGCTGCCAATCTGCCGTTTGTCACTGAGCGTGTGCTGTTAGTATTGCCACTGCCGCACTGGTTGGGTCATGACCGCAAACCGTTCTGGCTGCGACTGTGTGAGTGCCTGTTCTACTACCTCCTGATCGGCGTGCTGGCGTGGTGGCTCGAGGCGCGCAGCGGTAACGTTCAACATCAGAGCTGGGAATTTTATGCCGTCACGCTCTGTTTTTTTCTCGTGCTGGCTTATCCGGGTTTTGTCTGGCGCTATCTGAAACGCCATCATCCGCATTGAGGATTTCCACATGGCCGAACAGGACCGCTTCGATGATCGTGGCTTGCTGGAGCAAAAGGTCAGCAGTGAGCGTGCTTTCGATGGCGTGTTGATGCGCGTCAACGTCGATCAGGTTCGGCTGCCCAGCGGCGCGCTGGCGATCCGCGAATACACGGTCCATCCCGGCGCGGCGATGATCATTCCCGTGTTTGATGATGGCACGATCCTGCTGGAACGTCAGTTCCGCTATCCAATCGGGCAGGTGATGATTGAATTCCCGGCCGGCAAACTTGATCCGCACGAAGAACCGCTGGAATGCGCGCGCCGCGAACTGCTGGAAGAGACCGGTTACTACGCGCATCGACTCCAGCACCTGACCCATATTCACCCGGTGATTTCCTATTCCACCGAGCGCATCGAAATTTTTCTGGCGACTCAGTTGGAGCAGCGTCAGGCGCAACTCGATGACGAGGAATTCCTGCAAACGTTTCGCGCGACACCGGCCGAATTGATGCAATGGATACGCGATGGAAAAGTGACTGATGTCAAAACGCAGATCGGCGCTTTCTGGCTCGACAAGATGTTGGGTGGCCACTGGCCGGGGATCAAAACTTCAGCCCCATAATTCCGCAGCAATTCCCGCTTATGGCAGGATGCAAATTGTGTCAGCATAGCGCCCAACACACTGACCGCAGGAGGACATGATGGGTGTATCCGTTAATCTCGAAGGAAAAATTGCCATGGTCACGGGTGCGTCCAGTGGCTTAGGCGAGCGTTTTGCGCGCGTCCTGTCACGTGCGGGTGCGAGCGTGGTGCTGGCGTCACGGCGTGTGGACAGGCTCAAGGAATTGCGCGCTGAGATCGAGGCCGAGGGTGGCGAAGCGCATGTGGTGCAGCTCGACGTGACAGATTATGCGTCGATCAAATCGGCGGTGGCGCACGCAGAAACCGAGGCCGGCGCCATCGATATTCTGGTCAACAATTCCGGCATCAGTCTGACGCAGCGCTTGCAGGATGTCACGCCGGAAAATTACGACGAAGTGCTCGACACCAATACCAAGGGTGCGTTCTTCGTGGCACAGGAAGTTGCCAAGCGCATGATCGCGCGCAGCAATCATCAGAACGCCGGCAAACCGCGTTTCCGCATCGTCAATATTTCTTCGGTCGCGGGCGTGCGCGCCTTGTCGCAGTTGGGGGTGTACAGCATTTCCAAGGCGGCAGTGATTCAAATGACCAAGGTAATGGCGCTCGAATGGGGGCGCTACGGCATCAATACCAATGTCATTTGTCCCGGCTATATTCAAACCGAAATCAACGCGGCGCATTTATCCAGCGACGCGGGCGAGAAGTTGCTGCAAATTCTGCCGCGCAAACGCATCGGCAATCCTGAAGATCTCGACGGCCTCTTGTTGTTGCTGGCCTCCGATCAATCGCATTTCATCAACGGCGCGGTGATGAATGCCGACGATGGCTTGAGTGTCGGCTGAGCGCGTCGCCGCGCCGTTTCTGGTCTTGCTGCATTGCGGTAGGCGGTGCATAATCGGCCTTCGCTCTCCGTAAGGGAAATAAGCCATGAACAAGGTCTTCGAAAGCGCACAAGCCGCTCTGGACGGCATTATCAAGGATGACATGACGCTGGCCGTGGGTGGCTTCGGCTTGTGCGGCATCCCCGAATCCTTGATTGCTGCATTGCGCGATACCGGCAAAAATGGTTTCACTGTTATCAGCAACAATGCCGGGGTAGATGGTTTTGGTTTGGGTCAATTGCTGACCACGCGCCAGATCAAGAAAATGATTTCATCGTATGTCGGCGAGAACAAGGAATTCGAGCGGCAATATCTGTCCGGTGAACTGGAACTCGAATTCACGCCGCAGGGTACGCTGGCGGAAAAGCTGCGTGCCGGTGGCGCCGGCATTCCTGCCTTCTTCACCAAAACGGGTGTCGGCACCATCGTCGCCGAGGGCAAGGAGATCCGCCAGTTCAATGGCGAGAATTATGTGATGGAACATTCGTTGACTGCGGATGTGGCGCTGGTCAAAGCCTGGAAGGCCGATCCCTCGGGCAATCTTATTTTCCGTAAGACTGCGCGCAACTTCAACCCCATGTGTGCGATGGCGGGCCGCATCACCGTGGTCGAAGTCGAGGAACTGGTCGAGCTGGGTTCGTTTGATCCCGACCATGTTCACACCCCCAGTATTTTCGTGCAGCGCATCGTGCTCAACGCCACGCCGGAAAAACGGATCGAGCAACGCACCACCCGACCCCAGTGAGGACAGCATGGCCTGGACAAGAGATGAAATGGCGGTGCGCGCAGCCCAGGAATTGCGCGATGGCTTTTACGTCAACCTCGGCATCGGCTTGCCCACGCTGGTAGCCAACTACATTCCTGCGGGGATGGATGTGATGTTGCAATCGGAAAACGGCTTGCTGGGTATCGGCCCGTTTCCCACCGAAGCTGAAGTCGATCCCGATCTTATCAATGCCGGCAAACAAACCGTGACGACAAGTTCCGGATCAAGTTTTTTTTCCAGCGCCGACTCCTTCGCCATGATTCGCGGCGGCCACATCAACCTCGCCATTCTCGGCGCCATGCAGGTGAGCGAGAAGGGCGACCTGGCCAACTGGATGATCCCCGGCAAGCTGGTCAAGGGCATGGGCGGCGCGATGGATCTGGTCGCGGGTGTCAAACGGGTGGTCGTGCTGATGGAGCACTGCGCCAAGAATGGCGAACACAAGATTCTGCAATCCTGCACCTTGCCGCTGACCGGAGTGGGCGTGATCAACCGCATCATCACCGATCTGTGTGTGCTTGATGTCACCCGCGAAGGTTTGCGTTGTATCGAATTGGCGCCGGAGGTGACTGCCGATGAAATCCGTCTGAAAACGGGTTGTCCGGTACAGTTCGCCGGTTGACAGGTGCTATCGTAAATATCAGCCCGGCGTGTCCGGGCTTTTTTATTTCCGGGTTCCATCTTTGGGTAGGGTGTGATACAAATTCAATATCAAGGCCGCTGTGCCGCGGCACGATGAAAGAAAATCAATAACGGAACAATAACGGAGACGAGCAATGGAAAAAGTCTGGCTGAAAAGTTACGCCGAAGGTGTGCCGGCGGAGATTGACGAAGCGGCTCTGATGACGCTGCCTGAAATACTGGAAGGCAGTTGCCAGAAATACGCTGCGCTGCCCGCTTTTTCCAATATGGGACACGCGATCACCTATGCTGAACTCGAGCGCTTGAGCCGCCAGTTCGCAGCTTTTCTGCAAAACATCCCGGGCATGCAGAAGGGGGATCGTGTGGCGATCATGATGCCCAATCTGCTGCAATATCCCATCGCGTTGTTCGGCGTGCTGCGCGCCGGTTTTACGGTGGTCAACGTCAATCCTCTGTACACCGCGCATGAGCTGGAACACCAAATGAAGGATTCCGGCGCCAAGGTGATCGTGATCGTGGAAAATTTTGCGCACACGCTGCAAGCCGTGCTGGACAAGACCGCGATCAAGGCGGTGGTGACGACGCAGATCGGCGACATGCTGCCGATTCCAAAACGCTGGCTCGTGAATCTGGTGGTCAAGCGGGTGAAAAAAATGGTGCCGGCCTGGCAGATCCCCGCTGCACTGTCGTTTGCCGATGCCTTGTATCGTGGCACGCGGGCGCAATTTACGCGGCCTGCACTGGCCCTGAACGACATCGCATTTTTGCAATACACCGGCGGCACCACCGGTGTTGCCAAGGGCGCCATGCTGACGCATCGGAACATCGCCGCCAACCTTGCCGAGGCCCATGCCTGGCTCAAAGGCTCGTTGCGCGAACAGAGCGAACAGGCGATTACCGCGTTGCCGCTGTATCACATCTTTTGCCTGACGGCCAACTGTATGCTGTTCATTGTGTTGGGTGGCCATTGCATTCTGATTACCAACCCGCGCGATCTGCCGGGCTTTGTCAAAACCCTGCGCCAGTATCCGTTTACGGTGATCACGGGGGTCAATACCCTGTTCAATGGTTTGCTCAACACGCCCGGATTTTCCAGCCTGGATTTTTCGCATTTGCGTTTGACGCTGGGTGGCGGCGCAGCGGTGCAGCGGGCGGTGGCCGAACGCTGGCGCGAGATGACGGGCGATCCAATTGTCGAAGCCTATGGCTTGACGGAATGCTCCCCCGGCGTGTGCGTCAATCTGCCGGACGCGCAATACAACGGCAGCATCGGCTTGCCGCTGCCTTCGACCGAGATCTCCATTCGCGACGACAATTTCAATGAATTGGGCCTCGGTGAAGAAGGTGAGTTATGCGTGCGTGGGCCGCAAGTCATGCTGGGTTATTGGCAACGGCCCGATGAAACTCGCGAAGTGCTAACGGCAGATGGCTGGCTGAAAACCGGCGATATCGCAGTCGTGGATGAGACCGGCTATGTGCGCATCACCGATCGCAAGAAGGACATGATTCTGGTCTCCGGCTTCAACGTCTATCCGAATGAAATCGAAGATGTGGTGGCGATGTTGCCGGGCGTGCTGGAGTCCGCAGTGGTGGGCATCAAGGACGAGCGCACGGGCGAAGCGGTCAAGCTGGTCATCGTCAAGAAAGATCCGGCATTGACCGAAGCACAGGTGCGCGCCCACTGCAAGGAAAATCTGACCGGCTACAAACGACCCAGGGTGGTTGAATTTCGCACCGAACTGCCCAAGTCGCCCGTGGGCAAGGTTTTGCGCCGGATGTTGCGCGACTAATGCAAAGGCGGCTCGCGCGTTGTCACCAGCCGTGTGCCCAGGATGCGATCATGCAGAAATTGCCGGTCGCGATCAAACAGCGCCCACAAAAAACCCAGCAAGAAAGCTGAAAAGCTCAACCATGCAAGCGCATAGCGCAAGGCTGCGCGGCCAGGCTGAGGCGGCTGGCCGCCGGTAGCGACTAAGCGAACGTGCCAGGTCTTCATCGCCAGCGTTTGCCCACTGCGGCACCAGAAAAAAACAAAGTAGCCGCCCAGCACCAGAAAAATATAAAACTGAAAAAGATGGCGTTGCAGATCGGGCAGGGGAAAGATTTGATGCGTCAACGCCAGATAGGGATAGGCAAAAATGAACAGCACTCCAAACAGCAACACGCCTTCGTAGATGGCACTGCCAAAACGGGCCCGCAAGCTGGGGGCTTGCGTGAGCGAGGTGGGGACAGGAGTAGATGCAGCGGCGTGGCGATCGATCATCACAGTGTTGGCAAAGGTAGGGTCGCGCGCCATTCTGGCGCAGCGAAGTTAACGAGACGGGGCGGTTGATCCGTTGTCCTTGCCGCCTGCATCCGCTGCTTTCACTTTGGCGGCGGGCGGCACGGCGCTGGCAGCTTCGGCATCACGATGTGTGCTTTGAATCGCGGCATGCTTCGGTACTTTCTTGCGGGTTTGCAGGACGGGCACCGAGGCGCTGCTCTTGCTGATATTGCCGGCAGGCGGAGCCACCGGTTTTTTGGCGCTGACCGGTGGCTTCTTCAACTGCTGTTTTTTCTCCGGCGGCAGTTGCTGGTAGGCTGCCCAGCGCTCTTGTTTTTTTTCCTTCGGCAGATGTTCAATCTTGCGATAATTTTCTCGCGCGGTGCGCCGCTCTTCCGGTGTGAGCCGCGCCCAGTCGCGCATCTGCGATTGCAGGCGCTGCTGATCTTCCGGCTGCATGGTTTTGTAGCGCTGTGCAATTTGAATCCACTTTTGCTTGCGGGGGGCCGACAAACCATTCCACTCACCGGACAGAGGGGCAAGGATGGTTTGTTGATCCGGGTTAAGCTGACTCCAGTTCGGATTGCTGGAGGCGTTGGCACGGGCGGGTGCAGTGGCGGGGGTCTGCCCGCTCTGCGTGGATGGCGCAAGCGGGGAAGCCGCCGCTGCGGCCTGACCGGTCGGGACTGCAATCACGAACAACAGCAACAGGCACCACTGGGCCAAGTGAGGGAAGAGGGTGCCGATGCGCCTTGCTTCCAAGCTCATTGACCATCCTGCGCGGCGAGTACGAAATGCTTGAAGCCGTGATCCAGATAGGCAGAAACAGGCAGGTCATCGCTCAACACGGCGCTGTCGATATCCGCCAATTCTTCCTGATGTCTGCTTTGCTCCCACTCCTGCAGAAACAACAGCGCCCCTGCGAGCACCAGCACGCAGGTCAGGGCTGCGGCCCAATGACGCGCTTTGAGATGTTCGTGCGGCAGCGTGTGACTGCCGGAAAGTGCCAGTTGCAGGTGGCTGACCTGACGCTGCTGTAGCAGTGCCACCTTGCGTGCCTGGGCCAGGCGATGTTGCTGGCGCAGCGTGAGCGACTGGCTACCCAGATCCAACTGACGACGTAGATTCAGTACCAGTGGGCTGTTCTGGCCCAGGTCTTCTGCGGTGTTCATAGTTTGATCCCCTTTGCAAGCAAGGCGGCGGACAGGGTGTGTGTCGCGCGTGAACAGTGGGTCTTGACGCTGCCTTCCGAACACCCCATCACCGCAGCCGTTTCTGCGACGTCCAATTCCTCCCAGTAACGCATGAGGAAAGCTTGCCGTTGACGTGCGGGCAGTTTTTCTATTTCCCCTTCGATGGCTTTTAGAATCTGGGCTTGCTCCAGTTGCTGTTCGGGGTTGCCCCCGGCGGCGCTGCCATCTTCAACCTGAAGGCTTTCCAGCGGATCGTCGCTGTCATCATCCCCTTGGCCCGGTAAGGCCGAAAACAGAGTGACCCAGAATGAGCGCACCTTGTTGCGGCGGAAATAATCATTGGTGCAATTGTTCAGAATGCGCATGAACAGCGGCCCCAGTTCTTCCACCGGCCGGTCGCCATAGCGTTGCGCCAGCTTGATCATGGCTTCCTGCACGATGTCCAGCGCGGCATCGTCGTTACGGGTGGCATAACGGGCTGTTTTGAACGCGCGCCCCTCGACCGCAGCGAGAAAATGATCAAGTTCCTTGGGGTGGGCCATAACGGGGGCGGCGTGGGTGGAAACGTAGAGGCGTGGCGCGCGATGGTATCAAAAAGCTGCGCTTCGCACTGTAGGCTGCTGTTTTTACACCAAATTTTGCATAAATGACTTGACCGGAATGCTGCAACGCATTAACGTTCTAAGTTCACCAAAAGTCGTTAGTGCCTTTTCAATCTGACTTATCCAAGTTTCATTGTCCAGGCCGCGCACGCTGCACCAGCCGACACAATTGGCCAGGGAACAGCATCCAATCAATCTCCCGTGGACCTTGAAAGGAATGAAGTATGGAACTTATTGGCGCGGAAATTCTGATTCGCTGCTTGCAGGAAGAAGGAATCGAGCATGTGTGGGGCTACCCCGGTGGGGCGGTGCTGTACATCTACGATGCACTTTTTCAGCAAGACAAAGTTAAACATATTCTCGTTCGACATGAACAAGCGGCAGTACATGCCGCCGACGCGTACTCGCGTTGCTCTGAAAAAATCGGTGTTGCCCTGGTCACCAGCGGCCCCGGTTTGACCAATGCCGTCACCGGCATTGCCACCGCCTACATGGATTCGATCCCGATGGTGATCATTTCCGGTCAGGTGCCTTCCCATGCCATCGGCCTGGATGCCTTTCAGGAATGCGATGCCGTGGGCATCACGCGCCCCTGTGTCAAGCACAACTTCCTCGTGAAGGATGTGAAAGACCTGGCCGCGACCATCAAGAAGGCGTTCTACATCGCCAAGACCGGCCGGCCCGGCCCGGTGCTGGTAGATATTCCGAAAGACATCACGATCCAGAAGTGCGAATTTTCCTACCCGGACAAGGTGGAGATGCGTTCGTACAAACCGGCCGTAAAGGGGCATCAGGGTCAGATCAAGAAAGCCGTGCACATGCTGCTGGCGGCCGAACGGCCGATGATTTATACCGGCGGCGGCGTCGTGTTGGCCAATGCTGCGGCTGAATTGCGCAAGTTCGTCGATCGTCTCGGCTTTCCCTGCACCAACACGCTGATGGGCCTGGGGGCGTATCCCGCCAGTAGCGATAAATTCGTCGGTATGCCCGGCATGCATGGCACCTATGAGGCCAACATGGCGATGCAGCACTGCGATGTGTTGATCGGCATCGGCGCGCGTTTCGACGATCGCGTGATCGGCAATCCGAAACACTTTGCGCAAAATCCGCGCAAGATCATTCACATCGATGTCGATCCTTCCTCGATTTCCAAACGGGTGAAGGTTGATGTGCCGATCGTCGGCGATGTGAAGGATGTGTTGAATGACATGCTGACACAGCTCGATCTGGCCGAGGAAAAACCGCGCGACATTTCTGCTTGGTGGAAACAGGTCAACGAATGGCGTGCGCGTGATTGCCTCAAGTACAAATTGTCGGACGAAGTCATCAAACCGCAGGCCGTGATCGAAGCGCTCTGGCGCGTGACCAATGGCGAAGCCTTTGTCACCTCCGATGTGGGCCAACACCAGATGTGGGCGGCGCAGTACTACCGCTTCGACCAGCCGCGCCGCTGGATCAATTCCGGTGGCCTGGGCACGATGGGCTTTGGTCTGCCAGCCGCCATGGGCGTGCAAATGGCGCATCCCGGCGCACAGGTGGCTTGCATCACCGGCGAAGGTAGCATCCAGATGTGTATTCAGGAACTCTCGACCTGCAAGCAATACCACTTGCCGGTCAAGGTGCTGTGCCTGAATAACCGTTATCTCGGGATGGTGCGTCAGTGGCAGCAGATCGATTACAACAAGCGTTATTCGGAGTCCTACATGGATGCGCTGCCTGATTTCGTCAAGCTGGCCGAAGCCTATGGCCACGTCGGTCTGCGGGTGGAAAAACCGCAGGACGTCGAGCCGGCGATTCGCGAAGCGTTTGCCCTGAAAGACCGCGCGGTGTTCCTGGACATCGTCACCGACCAGACCGAAAACGTCTGGCCGATGGTGAAAGCCGGCAAGGGCCTGACCGAGATGCTGCTCGGCTCGGAAGACTTGTGAGGAGAACCCGATGAAACATATTATTTCCGTTCTCCTCGAAAATGAAGCCGGTGCCTTGTCGCGCGTGGTCGGGCTGTTTTCGGCGCGTGGGTACAATATCGAATCGCTGTCGGTGGCGCCTACCGAAGACGCTTCGCTGTCGCGCATGACGATTGTCACGCGTGGTTCGGAAGACATCATCGAGCAGATCACCAAGCACTTGAACCGCTTGATCGAGGTAGTGAAGGTGGTCGATCTGACCGAAGCGTCCTACATCGAGCGCGAGTTGATGCTGATGAAGGTGCGTGCGGTAGGCAAGGATCGCGAAGAGATGAAGCGCATGGCCGATATTTTTCGCGGCCGCGTGATCGACGTTACCGACAAAACCTACACCATCGAGTTGACGGGTGACAGTGGCAAGATCGACGCTTTCATCGAAGCGATCGACCCAGCGGCGATTCTGGAAACCGTGCGTACCGGTAGTTCCGGCATTGGCCGCGGCGAACGCGTGCTGAAGGTTTAAATTAACGAAACACACATTGAATCAAGTTTGATAAGGAAACAACATGAACGTTTTTTACGATAAAGATGCCGACCTGTCGCTGATCAAAGGCAAGCAAGTGGCCATCATTGGTTATGGTTCGCAAGGTCATGCCCATGCACAGAACCTGCGCGACTCCGGCGTGAACGTCATCGTCGGTCTGCGCAAAGGTGGCGCGAGCTGGAGCAAGGTGGAAGCCGCCGGGATTCAAGTTCGCGAAGTCGCCGAAGCAGTCAAGGCCGCCGACGTGGTGATGATTTTGTTGCCGGATGAAAACATTCCCGAGGTGTACAACAAGGAAGTCGCGCCCAATATCAAGCAGGGTGCGGTGCTGGCGTTTGCCCACGGTTTCAACATTCATTACAACCAGGTCATTCCGCGTGCTGACCTCGACGTCATCATGGTCGCCCCCAAAGGTCCCGGCCATACAGTGCGTTCCGAATACCTCAAGGGCGGCGGCGTGCCCAGCCTGATCGCGGTGTATCAGGACAAATCCGGCAAGGCGCGCGACATTGCGCTGGCCTACGCGGCGGCCAACGGCGGCACCAAGGGTGGCGTGATCGAAACCAATTTCCGCGAAGAAACCGAAACCGATTTGTTCGGTGAACAAGCGGTGCTGTGCGGTGGCGCAGTAGAACTGGTCAAAGCCGGTTTCGAAACCCTGGTCGAAGCCGGTTATGCACCGGAAATGGCGTACTTCGAATGCCTGCACGAACTGAAGCTGATCGTCGACCTGATGTACGAAGGCGGCATTGCCAACATGAACTACTCAATCTCCAACAACGCCGAGTACGGTGAATATGTCACTGGCCAGCGCGTGATCGGCGACGAAGCCCGTGCCGCGATGAAGGAAGCGCTGAAAAATATTCAGAACGGCGACTACGCCAAACGCTTCATCCTCGAAGGCCGCACCAACTATCCAGAAATGACAGCGCGCCGTCGCTTGAATGCGGCACATCCGATCGAGATCGTGGGTGCCAAGCTGCGTTCGATGATGCCGTGGATCAGCAAGAACAAACTGGTCGACCAGTCGAAAAACTAAAAAACCTTAGCCACAGAGGGCACAGAGCGCACAGAGGAAAGCCTCTGCGTCCTCTGTGCCCTCTGTGGCTTGGCTTTATTGAGCATAGAGGAGCACCGTCGTGGCAGTGAATTCATCATCCAATTATCCGCACCCGTTGATTGCCAAAGAGGGTTGGCCGTTTCTGGCAGGCATTGTCGTCATTTCGCTCGTGGCCAGCTGGTTTTGCAGTTGGTGGTCCTTGCCGCTGTGGTTGCTGTCCTTGTTTGTGTTGCAGTTTTTCCGCGACCCGCCGCGTCTGGTTCCGATTCAGCCGAATGTCGTGGTTTCTCCGGCCGACGGCCGCGTGGTCGTGGTGGAAAAAACGCAGGATCCCTATGCGCAGCGTGAAGCGCTGAAGATCAGTGTGTTCATGAACGTGTTCAACGTGCATTCCAACCGTGCGCCGGTCGATGGCGTGATCGAAGCGCAAACCTATGTGCCCGGCAGTTTTTTCAATGCCGATCTGGACAAGGCATCGCTGGAAAACGAGCGCAATGCGCTGGTGATTCAGACGCCGCAAGGCCAGACGGTGACCTGTGTGCAGATTGCCGGACTGATTGCGCGCCGGATTCTGTGCTATGTTGCCAAGGGAGAGTCGCTCAAACGCGGTCAGCGTTATGGCTTTATCCGCTTTGGCTCCCGTGTCGATGTGTATCTACCCATTACCGCGCGTCCGCGCGTGAGCATTGGAGACAAGGTGTCGGCAACGGAAACCGTGCTGGCCGATTTCTAAACGATGGAACCTTTCAAGAAACGTCGCAGAGTCAGTCAAGTCAGCGATCAGCCGGACGAGCTGGACGCGCTGCGCCGCCGCGGCATCTATCTACTGCCCAACGCGTTCACCACCGCCGCACTGTTCGGCGGATTTTTCGCCATTGTGCAGGCGATGAACGAGCGTTTTGAAATGGCAGCGATTGCCATTTTTGCCGCCATGGTGCTCGACGGCATGGATGGCCGCATCGCGCGCATGACCAATACGCAAAGCGCATTCGGTGAGCAGTACGACAGCCTGTCCGACATGGTGTCCTTCGGCGTCGCGCCCGCGCTGGTCATGTACGAATGGGCGCTCAAGGATATGGGCAAGCTCGGCTGGTTGGCAGCGTTTCTTTACTGCGCCTGTGCGGCACTGCGGCTGGCGCGTTTCAACACCAATATCGGTACGGTGGACAAGCGTTATTTTCAGGGCATGCCCAGCCCGGCTGCGGCGGCGCTGATTGCCGGTTTTGTCTGGCTCGCGATCGACAACAAGCTGCACATCCGCGAAGACTGGATGCTGCGCGTGGCCTGGAGCCTGACCGTCTATACAGCGCTGAGCATGGTATCGAATGTGCCGTTCTACAGCGGCAAGACGCTTGATCCGCGCTACAAGGTCCCGTTCTCGATGATTCTTGTGTTGCTGCTTGGTTTCGTTTTCGTTTCCGCCGACCCGCCAAAATTCCTGTTCCTGCTGTTCGTCCTTTACAGCTTGTCGGGCTATGCCCTGATTGCCTGGTGCAAGATCAAGGGCAGGCCCACGCCCTTCGCGGCGCGGCGCGCGTTGTTGTCCAGCCAAGGCAGAACGGGTGCGCAAGCGTCGACGCCAGCAGAGACGGATGAATCCTGAGCGCCGCTACTCTTTGTGTCCTCGGAAAAAACTGTTATAGTCCAGCCCATGAGTACCGCATTCGCTTTCATCCTCTCCCTGCTGCTTGCACTGCGCTTCGCCAAACTGGCGGGCCTGCTGCTGCGCCCCGCGCGCACAAACTAATTCCCCCAATTTGTAGTTAAATGCCTGCTGAAAAGATTCAGCAGCGCTGTCGTTATCTGTGCATGCTATTTGAATTCCGGAGATTTCCATGTCTGAACAATTGATCATATTCGACACCACCTTGCGCGACGGCGAGCAGAGCCCGGGCGCTTCCATGACCAAGGAAGAAAAGATCCGCATCGCCAAGCAACTGGAGAAACTGGGTGTCGATGTCATTGAAGCGGGTTTTGCCGCCGCCAGTCCAGGTGATTTCGCCGCCATCAAGGCGATCGCAGAAACCGTCAAGAATTCCACCGTGTGCTCGCTGGCGCGTGCCAATGAAAACGATGTCCGCAAAGCCGGCGAGGCGATCAGCCCCGCCGCGCGCGGCCGTGTGCATACCTTCATCGCCACCAGCCCGATTCACATGAAGAACAAACTGCGCATGAATGAAGACCAGGTGGTCGAGGCGGCGGTGAAGGCGGTGAAGCTGGCGCTTGAATATACCGCTGACGTGGAATTTTCTGCAGAAGACGCCGTGCGTTCGGAAATGGATTTTCTGGTGCGTGTTTTTGAAGCCGTAATTGCGGCGGGCGCCAAAACCATCAACGTACCAGACACCGTCGGTTATTCGATTCCCGCCTTGTGGGGTGAGCGCATGCGGCAGTTGATCGAGCGTGTGTCGGGTTCCAACAAGGTGATCTGGTCCACGCATTGCCACAACGATCTGGGCATGGCGGTGGCCAACTCATTGGCTGCGGTGATGGGTGGGGCGCGTCAGGTCGAGTGCACCATCAATGGCTTGGGTGAACGCGCGGGCAATGCTTCGCTGGAAGAAATTGTGATGGCGGTGAAAACACGCCGCGATGTGTTCAACCTCGACACACGCATCGACACCACGCAAATCATGGCCACGTCCAAACTGGTATCCACCATCACTGGCTATCCGGTGCAGCCGAACAAGGCGGTGGTCGGCGCCAATGCGTTCTCGCACGAATCCGGCATTCATCAGGATGGTGTGCTCAAGCATCGCGAAACCTACGAAATCATGCGCGCCGAAGACATCGGCTTGAGCACCAACAAGATCGTGCTCGGCAAGCTGTCGGGCCGCAACGCTTTCCGTCAACGCGTACAGGAATTGGGTATTCCGGTGGAATCGGAAACCGAATTGAACGCTGCCTTTGCCCGCTTCAAGGATCTGGCCGATCGCAAGAGCGAGATTTTCGACGAAGATATTCAGGCCCTGTTCTCCGATGAGGCGATGACGCACGAGAAAGAGTTTTATCAATTCATCTCGTTGTCGCAGGCGTCGGAAACCGGCGAGCGTCCGCATTCGCGCGTGGTGTTTGCCGAAGATGGCAAGGAGATCGTTTCGGAAGGGCAGGGCAATGGCCCGGTCGATGCCACTGTGCATGCCATCGAGGCGCAGGTGAATTCCGGCGCCGAGCTGCTGTTGTTCTCGGTCAACGCGATCACCACTGGCACCGAATCGCAGGGTGAAGTGACAATGCGCTTGTCCAAGGGCGGGCGCATTGTCAATGGCACCGGCGCTGATCCCGACATCGTGGTTGCTTCCGCCAAAGCCTATCTGAGTGCGTTGAACAAGCTGCACTCCAAGGTCGAAAAAATCAATCCGCAGGCGAGCGGCACCGTCTGAATCGCGGTGGCCGATTGTGTTACCTTTGCCTCATATGTGACTGAATGAGGTAAGGAGCATCATGAAAAACGCCACCTTTCCGATTGTGCTGATCGCGCTGGGCAGTTTTCTGCTCCTGCATAGCCTGGGGTGGGTGCCCAACCTGCGTTGGTTGTGGATCGTCGGCTTGATTCTCGCCGGCGTGGTGGTGCTGGTCACCGATGGCATCACCAAATCTTCCGTGGTGGTGGGGCCACTCCTGATTCTGGCCGGAGCATTGCAGTATTTCCGCCTGACTTACGACATGACCTATCACATCATCATTCCCATTCTGTTGATTGCGCTGGGTGTCTTGCTGTTGATCGCGCGCAGCGATTGGGTGCCTGAACATGCACCGGGCAAGAGTGAGGATAGAGATTCCACGCCGCCACTCTGACCCATCCTCTCAGTGAAACATCTCTTGCTCAACGCCTGGCGCATGTCTCTGCGCGACTGGCGCGGGGGCGAGTTGCATTTGCTGCTGGCCGCGCTGGTGCTGGCCGTGGCCGCCATTGCCAGTGTCGGTTTTCTGGTCGACCGTTTGCGTCAGGGGCTGGAGCGCGATGCGCAGCAATTGCTCGGCGCCGATCTCCTGATCCAATCCGATCACCCCTTTACTGACACACCCATCGCGCGAGCGAATGCCATGCAACTGCGCACGGCACAGACGGTGGCGTTTCCCAGCATGGCGCTGGGTGCGCAAAATGCAGTGCTGGCGGCGGTCAAGGCGGTCTCTGCTGGCTATCCTTTGCGCGGCACCTTGAAGTTGAGGGATACGCTGAGGAATGATAGCGCCGAGCAAGACGCGACCGGCATCCCGCGCAGTGGCACGGTCTGGGTTGAGCCGCAACTGTTGCAGCAACTGCATGCGGCGCTGGGCGACACGATACGTCTGGGTGAGCGCACATTTGTGATCGAACGCATCATTGCACTTGAGCCCGATCGCGGCAGCAACTTCCTCGGCTTTGCGCCGCGCGTGATGCTGGCGCTGCCGGATCTTGCAGGCACACAACTGATCCAGCCGGCCAGTCGCGCCAGTTATCAATTGCTGCTGTCCGGCGCGCCGGATCGGATCAAGGCCTATCAAAGTTGGGCCGCGGCACATTTACAGGCGGGGCAACGGGTTGAAAATCTGGAAGAGGGCCGCCCCGAAATTCGCGTCACCATGGAACGCGCGCAGCGCTATCTGTCACTGGTGGCCCTGCTGACCGCTCTGCTCGGCGGCGTTGCCGTTGCACTGGCCACGCGCCGCTATCTGCAGCGGCATCTGGATACCTGCGCGCTGTTGCGTTGCCTGGGCCTGCGTCAGCGCGAAATGGTCAGTTTGTTTCTGCTGGAATTCCTGTTGCTGGGTTTGGGCGCGGGTGTATTGGGTGCTGCGCTGGGCTATGGCGCACATGCCGGTTTGCTGGCCGCTCTGGGCAATCTTGTGCGTGTGGATTTGCCGCCGCCGCATTGGACGCCTTTCTGGCAAGCCTTGTTGGTGGGGCAAGTATTGCTGCTGGGGTTTGCGCTGCCGCCACTGTTGCAACTGCGGCGTGTACCGCCATTACGTGTCTTGCGCCGCGATCTCGATGCACCCGCTTTGCCGATCCTGTTGCCTTATCTGAGCGGTGCGCTGGCGTTTACCGGGCTGCTGCTGTGGGTCACAGACGACATTAAGCTGGGTCTATTCAGCGCGGCGGCAACAGTAGCAGCCTTGCTGGTATTCATGGGTGTGGGGCGTCTGCTGCTATGGTTGCTCAAGCCGCTGCAGCAGCTTGCAACAATGAACGGTGGCCAGCCCGGCGGATCGTCCTGGCGCTGGGCCTGGAAAATGGCGCTGGCAGCCATGCGCAGGCGGCCCGCAGTGAGTGCCACGCAATTACTGGCGCTGGCGCTCGGCTTGTCTGCCTTGCTGGTGTTGACGCTCACGCGCAATGATCTGATGCACAGTTGGCACGCCAGTCTGGCACCGGATGCGCCCAACCGTTTCCTGCTCAATCTCCAGCCCGAACAGGTGCCGCAATTTCAGACCCTCGTGCATGTGAATGGCTTGCCGCCGATCGACCTCTATCCCATGGTCCGTGGCCGCTTGGTGGCAGTCAATGGAAGGCCGGTACGACCCGCAGATTATCCAGCGGAGAATGCCCAACGGCTGGTCGAGCGCGAGTTCAATCTGTCGTACATGACGGATCTACCCAGTCATAATTGGTTGATCAGTGGCCACTGGTTGAGTGGCGCTGCGCCCGAACTCTCGCTGGAACAGGGCCTGGCCAAAACGCTGGGCTTGCGGCTGGGTGACAGCTTGCGCTTCGATGTCGCCGGTCAAGGCGTGGAAGCGCGGGTGACCAGCCTGCGCAAGGTCGAGTGGGATTCGATGCAGGTGAACTTTTTTGTCATCATGCCGCCTGCCCTGTTGCGCGAGATGCCGCAGAGTTATATCGGCGCGTTTCATCTGCCTGCGGGCAGGGAAGAGGTGACCAACCGCATGGTGCAAGCGCTGCCCAATCTGACCTTGCTCGATACCGGCCAAATCATGGCCCAGGTGCAACGGTTGCTGGAGCGTCTGGCCCGCGTGGTTGAGCTGCTGTTTCTGTTTACGCTGGTCAGCGGTATTGTTGTGATTTATGCCGCACTCAGCAGTTCGCGCGACGAACGCATTCACGAAGCGGCGCTGCTGCGTGCGCTGGGTGCGACGGCGCGCCAGTTGCGGCGCACGCAATGGCTGGAATTTGTTTTGCTGGGCGCACTCGCGGGTTTATTGGCAGCGGGGGTGGCGGCGCTGGCGGGCTGGGTGCTGGCCAGCCGGGTATTCGATTTTCCCTTCCATTTCAATGCCGGTATTTTTGTGGTTGGCATGGGCGCTGGTATCCTCTGTGCCGGGGTCAGTGGCACGCTGGGTTTACGCGATGTTTTGCGTCAGCCACCGCTGACAAGTTTGCGTGCAGTTTGAGAATATTCGATGAAAGAAATTGATGAGCCGAAGTCGACTGCCTACAGTATGTTGGGCGGCGAGACTGTCGTACGGGCTTTGGTGGACCGTTTTTACGATTTGATGGAATTGGAACCGGCCTATGCCGCTTTGCGTGCCGTGCATCCACCCACGCTGGAAGAATCGCGCAATAAACTGTTCTGGTTTTTATCCGGCTGGCTGGGCGGGCCGGATCTGTATATCGAGCGCTTCGGTCATCCGCGCCTGCGCGCGCGGCATTTGCCGTATGCGATTGGTGTCAACGAGCGTAATCAATGGCTGGCGTGCATGCTGCACGCCATGGAAGACGTAGGCATTGAAGAAACCATGCAGGAACGGCTGATGCAGTCGCTCTATCAGACTGCCGATTGGATGCGGAATAAGGAAGGTTGAATGGAAATCATTGTGCTGGCCGGGCTGGCCTTGATCGTGCTGCTGCAACTGGTGTTGCTGCTGCGCTCGCGCCATGACGACAGCCCGTTGCGCCAGGAATTGCGCTCGGAATTACGCGATAGTCGCAGTGAATTGAACGATGCACTGGCGCGTTTTCAGCAGGCGCTGACGGCGCAATTGCATGGGCAAAGCACGCAATTGGCCAATGTCTCCGAAGCCAGCGAGCGCCGCCTGACCGAGATGCGCAACACGCTGGAAAACAAGCTGCGCGACATCCAGAGCGACAACGCGCTCAAACTCGAAGAGATGCGCAAAACTGTCGATGAAAAACTGCACCAGACGCTGGAAACGCGCCTGGGTCAATCATTCAAGCTGGTCAGCGAACGACTGGAACAGGTGCACAAGGGTCTGGGTGAAATGCAGAATCTCGCCGCGGGGGTGGGCGATCTGAAAAAAGTGCTGACCAATGTCAAGACACGCGGCACCTGGGGCGAGGTGCAACTGGAAGCCTTGCTCGATCAAATTCTCACACCGGAGCAATACAAGAAAAATGTGGCGACCCGGCCGCGCAGCAATGAGCGCGTGGAGTTTGCCATCTGCCTGCCGGGGCAGGAGTCGCAGGTATTGCTGCCGATCGATGCCAAGTTTCCGCACGAGGATTATGAACGCCTGCTGCTGGCGCAGGAGCGTGCCGATGTGGCCGCGGCCGAGATCGCCGCACGCGATCTGGAAAACGCGATCAAGAAGGAAGCGCGCAACATCCGCGACAAATACATCGCGCCACCGCACACTACCGATTTCGCCTTGCTCTATCTGCCGACCGAGGGCTTGTATGCCGAAGTGATTCGCCGCCCCGGCCTGTCGGATTTCCTGCAACGCGAGTGCCGTGTCACGGTCGCCGGGCCGACCACATTGACTGCCTTGCTTAACAGCCTGCAAATGGGTTTCCGCACGCTGGCGGTGGCCAAGCATTCCAGCGAAGTGTGGAATCTGCTCGGCGCTGTGAAAACCGAGTTCGGCAAGTTTGGTGACGTGCTGGCGAAAACGAAAAAGAAACTGGAAGAAGTTGGTAATACCATTGGCGACGCAGAAACGCGCACCCGTGTCATCGAACGCAAGTTGAAGGATGTGGTGGCGCTGCCGGTCGAGGCCAGCTACGCACGCTTGAATCTGAACGACGGCAATGACAGCGCTGGAGAGCGGGAAATCGAATGAGGTGGTTTCCGGCACTCTGCATTGCGCTGGTGGTCTATGGCGCTTACCATCGATTCGTTGGCACCGGCACCAGTGTCAGTCATCCAACGGGTGTCATCACGGCGGCTGACGATCCGCTGCAATCATCCACCCATGCAGCGGCATTCCAATATCACGGTTACACCATCGAGCCGCTGGCGGATTTTCAGATCACTGCGCGCACATTGTCGGTCGAACATTACTCAACAGGCCGTGAATCAGACCTGTCGCCCGTTGATCTGGCGCTTGGCTGGGGACGCATGTCGGACAGTGCGGTGCTCAAGCAATTGCAAATCTCACAGGGTGGACGTTTTTATTTCTGGCGCTATGAAAATGAGCCGCCGATTCCGGTGCCGGAAATCATTTCACACAGCGCCAATATGCACATGATTCCCGCCGATGTCTCGGTAGAAAATAAATTGCGCGCGGTACGGCAGGGCGAGATCGTCAGTCTCTCCGGTTATCTGGTCAAAATCACGGCAGGCGATGGCTGGCACTGGCAAAGTTCGCTGACCCGCGAGGATTCTGGTGCCGGTGCCTGCGAAGTGATCTGGGTGCAACAAGTCAGCGTTAATTCTCAGTAGCGTGCGCTTTTATTCGGCCAGCGTATTGATATTGATGAAGTCCTGCCGGTTTTCCGCTTCGATCGGCAGCAGGTCGAGTTGCAAAGCCGAAAGTGCCTTGCCGAGGGTACGCACCCCCTGATCGAACTGTTGTTGCAGCGGCAGCAGGCAATCCCGATGCAGCAGCGTAAAAGTCCATTGCTCGCGGCCACGCACGACCGGGGTACAGGCTTGATGACGAACCGCTGCCAGCAGTTGCTGAACCAGATCACTGGGGAAGGCGGGCGTGTCGCAGGGGATGACTTGCAGCCAAGGCGTTTGACACGCCGACAGGCCCGCCAGAATGCCCGCCAAAGGCCCTTGAAAATCACTACTGTTATCTTGAACCACGGGGTGGCCGAGCGCGGCATAACGTTCGAGGCTGCGGTTGGCGCTGATCAGAATACTGCCCACTTGCGGGGTCAATCGTGCGAGCGCCGCTTCGATCATGGGCACGCCCTGATGGCACACCCAACCTTTGTCAACACCCCCCATGCGTTTGCCTGCGCCACCCGCCAGGATCAGGCCGGTCACTGTTGCAATGGGAAGGTGCGACATGGAGGGTGCGCGTGTTGGCACGCTACTACTGTTTCAAATTGGCCGGTGCCAGGCGGCTCGAATACTCTTCCAGCGGAAACTTGGCGTCATACAGCAGCATGTCCAGTTCCCCAGCCGGAACAGGTGGGCCGAAGAAAGATCCTTGCGCCTCATCGCAGTTGAAAATTTCCAGCATGCTGAGTTGTTCCGCCGTCTCAACGCCTTCGGCGATGATGCGCATGCCCAGGCTGTGGCCCATGCTGATGATGGCGCGGCTGATGGCTGCGTCGTCGGCATCAGTGACAATGTCTTGCACAAAACTGCGATCGATCTTGAGCGTGTCGACCGGAAAACGTTTCAGGTAGGTGAGGCTGGAATAGTGCGTGCCGAAATCGTCCAGGGCCAGTTGAATGCCCATGCTGCTCAGCGTGGTCAGCTGCGCGTTGATGCTTTCGGTGTTGCGCATCAACATGCTCTCGGTCAACTCGAATTTCAGGAAGCTGGCGGGCAGCTGATGTTGGGCGAGCAGTTCTTGTACCGACTGAATGAAATCCTGCCGTTCCAGTTGTGCCGCCGAAAGATTGATGGAGACGGGCAGGCGAATGTGGTGGCGTGCCTGCAATTCAGCGGCGTGGCCGATAGCGGTACTGAGCACATAGTGTCCCAACCAGGACATCAGGCCGGTGTCTTCGGCCAGCGTGATGAACTGGCTGGGCATCAGCAAGCCGAGCTGGGGATGGTTCCAGCGCACCAGCGCTTCGATGCCGATCATGCGACGGCTGGCGAGCTCGATCTGGGGTTGGTAATACACCTCGAATTCCTGCAATTCGATGGCGCGGCGCAGATCGACTTCCAGCGACAGGCGGCTGAGTGTGGTGCGGGCGATATCCTCGGTGAAGAATTGATAGTTGTTGCGGCCGACTTCCTTGGCGCGATACATCGCCGTATCGGCCTTGCGCATCAAGTCATGTGCATCCATGCCATCGTCGGGGAAGAGGCTGATGCCGATACTGTGCGTGACGCGCATTTCGTAGCCTTCCAGCTTGTAGGGCTGGCTGACGACGGCGAGCAGCTTTTCGGCGATTTCTGTCACATCCTTGCGTTCCATGATTTCCGGCAACAGGATCACGAATTCATCGCCGCCCTGACGGCTGACGGTGTCGGAATCGCGGATGCAGTGGGTGAAACGGCGCGACACCTCACACAGCAATTCATCGCCGACAAAATGGCCGAGCGAGTCGTTGATGTTTTTGAAACGATCCAGATCAATGAAGAGCAGGGCCACTTTCTTGCCGCTGCGACGGCTTTGGCTGAGGGCCTGATTCAGGCGCTCCATCAACAAGACACGGTTGGGCAGGCCGGTGAGGGCGTCGTTGAGGGCCAGGTAGCGGCTGTGCTCTTCAGCCTGTTTGGCTTCACGCATGGCTTTTTCGGCAGCGTCCTTGGCTTGCACCAGATCGGCGGTGCGCTCATGCACCAGTTCCTGCAAGTGATCACGGTGCAAGCGCAATTCGGCCTCGTCTTCCTTGCGTTTGGTGATGTCGACCAGCGCACCGATGATCTCACTTTCATGTTCGCTGACCGGAAAAATACGCAAGCTGTCGTGCACCCAGATGTAATGTCCGGCCTGGTGACGGATGCGATAGACACGATCAAACGCACCTTTCTCCAGTTTTTCATCTTTGAATGGAAGGTTGGCCAGCGGCACATCATCGGGGTGAATAATCTTTTGCCAGCCACCGGGTTGTTCAAGTAGATATTCGTTGCTGTAGCCCAGAATATCTGGAAGGTTATCGCTGATGAACAAGCTCTTGAGCCGATGCGATGACCCCGTCGGATCGTAGCGCAAGTTGTAGATGATCGCGGGTGACACAGCCAATACCCGTTCCATGCGCTGGTTCAGTTGCACGGCGATGGAACGGCTTTTCGATAAATCCTTCATCAGCGTTTCGCGCTGGAAGGCGAAAGCAACCTGACGCAATACCGCTTCGACCAGGCGGTTCTGGTAATCGGTCGGGCGATCGACGCGGCGTTTCCAGGCCAGCGTCAGGACACCAATGGCCTGCTCGCCCAGACGGATCGGTGCGGCCAGACCCGTCACTACACCCAGTCGCAGAAAATCCGGCAGCGCGCCTACATAGTTTTGATAATCCGGGACATAAAAATTCTGCCCGCTCTTGAAGGCGTTCAGCGTGCCGGGCGTGATATTGGGCAGATTATTGGTGTCGAGATCGGGCGGGAAACCCCAGAAATAGCGGAAGCGCAAAGGGCCTTCATCCACTGGTAGTGCCATCGTCGAATAATCCGCTTCCAGCACATCCATGGTGACGGACGTGGCGTAGTTGCATATCTTGTGAAAATCCAGCTCCAGGGAGAGCGTTTCGATGACCTTGGCGAGAATCTCTCCCTTGGTGTCTGGCGAGTTGGGCATGTGTGTTCCAGTACTGCTGTTAGCGTCCGATCCAGCCGATCCAACGCCGGAGCTTGTTGGGCACGGTGGGTTTCTTGCCCGTTTTGCGTGCAACCAGATGATAGGCTTGCAGGAATTCCGGGAACGCCTGTGAGCCACCCCACAAGTAAAGCCGGAACGCACGGTACAAGGGTTCGCCCCATTGCGCCACAATGCTGTCGCGGTTGGCATCCAGCCGTTCGGCCCAATGTCGCATGGTGCAGCCGTAATGCGCGCTTTCGTTGACCACGCGCATGACTTCCATGCCACCGAAGAGCAATTCCTGGATCAACTCTTGCAGGCACAGGAAGGTGTGCGTGCCGGTCCAGATATATTTGCGCGCAAAAGCGCTGACATCGTATTTGACAATCGAAGCGGAGGCGTCGAGGAACAATAGCCCACCCGGTTTGAGACAGTCCCAGATGCGTTCGGTAAAACGTTTGTAGTTGATGATGTGTTCGATCACGCCATAAATCACGATCGCATCAAAGGGCTCTTCGGGCGTATAGGTCAGAAAATCCTGTAGCAGTACTTTGCAGGGGAGCTGCTGATCCTTGATCAGGGCATCGATGTATTGATAGGAATCTTCACCCAGGGTCAGTTCAGTCACTTGCACCCCGCGACTGCCGCAATACTGCGCCACGCCACCCCAGCCACCGCCAATGTCCAGCAGACGCATGCCCGGTTTCAGTTGCAGCGCTTCAAACATCTGTTCCAGCTTGTGTTCGGAAGCGTCTTCCAGGCTTTCCTCCGGATGTTTGAAAATACCCTGTGAGTAAAAGCGGTAACGGTGGTCAATGAATGACAGATACAAATCGTTGCCGTGCTGATAATGATCGCTGATCGCCTTGCGGTTGATATGCGTCTCGTTGCGGAACAAGAGTTCATGCATGAATTTTAACCAGGCCGACACAGGGATGCGATCCTTCACATAGCTGCGCAATTGCATGACCGCAGTCATGTCGCCATCCAGGTCGATGTCTTTGTTGATATAGCTTTGCGCGAAGCCCAATTCGTCAAAAGCCGTCGCAAGAAAATTCAGGTTGTGAATCGTCAGGGTAAAACGCGATTCGCCCTCGCCAAACAGATAGCTGGCTCCCCCGGGGAGAACTACCGTGCAAGCGACCGGCGAGTGCCGCAGAACCTGAAACAGAAAACTTATTTTTGTGTCTGGGACAAATTTTGCAATCACTTCGGCCCCCTTTATCTGCCTGTGAGATCGTTTTTAAAAAATAACGTACTGGTGCATGCTTTGCCGTTTGTAATTTATTGATTTTCACTGCAACATCAGCCGCCAATATACGACATTTCGATCTTCTTGCCATCCTGCAAGCCGCTGCTGCGCAACATTGAATAACGGTCGTCACGCGCTTGCCAGCAGCGGGTAATGATGTTCTGCAATTGCGCGTCGTCGCTGCCCTGGCGCAAAGGAGCGCCCAAGTCCACGCCGTGGCTGGCAAACAGACAGGTGAACAGCTTGCCTTCTGTGGACAGGCGCGCGCGCGTGCAATCTCCACAGAACGGTTGGGTCACGGAGGAGATCACGCCGATCTCGCCGCTGCCATCGACATAGCGCCAGCGTTCGGCGACTTCGCCTGTGTAGTTTGCATCCAGTGAGGTGAGCGGAAATTCGGCATGGATGCGTGCGATGACATCGCGGCTGGGGACAACATGCTCGAGTTGCCACTGATTGCTGTTGCCCACATCCATGTACTCGATGAAGCGCGCAATATGACCGCTGCCTTTGAAGTGGCGCGCGAAGGGGAGGATTTCCTGATCATTGGTGCCACGCTTCACCACCATATTGATCTTGATGTTTTCAAAGCCAACGGCGTGTGCAGTATTGATACCTTGCAGGACTTCAGCCACCGAGTAATCGGCATCGTTCATGGCCCGAAATACAGTATCGTCCAGCGCATCCAGACTGACGGTAAGGCGTGTCAGGCCAGCCTCTTTCAAGAGTCGGGCTTTTTTCTGCAACAGCGCACCATTGGTGGTGAGCGTCAGCTCGACTGATTTGCCCTCCGGGGTTTGCAGCACCGCCAGCATTTCGATCAGTTTTTCCAGCTCCTTGCGCAGCAGGGGCTCGCCGCCCGTGATGCGGATTTTTTGCACACCTTGTGCCACAAACAATTTCGCCAATCGAGTGATTTCCTCGAAACGCAGCAAAGCCGAATGCGGCAGAAATGCGTAGTCACTGCCAAACGTTTCTCGCGGCATGCAGTAAGTGCAGCGGAAGTTGCAGCGGTCGGTCACGGAAATGCGCAGGTCGCGTAACGGGCGCTGGAATGTATCCCGCAATGGCGTAGTGCCATCGCCGGATGGGATGATGGTTGCGGCGGGCGCCGGTGTGCTTATGTGCGCGGATACGGGCACAGATGCGGGAAAGATCGGAATATGTGTTGCCATAACCGAAGTGTAGGGAAAAAACGTGATCCGGATGAAAAAATCCCCGCTTCATGCGGGGATTTTTATTCAGGGCCTTGACCTCATGGCAAGGGCCGGGTTTCGACCTGTTGCAAGGGCTCGCTGGATACCGGCGCCTGGGGTTTGCGTTCGCGTGGCAGCCGGGCCGGTTCTGGCACTTCAGCGGCTTGCGCCTGCGCTTGCCGCAGTTTTTCGGCATCGGTCAATGCCAGCTCCAGACCCGCTTGCGCCAGCATTTCCTGCAAGCTTTGAAGTGGCATCGGCGCATCCGCAATGGCAGCAGGTGGGGTTTGAGCGGACACGGAACTTACCTGCATGACCGGACTGGCAACCGGGGTCGGCTCAGCGGGTGAGACCAGCGTCCATGCGGCCGCGGCAGGAGTTGCCGGGGCCATGCTGGGTTCGCTCACTGCTTCATGGGCAACCGCAACAACGGCTGGCTCTACCGATGGCGGCATGGCGTCAGCACTGTATTCAGACACTTCGATGTCTGGTGTGCTTTCCGCTTCTTCACCGTTGACATTTTCGTTCGCTTGATCCGGGCGGTTGTCACGGCCACGGCCACGACCACGGCGGCCACGACGGCGACGGCCACGTTCTTCACCTTCGCCTGCTGCGGATACGGCTGGTATCACAGTTGCGCTGGGCTCCTGTGTCTGCAGCAGTTCGTCTTCAGTCGGGCGGGAAGCTGGAGCTTGCGGCTGTGTGGCTTGCGGTGCCTGTTCGCGTTGACGCTGCGGACGCTGTTCGTTGCGCTTGTTGCGATCGCGACGGCTCTCATTGCGGCCTTCAGGGCGACTTTCGCTGGCAGTATCTCGGTGACCATCGCGTTGATCTTGCGCTGTGCGCGGCTGCGGCGCCTCGCCTTCAGTACGGCGGCTACGGTCGCCACGCTCACCACGATCGCGGCCGCGGCCGCCGCGGCGACTGCGGTTACCGCGATCTTCGCGTTGGGCCGATTTGCCACCGCTTTCCTTGCGCTCGCTCGCTTCTTCGCTTGCACTGCTGCTGCCGGTCAGCCAGCCGAACAAGCGTTTGATGAGACCGGGTTTCTGCGCAGCCGCAACTGCGGCTCGGTCGCTGCGGTTTCTGGCCGCCGGGGTGCTGGGGAGCGGCGCCGGTTGCGGTGGCGTGATGCCCTTGACCAGAGCTTCCTGGCGTGGTTTGGCGGCTTGTTCTTCGCGTTTCAGATAGATCGATTCTTCGGCCGGTGCACTGGCGCGCGCATAGCTGGCGACGGCATCTTCCAGACGTTCGTCGTCGTGCCGCAGACGTTCGAGCGTGTAGTGTGGGGTCTCGATGTGCTTGTTCGGAATCAGCACTACGTTCACTTTCAAACGGGCTTCGATCTGATGAATTTCGGCGCGCTTCTCGTTCAGCAGGAAAGTGGCAACGTCCACCGGCACCTGGGCGTGCAGGGCTGCGGTGTTTTCCTTCATCGCTTCTTCCTGAATGATGCGCAGGACGTGCAGAGCGGACGATTCCGTGTCGCGGATCACGCCGGTACCGTTGCAGCGGGGGCAGGTGATGTGCGAGCCTTCGTTGAGCGCCGGGCGCAGACGCTGGCGCGACAATTCCATCAAGCCAAAGCGCGAGATCTTGCCCATTTGCACACGGGCGCGGTCGAAGTGCAGCGCGTCTTTCAGGCGTTGCTCGACTTCGCGCTGGTTCTTGGCCGATTCCATGTCGATGAAATCGATCACGATCAGGCCACCCAAGTCACGCAGACGCAATTGGCGCGCGACTTCGTCGGCGGCTTCCAGGTTGGTGCGGGTAGCCGTATCTTCGATGTCCGAGCCACGCGTGGCGCGGGCGGAGTTGACGTCGACCGACACCAGCGCTTCGGTATGGTCGATCACGATGGCGCCGCCCGAGGGCAGCGGCACGGTGCGCGAATAGGCGGTTTCGATCTGGTGTTCAATCTGGAAGCGCGAGAACAACGGAATGTCGTCGCGGTAGCGCTTGACGCGGCTGACGGTGTCGGGCATCACGTGTTCCATGAACTGATGCGCTTGTTCATAGATGTCGTCGGTGTCGATCAGAATTTCGCCGATATCGGGTTGCAGGTAATCGCGGATGGCGCGAATCACCAGGCTGGATTCCTGATAGATCAGGAAGGCGCCGGAGGCTGAGCCGCCGGCATCCGAAATAGCGCGCCACAGTTGCAGCAGGTAGTTCAAGTCCCATTGCAGTTCGGCGGCATCACGGCCGATCCCGGCGGTGCGCGCGATGATCGACATGCCGTTCGGATATTCGAGCTGGTCCATCGTTTCGCGCAGTTCCTGGCGGTCTTCGCCTTCAACTCGGCGCGAGACGCCGCCGCCGCGCGGATTGTTCGGCATCAGCACCAGATAGCGGCCGGCCAGAGAGACGAAGGTGGTCAGAGCCGCGCCCTTGTTGCCGCGTTCTTCCTTCTCGATCTGCACCAGCAATTCCTGCCCTTCGGACAGTGCATCCTGAATGCGCGCCTTGCCGATGTCGACGCCCTGCTTGAAATAGATCTTCGAAACTTCCTTGAACGGCAGGAAGCCATGGCGTTCTTCGCCATAATTGACGAAGCAGGCTTCCAGGGAAGGCTCGATGCGGGTGATGATGCCTTTGTAGATATTGCTCTTGCGTTGCTCGCGCCCCGCAGTTTCGATGTCCAGATCGACCAGGCGTTGGCCATCGACAATCGCCACCCGCAGCTCTTCGGCATGGGTTGCGTTAAACAGCATGCGTTTCATTGTTTGACTCCACTACGCACTTTTTCTTGTGATGGGTGCGCAAAAAAACAGGCCAGGAGAAAGCTCCTATAAGCCAATCTTGCGCAGGCGTGGAGAATTGAGTGTGTGAATTGCCATGTGATGCGGCACGTTTTTCAGTGCAACATCCGGCACATGCGGAAACAAAGACAACAACAGGCGTGAACGATCAGGTGCGGCAGCCTTGGGGGCCGGGCACGGATAAGCGATTTGTGAGTAATTCAAAACGCATGGTTCACACTACGAGCAGTCTTGCCGCTGGGTGGTTGGCAAGGTTTGTTGTTTCCGCGATTTGCTGGATTACGCCAGCAAACTAAATTCCATCATCAAAACTCTACGTTTAACCCGGTTGACCATTACCGATCAGCGACATTGGCGTTGTTCTCGCAAAAAGGTCTTCCGGTTGCGCAAGTACTTGTGGGGGGAGGGTGGCACTGGCCATCGTCATCCCCGTATCCAGGTCCGGTTGAGCGATAATCTGGCTCACAAACCGGAACGGATGCGTGATTATATATTGTTAATGAACCACTTAGGCAAACAAATAGAGGATATTTCTCAGGCTGTTCCCCTGCCCGAGCAGGTCCAGTACTACACCGTGGATGAGGAAGCGGTCGGCCAGCGCATCGATAATCTGCTGCTGCGGCTGTTCAAGGGTGTGCCCAAGAGTCACGTCTATCGCATCGTCCGCAGCGGCGAGGTGCGGGTCAACAAGGGTCGGATCGGCGCCGACTACAAGCTGGTCTTGGGTGACGTGGTGCGGATTCCCCCTATGCGTTTCAGTCCGAAAAACGAGGCGCCGCAAGTTCCGGCCAGTGAATTTCCGGTTTTATTCGAGGATACCCATCTGCTGATCATCAACAAACCGGCCGGTACGGCGGTCCATGGCGGCAGTGGCGTCAGCTTCGGGGTGATCGAACAATTGCGTGCTGCCCGGCCGCAGGCGAAGTTTCTGGAACTGGTGCACCGGCTCGACCGGGAAACATCGGGGATCTTGCTGCTGGCGAAGAAGCGTAGCGCCCTGACGGCCTTGCATGAGGTCATTCGTGCCGGCCAGATGGAAAAACGTTATTTCGTCCTGGTGCATGGGCTCTGGCAAAACGAGCGCCAGCATGTGCGTCTGGCGCTGCATAAATTCACCACTGCAGAAGGGGATCGCCGGGTTGTCGTGCGCGACGACGGTCAAGCGGCGCACACGATTTTCAATCGCATTGAAACATTTCGCGACACACCTTGGGGCGATTTCACCTTGCTGGAAGCGGACCTGAAGACCGGGCGCACCCACCAGATTCGCGTCCATCTCTCGCACCTCGGTTTTCCCATTGTTGGCGATGAAAAATACGGTGATTTTGCGCGCAACAAAAGTTTGCTCAAGGAGGGCAGCAAGCGCATGTTTTTGCATGCGCACCATGTCGAGCTCGATCATCCGCACACAGGTGAGCGGCTGCTGCTGGATGCACCGCTGCCGCCTGCGTGTGAGTCTTTTATCAATCGTCTGCGCTCGGCCGGGGAAACGCTATGAACTACCTCGTTGGGGAGAAGCGCCATTACGATCTGTTGGTATTCGACTGGGATGGCACCCTGATGGATTCGACAGCAGTCATCGTCACCTGTATTCAGAATGCCTGCCGAGATCTGGACATTGTAGCGCCCAGCAATACGCAGGCGCGTTATGTCATTGGACTGGGCTTGCAGGATGCGTTGACGGCGGCGGTGCCGAATTTGCCACCCCACCGTTACTCCGAAATGGTAGAGCGTTACCGGCACCACTATTTGACACAGGATCACGCGCTGGAACTCTTTGAAGGCGCGCATGGCTTGCTGCTGGGCTTGAAAGCGGCGGGTTACCAACTGGCGGTGGCCACTGGCAAATCGCGGGCCGGGTTGAGCCGCGCCCTCGACAGTAGCGCGCTGCGCCCGGTGTTCGATGCGACGCGCTGCGCTGATGAAACGTTTTCCAAGCCGCATCCGGAAATGTTGCTGCAATTGATGGATGAGTTGGACACACATCCTGCGCGCACGCTGATGATCGGGGATACCACGCACGACGTGCAGATGGCGCACAACGCTGGCGTAGCCGCGATTGGCCTGACGCAAGGCGCGCATCCTGCCGATGCTTTGCTGGCGCTGCAACCGCTGGCCTGTTTGCCGGACTTGCGTGAATTTGACCTGTGGCTGAGGCAGCATGGTTGAGCCCATGAATACGGCGCCACCGCGCTTTATCTGCTTTGGCGACCAACTGTTGGAAGGCGGTGCGGGTGTGCGCTTCGATGTGATCGGGCCGCTGGGTCAAGGTACGGCGTTTGTTGTCCGATATAAGGGAAGCGTGCTGGGTTACCTGAATCAATGCCGGCATGTGCCAGCCGAGCTGGACTGGGTGCCGGGTCAGTTTTTCGACGATTCGGGGCTATACTTGGTCTGCGCCACGCATGGCGCTTTATATGAGCCACGCAGCGGCGTTTGTTTGAGCGGGCCGTGCAAGGGCAAGGGCCTGTTTCCCATCGTTGTCGAGGAACGGGAGGGCAAGGTGTACTGGATTCCCTCGGAGCGTATTTATCCTGCCGGATGATTGCACTCTGTGTTCGATGAAGTTTCTCCGGCAGACGTATTTTTCATTTTCAGACCCTTCAATTTTCCGGTGTGTTCAAATCCATGTTCAAACTGAAATCCTTGTTTGGAAAATCTGCGCAAACGGCGCAGCAAGAACCCTCTTCCCCTCCCAGTACCGCTGCGGGTTCGCCGGTGGAGTGGGAACGGCAGATCCTGGAAAACATTGCGTTTGCTGCGTTAAAGGAACAACGTGCGGCGCGGCGCTGGAAAGTTTTTTTCCGCCTCATCCTGTTTTTCTATGTGGGCATCATTGTGGCGGCGGTGGCTGGCTGGTCTCCGTTCAGAGCGGGGGAAACCGTCATGGAGCCCAGCAAACATACATCGCTGGTGTCGCTGGAGGGAGTAATCGAGGCGAAGGGTGATGCCAGTGCCGAAAAAATCATGACGGCTCTGCAAGCGGCATTCGAGGACAAGGGCACGCAAGGGGTGATTTTGCGCATCAACAGCCCAGGCGGCAGTCCCGTGCAGGCGAGCATGATCAACGATGAAATCTATCGCTTGCGTGCGGAGGCCAAGGCGCGCGGGCGCGATATCAAGGTTTATGTGGTTGTTGAAGAGATGTGCGCTTCAGGCGGCTACTATGTGGCGGCGGCGGCGGACGAGATTTTCGTCAATCAAGCCAGTCTGGTGGGTTCCATCGGCGTGTTGATGGACAGCTTTGGTGTGACCGGCTTGATGGAAAAAATGGGCATTGAACGGCGCCTGCTGACGGCCGGGGAAAACAAGGGGATGCTTGATCCCTTCTCTCCGCTCAACCCGCAGCATCAGGCTTACGTCAAAGGCATGCTGAATGAAGTACATCAGCAATTCATTGCCGTCGTCAAAAAAGGTCGTGGTGGGCGTTTGAAGGAAACGCCGGACATGTTCTCCGGTTTGTTCTGGACTGGCGCGAAAAGCGTGGAGCTGGGTCTGGCCGACGGCTTTGGCACGGTGGAATCCGTGGCGCGCGATGTCATCAAGGCTGAAAAAATCGTCGAATTCACGCAGGAAGAAAGTTTGTTCGAACGTTTTGCCAGGCGTTTCGGCACTTCAATCATGCACGGTGCGATGGGTACAATGAATTCGACGGCCGTACATTGGCGCTAGGCGATTAACTTACTCAGCAAGAAATAAAAAAACTGCTGGGGCGCGTGGCAGCGTGGCTTGACGTTTCTTCCAATCGGCGACGCGTTGCGTCGTTATTTTTTCGTTTGCGGTGGTTAGTTCGCAGGCGACGCAGAGCCAGGTCGCTGGCGACAGTGTTTGCAACAGCGCATCGAACAGGGCTTGGTTGCGATAGGGCGTTTCAATGCACAACTGGGTTTGCCCTTCCTGACGCGAGCGTTTCTCCAATTCCCGCAGGCGCTGCGCGCGTTGCGCAGGGTCGGTGGGTAGATAGCCATTGAAGGCAAAGGCCTGCCCATTCAAGCCGGAGGCCATCAGAGCCAGCAACAGCGATGATGGGCCGACCAGCGGCTTGACCGTAATGCCGTGTTGATGCGCCAATTGCACCAAAGCACTGCCGGGGTCCGCTACCGCCGGACAGCCTGCTTCGCTGACCAGGCCCGTGTCATGGCCATCAAGCAAGGGTTGCAGTAGCGTTGGCAGTGCGGTGGCGAGCGTGTTGACGTTCAGCTCACTGATCTGCACCTGTTGCAGTGGCGTCTCAATTCCGGCCAGCTTCAGAAAGGCGCGCGTGGTTTTGGCGTTTTCGCCGACGAAGTGCCTCAGGCGCGCAGCGCATTGCTGCACGACGGGTGGCAACACCTCCGCCAGCGCGCTTTCGCCCAATGTGGTGGGGATCAGGAACAAAGTCCCCGTGCGTTGTCCGGCGTGGCCCGTACTTGTATTCATAGAATGGGATAGCCGATGTGGCGCAACATGCTGACCAAGGCAATCAAGGGCAGGCCAATCAAGGCATTGGGGTCACTGCCTTCGATACTATCGAGCAGGGCGATGCCCAGCCCTTCGCATTTGGCGCTGCCCGCGCAATCATAGGGTTGCTCGGCGCGCAGATAACGGCTCAATTCGTCACGCGGCAGGTTGCGAAAACGTACGACGGTGGGTACATCCAGCAATTGGTGGGTTTGATCGCGGCCATCGAACAGGCACAGGGCGGTGTGAAAGTGCACCACCTGGCCTTGCATGCTCAATAACTGTTCTAGCGCCATTTCAAACGTGCCCGGTTTGCCCAAGGTGCGTCCCTGATGAAACAGCACTTGATCGGAACCAATGACCAGGGCATCGCGGTGTTGCTCCGCAACCGTGCGGGCTTTTTCCAGCGCCAGGCGCAATGCCAGTTCGGGCGCGGTTTCCTCCGGGCGTGGCGTTTCATCGACGGTCGGCCGCACAATGGTAAAGGGCAGACGCAGGTGCTCCAGCAGTTCGCGCCGGTAGGGTGAGCCAGAGGCCAGGATGAGGGGCGGCAGGGTGGCGTTGGATGTGGACATAAAATTTGGGGTGTGCGACCGGATTATCCAGGGCGCAGATCTCCTAAACCTTTGACGATAGAGCGAAAAGCCGCTATTATCGCGTGTTTTTCGGGGCGTGGTACGTCCGCACGCAATGACGGTATTCTGGGTCGATAGTCTTGCCTTGACGCGCCCCTTGCCGGAAAGCGTGGCCGGGGCAATGCAAGAGCGTTTGCGCGCCGAACGCAGTTTGCAGTGCAGTTTGCCGTTTTCTGCGCTGTTGCGCTTGCAGGATGCGCTGGCCAGCGACGACGGCGCCCTGTCCTGGCTGGCCGAGTTTTCCTGTACAGCCAACGGTGAGCGTCGTTTGCGCTTGCAATTGACGGGAACAATGCAGTTGCTGTGTCAACGCTGTCTGGGCGCATTGGCTTATCCGCTGGAAATCGTGCGCGATTTTCATTTGGTCGAAAGCGAAGAAGAGGCGGATCGCCTGTTCGATGCCGATCCGGAAGCCAGCATCGAGCCACTGGTCGCAGGCAGGAAGTTTGATCTGGCTGCCTTGATCGAGGATGAGATCATCCTCGCCTTGCCGGCGATACGCACACATGAAAATTGTGTGCTGCGGCAGGCAGGACAAGCGGCATATGAAAGTGCGGCAGAAGTTGAACCGAATCAAGAGCAAGGTGGTCTAGAGCGGCCCAAGCCGTTTGCCGCGTTGTCAGCCCTGAAGAAGGGCAAGTAGCAATAGAGAATAAATTTCTGGATTTAGTGAAGCGCCGGCATCCCTAAATCGTTATTGTTGTGCCGGCGGGTTATTTGAAGGAGTCATCATGGCTGTTCAGCAAAACAAGAAATCGCCGTCCAAACGCGGCATGCATCGTTCGCACGATTCGTTGACCAATCCGCCGCTGGCGGTTGAGCCGAGTACCGGCGAAGTCCATCTGCGTCACCACATCAGCCCGAACGGTTTTTATCGTGGCCGCAAAGTGGTCAAGAGCAAGAACGACGAGTGATATCGTTACGCTAAACTCGTCGCGCTGAAATTTTCAGCAGTTGAATTTTCAGTATTTGTTTCGCGCGTGTTCTGCCAAATCAAAAAAGGGTTGTGTGGTTCGCTGATCCATACAGCCCTTTTGTCTTTTGAGCAACTATCTGATTTGTGTCCGATCGGGTATGCTGCGCATCTTCCTACATCAAGCACAGTATTCGCATGACGCAGTGTCGCATTGCCATTGACTGTATGGGTGGCGATCACGGTTTGTCCGTGACGGTACCCGCCGCAGTCGCATTCTGCCAGCGTACGCCCGACGCCCATCTGGTTTTGGTGGGTGATCGTACGGCGATTGAAGCAGCGCTGAAAAAACAGCGTAATGTGCCGCGCGCGCAGCTCAGTGTCGTGCACGCCAGCGAAGTCGTGATGATGGACGATCCCATCGAGCACGCGTTGCGCCGCAAGAAAGATTCGTCGATGCGGGTGGCGATTACGCAAGTCAAGAACGGTGACGCGCAAGCGGCCGTGAGCGCAGGCAACACGGGTGCATTGATGGCGATTTCGCGTTCGGTCCTCAAGACGCTGGACGGGGTTGATCGACCCGCAATTGCCACGGCGCTGCCCAGTTCCGGCGGTAGCAGTATCGTGCTCGATCTCGGCGCCAACGTCGACTGCACCCCCGAAAATCTTTTGCAATTTGCCATCATGGGCAGTGCCCTGTCCACCGCCGTCACCGACAAGGAACGGCCGACGGTTGGTCTGCTCAATATTGGCGAAGAAGTGATCAAGGGCAACGAAGTGGTCAAGCGTGCGGCCGAATATTTGCGCGCCAGCCCTCTGAATTTCTACGGCAATGTCGAAGGCAACGACATCTACAAGGGTACCGTCGATGTGGTGGTGTGCGACGGTTTTGTCGGCAACGTCGCGCTCAAGGCATCGGAAGGTCTGGCGGCGATGATGCTGGGTTTCATCAAGGAAGAGTTCAAGCGCAATGCCGTCACCAAGTTCGTGGCCTTCATTGCCCTGCCGATTCTCAAGCGTATGGGCAAACGTGTTGATCCCAGGCGCTACAATGGCGCCAGTCTGCTCGGCCTGCGCGGCATCGTGGTGAAAAGCCACGGCTCCGCCGATGCCTTCTCATTTGGTTTTGCCATCAAGCGGGCTTACGATATGGCCAGCCATGGCGTGCAGGAAAACATTGCCGCGACCTTGAGCGCAATTCAGGCGCTCCATCTGGAAAACACGCCCCACCTGGAAGAACCCCCCATGCAGGAGCAAGCATGAATGACGCAGTACCCGCAGTTACTGCGGTTTCCGATTCCCAGATCCTGAAAAATCGTTACGCAAAAATCATTGGCACAGGCAGCGGTATTCCTGCGCGCGCGGTCAGCAATCAAATGCTGGCCGATGAATTGGCTACACGCAATATAGAAACTTCGGATGAATGGATTGTGGCGCGTACGGGTATCCGTAGCCGTTACATTGCCGGTGCCGATGAAACCGCTGGCACGCTCGGCTTGCAAGCGGCGCGTCGGGCGCTGGAAATGGCGGGCCGCGATGCGCAGGAAATTGACCTGATCCTCGTTGCCACATCAACCCCCGACCATGTGTTTCCCGCCACAGCTTGTCTGATTCAGGGCTGGCTGGGCAATCGGAAGGCGATGGCCTTCGACCTGCAGGCCGCTTGTAGCGGTTTTGTCTATGCCTTGAGCGTGGCTAACAGCATGATTATCAGCGGGCAGGTGCGCCGCGCACTGGTGATTGGCGCCGATCTGATTTCCCGCATTGTTGATTGGAACGATCGTTCCACCTGCGTGTTGTTTGGTGATGGCGCCGGCGCCGTGGTGTTGGAAGCCTCCAGTACGCCGGGCGTGCTGTCCTGCGCGATGCATGCTGATGGCACGCTGACTGAAATGCTCAATACCGCGGGTCGGATGTGCAACGGTGCGATCGTCAATCATCCCTATCTGCGGATGGATGGTCAGGCGGTATTCAAGACAGCGGTCACGGTACTCGAACAGTGCGCACGCGAGGCACTCGCTATGGCGGATCTACCGGTGACGGCGATCGATTGGCTGATCCCGCACCAGGCCAATTTGCGCATCTTGCAAGCCACCGCGAAAAGACTCGGTGTGCCGGAAGAAAAGATGATTGTGTCGGTGGATCAATTCGGCAATACTTCCGCGGCTTCTGTGCCGCTGGCACTCGATCGTGCCGTGCGCGCAGGCCAGATCAAACCGGGTCACAAAATCATGCTGCAGGGTGTTGGCGGTGGCATGACCTGGGGTGCTGCACTCGTGCAATTCTGATTCACTCTGAACGTTCCTTATTGCCTTCCTTACTCACAGCTTCCCAATTTTTCATGAGCAAAATTGCCTTTATTTTTCCCGGCCAGGGTTCACAAGCCGTTGGCATGTTGAATGACTTTGCCGGTTTGTCTGCAGTGGACGAAGTACTTCAGCAAGCCAGTGCCAGTTTGGGTGAAGACGTGGGCCAGTTGATCGCCAACGGTCCCGCCGAACAACTCAATCTGACCACCAACACCCAACCGGTGATGCTGGTGGCCGGTTATGCCTGCTACCGCGCCTGGCTGGCCGCAGGCGGACGGGCGCCGGATCTGCTGGCGGGACATAGTTTGGGCGAATACACTGCGCTCACTGCCGCCGGAACGATTGCCTTCGAAGCCGCACCAAAGCTGGTACGTTTCCGCGCACAAGCCATGCAGGAAGCGGTGCCCGTTGGCACTGGTGGCATGGCGGCCATTCTCGGGCTGGATGATGATGCCGTGCGCGCAGCGTGCAGTGAAGCGGCGCAGGGCGAAGTGGTGCAAGCCGTGAATTTCAATGCCCCTGCGCAAGTCGTGATCGCCGGTCACAAGGCTGCGGTCGACCGGGCTTGCGCCGTGGCACAAGCCAAGGGCGCCAAACGCGCCTTGCCCTTGCCGGTCTCGGCGCCGTTTCATTCGTCCCTGATGTTGCCTGCGGCAGAAAAGCTGGAAGAATATTTGGCAAAGCTGTCCTTCTCTGCACCCGCCATCCCTGTCATCAACAACGTTGATGTGGCTATTGAACACGATGCGGATCGCATCAAGGAAGCACTGGTGCGCCAAGCCTGGCGCCCGGTGCGCTGGGTGGAAATCATTCAAGCCCTGGCGGCGCAAGGTGTGACGCGGATCGTCGAATGTGGCCCAGGCAAGGTGCTGGCAGGGCTGGTCAAGCGCATCGACAAGAGTATCGAGGTCTATACCATCACCGATCAGGCCTCACTCAACAGTACTTTGGAGGCACTGAAGTGAGCAATACAGTGAGCAAAAATCTTGAACAACACGTTGCACTGGTGACTGGCGCATCGCGCGGCATCGGCAAGGCCATCGCCATGGAACTCGCACGCCAGGGCGCCACCGTGATCGGCACGGCCACGTCTGAATCGGGCGCGGCAGCCATTAGCGCTTATCTGCATGAAGCGGGTGCCTTGGGGGGCGGCCGTGTGCTGGATGTGAATGATGTGACCACCTGCGGTGCGCTGGTGGATGCGATTCAAAAAGAATTCGGTGGGTTGCACATTCTGGTCAACAACGCTGGCATTACCCTGGACAATCTGTCCATGCGCATGAGCGACGAAGATTGGGATGCGGTACTGAGCACTAATCTGTCGGCAGTGTTCCGACTCAGCCGTGCAGTTATGCGCGGCATGATGAAGGCGCGTAATGGACGTATTATCAACATCACCTCAGTGGTTGGCAGTGCTGGCAATGCTGGTCAGGCCAACTATGCTGCAGCCAAGGCTGGTGTGGCGGGCATGACGCGTTCATTGGCGCGCGAACTGGGGAGCCGCAATATCACCGTCAACTGCGTTGCGCCCGGATTCATCGACACCGACATGACACGCACCTTGACCGAGGCGCAAAAGGCGGCGCTGGTACAACAGATTCCACTGGGTCGACTCGGCGCTGCGGATGAGATCGCCCATGCAGTGGCGTTTCTGGCTGCCCCGCAGGCGGGGTATATCACCGGTACGACGCTGCATGTGAATGGCGGGATGTATATGTAAAGCCGGGATGACCGGCGTAGCATGGGACATGTTGTCATATGTCTGTGATATAGCGTGCTTTACCGGGCATTTCGCCGCAAGGAAAAAAACAAAACGCTTTGTGGCGACTCTGCTAAAATTCGCCTCGCTTTAAACCCGCAAGGGATAATTTTTTTCAAAGCCTCTTGGAGGAGCAAAATGGAAAACGTAGAACAACGTGTCAAGAAAATCGTCGCCGAGCAGCTGGGCGTGAATGAAGCCGACATCAAGAACGAGTCCTCGTTCGTGGACGATCTGGGCGCCGATTCGCTCGACACCGTTGAACTGGTCATGGCCCTGGAAGATGAATTCGAGTGCGAGATTCCCGACGACGAAGCCGAGAAAATCACCACCGTCCAGCAAGCTATCGATTACGTCAACAACCACCTCAAAGCCTGAGCTGGTGCACAGGCATGACCTGGTTCATGCCACACATTACATATGTCTGAGTTGAAAACAGCAGGTCGTCGTCGCGTTGCCATCACTGGTCTGGGTATTGTGAGTCCGGTCGGTAATGACGTGACGACGGCTTGGAACAATCTGGTTGCCGGCCGTAGCGGCATCACCAGCATCACCAAATTCGATACCAGTGCCTTTGCCGCGCGCTTTGCCGGCCAGGTGGTCGATTTCAAGGTTGAGGATTACCTCTCCTCGAAGGCTGCACGTACCATGGATACCTTCATGCATTACGGCATGGCGGCAGGTATCCAGGCGTGGCGCGATTGCGGTCTGGAAGTCACGGAACAGAATGCTGAACAGATCGGTGTGATGATCGGTTCCGGCATCGGAGGTCTGCCGCTGATCGAAGAGCAGCATTCCGAACTGGTCAATCGCGGTCCGCGTCGCGTCTCGCCGTTCTTTGTGCCGGGTTCGATCATCAACATGATTTCCGGCAATCTAAGTATTCATCTGGGCCTGAAAGGCCCGAATCTGGCGATTGTGACGGCCTGTACCACCGGCCTGCATTGCATCGGTCAAGCCGCGCGCATGATCGAATACGGTGATGCTGAAGTGATGGTCGCGGGTGGTGCCGAAGCGGCGGTATCTCCGCTGGGGCTGGCCGGGTTCGCTGCGGCCCGCGCACTTTCGACCCGCAACGACGATCCAGCCACGGCCAGCCGTCCTTGGGACAAGGATCGCGATGGCTTTGTACTCGGCGAGGGCGCCGGCGTTGTGGTGCTGGAAGAATACGAACGCGCCAAGGCGCGCGGTGCAAAAATCTATGCTGAACTGTCCGGCTTCGGCATGACGGGCGATGCCTACCACATGACCGCACCGAGCACCGACGGCCCGATGCGCAGCATGAAAATGGCGCTCAAAAACGCCGGCCTGAACCCCGATCAGATTCAGTACGTCAATGCGCACGGTACGTCGACCCCCCTGGGTGACAAGAACGAAACCGAAGCGATCAAGCTTTGCCTGGGTGAACATGCCAAAAAGACCGTGGTCAATTCGACCAAGTCGATGACGGGACACTTGCTTGGCGGTGCGGGTGGCATCGAAACCGTGTTCTCGACACTGGCCATTCATCACCAAATATCGCCACCGACCATCAACATCTTCAATCAGGATCCGGAATGCGACCTTGATTACTGTGCCAATGAAGCGCGGCCGATGAAGATTGATGCGGCCTTGAAAAACAATTTCGGTTTCGGCGGCACCAATGGTTCGCTGGTGTTGCGCCGGATTTGACCCCTCCCGGTTGCGCGCCTGAACAGCGCGCAAAACCATATCTACGCCATGAGTGAACGCGATATCGACCAAGTGCTGGTGGAACGAGTTCAGCGTGGCGATCAGAAAGCCTTTGCGCTGCTGGTGTCCAAGTATCAGCGCAAGATCGAACGCCTGGTTTCGCGCATGGTGCGCGACCCGGATGAAATTGCCGATATCACTCAGGAAGCCTTCATCAAGGCCTATCGCGCTTTGCCGAAATTTCGCGGCGACAGCGCTTTTTATACCTGGCTGTACCGCATCGCCATCAATTGCGCCAAGAATTTTCTGGCGGGCCAGGGGCGCCGTCCACGTACCTATTCCGGCCAGAATGCACAAAATCCGGATGGCAACGAAACTTTTGAGGATGACGAAAACCTAAGCGATATCAATACCCCCGAGTCGGTATTGATGAGCAAGCAGATCGCAGAAACGGTCAATCGCGCCGTGGAGGATTTGCCGGAAGATTTGCGCACGGCGGTCGTCCTGCGCGAAATCGAGGGTTTGAGTTACGAGGAAATTGCCCAGGCAATGCAATGCCCCATCGGCACCGTGCGCTCCAGAATATTTCGCGCCCGTGAGGCGATTGCCGAACGCCTGCGTCCCCTGCTTGAAACCGCTAAAACAAAAAGGTGGTAACCATGAAGTCGCATTCAACGGAAAAAATGGCGCCGCTTCACGCGACGCAACCGGAGCGGATTTCCGCCCTGATGGATGGTGAACTGGAGTCGCAGCAGCTCGCACAAACCCTGGAAGATTTATGCCAGGACAGCGCGCGGGATACATGGCAGACCTATCACTTGATCGGCGATGTGTTGCGCAACAATGATCTGGCGCAGCCGCTGGTCAAATCGACTGAGGATATTTTGATGGCCATCAATGCCGAGCCGCCGATGATCGTGCGCCGGAAAACACTCGATGCGCGCGCACTCTTGACCCATCGCATACTTCCGGCGGGCGCGGCGGTCGCTGCGGTCGTCATGGTGGGCTGGATGGTTTGGCCGCAAATCACAACACGCCTGCCTACTCAGACAGTGGCACGTTCAAATGGGCTGACTCCAACGATGGCATCGGTTGAAACGAGGACACCGCGGGTCATTCCGGACATGGCCGAGATGCTGACGGCCCATCGGCAGTTTTCTCCCTATGCCGCTTCTTATGGCGTTGCTTCGGTCGCGCGTAACGGCGAGCCGGAGATGGTGATCGAAGTTTCTGCAAGCAAAGAATAAATGAACAGCATGAGCGTTTGTCGCGGCACATGGATTTTTATCTACAGCCTTTTGCTGTCTGTGCTGACGCTGACCGCGGCCGCAGGCGAATCCCAACCCGCGAATAACAACGACTGGGTGCGCTTGCAGCGCATGCAGCAGGCTTCGGAGAGACTCAATTACTCTGGCGTTTTTATTTACCAGATGAATGCGATGTCGCGTTCTTCGCGTATCACCCATCTGGTAGATGCCAGCGGTACCCATGAAAAACTGGAAATGCTTGATGGCAAGCCGCGTGAATACATTCGCCATAACGAAGAGGTTTCAAGCTACCGTCCCGAGCAGAAAATGATTGTGGTTGAGAAACAAGTGGGCTCAAGCCGATTTCCTGGTTTATCCAATGCGCTTTCCCCTGAAATTGCCAGTTATTACAGCCTGAAAAATTTACCGGCCGAGCGTGTCGCCGGATTGGAGTGCGAAGGCCTGGCGCTGGAGGCCAGAGATCGGCTACGTTACAGCTATCACCTTTGGTCGGATAAGAGCAGTGGGCTGTTGTTGAAAACCGAGATTTTTGACGAACATGGTCTGCCGGTAGAACAAATTGCTTTTAGCGAGATTCGTATCGGCGGTCCGATAGATAAAAAAGAAATCAGATCCGATTTTGACCATACCGAACAGTGGAAAATTGTTCAGCGCAATATCATGCCGGCCAATCTCACCGGAGCAGGGTGGCAAATCAACAGCCCGGTTGCCGGGTTTCATCCAGTACATGAGCTGCAACGCAGCATGTCAGAGCAGGCCGAAACCAGCCAGATCGTTTTGTCGGATGGTCTGTCTGCCATTTCAATTTTCATTCGACCTTATCAGGACCAGCCGTCAAATAATGTAGACATGATGCACCACGGTGCGATTCACGTGCTGTCGCGCCGGGTGGCTGATTATTGGATCACTGTGGTGGGGGAAGTCCCCGCCGCAGCCATTCGGCAGATTGCCGATTCGGTTGAATACAACGCTGGAAAATGATTTTTGAAACTTGTTTTATGAGGTTGCCAATGAAACAACTTGCAAATCTGTTTGTGGTCGCTTGTTTGAGCGCTGGCATGCACACTTTGGCATGGGCACAACCCGCCGATTTCAGCGATATGGTGGAGCGGGCCGACAATGCCGTGGTCAACGTGCGCACCTTTGAAAAAGCCAGTCAACCCGAAATGGACGCGCTGCCCTGGCTGGGCGAGTTTTGCCGCAGCTTGCCGCCGCAGTTACAGGCCGAGCTGTGCAATCAGTTGAACGATCCGCGCGGGCAGCGTCCGCAGCCCAAACACCGCAAAGCGCCAGAGCAGAAGGAAGTGCCGGCCGGTACCGGTTCCGGTTTCCTGATTTCTGAGGATGGTTATGTGATGACCAATCATAACGTCGTGGATGGCGCCAGCAATATCATCGTGACGCTGGCCGACAAGCGCGAATTCAAGGCAAAACTGATCGGCTCGGATGAGCGCACCGATGTGGCCCTGTTGAAAATCGAGGGCAAGGGTTTTCCCAAACTGCCGATCGGCGATCCGGATAAATTGCGCAAAGGCGAATGGGTGGTGGCGATCGGTTCGCCGTTTGGCTTGAACAATACTGTCACGGCAGGTGTGGTTAGCGCCAAGGCACGTGACACAGGTGAGTATCTGCCGCTGATTCAGTCCGATGTCGCGGTCAATCCCGGCAATTCCGGCGGCCCCTTGCTGAATACGCGTGGCGAAGTGGTGGGCATCAATTCCCAGATTCTGAGCCGCACCGGTGGTTCAATCGGCATTTCCTTCGCCATCCCGATCAACGAAGCAATGCGCGTCTCGGAAGAATTGCGCCTGCACGGAAAAATCACGCGTGCCTGGCTGGGTGTGCGTGCGGGGCCAATCACCAGTGAAATGGCCGAGAGCATGAAGCTGGATAAAACCGGCGGTGCTTTTGTGGCGCAAGTGATTGAGGGCAGCCCGGCAGAACGTGCCGGCTTGCAAAGCGGCGACGTGATTGTGCAGTTCGATGGCAAGACGATTGAGTCGTCAGCCGATCTGCCGCGGCTGGTGGGCGCGGCCAAGCCCGGTAGCACGGTGTCCCTGCGGCTGTGGCGCAATGGCGCCAGCAAAACCGTGATGGTGACGCTGACCAAGATGCCAAGCGAGAGCGTGACTGCTGGCGATGAAGAACCGCCCGCACCCAAGACCAACGCGCTTGGACTCGCGGTCAAGGATCTGAGCAATGAACAGCGACAGGCTTCCGGCGTGCGCGAAGGCGGTGTGGTGATTGTGGCCGTGGAAGGCCGCGCCAGCCGCACAGAAATTGCTGCAGGCGACCTGCTCTTGTCGATCAACAATGTACGCGTCAACAATGCGCAGCACTTCAATCAACTGATCGAAAAACTCGACAAGCAACGGTCGGTCGGGCTGTTGGTGCAGCGCGGACGTCTGGCGCGCTATCTGGTGTTGCCGGCGGCCAAGTGAGCGTCGATTGACGATGCGCTTGACTCTGCTCTCGCGTACCTACTGCCACCTGTGCCATGAAATGGAGCAGCAGGTGCGCGCGCGGCTGCCCCAGGGTTGGGGGCTTGAAGTCGTCGACATCGACCAGCATCCGCAGCTCGAAAGTCAATACGATGAACAGGTGCCGGTGTTGCTGGCCGGGGAACAGGAACTGTTCCATCATTTCTTCGACCCAGCCCAGTGGCAGGCTTTTCTGGGCCGGCGCGGAATCGGCTAAAATACGCACTTCGCTGAGAAGGCGCCGCACCTGGCGCCTTTTTTTGTGCACTCGATCCCATGAATCACATCAGAAATTTCTCCATCATTGCCCATATCGACCACGGTAAATCGACCCTGGCCGACCGCCTGATTCATCGCTGTGGCGGCCTGGATGCGCGCGAAATGGAAGCGCAGGTGCTGGATTCCATGGACATCGAGCGCGAGCGCGGCATCACCATCAAGGCGCAAACGGCTGCATTGAGCTACCAGGCGCAGGACGGCAAGACTTACAACCTGAATCTGATCGACACGCCCGGGCATGTGGATTTTTCCTACGAAGTGTCGCGTTCACTATCGGCCTGCGAAGGGGCGCTGCTGGTGGTTGACGCTTCACAAGGCGTGGAAGCGCAGACCGTGGCCAACTGCTATACCGCGATCGAACTTGGCGTGGAAGTGGTGCCGGTGCTGAACAAGATGGACCTGCCGCAGGCCGACCCGGAAACCGCGCGGGCGGAAATCGAGGATGTGATCGGCATCGACGCCAGTGCAGCGATTCCTGCCAGCGCCAAGACCGGCATGGGCGTGGAAGAAATTCTCGAAGCCATCATCGCGCGCATTCCGCCGCCGCGCGGTGCAGTCGATCAACCGCTGCAAGCCCTCATCATCGATTCCTGGTTCGACAACTATGTCGGTGTGGTGATGCTGGTGCGGGTGGTCAATGGGGTGCTCAAACCGAAAGACAGAATTCTGTTGATGGCCACGGGGGCGCAACAATTGACCGAGCAGGTCGGTGTGTTCACGCCCAAATCGTTGCAGCGCGAGCAACTCTCCGCCGGTGAAGTAGGCTTTGTGATTGCCGGCATCAAGGAGCTGAAATCGGCCAAGGTGGGCGATACGATTACCCTGGTCAACAAACCGGCCGCCGCTGCCTTGCCCGGTTTCAAAGAGGTCAAGCCGCAGGTATTCGCCGGTCTGTTCCCCGTCGAAGCCAATCAATATGAAGCTTTGCGCGATGCGCTGGAAAAACTCAAGCTGAACGATTCCTCGTTGCAATATGAGCCGGAGGTTTCGCAGGCCCTGGGCTTCGGTTTTCGTTGCGGCTTCCTCGGTTTGCTGCACATGGAGATCGTGCAGGAGCGGTTGGAACGCGAATACGACATGGATTTGATCACCACCGCACCCTCGGTGATTTATGAGGTAGTGGAGCGTGATGGCACCATCATGCAGGTGGAAAATCCATCGCGCATGCCGGAGCCGAGCAAGATTGAAGAGATTCGTGAACCGATTGCCACGGTGACAATTTTCACGCCGCAGGAGTATGTGGGTTCCGTGATTACCCTGTGCACCAAGAAGCGTGGCGCGCAGATTGACATTGCCTATCATGGCCGGCAGGTGGTGTTGACCTATGAGGTGCCACTGGCGGAGATCGTGCTCGATTTCTTCGACAAGCTCAAATCCGCGACGCGCGGCTATGCCTCAATGGATTATGACTTCAAGGAATACCGGGCGGCCGATGTGGTCAAGGTCGATATGCTGATCAACAGCGACAAGGTGGATGCGTTGTCGATCATCGTGCACCGTTCCAATTCACAATACCGGGGCCGGGAGGTGGCAGCCAAGATGCGCGAAATCATTCCGCGTCAGATGTTCGATGTGGCGATTCAGGCCGCGATTGGCGCCAATATTATCGCGCGCGAGAACGTCAAGGCGATGCGCAAGAATGTGCTGGCCAAATGTTACGGCGGCGATATCTCGCGTAAAAAGAAATTGCTGGAAAAACAAAAAGCCGGCAAGAAACGCATGAAGCAGGTGGGTAACGTGGAAATTCCGCAGGAAGCATTCCTGGCGATCTTACAGGTGGAGGATAAATAATGGCGGCTTGGTTTGAGTGGTTGGGTGATTACTTCGAACACATCTTGTTCTGGCTGCTGCTGATCACCTTTGTGATGTGGTTGGCGGACAAGTTCTATTTTTCCAAGCACCGTCGCACCGCCACACTGGCTGCTCTGGCGGAATTTGATCGCGGCGCACCGGCGATGGTCAATGTGCTGGGACAGGAAGGCACCGCGCATGAGCGCGAAAAACTCAAGCAGCATCACTTGCAATTGCCGCTGTGGCTGGAATACACCGCCAGTTTTTTCCCAGTGATTCTGGTGGTGTTTGTGTTGCGTTCCTTTGTGGCGGAACCGTTCAAGATTCCTTCCGGCTCGATGATCCCTACGTTGGAGGTTGGCGACCTGATTCTGGTCAACAAATACACCTACGGGGTTCGCTTGCCCATCCTCAATACCAAGGTTTTGGACTTGAACGTGCCGAAACGTGGGGATGTGATGGTGTTTCGCTATCCGAAAGATCCGGCGAAAAAATACATCAAGCGCGTGGTTGGTTTGCCCGGTGATGTGGTTTCTTACCAAAACAAGCGCCTGACGGTTAACGGAAAAACAATGCCGGTGCACGGCGCAGGGGAATATCTGGATTCAGACAGAGTAACATTTGCCGAGCAATTTACCGAGGTTTTGGACGGAGTTGAACACAATATCCTGAACGATCCAAGAAATCCACCTTATAACCAGCCGCAAAGCTTCCCTTTTCGGGATGCTTGCGTCTATGGTACACAAGGCGTGACCTGCAAAGTTCCGGCAGGACATTACTTCATGATGGGCGATAATCGCGATAACAGTGCCGATAGCCGCTTCTGGGGTTTTGTGCCGGAGGCCAATATCGTTGGCAAGGCGTTTTTCATCTGGATGAATTTCAGCAACCCGAAACGTATCGGCGGTTTCAAGTAACGTGCATCAGCGAACGTTGTTCAACCTTTCGAGAGGAGTGGTTATGCAACATCCCGGTTTTGGCAGACAGCGCGGCATCAGCTTGATCGGCGTCATTTTTTTTGGCGGCATCATGGTATTCCTGGCGATTTTTGCGATGAAAGTTGTGCCCGCCTATATCGAGTTCCACAGCCTGAAAGGAGTCATCGTTGACGCCACGCGTGGCAAGGAAACGCCGCAACAGGTACGCAGCGCCTTCGACCGCTATATGGAAATCAACATGATCGACGTGATTTCCGGCAAGGATCTGGACATCACCAAGAACGAGAAAGGTTTTGCGGCCAGTTTCAAATACACCAAGACGATTCCCTTTGGCGATAAAGTGCGTCTGGAAATCGACTTTGCCGCGAGCTCAAACGACCAATGATTCAACAGGGTCAACTCCACCTCGATCTGGCATTGCTGGAGGACAAGCTCGGCTATAAATTTGCCAATCCGATGTTGCTGGAACAGGCGTTGACCCACCGCTCGCATAGCGGCATTCATAACGAGCGGTTGGAGTTTCTCGGCGACAGTATTCTCAACTGTGTGGTTGCGCTGATGCTGTATGAAAAATTCAGCAAGATCGACGAGGGTGATTTGTCGCGCCTGCGCGCCAATCTGGTCAAGCAGCAATCGCTGTATGAAATTGCGCAGCGGATCGAGTTGAGCCAGTTTCTGCGTCTGGGTGGCGGTGAACAAAAGAGCGGCGGTTTCCGTCGCCCTTCAATTTTGGCTGACGGCATGGAAGCCCTGTTTGGCGCCATTTTCATCGACGGCGGTTTTGACCAGACCAAACGCGTCATCAACACGCTGTACCAGCCGGTGTTGCAGAGCGTTGATCCCAAAACGCTGGGCAAGGATGCCAAGACCCTGCTGCAGGAATATCTGCAAAGCCGCCATATTTCTCTGCCGCTCTACAGCGTCGTGGCGACGCATGGCGCGGCGCACAGTCAGGAATTTGAAGTGGAGTGCGCGATTCCGAAATTCAGCATTCAGGTGATCGGCAAGGGCGGCAGCCGTCGTGCGGCGGAGCAGGGCGCTGCCAAACTGGCGCTGGAAGCCGTCATGGCCGCCGCGCCGCAAGCCGCCAAGCGGACGCGCCGCAAGAAGGAGCCGGAAGCCAACGTCAAAACGGAAGGTGGCGACGAAGCACCGAAGCGAAGCAGCAAAAAAATAGCCGAAGAAGTTGAAGCCAGTAGCACCGATGCTGCGCAGCCGGTGGCGGATACGACATTGCTATGACATCCGCAGGTTCCAGCTACCGTACCGGCACCCTGGCAATTGTCGGCCGTCCCAACGTCGGCAAATCCACGCTGCTGAACCGGCTGGTCGGTCAAAAGGTCAGCATCACCTCGCGCAAGCCGCAAACCACGCGCCATCGCATTCTCGGTATTCACACCAGCGATGCGGCGCAATATATTTTTGTCGATACGCCCGGCTTTCAGACCCGTCATGGCGGCGCCCTCAACCGCATGCTCAACCGCACCGTGACGCAGGTGTTGCAGGAAGTCGATGTGGTGCTGTGGGTGATCGAAGCAGGCCGCCTCCAGTCCGGCGACCAATTGATTCTGGACATGCTGAGTCAGCAGAAGGCCGGTCAAGCCAAGGTGTGTGTCGTGTTGAACAAGGCCGACCGCATCATCGACAAGGCGGCATTGCTGACTTTTTCGCAAGAGTTGAACCGGCAATTTCCTTTCAGCGCCATCGTGCCGCTCAGCGCCAAATCCGGCAAAGGGGTGGATGCCTTGCTGGACGCGGTCACGCCGATGCTGCCCGAGCAAGCCGCGTTCTATGACGCCGACGACATGACCGATCGCAACGAACGTTTTCTCGCATCCGAGTTCATTCGCGAAAAGCTGTTCCGCTTGCTGGGTGAAGAACTACCTTACGACAGCACCGTGGTGATCGACCAATTTACGCAGGAAGGCAACCTGCGCCGCATTGCTGCCACCATCCTGGTCGCGCGTGACGCGCACAAGGCGATGGTGATCGGCGCCGGCGGCGAGAAACTCAAGCAGATCGGCACCGAAGCGCGTCAGGATATGGAAAAGCTGTTTGGCAGCAAGGTGTTTCTGGAACTCTGGGTCAAGGTCAAGAGCGGCTGGGCCGACTCGGAAGCCAGCCTGCGCCAGTATGGTTATGAATGATGTGGCCTTTCCTCCCGCAGCCAGCCGGGTCAACACGCATCCGCATCGTATCGAAGATGCGCCCGCCTATGTACTGCACCGTCATCCCTATAGCGAATCCAGTCTGATTCTGGAATTGTTTACCCGCGAACAGGGCAATCTGCCGGTGCTGGCTAAGGGCGCGAAGCGACCGAACTCAGCCCTGCGCAGCAGCCTGATGCTGTTTCAACCCCTGCTGGCCACCTTCAGCGGCAAGCACGAAGTGCGCACCCTGCAACGCGCCGAATGGGCGGGCGGTGTGACGCCGCTGCCACCCAGCGCCTTGCTCAGCGGGTATTACCTGAACGAATTGCTGCTCAAGCTGCTGCCGCGCGACGATGCGCATCCGCAATTGTTCGATGCCTACACCGAGAGTTTGCAGGCGCTGGCGGCGGGACAAAACACTGCGCTGGTGTTGCGCCGTTTCGAGAAAATCCTGTTGCGCGAGCTCGGTTATGCTGTGCACTTTGAAACGGATGCGGCGGGCCAGGCATTGAATCCGAATGCCTACTACCAGATCCATGCCGAACTGGGCGTGCTGGAAGTTCACGCGCAGCACGCCGAAGCCTGGCCCGGTCAGGTATTGCTGGCAATTGCCGCCGAACAATTTGATGAACCGCAGGTGCAGCAGCAGGCGCGCAATCTGATGCGCACACTGCTCAACCGTCACCTTGATGGCCGCCGCTTGAAAACGCGGCAGATTTTGCTGGATATGCAGACATATGATTGATCTGGGCGTCAACATCGACCACGTTGCCACGCTGCGCCAGGTGCGCGGCACGACCTATCCCGATCCGGTGCAGGCGGCACTGCTGGCGGAAGAGGCGGGCGCCGATGCGATTACTCTCCACCTGCGCGAAGACCGTCGCCACATTCAGGATCACGATGTCGAGCGGTTGCGTCCATTGCTGAAAACGCGGATGAATTTCGAATGCGCGGTCAACGACGCCATGCTCGACATCGCCTGCCGCATTCGTCCGCACGATGTCTGTCTGGTGCCGGAGCGGCGGCAGGAAATCACCACCGAAGGCGGGCTGGACGTACGTGGTCATTTCGATGCCGTGCGCGCGGCAATTCAACGGTTGGCGCCATTGGGCATCCGCGTGTCGCTGTTCATCGATCCCGACGAAGAACAGGTGCGCGCCAGCCGCGAAGCGGGCGCGCCGGTGGTGGAATTACACACGGGAAAATATGCCGACGCCGAAGATGCCGCCGCACAGCAGAACGAACTGGAACGTGTGCGCCGCAGTGTGGTTGCCGGGATTGCGCAAGGTTTGAAAGTGAATGCCGGCCACGGTTTGCACTACCAGAACGTGCAAGCCATCGCCGCCATCGACGGCATCGCCGAGCTGAACATCGGCCACGCCATCGTCGCGCATGCCGTGTTTTCCGGTTGGGAAAATGCGGTGCGCGAAATGAAGGCCCTCATGGTCAAGGCACGCCTGGACGCGTTGCAGAAATGATCGTTGGCGTTGGCACCGATCTGGTTGAAATCGCGCGCGTAGCGGCCGCGCTGGAGCGGCATGAAGAAGCCTTTGCCGAGCGCATTCTCGGCGCAAAGGAGATGCAGGAATTCCACCGCCGCAGCGCCAGCAATGAAAAAAACGGCATTGCCTATCTGGCCAAGCGTTTTGCCGCCAAGGAAGCGTTTGCCAAGGCTTTTGGTTCGGGCATCAGCGGCATGGTGGTCTGGCATAACATCGAAGTGCTCAACGACGCGCAAGGCTGCCCGCAATTCCAGTTTCACGGCGAATTACTCAGCGAGATGATGCAACGCAGCTGGCAAGCGCATGTCTCACTCACCGACGAAAAGAAATACGCACAGGCATTTGTCATCCTCGAAAAACCATGAAAAAAATTCTGCCCCCCGGACCGGTGATGGTCGATGTTGCCGGACTGACGTTGACCTCGCACGAGATCGAACGCTTGCAGCACCCGCACGTTGGTGGCGTGATTCTATTTGCACGTAACTTTGCTTCCAAAGAACAGTTGTGCGCATTGACGACTGCAATTCACGCGGCACGGGATGAGCCGTTATTGATTGCCGTCGACCACGAAGGCGGACGGGTACAGCGTTTTCGTCAAGGGTTTACGCGCCTGCCGGCGATGCATGCACTCGGTACGTTATGGCAGCGCGATGTATTGCAAGCCACCAAGGCGGCGACGGCGACCGGCTTTGTACTGGCAGCCGAGCTGCGCGCCTGCGGCGTCGATTTCAGTTTCACGCCAGTGCTCGATCTGGATTATGGTCAGAGCGCCGTGATCGGTGATCGCGCCTTCGATGCCGATCCACGTGTCGTGACCTTGCTGGCCAAGAGCCTGAACCACGGCCTGTTGCTGGCGGGTATGCACAATTGCGGCAAGCATTTTCCCGGCCACGGTTTTGTCGCTGCCGACTCGCATGTGGCGATTCCCGTCGACGAGCGCACGCTGGACGAAGTGCTGGCACAGGATGCCGCGCCCTATGACTGGCTCGGCAACAGCCTGAGCTCGGTCATGCCCGCGCATGTGATTTATCCCAAGGTGGATGCGCAGCCCGCTGGTTTTTCCAAAATCTGGCTGCAAAAAATCCTGCGCCAGAAGTTCGGTTTTGACGGCGTGATTTTCAGCGACGATTTGAGCATGGAAGGTGCAACGGTGGTCGGCGATATCGTCGCCCGCGCCGAAGCCGCGCTGGGTGCGGGGTGCGACATGGTGCTGGTGTGCAATGCACCGGACCAAGCCGATCAATTGTTGCGGGATTTGCGTTGGGATTTTTCTACGGCCTCACAGCAGCGGCTGCGCCGTTTGCATCCTGTGGGCCAGGCCGCCCGCTTGCAGCACAACGCCGACTACGCTGCGGCCAAAGCCCTGGTCGAGGCATTGCATCATGAGTCAGCCACCGGAGTCTGATCTCCAGCACACGCTCAACGAACTGCCGCATCTGCCCGGCGTGTACCGGATGATCGATGCGCAGGAGGCCGTGCTCTATGTCGGCAAGGCGCGCGATCTGAAGAAGCGCGTCAATTCCTATTTCCAGAAAACCCTGTCCAGCCCGCGCATTGCGCACATGATCGCGCGCGTGGTGCGCATCGATACCACGGTGACGCGCTCGGAAGCGGAAGCGCTGCTGCTGGAAAACAATCTGATCAAATCGCTGGCGCCGCGTTACAACATTCTGTTTCGCGATGACAAGTCTTATCCTTACTTGCGTTTTACCGCGCACGAAATTCCGCGCATCGCCTATTACCGTGGTGCGGTGGACAAGCGCGGCGAGTATTTTGGCCCTTATCCGAATGCCACGGCGGTGAAGGAAAGCATCCGTGTACTGCAAAAAGTGTTTCGCCTGCGTTCATGCGAAGACAGTGTCTACAGCAATCGCTCGCGGCCCTGTCTGCTGCATCAGATCGGCCGCTGCAGCGCGCCTTGTGTCAATCACATCAGCGCCGCCGACTACGCCCAGGACGTGAAACAGGCAGTGCGCTTTCTGCGTGGCCAGCAGCAGGATGTCGTGCGCGAACTGGAACAGCAGATGCAGGACTTGTCCGCGCAATTGCGCTTTGAAGAAGCGGCGCGGCTGCGCGACCGGATTTCCGCGCTCAATACGATGCAGCAACAGCAGGCGATGGATATCGGTCAGGACATCGATGCCGACGTGATCGCGCTGGCAATGGCGCAGGGCCGGTTGTGCCTGAATCTGGCCATGATCCGCGGAGGCCGTCATCTGGGCGACAAGGCCTATTTCCCACTGCATGTCGGCGATGCCGAACAGTCGTCCCAGGAAACATTGGGCGATGCGCTGGAAGCCTTTGTCTCGCAGCACTACCTTGATCAACCCGTGCCTGCGTTATTGATTACCCGGCCGCTGTGCGACTTGAGCGAAGTGTTGCAGATGCTGACGGCGCAGGGCCAGAAAAAAATCGAACACCTAGTGCAACCGCAAAGTCAGCGGCGCAGCTGGCTGGAGATGGCAGAGAAGAATGCCCAGCTCGCACTGGCGCGGCTGTTGTCCGAACAAGGCACGCAACGCGCGCGTGCGCAGGCTTTGGCCGACGCACTGGGGTTGACGCTGGAAGACGATACCGCATTGCGGGTCGAGTGTTTCGACATCAGCCACACGGCCGGTGAGGCGACGCAAGCGTCTTGCGTTGTTTATGATCGCGGTGCGATGCAGAGCAGCGAATACCGGCGCTACAACATTGCCGGCATCACCGCGAGCGACGACTACGCGGCGATGCGTCAGGTGCTGATGCGCCGTTATGAAAAACTGGCGCAGGCGGATATGGAAAATGAGGCCACGCTGCCTGATGTCGTGCTCATCGACGGTGGCAAGGGTCAGGTCGAAATGGGGCGGCAGGTGTTCTCTGAGTTGGGTCTCGACATCCGCCTGCTGGTGGGCGTGGCCAAAGGGGAAGGGCGCAAGGTTGGATTGGAAACGCTGGTATTCGCCGACGGCCGCCCGGAACTGGAATTGGGCAAGACGCATCCTGCGCTGCTCTTGATCGCCGAGATTCGCGACGAAGCGCATCGCTTCGCCATCACCGGCATGCGCGCCAAACGCGCCAAGGCGAGGCAGGTGTCGCGGCTGGAAGAAATCGAAGGCATTGGTGACAAGCGGCGGCAAAAACTATTGACCCGTTTTGGCAGCCTGCGTGGCGTTCAATCCGCCAGTGTGGAAGACCTGGCGCAAGTGGAAGGCATTTCCAAACAGTTGGCCGAACAAATCTACAAGCAGCTTCATTAGTGTTTGTTAACGTTTTATATGAGGGGCGGCCGACAGCAGGCGAAGCGTGATGTTGGACGTTCCCTCGATAGAAGGGTTAGGCCTCGGGCTCATGCCAGCTGAACCCTTCGGCCAGTACTTCAACGGAACAGTCGTGGCCGCGAAAGAAGAAGTGCTTCACATCGTGGAAATTGTCGGCGTGACTTGGATAGTTCTCACGCTGAAGCTGGTTCGTTTCTGCGAGCCATTTGCTGCTGCCCACGACGCCGATTCCCATGCCAGCCTCACCTCCATTGCATAGCAGACGTGCTGAGATGCACCGGACGAACTCCACGCGAACCGTTGAGTGGCGATCTTCGGACTGAAACCAGGCCGTGAACTCGACGCAACTCTTTCCAGCCTCGGCTGCGACAAGGCGAAGATACGACGTCGATGGAGAAACCGTGAATGGCAGTCCCGCAGTTGATCTGAGCGTGCCTTTCGGAGCAAATATGGACGGTGCCATGGTGAAGCCTAACGTGATGTATACGACATTTTGTCGGCCAATCCGCCGGGCATGTCGGATAACCCGGCAGATAAATGCATGCAAGTGATTGATGCGATTGTCTGTGTGATAAACAGACCGGCAAAAGCGACACCCTTGCATATGTGCTCCGCAGCTTTCCTGGGTGCACATGCAGGGTGATTAGACAATAGCTTCTGCCCAGTGACAAGGGGCTGACGGGATGTCGTTATTCCGGGCTGCAATTGTCAGACCCCATGAAATCGGCCACAATCGCGGCCATGCCGCTCAATTTCCCTATCCTCCTCACCTGGTTGCGCATTCTCGCCATCCCTTTCGTGGTTGGCGTGTATTCTTTCCCTGATGATTGGCTGACACTGGAGGAGCGCAACTGGATTGCGACTGCGCTGTTTGTGCTGGCGGCGTTGACCGATTGGCTCGATGGCTATTTTGCCCGGCGCTGGAATCAGACTTCGGCCTTCGGAGCCTTTCTCGATCCGGTGGCAGACAAGTTGATGGTGTGCGCCACGCTCCTGATTCTGTTGAAACTTGGGCGCGTGGACAGTTGGGTGGCACTGATCATTGTCGGCCGCGAGATCACGATTTCCGCGTTGCGCGAATGGATGGCTGAACTCGGCGCGCGCGGCAACGTGGCGGTGAACTGGCTGGGCAAAATCAAAACCATTGCGCAGATGGTGGCGCTGCCGATGTTGCTGGCCGACGTGCAATTGTTTCCCTGGTTCAACACCCTGCAATGGGGTACCTGGTTGGTCTGGGTAGCCACACTCTTGACGCTGTGGTCGATGTTCTACTATCTCAAGCAAGCGCTGCCTACCATTCGCAAGCATCAGCATTGATGCGCAGGTAAACCCCGCAACATCCTGTTACATCCCATACATTTTTGCCGCTGCCGATAACAGCTTTTCCGAGCCTGCGTGGCTATGCTGAGGGCGTGTTCAATCACTTATGGAGGAAATGATGGCACGCAAATTTTTAATTACGTTGGCAGTCACAGGTGCAACCCTGATGGCGGCAGCATCGGCACAGGCCAGCGAGCGTATCTCGGTTTCATTTGGTTTCTATGAGCCGGCCGTCGAATATGTCCGCTATCCGGCGCCGGTGATTTATCGTGAAGCACCGCCCGTTTATGTACGTTATGAAACGGGCTGGCGCGATCGCGATTACGATCGCCGTTCATGCCATCACGGCTACTATGAAGAACGCGAAGAACATTGGGATCATTGGCGCGATCATGACCACGATCATGGTTACGACCACGACCGCGGGCACCATCACTGGGATTGAGTGAAGCGTCCACAAGCCAACGCCCGCAACCCTTTGCGGGCGTTTTGCTTTGGCGGCGGCGCTTGCCTGGGCTGGCTCGTATAATGTCGCCCAGTGGCGGACCGCGCGGACAACAGCAGTGTCCGGTTTGTCAAGCGTCGGCAGAAAAAAACCGGCAGGCGCGCGGCCATTTATGACAACACGATTTCATTTTGATGAAAATTTCATCACGCCACTGAAAGCCCGCAGATACGGGCGTTTTGTTTTTTGCGGGGCGGGGTTTTCCACACCATCTGTGCATAACTTTTTTTGTTTGAATCCAATATCCATGGCAAGTGACATAAAAAAATCTTCGGGCTCGGCACAAAAAACACAAAAACACTATGGCGAAGCTTCGATCAAGGTCTTGAAAGGGCTCGAGCCCGTCAAGCAACGCCCCGGCATGTACACGCGTACCGAGAATCCGCTGCACATCATTCAGGAAGTGCTGGATAATGCCTCGGATGAAGCGCTGGCGGGCCATGGCGCGCATTTGCAAGTGACACTGGAGGCCGATGGTAGCGTGACGGTGGAAGACGATGGGCGCGGCATTCCCTGCGGCCTGCATCCGGAAGAAAAAGTGCCGGTGGTGGAGATCGTTTTTACCCGCCTGCACGCGGGTGGCAAGTTCGACAAGCAGGCCGGCGGTGCCTACAGTTTTTCCGGCGGGCTGCATGGTGTGGGTGTTTCGGTCACCAATGCCTTGTCCAACCAGTTACAGGTCACCGTGTGGCGCGACGGCAAGGTTTTCGAGTTGACCTTTGCTCAGGGCGATGTGGTGCAAAAGCTCAAATCACGTGCGGCACGCAAGGACGAGAAGCAATCCGGTACCCGCGTTACCGTGTGGCCGAATCCGAAGTATTTCGACAGTCCGCAGATTCCATTGGCCGAGTTGCAGCGCTTGTTGCGCTCCAAAGCGGTGCTGCTGCCCGGCGTGACGGTGACGTTGACGCAAGCCAAGACGAAGGAAACGCAAACCTGGCGTTATGAAAAAGGCTTGCGCGGTTACCTGGAACAGGAACTCGATCAAGTCACTGTGATTCCTCTTTTCGAAGGCGAGGGCTTTGCCGAGGCCGGCCACGATAGCTTTGCCGCTGGCGAGGGTGCCGAATGGGTGGTGGCCTGGACTGAGGAAGGCGCACTGGTGCGCGAATCCTATGTCAACCTGATTCCAACCTCGGCAGGCGGCACCCATGAAGCCGGTTTGCGCGAAGGGCTATTTGGCGCAGTGAAGAATTTTGTCGAACTGCACAGCCTGTTGCCCAAGGGGGTCAAACTGTTGCCAGAAGATGTGTTCGCGCGCGCTAGTTTTGTGCTGTCGGCCAAAGTGCTCGATCCGCAGTTTCAGGGCCAGATCAAGGAGCGTTTGAACAGCCGTGACGCCGTGCGTCTGGTGGCGACCTACAGCCGCGCGGCACTGGATCTGTGGCTCAACCAGCATGTCGATTACGGCAAGAAGCTGGCCGAGCTGGTGATCCGTCAGGCGCAGTCACGCTTGCGTTCGGCGCAGAAGGTCGAAAAGAAAAAGAGCTCTGGCGTGGCTGTGTTGCCCGGCAAGCTGACCGATTGCGAATCGGACGACGTGAGCCGCAACGAATTGTTTCTGGTCGAGGGCGATTCCGCCGGCGGCTCCGCCAAGATGGGGCGCGACAAGGAATTCCAGGCCATCCTGCCGCTGCGCGGCAAGGTGCTCAACGCCTGGGAAACCGAACGCGACCGCTTGTTCGCCAACAATGAAATTCACGATATAGCCGTGGCGATCGGCATCGACCCGCATGGCGTAGACGATGCCATCGATCTGTCCAGCCTGCGCTATGGAAAAATCTGCATCCTGTCCGACGCCGATGTCGATGGTTCGCACATCCAGGTCTTGCTGTTGACGCTGTTCTTCAAGCATTTTCCGCAACTGGTCGCGCGCGGCCATGTACAGGTTGCCCGTCCGCCGCTGTTTCGTGTCGATGTGCCCGCGCAAGGCAAGAAACCCGCGCGCAAAATTTATGCGCTTGATGAGGGTGAACTCGAGCACATTCTCGACAAATTGCGCAAGGATGGTCTGCGTGAAAATGCCTGGAGCATTTCACGCTTCAAGGGTCTGGGCGAGATGAGTGCCGAACAACTGTGGGAAACCACGCTCAACCCCGCGACACGGCGTCTCAGCACGGTGGCTCTGGGCGCACTCGACTTTGCTCAAACCGTGAGCCGCATGCAGATGCTGATGGGTAAAAGCGAGGCCGCCGCGCGCCGCAACTGGCTGGAAGAGAAGGGCGATCTGGCGGATGTGGATATTTAAGAAACGCTGACCCGCTGTGCGTATCAACGCACGTTGACTGAGATCAAAGCCACCGCATCGAATTGCCGCTGATTCGCCTGATGCTTGCGGATCACAAGCAGCATCATGCCGGCGACGAATGTGCCGAACAGAAACATGGTCGTGGTAATGCTGAAATCGTATTTGATCAGCACCGTGTACAGCGACAGCATGATGAGCACGCCGATGTTTTCATTGAAATTCTGTACGGCAATGGAATGCCCCGCGCTCATCAACACATGGCCGCGATGCTGCAACAGGGCATTCATCGGCACCACAAAATAACCGGCCATGCCGCCGAGCAGCACCAGCAGCAGGGCGGCAATGATGAGGTGGTAGTGCAGCACAACGTGTTTGCCGTGCCAGAGCAGTGTCCAGCCACCGGCCGGAATAAGGTCGGGACGGTAGAACGAAACCATCATGGTCAGTACACCCATGCCCACGCCGACGCGCAGCACGCTGAGGGATTGTTTCAGCGTCACCCGGCGGGCGGCCAGGACGGCGCCAGCAGCAATGCCGATGGCGCTGATAACTTGCAGATTGGTGCCCATGTAGAGCGGCAGCTTGAGAATTTGCCTGGACCATTCCAGCACCAGAAATTGCAGCGTCGCGCCCGCGCCCCAGAACAATGTGGTTACGCCCAGTGAGATCTGGCCCAGCTTGTCTTTCCACAAGGTCTTGAAACAGTGAGCGAAATCGGCCACCAGACGAATCGGGTGCCGCTCCTGTTTGGGGTAGCGCACCCCGGTATCGGGGATCTGCAAATTGATCGCGGCCGCCAGCAGATAGATGAACATGGTGACTACGGTGGCCGATTCCGCAGCGGTACTGATGCCGGTGTCAATGAACGGTAGATCAATGCTGAGCAGCTTTGCGGACAAAGCCGGGCTGATCAGCATGCCGCCGAGGAAGGTGCCCAACAGGATTGACAGTACGGTCATGCCCTCAATCCAGCCATTGGCCGCGACCAGTCGCCGTGGCGGCAGCAATTCGGTGAGGATGCCGTATTTGGCGGGCGAGTAAGCGGCGGCGCCCAGACCGACTACACCATAGGCGAGCAGAGGATGCATTCCGAACAGCATCAGAGCACAACCGACGACCTTGATGGTGTTGGTGATGAACATCACCCGGCCCTTGGGCATGGAATCCGCAAAAGCGCCAACGAAGGCGGCCAGCAGCACATAGGACAAGACGAAGAACAGTTTGAGCAGCGGCGTCATCCAGTCGGGTGCCGACAACTGGGTCAACATGGAAATGGCTGCGATGAGCAAGGCATTGTCGGCCAGCGACGAAAAAAACTGCGCCGCCATGATCGTGTAGAAACCGCGTTTCATTTAACCTTGATTCTCTCTAGCCGGGTACATTGCGTGGAAGTGGCTCTGCATGCGGGCAGAGCGGGTACGCACGGTGCCCGCTTTATATCATGAAAATAGTGCACAATCTTCGCTGGAACCGTACTACAAAAAATTGCACCATGCCCCGACCCATCCTGGCCGAAATTTCCCACGCCGCACTCGCACACAATCTTGAAGTGGCCCGGCGCGCACGTCCGGGGCAGAAGTTGTGGGCCGTGATCAAGGCACGCGCCTATGGTCACGGCATTGCCCACGTACTGCCCGGCCTGCAGGCCACGGACGGCTTTGCTGTGCTGGATATCGTCGAAGCGGTTGCGGTGCGCGAGTCGGGCTGGCGTGGTCCGGTGCTGTTGCTGGAAGGCGTGTTCGAAGCGGCGGATCTGGAACAGGTGCACGCACTGAAACTCGATCTGGTCGTGCATCACGAAGAACAGGTGCGTCTGCTGGAGCAGGAAGCAAAATCATCTGCGTCTGGCAACGGCACGCTGTCGATCTATCTCAAGATGAACAGTGGCATGAACCGTCTCGGCTTTGCGCCGCGTAAATACCGTGCCGCCCATGAACGGTTACAAGCGCTGCCAGCGGTCGGCAGCATCACGCACATGACGCACTTTGCCAATGCCGATGCCGAGATGATGTCGTCCCTGTCCATGCGGCAGCAGTTGCAGGTATTCGAGCAAACGATTGCCGGTGTGCCGGGGCCGCGTAGTGTGTGCAATTCGGCAGCGATTCTCAACAGTGAAGCCGTCAACTCGGATTGGCTGCGACCGGGCATCATGCTCTATGGCAGTTCGCCGTTCGCGCATCGCAGCGCCGATGCCCTCGGCTTGAAACCGGTCATGACTCTGCGCAGCGAAATCATCGGCGTGCAAAACCTGCAGCCCGGAGATACGGTGGGCTACGGTAGCATCTATCGCGCCGAGCAAGACATGCGCATCGGTATCGTCGCCTGCGGTTATGCGGATGGTTATCCGCGCCACGCGCCCGGTGACAATCGGCAGGGGACACCGGTTTTGGTCGATGGCCAGCGCACACGCATGGTCGGCCGCGTGTCGATGGATATGATTGCGGTTGATCTGACCGGCTTGCCCAATGCCAATGTTGGCAGTGCAGTCACGTTGTGGGGGCAGGGTTTGTCGGTGGACGAAGTGGCGCATGCGGCTGGCACGATTGGCTATGAACTCTTGTGTGCCTTGTCGCCGCGCGTGCCCGTATCAATCGTTGCGTAAGCGCCCTCATGGCCAAACAAAAAACCATCTACAGCTGTACCGAATGCGGCGGCACTTCGCCCAAGTGGCAGGGACAATGCCTGCAATGTAATGCCTGGAACACCCTGGTCGAAGCGGTGGCTGAAGCTCCCACGGCGCACCGTTATCAATCGCTGACGCAAGCGGCCCCGGTGCAGGTGCTGGCCGAAATCGAAGCGCAGGATGTCGCACGTTTTCCGACCGGCATCGAAGAATTCGATCGCGTACTCGGCGGCGGGCTGGTGGCTGGTGGCGTGGTGTTGATCGGCGGTGATCCCGGCATCGGCAAATCGACGCTGCTGTTGCAAGCCTTGGCACACATGAGCGCGCAGCGCCGGGTGCTGTATATCAGTGGCGAAGAATCGGCAGCGCAGATTGCTTTGCGCGCGCAGCGTCTTGGTCTGGGGCGCACGAATATGCAGGTGCAGGCCGAAATCCAACTGGAAAAAATTCAAGCCTCGCTGAGTGCGCATACGCCCGAAGTGGTAGTCATCGATTCGATTCAAACACTCTATTCCGAGCAATTGCAATCCGCGCCCGGTTCGGTGGCACAGGTGCGCGAATGCGCGGCACAACTGACGCGCATTGCCAAGCAAAGCGGCATCACCGTGATTCTGGTCGGGCATGTGACCAAGGAAGGCGCGCTGGCCGGGCCACGCGTACTCGAACACATCGTCGACACCGTGCTGTATTTCGAGGGCGATACGCATTCTTCCTTCCGCCTGATTCGCGCGTTCAAGAATCGCTTCGGCGCGGTCAACGAGTTGGGCGTGTTCGCCATGACCGAGCGCGGTTTGAAAGGTGTGTCCAACCCCTCGGCGTTATTTCTTTCGCAACATGGCGAGGACGGCAAGGGCGGCACGGTGCCCGGCTCGGCTGTACTGGTGACACAGGAAGGCACGCGGCCGCTGCTGGTGGAAATTCAGGCGCTGGTTGATAGTTCCCATGTGCCCAGCCCGCGGCGCCTCTCGGTGGGCCTGGAGCAGACGCGGCTGGCGATGTTGCTGGCCGTGTTGCATCGTCATGCGGGCGTGGCGTGTTTCGATCAGGATGTGTTCATCAACGCCGTCGGTGGTGTGAAGATCACCGAGCCGGCCGCCGATCTCGCAGTGATGCTGGCCATCGTTTCATCGTTCCGCAACAAGCCATTGCCGCGTGGCTTGATCGTATTTGGTGAAGTCGGTCTGGCCGGTGAGATCCGTCCCGCGCCGCGTGGGCAGGAACGCTTGAAGGAAGCAGCCAAGCTGGGTTTTTCAATTGCCCTGATCCCCAAAGCCAATGCGCCGAAACAAAAAATCGAAGGTCTGGAAATCTGGCCGGTCGATCGCATCGACGCCGCACTGGAACGCGTGCGCAACGCGCACTGAATCATGACGATTCGAGCGGCGATTCCGGCAGCGATCACCGAACAACTTGCACTGGCCGATCCAAGCTGGCGGCCAGTTCTGCATGCCGGATTGATGGCGATGATGGAAATGCAGCCGGATTATTTACCGGCACTGGCGGCTGATCAATACCTGCCAACGCAAGGCCGCATGTTTGCCGCTTTTGCCCAGCCATTGTCTGGCGTGCGTTATGTGCTGATCGGCGAGGGGCCGTATCCGCGCGAACAGAGCGCGACCGGGGTGTGCTTCATGGACGGGGCGGTGCAATCGCTCTGGTCGGAGAACGGTTTATCCAAGCAAGTCAACCGTGCCACTTCGCTGCGCAATTTCATCAAGATGCTGCTGGTCGCCGATGGGCAATTGGTCAGCGACAACACGGGTGGCGAGGCGATGGCGCGCATTTCAGCACAGGCCCGAGCGATCGGCGCGCCATGGATTCAAACGCTGCCGCAGTTGCAGGCCAATCTGACGGCACAGGGTTTTCTTTTACTCAATGCAACGCTGGTGTTTCGCCCGCACGTGCCGCCGGTTAAGGAAGCCAAAGCCTGGCTGCCGTTTTTGCGCACCGTGCTCGCCGGCTTGTGCTCACCTGTGCAGAATAAAAATCAAGCACTGCCGACGCTGGTGTTGTGGGGAAAAATCGCGGCCAGTGTGCAGGCGTTGGAGAGTGCGACAGCGTTTCCGCAAGCAGTCAGTGAACATCCCTACAACTTGTCGTTCATCGCCAATCGCACAATGCAGAATTTATTCGGGCCGCTGCGCTTGCTGCAAAAAAATTAACCAGCGACTTAACCAACGACTTGGCACATGTCTTATCGTGCCTAGTCGGGTGGCTATGCAGCGCATTGGTGCCGGTAGTTTGGCGCCTTAGTCGAATGGCTATGCAGCGCATTAACCAGCGACTTGGCGCCGGTAGTTTGGCGCCTTAGTCGAATGGCTATGCAGCGCATTAGAGGCCGTAAATTAGATCCCGTGATCCAGGCGTCCAATCGCCAGACCGCTGCGCACAGCCGCTTCAAGCGTGCCGGGATAGTCGGCGTCCAGCCAATCGCCAGCCAGATACAGGCCGGGCAAACCGGTCTGTAGGTCGGGCTTTTGCAGACCGGGCGTGCAGGCATGGGTGGCGCGCTTTTCGCAGATGACTTTGCTGGACAGCAGTTTCGGCAATGGCGAAAAATACTCACGCAATTGCTTGTCCAGCAGATCAGCCAGGGCCAGATTGTCCAGTTCGAGATGCGGGCCGTCGGTGCTGATGACCACAGCAAGCAAACCGGTTTGGCCGCACAGCGTATCGCGATCGAATACCCACTGGCCGTAATGGTGCCGTTCAGCATTTTCGTGCAAGCCGCAGATCGGCAACGGTAGCTCAATGTGATCAGCGTATTGCAGGTAGCAGGTGGTGATCGATTGCTGGCCGAATTGCGTCAATTGCTGCAGCAGTGGTGCCAGCGCGGCGATCTCGGTGGCCAGCCCTGCCAGGGTTTCGAGCAGCCGCCAGGGCGGCAGCGCCAGTACCACCGCTTCGGCAAACCAGCGCTGTTGTGCCGATTGCAACAGGTAGCCGCCCTTGGTGATGCCAATGTCGGTGATGCGCGTGGCGAGAAAAATTTCGCCACCGCCTTGCATCAGATAACTTGCAGCCGCTTGCGGAAACAGACTGCTCAAATCGGTGGCGGGCAAGAGCAGATCGGAATCGTGCCGCGCGCCGCCCAGACTGTCGTGCAAAACGTTGACAAAGACCTGGGCTGAGGCTTCATCCGGCGGTGTGTTGAGTGCAGCAATACAAAGCGGATGCCACAGCGCATGATTCAGCGCGCCGGGTTGCTCATGCAAGCGTAGTAATTGCGTCACCGTGGTATCGGCGAGCAATTGCCAATTCCATTCCCGCAAGGCGCGCACCATGCGCAGTGCTGCTTTCTTTTCGCTCCAGCTCAAACCGCGCGCCGTGAGCAGGCCCCAGGCCAAATGCAGCGGTGCCGGTAGTGGCGGCAGTCGCAGGTGCAGGCCTTGCGGCGTATGCAGGGTGAGCGGCAAGCGCCGCAGTGCGTGTGTGACATCGACGCCAACCCGCGTCATGACCTCCAGTGTGTCGCGATAGGCACCGAGCAGAATGTGCTGGCCGTTGTCGATGTGTACCGTCGTGCCATCGCGTGTCCAGTCGACTTGCCGCGCACGCCCCCCCAATGACGGGGCGGCCTCGAACAGTTGCACGTCGTGGCCGGCGTCGATCAACTCGACGGCGCAGGTCAAGCCTGCCCAGCCGCCACCGACGATGGCCACTTTCTTTTTCATCGTTTCAACATACGTTGCGGTCGCAGCCAGGTTTTCCAGGCGATCCAGAGCTTGCGCAAGGGTGTCAGCGCAATGCGCTGGTGCAGCACCTGGAATTGTGCGGCGCTTACTTCGTCGAGGAGGGTGCGGTAGATCGCGGCCATGATGAGACCGGGCCGTTGCGCGCGTAGATCGGCGGCGGGAAGCAGGGCAAATGCTTCGTCGTAGAGTTGCTGCGCGCGTTGTGCCTGAAACTGCATCAGGCGTGTGAAGTTGTCGCTGTAGCGGCCATTCAGAATTTCGGCGGCCTTAACGTCGAAGCGCTGCAATTCATCGACCGGCAGATAGATGCGGCCCTTGCGTGCATCTTCGCCGACGTCGCGAATGATGTTGGTCAGCTGGAACGCGAGGCCGAGTTTTTCCGCATAAGCCAGCGTGCGTTCATCGCTGCGGCCAAAAATTTCGGCAGCCAGCAAACCCACCACACCCGCCACATGAAAACAATATTTGTTCAGGCCGGCGAAATCGAGATAGCGCGATTGCTCCAGATCCATCTCCATGCCATCGATGATTTGATTCAGGCGTTCTGCGGTGATATTGAAGGCCGACAGATGCGGCGTCAGCGCGTGCGCGACCGGATGGCTGGGCTGACCGGCATAGAGGCGTGCCACCTCTTGGCGCCACCAGAGCAGCTTGGTGCGTGCAAGCTGTGGGTCGCTGCATTCATCCACCACATCGTCCACTTCGCGGCAGAACGCATACAGCGCGGTGATGGCGCGGCGCCGTTCGGGCGGCAGAAACAGAAAACTGTAATAGAAGCTGGAGCCGCTCTGTGCGGCTTTTTGCTGGCAATACTGATCGGCTTGGGTGAGATCCATTATTTTTTCAATGCGCGCCAGAGCATGACGCACCAGTCGCGTTTGTTCAGCGTGGGGCGATGTTGAAACACTTCGATATCGCACTGTTCCAGTTTCTCAAGAATGCGCAGTCCACCTTCAACCATCACGCGTAGCTCATAACCCATCCGTCCACCGAGGGCGGCGCCCAGCGGCCGGCCGGCGATGAGCATGGCGCGTGTGCGGCCGATCTGATAGCGCATCAGCTTTTGCCAACGGCTGCCACTGTAGCCCTCCTGCACTTCCCAGACATGGACCTGGAAGGCGCGCATATCGGCCAGCGGAATATAGAGGCGATCCTTCTTCAGATCGATTGCCACGTCCTGCCAGAAGTTGACCAGTTGCAGGGCGGTGCAAATCTTGTCAGCCCACTGCCGGTTTTGTTCAGTATCGGCTTGATAGAGCTGCAACAGGAGGCGGCCGACCGGGTTGGCCGAGCGGCGGCAATAATCGTACAACTCCGCCGTGGTTTCGTAGCGTTGCACCGTCACATCCTGCGCAAAGGCCGACAGCAGATCGTAAAACGGCTGCATGGATAAGCGATGCTTGGCAATCGTCGCGCCCAGCTTGACGAACAGCGATTGGTTCAAGGCTTGATGACTGGCAATCAGATCCAGCTGGTAGCGAAAATCATTGAGTGCGGCGAGCCGTTGCTCTGGGGTAGCATCGCCCTCATCGGCCAGATCGTCGGCACTGCGGGCGAAGCGGTAGATGGCCATGACGGCCCGGCGCATGTGTTGCGGCAACAGGATGGAGGCAACCGGAAAATTCTCGTAATGACCGATACTCATGAGTGCGGGGAGATGAAAAGATGCGGCATTCTAGCAGCGCGCGGTAGCCCCTCCGCATGGCTCCGCGCGGAAAAACGCCGCTGCGCGATTCCGCTACAATTGCGCCTTTGAATCCTGTAGAGCATGTCAAATAGAGTCTGTCGAACCGCGCCGGACCCCGTTTGAGTCCACCAACCCGCGAAGGTGGCGAAATTGGTAGACGCACCAGGTTTAGGTCCTGACGCCTTCACCGGCGTGGGGGTTCGAGTCCCCCCCTTCGCACCAAACAATTATTTCCTAAGGTTTTAGAGATGAACAGCACAATTGGATCCGTTGAGACGGTGAGCGCTTTGGAACGTCGCATCAGCCTGGCAATTCCCGCCGACGCTATTGCCAGCGAGGTCAATGTGCGCCTCCAGAAATTGTCGCGCAAGGTCAAGATGGCCGGTTTCCGTCCCGGCAAGGTGCCGCTCAAGATGGTGGCCCAGGCCCATGGTTATGAAGTGGAGTCGGAAGTTGTGTCCGATGCCATCAACGAAGCACTGCGTGAAGCTGTCACCAAAAATGAACTGCGTGTGGCCGGCCGTCCGCGCATCGAACAGAAAGCAGCGGGCGAAGACGCCAAGGTATTGTCGTTTGAGGCCACCTTCGAGGTTTATCCGGAAGTGAAACATTCCGACATCTCGGCGCTGACGATCGAGAAAGTCACGGCTGTGGTGGGTGAAGCCGAACTGGATAAAACCATCGGTATTCTGCTCAAGCAGCGTGTCAAATATGTAGCGGCCGATCGTGCCGCGCAAAACGACGATCGTCTGACCATTGATTTTCTCGGCAAGATCGACGGCGTCGCCTTTGCTGGTGGCAGCGCCAGCGACTATGCTTTCGTGCTGGGCCAGAAACAAATGCTGGCCGATTTTGAAGCAGGACTGCTGGGTATGAAGGCCGGTGAAACCAAAGCGGTTGACGTGAAGTTCCCCGAGGATTATCACGGCAAGGACGTGGCCGGCAAAACCGCCGTATTTGAATTGACGCTGAAGAAAGTCGAAGCGCCAATTCTGCCGGAATTGACCGAAGCCTTTGCCAAGGAATTGGGTATCGTCGATGGCGACGTGCAGAAACTGCGCGCCGACGTGAAGGAAAATCTGGAACGCGAATTGAAGGGCCGCCTGACCCAGCGCAACAAGCAGGCAGTGCTGGATGCCCTGCTGACCACGGCGCAGTTCGAGGTGCCGAAGGCGCTGGTCGAGATGGAAGCGCAAAGCATGGTTGAGCGGGCCCGTGCCGATATGAAAGCGCGTGTCATGAAAGATGACATGCCGATTCCGGCGGACGTGTTCCAGCCGCAGGCAGAGAAGCGCACTAAACTGGGATTGATGGTGGCTGATCTGGTCAAGCAGCACAAACTGGAAGCGAAGCCGGATCAGGTCAAGGCAATGATCGAGGAACAGGCGCGCAGCTACGATGCGCCGGATGAGGTGCTGCGCTGGTATTACGCCGATCCGCGCCGTCTGGACGATGTCAAGGCCGTGGTGATGGAAGATAATTTGATGAACTGGGTGCTCGGTCAGGCTAAAGTCAGCGAGAAAACGGTCGATTTCGATGAATTGATGGCGCGCTGATGTGCTTTAATTTCCATTGACACAACTACTTTTCAGCAGGTGAGTTCATGAACGGAAGCAGACAGATCGGCCAAGCGGGTGGTGCGCTGGATACTCAGGCGCTCAATTATGTGCCGATGGTGATTGAACAGAGCGGCCGTGGCGAGCGGGCTTACGATATTTACTCGCGCCTGTTGAAAGAACGGGTAATTTTTCTGGTCGGCCCGATCAACGATCAAATGGCCAATCTGGTGGTCGCGCAATTGCTGTTTCTGGAATCGGAAAACCCGGACAAGGATATTTCGCTCTACATCAATTCGCCCGGCGGCTCCGTCTCGGCGGGCTTGGCGATTTATGACACCATGCAATTCATCAAGCCGGATGTGTCGACCTTGTGTACCGGTCTGGCGGCCAGCATGGGCGCCTTCCTGCTGGCTGCGGGCAGCAAGGACAAGCGTTTCTCGCTGCCGAATTCGCGCATCATGATTCATCAGCCGCTGGGTGGTGTGCAAGGTCAAGCCTCCGACATAGAAATTCACGCACGTGAAATTTTATTTCTGCGCGAACGCTTGAATGCCATTCTGGCCAAGCAAACCGGACAGCCTGAGGAAAAAATCGCCAAGGATACGGATCGTGACAATTTCCTCTCGGCGGAAGATGCGGTAAGCTATGGATTGATTGACCGCGTGCTGGAAAGCCGGGCACAGCAAAGTGCTTGAATGCGCCGCCCGCTCAGTTGAGGAGCTGCAATGACCGAGAAGAAAAGTTCAGGTGAAAAACTACTGTATTGCTCTTTTTGCGGCAAGAGTCAGCACGAGGTCAAGAAATTGATTGCAGGACCTTCGGTCTTCATTTGCGATGAATGTATCGAGCTGTGCAACGACATCATCCGCGATGAAATTGCGGTCGATCCCAATGTCGCTGGCGGTAAAAGCGATCTGCCTTCACCGCTGGAAATTCACGAAATTCTCGATCAGTATGTGATCGGTCAAAGTCAGGCCAAACGCATTCTGGCAGTAGCGGTGTACAACCACTACAAACGCTTGAAGCATCTGGACAAGAAAGACGATGTTGAACTGGCCAAGAGCAACATTCTCCTGGTGGGTCCGACCGGCTCCGGTAAAACCCTGCTCGCGCAAACCTTGGCGCGCATGCTCAATGTGCCGTTTGTGATTGCCGATGCGACCACCTTGACCGAAGCCGGTTATGTGGGCGAGGACGTCGAAAACATCATTCAAAAGTTGCTGCAGAATTGCAACTACGAAGTCGAGAAGGCGCAGCGCGGCATCGTCTATATCGATGAAATCGACAAGATTTCACGCAAGTCCGACAATCCCTCGATTACCCGCGACGTTTCCGGCGAAGGGGTGCAACAGGCACTGCTGAAACTGGTCGAAGGCACGGTGGCTTCGGTACCGCCGCAGGGCGGGCGCAAACATCCCAATCAGGATTTTGTGCAAATCGATACCACCAACATCTTGTTCATTTGTGGTGGCGCCTTTGACGGTCTGGAAAAAGTCATTCGTGATCGTTCCGAAAAAAGCGGAATTGGTTTTGCCGCCAATGTGAAAAGCCAGAGCAACCGTCCGGTCGGCGATACCCTCAGCCGTGTCGAGCCGGAAGACTTGATCAAGTTCGGCTTGATTCCAGAACTGGTGGGTCGTCTGCCGGTGGTGGCGACGCTGGATGAGTTGAATGAAGCGGCCTTGATCGAGATCTTGATAACGCCGAAAAATGCGTTGGTCAAACAGTACCAAAAATTGTTTGCCATGGAAGGTGTTGAGCTGGAGATCCGCCCGCAGGCGCTCAACGCGATCGCGCGCAAGGCCCTCAAGCGTAAAACAGGCGCGCGTGGTTTGCGCTCGATTCTTGAACAGGCGCTGCTCGATGTCATGTTCGAACTGCCGGGACAGAAAAATGTCACCAAGGTCGTCATGGATGAGAGCGCAATCAACGGCGACGGCAAACCACTGCTGATCTATGGCAAAGACACACAAAAGGTGTCCGGTTCGAATTGAATCGAGAGCGGCCATCAGACGAAAACGCGGGCAAAGCCCGCGTTTTTTATTGCTTGAAACAGAATTGAACAAACAACATTAGACTCGCCCTCGCTTTTTTTCGTGCTAAGCTGCAGACAGCTTGTTTGGGGATGGGTCGGTGCACTGCGCCGCTCCATTGCGATGCAGGCTGGGACTTGAGATTCTGCGCGCTGGCCCCAAATGAGCACCTGAACCTTTCTTGACCAGGACCATTATGTCGAGCTTGCAACTGCTCCCTGAAGAGCGCACCCAATTACCCCTGCTGCCGTTGCGGGATGTCGTCGTGTTTCCGCACATGGTGATCCCCTTGTTCGTCGGCCGCCCGAAATCGATCAAGGCGCTGGAAGACGGCATGGAAGCCGGCAAGAGCATCATGCTGGTCGCGCAAAAAACCGCTTCCAAAGATGAGCCGAGCGCCGAAGATATCTACGATATCGGTTGCATCGCCAACATTCTGCAGATGCTCAAACTGCCGGACGGCACCGTCAAGGTGCTGGTCGAGGGCGCGCAGCGTGCGCGTATTCACGAGATCGAAGATCTGGGAACGCACTTTGTGTGTGACCTGACCCCGGTCATGCCGGATCGCGAGACCGATCCCGAGACCGAAGCCATGCGCCGTTCGATCGTGGCGCAGTTCGATCAATATGTGAAGCTGAACAAAAAAATTCCGCCGGAGATTTTGGCGTCGTTGACCGGCATCGATGATCCGGGCCGCCTCGCGGATACGATCGCCGCGCATCTGCCGCTCAAGCTGGAGCAAAAACAGGCGATTCTGGAAATGTTTCCGTTGAATCAACGCCTCGAGCATTTGCTCAGCCAGCTCGAAAATGAAATCGATATTCTGCAAGTTGAGAAACGTATCCGTGGCCGCGTCAAACGGCAGATGGAAAAAAGTCAGCGCGAGTATTACCTGAACGAACAGGTCAAGGCGATCCAGAAGGAACTGGGCGAAGGCGAAGAGGGCGCCGATCTGGAAGAACTGGACAAGAAAGTTCAGGCTGCGCGCATGCCCAAAGAGGCTTTGAAAAAAGCCGAGACCGAACTGAAAAAACTCAAGCTGATGTCACCGATGTCGGCTGAAGCCACCGTGGTGCGCAACTACATTGACGCGCTGGTGAACTTGCCGTGGAAAAAGAAAAGCAAGATCAACAATGATCTGAATAATGCGCAGAAGGTGCTGGACGAAGATCACTATGGCCTGGACAAGGTCAAGGAACGCATCATCGAATATCTCGCGGTACAACAGCGCGTGGATAAATTGAAAGCGCCGATCCTTTGTCTGGTCGGCCCGCCCGGCGTGGGTAAAACTTCGCTGGGGCAATCGATCGCCCGCGCCACCAATCGCAAGTTTGTGCGCATGGCGCTGGGTGGCGTGCGCGACGAAGCCGAAATTCGCGGCCATCGCCGCACCTATATTGGCTCGATGCCCGGCAAGATCCTGCAAAGTCTGACCAAGGTGGCGGTGCGCAATCCCCTGTTCCTGCTCGACGAAGTCGACAAGATGGGCATGGATTTTCGCGGCGATCCGGCCTCGGCATTGCTTGAAGTGCTAGACCCGGAACAGAACCACACCTTTGTCGATCACTACGTCGAAGTCGATTTCGATCTGTCGGATGTGATGTTCATCGCCACAGCCAACAGCTTGAACATCCCACCGGCCCTGCTTGATCGGATGGAAGTGATTCGTCTGTCGGGCTATACGGAAGATGAAAAGGTCAATATCGCCCTGCGCTATCTGTTGCCCAAGCAGATGAAGAACAATGGGCTGAAGGAAGGCGAGCTGGCGGTTTCCGAAGCGACGCTGCGTGATGTCGTGCGTTATTACACGCGCGAAGCCGGTGTGCGCGCGCTAGAGCGCGAACTGTCGAAAATTTGCCGCAAGGTCGTGCGCATGCTGTTGTTGAAAAAACAGGAGGGCAAGGTGCAGGTCTCGCCGAAGAACCTCGACAAGTATCTCGGTGTGCGTCGCTATTCCTATGGCGTGGCGGAAAAGAAAAATCAGGTCGGTCAGGTTACGGGCCTGGCCTGGACTGAAGTCGGTGGCGAATTGCTCACCATCGAATGCGCGGTGATGCCGGGCAAAGGCAATGTCACGCGGACAGGTTCACTGGGCGATGTGATGAAGGAGTCGGTCGAAGCGGCGCGCTCCATCGTGCGTTCGCGCGCACGGATGCTGGGCATCAAGGATGATATTTTCGAGAAGAAAGACATTCACGTGCATGTGCCCGAAGGCGCCACGCCGAAAGATGGCCCATCCGCAGGGATTGCGATGACCACCGCACTGGTGTCGGCACTGACCGGTATCCCGGTGCGCGCCGATGTGGCGATGACGGGTGAAATTACCCTGCGTGGCGAAGTGCTGGCCATCGGCGGGTTGAAGGAAAAACTGCTGGCCGCGCATCGCGGCGGTATCAAAACGGTTTTGATTCCAGAGGAAAACGTCAAGGATCTCGCTGAAATTCCTGACAACGTCAAAAGCAGGCTCAATATTGTGCCGGTTAAGTGGATCGACAAAGTATTGCAGCTGGCACTGGAATCCGAACCGAAAATTCTGCCCGATGAAGAACCGGAAATTGCCAAAGAGGCGTCAACGACAGCGGCTGCCAAGCCCACAGATGGTGCAGTCATCAAGCATTGAAATGTAAAGTACTGCACTTTCACGACGTTTTGATTGCATACACATTTTTGATTGCAATCTTTTTTGGAAATAATGCAGAAAAAATGCAATAAAGCCGGAAAACGGCTTGACACAAGGTTTTCAGAACTATTTAATACGGCCATGCAGATTTTCTGCATCACTGTAAAAGTAGTGAGCGAAGACAGCTGCATCATCAGGCAAACTACAGGCAAATTTGTAACCACTAAGAGGGGACTTTTGTGAATAAAACCGAACTGATTGACCACATCGCCAAATCCGCGGACATCTCCAAAGCCGCTGCCGGACGCGCTCTGGATTCCGTGATTTCTGCTGTGAAAATGACCCTGAAAAAAGGCGGCACTGTGACTCTGGTGGGCTTTGGTACGTTTGCTGTGGGCAAACGCGCTGCACGCACTGGCCGCAATCCCCGCACCGGCGCAGCCATCAAGATCAAGGCAGCCAAGCTGCCGAAGTTCCGTCCGGGTAAAGCATTGAAAGATGCGTTAAACTGATCGGCGCTCTGGCCTTGGATGCCTTGGATGTTTCAAGGCTGGCCGGTTGTTTGGAAATTCCGGGTGCTTAGCTCAGTTGGTAGAGCGGCGCCCTTACAAGGCGTAGGTCGGGAGTTCGAGCCTCTCAGCACCCACCAGAATTCGAAGAACACCCGGTCAGGGCATGGTGGACAGTCGCGGGAGTGGTAGTTCAGTCGGTTAGAATACCGGCCTGTCACGCCGGGGGTCGCGGGTTCGAGTCCCGTCCACTCCGCCAAACAATAAAAGGCGAACCTGGTTCGCCTTTTTTCTTGCTTGTTTTTTGCGTTTGATTTTTTTTGCGTATTTTTTGCGTCTGCGGCTTCTGTTTCCGTTACGCGCTTTACACTTTTCAGGTTGGCCAACATGTTTGAATATATTCGCACCCACCAGAAACTGATGATGGTTCTGCTGCTGGTGTTGATTGTCCCGCCGTTCGCGTTGTTCGGGATCCAGGGTTATTCCCACTTCGGTTCATCGGCAGATGTCCTGGCCAAGGTCGAAGGACAAAAAATTACGCAGCAACTGTTCGATCAGCAATTCCATGCGCGGCTGGAAGGATTGCGCCAGGGGCGGGCGGACTTTGATGTGTCACGTTACACCACGCCGGCTGCGCGTCAGCAATTTTTGGACAGCCTGATCTATCGTGCCTTGATGGACAGACACTTGAGTAAAAGTTATCTGATGGCCAGCGACGCCTGGTTGCAGAATCAGATTGCCAGCAAGCCAGATTTTCAGACGGATGGGCATTTCGATGCCGAGAAATATAAATTCTTTCTTGCCTCGCAGGGAATGAGTAGTGCCGCCTATGAGGCAGATTTGCGTTACCGTCAGACGCTGACGAGTTACACCAACCTGATCCTGAAAACCGGTTCCTTGCCGACGACGGTGGCACAGCGTCTGGCCATGCTCAAATTGCAGGAACGTCAGGTGGAAGCGCTGTGGCTGTCGCCGTCAGCCTTCACCGACCAGGTGAAGCTGGAGGATGCCGCGGTTCAGAAATACTACGACGACAATCCACAGAAATTCACAACCCCGGCGCGCGCGGATATTGAATACGTGGTGCTGGATCAGGCCGCGGTCGCCGCACAGATTCCGCTCAAGGAAGAAGAGATTGCGGCTTTCTACAATCAGAATCAAAGTAAATTCGGCCCGCCGGAAGAGCGCCGCGCCAGCCACATCCTGATTACCATTCCTGCTGCGGCCACGCCGGAGGACAAGGCCAAGGCACGTGCGAAGGCTGAATCAGTTCTTGCCAAGGTCAAGGCAGCGCCTAAGGATTTTGCCAATCTGGCGAAGCAGTATTCGGAAGATATTGGTTCGGGTGCCGCAGGTGGCGATGTCGGTTTTTTCTCGCGTGACATGATGGCCAAGCCTTTCGAGGACGCGGCGTTTTCGATGAAGGAAGGCGAGATCAAAGGACTGGTCGAGTCCCAGTTTGGTTTTCACATCATCAAGCTGACGGCCATCAAGGCACCGCAGATCAAACCCTTGTCAGAAGTGCGCGCGCAGATCGAAACCGAATTGCGCAAGGGCGAGGTGACGCGCCGTTATCTGGAAGCGGCCGAAACGTTCAAGAACATGGTGTATGAACAGGCCGACAGTCTGCAACCGGTGGCCACGCGCTTTGGCTTGAAAATCCAGTCGCAAAGCGGTGTCGGCCCGGAGTCCGTGTCGGAGCATTTGAACGAGAAATTGCTGAAGGCGTTGTTCACGGAAGATGTGCTCAAGCAGCATCACAACACCGAAGCCATCGAACTGGGCAACAGCGCCTTGATTGCCGCGCGTGTGGTGAATTACACGCCGAGCAGCAAACGCAGTCTGGAAAATGCGCAGAATGAAATCCGGGCGACGTTGACGCTGATCGAAGCGCAAAAACTGGCGGTCAAGGCCGGTGAAGAAAAACTGGCAGCCCTGCGCAAGGGCGATGCGAAAGAGCAAACCAGCGCCACCGGCTTTGGCGACAAGGTCTGGGTATCGCGTCCGCAACCCAAGGATGTCGATGAGCGCGCGATGCGCGAAATTTTCAAAGCGGATACGCGTCAGCTCCCCGCCTTCGTTGGCGTCGATCTGGGCAGTCGCGGTTATGCCATTTACCGTATCGGGGCGGTAGGTACGACACAGTTGCCGGAAGACAAGAAAGCGATCCTGGAAGAAAGCATTCAAGGTGTGGGCATGGCACTGGGCGGCGCCCAGCAAACAGCGGCTTACGAGGTGCTGAAGGCGCGTTCGAATGTGCAGCTGCTGCATCCGGCTGCCGTAGCAACTGAATAATCACAGACAGCCTTGTGCTGACAAAAAAACGGCAGCTGTGGCTGCCGTTTTTTATTGCAGCAGCGGTTGCAATGCCGGCCAGACAGCTTCCAGCAACATGGGCTGTGCTTGCACATTGGGATGCAGCCGGTCGGCCTGGAAATTATCAGCATCGACACTGAGTCTGGAAAAGAGCGAAGGCGCGAGGTTGATGTGATAGGTGTGCGACAGGCGCGTAAATATGGCGCTGAAGGATTCGATATACGGCTTGCCATAATTTTCCGGCAGCGGTGTGCCGATCAACACGACGCGTGCATGGGCTTGCTGGCTTGTCTCGATCATGTGTGCCAGATTGGCCTGCGCCATATCCAGTGACAAACCGCGCAAGCCATCATTCGCGCCCAGTTCGATCAGCACAATGGCGGGCTGATGCAGACGCAACAGCTGTGGCAAGCGGCTCAAACCGCCACTGGTGGTTTCGCCGCTGATGCTGGCATTGACGACGGTATAATCGACACGCAAGGTTTGCTGCGCGCGCAATTGTTCCAGACGCATGCGCAGCAGATCCACCCAGCCTTTGCCGTTGGGCAAACCATAACCGGCCGACAGGCTGTCGCCGACCACCAGCAATAGCCGGGTTTCCGTGGCACAGCTCGTGCCCGAAGCAAGCGTCAAAAGCAGCACGCTGCAAAGCAAGAACAGCCACTTCCTGAAGAAACGGTCAACGTGCATGTCCAGCTCCAGTCTTCCTGCGATTGAAGTCATCCAGCTTGGCAAATCGGTGATCGATGTCACCGGTGCGCTGGAGATTTTACGCGACATCAGTTTCACCATTCAGAGCGGCGAATGCGTCGCCATCACCGGCGCATCCGGCTCGGGCAAATCCACGCTGCTGGGCTTGCTGGCGGGGTTGGATGTGCCTTCGACAGGACAGGTCAAGCATGCTGGTGTCGATTTGTTTGCACGCGATGAAGATGCGCGTGCCGTCTGGCGCGCACAATCGCTTGGTTTTGTCTTTCAATCGTTTCAGTTGTTGCCGCATCTGACCGCGCTGGAAAATGTGCTGCTGCCGCTGGAGTTGACCGGCGCGGCGGACGCGCATGCGCGCGCCACGACGTTGTTGACGCGCGTCGGCTTGGCGGAACGTTTGCGCCATTACCCCAAAACACTTTCCGGGGGCGAGCAACAGCGCGTTGCCCTGGCGCGTGCTTTCGTGACGCAGCCCAAACTCTTGTTCGCCGACGAACCCACGGGCAGTCTGGATGCGATCACAGGAGAGCGCGTGATCGATTTGATGTTTGAATTGCATCGGGAAGCGGGTGCGACGCTGCTGTTGGTGACACACGATGAATCCATCGCCCGCCGCTGCGGGCGGCGTCTGCATTTGCAGGCGGCTCAATTGTTATAGCGCAGGCCGCTGCAAGCAATTCAATTGATCGCGAATGGCGCTGGCCAGCGTACTGGCAGTCGCACCGGTGTGCCTCGGCAGATCAACACTCATTTGTTCTGCTGCTGCGCCATGCAGCCAGACAGCGGCCAGCAAGGCGTTCCAGGGCGGCATGCCTTGCGCGATCAGGCTACCAATCACACCACTCAACACATCGCCCGCACCGGGAATCGAGAGCAGGGCATTGCCGGTGGGGTTGATGCACCAGTGGCCTTGCGGATCGGCGAGCACACTGCCCGCGCCTTTGAGCACGACCAGCGCACGGTAATCCCGCGCCAGCGCCAGTGCGGCGCTGATGCGATCCGCCTGTACCTGCGCCACGTCGGTGTGCAGCAAACGGGCTGCTTCGAGCGGATGCGGCGTCAGCAGCGTCGTTGCGCTGCGCCTGAGCACACGGCCCTGGCACGCCGACTCGCTGGCCAGCAGATTGAGCGCATCGGCATCGAGCAGTAGCGGTGCCGCAATGCTCAAGTGGTGCAACAGAGTATTCAGTGCCATCTGCCCGTTACCCATGCCGGGACCACTGATGACAGCGTCGGGGTGAGTTTCCTGCAGGGCTTCTGGTGCGCGAAACATCAGCTCCGGCAGCGCTGTATTGCGTGTGTAGAGGTGATCGAGCGGCAGTACAAACACTCGTCCCGCGCCCGCCAGCAGGCCCGCCTGCGCGGCGAGCGTGATGGCGCCGGTCATGCCGGTTTGTCCGCCGACGATCGCAAGATTGCCGAACAAGCCTTTGTGGGTATTGCGTTGACGCTGCGGCAAGTGCGCAGCAAATAGAGCAGGGTGGTTCAGTTGGCCGAGGGTGTCATGCAGCAAAACGCCGAGGTCGTGTATCGAAACCTGTCCCGCGCAGTCCACGCCATCGGCGGTATACAGTCCCGGCTTGCCCGCAATGAAAGTTGCCGTGCGCCGGGCGCGAAAGACAGGTGCATCGGCACCGCCGATGATCTGTCCGGTATCGGCAGACAGGCCGCTGGGAATATCCAGCGCCAGTTTTTTGCAGTCCAGTGCATTGGCTTGCCGTAGCCATTCCGCCGCCTGGCCGCTGATGGCGCGCGACAGGCCGATGCCGAACAGGGCATCGACAATCAAGTCGGGCGCGCGTGCCGGATCGAAATCGAAGGTACCCAGTGTCTGCCCGCCTGCCGCTTGCCAGCGTTGCTGCGCAACTTTCGCATCGTCGGGCAGTGTTTCTGTCGTACCGAAAAAACTCACATTGACGTGATAGCCCGCCTGCAACAGCACCGTGGCCGTTTCAAAGCCATCGCCGCCGTTATTGCCCGGCCCCGCCAGCACATGCACGCGCGATGCCCGCGACGGCAGCATCTGCCGCACCACATGACTGGCGGCCAGACCGGCGCGTTGCATCAGACCGCCGGGCGGCAACAGGGCTTGCGCCTGTTCTTCGGCGGCACGTAAGGCTTGCGCCGTGAGCAAGGGGATCGATTCAGACATGGCGGATAGACATGGCGAAGATGCAGGCGAGTGGCCCGGCCGATGTAAAATAGCGGCTTTCAAAGTCTACGCGCAAATTCCGTGTCTGCAAACGGGGGCGCGGCTTCTTCGCCAAAGATCAACATGTCATTTGCCTTCGTGCTCCCCGGTTCCAACGCACTGTCCGATTTTCGCCGCGAGCGTTTATTGCAGACCTTGCAGGCGCAAGACGCCAATATCAATAGCATCCGCGCGCGTTACCTGCATTTTGTCTGGCTGACCGAGACATTGTCGGGTGACGAGCAACAGCGTTTGCAGAGCCTGCTGCACTACGGCGATCCGGCATCCGATGTCGTCGCGGATTTCTGGGTCGTGCCGCGTCTGGGTACCATCAGCCCTTGGGCCAGCAAGGCCACCGACATTGCGCACAACTGCGGCTTGCAAAAAATCAAGCGCATCGAGCGTGGTGTTGCGTATCAGATCGAATTGAAAAAGAAATTATTGGGTGGTGCGAAAACATTGACCACCGACAGTCTGCAAGCCGTGTATGCCGCGCTGCACGACCGCATGACGGAAAGCGTGTTGTCTGCGGATACCGATCCGCTCAGCCTGTTCACAGAATTACCCGCCAAACCACTGGAACATGTCGATGTGCAGCAGCAGGGCCGCACCGCGCTGGAACAGGCCAACAACGCGTTGGGGCTGGCCTTATCCGACGATGAAATCGATTATCTGCTCAACGCGTTCCAGCAGGCCAAACGCAATCCCACCGATGTCGAGTTGATGATGTTTGCGCAAGCGAACTCGGAACACTGCCGCCACAAGATTTTCAATGCTGACTGGGTCATCGATGGCGTGAAGCAGGACAAGTCGCTGTTCCAGATGATCAAGAACACGCACCAGCTCGCACCGCAAGGAACGGTAGTCGCGTACTCGGACAATGCCGCGATCATGGAAGGCGTTGTCGCGCAGCGCTTCTATCCGGTCGATGGCGCTTACGGCAAGCATGAAGCGTTGACGCATACGCTGATGAAAGTCGAGACGCACAATCACCCGACCGCGATTGCGCCATTCCCCGGCGCATCCACTGGCGCGGGTGGTGAGATTCGCGATGAAGGCGCGACTGGGCGCGGCGGCAAACCCAAGGCGGGCTTGACCGGTTTCTCGGTGTCCAATCTTTATTTGCCACAACACGATTGGGAAAACGCCCAAGACGTGACTGAAAAATCGGCACAACGCGCAAGCATTGCCACGACCTACGGCAAACCGGATCGCATCGCTTCGGCATTGCAGATCATGATCGAAGGCCCCATCGGCGGCGCGGCATTCAACAACGAATTCGGTCGTCCGAACATCGGCGGCTATTTCCGCGCCTATGAACAGAATGTCGGCGGCAAAGTGCGCGGCTATCACAAGCCCATCATGATCGCGGGCGGCATCGGCAATATCTCGGCACAGCACACGCATAAAGAATCATTACCGCCCGGCAGCCTGCTGATTCAACTCGGCGGCCCCGGCATGCGCATCGGCATGGGCGGCAGCGCCGCATCGTCGATGGCGACCGGCACCAACACCGCCGATCTGGATTTCGATTCGGTGCAGCGCGGCAACCCGGAAATCGAACGGCGCGCGCAGGAAGTGATCGACCGTTGCTGGGCGCTGGGCGAAGCCAATCCCGTGCGCTCGATTCACGATGTCGGCGCCGGTGGTCTGTCGAATGCCTTCCCGGAAATCGTCAACGATGCCGGACGCGGCGCGCGTTTTGATCTGCGCAAAATTCCGCTCGAAGAAACCGGCCTGTCGCCGCGCGAAATCTGGAGCAATGAATCGCAGGAACGTTATGTGCTCGGCATCGCGCCCGAATCGTTGGCGCTGTTTCAATCGCTGTGCGAGCGCGAGCGTTGCCCGTTTGCCGTGGTCGGTGTTGCCACCGAAGATCGGCAACTGCAATTGGTCGACCCACTTAATGACACGTCGCCCGTCGACATGGCGATGGATGTCCTACTCGGAAAACCGCCGCGCATGTTGCGCGATGTCAGCCATGTCACACCGAACCTGCCCGCCGTCGATCTGGTGGGAATTGAATTGCAAGACGCAGCCTATCGCGTGTTGCGTCAGCCGACGGTCGCCAGTAAATCCTTCCTGATTTCGATTGGCGATCGTTCCGTCGGCGGCCTGTGCGTGCGCGACCAAATGGTCGGCCCCTGGCAAGTGCCGGTGGCCGATTGCGCCGTCACCGCGATGGATTTCACCGGCTATCGCGGCGAAGCCATGAGCATGGGCGAACGCACGCCGCTGGCAGTGATCGACGCCGCTGCCTCGGGCCGCATGGCGGTGGGTGAAACCATCACCAACCTCGCCGCTGCCGCAGTCGATTCCATCACGCAAATCAAACTGTCGGCCAACTGGATGGCGGCGTGCGGCCAGGCTGGTGAGGACGCCGCCCTGTTCGATACCGTGAAAGCGGTCGGCATGGAACTGTGCCCGGCCTTGGGCATCAGCATCCCGGTCGGCAAGGATTCATTGTCGATGCGCACGACCTGGAAAGATGCGGAGCAGAACAAAGAGGTTGTGTCGCCGCTGTCGCTGATCGTCTCCGCCTTCGCTCCCGTCAGCGATGTGCGCCGCAGCCTGACGCCGCAACTGCGGCGCGAAGACAGCGCACTGATCCTGATCGACCTCGCGCAAGGCCAGCAGCGCATGGGCGCCTCGATCCTGGCGCAAGTGTTTCAGCAGATCGGCAACGACGCGCCGGATGTCGATCAGCCGGAACAACTCAAGGCTTTCTTCGCCGCGATTCAATCGCTCAATCAGCACAACCTCATCCTCAGCTATCACGACCGTTCCGATGGTGGTCTGTTCGCCACCGTGTGCGAAATGGCGTTTGCCGGACACACGGGTTTGAGTCTCAACATCGATATGCTGACTATCGATCCGCACACCGCCGATGCCGGCGATTTCAAAATCCGCGCCGAGCAGGTCAGCGTGCAGCGCGACGAGCGCACGCTCAAGGCATTGTTCAACGAAGAACTCGGCGCAGTGATTCAGGTGCGTGCCAGCGACCAGGGCAAAGTGATGGACCTGTTGCGTGCCAACGGCCTGAGCGCACACAGCCATGTGATCGGCAAACCGAACGACCGCGATGTGATCGAAATCTATCGTGATGCCAAATGCGTGTTCACACAACCGCGCAGCGCGCTGCAAAAAGCGTGGTCCGAAACCAGCTGGCAGATCGCCCGTCTGCGCGACAACCCGGCCTGCGCCGATCAGGAATTCGCCGCGCTGGATGACGCCGCCGATCACGGCCTCTCACCCGTGCTGACGTTCGATCCGGCGCAAGACATCGCCGCGCCCTTCATCAACACCGGCGCCAAACCGCGCATCGCCATCCTGCGCGAGCAGGGCGTCAACGGTCAGATTGAAATGGCGGCCGCGTTCGACCGTGCCGGTTTTGCGGCGACCGATGTGCACATGAGTGATCTCATCGCCGGTCGCGTGCAACTGAAAGATTTCAAGGGCTTCGCGGCCTGCGGCGGCTTCTCCTACGGGGACGTATTGGGCGCAGGTGAAGGCTGGGCCAAAACGATTCTCTATAACGCGCAACTGTCCGTGCAGTTCGCCGAATTCTTCCAGCGCAGCGACAGCTTTGCACTGGGCGTTTGCAACGGTTGCCAGATGATGAGCAACCTTAGCACCCTGATCCCCGGCGCGCAGCACTGGCCGAAATTCACCCGCAACAAGGCAGAACAATTCGAAGCCCGCTTTGTAATGGCCGAGGTGCTGGCCTCACCCTCCGTGTTCTTCAAGGACATGGCCGGTTCGCGCATTCCGGTGGTGGTGTCACACGGCGAAGGCTTCACCAACTTCAGCCAGCAGGGCGATGCAGCGCAAGTGATTTCCGCCGTGCGCTTTGTCGACCATACCGGCCAAGCCACAGAAAACTACCCGCTCAACCCCAACGGCTCGCCCAATGGTCTGACTGGTGTCACCACCGCCGACGGCCGTTTCACCGTGATGATGCCGCACCCTGAGCGCGTGTTCCGCAGCGTGCAAATGTCGTGGGCACCGGAGAACTGGGGCGAGGATTCGCCGTGGTTGCGAATGTTCAGGAATGCGCGGGTTTGGGTGGGATAAATAGCAACCTATTTCTTACCAAGAATCTTATGCAGATCAAGCCAGTCATTGAACGTTTATTTTTCGTTGTCGCGCTGATTTGTTCTGTTGTGACAATGGTTTTTGTTTTTCTCGCGGCTACTGAATTCGGTCAGGTGTTTCAGTCATTCGGAAATGAGCTTCCCTTTGCTACACATCTTTTTCTGAAATTTTATTTCGTGGCTTTGCTTCTACCTTTGTTTGTTGTTGCGACATGGCACTACTGTCCCGTGCAGAAATACCGCTCCCTTGCGGCACTCTTCGTTGGATTTGCGTGCTCGTTCGCCACGGTAATATTTCTTGTCTGGGTCTTGTATCTACCAATTTTTAGCCTTGCCCAATAATAGCTAATCATCACAGTGGATAAGATACAAGGATGGATTGAGCCTCCTCGGCGAAACCCATGCTGCTCTCTAGTGATGATGGGTATCCCGCAAGGGGACTTCCTTCGGGGCGTCGCTTGCGCTCTACCCATCCTACATCCCCCGACGACCGGTTTATTCAAACCAATTCAATACTCCATCCAGCCCGGCATAGTTCAGCGCATAGGTCGTCTGCTCACGCACGACTGGCTTAGCGCGGAAGGCGACGCTGATTCCGGCGATGGACATCATCTTCAGGTCGTTGGCACCGTCGCCGAGGACGATGGCTTGTGCGGGGTTGATGTCCAGGTATTCGCAGATTTCTTCGACGTAGTGTTTCTTGCCGTCGGCATCGACGATGTCGCCGTCGACTTCGCCAGTGAGCTTGCCGTCGCGCACGCCGAGGATGTTGGCGTGGGTGTGGTCGAGCGCGAGGCGTTGTTTGAGTTTGTCGGTGAAGTAGGTGAAGCCGCCGGAGACCAGCAGGGTGTCCAGCCCGGCGGCTTTGGCGCCGGTGAGCATGGCTTCGGCGCCGAGCGAGAGACGCAGCCGGTCCTGGTAGATTTTATCCAGCGTGCTGTATTCAATGCCTTTGAGCAGCGCCACGCGGCGGCGCAGGCTTTCCTTGAAGTCGACAATCTCGCCGCGCATGGTGGCCTCGGTAATCGCGGCGACTTCTTTTTTCAGTCCCACCAGATCGGCGATTTCGTCGATGCACTCGATGGTGATCAGCGTGGAATCCATGTCCATCGCTACCAGTTTGTAATCCGATAGTTTTTGTCCGGCGGGAACGAACGCAAAATCGGCCTGCTGCGCTTCGCACAGTGCGGTGGTGCGCTGGCGGATCTCATCGGCATGCGCGACATTGCGCAGACGCCAGACATGCGGCTGAATGGATTCGGCTGACTGGGCTTGCGTCAGCGTGGTCAGTTCTGTCACCAGGGCGGCGGACAGGGTGCGGTCAGCGGGCGTTTGCAGGATCAGGTGTTTCATTCGATGGGACGAGGTTCGTGGTTGCAGGCGGGTTCAATTTTACTAGCAGCGCTTGCGCTTCTGCCAAGCCTTGTGCAGCAGCTTGTTGCAGCAGGTTTTTGGCACGGGTTTCGTCGGAAGCGACGCCAAATCCGTGCAGATAGATCAAGGCCAGTTCATATTGCGCCGGGGCAATGCCTGCAAGCGCAGCACGTTCAAACCAGAGCCGCGAGTCATCCAGATTGCGCGTGACGCCGCGGCCTTTCTGCAACTGAATGGCGAGATAGTATTGCGCCCAGCCGAGGTTTTGTTTGGCTGCGGCACGAAACCATTGTGCTGCTTCTCTTTCATCCTGTGTGACTTGATCACCGTAGAACAGCATGCGCGCCAACTGCAGTTGCGCTTTGCCATAACCTTGCGTTGCGGCTTTGCGCAGCCAAATGGCGATCTGCGCCGCGTCGTCGGCAACAACGCCTTGCGCGATCAAGCCGGCGAGATTGAACATGGCCGGCGCATTACCGAGCTCTGCCGCTTGCCGGTATAGCTGCACGGCGCGCGTAGTGTCGCGTGCCGTTACCTGGCCCTGCCAGAACAGCACGGCCAGTGCGTTGAGCGCGGACGGTTGGTGATGCTGGGCGGCACGTTCATACCAGTACAGCGCCTGCGGCATGTCGTTGGCCGCTTCATGCTGTTGCGCCAGCATGTTTTCAGCGTCGGCATCGCCCAGGTCGGCAGCGCGATTGAGCCAGTAGTCGGCTGCAGCGGCATTGCTGTTCTGTCCGGCGAGGATGGCGGTGTTCAGCGGTGTAGCGGGTAGGGTGCTTGCTTCGACCAGTTTGTCCGAACGCAAGACACGCGACAGGGCCCGTTGCGCGGGCGTGTAATCGTTGAGTGCCGGGCGGGCGTACCAGTTGCGCGCCTTGAGCAAGGTTTCCGGTGTGTTGCCCTGTTCGCGAATCTCGCCCAACAGCATTTGCGCCGGAACGTCTCCGGCAAAACCGGCGCGTTCGAGCAATTGCACTGCCTGTTCCGGCTGACCTATGTGCCAGATTTTTGAGGCGCGTTCGATTAATGGGTTGGTTTGGGCAAAGGCAGAATCAGCCACAGAGGACACAGAGAGCACAGAGGTAAAAAAACAAAACAGCACTGCTGTTCTGATTTTTCTCTGTGGTCTCTGTGTCCTCTGTGGCAAAAGCTTCTTCATAACATCGTGCCTCAATGCAATGCCCGGATTGTACTTTTGATCGTTTGCACGCGTTGCTGCAAATCGGGCATGCGTGCGGTGATGCGTAGTTTGTCCTGGCCCGCCAGTTTGATGTGCTTGTTTTTCTGGATCAGGTCGATGATGCGCATCGGTTCGATCGGCGGTTTGGCGTCGAACTGAATCGCCGCTGCTTCTTCGCTGGCGTCGATCTTGATGATGCCGCAGGGTTCGGCGAGCAGGCGCAGGCGATGGGTTTCGATCAATGCGCGGGCAGCTTCCGGCAGTTTGCCAAAGCGGTCGATCAATTCTTCCTGCATGGCATCGATATGGTCGTCGCGTGTGCAACTGGCGAGGCGTTTGTAAATCGACAGACGTTCGTGCACGTCGCCGCAGTAATCGTTGGGTAGCAGCGCGGGCAGGTGCAGATTGATTTCGGTGGTGGCGGCCAGCGGCGCCAACAGGTCGGGCTCATGTCCCTTGCGTAATGCCTTGACCGCGCGTGCCAGCATTTCGGCATACATTTCAAAACCGATTTCCTGCATGTTGCCGGACTGGCCTTCGCCCAGCACCTCGCCCGCACCGCGAATTTCAAGATCGTGCATGGCGAGGTAAAAACCGCTGCCCAGTTCTTCCATGCTCTGAATCGCATTGAGCCGCTGCTCGGCCTGCTTGGTGAGTGAATCTTCCGAATGCACCAGCAGATAGGCATACGCCTGGTGGTGCGAACGGCCGACGCGGCCGCGCAGTTGATGCAGTTGCGCCAGACCGAATTTGTCCGAACGATGAATCAGGATAGTGTTGGCGGTCGGCACGTCGATGCCGGTTTCAATAATCGTCGTGCACAACAGAATGTTGAAACGCCGCTGATAAAAATCGCGCATCACGCGCTCCAGATCGCGCTCGGCCATTTGCCCGTGGGCAATGCAGATGCGCGCTTCGGGCAGTAACTCCTGCAAGCTGGCGCGTCGGTTGTCGATGGTGTCGACTTCGTTGTGCAGAAAATAAACCTGTCCGCCACGTTTCAATTCACGCAGCACGGCTTCGCGTATCGTGCTGTCGGTTTCGCGGCGCACGAAGGTTTTGATCGCCAGCCGTTTTTGTGGCGCGGTGGCAATCACCGAAAATTCGCGCAAGCCTTCCATGCTCATCGCCAGCGTGCGCGGGATCGGCGTGGCGGTCAGCGCCAGCACGTCGACCTCGGCACGCAGCGCCTTGAACGCTTCTTTCTGACGCACGCCAAAACGGTGTTCCTCGTCGATCATCACCAGGCCAAGGCGCGCGAACTTCACATCCTTGGACAGCAGCTTATGCGTGCCGATGACGATATCGACGCTGCCCTCGTTGATCGCCTTGATGGCGGCGGTAACTTCTTTTTGCGAACGGAAACGCGACAGTTCGACCACCTTGATCGGCCAATCGGAAAAGCGGTCGCTAAAGGTTTGAAAATGCTGTTCTGTCAACAGCGTGGTCGGGCACAGCATGGCCACCTGCTTGCCGCCCGCCACCGCAATGAAGGCAGCGCGCAGGGCCACTTCGGTTTTGCCGAAGCCGACATCACCGCATACCAGCCGGTCCATTGGCTTGCTGGACGCCATGTCGCGGATCACGGCTTCAATGGCGGCGGCTTGATCGGGTGTCTCTTCAAAACCGAAGCCTTCGGAAAATGCTTCGTAATCGTGTTGTGAAAATTGGAATGCGAAGCCCTCGCGCGCCGCGCGGCGCGCATAGAGGTTGAGCAATTCCGCCGCGCTGTCGCGCGCCTGTACGGCCGCCTTGCGCTTGGCTTTTTCCCACTGGCCGGAGCCGAGCGCATGCAGCGGCGCATCTTCGGCCGCGCTGCCGCTGTAGCGGCCGATGACATGCAGCTGCGAGACCGGCACATAGAGCTTGGTCTGGTTGGCATATTCGAGATGCAGAAATTCGGTATCGCCATCGCCCAGATTCATGTTGACCAGACCGAGGTAGCGGCCGATGCCGTGCTGTGCATGTACCACCGGATCGTTGATGCGCAACTCGGACAGGTCGCGCACCATTGCCTCGATATTGCTGCTGCCTTCCTGCTTCTTGCCCGGCGCGCGGCGCGCGGCACCGGCGTACAACTCGCTTTCGGTAAGTAGCGTGGTTTGCGTGCCTAGATCGATAAAGCCGTTGAGCAGTGGGCCAATGCCCAGCATCACGGGGGCGCTGCTGGACAGGAAGCTGGCCCAGTCGTCGCACAGCGGCAGGCGCACACCATATTCGGCCAGATATTGATGCAGCGTTTCGCGGCGGCCTGCGGACTCGCCCAGGATCAGCGTGCGGCCGGTCTGGTTTTGCAACACCTGTTTCAATTGCGCGAGCGGGTCTTCGGCACGGCGGTTGACCGCAACGACCGGCGCCGCCCCGCTGAAACCGCACTCTCCCTGCGCGCGCAGAGCAAGTTGTGCGAAGCGATTGCATTGAGAAAAAAATTGTTCGCTGGAAAGGAACAACTGTTCCGTCGGCAGCACGGGCCGTTCGCGGTCGTGCGAGAGAAAGGCGAAACGCTGCTGTGCATCTTGCAGAAAGCGTTGCAATGCCGCTTCGGTATCGCCATGCAAAACGACCTGCGACTGTTCCGGCAGATAGTCGAACAGCGTGGCCGTCTGCTCGAAAAACAGCGGCAGGTAGTACTCGATGCCAGCCGAGGGAATACCGCTGCCGATGTCTTTGTAGATCGTTGCGCGCGAGGGATCGCCTTCGAAGGTTTCGCGCCAGCGGCCGCGAAAGGCAGTGCGCGACGTTTCATCGAGCGGAAATTCACGCCCCGGCAACAGCCGCACTTCCTTGGTGGGAAACAGACTGCGTTGGGTGTCGGGGTCGAAGGTGCGAATCGTTTCGATCTCGTCGCCCAGCAGGTCGAGCCGGTAGGGCAGGTTGGAACCCATCGGGAACAAGTCGATCAAGCCGCCGCGCACGCTGTATTCGCCCGGCGACATGACCTGGCTCACCAGGCTGTAACCGGCGGTGGTCAATTGCGTGCGCAATTGCGCTTCGTTGAGCGTTTCACCCTGTTTGAAAAAGAAGGTGTGCGCGGCCAGATAGGCGGGCGGTGCGAGCCGCGTGAGCGCGGTGCTGGCGGGCACCAGCAACACATCGCACTCGCCGCGCATCACTTGATACAGCGTGGCCAGCCGTTCCGAGATCAAATCCTGGTGGGGCGAAAACGTATCGTAGGGCAGGGTTTCCCAGTCGGGGAATTGATGTACGCGCAGCCCGGGCGCGAAGAATTTCAGCTCCAGCAGCAGACGTTGCGCATCGGCCGCCTGTGCGCACACCACCGTCAGCATTTGTGGTGGGGCAACCAATTGCGCCAGCAGCGCCGCATCGCCCGAGCCATGCGGCATGGGCTGGGTGTATCGGTGCCCGGCTTTCAGATTTTTGCGCAGGGAGGTGACAAATGCGGGGCTGGTCGTGGACATGGATAAACCGGAGGTAAGACTGGATTATAAGTGTTCAGGCAATTTGGTTAGAATGCGCTTCAGTCTTATCGATCATGTTTTCTGGAGTCGTTTTTGACGGTCTCATCTTCACCCCGTTACTTTGCCTTGATTCCCGCTGCCGGTTCCGGTCAGCGCTTTTCCGCCACTGCCGCCACTCTGTCACCCAAGCAATATCAGCGCCTGGGCAATGCCACTGTGCTGGAGCACAGCTTGCGGGTTTTCGCCGCGCATTCGCGCATTGCCGGAATTTATCTCGTGGTCTCGCCGGGTGATCAATTGATTGCCAAGATTAACCTGCCGCCCAAAGTTAAATTGTTGCGCGTCGGCGGCGCATCGCGCCATGCCTCCGTACTCAACGGCTTGCAGGCGATGGCGGCAGACTGTGCCGCCCACGATTGGGTGCTGGTGCATGATGCGGCGCGGCCCGGTTTGACCGGCGATCTGGTGACGCGCTTGATCGACGTCGTGGGCGATGACCCGGCCGGTGGCCTGCTGGCCATGCCGCTGGCCGATACGCTGAAACGTGAAGACGACGGCCGCAGCAGCGCCACGCTGCCGCGCGCACATCTGTGGCAGGCGCAGACGCCACAAATGTTTCAGCACGGTAGCCTGCAGGACGCTTTGCAACACGCGCAGCAGAGCGGACAGGAAGTCACCGACGAAGCCAGCGCCATCGAAGCGCTGGGCTTGCAACCGAAACTGGTGCCCGGTAGTCTGCGCAACATGAAAATCACTTACGCGCAGGAACTCGACATCGTCGCCAAACTGATGGAGCTGAAATGACGGAGATGAGATGAACATACGCATCGGACAAGGTTTTGATGTGCACGCATTGGTGGCGGACCGCAAGCTCATCATCGGCGGCGTCGAAATTCCCTACCATCTCGGCCTGCTCGGGCATTCCGATGCCGATGTCTTGCTGCACGCCATCACCGACGCCATTCTTGGCGCGGCCGGATTGGGCGACATCGGCCAGCATTTCCCTGATACCGATCCCACCTATGCCGGCGCCGACAGCCGCACACTGCTGCGCGCCGCCGCGCAAAAAGTGAAAGTGGCTGGATGGACAGTTGCGAACATCGACTGCACCATCATCGCCCAGGCGCCCAAGATGGCGCCGCACAGCGCACAGATGACGAAGAACATTGCCGAAGATCTCGGCATCACCGGCGCTCAAGTCAACGTCAAAGCCAAGACCACCGAAAAACTTGGTTTCACCGGCAGAGGTGAGGGGATCGCGGCACAGGCGATTGCGTTGTTGCAACTGGGGTGAAATGGTTAAACGCTTCTTGTGAAGCTTCCCGTTAACTCCCTTCTCCCGCAGGCGGGAGAAGGGTGGGGATGAGGGCGATGAACCGGCTTTGTCGTTAGCCGCACGAAGATGGATATGCCCTCACCCCTGCCCCTCTCCCGCCTGCGGGAGAGGGGAGATTTCCGGCTTTACTTGCACAAGACGGCCACGTCAGTTGGGCGTCTTGTTTTTCTTCGGCACCGGCGGAAACGTTTCGTCTTCCAGTTTTCGATCCGGGATATGTGTGAACGCAATGCGCATCGGCGCTTGATCGCGTGCGACATGCGCGCCGCCGAAATAGAGCGTGTTCTTGCCAAAGCGCAGATTCAGCGAATCAATCACCGCGTTGAGTTGGTCTTGCGATTGATGTGATTCAAACAGCGAGGGCGTGAGGGCGGTGGCATCGGTGAGGTCAGTCAGCGTCATGCTGACCGCGAGCGGGATCTGTTGTCTGCCTTTGGGAAAATCGCGCCACAGGTGTTCCAGCCCTTTCAGGATGTGGCGCGTGTCGTGGGTCGGGTCCAGCGGTGTGTCGTTGTGCCAGCGCCAGCCATCGACGAACTTCACGCTCAGCTGCAATCGCCCGGCAACGCAATGGTAGCTGCGCAGACGCATGCAGGCTTTCTGCGTGAGGCGATGCAGCACCGCGTAGACGGATTCAGCATTGCGCAGGGCGGGCGGCAAGACGTGCGAATGGCCAACGCTGGAACGCTGTGATTCGAGTTCCGGCACCGCTTCGCCGCGCAAGCGCGCATACATGCGTTCGCCTTCGATGCCGCGCCAGGCGTGATGCAAATCTTCCTTGCGGGCCTGGCAAAGTTGCTCCACGGTGTGAATGCCGCAACTGTGCAGCCGTTTTTCCATGGCACGTCCGACGCCGTTCAAGTCGCGCAATTCCAGCCGGTACAGACAGTCCGGCAAATCGTTTTGTTCTATCACCGTCAGACCATCCGGTTTTTGCATATCGCTCGCAGTTTTGGCGAGGTAGCGATTGGGCGCGATACCGATCGAACAGCGCATCATGGCGCCGACCTGTTGCGCGATGGCCTGCTTGATCTGCCGCGCCAGTGCGATGGCGTTTTCCTTCTTTTGATCGCGGCCTGACAATTTGCACCACATCTCGTCGATGGAGCGCACCTGTTCAACATGCAGGCAGCTTTCGACAGCGGCGATCAGTTGGTGATGCATGTCGATATACAGCGCCGGACGCGATTCAACCAGAATCAGTTCCGGGCAGCGCTGGCGCGCTTCTCTGACCAGCGTGCCGGTCTTGATGCCGAAGGCCTTGGCTTCGTAACTGGCGGCGATGCAGCAGGTGGTGTCGGTCATCACCGGCAGCACAGCCACCGGTTTGCCGCGCAACTCAGGCCGCAGTTGTTGCTCGACCGAGGCGAAGTAGGAATTGAAATCGACGTAGAGCGCGCGCAGCATGAGATTCAGCCAATGGCCTGACCCGCGACATAGCCCGACGACCAGGCCCACTGGAAGTTGTAGCCACCCAGCCAGCCGGTGACATCGACGACTTCACCGATGAAATACAGTCCCGGGATTTTTTTCACCTGCATGGTTTTGGGATCGAGTTCTGCAGTGTCGACACCGCCGATGGTGACTTCCGCTTTTTTATAGCCTTCGCTGCCGTTGGGTGTGATCTGCCAGTGCTGGATGCCTTGCGCAAGCTGGCGCAGAGTCTTGTCGCCCACTTCGGCGATGCGGCGAGTGGCGATGTCTGGATGATGGGCTTCCAGCCAGCCTTGCGCGAGCCGCTTGGGGAGTATCTGGCCCAATATCGTATTGAGGTTTTGTTTGCTGGTTTGTTTTTCCTTGATCAGCAATTCTTCCAGTGAAATTTCCGGGCATAAATTCAGCCGGATCGGCTGACCCGATTGCCAGTAGCTGGAGATTTGCAGAATCCCTGGGCCGGACAGGCCGCGATGGGTGAACAGCAGGTCTTCATCGAATGTGCCGAGGCCGTAGTTCTGCCCTTTCTCTCCGGCGTGCGCCTGCACTTGCAGCGAGAGACCGGCGAGATCGACGAAGGGTTGCCAGTGTTCCGCGTCAAAAGTGAGGGGAACGAGCGCCGGGCGGGGTTCGATAATTTTCAAGCCAAACTGGCGCGCGATGCGATAGCCGAAATCGGTCGCGCCGATTTTTGGGATCGACAGGCCACCGGTGGCAATGACAAGATGTTTCGCGTGCAAGGTGCCGGCATTGGTGTGCAGTTGAAAGCCATGGTGATCATGGCCAATCTCACTCACCGCGCAAGGCATGCGCCAATGCACTTTGCCAGTCTCACATTCGTGTCTGAGCATTTGAATGATTTGCTCGCTGGACTCATCGCAAAACAACTGGCCCTTGTGCTTCTCGTGCCAGGAAATTCGATGGCGCTTCATCAGCGCGAGGAAATCGTTGACGGTGTATTGCTTGAGCGCAAAGCGCGCGAAATGCGGATCGCGCGAGAGAAAATTTTTCGGACTGGCGTGCAGATTGGTGAAATTGCAGCGGCCGCCGCCCGAGATGCGGATTTTCTCGGCCAGCCGTTCAGCGTGATCGATCAGCACCACGCGCAGGCCGCGCTGCGCGGCCACGCTGGCACACATCATGCCTGCGGCGCCAGCACCGATGACAGTGAGATCAAAATGGTTTTGCATGGGGTGATTATCTCACCCCATGCAACTTCACTTGCCTTCGACGGTGATCACTTGAGCGGCAGCGTTGATGGTGGCGGCGATGCGCCCGGCATCGCGCATTTGCAGCGTGGTCATGCCTTCCTGCTTCAGCAAGGCATAGTGCGATTGCACGCAGAAATGACATTTACCGACGATGGAGGCGGCCAGTGCATAGAGTTCGAATTTGCGCTTATCGACGCCGCCGTGGGTGGCGTAGGCAGTCATGCGCAGTTGCGCCGGTTGTGCCTTGAGGTCGGCATCGCCCGTCATGTCGACATAAGGGTACCAAGTGGTGTTCATGCCCATCAACGCGGCGGCTGTGAGCGTGGCGTTGATCTCTGTTTCAGGTAGCACGCCCGCCTGACGAATGATGTTGACGATGGGTGTGCATTTGGCGGCAAAGGCTGCGGCCAGCGCCACGCATAGCGCGTCGTTGGGTTCGAGCGACGAGCGGGCAATGGTGCCGTCGACATTCAGACGAATATCCTTGGCGTAATCGGGGATCAGTTGCTTGATTTGGTCGAGAAATTCCATGAGAGTCTCCAGATGCGGCGAGCGGCTTGTGGCCGCTCGCCGGTTGGCTTTGCTCTGGGTAAGAGCGGTGAAAAAGGGTGGTGTTGCTTACAGCGTAGCGCCGCCAACCATGCGGTTGCAGGGGCACAGCTCGTCGGTTTGAATGCCGTCGAGAATGCGCAGGACTTCGTCCGGGCTGCGGCCGACATCGAGGCCGTTGACCGACACGTGCTGAATCGTGTTGTCCGGATCGACGATGAAGGTGGCGCGCAGGGCCACACCTTCATTTTTGCCGCGTACGCCGAGTTGATCGACCAGGTTGCCGGTGGGGTCGGCGAACATGTAGTGGTTCAGTTTGTTCAAATCCGGGTGGGCGCGGCGCCAGCCGAGTTTGCAGTATTCATTGTCAGTCGAGCCGCCCATCAACACGGCATCGCGTTCAGCAAAGGCGCTGTTCAATTTCGCAAAGCCGACGATCTCGGTCGGACAGACGAAAGTGAAATCTTTCGGGTAGAAGTAAATCACTTTCCATTTGCCGGGAAAGGATTTTTCCGTGATGTCTTCAAAGGCGGAGACACCGTTTTCCTCATCATTGTTGAAGCCGGGTTTGACGCCGGTGACTTTGAATGCTTCGAGTTTGTCGCCAATGGTTTTCATGTCTGAGCTCCGTGAGTGGGGGATAAAAATTGCGCAAATCGATTCGAGGACGTTTTGCTGTGGCTGAATAATAAGCTATTAAAAATATAAGTCTAATAGTATTTATTTATATGCTTCATAGGCGAGCGCTCATGGCTTGCTGGCAGGAATGATCAAGCTGGCCGTCAGGCCGCCGCCGGGCGTGGTACTCAAGTCCAGTCGGCCTTGATGTTGCTCGGCAATGCGTTGCACGATGGCCAGCCCGAGCCCCGCGCCACTGGCCGCGCCGCGTGCTTCATCCATGCGAGTGAAGGGGCGTTTGAGCGTCTCCGCCATGGCTGCGGGAATGCCCTGACCGTGGTCGACGACTCGAATGACAACGCAGTCCTGTTGTCCCTGCCGCCGCGTTTCCAACTGCAAGGCGATTGTGGCTACGGGGTTTTTCTCAGGCCGGCCATAGCGGATGGCATTCTCGATCAGATTGATGACGGCACGCCGTAACTCTCGGCTGTGACCCAGGCAATTCGGCACATCCCTAAGCGTCATCTGGAAGGTGAATTTTTCTTCCTGCTGACGCGTGGTGGTGCAATAGGGCTGCACGATGTCTTCGAGCAGGGCTTTCACGTCAATCGGTTCGCGGCGCTTGTCCTGCTGTGTTTTGTCTTCCTGTGTGATGCGCGCGTAGTCGAGAAATTGGGTGACGATATGTTCCATCTGGCTCAGATCACCATTGATGGCGCTGCGCGTGCTCTCGTCAATCGGTGCCATTTCGGATTCCAACCGCAAGCGGGTGATGGGCGTGCGCAAATCATGTGAAATGCCGGCCAGAATCAACGCGCGATCGGCCTCGATCTGCGCCAGCGTCGAGACCATGTGGTTGAAACTCTGGTTCAATAGGCGCACTTCGCTGGGGCCGCTGGCAGGCAGAGCGGGCGGGCTTTCGCCGTGCGCCAAGGCTCTGGCGGCGTGCGTGATATCGGCCAGCGGACGGTTCAGCCATTTACCGAATACGACGGCGCCAATGAGCGCCAGCAGCAGGGCAATGCCACCCAGACTGAACCATTCCAACGCACCGGCGCGTTGAATTCGTTCCAGGGGCATGACGACCCAGTACGCATCACCGTCGATATCAACACTGACCCACAGACCAGGAATGCCATTGACCTTGCCTTCCAGGGCGGTCTGTTGACCCAATGCAGCACGCACACGTTTTTGAATCAGTGTCGTGAGCGGATGGTCTGCAAGTGATACGCGCACATCTTCCGGTTCCAGCGGATAGACACGGATGCCTTCCTGCTGGCGCAAATCCTGCAACAATTGCTGACGGCGTTCCGGGTTGGAATTGATGAGGGCGCTCTGCGTCAGGTTGACGATGCTGATGATTTGCTCCGCAACCTGCGCGGCGTGCGGCGCACGTTCAAACAAGCGAAATAGCTGCGACCAGGCCGAGAAGCTAAGTGCGACCAGCAGAAACAGTAGCAGGAAGGTACGCCAGAACAGGCTGGTGCGCGGCAAGGCCAGCTTCATTCGCCGTCCGGGATAAAAACATAACCCAGACCCCAAACGGTCTGGATAAACACGGGTTTGGCGGGATCGGGCTCGATCAGTTTACGCAGGCGCGAGATCTGTACATCAAGGCTGCGGTCAAAGCTATCGTATTCGCGGCCGCGCGCCAGCTCCATCAATTTTTCGCGCGACAGCGGTGTGCGCGGATGGCGGGCCAGAACTTTCAATACGGAAAATTCTCCCGAGGTGAGCGTGACGGTTTCGCCATCTTTCACCAGCGTGCGATTCGCCAGGTTCAGGACACACACGCCGAATTCAATCTTGCCCTGCTCTTGCGCTGGAGCGGCCGGGGCTTCCGGCGCGCCTTGTCGACGGAGCACGGCATTGACGCGCGCCAGTAACTCGCGCGGGTTGAAGGGCTTGGGCAAATAATCGTCCGCGCCCATTTCCAGGCCGATGATGCGATCGATATCCTCGCCCTTTGCGGTGAGCATGATGATCGGTGTCTTGTCGTTGGCACCGCGCAGGCGGCGGCAGATCGACAAGCCGTCTTCGCCGGGCATCATCAGATCGAGCACCAGCAGGTCGAAGCGTTCGCGCTGCCAGAGCTTGTTCATGGCGCCACCGTCTTCGGCCACGAAGACGTTGAAATTTTGTTCGCTCAAATAGCGCCGCAGCAAATCGCGCAGGCGCGGATCGTCGTCAACGACCAGAATTTTTTTCGAAGAGTTTTTTTCCATCGATGCCCTCGGCTTCAAATCATGCAGGCGTTCATGCGCAGGGATTCATGATACGTGCGTTATAGGGCGCTGCCCGCTTTTGAAACATGCCGTTACACTTTTTACGGTGCCGCACATACGCGAGCGCGCTCCGGGTGTGTAGGATACAGCCTGTAACTCACCATTATTAATACATCATGCGTCGCACGAAATTTCTGTTGCTGTTGTCATCTTACCTGCTCGGCGGACTGTCGTCGGCGTGGGCCTGGCCGCGCGTTGAACTAGAAGCTTCCGAGCATCAGAGTTGGCGCGATGAACGCATGCAGGATAAACGCCGCGCCGAACGCGAGTATCAAGATAACCGACAGGAACGTTTTCAGCGCCGTCGCGATGAACGCGAGGACGACCGTCGCGAACGCCTGAGCCCGGAGGAACGGCGAGAATTGCGGCGCCAGATCCGGCGTGCCAATCAGGACTGAAGGGTAGATATCCCATGTTGCGCGCGCGCCAGGCATGTCGTTTAGCACTTTGGATTTTTGCGCTCGCTGCGACAGCGTTGCCATTTCCAGGCCATGCTGCCGTTCCACTGGGCGAGGCGAATGCGCGCGTGTTGCTGACACGTCTTGGTTTTGCGCCTGCCAGCGAAGACGTTGCCGCTTTTGCCGGGCTGACCCAGACAGAAGCGGTGGATCGTTTACTGTACGCCGCACCGGCGGTGCAAACGCCCGTGCCGGAATCGGTGCGCGCTGCCATTCCCAGTCATGCCGACAGGCATGCCATGAGTGAAGAGGATCGCCGCACAGAGCACAAGAAACAGGTGCTTGCCAGTTATCAACTGGGGGCGTGGTGGGTGCAGGAAATGATCGTCACGCCCGCGCCCCTGCGCGAGCGCATGACGCTGTTCTGGCACAACCATTTTGTTTCCAGCGAAAAGAAAGTCAAGGCAGCGCGTCTGCTCTATGAACAGAATGTTCTATTGCGCCAGCAGGCGCTGGGCAATTTCGCGACCCTGCTGCATGCCATCAGCAAAGATCCAGCCATGCTGATTTATCTCGACTCGGCGACCAACCGCAAGGGTCAGCCCAATGAAAATTTTGCGCGTGAAGTGATGGAGTTGTTCACGTTGGGTGAAGGTCATTACACCGAGCAAGACATCAAGGAAGCAGCGCGCGCATTCACGGGCTGGAGTCTCGATCCGCAGGACTACCATTTTATTTTCCGCCGCTTTACACATGACGATGGTATCAAGACCGTGCTGGGTCAGCGCGGCAATTTCGATGGCGATGCCGTGCTCGACATTCTGCTGGCACAACCGGCCACCGCCGAATTCATCGTGCGCAAACTGTGGCGTGAATTCGTTTCGCCCACGCCCGACCCGGCGGAGGTCAGACGCATCGCCGCAGTGTTCCGCAGCAGCGGTTATGAGATCAAGCCCATGCTGCGTGCCTTGTTCAACGAGCCGCAGTTACTGGCCGAAGACAATCGCGGCACCCTGGTGAAATCTCCGATTGAACTGCTGGTCGGTACCGTGCGCCAATTCAATCTTCAATACAGCGACGCCGCGCCGTTCTTGTGGGCGGCCAGGCAATCCGGGCAGGATCTGTTCGATCCGCCCAATGTGAAAGGCTGGCCCGGCGGTGAAGCCTGGATCAACAGCGCCACTTTGCTGATGCGCAAACAGCAGTTGGAACAACTGTTCCGTGCGGTGGAAAGGCCTGCCCGGCAAGCACAGAATCAAATGCGTTTTCAGGAAGACGACGATTTCAAGGATGCGCGCAAGCAGATGATGCTGGCGGCCAGACAAATCTATTTCCCCGCAGACGATTGGTTCAGACAATGGGGCACAACGCTCGATCGCGTGCCGGATGCGCAGCAACTGCAGCGTCTGGAGGCTGTCATCCTGACGTTGCCGCCGGTCAATCCACTGCCAGCGGGCGCGACCAGCTTGAGCGTTGTGCGGACTTTGCTACTCGACCCCGTTTATCAATTGAAGTGAGGCGCACATGGAAAAGAATCCTGGCATGGCTTACTCGCCCCGGCGCCGGCAATTGTTGAAAGCAGTCGGCAGTGCAGGTCTGCTGGTTTTTCAACCCGCCTGGGCGCAGACGCTTCCGACGGGCTATGACAATCGTTTGATCCTGATTGAGTTGAAGGGTGGCAACGATGGTTTGAATACGGTGGTGCCCTATGCCGACAGTAATTATTCCAGCCTGCGCCCGCGCCTCGCGCTCACGCGAGAACAGGTATTGCCGCTGACCGAATCGGTGGGGCTGCACGAAGAACTGAAACCCTTGCTGGAACTTTGGAACAACAAGAATCTCGCTATCGTCCAGGGCGTCGGTTACCCGCAACCCAATCTCTCGCATTTTCGCTCGATCGAGATTTGGGATACCGCATCCAACAGTACCGAATATCTCGACACCGGCTGGCTGGGGCGCGCCTTTGAAGCACGCCCGGTGCCGCAACAGTTCGCGGCTGCCGGTGCGGTGATCGGCAGTGCGGAAATGGGGCCGTTGCTGGGTGGTGCCCGCACGGTGGCGATTGCCGATACCGAACGTTTCGTGCAACAGGCGCATCTGGCCGCGCCGCGTCAAATCAGTGGCAACGCGGCACTGACACACGTGCTGGAAACCGAAAACGATATTGTTCATGCCGCCACGCAGATGACAGGACAGTACGATTTCAAAACCGAATTTCCGCCAAGCGGATTTGGCGCAACGGTGAAGACGGCCATGCACGTGCTCGCGGCAGGCTTCGATACGCAAACTCAACGCATGCGCAGCTGTCATGTGGCGGCAATGCGGCTCACCCTGAGCGGTTTCGATACGCACCAGAACCAGCCCGGCACCCATGCCAACCTGCTACGGCAGTTGAGCGAAGGCATGGTGGCGCTCAAAGCCGCACTGCAGGAACTGAATGCCTGGGACAGCACGCTGATCATGACCTATGCCGAATTCGGTCGCCGCCCGAAAGAAAACATGAGCAATGGCACTGACCATGGCACAGTCGCCCCGCACTTCGTCACCGGTGGCCGTGTGCGTGGCGGTCTCTATGGTCAGCCGCCCATACTGGATCGGCTCGATGGCAGTGGCAACCTCGCCTATGCCGTGGATTTTCGCAGTCTGTACAGCACCGTGCTGAATCAGTGGTGGGGCATTCCCGCGACCAATGTATTGCAGGGCAATTTTTCGCCGCTGCCATTTTTGCGTTCCTGAACAATAGGTTCAGCTTTCCCATAAAATGACGGGCCTATGCCTGTCCATCACGCTTCTCCTTCTCTTCTTGCGATTGAAACCGCGACTGAGCTGTGCTCGGTCGCCGTGCATTGCGCAAATCAAATCTGGCACGTATCGGCCCATGCCGGTCAACAGCATTCCGAAATGCTGCTGCCGATGGTGCGCGATGTGCTGAGCCAAGCCAACATGACTTTGGCCGATCTCGATGCAATTGCTTTCGGCGCCGGGCCGGGTTCCTTCACCGGCTTGCGCATTGCCTGCGGTGTAGTGCAGGGCCTGGCTTTTGCGCAGCGGATTCCCGTGTTACCGATCCCCAGTCTGGAAGCCTTGGCGCAGGTGGGCTCAGGCCAGGTGTTGTGTGCCGTGGATGCGCGCATGGGCGAGGTATATGCCGCGCACTATGCGGTGTCACCGGACGGCGTCATCGAATGTGTGCGAGCCGCGCAGGTATTGAAGCCGGAAGCTTTGCTCGATCAAATGGCTGCGCAAAACTTCATCACGCTGATCGGTAATGCCTGGAAAATTTTCCCTGTGCTGTCCGATTGGGGTAGGGGGCATGCGCAAAAAATCATTGCGGATGTATACCCCGATGCGCGGCAGATTTTGCAACGCGCGTTGGTGCATTGGGCGGCCGGGCTGGCGGTCAGCGCCGAACTGGCGCACCCGCTGTATGTGCGGCAGCGCATTGCCCTGACCACGGCAGAACGCGAAGCGGGGCAACGCTTATGAGTGCAGAAATGAGTGCGGAATGGTCCACACCGCGCACCTGGTCGTTATCGGAACTGAACCTGCAGCCGATGCGTTTGATCGATGTGCCGAAAGTTGCCGCGATTGAAAGTCTGTTGTATGAATTTCCCTGGACGGCGGGAAATTTCAGCGACTCAATCAACGCGGGTTACCGCGCCACCGTGTTGATCGACCCGAACCACATTTTGCTGGGCTACAGTGTACTCATGCTGGCGGTCGATGAGGCGCATCTCTTGAACGTGTCGGTGGCGCGCCAGCATCAGGGACGCGGCTATGGCTCACACCTGATCCAGCACATGCTCGACAGCGCGAAAGCGGCACACATGGAGCGCATGTACCTTGAAGTGCGGCCCAGCAATCCGCGCGCGGCGGAGCTGTACCAGCGTTTCGGTTTCAATCAGATTGCCGTGCGCAAAGGGTATTACCCGGCGCATGCCGGTGCGCGCGAAGATGCGCTGGTGATGGAGCGGCCCTTATGAGTATCTCGGCAGAACAACGCGCACGTTTGCAGGCCATGGGCATCGGCCCGGTGTGGGTGTTGCGGCACGCTCAAGCGGAGGAGGGTGGTGCGGATGAAATTGCAGCAGCACCGGCGGCAGAAAAAACATCAGCGGCAGCAGCATCCGGGATCGACCAGATGGATTGGGACACGCTGGAACAGACCGTGTCATCCTGCACCGCCTGTGGTTTGTGCAAAACGCGCACGCAAACCGTATTCGGCGTTGGTGACCAGCACGCCGATTGGTTGCTGATCGGTGAAGCACCGGGCGCGGAAGAAGATGCGCGCGGCGAACCTTTCGTCGGTCAGGCCGGCCGTCTGCTCGACAATATGCTCAAGGCCGTCGGCTTGGCGCGTGGTCAGAATGTCTATATTGCCAACGTGCTCAAATGCCGCCCGCCGAACAACCGCAATCCAGAGCCGTCCGAAGTTGCCCAGTGCGCGCCCTACCTGCAACGTCAGGTAGCGTTGCTGCAACCGAAGCTGATCGTCGTCATGGGCCGCTTCGCCGCACAAACGCTGCTGAATAGCGACGCGTCGATTGCCAATCTGCGCGGCAAGGTGCATCACTATCGCGCTCATCCTGAAGACAGTGCGATTCCGGTGATCGTGACGTACCATCCCGCCTACCTTTTACGCACGCCCACCGACAAGGCCAAGTCCTGGGCTGATCTTTGCCTGGCACAGTCCACCTTTCAACAACAGCATTAACACCAACTTCCATGAGCGAAACACTGGACCTCGATTTTTCCGGCGGCAATAGCGGCGATCAATTGACACTGGGCGATTATGCGGAACGTGCCTATCTCGATTACGCCATCAGTGTGGTGAAAGGGCGTGCATTGCCCGATGTCTGCGACGGCCAGAAACCAGTGCAGCGGCGCATTCTGCATGCCATGAACGAGATGGGCCTGGGCGCCAGTGCCAAGCCGGTCAAGAGTGCGCGCGTGGTCGGCGATGTGCTGGGCAAGTTTCACCCGCACGGCGATCAGGCCGCCTACGATGCGATGGTGCGCATGGCGCAGGATTTCTCGCTGCGCTATCCGCTGGTGGATGGGCAGGGCAACTTCGGCTCGCGCGATGGTGATGGCGCGGCCGCAATGCGTTATACCGAAGCACGGCTGACGCCGATCGCGCGCTTGCTGCTCGATGAAATCGATCAGGGCACGGTGGACTTTCAACCCAACTACGACGGCTCCACCACCGAACCCAAACTCCTGCCTGCGCGGCTGCCGATGGTCTTGCTCAACGGCGCATCGGGCATCGCAGTCGGCATGGCCACCGAAATTCCGCCGCACAATCTGGGCGAAGTCGCGCGCGCCGCGGTGGCGATGATTCGCAAACCCAACATTACCGTGGCGGGGTTGATGGAACATATTGCCGGGCCGGATTTTCCCGGTGGCGCGCAAATCATTTCTGCGACCGAAGACATCGCCGAAATTTATGCCACCGGCCGTGGCAGTCTGAAAACGCGTGCGCGCTGGAAGATCGAGGATATGGCGCGCGGTCAATGGCAACTGGTCGTGACCGAATTGCCACCCAATGTGTCGGCGCAAAAAGTGCTGGAAGAAATCGAAGAGCTGACCAACCCCAAGGTCAAAACCGGCAAGAAATCTTTGACTGCGGAACAACAGCAACTCAAGCAGCAAATGCTGGCGCTGCTCGATCGCGTGCGCGACGAAGCCGGGCGCGATGCCGCAGTGCGCCTGGTATTCGAACCGAAAACAAAGAACATTGATCAGGACGAATTCATCAACACGCTGCTGGCGCACACCAGTCTGGAAAGTTCGGTGTCAGTCAACCTGGTGATGATCGGCAGCGACGGCAAGCCGAAACAAAAACCCCTGGGCGAGATTTTGTATGAATGGATCGGCTTCCGCTTCGCCACAGTCACGCGCCGTTGCCAGCACCGGCTGGGCAAGGTCGATGACCGCATTCATATTCTGGAAGGGCGGCTGATTGTTTATCTGAACATCGACAAGGTGATCAAGGTGATTCGCGAAAGCGATGAGCCGAAGCCCGATTTGATCCGCAGCTTCAAGCTGACGGATCGTCAGGCCGAAGACATCCTGGAAATTCGCCTGCGCCAATTGGCGCGGATGGAAAGCATCAAGATCGAACAGGAGTTGGCCGAACTACGCACTGAGAAAGGCACGCTGGAAGATCTGTTGACTAACCCCAAGGCGATGCAGAAGCAGGTGATCAAGGAAATCGAGGCCGATGAAAAAACTTACGGTGACAAACGTCGCACCTTGATCGAAGCCGCGCAAAAAACTGTGCTCGAAACCAAGGTCATCGACGAACCCGTGACCGTCATCATCTCCGAACGCGGCTGGGTGCGCGCGCGTCAGGGTCACGGCCACGAAGCGAATTACAGCTTCAAAGCAGGCGATGCGCTCTATGGCATTTACGAATGCCGCACCGTCGATCACGTCATCGCCCTCGCCAGCAACGGCCGCAGCTATTCCATCCCCGTCACCAGCCTGCCCGGCGCGCGCGGCGACGGCGTGCCACTCACCACCCTGATCGACCTCGAAGACGGTAGCCGCATGCTGCACATGGTCGCCGGCAGTGCCGACACGCGACTGGCGATTGCCACCGCGCTCGGCAACGGCTTCGTCTGCCAACTGGGCGACATGATTTCGCGCATCAAGGCCGGCAAGCAATTCATCGCCCTCGAAGCCGAAGACCAACCGCTGCGTCCCGCCGTGCTGGAAGAAAAAACCGCACGCCTCGCCTGCCTCTCCGCCAAAGGCCGCCTGCTCATTATCAGTCTCGAAGAAATCAAGGAACTGCGCGGCGGCGGCCGCGGCGTCATCCTGATGGAGCTCGACCCGAAAGAAACCCTGCTCGGCATCGCCGCCGTCACGCCTCAAGGTCTTCAGATTGCAGGCACCGGCCGCGGTGGCAAGGAACAAGTGCTCGAACTCTCCGGCCGTGAACTGCAACCCTATCTGGGCAAACGTGCGCGCAAGGGCAAGGTGCTGGACGCCAAAATTAAGCCGACAGGATTTGTCTCGCGCGGATGACGCTTGCCACGAAAGAACAGGTATTGTTTAATCCGTTGCGTACTTGGTGAAGTAATTCGGGCACCGTGTGCGATGTCGTTTTTATCAGCATTTTTATCCCTCTGATAATCTGCCAAATAAATTAAATCAAAGTCTTATATGTTTTTTTTGCCGGGTTATACGACAAGCGCTCGGGATTATTGGACAAACGATGTTGTTACATCACGTTATGCCCCAAGCAACCTCATGGCACTCACATCGCACTTGCAAGTAGCTCTCGTCGTCCTATGTCTCGCTTCGTTGACGGGTTGCGCTCGGTGCGGCGACGCCATAATCTGCCCTTCGCCCCCGTCAGAGGATTTCCCTTCCAGCGCCGTGCCCGTAGTGCGTATGCACGGCGACTCAGTGCGGTTCGAGGCACCGCGATCATTGCAGCGCTACCGACACTACGCCATCGATAGGATTTATGTGTACGAAGTGATTGGTGGTACGGTCATCTGGCAAATTGACAGCAAGACGAAAGGGCTCAAGGTTGCGGAAATGGCGGGGTACAACCCTCAGACACCGCTGATCTATGGGCAGCTTATCGAAGGCACTGTGTTGACCGTACCGCCAAGCGCACTGCAGACCGGCAAAGACTACAACATGCGGGGAGACTTCATTGGGTACGACCAACCAAGCGTGCTGTCTTCGGAGTACATCAAGGTCACGTTCAGGTTGAAGCAGGAAAATGGGCAGCTTCGGATCGAGCAATTACCTACCAAACGCGCGAACTGACCCCGCGTCTGTGCTCGACGCATCATCTCGTTGTGGCATAACCCTTCCATTGAGGGGACGTCTTCCGGCAAGCTGCGCTTGCCTCCGGCCGCCCCTCATGTCAAACGTTGGGCCCCAAAAGCACCAGGCCGCTCAGTTTCTTGCCTGACATCCAATGCAGGCGAGCCTTGCGCTAAGTCCTTGAAATCACTATAATCGCGTGCTTTTCGTCCTTGCCACACCGCGTTGACGCTCGGGTGGCTTATTTGCTGTTTATCCATAAGGAGATTTTATGCGTCACTATGAAGTTGTATTCATCGTCCATCCGGACCAGAGCGAACAGGTTCCGGCGATGATCGAGCGCTACAAAGGCATGATTGAAGCCAAGAGCGGGAAGATCCATCGTCTGGAAGACTGGGGCCGTCGTCAACTGGCTTATCCGATTCAAAAACTGCACAAGGCGCATTACGTGCTGCTGAACATCGAGTGTTCCGGCGACGTGCTGGAAGAGCTTGAGCATGCATTCAAATTCAACGATGCGGTGTTGCGTCATCTGACGATGCGCATGAAGAAAGCGGAAACCACGCCTTCGCCGATCATGAAGGAAGTGCAGCGCGAAGAATCCCGCAAGCCGCCACAGGAAGCAGCCGCTGCCTGAGGTTGACTGAACCCTTCCTACAGTGAGCAACCTGGTTTCGTTGAACGCTGTGTGGATCGAGCGCGACGCGTTGCGCTATACCCCGGCCGGGGTGCCTATGGTAAGCGGGAAACTGCAACACCAGTCGGCGCAAACGGAAGCGGGGCAGCCACGCGAAACCGGTTTTGAAATTACTGCCGTGGCGGCAGCGGAGCAGGCGGATGCAGCATTAGCGATTCCCCTGAACCAAGCGTGCCGCGTGACAGGATTCCTGAACCGCAAGTCGCGCAACAGTCGAACACTGGTTTTACACATTACGCATATTGAACTGCTCGGTGAATCTGAACTGAAAACTGAGCAGATGACTAAGCAGAAATTGGAAGGAAATTGACATGGCCTTTACTCGCAACGCCAAAGGAAAAGGGAAGTTTCAAAAACGCCCCGCACAGAACCCGCTGTTCAAGCGCAAACGTTTCTGCCGTTTCACGGTCGGCAACGTCGCGCAAGTGGATTACAAGGATCTGGATACGCTGAAGGATTTCATTCAGGAAAACGGCAAGATCATTCCGGCCCGTTTGACTGGTACCAAGGCGATTTATCAACGTCAGGTCGATACCGCGATCAAGCGCGCGCGCTATCTGGCGCTGGTGCCGTACTGCGATAACCATTAATCCAGCGGCACGAATAGGAGATCACAATGCAAATCATTATGTTGGAAAAAGTCATTAACCTGGGTCAACTGGGTGACGTCGTGCGCGTGAAAGACGGTTATGCGCGCAACTTCCTGATTCCGCAAAAAATGGCCAAACGCGCCACCGAAGCTGCCATCAAGGACTTCGAAGCCCGCCGCGCCGAACTGGAAAAAGCACAAGCCGAAAAACTGGCCGCCGCGCAAGCCGAAGGCGAGAAACTGTCCGGTCTGACCGTGCAGATCAGCTCCAAGGCCGGTGTCGATGGCCGTCTGTTCGGTTCCGTAGGCAACTTCGATATTTCCGAAGCGCTGGGCAAGCAAGGCGTGAAGGTTGAGAAGAGCCAGATCCGCATGCCGCAAGGCCCGCTGAAAATGACGGGCGATCATTCCGTCTCGGTGGCTTTGCATACCGATGTGGTGGTGGAAATCACGATCTCGGTGTTGGGCGAAGCTGCCTAAGCCGTTGTCCTGATGTAAAAAAAGGCCGGGTAACCGGCCTTTTTTATTGCTCATTGCATGGGCGTGTCGTGTGTGCACGTGACATATCCAAGTAAACAAAGGCTTGCATGAGCAACACTTTCTGTACGGTAGAATCGCCCCGTGAATCATCCAAATCCCGATCCCCAACTTGATGCCTTGCGCACGCCGCCGCACTCGGTCGAAGCCGAGCAATCGGTGCTGGGCGGGCTGCTGCTGGATAACAGTGCCTGGGACAAGATTGGCGATTTGATCGCGGAAAGCGACTTCTACCGCTACGACCACCGGCTGATCTTCCAACACATTGCGCGTCTCGTCGCTGCCGGCAAACCGGCCGATGTGGTGACGGTGTTCGAGTCGCTGCAAAACACCGCCAAGGCGGAAGAGGCGGGCGGCTTGTCTTACCTCAACGCCGTGGCGCAAAACACGCCGTCGGCCGCCAACATCCGCCGCTATGCGGAAATCGTGCGCGATCGTTCCGTGCTGCGCAAACTGGTGACGGTGGCCGACGATATCGCCACTACCGCGCTCAACCCGCAGGGCCGGGAAACCAAGCAGATTCTCGACGAAGCCGAATCCAAGGTGTTCCAGATCGCCGAAGACGGCGCGCGCGGCGGCCAGGGTTTTCAGGAATTGCCCAAGCTGCTCACGCAGGTCGTGGAGCGCATCGACGAGCTCTATCACCGCGACAACCAGAGCGATGTGACTGGCGTGCCGACCGGCTTTACCGACCTCGATCGCATGACCTCGGGTTTGCAAGAGGGTGATCTGGTGATTGTGGCCGGTCGCCCATCGATGGGGAAAACGGCGTTCAGCTTGAACATGGCTGAACACGTTGCCATCGATCAGGGCTTGCCGGTGGCGGTGTTTTCGATGGAGATGGGCGGCACGCAGCTCGCCACGCGGATGCTCGGTTCGGTCGGCCGCCTGGATCAGCAGCGCGTGCGCACGGGACGCTTGCAGGATGAGGATTGGCCACGCCTGACACATGCGATTCAGAAAATGCAGGATGCGCAGCTGTACATCGACGAAACGCCCGCACTCAATTCGATGGAGTTGCGCGCGCGCGCGCGGCGCCTGTCGCGTCAGTGCGGCAAGCTCGGTTTGATCATCGTCGATTATTTGCAGCTGATGTCGGCCAACTCTGCCAGCGGCGGCGAAAACCGCGCCACGGAAATTTCCGAGATTTCACGTTCGCTGAAATCACTGGCGAAAGAATTGCATTGTCCGGTGATTGCCCTGTCACAGCTCAACCGTTCGCTCGAACAGCGCCCCAACAAACGTCCGGTGATGTCCGACCTGCGCGAATCCGGCGCCATCGAACAGGATGCCGATGTGATTATCTTCATCTATCGCGATGAAGTGTACAACCCTGATTCGCAAGACAAGGGCACGGCCGAAATCATCATCGGCAAACAGCGGAACGGCCCGATCGGCGCAGTCCGCCTGACTTTCCTGGGGCAATACACCAAGTTCGAAAACTTCACCGGCGGCGGTAGCTACTCTGGCGGCGCCGATTACTGATCCCGTCACATACAATCACTGCGCGTCCTTGCCGTGCTGAACATTCTCGCCGTCACCTTTCCCTTCTTTGCCCTCGTGCTGTGTGGTTACCTTGCGACGCGCAGCGGACTGTTACCCAAGGCGGCGATTCCCGGCCTGAACACTTTCGTGCTGTACTTTGCGTTTCCCTGCATGTTGTACCGCTTCGGTTCCAACACACCGTTGGCGCAGTTGCTCAATCCGGCGATTGCGGGTGTGTTTGCGGCCAGTGCGGTGGTCATCATCACTGGGGTGATGACCGTAGAATTGCTGCGGCGGCGGGATTGGAACAACGCTGCATTCACGGCACTGGCGGTGACTTTCTCCAACTCCGCCTTCATGGGTGTGCCCCTGTTGCTGGCGCTGCTGGGCGAACATCGTGCCGCTATTCCAGCCATCGTCGCAATCACGGTTGATCTGGTTTTCAGCAGCACCATCGGCATCGCGCTGTCGCGCGTCGGCAGCTCCGGCCAGCACAGCGTGCAGCGTGCGCTGAAGCATGCCTTGCAAGGTGTCGCAGCCAATCCCTTGCCCTGGGCGATCCTGCTCGGCGGCTTATCCTCGGCCACAGGTCTGACCTTCAGCAAGCCCGTGCTGCAAACCATCAACCTGCTCGCCGATGCCGCTTCGCCGACAGCGCTGTTTACGATCGGCGCCATCCTCGCACGCGCGCAAGCCAATGCACCCATCCATCATGGATTGCTGGCAGCATTGCCGATTACGCTGGCCAAGCTGATCCTGAGTCCGCTGATTGTGTTTGCTTTGGGCAGTGGCGCGATCTGGCTGGGCGTGCCGCTGGATCGCTACAGCTTCACGGTCATGGTGCTGGTTGCAGCGCTGCCCAGCGCCAGCAGCGTGCCCATGCTGGCCGAAAGATACGGCGCCGACAGCGGCCGCATCGCGCAGATCACGCTGGCTTCGACGGCGCTTTCCTTCTTTACTTTTTCCGCAGCGGTTGCTTTGCTGACCTGACGTCCGTCACAGCACATCCGCCGCATAATCCGCCAGCCGCGAACGCTCACCGCGTTGCAGGGTGACGTGACCGCTGTGCTGCCAACCTTTGAAACGATCCACCACATAGGTCAAACCGGACGAGCCTTCGGTCAGGTAGGGCGTGTCGATCTGCGCGATGTTGCCCAGGCAGACCACCTTGGTGCCGGGACCAGCGCGGGTGATGAGGGTTTTCATCTGTTTGGGCGTGAGGTTTTGCGCTTCGTCGATGATGAGGAATTTGTTGAGGAAGGTGCGGCCGCGCATGAAGTTGAGCGACTTGACCTTGATGCGCGAACGGATCAAATCCTGCGTTGCCGCACGGCCCCATTCGCCGGCGCTTTCGTCATGGTTATGCAGGACGTCGAGGTTGTCTTCCAGTGCGCCCATCCACGGCGTCATTTTTTCTTCCTCGGTGCCGGGCAGGAAACCGATGTCTTCACCCACCGGCACGGTGACGCGGGTCATGATGATCTCGCTGTACTGCTTGGTCTCCAGCACTTGCGACAGTCCTGCGGCCAGCGTCAGCAATGTCTTGCCGGTGCCAGCCTGACCGAGCAGGGTGACGAAATCGCAATCGGGATTCATCAAGAGGTTGAGCGCAAAATTTTGTTCGCGGTTGCGCGCAGTGATGCCCCAGACCGCATTCTTGCCATGGTTGTGATCGCGCAGCGTGCGCAGCACCGCCGTCTTGCCAACCACTTCCTGCACCTGAGCGTAGAACGGAATCCCGGCTTCGAGATAGACAAACTGGTTGATCAGCAGACTGGAGCAGAGCGGCCCGGTGACACGGTAATAGGTGTGACCGCCGTGTTGCCAGGACTCCATGCCCTTGTCGTGTTCTTCCCAGAAATTTTCCGGCAGTTGCAGCAGGCCGGTGTAGAGCAGGTCGCTGTCTTCCAGGACCTGATCGTTGAAATAATCCTCGGCGGGCAAGCCCAGCGCGCGCGCCTTGATGCGCATGTTGATGTCTTTCGACACCAGCACCACTTCGCGCTGGGGATAGAGATCCTGCAATGCGCGCACGACGCCGAGAATCTGGTTGTCCGCCTTGCCGACCGGCAGACCACTGGGCAGGGCGCTGTTCATCATCTGCGTTTGCAGGAACAGCCGACCGCCGGCATCGATATTGCCCAGCTTGGCGAGGGCAATGCCTTGCTCGATATGGTCGCCGATATCGGCAATCAATTGATCCAGCGAGCGGCTGACCTGGCGTGCATTGCGCGAGACTTCGGACATGCCTTTCTTGTGGTTGTCCAGTTCTTCCAGCGTCATCATGGGCAGATAGACGTCGTGCTCGGCAAAGCGGAACAGCGACGTTGGGTCATGCATCAGCACATTGGTGTCAAGCACGAACAGCTTGGCGGGTTCGTTGCGCGAGCGCGGTGATCTTTCCGGGCGCTTCTCCGCCATGGCGGCGGGGCGCGGCGTGCGCTGAGGTGCGGGGCTGGTGTCCCTGGTCAGCGGCAACGTATCGGTCATGGGTACGGTTTTCATCGGCGCAGATTGTGCAGCGGTATTGGCCTTGGGCGACTTGGGCTTGGCGGGGGCAGGTTGCGAACGTGAAAAATCAAGGATGGCGGCAGGCTTGGTAGGAATCTTGGGAAGTGGCATGGTGCGAACCTTTATGTTTTCTGGAACAGACAACCCGGATCAAACAAAAAAGCCGCAGGCATCGCAGAAGGGAACCCCCGCCACGCCAACGGCTTTGCTGAACAACTTGAAACTTGTTTTAGGTGATTGATCGTACGAACTCCAATACCTCAGCAACATGGCCGGGCACTTTCACCCCGCGCCACTCTCTTTTTAGCACACCTTGGGCATCGATCACAAATGTGCTGCGCTCGATGCCGCGTACCTGTTTGCCATACATGTTTTTCATCTTGATGACATTAAACAGTTGGCAGACCGATTCATCCTCGTCGGCAATCAACTGAAACGGGAACGCCATCTTGTCCTTGAACTTCTGGTGCGATTTCAGGCCGTCGCGCGAGATGCCGAAAATTTCCGTATTGGCCGACTGAAATTGCGCGTACTGGTCGCGGAAGTCCGCGCCTTCGCTGGTGCAGCCGGGCGTGTCATCCTTGGGGTAGAAATACAGCACCACGGCTTTGCCGCGCAGGGCGGACAGCACGAAAGGTGCGCCGGTGCAGGCAGCCTTGAATTCGGGAACAGACTTGCCGACGATTTCTGACATGGCCTCTCCTAGATTTTTGTTGTGGATTCAGTGCGTTGCATGGCCATTCGACTAGGCGCCCTCAAGACGTGCGCCAATGCTCTGCATAGCCACCCGACTAGGCACGATAAACTGTGCCAAGTCGTTGGTTAAGTCGCTGGTCAATGATGAGGGCAGCAACCACCTTTCTCCCCTCGGCCATCAGTATATTGTATGTGCGACAAGCCGCAGCGGTATCCATGCTTTCGACGCCGATGCGCTGCTGTTGCAGCGCCTGCGTCAGGCGCGGGTGGACGAAGCGCTGCGTGCTGCCGGTGCCCAGCAGCACAATTTCCGGTTGCAGGGGCAACAAATTGGCAAAGTCGTCTGCGCTCAATTGCGCAAAATCGCTGACTGGCCAGGATTGCACCGGGCCCTCCGGCGCGACGATGATGGAGTGGCCGTAGCGCACGCGATTGATATCGACATATTCAGCGGCCAAGGCGGTGACGGTGTTCAGGTGTGAGAGGTTGGAAGCATGCAGTTTCATGGGCGGCATCGTAGCTGATGCAAATCGTTTGCGGGCAAGCGCGGTAATGGGCAAAATACGAGATTCCACTTTCTGACTCGATTGGCTGAACTACCGTGCAACCCATCCTCAAATCCAACAAGCTCGACAACGTCTGCTACGACATCCGCGGCCCGGTCATGGCGCGAGCGCGGCAGATGGAAGAGGAGGGGCACCGCATCATCAAGTTGAACATCGGCAATCTCGCGCCGTTCGGTTTCGATGCGCCGGACGAGGTGCGTCAGGATGTGATGCGGAACATGATCAATGCTTCCGGCTATACCGAGTCGCTGGGCATGTTTGCGCCGCGCAAGGCGATCATGCACTACACCCAGGAAAAGAAAATTGCCGGGGTGCAGGTTGACGATATTTTCATCGGCAATGGCGCCTCCGAGCTGATCGTGATGGCGATGCAGGCGCTGCTCAACAATGGCGACGAAGTGCTGCTGCCCGCGCCCGATTACCCGCTGTACACGGCGGCGGTCAGTTTGTCGGGTGGCACGCCGCGCCATTATCTGTGTGATGAGCAAGCCGATTGGATGCCCGCCATCGACGACATCAAGCGCAAGATCACCGACCGCACACGGGCCATCGTCATCATCAACCCCAACAACCCCACCGGCGCGCTGTATCCGGACAGCGTGCTGCTGGAAATCATCGAGATCGCGCGCCAGCACCAGTTGATCGTGTTCGCCGACGAGATCTACGACAAGATGCTCTACGACGGCAATACGCACACCTCGATCGCCTCGCTGGCCGACGATTTGCTGTTCGTCACCGTCAACGGTCTGTCAAAGAATTATCGCGCCTGCGGCTATCGTGCGGGCTGGATGGTCGTGTCGGGCGACAAACGCCATGCGCGTGACTACATCGATGGCCTGGGCATCCTCGCGTCGATGCGTCTGTGTGCCAACGTGCCGGGCCAGTTCGCCATTCAGACCGCGCTGGGCGGCTATCAAAGCATCAACGATTTGGTCGCGCCCAGTGGGCGTCTGTGCAAGCAGCGCGATCTGGCCTGGGAACTGATGACCCAGATTCCCGGCGTCAGTTGCATCAAGCCCAAGGCGGCGTTGTATCTGTTTCCGCGTCTCGATCCCCAGATGTATCCGATCAAGAATGATCAGCAATTTACGCTGGAGTTGCTGGAAGCAGAAAAAGTGTTGGTGGTGCAGGGCACAGGCTTCAACTGGCCGCATCCCGATCATTTCCGCCTCGCATTCCTGCCCAATCTGGACGATCTGGGCGATGCGGTGGGACGCATTGCGCGCTTTCTCGATGGCTATCGCCGCCGCGCTGCTTAGGGCCTGTTGGTTCACGTTTAGGTAAAATACGGCTTGTCTATTCGAGGGTGCGTTTGCACCCTCTGTCATTTGTCTGGAAATGTTCATGAAATCAATCAAAGTCGGTCTGTTGGGGATCGGTACCGTCGGCGGCGGGACGTTCAAGGTCTTGCAGCGCAATCAGGAAGAAATCATGCGCCGCGCCGGGCGCGGTATTGAAATCGCGATGGTTGCGGATCGCGATATGGAGCGTGCGCGCAGCATTACCAATGGCGCGTGCGAGGTGGTGAACGATGCCAACCTGGTGGTGAGCCATCCCGACATCGATATCGTGATCGAGCTGATCGGTGGCTACACGATCGCCAAGGAACTGGTGCTGAAGGCGATTGCCAACGGCAAACATGTCGTCACCGCCAACAAGGCATTGCTGGCGACGCATGGCAACGAGATCTTTGCCGCTGCGCATGCCAAGGGCGTGATGGTGGCGTTCGAAGCAGCGGTGGCGGGCGGCATTCCCATCATCAAGGCGCTGCGCGAAGGGCTGACCGCCAATCGGATTCAATGGATTGCCGGCATCATCAACGGCACCAGCAACTTCATCCTGTCCGAAATGCGCAGCAAGGGGCTGGCGTTCGGCGACGTGCTGAAGGAAGCACAGCGGCTGGGCTACGCTGAAGCCGATCCGACTTTCGATATCGAAGGTATCGATGCCGCGCACAAGCTTACGCTGCTGGCATCGATCGCTTTCGGTGTGCCGATTCAATTCGACAAAGCCTATACCGAAGGCATTTCGCAACTGACGGCGGAAGACATTCGCTACGCTGAACAACTGGGTTATCGCATCAAGCTGCTGGGTATCGCCAAACGCACCGAGGCGGGCATCGAATTGCGTGTGCACCCAACGCTGATTCCTGCACAGCGTCTGATCGCCAATGTGGAAGGCGTGATGAATGCGGTGCTGGTGAAAGGCGATGCCGTCGGCGCGACGCTGTATTACGGCGCGGGCGCGGGGGCCGAGCCGACCGCATCTGCCGTGGTCGCCGATCTGGTCGACGTGACGCGCCTGCACACCGCCGATCCGGGCCATCGTGTGCCGCACCTGGCGTTCCAGCCGGGTTCGCTGGCCGACACGCCGATTCTGCCGATCGACGCCGTCATCAGCTCATACTATCTGCGCATGCGCGTGGCGGATCAGCCGGGCGTGCTGGCCGATATCACACGCATCCTGGCCGACGGCAATATCTCCATCGACGCCATGATCCAGAAAGAACCGGCCGAAGGCGAAGCGCAAACCGACATCATCATCCTCACGCATCAGGCGCAGGAAAAGAACATCAATGCCGCGATGGCCGCGATTGGCAAGCTGAGCACGGTACTGTCCAAAGTGACGCGCATCCGCATGGAACAACTGAATTAAGAAGAGCCGATGAAATATGTAAGCACCCGTGGCGGCATGGCGCCATTGTCGTTTTCGCAAATTCTGCTCGGCGGTTTGGCGACCGATGGCGGCTTGGCGATGCCTGAGTCGTATCCGCGTTTCGATGCCGAACAGCAGCAGCAGATGCGCGGCATGTCGTATCCGCAACTGGCGTTTGAAATTCTCAGCCGTTTCGCCACCGATATTCCAGCCGACCATTTGCGTGCGCTGATTGCCAAGACCTATACCAGGGAAACTTTCCGCAGCGACGACATTACGCCGCTGAAAACGCTGGAACCCGGTCTGCATATTCTCGAACTATCCAACGGCCCGACGCTGGCATTCAAGGATGTGGCGATGCAGTTGCTGGGCAATCTGTTCGAGTATGTGCTGGACAAGCAGGGTGCGGAGCTGAACATTCTCGGCGCCACCAGCGGCGATACCGGCTCGGCCGCCGAATACGCGATGCGCGGCAAACACGGCGTGCGCGTGTTCATGCTGTCGCCGCACCAGAAAATGAGTCCGTTCCAGACTGCGCAAATGTTTTCACTGCAGGATCCGAATATTTTCAACATCGCCGTGCGCGGCGTGTTCGACGAATGTCAGGACATCGTCAAGGCGGTATCGAACGATCTGGAATTCAAGAAGCGGCAGAAGATCGGCACCGTCAATTCGATCAACTGGGCGCGCGTGACGGCGCAGGTGGTGTACTACTTCAAGGGTTATTTCGCCGCAACGAAAAACAACGATCAGCGCGTTTCATTCACCGTGCCCTCCGGCAATTTCGGCAATGTGCTGGCCGGACATATCGCCAAGCAAATGGGTCTGCCGATCGCACATCTGGTGGTGGCGACCAATGAAAACGATGTGCTTGATGAATTCTTCAAGACCGGCGTCTATCGCGCGCGCGCGTCGTCCGAGACCTATCACACGTCCAGCCCGTCGATGGATATTTCCAAGGCGTCCAACTTCGAACGCTTCATTTACGACGTGCTCGACCAGGATGCCAAGGCGGTACGCGAGCTGTGGCAAAAGGTTGAGCGTGAGGGCAGCTTTGATCTATCGCTGCATCCGAATTTCGCGCGCGTCAAAACGCTGTATGGTTTTCAATCCGGCAAGAGCACGCATGCCAACCGCTTGAACACGATCCGCGATGTGTATCAGCGTTATGGCGTGATGATCGACACCCACACCGCCGACGGCATGAAGGTCGCATTGGAGCAGCGCGATCCACAGGTGCCAATGATCGTCTTGGAAACCGCTTTGCCGGCCAAATTTGCCGAGACGATTTCCCAAGCCATTGGCCGCGAACCGCCGCGGCCCGCCGGGTTTGAAAATCTTGAAACCTTGCCGCAGCGTTTTGCCGTGATGGATGCCAGCGCGCAACAGGTCAAGGATTTCATTGTTGGCCAGACGGGGTTGTGACGGCATGTTGACCGTCGAACAAGCCCTGGAACAACTCTTATCCGCCGCTACGCCGCTGACAGGCACCGAATCAGTCGACACTCTGCAGGCTTGTGGCCGCGTGCTGGCGCAACCGTTGACAGCCGCCATCGACGTGCCACCGCTGGCCAATTCCGCCATGGATGGTTATGCCGTGCGCGTAGCCGATGTGTCTGCGCTGGGTGCGCGCTTGCCAATCAGCCAGCGCATCGCTGCCGGGCAGGTGGGGGCGGTACTGCAGGCGGACACCGCGGCGCGCATCTTTACCGGTGCGCCGGTGCCGCAAGGCGCCGATGCCATTCTGATGCAGGAAGATTGCAGCGCGGAAGGCGATACAGTCATCATCAATCAGTTACCCAAGCCGGGGCAGCATGTTCGTCGCGCTGGTGAAGACATCGCAGCGGGTAGCACCATTTTGCAGAGCGGTTGTTATTTGCGTCCGCAAGAATGCGGATTGGCGGCTTCGGTCGGCGCGGCCCAACTGACGGTGTTTCCGCGCCTGCGTGTCGCGGTGTTTTTTACCGGCGACGAATTGACGCTGCCCGGCCAGCCGCTCAAACCCGGCGCCATCTACAACTCCAACCGTTTTGTGTTGATCAATGTCTTGCAGCAACTGGGTTGTGTCGTCAACGATCTGGGCATCGTGCCGGATAACCTGCCCGCCACACGCGCCGCGCTGCGGCAGGCGGCGTTGAACAGCGACTTGATTCTCACCTCCGGCGGAGTGTCGGTCGGTGAAGAAGATCATGTCAAGGCGGCGGTAGATGCGGAAGGTTCATTGGCCTTGTGGAGCATCGCCGTCAAACCTGGCAAGCCGTTGGCGTTTGGTCAAGTCAATCACGCTCAGGTCAATCAAGTGCAAGGCAGCACGCCGATCATCGGCTTGCCCGGCAATCCGGTCTCCAGTCTGGTGACGTTTCTGATTTTTGCGCGGCCATTTATCTTGCGCCGTCAGGGCAGGGCGGACGTGTTGCCCTCGACCCTGCAACTGCGCGCCGATTTCGATTGGCCCCGGCCCGACCAGCGCCGCGAATATCTGCGCGTACGGCGCAATGCTCAGGGCGGGCTCGATCTGTTTCCCAACCAGAAATCCGGCGTGCTGACTTCGACCAGCTGGGCCGACGGTCTGGTGAACAACCCGCCGGGGCAGGCAATCTGCCGCGGTGATTGGGTTAGCTATCATTCTTTCGCGGAACTATCATGAACACCATGGATATCAATGTTTTATTTTTTGCGGGTGCGCGCGAAGCCGTGGGTGTGGCACAGGAACAGGTATCACTGCCGCAGGAAGTCTCGACGCTGGCGCAATTGCGCGACTGGTATGTGTCGCGCGGTCAGCCTTGGGCCAGCGCGTTGGCGGCGACCAGCGCAATTCGTGCTGCCGTCAATCAGGAAATTTGCGATTGGGATACGCCCCTGCAATCCGGCTGCGAAGTCGCCTTTTTCCCGCCGGTCACCGGAGGCTGACATGCCCGTGCGGGTGCAATGCGAAGATTTTGATCTGAGCCGAGAAATCGCCGCATTGCGTGCGGGTAATCCGCAGATCGGTGCAGTGGCCAGTTTTGTCGGCATTGCCCGCGACATGAACGAGGGCAGCAGTGTCCAGACCCTGACGCTGGAACACTACCCCGGCATGACCGAAAAAGTGCTCGACGATCTGATCGTTCAGGCCAAACAGCGCTGGGACATTTTCGATGCCCTCATCATCCACCGCATCGGCACACTGCAACCGCAAGACCAGATCGTACTGGTGGCCGTCACCAGCCGTCATCGCGAAGCTGCCTTGACGGCCTGCAGTTTCATCATGGATTTTCTCAAGACGCGGGCGCCGTTCTGGAAGAAAGAACACACGGCGACGGGAGAACGCTGGGTCGCTGCGCGGCAGAGTGATACTCAGGCAGCTGATGCCTGGGGCACCACAAAGAAGGTTGCTGACTAGTTCGTAGGGCGTGAAGGCGCGCACCAGGGAAACGGCTTATGCCTTTCCAACGAGCGCCTCATGCAACAGTTGCAACTGCTCTATTTCGATTTCGGAAAATTTCAGACTGCGCAGTGACATGTCGCGCCCCAATTCCCGCAGGCGCCACAGAATTTCATCAACCGCGAGCTTGGCCTCGAAGCGCACCAGCATTTCATCTTTGCTACCCGGCACTGACAGCCCCGTGCTATCGGCGATGCAGTCGAGCCCGGTATTTGAAAAAGCACGCTGAATCGAACCGATCCGCAGGTAGGTTTCCCGCAGTAATTTCTGTGCCGGCATCGAAAGGGAATTCATGTGGCGATCAATCTCATCCTGGGCTTTCAGGATGCGGGCCAGTTGCGCAAAAAGCGCTTCCATCTTCTGATCGAGATCAGTTCCTGGGTCGAGTGGCTGCACCGGTTGACTATCCTGGTCGGCCTGCGCGCGGGCCTTGGCGATCTGGTCGATCACTGCAGTCGAATATTCGCCAATCACGATTTTCAATGCCAGCTCGGCATGCCGCAGTGGATACTGATGTTTATGTATCAACCCGCTCACCATTTCGGCAACGCCCAGAATCTGGCTGTTGCGATCGATATTCTGTTTGAACAATGGGTAGCCAAACCCATTCAAGCGTTCGTGATGCTCTGCAATCATGTTGCAGATCTCCATGGACAGGCCATTCAGTTTCTTCAGCACAGTCTGGCCTATGATTGGATGGGCCGACAGTTGCCGCCATTCGGCCGGGCTGATGGATTGACTGCCGCGGCTCAAAATGTGTGGGTCGATATACATCTCCCCGATGTCGTGGAACAGGCTGGCGTAGGCAAATGAGGCAAACGTCAATTGGTCGGCATTCATCTTGTGCCGGAGACCCATCGCGATCAAGGCGACCTGGGTAATATGCGTAATCGCATCAGGGCTTTTGGAAACGTAAACGGAAAGCAGCGTTTTCAGTGACGGTACCAACTGCAGCCCGCCGAGGATCTCGACCGGTGATTGACGGCTAGTTTCCCATCCACCCAGTGCACGTAACGGTGCGCTGCTGTCAAGCAAGCGCGTAGCCTCCTCGGCGAGTTTCTTTCCCTCGATGCCATCTTCAACCTCGACGTTCTTCTCCAATGGCTGGAACAGCTTGTGTTCATACAAACGCTCTTGCAGGCGGCTGCTGATTCTGGTGCCCTTGGCGACCAGCTTCATGCCATTGACCGCATAGATGTCGTCCGAGGCTTTGACATCGTGCGTTTCCGACAGGTTGGTCAGACGATTGAAGAAATGCTCGTTGACCTGATTGTCTTCGTGGGCGGCGGATATTTCTGACGATAGTGCTTGGTCCATTTTTTTAGGCAAGTAAGCACCACGCGGCGGTGATGGGGTGGAATACGCTATGGAGGAAAAAGGTCTTATATCGGCACACTTTCTATCCTCTTGAATTTGTTTGCGATTGGACGACCACAAATGTCATCCAGATCTCGCATTGAAGACGCCCCAAACGGTTAAACAAACTGCAACTTTGTGCCGTAATTGCCCTGAGTCCAAGGAGCATACCCATGTCTGACAGCCTGCTGAACCCCCTTATTTCCCTTACTGCACGTTTTCGTTTCAATGCCAAATTTCTACTGGTTGGCACCGCCGTCACGGTATTGATTGGCTGGCTTGCGCTGATGAATTTGTCACACCTGCAAAATGAACTCGTGATGGATCGCAGTGAGCTCGAAGGTTCTTCCTACGTCCTGCCTTTACGTGATGCCATTGTGGCGGCCCAGCAGTTTCGCGGTTTGTCAGCTTCGATGCGAGAAGGGGATACGACGCAGGAGCAATTAATTCGGGAAAAGGCACAGGCATTCGATACAGCATGGAAGACTGTGCAAGACATTGCCGTGACACATCGCTATCGTTATTTGTCATCTGGTTTGATTGAGAGCGTGCAACAAGCCTGGAACTCAATCAAGACCGCCGCGCCCGATAGCGGCAAACGCGCCGAACGATTTGCCATGCATACGGAATGGATTGGCCAACTGCTACAAGCCAATCGCACGGTTGCCGAAAAATCCGGCTTGCAACGCGATCCGGTGCCCGAGAGTTATTTCCTGATGGATAGTGTTGTGTTGAACCTGCTGCCTGCCACGGAAAATTTTGGCCGTGCTCGCGGCGCTGGAGCAAAAATGCTTGCCACTGGTGAGTTTGAAGCAAGTGCTGTCACCAAAATCATGGAAGATTTTGGAGCGGCAAGAGCCTTGTCCGCGCGTGCCCAGGACGATTGGGAACTGACCTGGAACGAAAGTTCCGCCACGATTGATGTAGCCAAGCCACTGCTGGAGCAGTTCAAGCAAGAAAATCTCGCCCTGCATGAAGCACTGCAATCAAAAATTGTGGGCAAGGATGCGGCCGCCGATCCCAAGGAATTCTTCAAGCTGGCGTCAGCCCCCATAGCGACCAGTATCAAGTTGATCGATGCCGGTCAACAACGCCTGTCTCTGCTGCTGCAGCAACGTGTGCAACAGACCATCTTGAAACGCAATCTCATCGGTCTGGCCACCTTGCTGGCATTGACGGTTTTGGGGTTATTGGGTTGGGCTGTTTATTGTTCTATCGCGTGGTCAACAGAGAACATGATCGAGGTCGCTTCCGCTTATGCGGCGGGTAACTATACAAAGTCGATTGATGTCATCGGCCAGGATGAATTGGCTGACATTGCCCAGAGCATGAATGAGATTGGTTCCGGCATGCGCATGCTGGTGCAGGAGGTGACGGCAGAAGCGAGAAACGTTTCCAGCCAGTCCGCGCAACTGTCGTCCGCCAGTAGCAGTCTGGCAAAATCGGTCGATGAACAGAATGCGGCGACGACTTCGACCGCTTCCACGGTTGAAGAAATCACGACCGGTCTAACGTTAATCGCCAATCGCACACAGGGGGTGCTGGAACTCTCGAAGAGCGCCGGTGAGTTGTCAAATCAGGGTCAAGGTGCCGTGGTTTCGACGGCCAATGAAATTTCAACCGTTGCCAATGCCACTCAGGAAGTGGCGACGCTGATGACTTCTCTGACACAACGCTCGGCAGATATTGCCACCGTGCTGGCAACGATTCAGGACATTTCCAATCAGACCAATCTGCTGTCGCTGAATGCCGCCATCGAAGCAGCGCGTGCGGGCGAATCCGGGAAGGGTTTTGCCGTGGTGGCCGACGAAGTGCGCCGTCTGGCCGAGCGTACCCAGGAATCGACGGCGCAGATCGGCGGGGTGCTGACGCAAATCGAAAACGATTCGCAGGCGGTCAGCGACCGTGTCAGTGGCTGGCAGCGTCAGACTGAAAACGGCGTGGAGGTTGCCAACACGGCCGCCACGCTGATTGAGCAAATCGGTTCGGGTTCCCGTCAGGTATTGCATGAGATGGAAGAAATGACATTGGCCATTCACGAACATACCGATGCCTCAACGCAGATTGCGCAGAATGTTGAAAAAATTGCACGCATGTCCGCAGCAAACAGCGTTGTCGTACACCAGATTGCCGCTTCGGCTGGAACTCTGGACACCATGTCGCAACACTTGCAGGCCATGATGGCGCGCTTCCGCGTGTAGCGATCATGATTGCGTTAAATCAACAATACGTCGTGTAGGGCTTGAACTCCTGATTATTCGGCCCTATATCTGCCTTACCATTTATGTGAGGCAAGCATGCGGATCGACAAACTAACGACAAAATTTCAGGAAGCCATTGCCGACGCGCAAAGTATCGCGGCCGGGCACGACAATCAATTCATCGAACCGGCGCATCTGCTGCAAGCCCTGCTGCAACAGCAGGAGGGTGGCGCCAAATCTCTCCTGGCCCATGCGGGCGCCAATGTTCCGCGCCTGCTGCAGGCGCTCGACGGCGTGATCGACGGCCTGCCGCAGGTGAGCGGCACCGATGGCCAGATACAGATCGGCCGTGACCTGCTCGGCCTGCTCAATCAAAGCGACAAGGAAGCGCAGAAGCGCGGCGATCAATACATCGCCAGTGAGATGTTTCTACTCGCGGTGGCCGAGGATAAAGGCGCAGCAGGCCGCGTTGCGCGCGAAGCCGGGCTGACCCGCAAGGCGCTGGAAGCGGCAGTGGATGCGGTGCGTGGCGGACAGAAGGTCGATTCGCAGGAAGGCGAGGGCCAGCGCGAAGCGTTGAAGAAGTACTGCATCGATCTCACTGAACGTGCGCGCCAAGGCAAGCTGGATCCCGTGATCGGACGCGATGATGAAATCCGCCGCGCGATCCAGATTCTGCAACGTCGCACCAAGAACAACCCGGTGCTGATCGGCGAACCGGGCGTGGGCAAGACTGCGATTGTCGAAGGACTGGCGCAACGCATCATCCATGGCGAAGTGCCGGAAACACTGAAGAACAAACGCGTGCTGGTGCTCGATATGGCGGGCTTGCTGGCCGGTGCGAAATACCGCGGCGAGTTTGAGGAACGTCTGAAAGCGGTGCTCAAGGAAATTGCGCTCGACGAAGGGCAGACCATCGTCTTCATCGACGAGCTGCATACCATGGTCGGCGCCGGCAAGGCTGAGGGCGCCATCGATGCTGGCAACATGCTCAAACCCGCGCTGGCGCGTGGCGAGCTGCATTGTATCGGCGCTACAACGCTGGACGAATATCGAAAATACATCGAAAAAGATGCCGCGCTGGAACGCCGCTTCCAGAAAGTGCTGGTGGGCGAGCCGAGCGTCGAATCGACGATCGCGATTCTGCGCGGCTTGCAGGAGCGTTATGAACTGCACCACGGCGTCGACATCACCGACCCGGCCATCGTTGCAGCGGCAGAACTTTCACACCGCTATATCACCGACCGTTTCCTGCCCGACAAGGCCATCGATCTGATCGATGAAGCGGCGGCGCGCATCAAGATGGAAATCGATTCCAAACCGGAAGCGATGGACAAACTCGAACGCCGCTTAATCCAGCTCAAGATCGAGCGCGAAGCGGTGCGCAAGGAAAAAGATGAAGGCTCGAAAAAGCGTTTCGGTCTGATCGAGGAAGAAATCGCCCGACTGGAACGCGAATACGCCGATCTGGAAGAAATCTGGAAAGCCGAAAAGGCCAGCGTGCAAGGTACGCAAGCGATCAAGGAAGAAATCGAAAAAGCCAGGGTGCAGATCGATGAGTTGAAACGCAAGGGCGAATGGCAAAAGGTTTCCGAACTGCAATACGGCAAGTTGCCCGAGCTTGAGGCGCGGCTCAAAACTGCCGACGCGGGGGCAGCCAAAACGGACAAGCATCGTCTGCTGCGTACCCAAGTGGGCGCGGAAGAAATCGCCGAGGTGGTCAGTCGGGCCACTGGCATTCCCGTTGCCAAGATGATGCAAGGGGAACGCGAAAAGCTCTTGAAGATGGAAGACAAACTACATGAACGCGTGATTGGTCAGGATGAGGCCGTGCGGCTGGTATCCGATGCAATTCGTCGTTCGCGTGCTGGTTTGTCCGATCCCAACAAGCCCTATGGCTCTTTCCTGTTTCTCGGCCCGACCGGGGTCGGAAAAACCGAGCTGTGCAAAACGCTGGCCAGCTTTCTGTTTGATAGCGAAGAGCACTTGATTCGCGTCGACATGAGCGAGTTCATGGAAAAACACAGCGTCGCCCGCTTGATTGGCGCGCCACCCGGCTATGTCGGCTATGAAGAGGGCGGCTATCTCACCGAAGCAGTGCGGCGCAAACCCTATAGCGTGATCCTGCTCGACGAGGTGGAAAAAGCGCATCCCGATGTCTTCGGCGTGCTGCTGCAGGTGCTTGACGACGGCCGCCTGACCGATGGCCAGGGCCACGTCGTCGATTTCAAGAACACGGTGGTGGTGATGACTTCCAACCTCGGCGCGCACGAAATTCAGCGCATGGTGGGGCAGGACTATGGTCTGATCAAGGAAGCGGTGATGGGGGAAGTGAAGCAGCATTTCCGGCCCGAGTTCATCAACCGTATCGATGAAATCGTCGTCTTCCACGCGCTCGACGCCGCGCATATCAAGTCCATTGCGCGCATTCAGATGCGCGGATTGGAACAACGTCTGGCCGCCAAGGAAATGCGCCTGGATGTGAGCGAAGCCGCGTTGACGGAAATTGCCAAAGTTGGCTTCGACCCCGTATTTGGTGCCCGCCCGCTCAAGCGTGCAATCCAGCAGCAGATCGAAAACCCGGTGGCAAAACTGATCCTCGAAGGCAAGTTCGGTCCGCAGGATGTGATCCCGGTCGACTTTCGGGATGGGCAGTTCAGCTTTGCGCGCGTCGTGCACTGATCGTTCCTGCGATAATGCCGCTCCAACTTCAAGGAGCGGCGAATGATGCACATGTCGGCAAGAAAAATGCACGTGGCGGGCGCATTGTTTTGCGTGGCGGCCATGGGTGTAGCGCTTTATCTGCAATACGGACTGGGGCAGGAACCCTGTCCACTATGCATATTGCAACGCTTCGCCATGATCGCACTGGGCACCTTCTTTCTGCTGGCCGCAATCCACAATCCCAACCGTTTCGGTCAGCATTTCTATGGACTGCTGCAATTCGCGGCTGCCGCCGCGGGGATTGCCGTGGCCGGGCGCCATGTCTGGCTGCAAAGCCTGCCGGCCGATCAAGTGCCGGCCTGCGGACCGGGTTATGACTATCTGATGGAAAATTTCCCTTTGCTCGATGCCTTTTCGGTCATCTTCCGCGGCTCAGGTGAGTGCGCCACAATTGGATGGTCCTTCCACGGCATCACTTTGCCGCAACTCACATTGGCTGCTTTTGTGGTTCTCTTCTTGTGGGTGTTGCTTTTGCAGTGGCGTGTCGTTAAACGCCATCAATAAAAATAAAAATTATTTATATTCAAGTAGATAATTAATAATCGAATAATCTACTTTAATAACAATTTGCTGCTGATGCCGGTCGGCACGACAGTTTTTATACGCCATTCTGGACTCAAGCGTGGAAGAAATTCGTCGTTATGCGATGCATCATCTATATTTGGTGCGACGCAAAAAATTTCCCGTATAGTGGGCTTAATTTTTCACAATGCGATTAAGGGGCGGGAATAAATTTCCTTTCCAGGCGAAATTTTGCAAGAGAAATATTCTTTAATATGGGATATTTATTTTAAGTTATTGATTTAAATTGAAATAAAAAATCTATTGTCTTGTGTCTTATAGATGTCTTTATGCGGTTGCATTGGCTAAGATGGAGTTACTAGCGAATTACTTTTTTGAGGGAGCACGCAATGAGCACTCGTCAACAGGATGCACAGAAACTGCAGAAAGAATGGGCTGAAAGCGCTCGCTGGAAAGGTATAAAGCGTGAATACACGGCAGAGGATGTGATCCGTTTGCGCGGCTCGATTCAAATCGAGCACACCTTGGCGAAACGTGGTGCCGAGAAATTGTGGAAGCTGATTACCAGCGAACCTTTCGTCAATGCGCTGGGCGCACTGACCGGGAATCAGGCCATGCAGCAAGTCAAGGCCGGACTGAAAGCCATTTACCTGTCCGGCTGGCAGGTGGCCGGTGACGCCAACTCCAACGGCGAAATGTATCCCGACCAGTCACTGTATTCAGTTGATTCGGTGCCAAAAGTGGTCAAGAAGATCAATAACACCTTCGCTCGTGCCGACCAGATTCAGTGGAGCGAAGGCAAAGACGATATCGACTTTTTCGCGCCTATCCTGGCCGATGCTGAAGCCGGTTTCGGCGGCGTGCTGAATGCCTTCGAACTGATGAAATCGATGATCGAAGCCGGTGCTGCGGGTGTGCATTTCGAGGATCAGCTCGCGTCCGTGAAAAAATGCGGCCACATGGGTGGCAAGGTTTTGGTGCCGACCCGTGAAGCGACGGCCAAGCTGACGGCCGCGCGTCTGGCGGCGGACGTCATGGGTACACCGACTATCCTGGTCGCGCGCACAGATGCGGAAGCTGCTGATCTGTTGACCAGCGATGTGGATGAGAACGACAAGCCATTCTGCACTGGCGAACGTACTGTCGAAGGTTTCTATCGCACCAAACCGGGTTTGCAGCAAGCCATTTCGCGCGGCCTGGCCTATGCGCCGTATGCCGATCTAGTCTGGTGTGAAACCGGCAAGCCCGACCTCGCCTATGCCAAGGCGTTTGCCGAGGCGATTCATAAACAATTTCCCGGCAAGATGCTGGCCTACAATTGTTCGCCGTCTTTCAACTGGAAGAAAAATCTGGATGATGCGACCATCGCGAAATTCCAGATTGAGCTGGGTGCGATGGGCTATAAATTCCAGTTCATCACACTGGCCGGTTTCCACAGCCTGAACTATTCCATGTTCAATCTGGCCTACGGCTACGCGCGCGAGCAGATGAAAGCCTTCGTCGAATTGCAGGAGAATGAATTTGCTGCTGCTGAAAAAGGCTTCACTGCGGTCAAGCACCAGCGCGAGGTCGGTACCGGTTATTTCGACGCAGTGACACAGGTGATCGAAGGCGGCCAATCGTCCACGACTGCGCTGCATGGCTCGACCGAAGACGAGCAGTTCTTCGACGCCAAGAAGAAAGTCGCTTAAAGTTTGCTTGAAAACCAGCCGTGCCTCTATTACTGGGGCACGGCAAATTCATCTTGCCGAGCCCAGAACAACAGGAGTTGATGATGAGCGCCATCAAACTGCCCACAGGCATGCAGATCAATGCCGAGATCAAACCCGAATACGCAAAAATCCTGACCCCAGAGGCGCTGGCACTGGTTGCCATCCTGTCACGCGAATTCGAGAATCGGCGACAAGACCTCTTGCAGAAGCGCGCTGCACGCGTTGTCCGGCTGGATGCGGGTGAGCGCCCTGATTTTCTACCGGAAACCAAAGCCATTCGCGACAGCGACTGGAAAATCGCGCCGTTGCCCGTGGATCTGCAATGCCGCCGGGTCGAAATTACCGGGCCGGTCGAGCGCAAGATGATCATCAACGCGCTCAACTCCGGCGCGGACAGTTACATGACCGACTTCGAGGATTCAAACACGCCGAACTGGGATAACCTGATGCAGGGCCAGATCAACCTGATGGATGCCATTCGCCGCATCATCAGCCTGGAGCAGGGTGGCAAGCGCTATCAACTGAACGACAAGGTCGCCACCCTGGTGGTGCGGCCGCGCGGTTGGCATTTGGATGAGAAGCATGTGTTGGTCGATGGCAAGCGCGTTTCTGGCGGCATTTTCGACTTTGCGCTATTCATGTTCCACAACGCCAAGGAATTACTCGCGCGCGGTTCCGGACCGTACTTCTATCTGCCCAAGATGGAAAGCCATCTCGAAGCGCGTTTATGGAACGATATTTTTGTGCTCACGCAGAAGCAGCTCGGCCTGCCGCAAGGCACGATTCGCGCCACGGTATTGATCGAAACGATTCTGGCTGCCTTCGAGATGGATGAAATCCTCTACGAGTTGCGCGACCACAGCGCGGGCTTGAATGCCGGCCGCTGGGATTACATTTTCTCCTGCATCAAGAAATTCAAGGTCGATAAAAATTTCTGTCTGGCCGACCGCAAGAATATCACCATGACCGTGCCGTTCATGCGCGCCTACGCGCTGCTATTGCTGATGACCTGCCACAAGCGTAATGCCCCGGCCATCGGCGGCATGAGCGCACTGATCCCGATCAAGAATGATGCGGAAGCCAACGAAAAAGCGATGGCCGGCGTGCGCAGCGACAAGGCGCGCGATGCAGCCGATGGCTACGACGGCGGTTGGGTCGCGCATCCCGGCCTGGTGCCTCTGGCGATGGAAGAATTTACCAAAGTGCTGGGCAAACGCAAGAACCAGATCGACAAGCAACGTCCCGATGTGAATGTAACGGCGGCCGATTTGCTCAACTTCCAGCCGGAAGCGCCGATCACCGAAGCCGGGTTGCGCAACAATATCAATGTCGGCATCCAGTACCTTGGTTCCTGGCTCGCCGGTAACGGTTGTGTACCGATTCATAACTTGATGGAAGATGCCGCCACGGCGGAAATTTCGCGCTCACAAGTGTGGCAGTGGATCCGTTCACCCAAAGGTGCGCTGGACGATGGCCGCAAGGTAACGGTGGAATTGGTCAGACAGCTGATTGCAGAGGAATTGCCCGGCATTAAAAGCGCCGTGGGTGAAGTCGCATACAACGCGACCTACGTACGTGCCGCAGAAATTTTTTCCGACATGAGCACGCGTGAGAATTTCACCGAATTTCTAACCCTGCCCTTGTACGAAGTGCTCTAGAAAGACTTGTTGCAGAATAAAAAGGCCGCAGATTGCGGCCTTTTTTGAAGTGTGTCGAGCGCTATTTTTTACTGCGCATTTCCTGTTTCACCTCAATGAACACCGGCCCCCAGAGCGGATGATCGCGTTCAGCCGGATTCAACTCTGCCTTTGGATTGACCAGCAACATGCGGCGGAAATAATGACGGCAAGCGGCTTGCTGATCCTTGGCGCAGGAAATGAACGCCAGATATTTCCAGGCCAGCAGGCGATCGTGCTGTTTGGACAAGCCCAGCGTCAATGCCACATCGAAGCGACGGGCCGCGACATCGTAATCGCCGTTGGCATAGGCCAGCTGGCCTTCACGGAGTTGTTCTTCTCCGCCTTTTTTATTGATCGACGTGGCTGCGGGTATAGGATCGGACATCTCATGCTTTACCACCGGGGCCGGCTTTGCGGCTGCAGGTGGCGCTTGGGGTGCAATGTGCACCGACTTTTCCGCTTGCGTGTCTTTGCTGTCTTCCGCAGTACTGGGCGGTGGGGGAGTTTCGGTTTCCTTGTGCAGCCAGGGGGCCTGACAGGCGCTTAAAACAAGGAGTAACACTACGAGTGTGAGGAGACGACGCATCAGATCCAACAATCAGTGAGTTAAAAGCGATGCTTGATTGTAAGGGTTTCGCCGGCCGACACGGTAATGTTTTCAGTGTAGGGCGGAGTGCCACCGTTGCGGATTTCCACCAGATGCTTCCCCGGTTCTAGAGGAATCTGGTTGGTCGGTGGCGTAATTCCCATGCTCACGCCATCGACGCGGACCTCACCCCAGGGCGTGATTGCCAGACGCAGCAGGGCGGGTTCTTGTTTGACCGGTTTGGCGAACGTTTTGGCACTGCTGTTGCCGGCTGCCGTGGGCTTGCTGGTATCGGTTTCAATTGTTTGTACGGGGGTTGCGGCTGTCTGTACCGATACAACTGCGTTGTCTTGCGTCACAGCAGTACTGGCCGTGCCCATCTGCCCGGCAAAATAATTCCATGTCAGCAAACACAGTACCAGTAGACTCACCACGCCCGTGTAACGCAGGGTGTTGGGCTGTCTGAAGGTGGTGACGACTCTTTGTTTGAGCGTTGGTTCGTCGGCAACCGTCGCGCTGCTCTGGCTGTCCACGGGGTCGGCGGCTGCCGGTTTGGTGATCTTGACCGGCTTGCTCAAACCGAGCACACGCATGCGTGGTGGCGCCAGGTCAAGTTCTTCAACCCGGCGCAGATCATTGGCCATGTCCTTGGCGGTTTCATAGCGATCTTGCGGACGTTTGGCCAGCGCACGATTCAGAATGTATGAAAACCCCGGGCTGATCTCGATGCCCAGCGTGCTTGGGTGAGCCGCAGGTTCGTGCAGGATCTGGTACATCGTGGCGCTGATTGTTTCACCTTCAAAGGGGGCGACACCGGTCAGCATTTGGTAGAGCACCACGCCCAGCGAATAAATATCGGCACGCCCATCGGCCTCTTGTCCACTCACCAGTTCGGGGGACATGTATTTTGGCGTGCCCAGGGCCGTGCCCGCCTGCGTCATTTCATTGGTTTGCAGACGTGCAATGCCGAAATCCATCAGTTTGGTGCGGCCCTTGGCCAGCACCATGACATTGCCGGGCTTGACATCACGATGGACGACACCGTTTTGATGCGCATACGCCAACGCGTCGGCCACCTGTGCGGCGATGCTGGCCACCTGTTTGTGGTTCAGGCGGTGCCCCTTGCTCAACTCGCGCAAATCACGGCCTTGCAGGTATTCCATGGCGATATAGGCGACGTTGCTGACTTCGCCCGCATCGTAGACCGTGATAATGCCGGGGTGGTTGAGTTTGGCAGAGGATTGCGCTTCGAGCTGAAAACGGCGCTCAAAATCTTCACGTTCGGCGCGATTCAGATCGAGACGGATGGTTTTGATGGCGACAATCCGGTCCAGTACGGGGTCATGCGCACGGTACACCGTGCCCATGGCGCCTTGGCCGATGATATCCTGCAGCAGGTAGCGTCCTAATCTTTCTTCAGCCATCTGGACTTGTCTCAATAAAACTGGGCGGGATTAATTGTTATCGGCTCTTGCACTGGAGCAAACAACCCGCAACACCGAAGTGTAATGCAGGCGATACTATAATTCGCTTTGCAGCCAAATAGTGTTTTACGCCATGTCGCACACCATATCTGTTGAATATTTACGACCAAATTCGCCCGTGCAACAGGCTTGGGCCTGCGTGCCGGACGAGCCCAGCACTGCGGAACGTCAGCAATTGAAGGCGCGGATTCGTCAGTTACTGCAAGAGCGCAATGCGGTTTTGGTCGCACACTACTATGTCCACCCCGATTTGCAGGATCTGGCCGAAGAAACCGGCGGCTGTGTCGCCGATTCGCTCGAAATGGCCCGTTTCGGGCGCGATCATCCGGCCCAAACGCTGGTGGTGTGCGGGGTGCGTTTCATGGGCGAAACCGCCAAGATACTCAGCCCGGAAAAAACCGTGCTGATGCCCGATCTGGAAGCCAATTGCTCACTCGATCTGGGTTGCCCCGCCGATGAATTTACGGCTTTTTGCGATGCGCATCCTGATCGTACCGTGGTGGTCTACGCCAACACTAGCGCGGCCGTGAAGGCGCGTGCCGACTGGATGGTGACTTCCAGCATCGGCCTGAAAATTGTCCAACACTTGCATGCCCGTGGTGAAAAAATTTTGTGGGCACCGGACAAGCATTTGGGCCATTACATCCAGCAACAAACCGGGGCGGACATGCTGCTGTGGCAGGGCGCTTGTATCGTGCACGACGAATTCAAGGCGCTTGAGCTGGCGCAGATGAAACAAGCTCATCCCGGCGCAAAGATCCTGGTGCATCCCGAGTCCAGCGCCGCGGTGATTGCCTTGGCTGATGTGGTCGGTTCGACTTCGCAACTGATCAAGGCCTCGCAGGAACTGGATGCGCGCGAATTCATCGTCGCCACGGATCGCGGCATTTTGCACAAGATGCGCACACTGTCGCCGCACAAGGAATTCATCGAAGCGCCTACCGCAGGCAATGGCGCCACTTGCAAGAGTTGCGCACATTGCCCCTGGATGGCGATGAATGGTTTGCCCAATCTGGCGCGCGTGCTGGAAACGCTGGATCAGGAAATTCACGTTGATCCCGTCATTGGCGCACAGGCCAGACGTAGCATCGACCGTATGCTGGATTTCGCCGCGCAAAGTGGGGCGCCGCGACCGACCGGGAATGCACTGCACGATATGGCTGCAACGCATCAAGGCATGGGGCCTGCCTGATGGACCAAGCACTGCGGGAAGAAGTGTTGCGCAATGTACGCCTGGCCATTGCCGAAGATGCCGGTCAAGCCGACGGCAGTGGCGATTGGACGGCGCAATTGCTGCCCGCAGCGCAAGTGCGACGTGCCCGCGTCATCTGCCGTGAGGACGCGATACTGTGCGGGCAGGCGTGGTTCGAAGCCTGTTTCCGCCAACTCGATTCCGCATTCACGATCGACTGGAAAATCGCCGAAGGCGCGCGCATGCAAGCCAATGAGGTGGTGTGTGAGTTTCAGGGTCACACGCGTGCACTGCTGACAGCAGAACGTCCGGCGCTCAATTTCCTGCAAACGCTCTCCGGTGTTGCCAGTATCACTCGCACTTATGTCGATGCGGTGGCTGGCACGCGCGCGGTGGTGATGGACACCCGAAAAACCATTCCCGGTCTGCGGCTGGCGCAGAAATATGCAGTGCGTGTGGGCGGAGGAGCCAATCAACGCATCGGTTTGCATGACGGTATTTTGATCAAGGAAAACCATATCGCCCCTGCCGGTGGCGTTACTGCCGCGTTGAATGCTGCGCGTGCTTTGAATGCCGGCGTGCCGATTCAAATTGAAGTGGAAACGCTGCAGCAATTCGCCGCAGCATTGGAGTGGGGCGCTACGCTGGTGCTGCTGGATAATTTTTCGCTCGGACAAATTGGCGAAGCCGTGCGCATTAACGCGGGTCGTGCGCAATTGGAAGTGTCAGGTGGGGTGGCGTTATCGGAACTGCGGGCGATTGCCGAAACAGGCGTGGATCGCATTTCGATTGGCGGTCTGACCAAGCATGTGCGGGCGGTCGATTTTTCTATGCGTCTATTGCCTTAAGTGCCACAGCCATAAAAAAAGCCCCGTCTTGACGGGGCTTTTTTGCTTGCTGAAGATTACTTGTTGACCTTGGCTTTGCCGATCAATTCAGTCAGCACTTTTTGCGCGTGTTCCTGTTGCAGAGATTGCGCCAGTTGATCCTTGATTTCATCGAACGAAGGTGCGGCCGCACTGCGCACATCTTCCAGATAAATCACATGCCAGCCAAACTCGGTTTGTACCGGGGCTTCGGTGAATTTGCCTTTCTCCAGCTTGGTCATGGCTTCCGAGAACGGGGCCACGAATTGCGCCGGACGGGCCCAACCCAGATCGCCGCCACTCTTGTCGGCGCCTGGCTCAATCGATTGCTTGGCCAAATCCTCGATCTTGGCGCCTTTTTTCAATTGCTCAATCAGATCCTTGGCGGTGGCTTCGTCTTTCACTAGCACATGACGCGCATGGTATTCCTTGTCGCCCAGCTGACCCTTGACGCGCTCGTAAGCGTCTTTCAATTCCTTTTCCGGCACCGGCTCTTTCAAAACTTCCTGTTGCAGCGCCTGGAGCAAGACATTTTCACGCGCCATGTCGAGTTGCGTCTTGACGGCGGGCTTTTTCGCCAGGCCACGGCGTTGTGCTTCCTGCAGCAGAATTTCGCGTTCGATCAGTTTCTGCGCAATCATTTTGCGCAGCTCGGGCGAGTCAGCCTGACCGCGCTGCTTCAGTTCACTCACAACCTGCTCAAGACGCGCTTTAGGGATGGCCGTGCCATTGACGGTCGCAATGTTTTGCGCCAGAACCGGCGCGCTCAGGACAGCAGCGGCCGCAAAAATCAGGGAAGTGGAAATCAAATGACGTGCCATGAAAACCCTCATGTAAATAATTAAATTGATGTCGGATCAACCGTCTCATCAGGACTGAACGCCTTGATCGACAGGGCATGAATCTGCTGCGGCATCAAATCGGAGAGCGCATCATACACCAGCCGATGGCGCGCCATGCGGGCCAAACCGATGAACGCTGCGGAAACAATGACCAGACGGTAGTGCCCCGCACCGCCCGCTGCACCGGCGTGTCCGGCATGCGCCGCACTCTCGTCTTCAAGATGCAAATGGGTGGGTGTTAATTGTCGCGTCAGGCGCTCAAAAATTTCCTGCTGCCGCAAATCAGGACTGGCCGGCATCTTTGGCTTCGTTGCTGGAAGATGATTCGGGCGATTCGGAGTCGATGTATTTGCTCAACAGATAGCTCTGAGCGGTGACAAATACCAGCATCAACCCCAGGCTGCCAAACAGTTTGAAGTTGACCCAGGTGTCGGAAGAAAAGTTCCTGGCCACCCAAAGATTGACGGTGCCCATCACGGCAAAAAATCCGGCCCAGGACCAGTTCAATTTCGACCAGATGGCATCGGGCAGTTGTACCTGATGCTCCATTGCGCTGCGAATCAGGTTTTTCTTGAACAGCAAGGCCGACCCCACAAGCACCACGGCAAACAGCCAGTACAGCACCGTCGGCTTCCACTTGATGAAGTTTTCATCATGCAGCAGCAGGGTGGCACCGCCAAACACCACGATGAGCCCCAGGCTGGCCCATTGCATGCCGTCGATTTTCCTGTGCTTGAACCAGACCCAGCCGATTTGCCCCACGGTGGCGATGATGGCGATCATGGTCGCAGTGTAGATATCGGCGATCTTGTACGCGACAAAAAACAGGATTACCGGAAACAGGTCAAACAGAAATTTCATGCGGCACTCTCAGCGGGGTTATTGGGCATCCGGTTCGAATTGCAGCGAAGCCGAATTGATGCAGTAGCGCAAACCGGTAGGTGGCGGGCCGTCTTCGAACACATGCCCCAGATGCGCATCGCAGATATTACACAGAATTTCGGTGCGCGCCATACCGTAGCTGGAATCGCGCTCTTCACGCACATGGTCGGGATTCAGTGCGGCGAAATAGCTCGGCCAGCCGCAGCCGGAATCGAATTTGGTGTCCGATGCAAAGAGCGGCGTAGCGCAGCACACGCAACGGTAGGTGCCGCTCTGGTGATGGTCCCAATAGCGGCCGGTAAAGGCGCGCTCGGTGTCCTTGTGGCGTGTCACCTCGAATTCCATGGGCGACAGTTGCGCTTTCCATTCGGCTTCGGATTTGATCAGTTTTTTCATGATGATTCCTCTCAGGAAGAACAGCTCACTTCGATATGCGAACCCTCGGGCGGTGGTGCCGCGTAGCGTTCGGATTCAGGCTGTTCGTCGTAGGGGGTGCGTAAAACTTTCAATAAATTGTCGATTTCGGAAAAATCTTTTTGCTGTGCCCGTTCGATAGCCGCTTGCACCAGATGGTTGCGCAGCACATATTTCGGATTGACTGCCGACATAGCGGCCTGACGCGCCGCATCGCAGCTGTCTTCCTGGCGCAGGCGGGCGTGATATTTTTCCGCCCAGGCATCGAAAGCAGCGCGGTCGATGAACAGATCACGTACCGGCGCATCGACACTCGGGTCGGCCAATTTGAGCTGGCCGAGATGGCGAAAAAACAGCGTGAAATCGGCATGGTTGGCGTGCAGCAGTTGCAGCGTTTCTTCCATCAGCGCCGTATCACCGTCTTGCGCACTGCGCAGGCCGAGTTTGGCGCGCCAGATTTCGTCCTGCGCTTCGCTGAAGTGAGCGGGAAATTCATTGAGCACCGCCTTGACCGCCTCGGTATCTTCGATCAAAGGTAACAATGCCTGCGCCAAGGCGTACAGATTCCAGTGCGCAATTTCTGGCTGGCGATAATAAGCGTAGCGCCCGTGCGTATCCGAATGGTTGCAGATATGCGCGCCATCAAAGGCATCCATGAATCCGTAGGGGCCGTAATCCAGCGTCAGGCCGAGGATGGACATATTGTCGGTATTCATCACACCGTGCATGAAGCCCACCCCTTGCCATTGCGCGATCAAGCGTGCCGTGCGCTGCATGACTTCGCGCAGTAATGCCAGATACGGTTGCGCTGCGTCGCGCACGGCAGGGTAGTAATGGTCGATGACGAAATCGGCCAGCGTGCGCAAGGCGTCGTGCTGATCGGTGTAGCAGAAATGCTCGAAGTGGCCGAAGCGGATGAAGCTGGGCGACATGCGCGTCACCACGGCCGCGGTTTCAGTGGTCTCGCGAAACACCGGCAGATCGGCGCCGACGATGCATAAGGCGCGCGTGGTGGGAATACCCAGCGCGTGCATCGCTTCCGAACACAGATATTCGCGGATAGATGAACGCAGCACCGCACGGCCATCGCCCATGCGCGAGTAGGGCGTCTGGCCTGATCCCTTCAACTGCAATTCCCAGCCCAGCCCTTCGGCCCCGATAACTTCGCCCAGCAAATGCGCGCGGCCATCGCCCAATTGGCCGGCCCAGACACCGAACTGGTGGCCGGAATACACGCTGGCCAGCGTCTCGCCGCCCGGCAGCGGCACGTTGCCGGAGAAAATATCCAGAAATTGCGGCGTGGAAAATTCCGTCGCATCCAGCTCGATCAGCGCGGCCGCTTCGGCATTGGCATGCACTAGATAAGGCTCGGGCAACGCTTTGGCAGACAAACGGGTATAGAAAACCGGGGGCAGGCTGGCGAAGCGGTTATGAGTGACGAGTTGCGAAAGAGATTTCAACGGAGATTTCCAAACCAGGGCGACAGAACACGCTATGATTTTACGCCTTCGGTATTACAGCGTTCCGCTTTTTCCATTCCTCATGCCCCTCGACCCGCAACTCGCCTTCATTCTCAAAGCCATCGAACGCGCCGGCCAGCCGGAATACCCGGACATCGGCGCGCAAGCGGCGCGGGCGCTGCATGAGAAAGGCGCGCCCGCGCTCGACCTCAAACCCATGCCGGTGTTTCATACCGACGAAGTGCAGATTCCCGTCGGCGCGCACAGCATTCCCGCGCGCCTTTACCACCCGCGCGAAACCCATTGGGCCGCGCCGCAGCCCTTGCTGATCTGGTATCACGGCGGCGGCTTTACCGTCGGCAGCGTCGCCAGTTACGACCCCGTGTGCCGCATGCTGGCCAACGCTGCCGATTGCCTGGTGTTGTCGGTCGATTACCGCCTCGCGCCGGAATACAAATTCCCCACGGCCGTCGATGACGCCTTCGCCGCGCTCACCTGGGCGCGCGAACACGCGCATCGCTACGGCATCGACGACCAGCGCATCGCCGTCGGTGGTGACAGCGCCGGCGGCACGCTGTCCGCCGTGGTCGCGTTGATGGCGCGCGACGCCGGGATTCCACTCGCGCTACAACTCTTGATCTACCCCGGCACCGATGCGTATCAAGACACGCCATCGCATCACAACTACGCCCACGGTTACCTGCTCGAACGCCCCACCATCCTCTGGTTTTTCGAACAATACCTGCGCAGCCCGGCCGACAATCTCGACTGGCGTTTCGCGCCACTGCTGGCAAATTCGCATGCCGAACTGCCGCCCGCGTGGATCGCCGTGGCTGAATACGACCCGCTGATCGACGAAGGCATCGCCTACGCACACAAACTTGAACATGCCGGAGTGCTCGTCGCGCTGAAAAATTATCGTGGCATGGTGCACGCCTTCTTCAGCATGGGCGGCGCACTGGAGACAGCGCGCCAGGCGCATGCCGATGCCGCCCAGGCGTTGCGTCAGGCCTTTGAGAAAAAATCAGGGAAGCAATGAGCCACACCACGTTCACACTGAAAACCGGCACTTGGGACACGCTTAAGGCGCACGCCCAAGCCATCCGCCTCGCCGTCTTCGTCGAAGAACAAAAGGTACCGCTGGACATGGAATGGGACGAATGGGATGCGCGCAGCCTGCACGCCGTCGCTTTCATGGGCAACCAGGCGGTAGCGACGGGACGCCTGCTCCCCGACGGCCACATCGGCCGCATGGCTGTGCTGAAAGAATGGCGTCAACAAAAAATCGGCAGCGCCATCCTGCGTCTATTGATGCTCGAAGCCCACGCGCGCGGCCAGCATCATTTGATCCTGCACGCCCAAACCAGCGCCGCCGCGTTCTATGAACACTTCGGCTTCACCCGCAGCGGCGAGGAATTTGAAGAAGCGGGGATTGCGCATGTGCGCATGGAGAAAACAACAAGGTAGGCTGCGATTACATTCCAGCCTACCGCGCTTCAAGGCTTCGCGTCAGACTTAGAAGCAAAGCATGCTTCGAAGTATGTGTTATTGGCTTCGACGTACTGCCTAGTCTCAACGGGCGAAAAGGGCTTCGGTTGATACTTGGCGAACTGATTTCCCGTAGATGAGGCCTCGACGAGGATGTGGCCTTTGCGGAGCAGACGTGTCCGATTTTCCACCACGAACGGAAAGACTGGTTCGTCGTTGTATAGGGCTTCGCCTGATTCGAGTTCTACATAGGTGCCTTTCAGCAGACCTCGCAAAGGAATCGTTGTTGACTTGTCTGCCAAGGTATTTTGGAATCTCAGCCCACAGATGAGCGAGCCTCGTTGAATCAGGATGATCCCAATGCGGATCTCGAAGTCGGGATTTGGATCTTCCGTCGTACATGCGAACTTACAAACATGATCCTTCGCCTGCCATGCGCCGGTAAAATTCGCGGCATGCGCAAACAACGGCAACGTACATGCTGCGGTGAAGAGTGTTTTTCGAAACATGTGAGCGTCCTAACGTGGTTGATATGACATCGCACACTGTGGGTTTGTAGGGGACCGGAGCCGAATTTAAAAATTGAGTGATTTGCGATCTCTCAAACATGAGCCTTGGCTGTGAGCTCGAGGCCCAGCGCCTTCATTACCGCGAGCGTGGTTTTCAAAGTGGGGTTGCCGTTCTCGCTGAAGGAACGGTACAACTGTTCGCGGGAGAGTCCGGTTTCTCCGGCAATTTGCGCCATTCCCTTTGCGCGGGCCACAACGCCCAGCGCGTGCGCAATGTATGCCGCATCGTTGGTCTCGAACGCTTCCGCCATGAAGGTTGCCATTGCCTCATCGGAAGCCAGGTCTTCAGCGGGGTCGTAGGTTGTCAGTTTCTCAGCCATTTCATTCACTCCATTCATCGGCAAGACGTTTTGCGGTCTTGATGTCTCTGGCCTGTGTTTTTAGGGAACCGGAGTCGAATTTAAAAATCGAGTGATGTCATATAGCCCTAGCACAGGGCCGATGCAATTCTAACCGGCATACCTACACCGTAGGCGGTTTTCGATATTCAACTGAAGGATGACCCGCCAGCAGTCCCAACACTGAAATATCTTCATCCACAGCAGGCCAATGAATCCCTTGCCCATGCCCCAATTGATTGCGTTGATCGGGGCTGGCGTTGGCGAGCCTGGGAAACCAGACCAGCGGTGTAGAGACTACCCTGCCATCGGTGAGCTCGACAATCAATTCCGTATCTGTGCAACGCACCGCTTGCGCCCGTGGTTCAACATTGAGTGGCAGCACATCCATTTCACGCCCCACGCGAATGGCGCGCCACGTATTTGCGCAACACGCCATCCATGCGCGATTGCCAGCCTTCGCCGGTGGACTTGAAGTATTCCACGACCTCCGGACTGTAGCGCACGGACACGAGCAATTTTTTGTTTTCGGATTTCGGCCGTCCGCGTAATGCTCGCAGGGGCACCATGGCCTTTAACTGCTTGGGCGTGAGCGGCTGTGCTTCGGGGTCGCGCCTGGCCGCGGCTGTAATAGCCTTGTCTTCCTCTGCTGTGGGCATGTGAATAGCGGGGCGTTTAGAAATTTTCGACATAGTGTTTTACCTCACGACGATTGGCACGACGCAGGCTGATGATCCTGCGTACTGTACCTCTGTCAACGAACGCCACGTAGTACAGCATCCCGGTTTTCGGAGCGAGCGCGATCATGCGCGTTTCCCGGTAATCGAACCGGCCATCAATCCACACCAGCGCGGCTTCCCAATCCAGTTCGGCAGCCAGGGACAGTGATACACCGTGCTTGGTCTGGTTGGCCTCATTCTTGGCTGGGTCGAACTCGATTTGCATGCTTTATCGTAGCTACGATAAATCGAGTTGTCAAAGGGTCTGTGAAAAAACCGGGGGTCAATCAACTGGGCAAGCGCGCCAGCGCTGTCTTGAGCGCTTCAAAACAATCCGGGTCGATGGCGGTGCCAACGTTCTCGGCCATCATTTCCAGCGTTTTCGGAATGGGGATGGCGCCGCGGTAGGGGCGTTCGGCGGTGATGGCGTCGAAGATGTCGGCGGTGGTGATGATGCGGGTTTCGATGCTGATTTGATCGGCTTTGAGGCCGCGCGGGTAGCCGCCGCCGTCGAGGCGTTCGTGGTGAGCGCCGGCGATGCGTGCGAGTTCGCTGAAGGCGTCGATGCGGATCAGGATGGCTTCGGTGTAGGCGGCGTGTTGTTGCACGGCGGCCCATTCTTCTGCGTCGAGCTTGCCGGGTTTGTCGAGCACGGCGTTGCTGACGCCGAGTTTGCCGACGTCGTGCAGCAGTGCGCCGCGTTTGAGCCAGCGGCGGCGTTTGGGCGACAGGCCCAGCGCTTCGGCGATCAGATCGGTGTAGAGCGCGACGCGCGCGCTGTGGCCGCTGGTGTAGGGGCTCTTGGTGTCGACGATCTGGCCGAAGGCGGCGGCGATGTCGTCGAGGTAATCCTCGTCGAGTGTGATTTCAAATTGCGCCGGTTCCAGTGCCAGCACGGCGGTCTGGATGTCTGCCGAGGTCAGGGTGTTCCAGAAGCGGGTATCGCGGGCGATGTTTTCAAAGGCGCGCACCAGTTCCGGGTCGAACCATTGGCCGCTGCGGCGGCGCGCTTCTTCGAGCGCGGCGTGCGGGCCGTCGGCAGTGTGGAAGACGTCGATCACCTGCGCCAGCAGAGCGATGCGGGCGTTGACGGGAATTTGCGCGCCGCATAAGCCTTCCGGTTTGCCATGACCATCCCAATGTTCGTCGAGACTATGGATGCCTTCGGCCACGCCGTCGGAGAAGCGCAGTTGACGAGCAATGTCGGCGCCGCGCTGGCAACGAGTCTGGATCAGTTCGCGGGCGATTTCTTCGCCGTTGCGCATGATGGTGAGCAGGCTGCGAAAGCGTTCCGCCAATCCGGCTTTCAGTCCCGTGTGCTTGAGCACGAAACCGAGCACCTGCGGCAGGCTGCTTCCAACGTGTTTGAAGTCGTGTTTGAAATCGAGATCGTCGGTGAGGTACAGCTCGCAAATGCGCGCGGCGTTGCTGCTGCAACCGAGATCTTTCAGCAGCAGGGTGTAATACAGCTCCCACAATTCTTTTTCCGGCAGGCCGATGGCGCGGCCGATGTGGATACCGATCCAGCAACAGCGCACGCAGTGGCCCGGCGGCTGGCCTTCGGTGATGTCGAGCGCATGACTGAGCGCGCCGATCAACTGAGAAAATTTCAGGCCGGGGGCGGTGACAAGCGATGCGGTGGTGGTCAGGTGATCCATCCTGCTTTTACGGCGATGCGCTGACGCAGCTTGAGCGTTTTACACCGGGGTGAAACGTTCGCACTGGCGCGGCCCGGCGATCAAGGCGCACAGCGCGGTGCAAGCCGAAGTGCCATTCAACACACGCAGAAATTCGTCCGGCTGCACGACCGGGCGATAGATTTCCATCCAGGTGTGCAAGCCATCTTGTTGTGCATCGCTGCGTTTGAGCAGTTCGCCCGCAATGCCGGTCACATCATGCACGGCGGCCAGCAGGCGGGTGGCGGCTTGCCGCACTTCGGCTTCCTGTGCCGCGGGTGCCTTGTAGTAAATGAACACCGCACTCATTTGGCGGGCAGCGGGTAGGGCAGGGGGAGAAATTCCAGCAGTGCGCCATCGGCACTGCCCAGATGCACCTGGCCCGGCGACTGAATTTCCAGCGGCAATTCAACTAACACATCGCAGCCGCCCGCAAAGTGCGGTGCGGCGTTGACGATCACGCCGCAGGGCTGGCCGTCGTGAAAGACATCGGTACCGGGTAGCGGCGTGTCGGCAGCAACGTGGGCCAGCGCCATGCGGCGCTTGAGTTTGCCCAGGTAGTGGCTGCGCGCGACGATCTCCTGACCGGGATAGCAGCCCTTGCTGAAGCTGACGCCGCCGATGGCGTCGAGGTTAATCATTTGCGGAACAAATTTTTCCTGTGTGGCGGCCACGACTTGCGGAATGCCGGCCTGAATCTGCGTCCACCACCACAGCGGCAGCGCGACGCTTTGCCATTGCGCGCTGTGTTGTTGCACGAAATCCCGATCGACATCCAGCAGCCAGCGCGGCGTGCCTGAAACGGCAGGCAAGCGAATTAGTGTGCCAATTTCTGTGTGCACCAAACCGTAATCGCCCTCCGGCAAAACGCCGAATATCTTGGCCAGAAAATCCGGCGCTGCCGCACCGCCCATGCCGAGGAAAACCCGGCCTGCGGTCGCGTCGTGCAATTTCACCTTGGCGCGCAAGATGAACATGCCCAGCCGTTTCTGCACGGCGGGTTGAATTTCATGGTTGAGTAGCAAACGCACCGTGTCGCCGTTTTTCCAGACAAGGAAGGTGGCGAGCAGGCGGCCCTTGGCGGTGCAATAGCCGGACAGTTGCGCACGATCGGCAGGCAAGCCTTTGAGGTCGTTGGTGAGCTGGCTTTGCAGGAAGTCTATGGCCTCGGTGCCGTCTGCAACCATCAAACCTAGATCGGAAAGCGTGGCGGCCCAGCAGGGTGCGGCAAAGGGATTCATCGGTGGCGCATTTCTGAAATGTGGCAGGGAGGCGGTTATTATAGAGACCTTCGTTTGAGGGCCTGTGTTGATGCGCCGTTTATTTTTGTGGTTCCTGTTTTTAGCTGCCGCCGCCGCTGGCGGTGCCTGGCTGTATATCAGCCAACCCATGGTCTGGGATGGCCCGGCCAAGGAATTTACGCTGCCGCCGGGCAGCACCGCGCGTTCCGCTGCCAAACTGATGGCGCAGGAAGGCGTGCCCATCCATCCAAGAGTATTCGCCTGGTATGCCCAACTGACCGGCAAGGCCGGGCAGATCAAGGCGGGTAGCTATCGGATTGAAAGCGGAATCCAACTGCCTACGCTGCTGATGCGTTTGGTGCGCGGTGATTTTGTCGAATACACCTTGACGATTTTCGAGGGCTGGAATGTGCATCTGCTCAGACGGGCGATTGCGGACAATGTGGCGCTCGAAGACGATATTTCGAAATTGAGCGATGCCGAGTTGTTGACTCTGGTGGGCGCTTCGGAGACGCATCTGGAAGGTTTGTTCTTCCCCGACACGTATCGTTTTGCCAAGTACAGCAAGGCGTCACTCGTCCTCAAACGCGCCTATCAAATACAGCAGGAAAAGCTGGCGCAAGCCTGGGAAAACCGCGCCGCCGATCTGCCGCTGGAGTCGGCCTACGACGCCTTGATCCTGGCGTCGATCGTGGAAAAGGAAACAGGCGTGGCGGGTGATCGTGCACGCATAGCCGCTGTGTTCATCAACCGTCTGCGCAAAGGCATGATGCTGCAGACCGACCCCACCGTCATTTATGGGTTGGGCCAGAAATTTGACGGCAATCTACGCAAGCGCGATCTACTCACCGACAATCCCTACAATACCTATACGCGCGCGGGCCTGCCGCCGACCCCGATTTCTCTGCCGGGCACGGCGGCGCTGAATGCAACCTTGCACCCGGCACAGACCGACGATTTGTTTTTTGTTGGCCGTGGCGATGGCAGCAGCTTTTTTTCTGCGACACTGGATGAACACAACAGTGCGGTCGACAAATATCAACGCAAGCGCAAATAAATAATGTCCATCAATACTTCGCCACGCGGCAAGTTCATCACCTTCGAAGGCATCGATGGTGCGGGCAAGAGCACGCACATTGCCGCCTTTGCCGACGCGCTGCGCGCCCGTGGTCATGTCGTCACGCTGACGCGCGAACCTGGCGGCACGCCATTGGGCGAGTCATTGCGCGACTTGTTGCTGCACACGCGCACGGCCATGCACCCGGAAACCGAAGCGCTACTGATGTTTGCTGCTCGGCGCGAACATATCGCCCAAGTCATCGAACCGGCACTGACGCGCGGTGAAATGGTGATCTCGGATCGCTTCAGCGATGCTTCGTTTGCCTATCAATCCGGCGGCCGTGGCGTGCCGGTGGAAAAACTGGAACAGCTGGAGCAATGGACACATCCACAATTGCAACCTGATCTGACGCTGCTATTCGACCTGCCACCGGATACGGCAGAACAACGCCGCCAAGGCGCGCGCGATGCCGACCGCTTTGAAGCCGAACAACAGGATTTTTTCGCCCGCGTGCGCGCGGCCTATCTCGATCGTGCGCGCAAGCATGCGCAGCGCATCCATGTCATCGACGCGCACCAGAGCATCGAGCAGATTCGCGCCGAGCTGGAAGCGCTGGTGGCAACAGTAGCGGACTCCGCATGACGCTCTATCCCTGGCTGCAAAGCGATCTCGCACAATTGCTGGCGCGCCGCGCGCAATTGCCGCATGCACTCTTGCTCCATGGGCAGTCGGGCATCGGCAAAACCGAGCTGGCGCAATTTTTTGCGCAATCCTTGTTGTGCGAACAGCCGACGCCACACGGCGCCTGCGGACAGTGCGATGCCTGCGGCTGGTTTGCGCAGGGCAATCACCCCGATTACCGCTGCATCCGCCCCGATGCCTTGAGCGAAGACGTCACCAATACAGAGCCGGAAGAGGGCAAGGACAAAAAGAAAGCTAGTCAGGAAATTCGCGTCGATCAAATTCGTGCATTGGCCGACTTCGTCAACATCGGCACCCATCGCAGCGGCTTGCGCGTCGTCGTGCTGTATCCGGCGCAAGCGCTTAACATGAATGCGGCCAATGCCTTGCTGAAAGTGTTGGAAGAACCGCCGCCGCAGTCGCTGTTCGTGCTCGTTGCCGACGGGCTGGATCGCTTGTTGCCCACCATTCTGTCGCGTTGTCAGAAGGTGAGCATGGGTATCCCCGATCCGGCGCAGGCCAGCAGCTGGTTGCAGGCGCAGGGTGTCAAGGAAGGTGCGGCCTTGCTGGCCGAGGCGGGCGGGGCGCCGCTAGCGGCACTGGCATTGAACGAAGCCTCCGATTGGCGTCAGTTGCAGGGCGAATTGCTGACCGAACTGGCACAACCCGCGCAAATGGACGCGCTGCGCCTGGCGGAAAAGCTTTACAAACTGCCGCTGCCGACCGTTATCGACTGGATGCAACGCTGGCTCTACGATCTGATTGCGTATTGTCAGACAAGCAGAGTACGCTACTACCCAGCGCGGGAAAAAACGCTGCTGAAACTAGCGCAGCAAATCCCGCTGGCCGCGACCATGGAATTGGCGCGGCAGGTGAATCAGTTTCAGGCGATTGCCCGTCATCCGCTCAATACGCGGGTGCAACTGGAAGCGCTATTGTTGCAATATCAACGCGCCCTGCAGGTGCGCAGCCCATAAGTTTTAGGAGAACCGCCGATGGCGACTGATGAAAAAGCTCATGCACGGCCCAGCATGCTGTCGCTGGCCATCAAGGAAAAAGCGGCTTTGTACGCGTCCTACATGCCCTACCTGAAAAACGGCGGGCTGTTCGTGCCGACCAACAAGACTTATTCCCTGGGTGACGATGTCTACTTGCTGGTGACGCTGATGGAGGACCCGGCCAAGATTCCGGTCGCCGGCAAGGTCGTATGGGTCACGCCGGGCAATTCGCACAACGGCAAGGCGCAGGGGATCGGGGTGCAATTTCCGAACGACGAAGCGGGCGAGAACGCGCGGCGCCTGATCGAAAACCAGCTTGGCACCGCTGTAAAATCTGCGCGTCAGACACATACCATCTAGTGTCGATTGACGATCATTCCGCATGCTAGTCGATTCTCACTGCCATCTGGACTTTCCCGAACTCAAAAAAGACCTGAACACGCTGCTGGACAATATGCGGCAAAATCAGGTCAGTCATGCCCTGTGCATCAGCGTCACCCTGCCGGAATTTCCCGGCGTGCTGGCGTTGGCTGAGGCGCACGACAACCTCTACGCTACCGTCGGCGTGCATCCCGACTACGAAGACACCCCCGAACCTTCGGTCGAGCAACTGGTAGAACTGGCGGCTCATCCCAAGGTAGTGGGCATTGGTGAAACCGGGCTGGATTACTACCGCCTGAGCGGCGACCTGGAATGGCAACGGGCGCGTTTTCGCACCCATATCCGCGCCGCACGTGCTGCGCGCAAGCCTCTGATCATCCACACCCGTGCCGCCGCTGAAGATACGCTGCGCCTGATGCGGGAAGAAAATGCCGGTGAAGCCGGAGGCGTGCTGCATTGTTTCACCGAAAGCTGGGATACGGCGCAGGCGGCACTCGATCTGGGTTTTTATATTTCCTTCTCCGGCATCGTTACATTCAAGAACGCACTGGAGCTCAAGGAGGTGGCCAAAAACGTGCCGCTGGATCGCATGCTGGTCGAAACCGATTCACCCTATCTGGCCCCCATGCCGTACCGAGGCAAGACCAATCAGCCGGCCTGGGTTAAACATGTGGCGGAACACATTGCGCAGTTGCGCGGCCAGAGCTTCGATCAAATATCGCAGGCAACAACGGATAATTTCTTCAAATTATTCAATATATTAAGAAGTTAACTTAATGTGATTTATAGATTAATTTCGCTGCTCCTGATCCTCTGTTCCAGCTGGCCGCTGGCCACGCGAGCGGGGTCGTACGAAGATTTTTTGAAAGCGATCGAACTGGATGACGCAAGGACGCTGCAGAAATTGCTCAAGGCTGGAGTCGATCCGAATACCGTCGATGCCAGTGGTGATCCCGCCTTGATACGGGCACTCAAAAACGAATCGCTGGAGGTGGTTGATGTATTGATCACCCAGCGCAGCCTGAACCTTGATCAACAAAACCCTTATGGAGAAACAGCGTTGATGTATGCCGCCATTCAAGGTCGCGAAACGCTAGTGCGCACCCTGGTCAAACTTGGCGCACAGATCAACCAGCCGGGCTGGACGGCCTTGCACTACGCAGCCAGCATGGACAATACGGAAATTTGCCGCTTTCTGCTGGAACAAAAGGCCGATGTTGACGCACTCTCGCCCAACAAAACCACGCCTTTGATGATGGCTGCGCGGGGCAGACAGCGCGCCAATGTAATGCTATTGATCGAGCATGGCGCCAATCCCACTCTGGTCAACGAGACTGGCTACACTGCGGCGGCATTCGCCGCCCGCGCTGAAGATACTGAACTGGCCGCCTGGCTCAAACGGCGCGAAGCAGATTACCTGCGAGATTATCTGCGCGCACACCCGGAAAATTCCGGACAAAAAAATTAAGGGAATGGCATCGGTAGCGGCTACGTAGTAACGGCCGATTGCGTTTTCAACCAGAGGCTGGCTTCACCCAGTACGGCGCGCAATTCTTTTTCCGCGCGATCAAACAACGGCGGTGTTGCCGAGGCGGCATTGTCACGCAGCGCATGTTCCAGATCCAGCATGGTTTGCACGAAGCGGACCGCGCCCAGATTGCCGATTTCGCCACGCAGTGCATGGCAAATTTTTGCCGCGTCTACCGATTTTTCATTCTGCCATGCGGCATGCGCAGCGTTGAGTGGATCGAGGCCTCGTTCAACCATCATTTGAATCAGATCAATGATGACGGCGCGATTACCGGGATTGACGTCAATCAAGGCAAGCAGTTGGGTCAGGTCGATTGCGGATTGCGGTATCTGCGCAGGAACGGCAGCGACCGGAGTGATTTCGGAAAACGGCGATGCAGCCTTGCGCTTGATTTCTCTTAAATGGCGCTGGATGCGGGTAAACATTTGCACAGGCTCGATCGGCTTGGCGATGAAACCATCCATGCCCACTTCGGTACATTGGATGCGCTCGGCCTCTGTCACACCTGCCGTCATGGCCAGAATGGGCAGCGTCAATCCCATCGCGCCGCGAATCAGGCGAGTCGCGGTAAAGCCGTCCATGACGGGCATTTGCACATCCATCAGCACCAGGTCATAACGTTCCGGCGCGTAGCGCAGTTGCTCGATGGCCATCTGTCCATTGTCCACCACATCGACGCGCGCACCGGCTTTTTCGAGCAGACTCTTCGCCACCACCTGATTCAGCATATTGTCTTCAACCAGCAGCAAGTGAACCCCTTCAAGGCGTCGCCTCATTGCCTGCAGTGGCGTGCTGTCGAGAGCAGCGCTACCTTTGCCTTGTTGCCTGATGTGCAGCTCGTGCAGCATGTTGAACAGATTGGAGCCGGTTACCGGCTTCATCAAAACACCGCTGGCTTGCGCACCGGCCGGTGTTTTAAGCAATTTCCCGCGGCCAAAAGCACTGACCATGAAGAGGATGGGTATCGTCGAATCTCCCAAGGCCGGGCGGATTTCTTCGATCAGCGATACTGTCCCCGTGCCTTGCAACTGCCCGTCCAGCAAGACTACGTCGTATTTCTGGCCGCGTGCAATATGCGCCAGCGCCTCGTTGCCCGAGGCAACGCAATCTGTTTTCCAGTTCCAGGTGCGGATTGTTTCAGACAGGTAGATGCGGTTGGTTAGATTGTCGTCAACCAGCAAGATATGCAAATCCTGCATATCTGCAAACGGTTCACGCTCTTCCTGCGCTTGCGCCAATTCGAAGGGGATAGTGACGATGAATTCTGTTCCTTTGCCCAGCACGCTGTGCAATTCGATGCTTCCCTGCATCATATCGAGCAGGCGTTTGCAGATGGTCAAGCCCAGACCCGAGCCGCCAAACCGGCGGGTCATCGAAGAATCGGCCTGCGTGAACGGAGTGAACAGGCGTTTCTGCTGCTCGTCGGTCATGCCGATGCCGCTGTCGCGGATCCGGAAACGCAGGGTGGCGGTATTGCCCTGGCGCGCAACGAGATCGACAAACAGACTGACTTCTCCCTGGGCCGTAAATTTAATGGCGTTGCCGGTCAGGTTGACCAGAACCTGCTGGACGCGGAGCGCATCGCCGATCAAATTATGCGGCACATCGGGCGCCACCCCGATGGCGAGATCCAGATCTTTTTCGCCGCCATTCACGGCCATGATCGTGGCGGTGGTACTCAGTACTTCGCCTAGCGTGAATTCCATGGGCACCAATTCCATGCGGCCCGCTTCGATCTTGGAAAAGTCCAGAATATCGTTCATGATTTCCATCAACGCCTGACCCGATGCACGGATCATGTCCAGATATTGTTTTTGTTCGGTCGAGAGTTCCGTTTCCAGCAACAGGTGCGCCATACCCAGCACGGCATTCATCGGTGTTCTCAGTTCATGGCTCATGTTGGCCACAAACTCGCTCTTGGCGCGGCTGGCCGATTCGGCCTCTTCCTTGGCGGTGCGCAATTCATTCTCGGCCCGTTTTTCCTGCGTAATATCGCGCAGGATCAGGGCAAAACCGATCAATTCATTCTGGTCATCGCGAATTGCGCTGACCAGCGTATCCGCGTAGAAGCGCGAGCCGTCCTTGTGCAGTTTCCAGCCAAAGGTTTCGTAGTGCCCCAGGATGAGCGCTTGTTTGAGCATGTGTTCCGGCTGGCCGCTTGCAAGATCTTCCTGTGTATGGAAGCGTGCAAATGAACTGCCGACGATCTCCGTTTCCGCATAACCGGTCAGGTGCCGTGCACCTTCATTCCAGCTTTGCACACGGCCTTCCACATCGAGCAAGAGAATGGCGTAATCCTTGATTTTCGAAGTCAGCAAACGGAATCGTTCTTCGGAGCGGCATAAGATCTGGTTGGCTTCCTTCAGGCTGATGGTCATCTCATCCGCCAATGCCTGCGCTTTTTCCCGCATCAGACTCAGGTTGCCAATGACACCGAAAAACATCAGGCTGATCAACGTGCCCGCAATCAAGACAATCAAGGATTTCTGGCGGTCAATGCCCGCTTCAAAGACTGGTGTCGAAATCAGTCGCAGCGTCCAGACATGGCCATCGGCAGCAACCTTGAATCGTTTGTGCAAGACCAGCGCATTGGGATACCCGGATTGCTTCACATCAGATGGGCTTGCGCTGGCGTACATCAGTGCCTCAGACGATTCACCCTGACCGTCGAAAAGCTCTACCCGCATTGCCGTCAAGTAATCGCTCAGGATTTCCTGCATCAAATCGTTCATGCGGAACAAGCTGTACACATAACCTGTCAGGGCCGCCGCGCGTGCTGTCTGCGTGTCAATGGCTGCGCCGTTACGGTAGACCGGCAAAAACATCAGGAATGCCACTTGTGCGCCTTGGCCCGTATCCGTGATCAGATTGAGCTTGTCCGTGATTGCAACGTCGCCGCTGTCACGTGCCCTGAGCATGGCAGCGCGGCGATTCGGTTCGGAAAACATATCGTAACCATGCGCGCGCAGATTTTTTTCCGAGGCGGGTTCAAAGTAGGTCACTGGCACATACAGATCGCGCTTCCCCGGCGGCCAGATGTGAAAATCTGCATAACCGTCCGCGTGCACCGCCTTTTCCAAGGCCGCCTGCTCGCCGGGACGCACGGCCTGGGCATAATGAAGCCCCTGCGCACCCGGGAAATTCTTTTCCAGGGCCAAGCGCTCGACGAAGGCATGCCACTCATCGCGTTCGACCGATTTGGAGGCGCTGAACAAACCCTGACCCGCATACAGCATGGTGGCGTAAGTATTCATCTGGCCCATGATGCGCTTCTTGACGTTTTCAGCCAGAAAATCGAAACGTTCGTCTGCGACGCGTTCGGTACTGCTGGAAATGAAGTGCCAAGCCGCGACCGTCACGCTCAAGCCTATGAACAAAGCTCCCCAGTGCAACAAAGGCAGCAATCGCTGCGCCACCGGTGTGTTTCTGCTGAAATACCTTTTCTCGCTGGCATCGGCCGCCAGAATCAAGCCCACCAAACCGCTCAAGGCAATGAATATTTCCAGCGTCATCAGGGAATCCTGCAACGTGCCGGTTGCAAACGGCCCCAGTCCCTGTGTGGTGCCCAAGACGGATGCTGTCATGAGTAACGTGAGGGTCAAAGTAACGCCGCGCCGCCCATATTGAAATGCTGCCCAACCAACACAAATCAGCAGCGGATAGGCGAGCCAGCGATTGGCGATCTGCGACGCGTAGTGTTGACCAAACAGCAGTCCGAGCAATGCCAGCAGCACCAGTAATGAAGATGCCATTTTGATCGTTGCGGTGCGGTCCGGCGGCTCGGTGATAGGATTGCTCCAGGCCAGAAACAGCGGCGTGACGATCAACATGCCGGAAAAATCGCCCAGCCACCAGGTGCTGAATATCGGCCATGCCGCTGCGCTGGGCGCAAGATGGTTGAGGATCAGACTGGCGGTGCCGCCGCTCGCGCCAAGTGCGGCGGCGGCCATGACGATCAGCACAAATTTGTACACACCGAGCTGCCGCGTGAAATAACCGCGCTCGCCCACGAGCAAACGCAGCAGCGCGGCTGCGGTCAACGCCTCCAGCGTGTTGCCAGCGGCAATGCAAAATGACGCCACACCCGTCGTCAGGCCCGCATCCAAATGATTGGCAGAAAAGACCGCGAAGTTGGCAGCGAAAGCCCCAATGAAAATACCTGGCCAGAGACGGTAACCCAGTATCAGCAAAGCGCCTAGAGCGATACCACAGGGCGGCCAGACGGGTGAGGCATTGGTACCAGCGAAGGCCAGCAAAAGACCTAGCCGTGCGGTCAGATAATAGGCGGCGGCCAGTAACACAATTTGCAGCGTCAAGCTGCTTTTATTATTCCCGTGCATTCAAAACCCAAACAGTATTGTGGTGGGTGGCTGCAAAAAATCAGGTGGCTCCGGTGGGCGAAGCGCTGACCTCTTCTGCCTTGTCCACAGCCGCTTTCAAGGTATCGAGCACGGTACGTCCATTGAATGGCTTGATGATGAAACCGTTGGCGCCGCGGCCAATGGCTGTTTTCACGGTGTCCACATCGCGGCTGGCCGTCACCATCAGCACGAGCGTTTGTGGCCTGGCCGCCTTGATTTGCTGCAGCACTTCCAGACCGTCGATATCCGGCATGCTGACATCCAGACACACAATGTCCGGCTTGAGCTGCTCAACCCGCTCCAGTCCGGATTTTCCATTGGGTGCTTCGCCGACGACCGTATAAAAATCGCCATGCACCATCATGCGCAACACCGATCGTGTCGTGGCATTGTCGTCCACGATCAGTACCGTCATCTTCCTTTTTGCGACCATCGCAACCTCCCTATAGGCTGGCTTGTAAGGGCGGGTAACGGCGCTTTTTAAAGGGAACTTTAGCTGTAAACGAACCAGCCTCCAGAGGCTGGGCGGGACTCGCTGGACGGCTTTGTGAGTCGGGTTGTGTCAGACCCGAAACAGGCCGTCTTGAACCCAGCGGTGGAGCAGGCTGGCTGCCGTTTGCGCAGCTTGAGCCGTACTATTTTGGTCAGCAATCAGTTCACATAATTGCGCGAAGGATATGCCGGATAGAAAGGCTTTCAAATAAACGGCCTCATCAGCTTCCAGTGAACGCCAGAGGGTTTCCAGACCGTTCTTGCCGGCGCGCCAGACCAGCAGCGTATGTGCGCGCTGAGTGGGCTCCGGGGTTTGTTCCTCGGTCTCCTCGGTCTCGATATTGAGCGCTTTCCAGGTCGCTTCAACTTCCCACTCCAATGGCACCAGCTGCACAGCCGCTTGTGGCTGACAGCGTAGCGCCGCCCACGCTTCTGCGGGCAAGACCAGCAGAGCATCGATGGTGAGAAAAGGGGCATTGGCCGCATCAAACGAACCGCCAATGGCCCATTCCATGCGCGCCAGATCGCACAGGGCAGGGTGGGACAAGAGGTCAGAATGCGGGTCAGGGCGCTGCTGCAAAAAATCGGCGAGTTGATGTCCAAACCAGCGGATCGATGATTGCCGGGAAGGATGCTCGGCAATGTAATTCTGCGCCAGTTGCTCGAAGAGTTCGTCTCCCAGCAGACGATACAAAATCGGGTAGTTGCTTTGCAGCGCTTCACACAACCGCGCCCGATAAGCCTGGCGGTAGATATGCAGCAGGGCGGGGTTGCCATCGGCGCGCGAATGAAATAATTCTGCCGGAGGTATTTCGACAGCGTCGCTCTCGGCGATCACGGCATGCCTGAAATGTTGCTGTTGCTGCGTCAGTGCATTTTTTTTGCTCATGCCGCAGCCGCTTCCAGGGTGATGCCATTGGCAATGTTGCGCGCCTGCGCCAACTCGGCCAGCAAATCATCCAGCGGCGGGATGTGGTCATCGCGCTCGATCATGGTCGGCACATTGCCCAGTTTCCGCACGGTATAGGCATAGAGATCCCAGACCGGATCGCAAATCGGATGGTCGTGGGTATCGATGATGTAATCGCCATGATCCTCATGCCCTGCCAAATGAATCTGGCGCACGCGCTCGCCTGGCATGGCGTCGATGTATACGTATGGATCGAAACGATGATTGACGCTGCTGACATAGACGTTGTTGACGTCCAGCAGCAACTCGCAATCGGCACGCTTTGCCAGTTCGGCAATGAACTCCCATTCGGTCATTTCATCGGCGCGGTAGGCGACATAGCTGGATACATTCTCCAGCAGGATGCGATGCCCCAGAAAATCCTGCACTTGGTCAATGCGTTGGGTCAGATGGCGCAAGGCGGTTTCGGTATAGGGCAGGGGCATGAGGTCGTGCAGATTGGTGTGATCCACACCCGTCCAGCACAAATGATCGGAAATCCAGGTCGGTTGCACACGCTGCACCAGTGCCTTGAGGTCACGCAGATAATCCATATTGAGCGGATCGCTGCTGCCGATAGAGAGCGACACGCCATGCATGACCATCGGGTAATCACGCCGAATTGTGTCGAGGAAATGCAGCGGTTTCCCTCCGGGAACCATATAGTTCTCGGAAATCACTTCCAGCCAATCGACTTGCGGTTTGCGCTCGACAAAATCAAGGTAATGCTCGGTGCGCAAGCCCAGGCCAAAACCTGTCAGCGTTTGATTCAAGGGTTCACCATTTGAATTCGGAAATAAAAACCGGCCGGACACCCTGCGGGCACCGGCCGGACTTCACTTGCTTACTTGACCACTTTACCGCCTTTGCTGGTGCATTCTTCAGCCGACTTGGCGTGTACCCAACCCTGGCCTTTGCAGCTGTTCTGGCCTTTGCAAGCATGGGTTGCGCTCTTGCATTCAGACGTGCCCTTGCAGCTATTGATGCCAGAACACTTCACACTCATGTCGGCATCGGCCGCATAGGCTTGCGAGGCGACCAACACGCCGGACGAAGCAAACAAAGCGGCTGCTGTAGCGGCAATTGCCATACCAGATTTCATTTTCATTGCTATCTCCTAAAAGGTGAATGGACAACATACATACTTCAAATTGACACCTGACTCATGATTCCGTGGTGTGCCAGTCAGTCGCTGTCACAGCGGAATCCTTACAGCCGGCAACCGCAATTGTTTCAGCGGAGATACGCATACTTGCCGTAGTCCGTTATACGCGAGCGATTTGAATCTGGATGCATTTTTTTTTGGTGGCTGGTTGAATGTGCGGCCGCAACCGCACACCCTACAAATTACCTTCCATGCGCATAATGTATATTATGTTAAATAATAACCATGGCTTAACTGCGTTAGCGAAATGCCGCTGCCTTAAGCACATTGGTTTCGATCAACTCCGCGGCTTCAGTAAATTGCAGGTTCTCCATATGTTCGGCAAGTTTGGTATAGCTCCCTTCAATCAGATGTTCCCGAATCCGTGACGACAAGGCATTGAAGCTTTCTACCGCACCAAAATCAAAATTGCGCAGCTGTACCAGCAACTGTGCCACTTCATTCTCGTTGAGTGGAATGGTCTGTGCTTTTGCCTCAACTTGCATGGGGGCCGCACCAAACGCAATTTCTGCATTTTGTTTCAATTGCAGCATCTCTTCGGACAGACGTCGGGTAATGTCTCTGGCATCTTCGAGGCGGCCATCGCGCCAGGCCGTTTCGGCTTCGTCGGCATCCTGCTGAACCATCCAGGCGCCCAGCGTGCCCGCGCTACCCTTCAGGCTGTGCAGAAATTTGATCAAGTTGTCTGGATGCGTTTCGTCGTAACTCAGAGACTCAAAATCCTTGAACAAGCGCCGCAACATCGACCTGAACAAGGTGGTGTCACCGCGCAGGCGACGTGACGCATCTTCCGCATCAATGCCAGGAATGTGCGGCCAATCCGGCGGAACTTCGGCTCGTCTTGGCATGACCAGATCGGGGATACTGTTGTCTACCTCGACATACCGTTGAATACAGCTGACCAGTGCGGGCGGATCAAAGGGTTTCCCCACGACATCCGTCATGTCTGCTTCCTTGATTTTATGTCGCTCGTTGGCCGACATGCCCGCTGTCAGCGCAATGATCGGCAAGTTTTTCATGCCGGAAAGATTGCGCAGATAACGCGTTGCATCCAGACCATCCATCACCGGCATTTGTACATCCATGAGGATCGCGTCAATCATGTCGGGACGCTTGCGCATGAAATCCACGGCCTGCTGTCCATTACTGGCCACCCACACCATCGCCCCCTCGAGCTCGAGAATGCGCCGGGCGACGTCGAGATTGATGGGGCTATCATCGACCACCAGGATGTGGACGCCCCGCAGACCAGGTCCAGAAGCTATTGGAATACTCTCAACCGGTGCTGCGATTGCATCCCCGGCGCAGATGGGCAAGCTCAATTCAACCCGGAATTTGCTGCCCACGCTTACGGTGCTGGTAACCCCTACTTCGCCGCCCATCAGGTTAACCAATTGCTTGACGATGGACAGGCCCAGCCCGGTGCCGCCGAAACGTCGTGTTGTGGAGGTGTCGGCCTGGACGAACGGCGCAAACAGGCGCGACATGGCTGCGGGTGCAATGCCGATGCCACTGTCGTGCACCACAAAACGCAAATGTGCAACACCCTCCTCGACCTCCGTAAAAGCGACTTCCAGGCGCACACCGCCTTGATCGGTGAACTTGATGGCATTGCTTATCAGATTGGTCAGTACCTGGCGCAACCGTGCGCTATCCCCCTCAACCAATACGGGTAAATCCGCAGGCGTGTCCAGCGTAAAAGTAATCGACTTGTCGCGTGCCTGCTGGGCCAGCAGATCGGAGAGTTCCTTCAGCAGTTGGCGCAGCGAGAAAGGCACCCGCTCGAGGTTCATTTCGCCGGCCTCGATTTTGCTCAGATCCAGCACATCGTTGATGATGTGCAGCAGCGATTTGCTCGCCAGTTTGACCTTGGACAGGGTGGCAGCCTGTTCGGCATTCAGACCCGTGCGTTCCATCAAATAGATCAGCCCGATGACCGCATTCATCGGTGTGCGAATCTCGTGGCTCATGTTGGCCAGAAATTGGCTCTTGGCACGGTTGGCCTGATTGGCCTTGTTGACGGCCAGTTGCAGATTGCGTTCGTGTTCTTTTTGCTGGCTGATATCGTAGGCAATGTTCACATAACCCAGCAATTCGCCCTCCTCGCCAAACATGGCAGTGATGACCAGCAACACCGGCAGCAGGCTGCCATCCTTGCGCCGGTAAAGCCATTCCTGCGGTTGTCCCAGCATGGCCGGCGCGGTCAGTACCTTGGCGGCCGAAATTTCGCGACCCGTCTGTTCGCTGAGTTCTTTGGCGCGTTCCTGAAGCTGCCTGGCCACATGAAAATGCAAGGTATTCTCGCGATCGACGATTTCGCTGGCGCTGTAACCGAGCATTTTTTCGGCACCAGCGTTGAACACCGTGATCAGCCCCTCGGGCCGTGCCGCAAAAATTGAAAACTGTGTTGCCGAATCGAGCACGGCACGCAACAGCAGCATGGTTTGACGCAGCTCGGCTTCAGCACGCACCCGTTCGCTCACATCGTAGTTGAGGCCGATCATGCGCAGGGCCTTGCCGGTCTCATCCCGGATCACTCGTCCAGCCGCCTTCAAGTGCCGCACCGAACCATCAGACAAACAAATGCGGAACACGGTGTCAAAGTGCTGCTTACCCTCGATCGCTGCCTGCAATTCGCGCTCGCTGCGTTCCAGGTCATCTGGGTGAACGCTGCTGCTCCACAGTGAATAGACCTCATCGCCGCCGCTGCGGCTGCGGTCATAGAGGCGGTACATGCGTTCATCCCAGACCAGGGCGCCAGTCACAATGTCGTAGTCCCACACCCCAAGGCCGACACTATCGGCCGCCAGATTGAAACGCTCGTTGGTTTTTCTCAGCGCCTCTTCTGAATTCTTGTGGGCGCTGATGTCGTTGAGAATCGAAATATATTTTTGGATCTTGCCATCTTCGCCGACCAGAGGCGCGATGATGCTGTTGACCCAGTAGAGCGAACCATCCTTGGCGCGTTGGCAGAACTCGCCGCGCCAGGGCTGACCACTGGTGATCGTGTCCCACATGTTGTTCCAGAAATCCAGACTGTGATAACCGGAATTGAGAATGCTGTGGCCTTGACCCAGCAACTCCTCGCGGCGGTATCCTGAAATTGCACAGAAATTATCATTCACCTCGACGATGAGGCCTTGCGCGTCGGTCACTGAAATGATCGCGTATTTATGCAGCGTGCGCAGGAGCGCTTCCGAGTCGCGCAAAGCCTTGTTCAGGCTGGTGGTGCGTTCGACAACCTGGGTTTCGAGATGAGAACTGAATTCAGCCAGCTTGCGTTGCGTGATTTTGGCATCGCGAATGTCGCGCATCGTGATGGCGAAACCAATGCATATGCCATCGACCGAATGAATCGGCGTAATCGATACTGATACATCGAACAGGCTGCCGTCGCGATGCATCCGTGTGGCTTCAAAGGGATGCACATATTCGCCCTGCGCGACTTTTGCGCGCAGTTCGGCATCCTCGCCAGCACGCTCCGGCGGCAGCATCAGGCTGGCGCTCTGGCGGCCGACGGCCTCTTTTGCCAAATAACCAAACAAACGCTCGGCGCCATGATTCCAGTCCGTCACAGTGCCATCCAGCGATTCGACAATGATCGCATCATCGGAGGCGGACACAATCGCGGCACGTCGCGCCTGTTCAATACTGATATGGCGGCTACGAAGTGCCAACTGCCCCAGCAAGATCAGCAATGCACTGCAGAGCAACCAGACCAGACCTGCAGCCAGCCCCACTCTGAGCGGTGAGGTTTGATTGAGTGCATTGATGAACTCCGGTGTGGCGTACAGATCGGCTTCCCAGAAGCGGCCGAACATCGGCAGTGCGATCCGGCGGTGCGGATCGGTGGCCGCGTGTGTGTCCTCTTCGCTTGAAACATAGAAGTTGCCAGCCCCAGAGCGATTCTGATCCCGCAGTGTCAGAATGAACTGACTGGCCTGCTGCAAGGTGTCGCTGTCCTGTAGCACCTCGTCAATAACCAGAGGCGCAAAAACCCAGCCAGCTGTCGCTGCAACACGCTGTGCGACGCTGTCCAGTGCCATTCCCGGCCGATACACCGGTAGCAGCAGCAAAAACGAACGCTCAGGTTTACCGGCGGCCTGTGGCAAGGTGATCGGCGCAGTCAATGTGGGCGTGCCGCTGCGCATGGCCGCCTGCGCGGCTTCACGCCGGTTCGTTTCAGAGGCGATGTCCAGGCCCACCTCTTCCCGATTGCGGGCGACCGGCTCGACATACTGAATGATGTAGCGTTCTCCATCGTGCGGCGCGAACTGGCGTACCGCAAAATCCGGCCAGCCGTCGCGGCGCGCCGCCGCGACAAAATCCGCTTCCTTTTCAGCAGGCACACGCCAGATCACGCCGAAACCGCGTGCGCCGGGAAATTCCCGGTCGATTTCGCGCGAATTGCTGTAACGCAGAAAGTCGGCACGTTTGATGCTCAGGTCCCGATGACCCAATATCACACCACGCGCACCTCTCAAGCCATACTCATAACGCTGCATCCGCAGCGTTATCTGGGCAGTCACGCGATTGACCAGCGCATCGAATTTATTCTGGGCTTCATTCGCATTTTTCCGCACCTGCCAGAACCCGGCCCCGGCAGCCAGAGCTAACGTCAGGCCCAGCACAAACGCGATCGCACCCGATATTCCGATCCGCTCTGGCCATGACATAGAGCCAAACATCCGCTGTCTATTCATGCGATCTCTCGCGTCAGCTCCTGCCTGTCTGCGTCGTTGATGTCCAGGAAACAAACGCGCGCACGACCCAGCTGTTTGGCAGCGTACAAGGCCTGGTCGGCTGCATGCACCAGATCCGAAGCTGTGCGTTTGGCTGCCGGCTCGGAACGCGGTTGCGCAACAGGCGGCGCCCAACATGCGCTGGTTTCATCGTAGCAACCAATACCCAGGCTCACCGTTACATGCGTGGCTACGGTTGAATCTTCGTGCCGGATGGCGAGATTGCTGACCGCCTCCAACGCTTCCTGTGCCAGGCTTTGTGCGCCGGCGCGATCGGTGTTGGGCAACAGAATTGCAAATTCCTCGCCGCCCCAACGCGCCACGAGGTCGGCCGGCCGTTGCGTCACGCTGCTCAAGGCCCGCGCCACCCGGCGCAGGCAATCGTCACCCGCTGGATGGCCATAACGATCATTGAATAATTTGAAGTGATCCACATCAATCATCAGCAGACAGATCGGTTCGCTGTGGCGCAGACTGCGCTGCCATTCGGATTCCAGCGTCTGATCAAACTTGCGTCGGTTGACCAATTCGGTGAGCGGATCCACCGTGGCGATTCTGCGCAGTTCATCGGTCAGCCTTTTGATATGCAACTGGGTCTTGACCCGTGCGAGCAGCAACGGTTCACTGATCGGCTTGCTGATGAAATCGACTGCACCGATTTCCAGCACTTTCAATTCGAATTCGATTTCACTGTGCGCGGTGACGAAAATCACCGGAATATCGGCGAGCAGCGGATCGGCCTTCATCTCGATGCAGATTTCATAGCCGTTCATGCCCGGCATCTCGGCATCCAGCAACACCAGATCGGGGGGCGACTGGCGCATGAGCTGGAGGGCAACCAGCCCGTTGGTGGCAAAGCGAATCTTGCCCTGCCCGGACAAAATGCGGCCCATCACCTGAATCAAGCCAGGATTGTCGTCTACAAGAAGTAGGGTGTGTTCCATCGCTTCTCGTTACCGCCACCTTGATATTGTCTTTGCTTCCCCGTGTGTAGAGCACAAGGTTGCCGCGCCCTGCTCTACTATCGGTTACTTTAGGCCAGTTCTTTAAGGCCAACTGTGAAGTCGTGCAAACTCCTTCAGTCTCTTCATGCCCACTCGATGCGCGGTTCCGGGCTGCCTTCCCAGTGTAGGCGATAGGTCTGGGCACGCCGAACATGACCGACCAGGGCGGGCCGGAAACAGGCCAGGTTGATGCCGCCGGGACGGCGCACGCTGGGAAAAATAATGCCGGTCGAACCTGCTTCCAGCAGTTGCGCGGCAAGTGCCTGGGACGCTACGTAACTATGCGGATCCAGACAGGGGGCGTAGGCCGATGCGCCACGCAGGTCGTGGAAAACACTGGTGAAGTCGGCCAGCAAGGCTTGATAACTGACGCTGTCGTGGAAGCGATCAATCTCGGCATACTCCACAGTTTTGTGGAAGATGATCTCGGCCAGCACGGTGGCTTCGTCGAACGAGCAGTACCACGCGCCGCGCTCGCCATCGTTGAAGCGGCTGCCTTCGGGCCGGGCATAGGTAAAAGCGGCATTGACGATGCGAAAATTTGGCACGCCGAAAATCAGCTCGTCTACCCCGATCCCGGGCAAACCGCCCTGCTCTCCAATCAATCTTTGATTGGTAGCGTTATCCAGATCGAACAGATCACGCAAGGTGTCTTTGTCATCCGCCAGCGCGCTCAGGACGGAATCTTCCTGGTCGGCAAAGCGCGAAGGAATCAGACGCAGGGTGTCGAACTGGCGCAGCAAGGTCAGCGGCGGCGCAGACGTTATTTTGCTGCGGCGACCCGCAGGTTTGGACGCCAATTACAGCCCTCCGCGCCGGGCGTCCAGCAACTTGCGCACCGTCAGCATGGCCAGCAAACCGCCACCGAGCATGTAGGACAGCGGCGACCGGCCACCGAAGATGGCGTTCTTGTTGGGCAGATTGATCCACTCATCCGCCAGAGTGTCGCCGTAGAGAATATGCAGTGCCTTGTAGATACCGACGAGGTAGGAGATGCGCGTGATGCGATCGACCTCCAGCACTCGCGCAGGATTCTTCTTCCATTCGTAAAAGGCGCTGCTGGACAGTCCGCCGAGCAACTCGCGCGCATCTTCATCACGCAATTGCCAGGTCGTGGCGAGTTTGAAAAAGCCCTTGAGCGCTGATTTGGATAAACGCTCGCGTTCCTGCTTCGAATTCAGATCAACCAGCGCCGCAGGTTCAAAGCGGCTGGCGGGATAAGCGTAGGCAAGGCTCATTGAGTACCTCCATTTATGGATATTTTATTATCCTTTTATGGAAATACCAAGTATTTTTATGTCGGCGCCAATTGTCTGGTCATCCGTCAAGGATTACGGGACGTCTCTGCTTGTAAAAGGATTTTTACCGAGATTTCATCCGCCGGGACGGGCCGGGAAAAATAGAAACCTTGCAAAGTATCGACTCCGTATTCGACACAGGCGTTTTTCTGCTCCTCGGTTTCCATGCCCTCGACCACCACCTGCATGTCGAGACTTTTACCCATGCTGATCAAGGCTTTGAGCAGGCGGCAGTCTTTGGGATTGGCGGGCACGCCATTCAGGAAAGAGCGGTCGATTTTGATGGTTGAAATCGGCAGCATTTTCAAATACGTTGGCGAAGAATAGCCGGTGCCAAAATCATCTACAGAAATGCTCACACCAAGATCGCCGATCTGCTTGAACAGTGCAACCGAGTGATCAATGTCGGCAATCAACATGCCTTCGGTGATTTCGAGTTCGAGGCAGTGTGGCGGCACGGCGAAATCGGACAACACGCTGCGCACCAATCCGATCAGATCAAACGTGCGCAGCTGTTGCGCCGACAGATTGACGGCCATGCGCAAGTCCTTGTTACCGGTTTGCGTGTGCCAGCGTTCCAATTGCCGGCAAGCCTCCTGCAAAACCCAGGTACCCATTGGCACGATCAGGCCGGTTTCTTCGGCGACATCGAGAAAATCAAATGGCGCCAGCAGGCCGCGTTGTGGATGCTGCCAGCGGATCAGGGCCTCCACGCCATCGATCCTGCCGCTGACGGCGTTGATCTGCGGTTGATAAAACACACGAAACTCGGAATGTTCCAGTGCCTGGCGCAATTGCTGCTCCAGTAAAACACGCCGTTGCATTTGGTCCTGCAATTCGCTGGAATAAAAATGCACTTGATTGCGCCCTTCGCGCTTGGAACGGTACATCGCCAGATCGGCACATTTGAGCAAATCTTCGCTGTTGGTTGCGGATGCAGGATAGGTGGCAATGCCGATGCTGGCGGTGGCGCGCACTTCCAGCCGGCCGATGCTGATGGGCGCTGCCAGTATGCTCAGCAATCGCTGCGCCAATGTCTGGATCGAGCCATCGTTGTCGAACTCATGCGCGAGCACGGCAAACTCATCTCCCCCCAGACGGCAGACGATGTCGCCATCGCGAATCGTTGTTTGCAAGCGCTTTGCCACTTCGATCAACAGCTGGTCACCGACGTCGTGGCCATAGGCATCATTGATCAGTTTGAAATTATCGAGGTCGAGTAACACCAAGGCCAACGCGCTGCCATAACGCAAAGCCCGTGGGATGGCACGGAACAGATTTTCTTCAAACACATTGCGGTTGGCCAAACCGGTTAATGTGTCTTTTTCCGCCAGCGTGCGCAGCCGATCATGACTTTCGCGCAAACGGCTATCGGCTTCAGTGCGTTGCTTGGCGTGCAGTACCGCGCGCATCAGGTGCCGTGCATGCAGTTCCTGCTTGAGCAGAAAATCCTGCGCGCCCGCTTCCAGGCAGCGCGCCGCCAAGGCTTCGTCGTCGATGCCGCTGAGCATGACGATGGCGCAGGAATGATTACGGTTTTCATGCAGGCGGCACAGCACCTCCAAACCATCCTGATCCGGTAAGCGGTAATCGAGCAGTACGGCGTCAAAATGATTTTGCGCGAAATATTGCAGGCCCTGTGCGGCAGTTGCGGCTTCGACGATTTCCATTTCCTGTGTGGACGAGCGCAAGGCACGAATTGCCGCCTCACGATCCAGCTCGTCATCATCAATGATGAGCAGGCGCATCGGCGTGGTTGCCGAAAATTCGTCTTTGTGCGCGAGCATCACCACGTGCCAGTAGTCATCCAGCAATTTCACCAGGTCCATATACCCGCCGCTGACTTCCTGTTTGTGGATATAGCCGGCAATATGATTTCGATAAGCGGCGTCAACATCACTCCTGGAGGCGGATGTGGTGAGGACGAAGACCACACTGTCCGATAGTTTGGGATCCTGGCGCAACGCCGTGAGCATTTCCAGCCCACCCATGCGTGGCATGTTGAGATCCAGCAGAATCAGGTAAGGGCGATGGATCTGGCTGGCGCGCAGAATTTCCAGCGCCTCCACGCCATCATGCGCGCGCACCAGTCTGTGGCGCGTACCCTGTTTACGCAGTGCTCGTTCGATGGCCTTGGCATCGACGTCATCATCATCGACCAGCAGGATGCTGACATCGCTGTTTTCGAGACCCATGCTACCCATGTCGATCCTCCCTATAGACAGACATTGTGGACACCGTCCGTGTCTGCAAAACTACTCGACCGTCATAACGATTTAACGGCAACAATCCCGCCTGCTATGTTTTTTATTTAGTATATTTCTGTGACAAAAAAAACAGTCGAACCAAGAAATTTTCCCGCACAAAGTTAGTGCGCCCCGCACAAAAAAAGTTTCAAGTCATTTTCGCCGGCCAGGTGAAACGGAATACTGTGCCGTGGGCACCATCGGATTCCACGGTCACCGTTCCACCGTGTGCCTGCAAGGTTTTCCGCACCAGCGCCAAGCCGATGCCACTGCCCTCCACTTGATCACGCGAATGCAAAGTCTGAAACATGGTGAAGATGCGTTCCTGATATTCGGGAGCAATTCCGGGGCCATCGTCAGCCACAGCAAAGATATAAAGTTGACCTGATTGCCGGGCCGACACTGTGACGGTTCCTGACGTGCGGTGATGATGCTTGATGGCGTTGGCGATCAGGTTTCGCAACACCTGTTCAAAGGGCGCCTGGAATGTGACAAAGACCGGCAACTCGCCCTCCAGTACGAGTTGGAAGCCCGGTGGAGCTTCGAGCATGGCAAAAATCTCGCTGGCCAGGCCGCCGCTGTCGACCGTGACCCTCTGGCTGACTGTTTGTCCGACACGGCAATACGCGAGCAGATCATCCAGCATGCGTTCCATGCGCGCGATCCGGCCATGCATCAAGCGCAGGTGGTCGGAAACTTCCGGCGTCAATGAATTTTTCAAATCTTCGTCGATCCAGCGTGCCAGTTGGCTGATGCCGCGCAAGGGTGATTTCAGATCGTGTGAAGCTGCATAGGCGAACAACTCCAGCTCGCTGTTGCTGCGCCTCAACTCTTCCGCGTGTGTCGTCAGTGCCTGCGCTGCATCGACACGGTCCGTAATGTCGATACATGAACCGATGAAACCCTGGAAGTTGCCGTCAGGACTGAAGCGCGGCGCACCCTGATCAAGGATCCAGCGGTATTCGCCATCGTGACGGCGCAAACGATATTCCATTGAAAAATCATGGCGCGCGACGAATGCGTCCAGGTAGACGTGCATGCAACGCTGAAAATCTTCTGCATGCACACCTTCGGCCCAGCCATTGCCCAGTTCCTGTTCCATGCTGCGGCCGCTGAAGCGCAGCCAGCCTTCGTTGAAAAAATTGCACAGTCCATCAAGGCCGGACATCCACAACATCACCGGCGCACAATTGGCCATGATGCGAAAGCGTTCCTCGCTTTCACGCAATTGCGCCTCGATCGCGCGCCAGTCATCCGCGTTAATGGTTGCCAGCATAATCACTCGTACAGAGAAGAGGTGTCGTCATTCTTTCAGCCAACGGTTCCAGCACGCCAGACAGACGATCCTGCCAGCGTTCCATGACAGTCTTGATGAAATCCTGGTTGCGCGCACCATGAGCGTTCAACACACGCAAAAATTCCTGCGACCAGAGGGCATGCCAGCGGCAATCCTCCTGCAGCGAGCCCAGCAGTTTTTCCAGCATCGTATCGTTGCTGGCAGCGGCGTGACGCGCCAGCTGTGCACAAAACAAATCGTCGAACGCAGGTTTCAGCACCAGGTTCAATGCGACGAAGGCTTCGCCCCAGTCGTAGGTGATGAGCAACTGTTCGATCAATCGACGCAAGGGTTGCCAGTGTGGCGCTTCTTGCCAGACTGCTTTACTGTCGACTCCGAAATCCGGATAGCTGTGTTGCAACTGCCGCATGCGTTGTGCCAGCCATTGCACACGGCGAATTTCATCGGCCGATTGCAGCATGAAGGTCACCACCAGACGGCCGCCGGGTGCCATGCTCCCCAGATAGGCCGCAACCATTTGCAGCGCATGCACGGGATAGCGCAAAGGCGCAAGAATATCTTCCAGCCGTTCCACCCAGACAGACGGCAGGCTTTGATCGTGGCGTGGCAGATCGGTCGCGTGCAGCAACTGGCTGACAAAGGCATCCTTCTCTTTTTGCCCTTGGGTATAGGCGGTATAGGTGGTGGCGCGCGGGTCGCGAAAACTGTCCCAATCATCCAACTGCAAGGGACAGCCTTGCTGATAGCGTTCATACCATTGGGCAATCGGCGTGCGCACCTCGAAGCCGCGCGCCGGGTAGTACAGCAGGCGCGTGGTCGCAATATCGTAATCTTCGGGCTTGCGTCCCAGATCGGATAAATGCCAGTAGGTGCGTTGACCGTTCATGCACTTCTCGTTCATGTGTTTCCCGCTGTCCATCTCGCCTCACTCTCGTTGACGAAAAACTGCCCCTTGAATGAGGGCATCACACATTCCAGATCGCTGGGCAAGTGAAACGTCCGGCCCAGCGTCCGCTCAATGGCAATACGCGTCACCACACAACGTTGCGGCGCGAGCACACGCAGATAGGCGCCGTGATCGTAGATCTCCACCTCTGGGTTGAGCGATTGAATCGCGCGCACAATGCCACGCGCCGTCTCGCTGCTTTCCAGCACGGGCCCGACATGGGTGAAGCCAGCATTTTCAATTGGGTTCATTGGGCTGCTCCGGCGCTATATCGACATACACCACGCCATCTTCGACATTTACGTTAAATGATTTCAGACAGACCGTGCGTGGGTTGATACCTAGACCGCTATAGACGTCATACTGATAATGATGTGCGCTACAGGTAATCACGCCTGCGGCCAGCGACCCCTGACTCAGAGGTACGCCCAAATGTGCACAACGATCCTCGAAAGCACACACGCCCTGCTCGGTGCGCACCAGCAGAATCTTGCGGCCGGCGATGCTGCACGCTGCCATCTCGCCGCACCATAAATCGCTCAAGGGCATCGCCTTGTGAAAGCTCATGACGTCTCCCCTGCCACCACATCAATCCGATCCAGCGCACCCATCCCGGCCTCTGCCACGCTGCGCTCCGGCGGCACCAGCTTGCCGTTGTAGCGCACACGCATGCCCTGGCGTGGTGCCACACGCATGCAGGCGGCTTGCTGCAGATTGGCGGCCACGGCGGTCATGCTGTCGGTGTCCTGCACCAGAATGACCAGACCCAAGGTATCTTCCTGCAAAAAGGCATAGAGTGGCACCAGCATTTCTACTGACTCCTTTCTTCCGCCGCACGCAGCCAGGGGTAGTTACCGCCCTGGACATCCTTGCCCCACATATCTTGCTCCAGACCAAAGTAGCGCAACAGTTCGAGCAGATTGGCCGGGGCCGCGCCGGTGAGAATCCGCATCACCACACCCTGATGACTGGTGTAACGTTCCGGTTCCTGGGCAAAAATCCGCAGACAGGGTTCGGAACAGAAGATGTACTTGCGTCCGTCGTGGATCAAGGTCTCGGCAGTGTTGTGCGAGGGTGTGCCGCCGCACAGAACGATCTGGCACAGATTGCAAAAACCAACCGGCGTGGCGCCATGCGAATGCCATTCAACCCCCGGGCCGGATTGTTGCCAGCGTTGTTCGATGCGTTCCCAGCGAGCTTCCAGCGACGGCCAGGACTGCGGATATTTCTGCGCCAGCCAGGCGCGTTCTTCCGGCCCCGGCAGCACAAAATCGAACCAGGTGGTGGCACGATAGGTATAGGCACTGGCATAGACCATGTGGTGATACCAGTCGAGCGATGCGATGAATTGATCCCAGTACCAGGGCCGTTCCAATCCCATGTCGAGCAGGCTGCGCTGAAACTGGTCGAGCACCCACTCTTCCATGAATTCCTTGAACGATTGCCGACGGTGTTGCAGCGGCGTCAGGTAATCCATCGCAAAGCCGGTCACGATTGCAAAGAACAACCAACTGCGCCAAAACCATTTATCGACCAGCGCCTGCGCGTATTCGGGATCGTGCTGCATCAAGGTGCGCAATACCGGATGACCGATCTGCGCATGACGCGCCTCATCGGTCTGAATGCTTTTCACCATGGTCTCGAACATGCGATCTCCCGCCGCATGCGCCACCGCCGACAAACCGACAAACTGAAGATTGGTAAAACCAGTTTCGAACACAAAATTAGTCGCCACTGCAAATTCAATCGGGTTGGATGTTGTCAGTAATTCGTCAGCCAGATGACGTCCCGCAATGGCGATCCAGTTATTGGTGTGGAAGAATTTGTGGGTCCAGTCGAACTGACGATCCCAGCGCACCAGCTCATGCATGATGAGCAGCGGAATCTGGGTATGACGAAATTCATCCAGGGCGCCAAAATTGGCCGTGGTGCGCCAGGCACTATCGCGTCCGAAACGGGCCGCGCGCAGATTGCCCACCACCGCCGCAAATTCCGCCAGTGGCAAGGTCGCTGCGTGCAGTTTCAAGGCATTGAGCCAGGCCGGATCAAGTTTTTGGAAATCCTCGACCTGACCAACGGCGTCACGCACGGCATGCACTGCCGCATCCTTGGCGCTCTGCTGGGTGACGTATTCGGTGTAGGTGGTTTTGTACGGCTCGTCCCAATCCTGCCAGACAGCATGGGACAGCCAGGGGGTGCCGGAAATATCTTCGGGAAAAACGGCGCGTTCATCCACATAGGAAAATTCCCAGTCCAGTTTGCGCGCCAGATCAAACCATTCATCACGTTCGGACATGTCCAGCCACCTGTTTCAACTGGGCAACAGCACGATGCGCCAGTAACTATCGAGCAGCCTGACCACATCCATGAAGCCGTTGGCAAGTTCCTGTTTCAGGATGTAGCCCGCCACATGCTTGCGATAGGCACTGGTGACATCTTCATCGGACTTGGACGTGGTCAGCATGAACACCACGCTGTCATTCAGCGCTGGATCGGCGCGCAATGACGCCAGCATTTCCAGTCCATTCATGCGCGGCATATTGATGTCGAGCAGGATGATGTAGGGCCGCCCGACCTCCTTGTGCCGCAGGATTTCCATCGCCTCGATGCCATCGTGTGCGCGCTGCAATGGATTGACGACCTTCTGTTGCCGCAATGCCCGTTCGACGGCCATCGCATCGACATCATCGTCCTCGACCAGCAGAATACTGACTTCAGTGTAGGTTCCTTGAATACCATTCATTTCACCGCCCCTTTGATAGATTGATCATCCCACTGCGCCAGCCAACTGAAGCGAAACAGTGTGCCGAGCACACCATCCGATTCGACCACCACCACGCCACCATAGTTTTCAACCACCTTTTTCACAAGCGCCAGGCCCATCCCGCTACCCTCCCTTTCATCGCGCGGTTTCAGCGTTTGAAACATATTGAAAATCCGTTGATGAAATTCCGGCGGAATGCCGGGTCCGTCATCGCGCACTGAAAACAGGTAACGTGTGCCATTGCGTTGCGCAGAAAATTCGATGGTGCCTTCCTGCTTGTCGTGATGCTTGACGGCATTGGCCAGCAGGTTGCGTACGACTTGCTCAAACGGCGCCACCGGCGTCGTCAGCACCGGCAGGTCATCCCCCAGTTGCAATTTAAAACCGGGCGGAGGCGTGGCCAGGGCAAACAAATCCCGCACCGTATCTGCGACGTTGATCACGCCGATCTTGTTTTCCACCCGGCCCACGCGCGAATAGCTCAGCAGATCATCGAGCAGACGTTCCATGCGGGTAATCCGGCTGCGCATCAATTGCAGATGTTTCTCCACCTGCGGCGGCAGGCTGCCCTGCATATCTTCGGCAATCCAGTTGGCCAACTGGTTGATGCCGCGCAGAGGCGATTTCAAATCGTGCGAGGCGACGTAGGCGAAGGTGTCCAGATCCTTGTTGCTGCGTTCCAACTCCCGGGCATGTTCGGCCAGCCGGTTGGCACTGCGGACGCGTTCTGAAATATCGACAATCGCCGACAACACCATCAAGCCCTCTTCCATTTCAATCGGATTCAGGCCAATCTCCACGGGGAATTCGCTGCCATCCTTGCGCCGGGCAAACAAATCGCGCCCAACACCCATGGCGCGCGGTGCGGGATCCGTAAAGAAAGAAGTCCGCAGGCCCGGATGTACGGCGCGATAGCGTTCCGGCAACAGAATTTCCATTTTTTTTCCAAGCAGTTCGGCGCGCTGATACCCAAAAATCCGCTCCGCCTGAACGTTCACCATTTCGATCAGGCCGGCGCGATCAATCATCACCATGGCACTGGGGGCCGACTCGACCACACGCTGAAAACGTTCCTGCAATTGGCGACGCCCGGCCAGTGCGAGCGCCAGATCCTGGTTCGACTGTTCCAGGGCCTGCGTGCTATGGCCGATCTCGACCAGCATGTCGTTGAAGGCATCCACCAGATAGCCCACCTCATCAGCCGTGGTTTTTTCTGCACGCAAACTGAAGTTGCGCTGTTCCATCACCCGGCGCGCCACTTCGGCCAGGCCCAGTACCGGCTGGGTGATCGATTTTTGCAAGCCCCAGACCAATGCGGCTGAAACCAGCAAGGCACAGCCCGAGACCAACAGCACAATCATCAGAAAATTTTTCAGACGCCCCAGCCATTCATAGTTGCCAATCAGATAAATCGTACCCAGGCGTTCGTTGTTTTCGATGATCGGTTGAAACAGCATCATCTGTTGCCCAGCGACTTCAATCTGTTCACGGCCGGGGCGTTGCGGCAGGACGGCATCACCGATGGAAGGGTGTGCATATTGTGCAAACAGCTGCCCTTGTGCATCGTAAATTGCGGCGGCGGCAATCAGTGGTTTCAAGCGCAGCGCCGCCAGATTTTCCCTGGCGTATTTTTGATCGTGAAACAACAAGGCGGGTGCGCTAGTCTGTCCCAACAACCGGGCCTGTGTTTGTAAATCGTTTTCCCAGCCACTGCGGTAACTGCGCATCTCATAAGTGACCAGCAAGGTGCTCGCTACCAGCAAGCCGACCACGCAGATCAGGCCGGCGCCGATAAACAATTTCTGGCGGATAGAGTGGATGCGCCTAAGCGGCATCAGGAACCTCCCGATGCATTCAGCGCGACCTTGATCAGTTGCGTCCCCAGTTGCAGATGCTGGCGCGCAGCCACTGTGAGAAACGCCTCGAAACGCACCCGGCCATTTTCAATCACAAAATGCAAGGCGCCCTTGCGCCAATCCGGCACCTCGCCATCGGTCACAGTGAGAATGGGCAAGCCCTGGGCCGCCATCAGCAGAGCGCGGCCAGTTTCGCTCTGCGTATCCAGATAGAGGATATGGACACCGCGCAGCGAATCGCCGGGTTTGAGCAGACGCACAACAACCGGATGGCCATTGACATTGCCTGCCGCCGTGATGGCGCGCAGATCGGGCACGATGCTGTCGGTTTCGGACACGCCGATCACCAGGGGTGCAGCGGGTTGTGCAAATGCCTCGGTAGGCCACTCGACATAGAGGCCGAATTTGTAGAGATAGGTGGCCTTGACGCTGGTGACCGTGATGTTCTGCGCGTGCACCGGCACAGCCAGCACCAGGCCGAGCAAAAGCACCGCACAGATTGTCCGGACGCGACTCATAGGTGCCAGTCCAGTTTCACATAAATGTTGCGGCCGATTTCGCTGCGTGTGGCAGACGTGCCGAATTCCGGGTGTTCCGCATCGAACAGATCCTGCGCGCCGAACGACAGCTCCAGATCGCGGGATACCATCCAGCCAAAACGGAAATCGACGGCCACATAAGCCGGTACCGCAGGGTTAGGCAGCGCGCCAACGCCGCGCACGGTCAGATCGAATTGCTGCTTGCTGGAAAGATCGTGCATCGAACGGATCATCCAGGTATGGGCTGGATCGTTGCCTGCGCCGGCCGGGCCGGTGACATCGGTGCTGTCCTCGACCAAGTGCAGCCGTTCGCGCAGCAAGGTCAACCCCGCCGCCAGACGCCAGCCGGGCTGTACCTGCCAGGTGCCCCAGGTTTCCAGGCCGCTGGTGTAACCGGCCATCTTGTTGTCCAGGGTTTTGGTCGAACTCTCGAAGGTGCGTAGATGGCGGTAGCGGCTGTGAAAAGCGGTGATTGAATAGGACAGGTTCTTGCTCGGCTGGCTGCGATAGCCCAACTCAAATGTATCGGCAGTCTCCGAACGGAAGTTGGGGCCGCCAGCCAGAAAGGTGAACGGCGGCTGCCCCGGCGCGTAGAGGTCTCGATCAAGACGCGAGGGTTCGCGCACCGAGCGCGACAGCGCGCTCCAGACCAGCTGATCCGGCGCCGGTTTCCAGGCCAGGCGAACGCTGGGTAGCAGGGCAAAGCCGGTGTAATCGTTGCGTTGTGCTTTGCTTCCCACGGTCAGCATGAGGCCATCACGCAAACGTATCTCATCCTGCACGAAGAGGTTGCTCCAGTGCTGCGTGATTTGCGCCGGCAAGAAAGCCAGTACGGCGCTGTTAGTCACGTCGTCGTGAGCCAGACGGTAGCCGCCGCCCCACACCAGACTGTGATCCAGACGCGGCGAGAAACTGTGCTGAAATTCAATGTCGAACACATGCAGGGTCTCGGCAAACACCGCCGGATGGTCGCGTTCGGAGTAGTCGTAGTAGGCCTGCAGCTGCATGTGTTCGCTGTCGGACAATGTGCGTTGCCAACGTCCCAGCAGATTGGCGCCCTGCACGGTTGCCGACAACGCGGCAGCCTGACCGATCCTGCCGTCGTAGGCATCTCCCTGCACGGTCATACTCTCCGCTCCACCCCCCCAATCGGTACGGAAGCCGGTTTGGTTGAGATGCCCGCTGTCCTTGATCTCGGTACCGTTGGCACGTTCGGTATTGTCCCAGTCGTGACGATTGCCATAGACGCGGTAATGTCCGCCATTATTCAGCGCGCCGCCGTAGCGTGCCGTCGCCAGGCTGCCGGTGCTGCCTGCGGTCACCGCGATGGTGCTCCCTTGGGTATCCCTGGCGTTGCGCGTGATGACGTTGATGATGCCGTTGACCGCGTTGGCGCCCCACAGTGCGCCACCGGGACCGCTGATGACTTCGATGCGTTCGACGTCGCCCAGCGCCACATCCTGCACATCCCAGAACACACCGGAATACAGCGGCGTATAGACAATGCGCCCATCGATCAGCACCAGCAGTTTGTTGGCAGAGGTGCTGTTGAAACCGCGTGCCGTGATGGCGTATTGACCGGCCGTGTTGCGCGCCACTTGCAGATTGGGCGCCAGGCGCAAGGCTTCGGGCAGGGTCATCGCGCCGGAACGGCGGATATCCTGCGCGGTAATGACGTACAGAGCGGCAGGAGTTTCGGAGAGCGACTCCGGTTTCTTGGAGACTGTAACAACCTGGATATTGGCCAGCTCTTCCAGTGTCAGATCGGTCAATTTGGCTTGTGCCAGCGCTGGCGTCGCCGCACTTGCATCGGCACACCACAAACAGCCAGAAAGAACCAGACAGCCCGTCAATGGCCGCAAATAAAATGGCCATAAATCAGTTTGATTTCTTTGCATCATGCTTTACCCCTTCCCTGGTGCCTGATTGGCACCCAATAGGTAAATCAATGAACTGCAATGGGACTACGCATGATTCGCGGAGCCGCGGTTTTGGGCGCATTTTTAATTGCTGCGTAACCCAAACCCTCCTCTATTTAGCACGAACTTTCCCTTTGTCCAAATGAAATCCTTGTGTCGATAGCTGCCATATTCGCGGCAATAGTTTGGCACCACGGCAAGATGGCGTAAATAATTACCCTGCAATTTGTAGGGTCAAGAGGTGAAGGCAGCATACCTTCCGGCACGCAACATTTCGTTCGGTGCGGGGTTTATTCACAAACCGGCACCGTTCGCCCTGAGCCTGTCGAAGGGCAGGATGTACATGTGTGCAATACGGCACAGCCGGGGGCTGCGTGGCTGGAAATATCAACGCCAGTTCTTGCCCTTCGACAGGCTCAGGGCGAACGGTGCCGGTTTGAACAGGAAAGGGATGACCTCACCAGCGTTGCCTTATCCGCGCGCAATCCGTTGTGCGATGTAGGCTAGAGATTCCTCGACTTGATCGACCAGAATCAGGCAAAGATCGCCCTTTTCGAGTTGATCCATGGCGGTGTCGATGGCAAGAAATTCGCCGTGGATTTCCTTGGTGACAGAGGTGCGTTTGGCGTGGGTCAGGCCAGCGCGCAGCAGCGCCAGCACTTCGCCGTCGGCGCGACCGCGCTGACATTGATCCTGATACAGCAGCACCTCGTCAAAGGCGTTGCCAAGAATTTCGGTCTGTTGCGTGATGTCTTGATCGCGCCGGTCGCCGGCCCCGCTGATGACCACGGAGCGGCGGCGCGCGGGCATGGTTTCCACAGCTTTGACCAGTGCCGTAATGGCATCTGGATTGTGGCCATAGTCGGCAATGATGGTGGCGCCACGGTAGTGAAACAGGTTGAAACGTCCGGGAGCGTTATGGCTGTCAGTCACAAAGGAGCGCAAGCCGGCACGCAGTGCAGCCCAGTCCAGCCCGAGTGCCCAGGCCGCTGCCACGGACGCCATCACATTCTCTACTTGAAAGCCGATGCTGCCGCCGTGGGTCAATGGCACGTCGGCGAGCGGGATGCGCTCGATGACCGCGCCCTCTGCAGCGACCAGCATGCCGTCTTCGACAAACACCACCCGCTTGCCCTGAGCACGATGCGTAGCCATCACGGGATGAAAACTGTCGGCCGCAAAAAAAGTCACGTTGCCGCGGCAGTTGCGCGCCATTGCAGCAACCATGGGATCGGCCGCGTTCAATACCGCCACGCCGCTGTCGGCGACGTTTTGCACGATCACGCGCTTGAGCACGGCCAGATCTTCCAGCGTGGTGATGTAGTTCAGGCCGAGATGATCGCCACTGCCGATATTGGTAACGACTGCGACTTGGCAACGATCGAACGCCAGGCCTTCGCGCAGCAAGCCGCCGCGTGCCGTTTCAAATACCGCTGCATCGACATCCGGGTGCAGCAGCACATTGCGCGCACTGCGCGGGCCGCTGCAATCGCCGCTGTCGATGCGCGCACCGTTGATATAGACCCCGTCGGTATTGGTCATGCCCACGCGCAAACCTTGCTGCGCGAGCAGGTGGGCAATCAGCCGCACCGTCGTCGTCTTGCCGTTGGTACCCGTCACCGCGACCACGGGAATGCGGCCATCGTCGCCATCGCGGAACATGGAAGAAACAATGGCCTCACCAATCGCGCGGCCCTTGCCATACGAGGGCGACAAATGCATGCGCAATCCCGGCGCGGCGTTGACTTCGACAATGCCGCCGCGTTGTTCTTCAATCGGCTTGATCACGCTGTCGCAGACCAGATCAACGCCGCAAATATCGAGTCCGATCATCTGCGCCGCCGCTACCGCACGCGCCGCCACTTCGGGATGCACATCGTCGGTGACATCGGTGGCCGTGCCGCCGGTGGACAGGTTGGCGTTGTTGCGCAGAATCACGCGCTCGCCCTTGACGGGAATCGAGGTGGCGCTGTGCCCCTGAGTCGCCAGCCGTGCCAGTGCGATTTCATCGAAGCGGATTTTCGTTAACGAAGTCGCGTGGCCACTGCCACGGCGCGGATCGCTGTTGACCAGGTCGACCAGTTCGCGCACCGTATGCACGCCATCGCCGATCACCTGCGGCGGATCGCGCCGCGCCGCCGCCACCAATTTGTCGCCCACGACCAGCAAACGAAAATCGTTACCGGGCAGAAAACGTTCGACCAGTATTTCATCGCCGTGCTCAGTCGCCGCAGCAAACGCACTCTGCAGCTGTTCGCGCGAAGTGATATCGACCGTGACCCCCTTGCCCTGATTGCCATCCAAGGGTTTAACCACCACCGGCAGGCCAATGGCACAAGCCGCGGCCCAGGCATCGTCGAGATTTTCCACGGTGCGGCCGTGCGGCACCGGCACGCCCGCTGCATCGAGCAGCTTCTTCGTCAATTCCTTGTCTTGCGCAATCGCTTCGGCAATCGCGCTGGTGCTGTCGACTTCGGCCGCTTGAATGCGGCGCTGCCGGCTGCCCCAGCCAAACTGCACCAAGCTGCCTTCGGTCAGGCGGCGATACGGAATATTGCGTGCCACCGCCGCCCGCACGATGGCGCCGGTGCTGGGGCCGAGACGCACGTCTTCGTCGAGTTCGCGCAATTGCGTCAGCGCGGCAGCCAGATCGAATGGCTGGTCGTCGTGCGCCGCCTGGCAAAGTTGCTGCGCCAGTTCGAACGCCAAACGGCCGACGGCTTCTTCGGAATATTCGACCACGACTTGAAAGACACAATGTTCCAGCGTCGGCGTCGTGCGGCTGAAAGTGACCGGGCAACCTGCCTCGGCTTGCAGATCGAGTGCGACCAGTTCCAGCACATGAGCCAATGGAATTTCATCGTTATGTCCCACCGGCTGCAGCGGACTTAATGCGGGGAATCGTGCCCGCAAGCGCGCTTCAAAACCCGGCAGCTTGTGAATGCAGCATTCCTTGTCCGCACAACGCACCACTGCTTCCAGTGCAGTGTTATGAGTCCAGAGGTTAGGGCCGCGCAAGGCGCGGATGCGAGTGACTTCCATGAGACAAGAATCCTGTTTCAGTAAGCGATAAATCAGTACGGTGTCGGTGACGGTTTCGAGTTGAACGTGCGCAAGCCGCCCGCAATCAATTCCGGTGCAATGTCCAGTGCCCAGGCCGCAGCGACTGCGGCCATGACGGCTTCCGGCTGTGCCGCTTTGGCCGGTTTCAGTTTGTCCAGTGGCAGCAGCACGGTTTCCTTATCACCGTGCGCCAGCACGATCTGCGCATCGCGCAGCAACACCACGCGTCCCTGCTGCGCACGGTGCTGAAGCAGCACCGGGTTGTCATGTGCTCTGCCATAGAAAATCACCGCACCGTCGCACAGCTCGCCCAGTTCCACCACGCGCGCATCGTCGGCATTGAGCACAGCCATGCCTTCGGACAGCACAACATCGATCTGGGTGCGCACGATCTGATGCATCTGTTCCGGTTCACGTATGTAAAACTCGGACAGACTTTCGTGGCCCTGCAAATCCGTGACGACACCCACTTGGCAACGATCATAGGCCAGCCCCTCGGTCAGAATGTTGCGCGCACTGTGTTCGAATACGGCGGCCTGCACATTGCGGTTGATCAGCAAACGCTGGCCCGCTTCCCAGTGGCTGTTGTCGCCTGCAGTGACCAGACGGCCGTTCAGATACAGCCCCGCGCCGCAAGCCAGGCCGGCATGCTTGCCATCGATATGCAGCAGCCACGCCGTCAGTTGGGCGATCAGCGCGGTGCCTTGCGTGCCGGTGATGCCGACGATGGGAATGCGCCCGCTGTGGGGTTGCGCAGCTTTCGACGCAAACAAATGTTCGACGATGGCAGCGCCGACATTGCGTGGTTCACCTGCTGCGGGTTTGAGATGCGCCAGCAGGCCGGGACCGGCGTTGACTTCGATGATGGCGCCCCGCTGCTGCGTCAGCGGGCGGGAAATGTCTTCAACCACCAGATCGACTCCGGCAATATCCAGTCCGACCACGCGCGCGGCCAGACACGCTGCGGCGGCGATGGTGGGGTGCACTTGATCGGTGACATCGAAAGCGACATTGCCGTTGCGCTGGATCAGCACGCGCCTGTCCTTGGCCGGGACGGCTTGCGCGGTCAGGCCCTGACGTTCCAGATCGAGAATGATTTCAGCGGCGATGTCGGGCTTGATGATACCAAGCGGAAATTCTTCGCCTTCGCCACGGCGCAGATCGCTGTTGAGCTGCGTATCGACCAGCTGCTGTACGGTCGAGACCCCGTCACCCGTGACCCAGGCCGTTTCGCCGCGCGCGGCAGCGACGACTTGCGTACCGACCACCAGGACGCGGTGCTCGTTGCCTGGAATGAATTGTTCGACGATCACGCCACCGCCACCTTTGCGGTTGGCCAGGTGATAGGCCGCATCGATGTCTGCACGCGTCGTCAAGTCGAGCGATACGCCGCGGCCATGGTTGCCGTCACACGGTTTGACCGCTACCGGCAGTCCAATCTCCTCGGCCGCTTCCCAGGCATCTTCCACACTGTCCACGATGCGCCCCTCCGGCACCGGCACGCCACAGGATTGCAACAACGATTTGGTCAAATCCTTGTCGGTGGAAATGCCTTCGGCAATCGCACTGGTGCGGTCGGTCTCCGCTGTCCAGATGCGCCGCTGCTGGGCACCGTAACCCAGTTGCACCAGATTGCCTGTGTTCAGACGAATGAAGGGAATGCTGCGCTCGGTGGCAGCATCGACGATATGCGCCGTACTCGGACCCAGACACAACGCATCGACCTGCTCGCTCAGGTGCTGGACCATGGCCGCGACATCGCAAGGTTGATCGTCAATCGCGGCCATCAGCAATGTGCGCCCCGCGTGCAAAGCGGCACGGCCGACCTGTTCCTGCCGCGTGCGGAAAGCCACTTTGTAAATGCCGTGATCGCAGGTCTGGCGCGCCTTGCCAAAACCGGTGCGCATGCCCGCCATGTTTTGCAGTTCCAACACCACGTGTTCGAGGATATGCGCCGCCCAGGTGCCTTCCTGCAGCCGCTGCAGAAAACCGCCGCGTTCGCCGACGCCACAGCGATGCTCGATCAGCCCGGGCAACCAGGCGGTCAAGCGCTCATACAGGCCGGGAATTTTATTGGAGGGAAAATCTTCCAACTCGCCGATATCGACCCAGGCTTCGATCACGGGGCGATAGGTCCAGATATTGGGGCCGCGCAAATGAGTGATGCGCAAAAATTCAATGTTTCTCTTTTTGTTCATGTTGCTGGTGCTGTCAAACCCCGTGCGGGCTGCTTTGCGAGACTTCCGATATACTCGCCGCCACTTCGGTTTGCTGCTACGTCATCCTTTTCTCTGTTCAACCGTTAATGCCTGTTTACGGCAATCCGGCCGCTGTAATTCAACTGCCCTGCACCATTTTTCCAAGTCCGCAATGATAATCGAACCTTCAGCCACCCAGCCGCAGGATGCTTTAGATCCGCCTTGGGATGTGCAAACCGGACTCCCACTGCAACCCGGGGAAAACGTTCTGGCGACGCTTTCGGTTGACCTGGATGGCCAACTTCGTTTTGCGCCCGGGCGGCTGGCGGTGACCGACCTGCGCCTGCTGAGCCAGGCCCCGGGAGCAAGCGGTTGGACAAGCTGGCCTTATCGCACCGGTTTGGCCCTCAAGCACCATGATCATGCAGGCGTCGGCCGTCTGGAACTGGTCGATACGCAAGGCTTGCTGGCCAGCTGGCGCTTTACCCTGGGCCAGAATCTTCACGCCATGCGCCTGCTGGAGCAATTTACCCAGCAATGCGACAGCCACGTGAGCGGTCAGCCGCCGGCCGTCGACGAGCAAAACCTCTGCCCCAGTTGCAAGGCGCCGCTGGAACCAGAGCAAGATGAATGCCCGGTCTGCGCCAAGGTGATCCACACACCGCCTTCAACCTGGACTTTGTTCCGGCTGTGGCGGTTTGCCCGTCCCTATCGGGGCCAATTGCTGGCCGGTTTCATGCTGACTCTGTTCGGTACTGCCGCCAGCATGGTGCCGCCTTATCTGGCCATGCCCTTGATGGACAAGGTATTGATTCCCTACCAGAACGGCCAGACCATTGACCCGATGCTGGTCACGCTGTATCTCTCCGGCTTGCTGGGAGCGGCACTGCTGGCTTGGGGCTTGAGCTGGGCCAAGACCTACATCCTTGCGCTGGTGTCGGAACGCATCGGCGCCGATCTGCGCACGACCACTTACGATCACTTGCTGCGGCTATCGCTGGAATATTTCGGTGGCAAGCGCACGGGAGATCTGATGTCGCGCATCGGCAGCGAGAGTGATCGCATCTGTGTGTTTCTCTCCCTGCATCTGTTGGACTTCGCCACCGATGTGCTGATGATTGTGATGACGGCGGCGATCCTGCTTTCGATCAATCCCTGGCTGGCGCTGGTAACGCTGGTGCCCCTGCCCTTCATCGCCTGGATGATTCATTTCGTGCGCTACCGTTTGCGCACCGGTTTCGAAAAAATCGATCGCGTCTGGAGCGAAGTCACCAACGTGCTGGCCGACACCATTCCCGGCATCCGCGTGGTGAAAGCCTTTGCGCAAGAGGCGCGCGAAGCGGCGCGCTTTCGCACCGCCAACCAGCACAACCTCGCCGTCAACGACCGGCTCAATAAAATCTGGGCGCTGTTCTCGCCCACCGTATCGCTGCTGACCGAGATCGGCTTGCTGGTGGTGTGGGCCTTCGGTATCTGGCAGGTGGCGCACGGACAGATTACCGTCGGTGTGCTGACGGCCTTCATCGCCTATATCAGCCGTTTCTACGGACGGCTGGATTCGATGAGCCGCATCGTCTCGGTCACGCAAAAATCGGCGTCGGCGGCGAAACGAATTTTCGATATTCTCGACCACGTTTCCAGCGTGCCGGAACCGGCGCAGCCGGTCGCACTCAAGGAGATCGAGGGACGCATCGAATTGCGCGCGGTCGGTTTTCGCTACGGCAATCGCGCCGTCAATCGCGGCATCAACCTCAACATAGCGCCCGGCGAAATGGTGGGGCTGGTCGGTCACAGCGGTTCCGGCAAGAGCACGTTGGTGAATTTGATCTGCCGCTTCTACGATGTGTCCGAAGGCGCAATCCTGGTCGATGGCGTCGATATTCGCAGTTTCCCTGTGGCCGATTACCGGCGCAACATCGGTCTGGTATTGCAGGAACCCTTTTTATTTTTTGGCACCATCGCGGAAAACATTGCCTATGGCAAACCGCACGCCACCCGTGCCGAAATCATTGCCGCCGCGCGTGCCGCGCATGCCCACGAATTCATCCTGCGCTTGCCGCAGGGGTACGACTCGATGGTCGGTGAACGCGGTCAGGGCTTGTCCGGCGGTGAGCGTCAGCGCATTTCGATTGCGCGCGCCCTGCTGATCGACCCGCGCATCTTGATACTCGACGAAGCGACCTCCTCGGTCGACTCGGAAACGGAAAAAGAAATTCAGAAAGCGCTCGACAATCTTGTGCATGGCCGCACCACCATTGCCATCGCGCACCGGCTGTCCACCCTGCAACGTGCCGACCGCTTGGTGGTGCTGGATCGCGGCCAGGTGGTTGAAGAAGGTCGTCATGAAGATTTGATGGCTAGCCAAGGCGCGTACTACCGGCTCTATCAAGCGCAGGCGCGCCATGCGGATCTGCTCGTTAGTGGCGGCGAAAGCGGCGGAGAATCGGCATGAGTTCTTTCCAGCTCACACGCAACCCCTTTGGCCGTCTGGTGCTGACGCAACCCGACGGTACCGTGCATACCGGCGTCGCTCCGGTGCGTGCCTTCCCGATTCAAGCGCCCACCGATGGCATCGCGCTGCTCAGTGAAGACGGCCACGAAATCGCCTGGGTCGAGCGCCTGAGCGATCTGCCCGCAGAACAGCGCACCCTGATCGAAGAAGAATTGCGCAGCCGCGAATTCATGCCGGAAATCCAGCGCATTCACACGGTCAGCAGTTACGCCACCCCCTGCACCTGGAACATTGCCACCGACCGTGGCGAGACCCATTTCATCCTGCGCGGCGAAGAAGACATCCGCCGCATCGGCGCACACACCCTGCTGATCGTCGACAACCACGGCATCCATTTTCTGGTGCGCGATCTGATGGCGCTGGACAAACACAGCCGCAAAATTCTCGACCGTTTTTTGTAAGGACAGTTTGTAAAGACATTGCGCAATTTGTGCAATGAGGGATATGCTGGGTCGTAGCGATCCCGCACCCTTCGCAGGAGACCGGCATGTCAGACCCGCTCGCCCGTTCCACGCCGAAAAAATCCGTTGCCCTGTCGGGTATCCCGGCGGGCAATACCGCTCTGTGCACCGTGGGCCGCAACGGCAAGGAGCTGCACTATCGCGGCTATGACATTCTCGATATTGCCGACGCCTGCACCTTCGAAGAAATCGCCTATCTGCTGATTCACGAGAAGCTGCCCACGGCCAGTGAATTGGCCGCCTACGTGGCCCGCCTGCAATCGCTACGGCGCCTGCCACAGAATGTATTGACCATACTCGAAGCCTTGCCGTGCAGCGCGCACCCGATGGATGTCTTGCGTACCGGCGTTTCCGCCCTGGGAAGTACCGAGCCGGAACACAGCGATCACAGCGCTGAAGGCGCGCGCGAAATTGCCGACCGCTTGATCGCCTGCCTGCCGGGCATTCTGCTGTATTGGCACCACTATTCGCAGCACGGCACGCGCATCGCGCTGGAATCGGAAGAAGATTCGATTGCCGGTTATTTCCTCCACCTGCTGCATGGCACCGCGCCGTCCGCGCTGTGGCTGCGCGCCATGCACACCAGCCTGATTCTCTATGCCGAACACGAATTCAACGCCTCCACCTTTGCCGCGCGCGTGATTGCCAGCACCGGTTCGGATTTGTATTCGGCCGTGACCGGCGCCATCGGCGCGCTGCGCGGCCCGCGGCATGGCGGCGCCAACGAAGTGGCGTGCGAAATTCAGCTGCGCTATCGCAGCCCGGACGAAGCCGACGCCGACATTCGCCGCCGTGTCGCCAACCATGAAGTCATCATCGGTTTCGGTCATCCGGTCTATACACTGGCCGACCCGCGCAACACCATCATCAAGGAAGTGGCGCGCACACTCGCGCAAGCGGCGGGCGACATGACCATGTTCAATGTCGCGGAGCGCTTGGAGACAACGATGCACGACATCAAGAACATGTTCCCCAATCTCGACTGGTTCTCGGCGGTCAGCTATCGCTTGATGGGCATCCCCACCGCCATGTTCACCCCCCTCTTCGTCATCGCGCGCACTACCGGCTGGGCCGCGCACGCCATCGAACAACGCATCGACAACAAGATCATTCGCCCCAGCGCGAATTACACAGGGCCGGAAGATTTGCCGTTCGTACCATTGAATCAGCGCAGTTAAGTTCAAAGCACAGAGAACCTATGCCATCTCACATCAGCAATGTGCGCCCCGAACCCGATCAAGTGCTGGTCGATATCGCCGACTATGTGTTGCGACAAGATATTGCCAGCCCGCTCGCTTATGAAACCGCGCGCCACTGCCTGATCGACACGCTGGGCTGCGGATTGGAAGCGCTGGAATATCCGGCCTGTACCAAACTGCTGGGTCCCATCGTGCCCGGCACCGTGGTACCTAACGGTGCCAAGGTGCCGGGCACATCCTTCCAGCTCGATCCAGTACAGGCCGCCTTCAATATCGGCGCGATGATTCGCTGGCTCGATTTCAACGATACCTGGCTGGCAGCGGAATGGGGCCACCCTTCCGACAACCTCGGCGGCATACTCGCGACCGCCGATTGGTTGTCGCGCAATGCGATGGCGGCTGGGAAGAAACCGCTGACGATGAAGGATGTGCTGACGGCGATGATCAAGGCGCATGAAATTCAGGGCTGCATTGCGCTGGAAAATTCTTTCAACAAAGTGGGCCTCGATCATGTGGTGCTGGTGAAGGTCGCTTCCACTGCGGTGGTGGCTGAAATGCTGGGCCTGTCGCGCGAGCAAATCATCAATGCCCTATCGCTCGCCTGGGTCGATGGACACCCGCTGCGCACCTATCGTCACGCACCTAACACCGGCTCGCGCAAAAGCTGGGCGGCAGGCGATGCCACTTCACGCGCGGTACGTCTGGCACTTATCGCCAAAACGGGCGAGATGGGTTATCCCTCGGTGCTCACCGCCAAGACCTGGGGCTTTTACGATGTGCTGTTCAAGGGCCAGCCGTTCAAGTTTCAGCGGCCTTATGGTTCTTACGTGATGGAGAACGTGCTGTTCAAGATTTCCTTCCCGGCCGAGTTTCATGCGCAAACCGCTGTCGAGTGTGCGATGGAAAGTCATCGCCAGCTTGCCACGCAGGGCAAGTCCACCGATGACATCAAGCAGATCACCATCCGCACCCACGAAGCCTGCCTCCGCATCATCGACAAGCACGGCCCGCTCGACAATCCGGCCGACCGCGACCATTGCATGCAATACATGGTGGCCGTACCCATCCTGTTCGGGCGTTTGGCCGCCGCCGATTATGAAGACGATATTGCGCGCGATCCACGCATCGACGCCCTGCGCGAAAAAATTGTCTGCGTGGAAGACCCGCAATTCACGCGCGACTATCACGACCCGGAAAAACGCTCGATTGCCAATGCGCTGACCGTCGAATTCAAGGATGGAGGAAAGCTGAAAGAGATCGTGTACGAATACCCTATCGGCCACAAGAATCGCCGCCAGGAAGGCATTCCGCTGCTGATGGAAAAATTCAAGACCCACCTCGCGCGCCGCTTTCCGGCCGAACAGCAGCAGGCAATTCTCGAAGCATCGCTCGACCAGAAAAAACTGGAAGCGATGCCGGTCAATGCGTATGTGGATCTGTATGTGATCTGAGTGCCGTCCCGCTCAGGCGGGCAGGAGGTCCAGGCCGGCAAATGTCAATGTGGCATTTTGATCGCGTACTTCCAGCGTCGCAGCAGGTCCCATCGGCAGACTGGCCTTGCGCGCGCAATGGCCGAACGGCAGACCGGAAACAAGCGGCGCAGAGCAACGCTGAGCCACGGCGGCGAAAGCGGTTGGCAAATCATAGCCCGCGTCATATTCGGTCAAGCGATAGCTGGAAAAATCGCCAAGCAGGATGGCGTGCTGACGATCCAGCACACCGGCATGCTGCAATTGCAGCAACATGCGTTCGATGCGGTAGGGGTGCTCGTTGATGTCTTCGAGAAACAAAATACCGCGCTCGATCTGTGGAAAATAAGGGGTGCCGAGCAAGCTCACGAGTACCGACAGATTACCGCCCCACAGCGTTCCTTCAGCCGAGATTCTTTCTGCCGTGGTTTGCCACTGCACTTGCACCGTCTGTCTACCCAACGCTTGCGCGAACCAGCGCAGACAATCGGCATTGGTTTCAAGCGCGCCGAAGTCGTAACACGCCATCGGCCCCACCAGGCTGGGCGCACCGGTTTGCGCCAGCAGCGCCAGTTGCAGGGTGTTGAAATCGCTGTGGCCCGCCAGCCATTTTCCGCTGGCGGCAAGGCGCGCAAAATCGATCTGCGGCAACAGCCGCGTCAAACCATAGCCACCGCGTGCGGCAAGAATCAACTGCACTGCGGGATCGTCGAGATATTCGTGCAACGCCGATAGGCGCACAAGATCGTCGCCGGCGAAACGCTGATACTGCGTGCACGCTTGCGCGCTCACCTTGAGTTGCGCGCCTGCGGCCATCAGTCGTGCCTGGGCACGGTCGAGTGCTTCGGGCTCGGGCAATGCCCCCGACGGCGCAATGATGCCGATACCCAAACCCGGTAAAGAAAAATCTGTGCTCACAATTCGTCTTCCATCAGATCGGAATCTTCTTCTGTGCGATTGTTCTTCGCATTTTTCCTGCGCTCGGTAAAGAAATCCTTCAGCATTTGTCCGCAGGCTTCTGCCAGCACGCCGCCTTGAACTTCAGTCTGGTGATTCAGTTGCGCTTCCGAAAAAAGATTCACCACACTACCCGCCGCGCCTGTCTTGGGATCGAAAGCGCCGAATACAACGCGCTTCAGGCGCGCATGCAGCATCGCCCCCACACACATCGCACAAGGCTCAAGCGTGACATAGAGTTCGCAACCTGTCAGCCGGTAGTTGCCCAACGATTCTGCTGCCGCACGCAGCGCCATGATCTCGGCATGCGCGGTTGGATCGTGCGTGCCGATGGGTTGATTGAAACCGGTGGCGACCACCTTGCCATCGCGAATCAATACCGCGCCCACAGGCACTTCTCCCAAAGTCCAGGCGTTGTGCCCCTGATCGAGCGCCTGGCGCATGAAGATAGTGTCTTGATCGAGCATGTATCGTCCTGTCAATGCAGCTTGATGCGCGGGTTCCTGACACGCGCAATGAATTCAATCCAGGTACCCAGCCAAGTGCGGAACCAGCCGTTGACACCGATCTGATGTTTCTTGTGCAGCGACCAGTACATCCATTTGGCGAGAATGCCTTCGATGAACACCGAGCCGCGCGCGATGCCGCCCATCAAGCTGCCGATGGTGGTGTAGCTGCCCAGCGAAACCAGCGAACCGTAATCACGGTAGACAAAATCCAGCAAGGGTTTGCCGGCCAGCCTGCGCGGCAGCGATTTGGCCAACAGAAGCGCCTGCTGATGTGCCGATTGCGCGCGCGGCGGGATGATCCCTTTACCTTCTGCTGCAGGACACGCAGCGCAATCGCCCAGCGCAAAGATGTTTTCATCGCGCGAGGTTTGCAGCGTGCGCGTCACCACCAGTTGATTGATGCGATTGCTCTCCAGCCCATCGATCTCTTTCAGGAAATCCGCTGCCTTGATACCCGCCGCCCACACGGTCAGCGCACTGGGGATGAATTTTCCGCTGGCCATGTGCACGCCGTCGCGTGTCACCTCAACCACTTTTTCATTGCAGTGAATATCGATGTCGATCTTGCGCAATTCCTGCGCCACCGAAGCCGACAGGCGTTCCGGCAAACCCGGCAGAATGCGCGGCGCGGCATCGCAAATCGCAATCTTCAAATCGCGTTCGGGATGAATATGGTGCATGCCGTAACTGCTCATGATGCGCGCCGTCATATGCAGTTCCGCCGCCAGCTCCACCCCAGTCGCCCCGGCGCCGATGATGGCGACAGTAAAACGCCCGGCCCCCGTCGCCTGCGATTGCGCATGCGCCTTGATGAATTTGTTGACCAGCTTGTGATGAAACAGATTGGCGGCCTGCGGCGTGTCGAGCATGATGGAAAATTCCTTCACGCCCGGCGTGCCGAAATCGTTGCTCTGACTGCCGACGGAAAACACCAGGGTGTCGTAGGACAGCGTTTGACGCGGCAGAATTTGCTCGCCGTCTTCATCAAAAATCGGCGCCAGATAAATGACTTTGGACTCGCGGTTCAGCCCATCCATGTAGCCCAGCCGAAAACGGAAATGATGCCGCGCTGCCTGCGCCATGTATTCCAGTTCATCGGCGTGGCTGTCAAGCGTACCAGCGGCGACTTGATGCAACAAGGGTTTCCATAAATGGGTACGGTTAAAATCGACCAGTGTGATGCTGGCCTTCTTCTTTTTACCGAGCTTCCTGCCGAGTCGCGTCGCCAGCTCAAGACCGCCCGCGCCACCACCCACAATCACAATACGATGCAAAGCACGCCCTTCCGCCAAGCCGTTCTCCCCTATGAAGTAATGCTATTGATTGACGGGTAAAGCATCGCACCTACTGTGCTCACTGCGCAACCGAAATTGATGCATAACTATAATACAATGCCCCGTTTGTTGCGGTTCTGGAGCGTATGGTATCGCCCATAAGAACAGTTTTTTGGGTCTCAATCCAATAGAAATTGTACACAGCTAGGCAGTTAGCAAAATAAAGATGAATGACAACTCTGATAGCGCACAGCTTTCTCCACCGACATCCGATTTAGCCGCTGCAACCACGCCACTATATGTTGACCTCGACGGCACGCTAACGCACACGGATCTGTTATTCGAATCAGCGCTAGTGCTGATCAAAAGCAACCTGCTCTATATATTTCCCTGCCTGATCTGGCTGTTGCAAGGCCGTGCCCACCTGAAGGCAGAAATTGCCAAACGAATCCATCTTGATGTGTCCCTGCTACCCTATAATGAAACCTGCATGAATTATCTGCGGCAACAACGTTCTGCGGGAAGACGGCTGATACTGATCAGTGCATCCAATCTAGGCCTGGTACAACAAGTTGCCGATCACCTCGGGCTTTTTGATACCGTGATGGGGAGCGATGCTTCCATCAACCTGAAAGCATCTACGAAGCTACGCACCATCGAACGCGATTCAGCAGGCCAGCCATTTGCCTATGCGGGCAACAGCAGTGCAGATCTGGAGATCTGGAAGCAGGCTTGCGAAGTCATCGTCGTGAATGGATCTACATCTCTCACCCAACAGGTGAATCGTTTCTGCCCCAACGCTCTGATGATGCCCGCCCGTCCGATCAGCCCTCGCCTGATCGCAAAAGCCTTGCGATTACACCAATGGACCAAGAACCTGTTGCTGTTTATCCCTCTGCTGGCGGCACATGCACTGAGCATAGAAAAATGGCTGACCACCTTGCTTGGATTTATTGCATTTGGTCTATGCGCTTCGGCAACTTATGTCATCAACGACCTGCTTGATCTGGCGTCCGACCGCGCTCACCCGCGCAAACGCGCTCGCGCCTTTGCCGCTGCGACGCTCAGTATCCCATTTGGATTGGGTGTAGTTGCCGTGCTGTTGCCACTATCGCTGTGGCTGGCCGCATTGACTTCCCTGCCTTTTCTGGGATTGATCCTGCTTTACATCGCGGTCACCCTGACGTATTCGACATGGCTCAAGAAAGTGGCTTTCGTCGATGTGTTGGTGCTGGCCTTGCTGTACACCCACCGGGTGCTGGCAGGCGGCGTCGCCAGCGGAATCACTGTATCGAACTGGTTGTTGGCTGTCTCACTGTTCATCTTCCTTAGTCTGGCGCTGGTAAAACGCTGTGCCGAGCTGGAATTCATGAGCGATGCTGGCCATGAATCGTTGGCTGGGCGAGGTTATCGCGACACCGACTTGCCATATCTCATTTCCATGGGCATCGCCAGCGGCTTTGTTGCGGTGATGGTATTGGCGTTATATATCGACAGCCAGGCCGGCGCAGCGATGTATCCCGGCGCCGGCCTGCTATGGCTGATTCTGCCGGTGATGCTATTTTGGATCATGCGTCTGTGGATCAAGACTGCCCGCAAGGAAATTCACGATGACCCGCTGTTGTTCGCCATTACTGATCCAGTGAGCTGGATCGTGGCAAGCACTGTCGCAGGTATTGCTGCGGCCGCTTCGTTGAGAGTCTTGTCATGAATCACATGATGGCGTTGGCACTGGCACTTTTTTGCGTATGCATGACCGCGCTGGCGCAAGTACTGTTGAAGATGGGCATGTCTTCACCGGATATTCAGCACGCCATGAACAACGGCGTGAAATCGGTTTACTGGCTGGCCCTTACCAGCCCATTGATCTGGGGTGGCATGCTCTGCTTCGGCGCCAGCGCGGGGCTGTGGCTATTGGTACTGGGCAAGCTGGAAGTCAGTGCAGCGTATCCGCTGACCTCGCTGGGACTGGTGCTCACGACACTGGCGGGGATTCTGCTGTTGGGAGAATCGGTCAGTGTTTATAAACTATCGGGAACGGCACTGATTATTGCCGGAGTGCTGGTTCTTTCTATCAAAAGCTAAGTAGTAAGGAAGATCGAATGAAGTTGAACCTGTTCAATGGCAACGACAGTAGTGACGACCTGGTGCGTGCCAGACGCTGTTTCAGGTGGACCTTTGCACTTACCCTGCTGCTGAAGCTCTGGCTGGCTGCATACTTTCCGATAACGGGTGATGAAGCCTTCTTCTACCAGTGGGGCGCCTATCCGGATTGGGGCTACTACGACCATCCACCCATGGTTGGCTGGCTGTTGTATCTGCTGAACCATATTTCCAGTCACCCACTATCGCTACGCATCGTCACCGTGTTTTTATGGAGCGTAGTGTCGCTCGGCCTGGTCGATCTAATGCGTCGCCTGTTGCCAGCACAACCCGCCACAGCGTATTGGCTCGGCAGCCTTTTTCTGGCGCTACCGTTTGCCTGGACCCTGAATGTGGTGACCACCGACACGCCGTTGATCCTGTTCATGTTTGTCTCTGGTTACTGCTTTATCCGCGCTACGTTGTCTGACAAGAAAACCTGGTTTGCCGCAAGTGGTGTTTTTCTGGGATTGGCCCTGCTTTCCAAATATTTCGCCGGCTTGCTGGCGATTGCTTATCTTGTTTACCTGGTACGTACCCGCAAGGGCTGGCTGAACCTGCTGTTGCTTGCCCTATGTGCACTGCCATTCGCAGCCATCAATATTGCATACAACGCCACGCATTGCTGGAATAACGTGATGTTCAACCTCCTCAATCGGCATGAGGACGCGCACTGGTCATTCGGAACTGTGGCGCTTTATCTTGTGATGATGGTTTATCTGGTGACACCCTGGGTCGCGCTCAAGCTGCTGCGTACACGTCACGCTCTGGGGCAGCGCGGCGCCTTGACGGTACTGTTCCTGGTGCCTTTCGCACTGTTCCTGTTGCTGTCCACCAAAAAGACCATCGGTTTGCACTGGGTGCTGGGCTTTATGCCATTCGTATTTTTGTTTATTGGCACCGTGAGTAGCACCGACGAACTACAAAAATATTTTCGCTGGACTGCATGGTTGGGCATCCCGCATTTTCTAGCGTTGGCCGTCATTATCCTGTTACCACTATCGGCCTGGAAAAATACACATGCCTACGACGATATCGTGTTTCACAAGCAGACCGGAAACATTGTGACGGCTCTACGCAACGACCTGCCGAAAAACAGCCTGGTGATGGCGCGAGCCTATACCCCTGCCTCACTATTGTCCTATTACGCTGGCGAATACTGGGCCGTATTTGGTGAAGGAAAACACCATGCTCGCCAAGACGACATCATCGTAGATTTCCGGCGCTACGCCGGGCGACCGATCCGAATATTTGACCGCAAGCCGATTGAGCCCGACGAGCTGGCGCCTTATTTTGAATCGGTATCAACCGGATCTTTTGAAGTATCAGGAGTGCAATACTGGTATGCCGATGGGAAGAATTTCAACTACACAACCTATCGCGAACACGTGCTTAAAAAAATTGCCGCACATTACTACCGTATTCCCGCATTCTTGCCAGTGTACGGCTGCCAATTTCTACAGCGCTATGATCTGGAGGGTTGCTGCAAGCAATAGCCGTTCATAGATGAACGCCTGCATTGCTCACGTCGATTCGGTTGACAGAGGCCAACCGTCCGCCGACAGAACTATTCCCACTCGATCGTTGCTGGCGGTTTTCCCGAGATGTCGTAAACGACGCGGTTGATGCCGCGTACTTCATTGATGATGCGATTAGAAACGCGGCCGAGCAATTCGTGCGGCAGATGCGCCCAGTGCGCGGTCATGAAGTCCTGGGTTTGCACGGCGCGCAGTGCAACGACATATTCATAGGTGCGGCCGTCGCCCATCACGCCCACCGACTTGACCGGCAGGAACACGGCAAAAGCCTGACTGGTCAAGGCATACCAGCTCTGGCCGGAATTCTCATCGATCGTGCTGCGCAATTCTTCGATGAAGATCGCGTCGGCGCGACGCAATAAATCTGCGTAGTCCTGTTTCACTTCGCCGAGAATTCGCACGCCCAGGCCGGGGCCGGGGAAAGGATGGCGATACACCATGTCGTGTGGCAGGCCCAGTGCAACGCCCAGTTCGCGCACTTCATCCTTGAACAATTCGCGCAGCGGTTCCAGCAATTTCAGGTGCAATGTTTCGGGCAGGCCGCCGACATTGTGGTGGCTCTTGATGGTGGTGGCTTTCTTGTTTTTGCCGCCGGCCGATTCGATCACATCGGGATAGATCGTGCCTTGTGCCAGCCACTTCGCTTGCTTGAGCTTGCCCGACTCGGTCTGGAACACTTCAACGAATTCCTTGCCGATGATCTTGCGTTTGGCTTCGGGGTCGCTCACGCCTTCCAGCATGGTCATGAATTGTTTGGAGGCATCGACGTGAATCACATTCACACCCAGATGTTTGCCAAACATGTCCATCACCATGCGGCCTTCGTTCAGGCGCAGCAGACCGTGATCGACAAACACGCAGGTAAGTTGCTTGCCGATGGCGCGGTGGAGCAGCGCCGCCGCCACGCTGGAATCGACACCGCCCGACAGGCCGAGAATCACTTCTTCGTCGCCGACTTGCTCGCGAATCTTCTGCACCGCTTCGGCGATGTAATCGCCCATGATCCAGTCCGGCGCGCAGCCGCAAATCTCGCGCACGAAGCGCGTCAACATCGCCTTGCCTTGCAGCGTGTGGGTCACTTCGGGGTGAAACTGCACGGCATAGAAACCACGCGCCTCATCCGCCATGCCGGCAATCGGGCAGGATGGCGTGGACGCCATGATCTTGAAGCCCTGCGGCAACGCCGTGACCTTGTCGCCGTGGCTCATCCAGACCTTCAGAATGCCGTGGCCTTCGGCGGTGGAAATATCCTGAATGCCGTCAAGCAACTTGGTGTGCCCATGCGCACGCACTTCGGTATAACCGAATTCGCGCACCGTACCGGCCTCGACCCTGCCGCCCAGTTGCTGCGCCATCGTTTGCATGCCATAGCAAATACCGAGCACCGGCACGCCGAGTTCAAACACCGCGCTGGGTGCCTTGTCGTTGGCCTCTTCATAGGCCGACATATGGCTACCGGAAAGAATCACACCGCGCGCGCCGAAGCTGCGCACAAAATCGTTGGAGACGTCGCAGGGATGAATCTCGCAATAGACGTTGGCTTCGCGCACGCGCCGCGCGATCAGCTGGGTGACTTGAGAACCGAAATCGAGGATGAGGATTTTGTTATGCATGGTGATTGAGGCGTGAGAGGCAAACGTGAAACGTGAAGAGTGAAAAGTGAAAGATGGGAGACCGCTTCGGTCTGGGCTCCTCACATTTCACGTTTCACCTTTCACGGCCCATCAGTCACTCCACGTGATAGTTAGGCGCTTCCTTGGTGATCTGCACATCGTGCACGTGCGATTCGCGCATACCGGCCGAAGTGATTTCAACAAACTCGGCTTGCTTGCGCATTTGCTCGATGGTGCTGCAACCGCAGTAGCCCATGCTGGCGCGCACGCCGCCGATCATTTGGTGCACGATGGCCAGCACGCTACCCTTGTACGGCACGCGGCCTTCGATGCCCTCGGGCACGAACTTGTCGGAGTTCGGATTGTTGCTGTCCTGGAAATAGCGATCCGCCGAACCGGCGCTCATCGCACCTACCGAGCCCATGCCACGATACGCCTTGTAGGAACGGCCTTGATACAGAATCACTTCGCCTGGCGCTTCTTCGGTGCCGGCAAACATGCCGCCCATCATCACCGCATGGGCGCCCGCAGCCAGCGCCTTGGCCACATCGCCGGAATAGCGGATGCCGCCATCGGCAATCAGCGGCACGCCGGTACCGTCGAGCGCCTTCGCCACATTGGCAATCGCGGTAATTTGCGGCACGCCGACGCCAGCCACGATGCGTGTGGTGCAGATCGACCCGGGGCCGATGCCCACCTTGACACCATCAGCGCCATGTTCCACCAGCGCCCGGGCCGCTTCGCCGGTGGCGATGTTGCCGCCGATCACCTGCATCTGCGGGAAATTTTGTTTGACCCAGCGCACGCGTTCGAGCACGCCTTTGGAATGTCCGTGCGCAGTATCGACCACGATCACATCGACCCCGGCGTTTACCAGGGCTTCCACGCGTTCCTCGGTGCCCTCACCCACGCCGACCGCTGCACCTACGCGCAACTTGCCCAATTCATCCTTGCAGGCGAGCGGATGGGTAGTCGATTTGGTAATGTCCTTGACGGTAATCAGGCCGCGCAATTCAAACGCATCGTTCACCACCAGCACGCGTTCCAGACGGTGCTTGTGCATCAGCGCCTTGGCTTCTGCAGGGCTGGCGCCTTCCTTGACGGTAACCAGCCGGTCGCGCGGCGTCATCACCGAGCGGATCGACGCATCGAGCCGGGTTTCAAAACGCAAATCGCGGTTGGTCACGATGCCCACCACGGTCTTGCCCTCCACCACCGGCAGACCGGAAATGCCATGCTGACTTTGCAACTGCAGCGCGTCGCTCACCGTCATTTCCGGTGAGATCGTGATCGGGTCGCGCAGCACCCCCGCTTCATGGCGCTTGACCTTGGCCACTTCACGCGCCTGATCCTTGATCGACAAATTCTTGTGCACGATGCCGATGCCGCCCTCTTGCGCCAGCGCAATCGCCAGCCGGGCTTCGGTCACGGTATCCATGGCCGCAGAGACGACGGGGATGTTGAGTTGAATCGTGCGGGTCAGTTGAGTCTGCAGCGCCGTATCGCGCGGCAGAACAGCAGAAAAGGCGGGGACGAGCAGGACATCGTCAAACGTGAGCGCTTTTTGTAGTAAACGCATTGCAAATCCTTTCGACGCAAAGCCGGATTATACCGAAACCTCCGCCACTCCCAAACAGTCCCAGGCCGGTGGTCGATCTTTTTTTGCCACTGGTCGAGCCCGCCACAGGGACAGTTGACGCCACGACGCAAAGCTCCTACGCTAGCGCGATCAAACGACTTCGGGACGTTACCCATGTATACGCGTATTCTGCTTTCTTTCATCGCCAGTGCCGCCCTGTGCCTGACGGCGCAGGCACAAACCACCTACAAGTGGAAAGACGCACAAGGCCGCACGGTGTACAGCGACCAGCCGCCTCCTGAAAGCGTGCCCTCTGGCGACATCGTCCGCGGCTACAAACCGAAAATATCTGCCCCGCCCGCAACCACTTCCGGCGAACCGGTAGCCGAAGATACGGCCAAACCCGCAGCAGAAGGCAAACCGGCCGAGAAAAAATATCAACCCAAATCAACCGCCGAACAGGAAATGGAATTCAAGAAACGGCAACAGGAAAAGACAGAAGCCGAAGAAAAAAAGAAAAAAGCGCAAGCCGAAGAAAAACAACGCCAGGAATTCTGCGAGAGTAGCAAAGGCTACCTGCGCGCCCTCGAAGACGGCGTGCGCATCGCCCAAAACACCGCCAGTGGAGAAAAGTCCTACCTGGACGACGACAAACGCAAACACGAAATCGATGATTTGAAAAAACAAATGCGCGAGAACAAGTGCAATTGATGTCTAAACAAACGCGGCTTTGGCACCGGTTTCCGCACCGTTACCTATGAACGATCAACAATTCAAACGCCTCATCGAGGCAGCAGACTTTTTCAACAAGACTCTTCGTCAGTTAGTTATGACAGAACGTGGAATTCATGCGGAAACCATTATCGCGTCAGCAGCACGTATGTCAGGCACGATGTTATTTAGAAGCTTTGTTCCGCCAGGGAGTAATTTCGAGCCTGGCACAGCCGTTTTATCTGATCAGGCCAACGTGGGAGGGCCAAAGCTGATGAACTTGATGTTTTCTACCCTCAAGCAACTTGGCCATATCGTTGGGGAAGATACAATCAATAGAGATTATTTGACTACCCAATCGTCACAGCTCACATTACGGCAAACACAAGAAAGGCTAGACTCTTTCATTATCGCTTATTGCAAGGCTGCTTCCCTTTCGTTTGAAGAAGCCGCATTTGCCTTAGCTACGGCAGCAGGGATTCTTGTTCACGACTGCAGGTCGGCACTTGATGTTCAACAAGGGGCTGCAATTGCAGTTTATGGCCTAATTGAGGGTTCCAAGACGGCGCCAATCGTAGCTGTTTTCTCTGGGGTAGAGAAAACAGCGGCACGAAATGCATAATTTGTCGTTCAACGCGGACGCAACAACGCGCCGGTCAACTTAAACGTTAACCTCACACCACTGCCACCGCCTTAGCGAGCCTTCTCCTCCGCTCTCAACCGCCGCGCCATTTTCGGATCAATCTTGAGCGGCCGGTAAATTTCAATGCGGTCGCCGGTACGGGCGGGTTGGTCGAGAGGTTTGAGTTTGCCGAAGATGCCGACGCGCATGACCGTTAAATCAATGTCGGGATGGGCTTGCAGGATGCCGCTGGACTCAATGGCTTGTTGCAGGGTTGCTCCGCTTTCAATCCGACACGGTAGATGGGTGGCCTGACCGGGCGCACTGGCATAGACCACTTCGCAGTCGACTTCACCGTCAATTTTTTCAGCCATACACAACCTCGGCGCGGCTGACGAAGCTGTCCACCAGGGTACGCGCAATGCTGCCAAACACGGGGCCGGCCAATTGTTCCAGCACGGCGTTGGAAAATTCATAGTCGAGGCTGAATTCGATCTTGCACGCCGTATCCGACAGCGGCTGAAAATGCCAGCAGCCGTTGAAGTTGCGAAACGGGCCTTCGACCAGACGCATTTCGATGAGCGCATTGGGCACGTGCCGGTTTTCGGTGGTGAAGGTTTGCTGCAGGGCCTTGAAGTCGACGGTGATCGAGGCGCGCATGCCGTCGGGCTTGCGCCAGTGCACGTCGGTGGCGCGACACCAGGGCAAAAATTTGGGGTAGTCTTCGACTTTCTCGACCAGGGCAAACATTTGCGCTGCGCTGTAGCCGATGAGCACGGACTTTTCGATACGCGCCATGGTTAAATGAGCTCTCTGATTTTTAACTGGCGACCATTTTAACGCGCGGGAATACATCCGATTTTTCCAGCCTATTCAAAGCATCATTCCCATGAGCATTATCCAGAATAAGAAAGCATTCCACGACTATTTCATTGAAGAGCGTTATGAGGCCGGTCTGGTGCTGGAAGGCTGGGAAGTCAAGGCGATCCGTGCTGGGCGGGCGCAGTTGAAGGAAGCTTATGTGATCATCCGCCAGGGCGAGATTTTCCTGATTGGCGCCCATATCAGCCCCCTGCCCGCCGCTTCCACGCATATTCAGCCGGATCCGGTACGGACCCGTAAATTATTGCTGAAACGTGCCGATATCAACAAGCTGGTCGGAAAAGTCGAGCGTGCCGGATATACCTTGGTGCCGATTGATCTGCACTACGTTCGCGGCCGGATCAAGCTGGAAACCGGTCTGGCCAAAGGCAAGAAACAGCACGACAAGCGGGATTCTGAAAAAGATCGTCAGTGGGTGCGCGAAAAGCAGCGCCTGATGAAACAAAACACCCGGTGATTGCACGATCAATGCACCGGCCCCATGTATGAGGAGTTGCAATGATCGCCAATACCGAATATCTGTTCCATGTCGAATTATTCGGTTTTACCGAGCGCGAGCGGATGGTCTTCTCCTCCATGTTCAAACTTTCGGAAATGCGTTCGCGGACCTACCGTGAATGGGATGGCACCACTCCCCCCCATCCCGACTGCGTCATGCTGGATATGGACGCGCAGAATGCGCGGACGCGTACCGACCAGGAAATCGCGTTGCATGCTCCCTATCCGATTATCCTGATTGGCGGCAATTGTCCCAAGGAAATGACACCCGCCGCACATTTGCAGCGCCCGGTGCGCTGGGCCGAATTGCTGCTGACCCTGGACAACACCTTCCGCTCGCGGCTGCGCGTGCAGCCAGGAGATAGCGTCCCAGCACAGGGCGAAGCGCTACCGGCAGAAACCAGCGGCCTGCAAAACGAAATGGAATTGCATCAAGTCGAGCAATGGTATGACCGCAAGCAACCCATGAATTTCAAGACCGATCCGGCGGTCCTGGTGGTCGACCCCGATGAACGCATGGAGAACTACATCAAGGCCAAGCTGGGCAACCAGCACTACCAGGTGGATTACACGAATAACGGTGAACAGGCGCTGGATCTGATCGAGTTGAACCGCTACAACGTCGTGATCGTCGAGGCTGAGTTGTCCGATATGGAAGGCTACGAAATCTGCAAGCACCTCAAGAAGCGCCAGGATCGCCGCCGCACCGCGTCCATTGTGCTGACCACCCGCACCAGCCCGCTGGAACGCATGCGTGCGCGCATGGCCGGGTGCGACGCATTTTTGTCAAAACCGATCGACCCGGAAAAACTCTTGTACGCATTGGAAAAATTCCTGCCCGACTGGCGCAAGGAAGAAGTTCCGGCCAAAGCGGGCGCGGTCTGAAGAATACATCTAACCGCAGAGACGCAGAGAGCGCAGAGAAACCAAAGACGGGTTTTGACTTCTCTGCGCTCTCTGCGTCTCTGCGGTTGCTTTTACTGCTTTGCTATTTCTGACTTTTCACAATCGTCATCGCCGCACCGATCAGGCTGCTGATGTCGCTCATGTTGGCGGGCACGATCAGCGTATTGTTTTCCTTGGCCAGATGAGCGAACGATTCAATATATTTCTCCGCCACTTTCAGGTTGAGCGCTTCCATGCCGCCAGGCGTTTGCAGCGCGCCGCCGATTTTCTCGATGGCGCGTGAGGTCGCATCGGCCACCGCCAGAATCGCCGCGGCTTCCCCTTGCGCATTATTGATCGCCGCCTGCTTGTCTCCCTCCGAACGGGCAATTGACGCTTCGCGCTGACCGGTGGCGATATTGATCTGTTCCTGCTTGCGTCCTTCCGAAGCGGCAATCAAGGCGCGCTTCTCACGCTCAGCGGTAATCTGTGCCTGCATCGCATGCAAGATTTCTTTCGGTGGCGTCAGGTCCTTGATTTCGTAACGCAGCACTTTCACGCCCCAGTTGGCTGCCGCTTCATCGAGCGCGGACACCACGCTGTGGTTGATGAATTCGCGTTCTTCAAAGGTCTTGTCGAGCTCCAGTTTGCCGATCACCGAACGCAAGGTCGTCTGCGCCAATTGGCTGATCGCCACCAGATAATTGCTTGAACCATACGACGCGCGCATCGCATCGGTGACTTGAAAATACAGGATGCCGTCCACCTGCAATTGCGTATTGTCGCGCGTGATGCAGACCTGACTCGGCACGTCGAGCGGGATCTCTTTCAGCACATGCTTATGCGCCACCCTGTCGATAAAGGGAATCACGATACTCAGGCCGGGGCCGAGCGTGGCATTGTATTTTCCCAGCCGTTCGACCACCCAGGCATGCTGCTGCGGCACGACCTTGAGCGATTTGACGACAAATACCAGAGCAACGAACAGAACGACCAGCGGCAGTGGATTGAACATGTGTACTCCTTGAAGTTATTTTGCTGCTTCGACAATGAGACGCGAACCGCGCATTTCGGCAATGCGGAACTGTCCGGGAGAGAGTGCCTGCCCCGGAGCGAGTTCCACATCCCAAGCGGCGCCACGATACATGACGCGCGCGGTGCGATCTGCTTTCCAGGCATCCACGGTGATTGTCTGGCCAATATCGAGATTGACGTTCGGATCGCGCTGACTTTCTTCCGCCTGCGGTTTGCCAACGCGTGTGCGGCGCAGGACAAACACACCGATGGCCCCCACCACCGCTGCGGCCAGCAATTGCAGCGACCAGCCTGCGCCCAACAGGGCGGCCAGACCGGCACACGCAGTCGCCACGCTGAGCACCAGCAGATAAAACGTGCCGGTGAGCAGTTCCAGAATCAAAACGATAAACGCGACGACAAACCACCAGGTTGAATCTTGCATACTTTATCTCCGTGAAAAACGCCGTGGTCAGATTGCGCTACAAAATCATTTCCCCGCGATCCGGTTCCAGGTATCGATCACCGTATCAGGGTTCAACGAGATCGAGGTGATGCCCAGTTTTACCAGCCACTCCGCCATGTCGGGGTGATCCGACGGGCCCTGGCCGCAGATGCCAATGTATTTTCCAGCCGCACGGCAGGCGGTGATAGCGCGTTCGATCAGCGCCATCACAGCCGGATCGCGTTCATCGAAGGATGCTGCCACCAAACCGGAATCGCGATCCAGCCCCAGCGTCAGTTGCGTCAAATCGTTGGAGCCGATCGAAAAGCCATCGAAGTGTTCGAGGAATTGTTCGGCCAGGATCGCATTGGACGGCAGCTCGCACATCATGATCAGGCGCAGACCATTTTCGCCGCGACGCAGCCCGTTTTCCGCCAGCAGCCGTACCACTGCTTTGGCTTCCTTGACGGTGCGCACGAAGGGGATCATGAGTTCGACATTGGTCAGGCCCATCTCGTCACGCACGCGCCGCATCGCTTCACATTCCATGCGGAAGCATTCGCGAAAATCCTCGGCAATGTAGCGCGAGGCACCACGGAAACCGAGCATGGGATTTTCTTCATCCGGCTCATAGCGCGAACCACCGATCAGCTTCTTGTATTCGTTCGATTTGAAATCCGACAAGCGCACGATCACCGGCTTGGGGTAGAACGCCGCCGCAATGGTGGCCACTCCTTCGACCAGCTTATCGACATAAAACCGGCGCGGCGAGGCATGGCCGCGCGCCACGCTTTCCACCGCCTTTTTCAAATCGGAATCAATGTTGGGGTATTGCAAAATCACTTGCGGATGAATGCCTATATTGTTATTGATGATGAATTCCAGCCGCGCCAGACCGACGCCGTCGTTGGGGATCGATTGAAAATCGAACGCCAGCTGCGGGTTGCCGACGTTCATCATGATCTTGGTGTCGATGGCGGACATGACGCCGCGCTGCACTTCGGTGATTTCCGTTTCCAATACACCTTCGTAGATGTTGCCGGTATCGCCCTCGGCGCACGATACGGTGACCAGCATGCCATCGGTCAGGTTGTCGGTGGCATCACCGCAGCCCACCACGGCGGGCACACCCAGTTCGCGCGCGATGATGGCGGCGTGGCAAGTGCGCCCGCCCCGGTTGGTGACGATTGCGGCAGCGCGTTTCATCACAGGTTCCCAGTTGGGATCGGTCATGTCGGCCACCAGGATGTCACCGGGTTGCACACGATCCATTTCAGATGGATCGTGAATCACGCGCACCCGACCGGAACCGATTTTCTGGCCGATGGCGCGGCCCGAGGACAACACTTGTGAGCTGCCCTTGAGCTTGAAGCGCTGCTGTACTTCGTGATGATTCATTTGCGACTTCACCGTTTCCGGACGCGCCTGCAAAATGTAGAGGCGGCCATCCGTACCATCCTTGCCCCACTCGATATCCATCGGACGGCCGTAATGTTTTTCGATGATCATCGCGTAGCGTGCCAGTTCGATCACATCGTCGTCAGAAATAGAATAGCGATTGCGCTGCTCCAGCGGCACATCGATGATGCGCACCGCGCGGCCGGATACCCGGTCGGCATCGAATTCCATCTTGACCAGTTTGGAACCGATCTGCCGGCGAATGATGGGAAACTTGCCCGACGCCAGCGTGGGTTTGAAGACGTAGAACTCGTCCGGATTAACCGCACCCTGCACCACGGTTTCGCCCAGGCCATAGCCAGAGGTAATGAACACGACTTGATCAAAACCGGATTCGGTATCGAGCGTGAACATCACGCCCGAGGCCGCGAGATCGGAGCGCACCATACGCTGCACGCCCGCCGACAACGCCACTTCGGCGTGAGTAAAACCCTTGTGCACGCGATAGGAAATAGCGCGGTCGTTGTAGAGCGAGGCGAACACATGCTTGACCTTGTCGAGCACATCGTCGATGCCGAGCACATTGAGGAAGGTTTCCTGCTGACCGGCAAAGGAGGCATCGGGCAAATCTTCGGCCGTCGCGGAAGAGCGCACTGCGACGGAAATCTCACCACCTGCCGCATCCAGCATGACCGCAAAGTGCGTTCGGATTTCCTGTTCCAGGCGGGGTTGCAGTGGGGCGTCCACGATCCAGTCGCGCACCTCTGCGCCGCAGGCGGTGAGCGCCTTGATGTCGTCAGGGTTGAGGTCTTCCAGCCGCCGGGCGATTTTCTCCGTCAGGCCGTTGTGGCTGAGAAAATCGCGAAAGGCTTGCGCCGTGGTGGCAAAGCCGCCTGGCACGCGCACGCCGGCTGCCGCCAACTGGCTGATCATTTCGCCCAGTGAAGCATTCTTGCCGCCGACCGAATCGATATCGGTCATGCGCAATGCTTCAAGGGGTATTACATATGCTGAGGACGGATTCGCGCCTCCATCTGACTGGATCTGGGTGGACATGACAATCTCCAAAAATAAAAAAGAAATCTTGAAATCATTTGGTTATTGCAGAGTGAGGTCCTGTCATACAATAGCCAAATCCACTCCAAGGATTAAGGTCTGCCAAGACGTTGCCGTTAGCAGTCCTTGGGATTCTAACCCAGTCACGAGTTGCGAATGGAAAGAAAAACTTTCGATCGGACCGCCTTTTTCATTTCCGACGGTACCGGGATTACTGCGGAAACATTTGGCCACAGTGTGCTGGCGCAATTCGACACGATCAAGATCCGGCAGATTCGCATCCCTTTCATCGACAGCATCGAAAAAGCCGACGACGCCATTCGTCGAATTAACGATCACGGCCTGACCGAAGGCAAGCGGCCAATTATTTTCAGCACCTTGGTCAACCCGGAGATCAATCTCCACATGCGGCAAGCCAATGGTCTGTTTCTCGACTTGTTTCAAACCTTTGTCGACCCGCTGGAGCAGGAACTGGAAACCCAGTCTAACCACTCGATCGGCCGTTCACATAATATTTCCGACGTGGAAAATTACAATCGACGGATTGAGGCGATCAATTTTTCGCTGGCACACGATGATGGGCAGACCGATAAGGATCTACAACGCGCCGATGTGATTCTGGTCGGCGTCTCACGCAGCGGCAAGACCCCGACCAGCCTCTACCTGGCAATGCAGTACGGCATCAAGGCCGCGAACTATCCACTGATCCCGGAAGATTTCGAGCGCAGCCGTCTGCCCGAAGTTCTGTACGCACATAAAGAAAAAATCTTCGGCCTGACGATTGCCGCCGGTCGGCTATCGGAGATCCGTAATGAACGCCGCCCCGGCAGCAAATATGCATCGCCGGAAAACTGCCGTTACGAAGTCAACGAGGCTGAGACGTTGATGCGCTGCGAAGGCATACGCTGGTTATCCACCACGACCAAATCGATCGAAGAAATTTCGACCACGATCCTGCAAGAATTCGGGATTGAACGAAGTTTGTAGCGTGTACGGCGCTGGTCGCATCAAATCTCTTGTTGTCTGACCTGTTCGAACAGACAAATCGCTGCAGCGGCAGCAACATTCAGTGATTCAATTTTTCCCGGCTGAGAAATGCGTACCCGCGTCGTCGCAGCAGCCAACAATTCCGGCGCAACGCCACTGCCTTCATTGCCGAACAACCAAGCCGCTGGCGCGCGCAAATCCAACGCATAGAGACTCTGCGCCCCATGCAAATCCGTCGCCAGTATCGGCACTACGATGCGCGGCAATAGCTGCGACCAATCTTCCGCCTGCAGGATTTCCAGATAAAAATGCGCGCCCATGCCGGCACGCAGCACCTTGGGCGACCAGGGATCGGCACATCCAGGGCCGCAGAAAATCTTGCGGTGACCGGCTGCAGCGGCAGTACGCATTAACGTGCCAAGGTTGCCGGGATCTTGCACGCGATCCAGCAATAAACAGTTTTCAGAGAGTTTCTCCGGCAAGCTTGCGGTTGGAATAGCGATCACCGCCAACAGACCGATGCCATGTTCCAGCGTGCTGACGGCCGAGAATAAACGGTCTGGAATAAAAAATATTTCGCACTGCACTTGCGCGCAGAACGCATTCACCTCGGCGTTCTGCAAGGCCGTTTCGCTGCACCAGAGCTGTCGCAGCGGAACGCCTTGTTGCACTGCCGTCTGGCAGAGGTGAATACCTTCAAGCACGGTGCGATGCTGCTCTTTGCGCGCATGGGCTTCGCGCAGCAAGTGGCCGAGCTGCTTGTAGGTGGGGTTGTCGCGCGAGGTAATCGATTTCATCGCTTGAGAATACTCTGCACCGGCTTGTAGCTGCGCCGGTGGGCGTGACACAGACCATGTTGTTCCAGCGCTTGCAAATGCGTCGCGGTGGGATAACCCTTGTGGTCGGCAAAACCATACTGCGGAAACTCGGCGTGCAAGGCCAGCATGGCGGCATCGCGTTCGGTTTTGGCGAGAATTGAAGCGGCGGAAATCGCCGGCTCCAGCGCGTCGCCCTTGACCAGGGTTTGCACAGGGATGGATAGCCGCGGGGCCTGGTTACCATCGACGAGCGCCAGTGTGGCTTGCGGTTGCAATTGCTCGACGGCGCGCCGCATCGCGAGCAGCGTTGCTTGCAGAATGTTGAGCTGGTCGATTTCTTCCACGGTGCTGTGCGCAATGGCCCAGGCACACGCCTTGGCAAAAATCTCATCGCGCAAGCGCTGGCGTTGTGATGCCGAGAGTTTTTTGGAATCGCGCAAACCGGAAATCGGACGCGCCGGATCGAGAATCACCGCTGCCGCATACACGGCGCCTGCCAGCGGACCACGCCCAGCTTCATCGACGCCGCAGACGAGCGCGCGATCTTCAAGCCACAGCGTGCCTTGCACTGTCATGATGTCAAATACGGCAGCAAAGCCGCGCTGGCACGTTCGGCGGTGCCTTGCCGCAACCGCACATGCAATTCCGTGAAACGCTGCTGGAGTTGCGCCCGGTTGTTCGCATCTTCAAGTTGAAACAGAACGGCCTGCGCCAGCGCTTCCGGAGTAGCGGCATCCTGAATGAATTCCGGCACGACAAATTCCTGGCACAGGATATTGGGCAGACCGATATAGGGCAGATAACCCTTGTTGCGCATCAGACGATAGGTCAGCGGCGCCATCTTGTAGGCAATCACCATCGGTTGCTTGAATAGCGCCGCTTCGAGCGTGGCAGTGCCGCTGGCCACCAGCGTCGCATCGGCGGCGGCCAGCGCAGTGTGGCTGTCGCGTTCCAGCAGATGAATGCGCAGATCGCGCGCACCGCCCTGCTCCACCAACCGACGCCACTGCTGCATTTGCAATGGCCCGGCCATGGGCACGACAAACTCAAGCTGTGGGCGCAGCCGGTGCAGGCGTTGCATTGCAGCGATGAATGCGGCAGCGATGTAGTGCAACTCGGAAAGACGGCTGCCGGGCAGCACAGCGAGCAATGGCGTTTTATCCGCAACACCGATTTTTTGCCGAGCGAGCGAGTGATCGGCTTGCAGTGGAATCGCATCGGCAAAAGGATGGCCAACATAGGTGACGGGAATACCGGCCTGTTGGTAGATCGCTTCTTCGAAAGGAAACAACACCAGCATGTGATCGACGGCCCGCTTGATTTTTTGCAGGCGTTCGCGGCGCCAGGCCCAGATCGATGGGCTGACAAAATGTGCGGTGCGAATGCCGTGCCATTTCAGACGCGCCTCAAGACCGAAGTTGAAATCCGGCGCATCGACACCGACGAAAAGTTGCGGCGGCTGTCGCAGCAGTTGCGTACCGAAACGATGCCGCAACCAAAGCAATGCTGGTAAATGGCGCAACACTTCGGCATAACCATTGACCGCCAGTTTTTCCATCGGCCAGCGTGCATCGAAGCCTTGCGCGCACATGGCAGCACCACCGATGCCGTAGGCACTCAATGCGGGGAGATACTGCTTTAATCCTTGCAGCAGCGCTGCGGCGAGTTGGTCGCCGGACGCTTCGCCGGCAATCATGGCCAGTTGCGGAGACACCGTCGTGGCCACGGTCATGGGAAGGTCAGCGCACGATGCCGCGCTTGGCATTGGCGAGGAAGGTCAGCATCGTATCCATGTCGCCACGGATGCTGGCGTCGGTTTGCGCATCACGCAATTCGGTGATGGCCGCCACCGCTTGCTCCAGCGTGAGCGCGGAACGATACAACAGCTTGTGCATTTGCTTGATGGCTGAAATGCGTTCGGCACTGAAGTCGCGCCGCTTCAAGCCGGTGAGATTGATCGCGCGCGCAGTGAGCGGATTGCCGTCCACCGTCATATACGGCGGCACGTCTTGCGCCACATGACCTTGAAAACCGATCATGGCGTGTGCGCCAATATGAACGAACTGGTGCACGCCGGAGAGTCCGCCGATCACCGCCCAATCGCCCACGTGCACGTGGCCGGCCAGAGTGGCGTTGTTGGCGAGAATGGTGTGGTTGCCCAGACGCACATCATGCGCGATGTGCACATAAGCCATGATCCAGTTGTCGGAACCGACCCGTGTGACGCCCTCTTCTTTCAGCGTGCCCAGATTGAAAGTGCAAAACTCGCGTACCGTGTTACGGTCGCCGATGACCAGCGCGGTCGGCTCGCCGCCAAAGCTCATGTCCTGCGGCACGGCGCCGATGGAATTGAATTGGAAAAAACGATTATCGCTGCCGATCGTGGTGCGCCCCTGAATCACGCAATGCGGGCCGATAATTGTGTTGGCGCCGATAGAAACTTCCGGGCCGATGATGGAATAGGCGCCGATCTCCACGCCCTCCGCCAGTTGGGCTTGCGGATCGACCAGCGCGGTCGGGTGAATCTTGCTCATGCGTTATGCCTTCAGGCTTCGTCCAGCTTGCGCGCGGTGCACATCAATTCGGCTTCGGTCACGACCACGCCATCGACCAATGCCTTGGCGCTGTATTTCCAGATGCCGCGTGCACTGCGCACAACTTCTACATGGAGATGTAACTGGTCGCCGGGGCTCACGGGCTTCTTGAAACGTGCGCCGTCGATACCGACAAAGTAGTACACAGTTTGATCGTCCGGGCCAGCGCCCATGGTGGAGAAGGAAAGAATCGCCGCGGCCTGTGCCAGCGCCTCGAGAATCAGCACGCCCGGCATCACGGGATGATGCGGAAAATGGCCGGTGAAGAACGGTTCGTTGATCGACACGTTTTTCAGGGCGTGGATGCTCTTGCCGGGTTCGCATTCGAGCACGCGATCGACCAGCAGAATGGGGTAGCGATGCGGCAGATATTTGAGAATCTGATGGATGTCGTATTGCATGATTTACTCTTTATCGTTGGGTGCATTTGCCTGCGACAGCAACACTTCCAGGGCTTTCAAACGTTGACGAAAATCGGGCAGCTGGCGCAAAACAGCCGCCGTCTTTTCCCAGTCGGCATTAGCCTGGGCCGGAAAAATGCCAGTATACATACCCGGCTCGGTGATCGAACGGGAGATCAGTGTGCCGGAAGAAACGGTCACCCGATCGGCAATTTCAAGATGCCCCAGAATCATCGCCGCGCCACCGAACATGCAATGCTTGCCAATGCGCGCACTGCCTGCTACGCCAACACAACCGGCCATCGCCGTGTGCGCACCGATATGCGTGTTGTGGCCGATCTGAATCTGATTGTCGAGCTTGACGCCCTCTTCGATCACCGTATCGCCCAATGCGCCACGATCGATGGTGGTGTTGGCGCCGATCTCAACATCATCGCCGATCACCACCCGGCCCAGTTGCGCGATCTTTACCCAGGCACCGCGATCATTGGCAAACCCAAAACCATCCGCGCCAATCACTGCGCCAGAATGAATGATGCAGCGCTGGCCAATCAGGCAATCGGCATATAGCGTGACGCGTGGATGCAGTTGTGTGTCAGCACCAAGTTGCGCACGTGCACCAATGACAGATCCGGCACCAATGCGGCAACGCGGACCAATCACCGCACCCGCTTCGATCACCACCTGCGCGTCGATGCGTGCCGACGAATCTACCACTGCGCTGGCGTCGATCGCCGCTGTTGGATGATGCAGTGGCGCTGTAACCGTTTCGTGACGAACAAATAATTGGGACAGGCGGGCGTAATAGAGATAGGGGTCATCGACTTCGATGACGGCTGTGTGCGCGGGTAACTTCCCCTGCAAACTTTGCAAACTCGACGCTGAAAGGATCAAGGCTTCGGCCTGCGATGCGGCCGCTTGTTTCAGACTCTTGGCTTGCGCAACAAAAGAAATTTGCCCTGCGCCTGCGGTCTTGAGCGGAGCAATGCCATGGATGACTATGTCTTCCCGTCCATGCAAGCGCCCCCCGAGGGTGGCCACAATCTGTTTGAGTGTCAGCACCGCCGTGGCAGTTTACTTACTGCTGTTCAAAGCGCTGATGACTTTGTCGGTGATGTCAACGCGCTTGCTGGCATGGGCCACAGCCTCATCGACCAGAATCACGTCGTATTTTTCTTTCTCGGCGATTTCGGCAATCACTCGGCGCGCGCGAGTCAATACGGCTACGCGCTCTTCATTCTGACGGTGGTTCAAGTCTTCATTGAATTCGCGTTGCTTGCGCTGAAGATCGCGATCCATCTCAGCCAACTCGCGTTGACGACGCTGACGCTCTGTGTCCGCCATGACTGGCGCATCTTTTTCATATTTCTCGCTAGCCGATTTCAAGCCTGCTTCAATAGCGTCCAAATCCTTTTTGCGTTTGGAAAACTCCTGCTGCAATTTTTCCGAAGCAGCCTTGGCCGGCGCCGACTCACTGAGGATGCGTTGCGCTTCGATATAGCCAATCTTGATTTCCTGCGCAGACAAGGTGGCGGAACATAGCAATGCCGCGCTGAACACGACGCCGAGCAGCCATTCTGTTTTGTTTCGCATATCTTTCTCCAACATAAATCCCGAGACCAAAGGTCCTATTAAAATCCCGTGCCGAACGTGAACTGGAGACTCTGAGCCTGTTCAGGCTCCTTGCGATTCAACGCATGACCAAAGCTCAGTTTAAACGGCCCCATGGGCGACAGCCAGTTCACACCAAAACCGACAGAATAACGCAAATCAGACAGTTGAATTTTCTGTCCTTCAGCATAGACATTACCGCCGTCAAAGAAGCCAAATAAGCGTACCGTCCGGTCGCTCCCCAGACCCGGCATCGGCATCAGGAACTCGACGTTGCCAAACAAGCGGCTGGCACCTCCAGTCGGGTTGCCATTGGCATCGCGGGGACCCAGCGTAGCATCTTTGTAGCCCCGCACCGAACCAATGCCGCCGGCAAAGAAATTCTTGAAGATGGGATAGGGTTTGCCGCCAAAACCTTTGCCGTAATCGATTTCTCCATTGAACGCGATTGTGTAGTCTCGGCTAACTTTGTAGTAGTACTGATCCTGGTAGGTTGCACGCGCGTAGCGTAAATCGCCGGCTGGCACAGTCACATCCAGATCGGCGCGGCTGAAGCGACCTTTTGATGGCGCCAGCCCGCTGTCGCGTGTGTCACGCGACCAGCCCACGCTGGCAACCAAGGCATTGCTTTTATTGCCGAACTCACTGGCATAAGTCTGATAATTGAGCGGGCTGGTCGAATCCAGTTGCAGATCGGTGCCTTCATAGGCAAGGCCATAACTCATCCGATCGTAATCTGATGTGGGCACACCAAAACGCACCCCCAATTTGCTGGTTTTGACGACAAAGGTTCCCAAACCTAATGGCCCCCCTTGGGTCTTGCGGAAAGCCAAATCGGTCGAACGACTGACCCCGTCTTCAGTAAAGTAGGGGTCACCATGCGAAAGAACATATGTCGTATTTGCCTTGGAAGTGTTGACATTCAAGGCCAGCGATTTGCCGCTGCCGAAAATATTTTGCTCCTGAATGCCGGTCGTCAGTATCACCTTTTCAGAACTGGAAAAACCGGCTCCCAGCGTAAAGCTGCCAGTGGGCTTTTCTTCCACGCGTACATTGACATCGACCTGATCGGTCACCCCGGTGACCGGGGGTGTTTCAATCGCAACTTCTTTGAAATATCCAAGGCGGTCAACACGGTCGCGCGATTGCGTAACTTTCTCCGCGTCATACCAGGAACTTTCGAATTGCCGCATTTCGCGCCGGATCACCACATCGCGCGTACGGCTGTTGCCAATAACATTCACTTGACGCACATACACACGGCGGCCCGGATCGACAAAAATCGTGAACGCCACCTGATGTTTATCGCGGTCGATATCAGGCGCCGCATTCGCATTGGCAAAGGCGTAACCAAAAGCACCCAGCCGGTCAGTGATCGCCTTGAGGGTTTCGTTCATCTGCGTACCGGAATACGCTTCGCCCCTCTTGATCTTGATTAGTGCAGTCAATTCCTGCTCACGACCCAGCAGATCGCCGGCCAATTTGACGTCGGAGATCGTGAATTTTTCACCCTCTGTAATATTGATGGTGAGGAAGACCTCTTTCTTATCAGCGCTGATGGAAACCTGGGTGGAATCGATCTGAAATTCCATATAGCCGCGATCAAGATAAAACGAGCGCAGGGTTTCCAGATCACCAGACAACTTCTGGCGCGAGTATTGATCGCTTTTTGTGAACCAGGACATCCAGCCGGGTGTCGCCAATTTCATCTGATCGACCAGCACCGATTCCTTGAAAGCCTGGTTGCCGACAAAATTAATCCCCTGAATTTTCGCAATCTGACCTTCGTCCAATTTGAAGGAAATCGCAACGCGGTTGCGTTCCAGTGGTGTCACCGTGGTGGTAATACGCAAACCATACTTGCCATGCGAAAGATATTGCCGCTTCAATTCCTGTTCAGCGCGCTCAAGGGAAGAACGGTCAAAAATACGCGATTCGGCGACACCAATCTCCTTCAAAGCCCTCTTCAAGACGTCCTTGTCGAATTCCTTAGCCCCGACAAAATCCACGGCTGCAATCGCGGGCCGTTCTTCGACCAGCACGACCAATACGTCCTTCTCAACTTCGAGACGCACATCCTTGAAAAAACCGGTGGCAAACAAGGCCTTGATCGCTTCGGCCGCTTTCTCGTCGGTCATTGTGTCGCCGACGTGCACGGGGAGATAACTGAACACCGTACCTGCTTCAGTGCGCTGAATGCCATCGACACGAATGTCGCGCACGACAAAGGGTTCAAATGCGGAAGCATAGGGACTGGTCAGACAGCCCAGGCCCAGCGACGCTGTACAGAATATTTTTGCCAGCTGGCGTGAAAGGATTCGATTCGACAAGTCAGACCCTGTTTCTTTTCAATGTAATTATCCGGAGACCGCACATCAAAGTGCTGATCGCCCCCGGCTGCCTCATTCTTGTTTGCCCAGCTTAATCTGCAGCTAATGTCCGCTTAGCGGATCAAGCGCACAATGTCGTTGAAGAGCGCGACGCTCATCAACATCAACAACAGCGCAATTCCGACCCGTTGCCCGATCTCCTGTACCTGCTGCGGCAACGGTTTGCGTAATGAAATTTCGGCCAAATAATACAACAAATGCCCGCCATCCAGCGTCGGGATCGGCAATAAATTCAAGACCCCCAGGCTGATGCTGATCGCGGCAATGAGAGCAAAGTACTGAATCCAGCCCAGCTTGACGGCTTGCCCCGCATAGTCTGCGATGGTGACCGGGCCGCTTAAATTGCTCAACGACAACTGACCTCGGACCAGCTTGCCGAGCATGTGCAAGTTGAAGGTTGCCGTTTGCCAGGTACGCTGAACCGCCTGCACCACGCCATCGGTGATGCCGAAACGCACCAGCTCCAGATCATACTGCGCGGCCAGACCGGCGCCGATTTTGCCAACCGTTTGAGTCGCTCCACCAGGCATAGGCTGCTGTTCCGCCTGCGGCGTGATATTCAATGCAAACGATTCGTCACCACGCTGCACAGCAAAGCTCAGTGCCTGATCTGGATGTTGGCGAATCAATTCGATCAATTGCCGCACAGTTTCAACCGGGGCATCGCCGACCGCCAATATCCGATCGCCTTCCAGCAAGCCCGCCTGCTGGGCCGGTTGATTTGCGATCACCGATCCCACCACCGGCGCGAGCTCCGCCACATTCAATCCCAATTGGCTGGCGACATTCAAACTGGTTTCATCCAGATGTGTGCTCTGGGTTGGTAACTCTACCTGGCGCTGTTCCGAACCACGACGCAAGGTCAGCATAACCGGATCATGATCCGCCGCCGCCAAGGTAAGCAGCCAACCCACATCGTTCCAGGAATGCACCGTCTGACCATTAATGGCGGCGATGACATCACCGCTCGTTACGCCCGCCTGCGCCGCAATGGATGCGGCCGCAGGTTGCGCCAGCCGTGCAGGCGGCGCGGTGATGCCGACCAGATTGATGGTCCAATACACGGCAATCGCCAGCAGAAAATTGGCCATCGGGCCTGCAACCACAATGAGTATGCGTTTGAACACCGGCTGACGATTGAAGGCGCGTGGCAATTCATTGGCGGCAATCGGCGTTTCCGCTTCCCGCTCATCAAGCATTTTGACGTAACCCCCCAAGGGAATCAGCGACAACACCCATTCGGTTTGATCCGGACCAAGACGTTTGATCCACAAGGGTTTGCCAAAACCCACCGAGAAGCGTAGTACCTTGACCCCGCACCAGCGCGCCACCCAGTAGTGCCCCAGCTCGTGCACCACGATGAGTACAGCAATCACAAACAGAAATGCAAACAGGGTTGTCATGTCAGGTGTTTAATCCAAGCCGTTGCCGCGTCACGGCGCGCGTCTGTTGATCCAGTTCCAGCACATCGTCCAGCGTGGCCAAGGCACGTTGTGGAATTTGATCGAGCACGCGTGCAATGGTTTCCGCAATCTTCAAAAAACCAATCTGCCGCGCAAGAAAGGCCGCCACGCAAATTTCATTGGCGGCATTGAGCACCACCGCAGCCGCCGGCCCAGCGTGCAGCACGTCACAGGCCAATTGCAAGCAGGGAAAGCGTTGCAGGTCTGGCGTTTCAAAGGTCAGCGAAGCCAGTTGCGGCAGATCCAGCCGCGCCACGCCCGCGTCAATGCGTTCCGGCCAGGCCAGGGCATTGGCAATCGGCGTGCGCATATCGGGCTGGCCCATTTGCGCCAGCACCGAACCGTCGCAATACTCCACCATCGAATGCACCACGCTTTGCGGATGAATCAGAACATCGATCTGTTCCGGCGGAAAATCGAACAACCAATGCGCCTCGATGACCTCCAGACCCTTGTTCATCATGGTGGCCGAATCGACCGAGATTTTCTGCCCCATCGACCAGTTGGGATGCGCGCACGCCTGTTCCGGCGTCACATGTGCGAGCTCGGCCAGAGGCAGCGTGCGAAAAGGCCCGCCCGAAGCAGTCAGGATCAAGCGCGAAATTCCGTGGTGTGCTTGCGGCACGTTGTCGCGCCGCTGCAATTCCACCGGCAGGCATTGGAAAATGGCATTGTGTTCACTGTCGATCGGCAGCAGCGTCGCGCCCGCCTGCTTGACCGTCTCCATGAAAATGGCACCGGCCATCACCAGCGCTTCCTTGTTGGCCAGCAGCACGCGCTTGCCCGCCTGTGCCGCCGCAAAAGCGGCAGGCAGGCCCGCTGCGCCGACAATCGCCGCCATCACCGTATCGACTTCATCATGCGCCGCCACGGCGCACAGGCCGGCCTCTCCGCTGAGCACCTCGGTGCTAAGACGGGCCTGCTGCAATTGTTCCGCCAGCCACTGCGCATCGGCCGCATCGGACATCACTGCAAAACGCGGCTTGAATTCCAGACACAAGGTCAGCAATTCATCGCGGCGGCGCTGCGCCGTCAGAGCGAATATCTGAAAACGCGCGGGATGACGACGCACCACATCGAGCGTATTCAAACCGATCGAACCGGTCGCACCCAGCACCGTGATGCGCTGTACGGCGGCCATCACGCCACACTCCAGAAATAAAACAGCATCGCCACTGGCAACACCGGCAGCAAGGCATCGATGCGATCAAGCACGCCACCATGGCCGGGCAGCAAACCGCTGCTATCCTTGATCCCGGCCTGACGTTTGAGCAGAGACTCGAACAAATCGCCAACGATGCTCAAAGACACCAGCACGATCACCATCGGCAGCAGGCCGCCCAAACCGTAGTGTTGTGCGATGCGTGCAAAATAACTGTCGCCACTCCAGTCTGCCGTAGCGAGCCACACACTGAGTAGTATCGCGGCCAGCAAGCCACCGGCCACGCCTTCCCAGGTTTTACCGGGGCTGATCGCTGGCGCCAGTTTGTGTTTGCCAAAGCGCTTGCCTGCGAAATAGGCGCCGATGTCAGCCGCCCAGACCAGCAGCATGATGCTCAGCATGAACAAAATGCCCTGCTGGCGCGCCTCCACCAGTGCGAGCCAGGCGGCCAGCAATACCGGCAGCGCGATGCTGCGCCATTGCAGGATATTGCGCTGGCGCAGCAGTAACCACGGCGCCAGCAACAACCAGAACGATGCCGCGAGCACATAAATCACACGGCTCATCTGCGGCGGCCACGCACCCGACCAGAACAGCGCGATCCAACCAAGGCCCAGCACAAGAATCAGGGCCGCCAACCACAACGGCTGCCGCATCCCGAACATGCGCGCCCATTCCCAACCGCCCGCGGCCAGCACTGCCAAGGTCAGCAGCGCCCAAGCCACAACCGGTGCAAAAAATAAAACGGGAAGTAATACTGCCAGCAGGACAACAGCTGTAATGACGCGAGTTATCAGCATGCCGCTTGCGCACTCACCGCGGCCGATTCAGCCTGCACCTGTGCGCTGGTGCGGCCGAAGCGGCGTTCGCGTTGCTGGTAGGAAAGGATGGCCTGATGCAATGCATTGCGATCAAAATCCGGCCAGAAGGTATCGGTGAAATACAGTTCGGTATAAGCCAATTGCCAGAGCAGGAAATTGCTGATGCGTTTCTCACCGCCGGTACGAATGAACAAATCGGGTTCCGGCGCATCGGCCATGCACAGGTAGCGCACGAACGCTTCTTCAGTGACTTGTTCCGGCGTCAGACCGGGTTGCTCCACGAGCAAGCGGCGCATCGCCTGCAACACATCCCAGCGGCCACCGTAGTTAGCCGCAATGGTCAGACACAATTTCGTATTTGCAGCGGTTTTGTGCTCGGCCGTGGCAATCGCTTTTTGCAGCGCCGGATCGAAAGCCGACAAATCGCCCACTACACGCAGACGGATGCCGTTTTCATTGAGACGGCTGACTTCATTTTCCAGCACACTGATAAACAGGCGCATCAGCAACGACACCTCTTCCTTGGGACGGCGCCAGTTTTCTGAACTGAAGGCAAACAGGGTCAGGTATTCCACACCGAGCTCGGCGCAATTGCGCACCATCTCGCGCACTGTCTCGACGCCCTTTTTGTGACCGGCGACACGCGGCAGAAAACGCTTGGTCGCCCAGCGGCCATTGCCGTCCATGATGACGGCAATATGCCGCGGAATCTGGGGCGTGTCGGGAACGGCTTGCGTCGAGGAAGAGGTCACCGTGTTGCTTTCAAACCGTCATGATGTCGGCTTCTTTTTGCTGGACCATTCTGTCAACGTCAGCAATCGATTTGTCCGTCAGCTTTTGAATATCATCCTGCGCGCGGCGCTCGTCGTCTTCCGAAATTTCCTTGGACTTGAGCAATTCCTTCAAGCTGTTGTTGGCATCGCGGCGCAAGTTGCGAATCGCCACCTTGGCAGTCTCACCTTCGGACTTCACCACCTTGGTCAATTCGCGGCGGCGCTCTTCGGTCAGCGCAGGCATCGGCACACGGATCAATTCACCCTGCGTCGCGGGGTTCAGACCGAGGTCGGATTCGCGGATCGCTTTTTCGACCGCCGCCACCATTTTCTTTTCCCACGGCGCCACGCCGATCGTGCGCGCATCAATCATGGTCAGGTTGGCGACCTGGCTGATCGGCACCAGTGAACCGTAATAATCGACCTGCACGTGGTCCAGCAAACCCGTATGGGCGCGGCCGGTGCGCACCTTGGCCAAATCGTTTTTCAGCGCGTCCAGTGAGCGCTGCATTTTTTGCTCGGTATTTTTCTTGATCTCGGCAATGCTCATTTCAACTCTCCATCAAACATGCACCAGCGTGCCTTCATCGCCACCGGCAATCGCGCGCTTCAATGCGCCCGGCTTGGTGATCGAGAATACCTTGATCGGCAGCGCCTGATCGCGGCAGAGGGCAAACGCGGTAGCGTCCATCACTTGCAAATTCTTGCCGATCGCTTCGTCGAAAGTGATCGTCGCGTAACGTGTGGCTTTGGGATCTTTCTTCGGATCGGCCGTGTAGACACCATCCACCTTGGTCGCTTTCAAAACGATCTCGGCGCCGATTTCGGAACCGCGCAAAGCGGCGGCGGTATCGGTAGTAAAGAACGGGTTGCCGGTGCCGGCGGCAAAAATCACCACCTTGCCCTCTTCCAGATATTGCAGCGCCTTCGGACGGATATAGGGTTCCACCACTTGCTGAATGTCGATGGCCGACATCACGCGCGCCACCACGCCCACTTGGCGCAAGGCATCGGCCAGCGCCAACGCATTCATCACCGTCGCCAGCATGCCCATGTAATCGGCCGTCGCGCGATCCATGCCTGCCGCGCCCGGCGCCACGCCACGAAAAATATTGCCGCCGCCGATCACGATTGCCAGCTCAACGCCGCTGCGAGAAACTTCGGCAACCTCCTCCACCATGCGTTCAATCGTCGCGCGATTGATGCCGTAGGCGTCGTCACCCATCAACGCCTCACCGGATAACTTGAGCAGTACGCGCTTATAGGCCGGCATCTTGTCCTCTTGTCAATTTGAAAATTGCGCAGCAATCCGATTCTTCCCCTCTCCCCCCGGGAGAGGGGGTAGGGGTGAGGGAAACGGGCATGGCCGCACTCTCACTTTCCTGGCAGTCTCAACCCTGCCCGTAAGAAAAAGGCCTGTGTGTCAGGCCTTTTTGTTTGCTGCATTTTAACTTGCTTTTAGCGCGCTGCGGCGACTTGCGCAGCCACCTCGGCGGCAAAGTCATTGGCTTTCTTTTCGATGCCCTCACCCACGACATACAGCGTGAAGCTGGCCACTGAAGCGCCTTTGGCTTTGAGCAGGGCTTCGATGGTTTGCTTGCCGTCTTCGGCTTTCACAAACACCTGGCCCAGCAAGGTGACTTCCTTGAGGAATTTCTGCACCGTGCCTTCGGCAATTTTTTCCAGCATGGCTTCCGGCTTGCCGGACTCGCGCGCTTTTTCAATCGCCACGCGACGCTCGGTTTCGATCAGCGCGGCATCAACGCCAGAAGCATCGAGCGACTTGGGCTTGCCCGCCGCAATGTGCATGGCCAGATCCTTGCCCAGAGACTCTTCACCGCCGACCACATCAACCAGCACGCCAACCTTGGCGCCGCCGTGAATGTACTGGCTCAGTTTGCCCTGCGCAGCCACGCGGACAAAGCGGCGAATGCTCATGTTCTCGCCGATCTTGCCGATCAGCGCAGCACGCACGCTATCCACCGTGCCTTCGCCCAGCGGCAGCGCCGACAGCGCGGCCACGTCGGCCGGGTTCTTGTCCGCAATCAATTGCGCCACGTTCTTGGCAAACGCGAGGAAGTCGTCGTTCTTGGCGACGAAATCGGTTTCACAGTTGATCTCGGCGATCACGCCCAGTTTGGCGTCAGCCGACAGATAAGTGGCCACGATGCCTTCCGCAGTGACGCGGCTGGCGGCTTTGCTGGCCTTGCTGCCCAGTTTCACGCGCAGCAATTCTTCGGCCTTCGCCAAATCGCCGTCCGCTTCGGTCAGCGCTTTTTTGCATTCCATCATCGGCGCGTCGGTCTTCTCGCGCAATTCCTTAACCATAGCTGCGGTAATTTCCGCCATGATGCTCTCCTGATAATTCACAGTTCTATATAAAGAAAAAGGGGCGCAGGCCCCTTCTTCGCGCGCGGGCTGCCGCGCTCTTACATTCCAGACTTATTCGCCATCAACTTCGACGAAGTCTTCCTTCACGGCTTCCACCACTTGCTCCAGCGCATTGGAACGGCCTTCCAGCACCGCATCGGCCACACCGCGGGCATACAGGCGAATCGCACGGCCGGAATCGTCGTTACCGGGGATCAGGTAGCTCACGCCAGCGGGCGAATGGTTGGTATCGACCACAGCCACGACCGGAATGCCCAGTTTCTCGGCTTCGGCAATCGCGCCTTTGTGATAACCGACATCGATCACGAAAATCGCATCGGGCAAGCCGCCCATATCCTTGATACCGCCGATGGATTTGTTCAGTTTTTCCATTTCGCGCGAAAAGGTCAGCGCTTCTTTTTTCGACAGACGCTCGAGACCGCCATCGGCAATCAGCGCTTCCATTTCCTGCAGGCGCTTGAGCGAACCCTTGACGGTTTTGAAGTTGGTCAGCATGCCGCCCAGCCAGCGCTGATCGACATAAGGCATGCCGGCGCGTTTGGCTTCTTCAGCGATGATTTCGCGTGCCTGACGCTTGGTGCCGACAAACAGGACGGTGCCGCGATTGGCGGAGAGGCGTTTGATGAACTGCATCGCCTCGTTGTACATCGTCAGGGTTTTTTCCAGGTTGACGATGTGAATCTTGTTGCGATGGCCGAAGATATACGGGGCCATCTTGGGGTTCCAGAAACGGGTTTGGTGTCCAAAATGGACACCGGCTTCCAGCATTTGACGCATGGTCACGGACATGACAAAACTCCTGTGGGTTGGGTCTACCGCCAGACATGCGTTCCTGTGAAATAATCCACTGAAACCATCTACCAATTCACTGGCAGACACCCTTAGACAGTCTGACGGGGGATTTAAAAAAATACTGATTTATAAAACCTGCCGAAATTGCCGAAAACCCGGCAAGCTCAGCAAGCCCGCGATTATAATCGGTTTTTAATCACAGACTCAAGTCTGGCCAGCGAAATGTCCATCTCCATCAAAACGCCCGAAGATATCGAAAAAATGCGCATTGCCGGCCGTCTGGCCTCGGAAGTGCTTGATTTCATTACCCCCCACGTCAAGGCCGGGGTCACCACCGGCGAGCTGGACCGCCTTTGCCACGATTACATGGTCAACGAACAGGGCACCATCCCCGCCCCCCTCAATTACTGTCCGCCCGGCTACAAGCCCTACCCCAAGTCGATCTGCACCTCGGTCAACCACCAGGTCTGCCATGGCATTCCGGGCGACCGGGTGCTGAAAAATGGCGATGTGCTGAATATCGACGTCACCGTCATCAAGGATGGCTATCACGGCGACACGAGCCGCATGTTCTCCATTGGCGAACCGTCCATCGCAGCACGCCGCCTGAGCGAGATCACTTTCGAATGCATGTGGCTGGGCATTGCCAAGGTGCGTCCCGGCGCCACGCTAGGCGACATCGGCCATGTGATCCAGCAATATGCGGAAAAGAACGGCTACAGCGTGGTGCGCGAATTCTGTGGCCACGGCATCGGCAAGCAATTCCATGAAGACCCGCAAGTGCTGCACTATGGCAAACCGGGCACGCTCGAAACGCTGAAAGCCGGCATGACCTTTACCATCGAACCGATGATCAACGCCGGCCGCCGCGACATCCGCGAACTGGGCGACGGCTGGACCATCGTCACCAAGGATCACAGCCTGTCGGCGCAATGGGAACACACTATCCTGGTCACCGAGACCGGTTATGAAATTCTCACCACCTCCGCCGGTTGCCCCGGCGCCCCAGCCATCATCACCCGCAAGGCGGCTTGATGGATGCGTCGGTATTGCCCGCGACACGGGTTAGCGAATTGCGCGCGCATCTGCGCGCCGACCGCGAACGCTGCATCGCCGACTATGACCGGCATCAAAACGTCACCCGCCTGCTGCGGCAATTGCGCCTGAGCGTCGACCACGCCATCCGCGAAGTCTGGCGCAGCCAGCACCTGCCGCGGCAATTCAGCCTCGTCGCCGTCGGCGGCTATGGCCGCGGCGAGCTGTTCCCCTATTCCGACGTCGACATTCTCATCCTGCATCCGGCCGCGTTGAGCACCGCAGAACAGGAACAACTCACGCGCCTGGTCAGCCTGTTCTGGGACATCGGCCTGGAACTCGGCCACAGCGTGCGCACGCCAGAAGAATGCCGCGCCGAAGCCGCGCAGGACATCACCATCCAGACCAGCCTGATCGAAGCGCGTTGTCTGGCTGGCAGCCGCAAATTATTCGACACCATGCAGGGCATGGTCTGGGATGCGCTCGATATTCGCGCCTTCTCGCAAGCCAAGGTGCTGGAACTGCAACAGCGCCACGCCAAATATCAGGACACGCCCTACAGCCTGGAACCGGATTGCAAGGAAAGCCCCGGCGGTCTGCGCGATCTGCAAGTCATCCTGTGGATCAGCAAAGCCGCCAAACTGGGCAACAGCTGGCACGAGCTGGCGCAACACGGTTTGGTCAGCCAGATCGAAGCCAGCCAGTTGCGCCGCAATGAAAACATTCTCAAACATATTCGCGCCGAACTGCACATCGTCGCGGGCCGCTGCGAAGACCGGCTGGCTTTCGATGTGCAGACCGCGCTGGCCAAGCGCATGGGTTATGTCGAAACGCCCGGCAAGCGCGCCAGCGAACACTTGATGCAACGCTACTATCTGGCCGCCAAGACGGTTACGCAACTGAATCTGATCTTGCTGCAAAACATCGAGCGTCGCCTGTTCCCGCGCGAAAAATCGCCCGCGATCCGAATCAACGAACGCTTCCAGAACTATGACGAGCTGCTCGACATCACCGCACCTGATGTCTTCGAGCGCGAACCGTCCGCCATCCTCGAAGCCTTCCTGCTCCTGCAACAGCATCCGGAAATCAAGGACATGTCGGCGCGCACGCTGCGCGGCATCTGGAACGGTCGCAACCTGATCGACGCGAAGTTCCGCCGCGATCCGAAGAATCGCGCCTTGTTCCTGCAAATCCTCAAGGAGCCGAACGGCATCACGCACGCCCTGCGCCGCATGAACCAGTGGGGCATCATCGGCCGCTACCTGCCGGTGTTCCGGCGCATCGTCGGGCAGATGCAGCACGACCTGTTTCATGTCTACACCGTCGATCAGCACACGCTGATGGTGGTGCGCAATGTGCGCCGCTTTACGCTGCAGGAACACGCGCACGAATACCCGTTCTGCAGTCGCCTCATCGCCAACTTCGACAAGCACTGGCTGCTCTATGTCGCTGCCCTGTTTCACGACATCGCCAAGGGCCGCGGCGGCGACCACTCCGAACTCGGCGTGCCGGATGCGCGCCGTTTCTGCCAGCAACACGGCATCGACAAGGAGGACACCGCGCTGATCGAATTCCTCGTGCGCAATCACCTCACCATGTCGCGCGTCGCACAGAAACAGGACTTGAGCGATCCCGATGTGATTCGCGCCTTCGCCAAAACCGTCGGCAACGAACGCCGCCTCACCGCGCTCTATCTGCTCACCGTGGCCGACATTCGCGGCACCAGCCCGGCCGTGTGGAACGCCTGGAAAGGCAAACTGCTGGAAGATCTGTATCGCCTCACCTGCCGCGTGCTGAACCCGCAAGGCGCGCAAAACAGCGAACATAAATCGGAACTCGAAGAACGTCGTCACGAAGCGCTGCGCCTGCTGCAACTGCACGGCTTGCGCGCCGATGCGCACGAAGCGTTCTGGAAGCAACTCGACGTCGCATATTTTCTGCGCCTCGATGCGCAAGACATCGCCTGGCACACGCAAGTGCTCTACAACAAATTCGACACCGATCACGCCATCGTCAAGGCGCGCCTCGCCCCCTTCGGCGAAGGCATCCAGGTGCTGGTCTATGTGCAGGACCAACCCGACCTGTTCGCGCGCCTGTGCTGCTACTTCGGCAATCGCCAGTTCACAATTCAAGACGCCAAGATTCACACCACCGGCAACGGCTACGCGCTCGATTCATTTCTGATCGCCGCGCCCGATTCCGGCAGCGATTACCGCAACATCATCGCCATGGTCGAATACGAACTCGCGCAAGCCCTGCACCTGCGCGAACCGCTGCCCACTCCCGTCAAAGGCCGCATGTCGCGCCAGTCCAAACACTTCCCCATCACCCCCAGCGTCGACCTGCGCCCCGACGAACGCGGCCGCTACTACCTGCTCTCCCTCAACGCCACCGACCGCACCGGCTTGCTTTACGCCGTCGCCTACGTGCTCGCGCAACACCAGATCAACGTGCAATCCGCCAAGATCATGACCCTCGGCCAGCGCGTCGAAGACGTCCTCGTCATCAACGGCGCTGAACTCAGCAGCGGTCGCGCGCAGATTCAGTTGGAAACGGAATTGCTGGCGGCGCTCAGCGCATAAGAAAACGGCGCTCTCAAGCAAACTCTTGCCTGGGAGCGGGATGTGTTGTCTAATTTTCCATCGCGCTATTCGTCACGCGCGGCGGGTTATCCGAAAAAATGTCGTATACATCGTTAGCACTCATGAAGCTCCTTCTCACATCCTTGCTCTGCCTGACTGTTCTCGCGCCTTCGGCGAAGGCTTCAACCGTTCCAGTTGCAATTGCAGAGTTGACGTGCGACAACGGGAGCGGATTGTTCGTATTGAAGTACGTCTACGAGAACGACGACTTCTTTTCCGAACCCAATCTCCCACAACGCTGTCGCCTGGGGAAGACGAACTACAAAATCACTGGTCAACGCGGGGCATTCAGAGAAAATGGAATGTGCGGTGCGCAGCCACCAGTTTCCATCTCAGTATTCCGAAACGGAAAACCACTGGTGGTTGACACAGTCTTCGGAGATAACTGCTTTCATGGTCCAGCCATCTCATCGATCGAAGCTATAGAAATCAACGGTACGCTGAAGGAATTGAAGCTTTGCATCCTCAAGGAGCCGGAGAGCAAGCCTTTGTGCAGAGTGCTCCCCGTAAACGGACAGAAGATCACTACCATAAAGCCCATCGAGCAGTCGAGTCTCGATGAGCCCGTGTCCAACAATGAGCGCTAAGCTTGCCATCAAGGGGGAGAGCGCGGTAGGCTGGGATGAAATCCCAGCGCAGACTTGATTGCTGGGATTTAATCCCAGCCTACTCCTGAGATTTAGAGAAACGTCTTGCTGCGCAAAGCGGCTTTGATTTCCGGGTAACGAGCGACTTCAGTATCGGCGGTGTCGAGCCGGAGTTTGGAGCGGTCGGAGACTCGGGTCGGGTAGAGGATGCCATCGAGGTGATCGCATTCGTGCTGGATCACGCGGGCGTGGAAGCCTTCCGCAATTCCTTCAACACTCTTGCCGTCAACATCGTGGGCGCTGTAGTGCAATTGTTTGTAGCGCATGACACTGCCGCGCATGCCGGGCACGGACAGGCAGCCTTCCAAAGCTTCTTCCTGCATGCTGTCGGCAAAAGTGATGTGCGGATTGATGAGCACGGTGTCGGGCACCGGCGCTTCGTCGGGGTAACGGGAACTGGCGTTAAAGCCGAACACCACCACACGCAGATTGACACCGATCTGTGGCGCGGCCAGGCCTACGCCGTTGGAGGCGCGCATGGTGTCGAACATGTCTTGCACCAGCGCATGCAATTCCGCTGTGTCGAACTGCGTGACTGGCTCGGCCTTGCGCAGCAGGCGTTCGTCGCCGATGTGCAAGATTTCGCGGATCATATTGCACGCTCCATGGCAGACCCTCAGTTCCCCTGGCTGACAAAGGCGGCGATGATGGCCTGGACCCGCTGCATGCTCGCCGCCAGTTGCCGGTTGAGCGCTTCAAACGAAATCTGCTGCGCCGAATCGCCACGCCCGGCGGCGTAGTTGGCCACTACGGTCAACGCGGCATAGGGCAGTTCCAATTCACGTGCCAGTGCGGCTTCAGGCATGCCGGTCATGCCGACCATGTCGGCGCCGTCGCGCTCGAGCTTGTTGATCTCCGCCGCCGTTTCCAGACGCGGGCCTTGCATGCAGGCATAGACACCGCCGAAGTACACGGGCTGGTGCGTGGCATCGATGGCCGAAAACAGGCGTTGGCGCAAGGCTTCGGTGTAGGGGTGTGTGAAATCGATTTGCGTGACCGGCGTTTCCGGCCCTTCGAAATAACTCGATTTGCGGCCGTGGGTGTAATCGATGATCTGCTCGGGAATCGCCAGCATGCCCGGTGCGAAGTGCTGCGTAATGCCACCCACCGAGGCCACCGAAATCAAGCCATCGATACCAATGGCATTGAGCGCCCAGATATTCGCGCGGTAGTTGATCTCGTGCGGGGCAATCGTGTGGCCATAACCATGGCGCGCAAGAAATACGACTGCGACGCCATTGATCTCGCCGTAGGTCAGCGCACCGGAGGGTTCGCCATAGGGCGTGCGCGTGACTTCGCGCCGCTGCACTTCCATGCCGGGTAATTTCGCCAACCCGCTGCCACCGATGATTGCGTACATGCTGTTCCTTGCCGAGGGTGTTTTGCGAAGCTGCTTTGTTCAGTGCCTTTAATTATTTACGGACAGGATGATTTTTAATGTAGCTGGTGAATTCTGCTGCCGTTTCTGGGTGACGCAACCCCAGATCAACCGTCGCCTGCAAATAACCCAGCTTGGAACCGCAGTCGTAACGCTTGCCTTCGAAATCGTAGGCGAACACGGGCTGCTCGGCGAGTAGCGATTGAATGCCGTCGGTCAATTGAATTTCGCCGCCGCGACCCGGCGTTGTATTTTCCAGGTGATGAAAAATACGCGGCGTGAGGATGTACCGCCCCACCACAGCCAGTGTGCTGGGCGCTTCTTCCGGTGACGGCTTCTCAACCATGCCATTGATGCGCTCGGTGCGCGGGCTCCAGGGCGTGGTGCTGACAATACCGTAGCTCTTGGTTTCTTCGCGCGCGACATTTTGCACCGCCAGCACGCTGGCGCGTTCGCGCTCATAGACCTCAACCATCTGCTTCATCACGGTGGATGGGCCGCTGCCGTTGTCCATCAAATCGTCGGCCAGCAACACCGCAAACGGTTCGTCGCCGACCACGTGCGATGCGCACAGCACGGCGTGGCCAAGGCCGAGCGCTTCGTTCTGGCGGATGAATACGCAATTCACATTTTTCGGCACGATGCCCCGCACCAGTTCCAGCATGTCGGTTTTTTTCTTGGCGGCCAGTTCGGCCTCCAGTTCATAGGCTTTATCGAAGTGATCTTCAATGGCGCGTTTGCCGCGGCCGGTGATGAAAATCATGTCGGTGATGCCGGCAGCAACCGCCTCTTCCACCGCGTATTGAATCAAGGGTTTATCGACGATGGGCATCATCTCCTTGGCGCTCGCCTTGGTCGCAGGCAAAAACCGCGTACCCAAACCCGCCACCGGAAAAACAGCTTTTCTGACTACCTGGCTCACTGTGCTCAATTCATTCCCTTTCGTTTATTTTCGATTTACTCAGTGCGACCAGCGATCAGCGCCATCAACCCCGCCTCATCGATCACCGCCACGCCTAACTCCTGCGCCTTGGCCAGCTTGCTGCCGGCATCGCTGCCGGCCACCACATACTGTGTTTTTTTCGACACCGAGCCGGTGACCGTGCCGCCGTGTGCTTCGATCAATGCCTTGGCGGCATCGCGCGTCAGTGTGGGCAAGGTGCCGGTGAGAACAAAGGTCTGGCCTGCCAACTCGTTTGAGCGCCGCTCCACCGCCACCGGCGCATACGTGATGCCCGCCGCCAGCAGCGCCGCAATCACCTCGCGGTTGTGCGGCTGGCTAAAAAACGTTTGCACCGATTGTGCCACGATCCCGCCCACATCCGCCACCTCGAGCAGCGCCGTTGCATCGGCCGCCATCAGTTGTTCCAGCGTGCCGAAATGCCGCGCCAGATCACGCGCGGTCGATTCGCCGACATGGCGAATACCCAGCGCAAAAATGAAGCGCTCCAGCGTGGTCTGCCGCGAAGCGGCGATGGCGTCGAGCAGGTTCTGCGCCGACTTTTCCGCCATCCGTTCCAGGCTGGCGACGGCCGGTAAATCCAGCGCATACAAATCGGCCGGCGTGCGCACCAGATTGCGCTCGACCAGTTGCTCGACGATCTTGTCGCCCAGGCCATCGATATCCATCGCCCGGCGCTGGCCAAAATGCAGCAACGCCTGCTTGCGCTGCGCGGCGCAGAACAGACCGCCGGTGCAGCGCGCGATTGCCTCGCCGGGTTCGCGTATCACGGCCGAGCCACAAATCGGGCATTGCACCGGCATCACAAACCGCCGCGCATCCACAGGCCGTTTTTCCGGCAAGGCGCGTATCACTTCGGGGATCACATCGCCAGCGCGGCGCACGATCACCGTATCGCCGATGTGCACATCTTTGCGCAGAATTTCGTCTTCGTTATGCAGCGTGGCGTTGGTCACGGTAACCCCGCCGACGAATACCGGCGCGAGCCGCGCCACTGGCGTGATGGCTCCTGTACGTCCGACCTGCACATCGATGCCGAGCACGGTCGTCAACGCTTCTTCGGCGGGAAATTTGTGTGCAATGGCAAAGCGCGGCGCGCGCGACACAAAGCCCAGTTGCTGTTGCAGTCGATGCGCGTTGACCTTGTACACCACGCCGTCGATGTCGTAAGGTAGGCTGTTGCGCAAAGCGCCGATGCGGCGGTAGTAATCCAGCAGCCCGGCCGCGCCCTGCACGACTTGCGCTTCAGCGCATACCGGCAAACCCAGCGTGCGATACCAGTGCAGCAATTGCGCATGCGTGGCGGGCAACTCTGCCCCTACTACTTCGCCACTGCCATAAGCAAAGAAACGCAGCGTGCGCTGCGCGGTGATGCTGGAATCGAGCTGCCGCAAACTCCCTGCCGCCGCATTGCGCGGATTGGCAAATTCCTTTTCTTCTTTTTCGCGCTGACGCCGGTTGAGCGCGGCAAAATCGCTGCGGAACATCAACACTTCGCCGCGCACTTCCAGCACCGGCGGCGGCGCTGCGGTTTGCAGGCGCAGCGGAATGGCCGCAATGGTGCGGATGTTCGCCGTCACATCTTCGCCGCTGGCGCCATCGCCGCGCGTGGCCGCCTGCACCAGTTGCCCGTTTTCATAACGCAGATTGATCGCCAGCCCATCGAACTTCAGCTCGACCGCATACTCCACCGGCGCACCGCCCTCCTCCAGCTCCAACCCATCGCGCACACGGCGGTCGAACGCCAGCACCTCGTCGTCTTCAAACGCATTGTTCAGCGACAGCATCGGCACCCGATGCGTCACGCTGCCAAATTCCTTGCGCACCTCACCACCCACCCGCTGCGTCGGCGAGTCCGGCGTCAGCAGCGCCGGATGCGCCGCCTCCAGCGCCTGCAATTCGCGCATCAGCTTGTCGTATTCAACATCAGGGATTTCCGGCGCGTCGTTGACGTAATACGCCACATTGTGCCGCGCAATCTCGGCACGCAGCTGCGCAGCACGCGCTTCGACATCAGGAGGGGGAAACAATTCGGGCATGGGCGATTCAGCACACAGCAATTTCGATGCGCTATTTTCCCATGAATCGATTCAGCGAATGGCTGGCACTGCGGCTGATTATGCCCGTTGAGAAATCGGCGGTTAAGCGCGGCAAGACGGACGGCTGAAAGCGAATGTGATAATGAAAGACCTGACCCCGAAGTTCCGTGGAAGTCTTGACCTGTGACCCCGAAGTCTGTGACCCCGAAGTCATGTTGTGACCCCGAAGTTCATGTTGATTTGTTGATGTGAATTTTGTCTAGTCAAAGTAGACTGTAGACGGGTACAGCGGGGGTAGGGGTTCATAGAGGCGCCTCATTGGCATATAGGATTCCGCAGGTTCAAGCCGCCATACCTCCGCTATTTTCCAACTACCATCTTCGCGTACGAGCACATACTTAAAGTCGCAACCGCGCTCTCGCACTTTAATTTCGCGCGCACTTGGTCTAGCGCCATCGGGCACGGGCGTTATGTTTTTTATATTGACGATTGCGATCACACGCGTGTCGGTTTCTGGTTTAAGGCTGCGAATGGAACGCTCCAAGACTTCGAATGAACTGGGCTGAAAAGCCTCAAAATATTTGCGCATATCGCCGGTCGATACAGAGACGAAAAGGGGGCGTGTAGCCACCAGGCTATGCAAACCCAAACGTCTTTGTTCGTAGGCAATAGTCTTGTCCTCCCACTGTTTTATAGCCCAATAAGATCTCAGCGCATTTTCTGGTGTTGTGAGATCAGGCTTCGGCATATCCACTGACTGAGAGGTAGTAGTGTTGTTATCTGAGGCTGCCACAGAAAGGGAAAGGCCTATCAGCAAAATACCTAGGATCTGCAAGTATAATTTCGGGGTCAGGTCTTTCATTATCAAATCACTCCCTCTGCGCTTGCTCATATACGGACACGATCCGGTTCACTGTACGCTTGCATGACATCACTCTCTTCCCCTCGCTCAATTAAACAACCGCAACGCCAACGCACTCCCTGCCGCAACACCCGCCTCTTCCATTTCCTGATAACGCGCCTGCAGTTGTTCGTCGATTTCGTGCAGGGCGTAGGGGGAGAGCGGGCGCAGGGTGTCGTCGACGACGTTGCCGCCCAGCGCTTGCGCGAGGTCGTTGGCGGCGATGCTCATGCGGGCGAAGGGTTGGGCGTCGGGGTTGGCGCGCGGGACGTCGAGCAGTAGCGTGATTTGCGGCGCATGGATGGTGAGGGCGATGGTGAAGATGATCTGGTTTTGCGGATCGAGTGCGAGATATTTGCCGTCGGCGCGGGCAATGTAGCCGCGGTTGGCGACGATGCTTTGCAGGGCTTCGAGCGAGTAGCGGCCGCCATCTTCGAGCAGGACGTTAAGGCTGATCTGCGCATCCCAGGGGGCGCACATGGCGTCGAGTTTTTGCGCGTGGACGAGCGTGGTTTGCATGGCCGGATAATCGGGCAAGGCGCCGATGTCGTTGGCGATTGCTTCGAGGCCAGTGGTGAAGTCGGAAAATTCGATGGCGTTGAGCGCGCCGGCGCGATTGGCAAGCAGGATGCCGGCGCGCATCTGCGTGTACACGGCGCCATTTTCCGGGCGTTCCCAGGTTTCGGCATCGGCTTGCATGCCTTCGAACAAAATGGGTTTGCTGCCCGCGTGGCGCAGCCGTTGCGCGATTTGATTGAGCAGTTCGCCGTTGAGCGGGCGTTCGGGTTGCAACTCGACAATGCAATCAATCTGGTCGTCGAGCATGAGGCTGGCGCTGGCCGGTACCGGGCTGTAGCGCGACTGCTGCTGGCCATCGCTATCGGGATTGAACGCGGCGATGTCGGCGCCCAGCATCGGCTCGATGCGCTCAGCGGCTGATTTGTTTTTGTCCAGCAAGACATCCTGACTGCGTGCGCCGAAGGTGCGCTCGATCTTGCGGCGCAGTGTGCGCTCCTGCCAGAGATTGGCCGCCCATACCAGCAGCACAAAGCCCAGGCCGGCGGCGAGTAGTGCGAGGTGCAGTTCGGTGAGTTGCATGTTGCTCCGTTGTTGTCGTCATGCCCCTCTCCCTCTGGGACATACGATTTTGCACGCGCTTTAGCGCGTAGCAAATCGATGCTCCCCCGGAGTTAGGGGTTGGGGTGAGGGAACAGTGGCGGCATAACGCAGACGGCATGCCAAAGCACAAACGGCCTTCCCTCATCCCCGGCCCTTCTCCCGGAGGGAGAAGGGAGAAAAACTTTCTATGCTGCTTCCGCCGTCAGCTTCGCGGCCGATTCGATATCCACCGCGACGATGCGCGAGACGCCTTGCTCTTGCATGGTCACGCCGATCAATTGCTGCGCCATTTCCATCGCAATCTTGTTGTGCGAAATGAAGAGGAACTGGGTCTGACCAGACATGCGTTTGACCATGTTGCAGAAGCGTTCGGTGTTGGCGTCGTCGAGCGGCGCGTCGACCTCATCCAGCAGACAGAATGGTGCGGGGTTCAACTGGAACAGGGCGAACACCAGCGCGGTGGCGGTGAGTGCTTTTTCACCGCCGGAGAGCAGGTGAATCGTGCTGTTCTTTTTGCCCGGCGGTTGCGCCATCACCTGCACACCAGCGTCGAGAATTTCTTCGCCGGTCATCATCAGTTTGGCATCGCCGCCGCCGAACAGAATCGGGAACAGTTCACCGAAATGCTGGTTGACGGTATCGAAGGTTTGTTTCAGCAGTTCGCGAGTTTCAAGATCGATCTTGCGAATCGCATCTTCCAGTGTGGTCATCGCTTCCTTCAAGTCGGCTTCCTGCGCATCGAGGAAACCTTTGCGTTCGCGTGACTGTGTCAGCTCGTCCAGCGCCGCCAGGTTGACTGCGCCGAGCGCAGCGATTTCCTGGTGGATGCGGTTGACTTCGCTTTGCAGCCAGTTGGGCTTGGTGCCTTCAGTCAATAGCGTCAACAGGTGTTCGATATTGGCTTGCGCTTCGGCCAGTTGCTGATCGTACTGCTCGGCGTTCAAACGCGCGGCCTGTTCCTTCAATTGCAGATTGGTGATGCGTTCGCGCAAGGGCTCGAGCGCGCGCTCCTGTTGCAGGCGCTGCTCTTCGGCGCTGCGCAGTTTCTGGTTCAGATCGTCGAGCTCGGTGCGGGCGCGGGCCAGCGCTTCTTCGGCGGCCACCTTGATTTCCAGCGCCTGCTGCAAACCGGATTGCGCGGCGGCATCGTCCTGCTTTTGCAGTTCGGCTTCGTTGCCGGCAATCGCGGCGCGTACTTGCTGCTGTTGCTGTTGCGAAGTGGTGATGGTGCGCTTCAATTCTTCAATGCGGTTGCGCGCGGTTTGCTGGGCAAAGCGCGCTTCCTGTGCGGCGCGTTCCTTGTCGCGCCATTGGTCGCGCGCTTGCTGCACGCGTTGCTCGGCGTCTTCCAGCGCCATTTGCAGCGTCGCTTCGCGTTCCTGCTTTTCGCCCAGCTCGGCATCGAGCCGCTCGAAACTGGCTTCGGCATCGGTCTGTTGCGCACGCAGTTCTTCTTCGTGCATTTGAATCTCGGCCAGCTCTTCACTGATGCGGCCGCTGCTTTGCAGATAGCGTTCATGCGCCTGCGTCAGCTTGAGCAATTCCATCTGGCTGCCGTGCTGGCGCGCGGTGATTTCGGCCACGCGTTGGCGCACGGTGTTGAGTTGCTGCTGCGCCTGCGTCAATTGCGCCTCGGCGCGAATCGCCGCGCCTTTGGCTTCTTCTGTTTGCAAGGCTTGCGCGCGGCATTGCTTGATGAGGTTTTCGATTTCCTGCTGACGCGCCAGCATGCCGGCCTGCTCGGAATCAGGCGCGTAGAACACCACGCCGTTGCGCAGCACCTGATGTCCACCCTTGACCACGAAACGTGCGCCGGGCGGCAACTGGTTGCGTTGCGCCAACGCTTGCGCAGCATCGTCGGCCACGTAAACTTGCGCCAGCCATTCGTCGAGCAAGGCACGCAGGCTGGCATCGGTGATCTGCAACAGCGACAACAACGGCCGCAAGCCTGCTGCAGGCGCGGCTGCGGGCGCCGGTAGCGGCGGCGTGAACATGGCCAGCCGCGCGGGCGGCGCGTCATTGAAGAAGGCCTTGACCCAATCGAGCTGGCTCACTTCGAGGCCGTTCATCCATTCGCGCAACACGGCTTCGAGCGCGGTTTCCCAGCCTGCTTCGATATGCAGGCGTTGCCACAGGCGCGGCAATTTGGCCAGTTCGTGTTTTTCCAGCCAGGGGTTGAGCTTGCCCTGGCTTTGCACGTTTTCCTGCAATTGCTTGAGGGCCTGCAGACGCGCTTCGCTTTGACCGGCCTGATTTTGCTCGGCGCTTAATTTTTCCTGCGCAGCATTGCGTGCGGCTTCGAGCGCGGGCACTTGTTGCTGACAGTTTTCCAGCTCAGTCTGTGCCTGGCTCAGCGCTGCTTCTGTTTCGGCTTGCTGTACACGCAGCGTTTCGAGCTGCGCTTCGTCGGGACGTTGCAGCCCGCCCTGCTCCTGTGTCAGGCGTTCCTTGCGCAGCATCAGGTTTTGCAGACTGCGGCCGGCATTGCCCTGCTGGCTGGCCGCCAACTGGATCGCCTGTTCCGTTTGCAACACGTCACGATGCGCGGCGTTTTTCTGTTCCTGCGCGTTGCGTTGCGCTTGCTCCAGATCGGGAATGCTGTCTTGCGCGCGCACGGACTCTTCCTGCGCGATGGCGGCGCGTTCCTCGGCCACCGCAAGATTTTCTTCTGCCGTCGTCTGCTCGGCCTGCGCCTGCTCGCCCAACTCGGCCCAGTGCGCCACCTGCGCGGTCAGCGTGGCCAATTGCTGCTGAATGCGATTGCGCGCATCGACCACATTGCGAATTTCGCCTTCCAGCCGCGTGACTTCGGTATTGGCTTCGTACAGTTTGCCCTGCGCCGTATGCAGGCTGTCGCTGCCGGCATATTGCGCGCTGCGCAGTTGTTCGAGATCGGCTTCAAGCGCGCGCAGTTGCGCGGTTTGTTCTTCCAGTTTGTTTTGTGCGGCGCCCACATCGCGCAACACTTTTTCCTGTTCGGCCTGCGCTTCGTTACGGCGCATCAGCCACAGCAGTTTTTGCTTGTCGTCGACCTCGCTTTGCAGGGCGCGGTATTGCTGCGCCACCACGGCCTGACCTTCGAGCTTTTCGATCTGGCTGTTCAATTCGCGCAGGATATCGTCCAGGCGCGTCAGGTTTTCGCGCGTGTCGCTCAAGCGGTTTTCGGTTTCGCGGCGGCGCTCTTTATATTTGGAAACCCCGGCGGCTTCTTCGAGGAAGATGCGCAATTCTTCCGGCTTGGCTTCGATGATGCGCGAGATCATGCCCTGGCCGATGATGGCGTAGGCGCGCGGCCCCAGCCCAGTGCCCATGAAAATGTCCTGAATGTCGCGACGGCGCACCTGCTGGTTGTTGATGTAATAGCTGGAGGTGCCGTCACGCGTCAACACGCGCTTGACGGCGATTTCGGCGTATTGCGACCACTGCCCGGCAGCGCGTCCGGCGGCGTTGTCGAAAATCAGTTCCACACTGGAACGGCCGCTCGGCTTGCGCAGCGTAGAGCCGTTGAAGATCACATCCTGCATCGACTCGCCGCGCAGTTCGGAGGCTTTCGATTCGCCCAGTACCCAGCGCACAGCGTCGATGATGTTGGATTTGCCGCAACCATTGGGGCCGACCACGCCGACCAGTTGGCTGGGAATCTCGAAATGCGTGGGGTCAACAAAGGATTTGAAACCCGCCAGTTTGATTTGGGTTAAGCGCACGGTGGTCTGGAATGTTATGGGTGATCAACTGCCGGACTTGACTGCCTCATTTGACTGCTCATTTAGCTGTATAGGCCGACTCTTTTTGGGCACTTATAATAGCATCCTGAAACGGCCGCTCAGGCGGCCCGTCCTGCTTGCCTTTCGAGAAAACCATGCCTTCAAAACCATCCAAAAAGCTGGAAACGTTTGCCAATCCCAACCCGGAACGGGATTACCACGTCCATATCGAAATCCCCGAATTCACCTGCCTGTGCCCGCTGACGGGCCAGCCGGATTTCGCCACCCTGATCCTCGATTACATTCCCGACCGCAAGAATGTCGAGCTCAAGAGTTTGAAGATGTATATGTGGTCTTATCGTAACGAAGGCGCATTCCACGAAGCGGTAACCAACAAAATCCTGGACGATCTGGCCGCTGCCACCAAGCCACGCTTCATGCGGCTGACGGCCAAATGGTATGTACGCGGCGGTATCTTCACCAACGTTGTTGCGGAGCACCATAAAAAAGGCTGGCAACCCGCCCCGCACATAGAGCTTGCGCAATTTGACCAGCAGTCTAATACTAGGTAGACAGCCACTTCTGGCAGGCTGATGAAAACAATGGGGACAAACCCGCTGCGGGCGCGCTACAACCGGCCATAAGAAATTCTGGCGGGCAGGCGGCGCCGGGCTGTGCCGATTTTTTTCCATCAGCGCTGCCCTGCGACTCATGCAAACCCTGCGCGCCCAGCCGCAAACGACTGAACGCATGCTCGTGACGACCAGTCTGGTCTACACGGTCAGTGTGCTTGTTTTGCTGATCTTCGCCCAGCAGGGCAGGCTCGCGCTGGCGGAAGTGTTCTACTACGGCTGTGCCGCGGCAACCACTCTCGCCGCGTTTTGCATCCTGCAACGCCGGCGTGCTCATGCCGCCCCCGATACCCATCTGCAATATGCCCAGGCCATCGTCGCCCTGCTCCTGCATGGCGTTTTTGTGCTGCGTTTGCCGCAGCTGGCTTTCCTGTTTGCGCTGAATGCGCAGGTCATCATGATTCTGTCGGCGTTGCAGTTTTCGCTCAAACGCTATGCGCTGCTCTGGCTGCTGACCGCCGTCGGCAGCGGCTGCATCGTGACGTGGATCGGTGCGCAAACGGCGGGCGGCCCGGTCAACCTCAAAGCCACGCTGGACTGGCTCTATTTCGTAGTAACCACCGCCTGTCTGTCTTTTGTCGGCGAGCGCATCGCCTATCTGCGCGACATCGTGCGCGAACGCAACCGCAACATGTCGGCGACACTCAACCGCTATCGCCAGTTGCTCAGTCATGATGAATTGACCCACGCGCTGTCGCGGCGATTCTTCATGGACATACTGGAGCAGCATGTCGCGCAGGCGGAACGTTTCGATACCGGCTTCTGTGTCGCCATGATCGACCTGGACCATTTCAAGCGCGTCAACGATCGCTATGGTCATCCGATCGGCGATGCCGTACTGTGTACCGTCTGCGAAGCCGCCTGGGCCACGCTGCGGCAGGTCGATCAGATCGGCCGCTACGGTGGCGAAGAGTTTGCCGTGCTGCTGCCGCAGTGCCGTGTGGAAGATGCGCTGACGGTGCTGCAACGCGTGCGCATCAACATTTCCATGACCAAGCTGGAGCACCTTGCGCCCGGCTTGCGCATGACGATTTCCATCGGCGTCACCGAATACCGCAAGGGCGACCATGTGCATGGCTTGCTGGAACGCGCCGATCAAGCCCTGTATCAAGCCAAGAATGCCGGCCGCAATCAGATCCGCACTTTGTGCCCGGATGCCGAGGAAACGGCCTGAAGCAGCGCGAACGCTATAATCGCCACTTCTCCGTCCCACCTCATCGAACCGCGTGAATCCAAGACTTCAGCTGTTGCAACCTTATCCGTTCGAAAAGCTGCGCACATTGTTTGCCGGCGTGACACCCAATCCTGATCTGAAACCCATCAGCCTGTCGATTGGCGAACCCAAACATCCCACTCCTGCGTTCATCAAGGATGCGCTGACGGCTGCCCTGGATGGCCTGGCCTCTTATCCCACCACGCTGGGCGAAGCGCCCTTGCGCACGGCGATTGCACAGTGGTTGATGCGACGCTACGCTCTGCCCGCCATTGATGCAGATACGCAAGTGCTGCCGGTCAACGGTTCGCGCGAAGCGCTGTTTGCCTTTGCGCAAACGGTGCTTGATCCAAGTGATACCGATGCGCTGGTGCTGTGCCCCAACCCGTTCTATCAAATCTACGAAGGCGCGGCGCTGCTCGGCGGCGCGCAGCCGTATTTCGTCAACAGCGATCCGGCGCGCAATTTCGGTTGCGACTACGCCAGCGTCCCTGAAGCGGTCTGGCAACGCGTGAAACTGGTCTATGCCTGCTCGCCGGGCAATCCGACCGGCACGGTGATGTCGCTGGACGAATGGAAAACGCTGTTCGGTCTATCGAACAAATACGGCTTTGTGATTGCCTCGGACGAGTGTTATTCGGAAATCTATTTCCGCGACGAAGCGCCTTTGGGCGCCTTGCAGGCCGCACAGCAACTGGGCCTGCACAATTTCGAACGGCTAGTGGTGTTCAGCAGCCTGTCCAAACGTTCCAATGTGCCGGGCCTGCGCTCCGGCTTTGTCGCGGGCGATGCCGCGCTGTTGAAAAAATTTCTGCTCTACCGCACCTACCACGGCAGCGCGATGAACCCGGCGGTGCAACGCGCCAGCGTCGCTGCCTGGCAGGACGAGGCGCATGTGGTGGAAAACCGCGCACGCTACCGGCAGAAATTCGCGCAGATCACACCTCTGCTGGCCCAACATCTGGACGTGCAAATGCCGGATGCGGCGTTTTATCTGTGGGCAAAAACCCCCATTGACGACGCCGACTTCGCACGCCGGCTGTTGCAGCAATATAATGTGACCGTGCTGCCGGGCAGCTATCTGGCGCGCACGGCCCATGGCAGCAATCCCGGCGATCAGCGCATCCGCATCGCCCTGGTAGCCGATGAAGCGGAATGTCTGGAAGCCGCGCAACGCATTGTCGAATTTACTCAATCACTATAGAAGCCAAGCTCATGTCCCAGGAATTGCAAAGCATCATCGAAGCCGCGTGGGAAGACCGCGCCACCCTTGCCCCCAAAACGGCACCGGCAAAAATCGGTGAAGCGGTTGAACACGTCATCGAAGAATTGAATCACGGCCGCCTGCGTGTCGCAGAAAAAATCGACGGTGCGTGGGTCACGCATCAATGGATCAAGAAAGCCGTGCTGCTGTCGTTCCGCCTGGAAGAAAACGTGCCGATGAGCGCGGGCGGCTACAGCCAGTTCTACGACAAGGTGCCAACCAAGTTTGCCAACTACACGAAAGAGGATTTCGAGCGCGGCGGTTTTCGCGTCGTGCCGCCTGCCGTGGCACGGCGTGGCAGCTTCATCGGCAAGAACGTGATTCTGATGCCCAGTTTCGTCAACATCGGCGCCTATGTCGATGAAGGCACGATGGTCGACACCTGGGCCGCCGTCGGCTCGTGCGCGCAGATCGGCAAGAACGTGCACCTGTCGGGTGGCGTCGGCATCGGCGGTGTGCTGGAACCGATGCAGGCCAACCCCACCATCATCGGCGACAACTGTTTCATCGGCGCGCGTTCGGAAGTGGTCGAAGGCGTGATCGTCGAGGACAACTGCGTGATTTCGATGGGCGTCTACATCGGCCAGAGCACCCGGATTTACAACCGCGAAACCGGCGAAGTGCTGTACGGCCGCATCCCCGAAGGTTCGGTGGTGGTGTCGGGGAATTTACCCTCCAGCGATGGCAAGTACAGCCTGTACTGCGCGGTGATTGTCAAGCGCGTCGATGCGCAAACGCGTTCCAAAACCGGCATTAACGAATTGTTGCGCAGCGCCGATTAAGTTACGTTTTAATTCACGTCACTGACCGAGGGAGTCCGCAATGGCCATGGATCGACTGTTTCGCCTGATGGTGGATAAATCCGCCTCCGACCTGTTTGTCTCGGTCGGCTCGCCGATCAATCTCAAGATCAATGGCCTGTCGGTGCCGATCAACCAGCAGATCATGACGCCCGACACCATTCTCTCGCTGCTGGGTGAAATCCTGACTGCGGAGCAGCTGGACGAACTGAAGAAAAATTACGAGCTCAATGTCGGCTTGCCGATTGCCGATGTCGGCAGTTTCCGTCTGAGCGCCTTCCGCCAGCGCGGCTCGTTTTCCTTCGTGATTCGCTACATTCCCGGCACCATCCCCAGTTTCGAATCGCTCAATCTGCCACCAATTCTGAAAGAAATCATTTGCGAAAAGCGCGGGCTGTTTCTCATCGTCGGCTCCACCGGTTCGGGGAAATCGACCACGATTGCCTCCTTGCTGGACTATCGCAACAGCATCATGTCCGGGCACATCCTGACGCTGGAAGATCCGATCGAATATCTGTTCCGCAGCAAGAAGTCGATCGTCAACCAGCGCGAAATCGGCAATGATGCGCAGAGTCTGAATATCGCCCTGAAGAACGCGCTGCGTCAGGCACCCGACGTGATTCTGATCGGCGAGATTCGCGACCGCGAAACCATGACCGCTGCGATTTCCTACGCGCAGTCCGGGCATCTGGTCGTCGCCACCTTGCACGCCAACAACAGCTATCACGCGATGAACCGCATCGTTAGCCTGTACCCGCAGGAATTGCGCGAAGCGCTGCTGTTCGATCTGTCGGCCTCACTGCGCTGCGTGATGTCGCAACGCCTGGTGCGCGCCAAACGCGGTGGCCGCATCCCCGCCGCGGAAGTGCTGATGAATACCAAACATGTGGCCGATCTGATTGCCGAAGGCTCGATGGGCGACATCAAGGATGCCATCGAAAAAAGCCTGGCGCCCGGCTCGCTCACGTTTGAACAATCGCTGCTCGACATGATCCTCAAGGGCCTGGTCACGCGCGACGATGGGCTGGCCTACGCCGATTCGCCTAACAACCTGATGTGGCTGCTCAACAATGCCGAAGCGAGCGGGCAGACCATGGCCGCCAGCGCTCCCGCGCCCATCGCGGCGCCGGAAGAAAAGAAACCCGACAGCGGCGCGTCGTTTACAGAATTCATGCTCGATGTCTGACCTGTTGCTCTACGGCATACCCAACTGTAATCAGGTCAAGTCGGCGCGCAACTGGCTGGAACAGCACCAAATCCATTACACCTTTCACGATTACAAGAAACAGGGCGTGCCTGCGTCCTCCTTGCAGCGTTGGATCAAACAAGCCGGACTGGAAAGTATCGTCAATCGCAAAGGCACTACCTGGCGCAAACTTGATGCGAATGAACAGCAGCGTTGCGCCACACCCGAGAGCGCGATGGAGGTGTTGCAAACACATGCCAGCCTGATCAAGCGCCCGCTGCTGGAACGTGATGGAAAACTTCTCTGTGTCGGTTTCGACGCAGATACCTATAACCAACAACTCAAATGAACAGCCCTACCCTTGCTCTGACCGAAACCCTGATCGCGCGCCGCTCTGTTACCCCCGACGATGCGACATGCCAGCAATTGCTGTGCGAACGTTTGAACGCACTCGGCTTCACTTGCGAAACCATTCAAAGCAACGACGTGACCAACCTGTGGGCGATCCGGCGCGGCGCGGCCGAAGGCCCGACGCTGGTGTTTGCCGGTCACACCGATGTCGTGCCCACCGGCCCACTGGAACAATGGCATTCCGATCCCTTCGTGCCGACGCACCGCGATGGCAAACTCTATGGCCGTGGCGCGGCCGACATGAAAACCTCGATTGCCGCTTTCATCGTGGCCACCGAGGAGTTCATTCAGACATGCCCGCAACATCGCGGCAATATCGCGCTGCTGATTACCTCCGATGAAGAAGGTCCGGCCACTGATGGCACCGTCAAGGTGGTCGAGCTGCTGCGCACCCGCGGTGAAAAACTGGATTACTGCATCGTCGGCGAACCCACTTCCAGCAACACGCTCGGCGACACGATCAAGAATGGCCGTCGCGGTTCGCTGTCCGGCAAGCTCACCGTGCATGGCGTGCAAGGCCACATTGCCTATCCGCACCTGGCGCGCAACCCGATCCATCTGCTGGCTCCCGCGCTGGACGAACTGACCCGCATCGTCTGGGATGAGGGCAATGAATACTTCCCGCCGACGACCTGGCAGGTCTCGAACATTCATGCCGGCACTGGCGCCACCAATGTGATCCCCGGTCAGATCGTGGCCGATTTCAATTTCCGTTTTTCCACCGCCAGCACGGCCGAGGGTTTGAAAGAACGCGTGCACGCCATTCTCGACCGCCACCAATTGCACTATGATCTACACTGGACGCTCGGCGGCGAACCTTTCCTCACCGCGCGCGGTGCGCTCAGCGATGCGCTGGCCGCTGCGATTGCCGACGAGACCGGCGTGACGACCGAACTCTCCACCACCGGCGGCACTTCAGATGGGCGCTTCATCGCGCAGATCTGCCCGCAGGTAGTCGAGTTCGGCCCGCCCAATGCCAGCATCCACAAGATCGACGAACATATTGAAGTTCGCTTTATTGAACCGCTCAAAAATATCTACCGCAAAACCATGGAAAGGTTATTGCCATGAACAAGGAAGCGCAGGCAGGCTTGAAGACGATCCGCGATGTCTTGCGTTTCGCCATCACCCATTTCAACACCGAAAAAATCTACTTCGGACATGGCAGCGACAATGCCTTCGACGAAGCGGCGTATCTGATCCTGAGCACGCTGCATCTACCGGTCGATCAACTCGACCCCTTCATGGATGCGCAACTGCTCGAATCGGAAATCAACACGCTGCTGCACATCATTGAACGTCGCAGCCGCCTGCGCGTGCCAATGCCCTACATCACGCACGAAGCCTGGCTGCAGGGCTATCACTTCTATATCGACGAACGCGCGATCGTGCCACGCTCCTTCATCGCCGAGTTGTTGAAGGAACAGCTTGCCCCCTGGATCAAGGATCCACTGAGCGTAAAAAACGTGCTGGATATGTGCACCGGTTCCGGCTGTCTGGCGATCATCGCGGCTGACATGTTCCCCAATGCCGAGGTCGATGCCGTCGATATTTCTGCCGATGCATTGGAAGTGGCAAGACGTAATGTTGCCGACTATGGTCTGAAAAAACGCGTCAACCTGTTCCAGTCCGATCTGTTCGAAGCGCTGCCGGAAAAACGCTATGACGTGATCATCAGCAACCCGCCCTATGTCAAAGACATCGCGATGAGCAAGTTGCCTGACGAGTACAAACACGAACCGCAGATCGCTTTGGCCGGCGGCAAGGATGGCATGAACGTGGTACGCCTCCTGATCCGCAAGGCGCGTCCCTATCTGACGCCCGAAGGAATCATGATCACGGAAATCGGTCACGAAAGAAATTACGCCGAGGAAGCCTTCCCCGAAACGCAGTTCACCTGGCTGACCACCAGCGGTGGCGACGATTCCGTCTTTCTGCTGCGGCAGGATCAACTGGCCTGATGTTCCTGCTGCCTTTCTGCTGGAGCGCCTGAACTAGAAATCCAGATCCTTCACCAGCTTCTTCAAATCAAGCGCCGGGCCGAGGATGGTACGCAGCGTACCGCTGACAAGGTCCAACGCATGATCAAAGCAGCCATGTGCAGACTTGATCCGGCGTGGCCCGATACTCACCTGTTTCTGATTCAGATTCGTAGCCCGGATGCAGTGCAGCGTAATCCGGGAGCACTTCGATAATCGTTGAAATCCAAGATTACGCCGATGGCTCCATCCAGGCTACGCTTGCTTCTCTCGACGCCTAACGAATGATTTATACGACATCGTTAGTCGGATAATCCGCCGCGCATGTCGTATAACTCGGCGAGAAATTGCATCTAGGTTATTGATGCTACTAGTTTGCCAAAATTATCACGTCAATAAAATACTGGCAAAAACGACATCACACAAGCATGCTATATCGCATCACCCCACAAATCATGCGCATCTGCCCCGGTGATTTTTACCTGAGCAAACCCGCCTACCTTGTGCGTCTTGCTCGGCTCGAAATACACCAGACCATCAATCTCCGGCGCATCGGCGCTTGAGCGTCCGATTGCACCATCCTGATTGATTTCATCTATCAGCACTTGTACCGTTTGACCGACCTTGCGTTGCAGGCGGGCGGTGCTGATTTCTTCCTGAACTTCCATGAAGCGAGCCTGACGTTCGGCGCGGACTTCTTCGGGCAGTGCGCCGGGCAGGTCGTTGGCGCTGGCGCCTTCGACGGGGGAGTAGGCGAAGCAGCCGACGCGGTCGAGTTGGGCTTCGCGCAGGAAATCGAGGAGGTATTCGAATTCTGCTTCGGTCTCGCCAGGGAAACCGGCGATGAAGGTGCTACGGATGGTGATGTCGGGGCAGATGGCGCGCCAGGCGGCGATGCGTTCGATGTTTTTCTCGCCGCTGGCGGGGCGTTTCATCGATTTGAGTACGCGCGGGTGGGCGTGCTGAAACGGCACATCGAGGTAAGGCAATACTTTGCCTGCGGCCATCAGCGGCAGAATTTCATCGACATGCGGATAGGGATAGACGTAATGCAGGCGCACCCAGATGCCGAGTTCGGCGAGGGCTTGCACCAGGTCGGTCATCTTGGTCTTGACCGGTTTGCCGTTGACGAAGCCGGTGCGGTATTTGACATCGACACCGTAGGCGCTGGTGTCTTGCGAGATCACGAGCAATTCCTTGACGCCTGCCTTCACCAGATTTTCGGCTTCGCGCATCACTTCACCGATGTCGCGGCTGACCAGATCGCCACGCATGGACGGGATGATGCAGAAGCTGCAGCGGTGATTGCAACCTTCGGAAATTTTCAGATAAGCGTAGTGCTTGGGCGTGAGCTTGATGCCTTGCGGCGGCACCAGATCGGTATAGGGATCGTGCGGCTTGGGCAGGTGTTGATGCACGTGCTGCATCACTTCGCCCAGCGCGTGCGGGCCGGTCACCGCCAACACTTTGGGATGCACGGCTTGTATCAGCCCTTGCCCGTCGGCGCCCTTCTTCGCGCCGAGGCAACCGGTGACGATCACCTTGCCGTTTTCTTCCAGCGCTTCGCCGATGGCGTCGAGCGATTCCTGCACGGCGTCGTCAATGAAGCCGCAGGTGTTGACCACCACCAGATCGGCGCCCTGATAGGTGGGCGCAATGGCATAGCCTTCGGCGCGCAGCTGCGTGAGGATTTGTTCGGAATCGACGAGCGCCTTGGGACAACCCAAAGAAACAAAGCCGACTTTGGGCGTGGAGGTGGATTTCATGGAAAGCTCAGATTAAAGACGTTTCACCACGAAGCACAGGTGTGCTTCGTGGTTTAAAAATTACTGCTTCTCGTTCTTGTCAGTGGGTTTCGGGAACGGAAAGGCACTAAACATATTGCGCGCCTGATCCTGCATTTGATCCTGCATTTGCACGAACATGTTTTTGCTCTGTTCGATGTAGTTGGTCATCATGTTCTGGATCATCGGCGTTTGCACGCTGAGATATTGCGTCCACATCTCCGGATTGGCCATGGCATTGTTGCCCATCAGACTTTTGGATTGTTCCTGCACGGTGTTTTGAATATCCATGAAGGCCTGAATGTTCTTTTCCAGGTAGGAACCCATCATGCCCTGCATGGCGTGGCCGTAGAAACGAATGATATGGGTCAGCATGTCGGACGAGAACATCGGCACGCCTTCGCCGCCCTCTTCTTCCAGAATGATTTGCAGCAGAATGCTGCGCGTCAGGTCTTCGTTGCTTTTGGCATCGACCACAACGAACTCTTCCTGACCCAGCACCAAGGCCTTGACATCGTGCAAGGTAATGTAGGCGCTGGTCTGTGTGTCATACAAACGGCGATTGGGATATTTCTTGATCGTGCGCTTTGCGGCCATGTCGATTCCTCTGGTTTCATCCAATAAGACGGGGGCCATGGTACGCCATCGCCCCCGGTTCCAACGACTGCAACAATATCAGCCCATGTGCAAACCACCGTTGACCGAGAAGTCGGCCCCGGTGGCAAAGCCTGCTTCGTCGCTGGCAACCCAGCCGACCATGGAGGCGATTTCTTCCGGCTCACCCAGACGCTTGACCGGAATGGTTGCGACAATCTTTTCCAGCACTTCGGGGCGGATCGACTTGACCATATCGGTGCCGATATAGCCCGGCGACACCGTATTGACGGTCACGCCCTTGCCCGCCACTTCCTGTGCCAGCGCCATGGTAAAGCCGTGCAGACCGGCCTTGGCGGTGGAATAGTTGGTCTGACCGAACTGGCCCTTCTGGCCGTTCACCGAAGAAATGTTGATGATGCGGCCCCAGCCTTTTTCAACCATGCCGTCGATCACCTGCTTGGTGACGTTGAACAGGCTGTTCAGGTTGGTGTCGATCACCGCGCGCCAGTCTTCCTGCGTCATCTTGCGGAACATGCCGTCGCGTGTGATGCCCGCGTTGTTGACCAGCACATCGACCACACCATGCTCGGCCTTCACTTTTTCAAACGCGACCTTGGTCGATTCCCAATCGGATACGTTGCCTTCCGAAGCGTAAACATCGAAACCCTGCGCCCGCATGTCGGCGATCCAGCTATCCTTGCGCTGCGAATTCGGGCCGCAACCGGCGATTACCTTGTAGCCCATCTGGCACAGCTTTTTACAAATGGGGGTTCCAATGCCGCCCATGCCACCCGTCACGTATGCAACTCGTTGAGTCATTTTGTTCTCCGCGAAATTTGAAAAATATTTTTTGTATCAGTCTGCAATCAGCGTCTAGCGTTCAACCGCCAGCGCCACGCCCATGCCGCCGCCGATGCACAGCGAGGCCAAACCTTTTTTGGCGTCACGTTTCTGCATTTCATGCAACAGGCTCACCAGCACGCGGCAGCCTGACGCACCGATCGGGTGGCCGATGGCAATCGCGCCGCCGTTGACGTTGATCTTGCTCGTGTCCCAGCCCATTTCCTTGTTCACGGCGCACGCCTGCGCGGCGAAGGCTTCGTTGATTTCCATCAAGTCGAGGTCGGCCGGTTTCCAGCCCGCTTTTTCCAGACAGCGGCGTGACGCTGGCACCGGGCCCATGCCCATGATTTTCGGATCGAGCGCAGCGGAAGCGTAGGCCTTGATCGTCGCCAGCGGTTTGAGGCCGAGTTCCTTGGCCTTGGCGGCGGACATGACGACCACCACAGCCGCGCCGTCGTTGATGCCGGATGCATTGGCGGCCGTAACGCTGCCCGCCTTGTCGAACGCGGGTTTGAGGGCCGACAGTGCATCATAGGTCGCGCCCATGCGAATGAATTCGTCTTGATCGAAAGCAATCGGATCGCCCTTGCGCTGGGGAATCAGCACGGGAATGATTTCATCCTTGAACTTGCCCGCCTTTTGCGCAGCCTCGGCCTTGTTCTGCGAAGCAACAGCAAACTCATCTTGCTGGGTGCGCGAAATGTCATATTGCTTGGCGACGTTTTCGGCGGTAATGCCCATGTGGTACTGGTTATACACATCCCACAGGCCATCGTTGATCATGCTGTCGATCAGCTTGGCGTCGCCCATGCGGAAACCATCGCGCGAACCGTTGAGCACGTGCGGCGCAGCGCTCATGTTTTCCTGGCCACCGGCAATCACGATTTCAGCATCGCCGCAGGCGACCGCTTGCGCTGCCAGCATCACGGCTTTCAAGCCGGAGCCGCACACCTTGTTGATGGTCATGGCCGGAATGGTATCCGGCAGACCCGCCTTGATGACGGCTTGCCGTGCGGGGTTCTGGCCCACGCCTGCGGTCAGCACCTGACCCAGAATCACTTCGGAAATCTGCTCGCCCTTGAGGCCGGTTTTTTCCAGCAGCCCCTTGATCACAATCGCGCCCAGCTCGGACGCAGGCAGCTTGGCCAGGCTGCCGCCGAATTTGCCTACCGCCGTGCGGGCTGCCGCCACAATCACTACTTCAGTCATGATGTACTCCTCTATATAAAAATCTGTTGCTGCAGCGATTCCACTCAGGCACGTGCCTTGACGTAACGTCCCGGCGCCGGCTCGATGGGCTTGAAGCCGCGGCTGCCCAATTTGCTGGACGCTGCGACAGATTCACCCACATGAGGGCGCAGCCAGGAAGACCAGTCGTTCCACCAGCTTCCCTTGTGTTCCGTTGCGCCCGCCAACCAGTCATCGGCATCAGCCGTCAGCGTTTCATTGGTCCAGTAACTGCGCTTGTTTTTGGAGGCGGGATTCACCACACCAGCAATATGCCCGCTGGCCCCCAGCACGAAACGGATCGAGGACTGCATCTGGGCAGATGTTTCGACATCATGATCACCCCCAGAATCTTGAGCCGCCGGATGCCGTGCAATCAGTCTAGTTGAGGCAAAGGCGCTGTGCCAGGGAACGATGTGGTCTTCGCGCGCAGCCAGAATATAGGTGGGCACGTTGATGCGGCCAAAGTCCACCGGAGTGCCGCAGCACTTGACCTTGCCCGGCACCACGAGATTGTTTTCGAGATAGGTATTGCGCAAATACCAGGAATACATGGGGCCCGGGAGATTGGTGCTGTCGGAGTTCCAATAGAGCAGATCGAATGCGGGCGGGCTTTCGCCCTTGAGATAGTTCTTGACGACGTAGTTCCACACCAGATCGTTCGAACGGAGGCTGGCAAATGCGGCCGCCAGTTCGCGCCCCGGCATCAAGCCGCCTTTGCCCATGGTTTGCTCGCGCATTTGCACGCTGGCTTCGTCGACATAGACGTCGAGCAGACCGGTGTCGGTGAAATCGAGCAAGGTGGTGAGGAAAGTGACGCTCTCCACCAGATGTTGCTGACGCGCTTCGAGCACCGATATCGCCGTAGCCAGCAGCGTGCCGCCGACGCAGAAACCGAGGGTGTTGATCCTGGGTTGACCGGAGATGGTCTTGACGGTGCGGATCGCTTCGATCACGCCTTCTTCGATGTAATCGTCCCAACCAATCTTGGCCAGTTGTTCGCTGGGGTTGACCCAGGACACCAGGAAAGTCGTGACGCCCTGCTCCACGCAAAAACGGGTCAGCGAATTTTCCGGTTGCAGGTCGAGGATGTAGAACTTGTTGATGCAGGGTGGCACGATCAGCAGCGGACAGCTACCCACCTGTTCGGTCGTCGGGGTGTATTGAATCAGCTGAAACAATTCGTTTTCAAACACCACCGCACCCGGCGTGGTAGCGACATTGCGCCCGACTTCGAACTGGCTCTCATCGGTTTGCGAAATACGGCCCTGGCGCACATCGTGCAGCAGGTTTTCCATACCCTGCATCAGGCTTTCGCCCTGGGTTTCAATGATCTTTTGCTGCGCTTCCGGATTGCTGACCAGATAGTTGGATGGCGATGCCGCGTCGATCCACTGTTCTATGGCAAAACGGATCTTGTTCTTGACCTTCGGCTCGGCCTCCACGGCTTCGGCCAATTCCAGCATGGTCTTGGCATAGAGGAGATACAACGAAGCATTGAATTCGTACATGCCGTTGTCGTTCCATGCCGGGGCGGAGAAACGGCGATCCTGACCCGGCAGGAAAGTTTTTTGCAGGGACGCGGCGCCTTGGCCAAAAGTGGATTGCCAGAGATGAGTCAAATTCTGCAGGTATTCAGCTTGAATCGCGTTCAGCTTTTCCAGCGGGATCTTGATCGGGCCGTCACTCAAGTGCTCGAATTGTTTGAACAGATCAGGCTGGGGCATTTTCTCCAGCAGGGTCATCCAGTTGGGAATACCGTGCAAGCTACCCGCACCATTCAATGTCGGCCAGACCAGACTGGATGGCATCGCAGCAGGAGAAGACTGGCCGGGAGCACCTTGGCTTGCTTGTTGCCACGACTGCAGCACGGCTTGAAACATGCCTTGCCAGATATCAGTCGATTCCTTGCTTGGGTTTTGCATAGGGTCTGTTGACAATGATTTATGAGTGCGAAGGGGTTCTATGGCTCGCAGGGCTAGCTCTGCATGGCCAATCGACTAGGCGCTTAAAGAACAAGCGCCAAGTCGCTGGTCAGGCGCAGGGCGCGCCGTTTGGTAATCCAAACAAGCGACCTGCAACACCGCCATGCGGGCCATAGGACCCCTTCCCTCCGGGTTCAAACCAAAACGCGCGCTGGCGTCGTTGCGCGTCTTGCCAAGGGAACAACCCTTGGCTGCGCCACGACGCCTAGCCAGCACGCGTTTTGGTTTGAACGCATCTCATAAATCATTGTCAACAGACCCTAATTGTGCTCTGCGAACAATGAGGGAGGAGCGAAAGCCTGCAAGCCGCTCGGACGGATTGTGCGATGCACAGCGACGGCTGTCAAATGCGATTTTTTGGATCGCTTTCTGGAGAATTCGGCTTGGCTAAAAGGATTCGAGCCAGATGCAACTTGCCATCCGCCCGGTTTCGCGGTCGCGGCGATATGAATAAAAACGGCTGCGGTCCTGGAAGGTGCAAAACTCGCCGCCAAAGATGCCGTCGACATCGGTTTTCTGCAAACGCTGCCGCGCCAGCCCGGCTAAATCCACCAGCCACTTGCCCGGGGAACGTGCCTGAAAACACCTTGCGGCCCCTGCATCGACCGCCATGAATGCGGCGCGCACCTCATCACCCACTTCATACGCCGGTTGCCCAATGGCAGGGCCGAGCCAAGCGATCAAATCGGCCTGCGGCAAGGCGCTGCGCATGGCCGCCACGGTATTTTCGATTACCCCAGCCGCCAGGCCACGCCAGCCCGCATGTGCCGCACCGACCACACCACCGCCGCGATCCGCCAGCAGCACCGGCAGGCAATCCGCCGTACGCACCAGACACACCACGCCCGCTTCAGTCGTGAAAACGGCATCGGCAACCGGTATGGCATCCGTGTCGCCGGCCAGCGGCAATCGCAGCACGGTCGTGCCATGCACTTGCTGCAGCCAGACCGGATCGGACGGCAAAAACTGGCGCAGCAAGGCCTTGTTTTGTTGCACGAGTGCGGGATCGTCCTGCGTGTTGTCACCCAGATTCATACCGCCATCGTCGATGCCGCCGTAAGGACCGTGGCTGAAGCCACCATTACGCGTCGTAACCAAAGCCCGTACCCGCGGAGGTGTTGGCCAATCGGGCACGATCCAGGCTGGATTCAGCGTGGCCATACGATATCCGCCTGCCTTAATAGCATTGCCATATCCGCTGGCACATCACGTTGCCACTGACACTGCTCGTGCGTCGTCGGATGCTGCAAACCGAGTTGCCAGGCATGCAGCGCCTGTCTTGGGAAAACCTCCGCCAGATTTTTTTTGCCATACAGGGGATCCCCGACCAGGGGGAAACCGAGGTGCGTCAGATGCACCCGAATTTGATGGGTGCGCCCGGTTGCCAGCTTGCATTGCACCAGTGTCACCGGCAGCGGTTTCTGGCTAACACTCAAACTAGGGATCAAGCTGCCCGCCGCCAACGGTTTGTAATGGGTGATTGCCACTTTGCCCGATTCCGGCCGCGCCACCGCCATGCGCAAGGGATTGCGCGGATCGCGCGCCAGCGGGGCATCGACCGTACCCGCTACCGTCAATGCGCCCCAGACCAGCGCCAGATATTCCCGTTGAACGGTGCGCGCCTGCAGCTGCCGCACCAGATCGAGCTGGGCCTGTACCGTGCGCGCCACCACCATCAAGCCGCTGGTGTCCTTGTCCAACCGGTGCACAATGCCCGCCCGTGGCACTTGCGTCAGCGCCGCATCCCGGTAAAGCAAACCATTGAGCAGAGTGCCGCTCCAGTTGCCGGCGGCGGGATGCACCACCAGTCCGGCTGGTTTGTTGATCACCAGCAAGGCAGCGTCCTCGTAGATGACATCAAGCGGGAGCGCCTCGGGTTGAAAGGCAGACTCTTCCGGCAAAGGCAACACGGCCACTTGCACCTGTTCGCCGCCCACGACCTGGGTGCGCGCTCCGGCGGGCTGGGCATCGAGCATCACTTGCCCGTTCTCGATCCATTGCTGCAGGCGGCTGCGTGAATACTCCGGCAGCAGTTGCGCCAGCACCTTGTCGAAACGCGTGGGAACGGTTTGCAGCGGCACCACAAAGTCACGCACATCTTCTTCCGTGTCGAGCGCCGGGGTTTGGATATAATCTGCCAATTCAAAATTCACAATCACAGGTTGTCCATGCAGACCCTCGCCAAACTCTTCCTCCGCCCTCGCCTCCTGCCGGGAGCCGGATTGCGCGCGCTCTGTCTGCTGGTACTGGCCATGGGTCTCACCGCCTGCGGAATTTTCGGCGGCGAAAAAGATGAAACCGCCGGCTGGTCGGCCAGCAAATTATATGCGGAAGCTCAGGATGAAATGAAGAGCGGCAATTGGGACAAAGCCGTATCTCTGCTGGAGAAACTGGAAGCGCGCTACCCCTTTGGCCGCTATGCGCAGCAAGCACAAATCGAGACCGCATACGCGCAGTACAAAAATGGCGAACAGGCGCTGGCGCTGGCTGCGGCGGATCGTTTCATCAAGCTGCACCCGAATCACCCCAGCCTGGATTACGTGTACTACCTCAAGGGCTTGATCAACTTCAATGACCGCGTCAGCTTCTTCAGCTGGCTGGCCAGTCAGGACATGGCTGAGCGTGATCCCAAGGCGGCGCACGACGCCTTCGACAGCTTCAAGGAATTGGCCGAGCGTTTTCCTGAGAGCAAATACACGCCCGACGCCATCGCGCGCATGAAGTATCTGGTCAACGCGCTGGCCGCCAGCGATGTTCATGTGGCCCGCTATTACTACAAACGCGGCGCCTATCTGGCCGCCGCCAACCGCGCACAATCGGCGATTGCGCAGTACCAGCAAGCCCCGGCCATTGAAGAGGCGCTCTACATTCTGGTCAAGTCCTATGACGCATTGGGCATGACCGATCTACGCGACGATGCCAACCGCGTGCTGGTGCAAAACTTCCCCAACAGCAATTTTGTTACCGGCAAAAAAGCGTCCGACGCAACGCCCTGGTGGAATTTCTGGAGCGGGATGTTCAAGTAAAGCCGTCAGCGTAGGGCTGGCAGCCGCCGGTGGCGCGGTTGCTTTTGCAGCGTTCCCGAATGAAAGGGATGCGATGAAAATCAGAGCAAAAGATTTTCAGGTGCATGAAGGTGAGCGCGTCAAGCTCGCGAAATGGCCGACCCGCATCCAGCCCTTCTACCGCTCGAAAGAACACTATCAAACGCTGCTCGCCGAGCAAGTTCAGGAATTAAGCGCACTGCAAAACCTGCTCTATGCTTCCAACCGTCATGCGCTGTTGATCATTTTTCAGGCGATGGATGCGGCAGGCAAGGATGGCGCCATCAAGCATGTGATGTCCGGCGTCAATCCGCAAGGCTGCCAGGTCTTCAGCTTCAAACACCCGAGCGCTACCGAACTGGAACATGATTTTCTCTGGCGCTCGGCACAATGCCTGCCAGAGCGCGGCCGCATCGGCATCTTCAACCGCTCCTATTACGAAGAAGTGTTGATCGTGCGCGTGCACCCGGAAATTCTCCACAGCGAAGGCCTGCCGGATCGGCGCACGCACAACAAGACCATCTGGGAAGAGCGTTATCGTTCCATCCGCGACCTGGAAAATCATCTGGCCCGCAATGGCACCCGCATCGTCAAATTCTTTCTGCACCTGTCCAGGGAAGAACAGCGCCAGCGTTTTCTCTCCCGCATCGACACCCCCGAGAAAAACTGGAAATTCAGCCAGGCCGATATCGAAGAAAGAAAATTCTGGAAGCAGTATATGCACGCCTATGAAGCCTGCCTGAGTGCGACCAGCACCGAGCAAGCGCCCTGGTATGCCGTGCCCGCCGACGACAAGGAAAATGCTCGCTTGATTATTGCGCAAGTCATTCTGGATACGCTCAAAGATCTCAAGATGCGTTACCCGGGAACCGATGCACAGCGTCGGGATGAATTGCTGCAGATCCGGCAACAATTGCTGGCGGAACAATAGAACGACGCGATAGCTTGTGCTGGATCAGATTTAATCAACTTTCTCGCCAGCGAGAAACGTGCACACTTCTTCGATCTCGCGGCTGCGCTTGAATGCCGGCAAGCTTTGCCAGATCAAACGTCCATAAGGTTTTTCGACTAGACGTGTATCGCCGATCATCAGTACGCCACGATCGGTTTCGCTGCGGATCAGGCGGCCTGCGCCTTGTTTCAAGGTAATCACAGCTTGCGGTAATTGGTAGTCCATGAAGGGATTGCCGCCATTTTTTTCCAGCACTTGCAGACGCGCCGCCAGCACCGGATCGTCGGGTGGTGCGAACGGCAGTTTGTCGATGATGACCAGCGACAGCGCTTCACCGGTGACATCGACGCCTTCCCAGAAACTCTGACTGCCGATCAGAATGGCGTTGCCCGCCTTGCGGAATTTTTCCAGCAGGATGTTGCGGCTGGCCTGACCCTGAATCAGTACCGGGCGTTGTTCGCTTTCATTCAGCACTTCGTAGCGCTCCTGCATCAGCTCGGCAATCCTGTCGACCGCGCGCAATGTCGTGCAAAGAAAAAACACGCCGCCTTTGGTTGCTTGCAGCAGGGGCCAGGCAGCCTCGAACAGCGCGGGCAGAAATTCCGGGCTGTGCACGACGGGCATACGCGGCGGCACGAACAGCATCGCCTGCTCGGCATAGTTGAAGGGGCTGCCCCAGTAGCCCGTTTGCGCCTCTTCCAAACCCAACTGCTGCGCATAGTGGGAAAAATTCTTGCGCACCGCCAGCGTGGCGGAGGTAAATATCCAGGCACGCGGGCGGCCTTCACGATGGCGTGAAAACAGTGGCGCGATGTTCAGCGGCGTGCGATGCAACTGGACGCCGTGGCTGGTGGTTTCGACCCAGCGAATCTCGGCGGCGCCTTCATCCTCCATTTCACTTTCATCCTGCCATTGCGTGAGCAGCATTTGCAGTTCGAGGCTGCGCTGATAACACAGGGCCAGCGATTCGGCGCGCGGAGCCTGGCTTTCCAGCGCTTGCACCAGCGCCGCGAGTTTCTCGGCGACTTGCGTGAGCACGCTGGAAAATGTTTGCGGTTGCGGAATCGCCGTTTGTGTCCAGCGTCCACTGCCGCCGCCAAAATGCAAACGCCACTCACGGATCGCATGTTCCAGCGGTGCGGTGAGCGCAGTCCAGTCGGCGCCGTCGCGTGCATGCGCGCGGCCTTCGACCAGGGTGTCGCGCAACAGGTCGAGCAACTGTCCGCTGGTGAGTGTGACGCCGAAAAAGTTTGTCGCTGTATCGGGCAATTGATGCGCTTCGTCGAAGATGATGGTGTTCGCCGCCGGCAGCAATTCGGTCACACCGCCATCGCGCAGCGCCAGATCGGCGAAAAACAGGTGATGGTTGACCACCACCACGTCAGCTTCCTGCGCATCCTTGCGCGCCTTGAAGACGAAGCATTCCTTGTAGTGCGCACAGTTCTGGCCGAGGCAATTTTCGCGCGTCGAAGTGACTTGGTGCCAAACCGGCGCATCTTCCGGCACACCCGACTCGGCCTTGTCGCCGGTCTGCGTGATCTTGGCAAACCAGGCAATGCGTTTCAAGTGTTCGACATCGCGTTTGGAGGCGAACTGCCCTTCGCTCTGCGCGCGTTCGAAATAGTGATGACACAAATAGTTGGCGCGTCCCTTGAGCAGCGCCACGGTGACCGGTGCGCCCAGCGCATTGCGCACGCGCGGCAGATCGCGTTCGAACAACTGGTCTTGCAGGTTCTTGGTGCCGGTCGAAACGATCACCTTGCCACCCCACAACAGGCTGGGCACGAGATAGGCAAAGGTTTTGCCGGTGCCGGTACCGGCTTCAGCGATCAGCGCTTGATTGTTCTCGATGGCGGCGGCGATCTTTTGCGCCATTTCCAGTTGCTGGGCGCGCGGACGATAGTCGCCGATGGCATGGGCCAGTGTGCCATCGGTGGCAAACACCTGTTCCAGCATCGCACCCTTTTCTGCACTCAGCATCGGATCAACATCTACAGCGGCATCAGTGTTCAAGCAATTCCACCTTCAGCCAGATGCTGTTTTGTTCCTGTCCGTCACGCCGTCTCGTGGACAGGATGCCGGACTGTTGTTGTTCACTGGATTGGCCGGTACCGGCCAGCTCGACCCATTCGCCGAGCGGTGCTTCGATCACGGTCGATGCCTGCTGTTGCGCGATCACGGGTTGTCCGTTGATGGTCCGTTGCACTTGCGCCTGTTGTGGATTGATTTCCAGCCAGACCCGCTGGCCACGCAGTTGCGGGCGCACGGCAAACCCTGAACCAATATCGAAATACTGCTGACCCGACACCACCGCCACACGGCCTGGCAAATTCACCACCTGCACCGTGCGATAGGGTATCGCACTGCCGCTATTGATCCACGCCTGCCCGCCTTCCATCACGCGAATCTGCTGGGTCTGGCTGCTCTGCCGCGCCGAACGGCTATCGACGATGTGCGCATCGCCACTGACGCGAGTGCCTCTGCCGGTCTCGATGCGCACATTGGCAGAGGCATCTTGATTTTGCGCTTCGGCATTCTGTCCGAAACGGACTTGCACCATCAACTGACGCACGGGCGTGTCGATCTGCGCCAGCAAGCGGTGGATCTGCGCCAGCGTGTCCGGGCGCACGCGCACGATCAGGTTGTAGCCCTGCCCTGTGATGGCTTCGTCGGCCGCAATCATCGGCTGCAGAAGCGGAATCACTTCGCTGGCGGGGCGGTGTTGCAAGCCAATGACTTCGATGGCGGTTTGCGCCTGCACAGCCAGCGCACCCTGCAGCAGGCACAGGGTAAAAAATGTTTTCAGCAGAAAGCGCATGCGTCAGGCCGGAATATCGGGGGTGAGTTGCTGCTGCAACAGGATGATGTTGTCTTTCAGCTGGAGCTTGCGCTTTTTCAGACGGCGCAGTTGCAGCTCATCCTGCACGGGTTCCAGCGCCAACCGGTTGATTACTTGATCGAGATCGCGATGCTCGACCTGCAATGTGACCAGGCGCTGCTCCAATACAACTTTTCCCTCTGTTTGATTCATGCCGCTTGACTCATGGTTACTTTGTTTATGCCGTTAATTTATGCCATAAGGTGCAATGATAGAATGCCGCCAATTAAATCTCTAGCTGTATTGCTCTGTGCAACCTAGTCAACCTAACTCCATCATGCCCACGCAGCCTTTGTATCGGCTGCAGGCTTGCACGGCGCAGCATTTGGGCGATCGCGACGAACAACAAGACCGGCTCATGATCATGGCCAGCCCGCGCGACAAACGCACCGCGCTGGTTGTCGTTGCCGATGGCATGGGCGGTAAAACCGGCGGCGCGCTGGCGGCGCAACAAGTCATTACCACCGCCAAAACCCTGTTCGCCGACTTCAATCCCGGCACGGACGACCCGGAAGATTTTCTGCGGCAAATTGCCCAGGAAGCGCACACGGTCATCAAACTGACCGCGTTTTCCAGTGAAAAGGAACCGCACAGCACGGCGGTCATGTTGCTCCTGCAACCGGATCGCGTCGACTGGGCGCATGTCGGCGACAGCCGTCTGTATTATTTCCGGCAGGACAAACTCGCCTATCGCACCGTCGACCACTCCTTTGCCGAAATGGTGGCGCGTGAAAATCACCAGACCAAGGTGGATGCCCGTTTGCACCGTCTGAACAATGTTCTGACCAGTGCACTGGGTTCACAAAAAGACCCCGAAATCACGCTCGGCGCCTCGGACAACCCGCAACCGGGCGACCACTACCTACTTTGTTCTGATGGTTTGTGGAGCCAGTTTTCCGAAGAAGAAATGGGCAAGGTGATCAACCATTACCCGCCGCGTGAAGCCTCCGAGGTTTTGATCAATACTGCCTATCAACGGGCGCAGGGGCACAGCGACAATTGCTCGCTCGCCATCATCAAATTGGTGCGGTTGGAACCCTCCAGTTGAAATCAAGCATTGCAAATTAGTGTCAACAGACCCTAGTGCCTCATCCGCAGAAAGCCGTCCATCAACCCATCGCGCGGATAAACATAGGTGAAGCTGGTTCGCAGCACTTTGCCATCCTTGAAATGCACATTGAAATAAGTGGCAATTCCGGGACCGGTGTTTGTCACATTCCAGTCCCAAACCTCCTCGCCACTCAAGCGAAAAAATTCCACACTGCGCTGATGGCCTAATAGACGCCTCACTTGCTGCTGCGTCATTCCCGCTTGCACCTTGGCACGTTCGTCTTCAGACAGTGCATCGACCAGCCGCTGCAAAGTGCCGGACGCATCGAAGCTCGCCATATAACAGGTCGTGCCATAAGGCTGGGTAGAATATTCCCAGGTCTGACCGCCGCCGGCATCCTGATGTATCTGACTTGGGCTGCCCAGGCGTGCGTGCACATCGGCCTGTATCGCATTACCTGGAACCAATGTGGCCATCGGGTTCCATGCCGCGCAGGCGCTCAGCAGTGCCGCAGTCAGCAGACCTGAAATCATGCACTTAGGCAGACGCAACGTATGTAACATACGCACCTCCAGAACAGAAGCGCTGTCACCCACCCGCAACAGCGTTACGGTTTAGAGTTGGACTGCTCGCTAACGCGTTTGTTGCGTGCCTCAATCTTGAGCGCGGCATTTTCCATTTTTTCCTCATACGCACGGCGATTTTCCTCAGCCTGTTCCGCTTTCTGGCGGCGTTCTGCTGCGCGATCGTTGATCCGCTGCTGGGTATCCGCGTGCTTTTCTTGTGCTTGCTTCGCCCGCTCCGGCTGCTTGTTCAAGCGTTCTGCCTGTGTTCCTGCATGGGCCTCAACCTTATTGGCATGCCCAGCCGCTGCATTTTCGCGCTGTGGTTGCTTGGCGGCTTCGGCCTTGCGTTGTTCAGCAAGATCACCCTCTTTCAGCGCCGCTTTCAAATGACGATCAAATTGACTGGCTTCCTGATCCACGCGCGTAAGCTCTTGCTTGGCGGTACGGTATTGTCCGGCCGCCTGTTCCAGGCAGCGCGTGGCAAAGAATTTTCGATAGCAGACATTCTGGCGCAGCGCATAATCGTGCTCGAGTTGCTGCTGCAAGGTTGAGACCCGTGTTTTTGCCAGAGCCGATTTTTCGGAAGATTGAATCGAAGCCGGTGGAAATTCGCGCTGCAATTGTTCAACCACCGGCTGGGCAAATTCCTGCCCCGCTTCCTGTGCCGCAAGGCCCGTCGTTATGCAGAATAATGCCGCGCTTAGCCAGCACGTGCGCGTCAACCGGCATTGGCGCACGGCGCCATCCCCACCCGGAAAAATACTCAATTGTGGCAAAATGCGCGTCCTTTTTTCAGCAAGAATGCAAGACAAGGTTAAGGAAGGCCTGAACAAGCATAAGTTTTGTCGCGAACAGCCGTAGGCGGGTGAGCGCAGACCGTCATAAAACAAGGGCTTGGACAAACATTCACCGTTAGACAGCTTTCGATTTTTTACTTATTCAGAATTCTCTTAATGATGCAAACCCAAGCAGCAGCCCGGATTATCGCTCAAATCGCCACCGAGATCGGTGCTGCGCCAACGCAGGTTGAGGCCGCTGCCACGTTGCTCGACGAAGGAGCGACCGTGCCTTTCATCGCGCGCTATCGCAAGGAAGCCACAGGCGGTCTGGACGACACGCAGCTGCGCGTGCTGGCAGAACGTCTGCTGTATTTGCGCGAACTGGAAGAACGCCGTAGCGCCGTGCTGGCCAGCATCGCGGAGCAAAACAAATTGACGCCGGAATTGCAGCAGCAGATCGAAGCCGCAGGAACCAAGCAAGCGCTGGAAGATTTGTACCTGCCCTACAAACCGAAGCGTCGCACGCGCGCGCAGATCGCCCGCGAAGCCGGACTGGAGCCGTTGGCGCACGTTCTGCTGGCCGACCCATCGCTGACGCCCGCCAGCGAAGCCGAAAAATATCTCAATGCCGAAGCGGGCATCAACGACACCAAGGCTGCGCTCGATGGTGCGCGCGACATTCTGTGCGAGCAGTTCGCCGAAACGGCGGCCCTGCTCGGCCGGCTGCGTGATGGGCTGTGGCAGCAAGGTATTTTGAGCGCCAGCGTGATTGAAGAGAAACGCGTTGAAGGCGAAAAATTCCGCGACTATTTTGAGTTTTCCGAAACCATCCGCAGCATTCCTTCGCACCGCGCCCTGGCGCTGCTGCGCGGACGCAATGCAGGGGTGCTATTGCTCAAGCTGGATCTGGAAGACGCATTGGCAACGCAGATTCCCCATCCCTGCGTGGCGCAGCTTGCGGCGCAATTCGGCATTGCCCAGCGCGGCCGCCCGGCCGATACCTGGCTGTTGGAAGTCTGCCGCTGGTGCTGGCGTGTGAAAGTGCAACCGCAACTGGAAAGCGAATTGGTCGCGTGTCTGCGCGAAGTGGCCGAGCTGGAAGCGATCAAGGTCTTCGGCCGCAATCTGAAAGATTTGCTGCTCGCAGCCCCCGCTGGTCCCAAGGCGGTGATGGGCCTCGACCCCGGCATCCGCACTGGCGTGAAAGTCGCTGTCGTCGATGCTACCGGCAAACTGCTCGACACGGCCACCATTTATCCGCATGAACCGCGCAGGCAGTGGGATCAATCGCTGGCAGTACTGGCCGCATTGGCGAGCAAGCATGACGTGCAATTGATTGCGATTGGCAACGGCACCGCCTCGCGAGAAACCGACAAGCTCGCTGCCGAGCTGATGCAGCAACACCCGCAGTTCGGCCTGACGCGTATCGTGGTGAGCGAAGCCGGGGCTTCCGTGTATTCGGCGTCCGAATTGGCGGCGCAGGAGTTTCCCGATCTCGATGTCAGCCTCCGCGGCGCAGTATCGATTGCGCGCCGTCTGCAAGACCCGCTGGCCGAGTTGGTCAAGATCGATCCCAAGTCGATCGGCGTCGGCCAGTATCAACACGATGTCAATCAGCGTGAACTGGCGCGCGCGCTCGATGCAGTGGTGGAAGATTGCGTCAACGCCGTCGGCGTCGATGTGAACACAGCCTCGACCGCGCTGCTCGCACGCGTCTCCGGCTTGAATGCCATCCTCGCGAAAAACCTGGTCGAATACCGCGAACAGCATGGCGCTTACACGTCACGCGCTACGCTGAAAAATGTGCCGCGTCTGGGCGACAAAACCTTTGAGCAAGCCGCCGGATTTCTGCGCATCAATCAGGGCGATAACCCGCTCGATCGTTCCGCCGTGCACCCGGAAGCCTATCCGGTGGTCGAACGGATTCTGCAACACTTGCACCAACCGATGCAGGCAGTGATGGGCAACAAGGATGTGTTGAAAACGCTGGCCCCCGCGCAATTTTCCGACGCACGTTTCGGCTTGCCCACCGTCAAGGACATTCTGCAGGAACTTGAAAAACCGGGGCGCGATCCGCGCCCGGAATTCAAGGCCGCCAGCTTCCGCGAAGGCGTGGAATCGCTGGCCGATCTCGAACCCGGCATGGTGCTCGAAGGCGTCGTCACCAACGTCGCCAACTTCGGCGCCTTCGTCGATATCGGCGTGCATCAGGATGGGCTGGTGCATATCTCCGCGCTCGCCGACAAATATGTCAAAGACCCGCACAGCGTCGTCAAGGCAGGCGATGTGGTCAAGGTCAGGGTGCTAGAAGTAGATGTTGCACGCAAACGCATTGCATTGACCCTGCGCATGAACGACGCGACCGAACTTGCACACAAGCGCGAAAAATCTGAGTGTTCCAGCACACGGCAAAACAACGACAGAGCGCTTGCAAATTCCGCCCCCCGCCCGCACACTGCCGCCACAGGCGGTGCGATGGCTGAAGCCTTTGCGCGATTGCAAAAACGTTGACAGGGATGCGCATGAAAAAACTCAGGATGATCGGCATCGTCGTGGCGATTGCCGGACTGCTGGTGGCTGCACATTTGGGAATCAGCTGGGGTATTGGCCGCTATGTGGAGAATGCCACGCAAGCGCAATTGGAAAAACTGCAGGCAGAAGCCCCCTATCTCAAGGTCATCAGCCAATCTCATCAAACGGGCCTGTTCAATTCCACGCAGGAAATTGTTCTTGGTATCAACAGCGCCTGCTTCGAGAATGCTCCCGTTGTATCTGACAACACGAATGCAGCGCCACTGACGTTCACTGTGCACAATCGCATTCAACACGGCCCCATTATTTTTCATGGGGGTCTGCACTTTGCCCTGGTCCATGAAGAAGGCGAATTGATTCTGCCGCCAGAAATACAGTCTGCGGTACAGGACGCTTTCGGCAAGCAACCCCTGCTCACCTGGAATGGTTTCCTGACTTACACCGGCGAGCACGATCTCACCCTCAGCAGTCCGTCCGCAAAAATGTTCAAGCCGACGGGATCGTTGAACTGGTCTGGCGTGCAGGGAAAAATTACCTACAGCGCCAGCAGTGGCGCCTATTCATTCAAGCTGCAAGCGCCGCTGCTGCAAGCCAATGGCAATGGCCCACAGGGCGGCCAGGTCAACGTTGAAAAAATAATTTTCAGCGGTCAAGGCGAACGCGGTATCGCCGATCTGAATCTGGGTTCTGTCGCCTTTACGATTGACAACGTTCAGGTCACCAGCCCCATGTCCGGTGCCGGACAACTGCGAAACTTCAAGATTCAGGCCACCTCGCTCGCCAATGGCGAATATGTTGACCTCGATGAAGAAATTCAGGTCGATCAGCTTGCCGCCCTGGGCAAGCAATACGGCCCGCTCACCTACCACTTTGCGCTGAATCATTTGCATGCCGAGACCCTGGCGCAACTGGGCAAGGCATTTCAGCAAGTAATGTGCGTCAAACCCAGCGAACGCGATGCGCGGCTGAGCGAAGCGATGCAGACCATCAAAGCCCAAGGTATTGCGCTGCTGAACCACAAGCCCGAGCTTCTGCTCAAACAGATACACGTTGCGTTACCTGAAGGCGAATTTCATGCACAGGGCCATGTGAACCTGCCCAATTTTTCTGCACAAGCAAACGATGGTAATGATGTGTTGATGGCAGCTCTAGTGCGAGGTCTGGATGCTGAGTTCGAGGCGAGCGTTGCACAAAGTCTGGTGCGCCAACTGACCAAACAACAAATGTTTGGCAGCGTGATGCAGCGCTGGATGCTGGAAAAGAAAGCGGCGCCGAGTGAACAGGAAATGGTAGAGCTGAATGCGGAGGTCGATCATGACCTGGACCAGCAAATGCTAGCCATGCGGGAGCGCAAACTGGTGGTGGCCGACGGCAACAACTTCAAGCTGCAATTTAAATTTGTAAAGGGTGAAGCCACACTAAACGGTGCGCCCTTCCAGTCGCCCATACCCCTGCTCACCCCGCCTGCGGCGGCGACGCAATAGTTGCTCAGTAGCGTTGTTCAGAACTGCGCCACAGCCGTCCGTGGCGCATTCAGGTATTCCTGCGACTGCATTTCAACCAGGCGGCTGACGGTACGTTGAAATTCATTGGCCAGCACACCGGCCAGATACAATTCGTCCGCCTTCACGGCGGCCGATAAAATCAACTTGATCTTGTGGTCGTAGAAAATATCCACCAGCCAGGTGAAACGGCGCGCGGCGGACGCCATGCCCGCACTCATCTGCGGCACACCCGAAACAATCACGGTGTGAAACTGCGAAGCAATTTCCAGATAATCGTTTTGCGAACGCGGCCCTTCGAAAATTTCCGCAAAGCTGAACCACACCACGCCACCGGCGCGACGCAACGCATGAATCTGACGCGTTTCGATCATCAGCAGAGGCGACTCATCCTCCGCCTCGGCCAGTAATTCGAAAGCCTGCGTCAGCGCCGCTTGTGCGGTGTCATCAAGCGGCATGTGATACGTCTGTACATGGGCCAGCGTGCGCTGCCGATAATCGACACCCGCATCCACATTGACCACCGCGAGATGCTGCTGGATCAGCGCAATCGCGGGCAAGAGACGGTCACGATGCAAGCCGTCAGGATACAAGCCGTGCGGCGGATAATTGGAAGTCATCACCAGACTGACCCGGTTGCGGAACAAGGCATCGAGCAAGCGATAGAGAATCATCGCGTCGGCAATATCGGATACGTGGAATTCGTCAAAGCAGATGAGGCGGTATTTATCGGCGATGCGCTCGGCCACTTGTTCGAGCGGATCGGCGGTGCCTTTTAATTCGTCGAGCTGACGATGCACTTCGCGCATGAATTCGTGAAAATGCATGCGGGTTTTTTTGATCAACGGAACGGCCAGATAAAAGCTGTCCATCAGAAAACTTTTACCGCGCCCGACCCCGCCCCACAAATACACGCCCTGCGGCAGATCCGGATACAGCACCAGGCGCCTGAGCTTGGTCGAACGCTGTTCCTTGTAGCCACGCCACTCGTCTTCGCATTGCTGCAAGCGCTCAATGGCGCGCAGCTGCGCCGAATCGGACTGATAGCCGCGTTGCTGCAAATGCTGACGGTAAAGCTCGGTGACGGTCATAGATCGAAGCCAACAATCCCTCCCCCTTCAAGGGGGAGCTTAGGAGGGGGATGGGGGCCACTCGTCGTGCGACAGAAACCCATCCCCACCCCAACCCTCCCCTTGAAGGGGAGGGAGAAAGTGTCACATATTCAGCGCACGCTTGTCGCATGCCAGTGCCGCTTCCTTGACGACTTCCGACAGGCTCGGGTGCGCATGGCAAATGCGGCCGATGTCTTCCGACGCGGCCTTGAATTCCATCGCCATCACGACTTCAGCAATCAAATCGGAGGCGTGGGCGTTGACGATGTGCGCACCCAGAATTTCATCGGTCGTGGCATCGGCCAGAATCTTGACGAAGCCCTGCGCATCGCCCTGCCCCAACGCGCGGCCATTGGCCATGAAGGGGAAAGAACCGACTTTATAGGCGGCACCTTCGGCCTTGAGTTGCTGTTCAGTCTTGCCGACCCAGGCCACTTCCGGCGAGGTGTAGATCACCCAGGGCACGGTGTTGTAATTGCAGTGACCAGCCTGACCGGCCAGCAGCTCGGCCACCATCACGCCCTCTTCCTCGCCCTTGTGCGCCAGCATCGGGCCGCGCACCACATCACCAATCGCCCAGACGTTGACGGCTGCGGTCTGGCAATAATCGTTGACGTCGATCTGGCCACGCTCGTTCGCTTTCAAGCCGATCGACTCAAGGTTCAAGCCATCCGTATTGGGCGCGCGACCGACCGAGACGATCAACTTGTCGCATTCGAGGACCTGCGCCTTGCCATCCTGGTCAGCGTAGTTCACCGTCACACCCTTCTTGCCTTGCTTGACTTCACCGATCTTCACGCCAAAGCTGAACTGCAGGCCTTGCGCGGTGAGCAGCTTCTGCATTTCCTTGGCGACGGCATCGTCAGCGGCGGCGAGGAAAGTCGGCATCGCTTCCAGCACTTCGACTTCTGCGCCCAGACGGCGCCATACCGAACCCAACTCCAGGCCGATCACACCGGCCCCGATCACACCTAGTTTCTTGGGCACGGTTTCAAAATTCAACGCACCTTCGTTGTCGCAGATCATCTTGTTGTCCACCGCAATGCCCGGCAAATGGCGGGCTTTGGAGCCGGTGGCAATGATGGCGTGGGTGGCCGTAACCACCTCACCCGCCACGTCGATCTGATAACCGGCATCGGTTTTGCCGACGAACTTGCCGTAACCCTTGAGCAGGGTCACCTTGTTCTTGCGAAACAAAAATTCGATGCCCTTGGTCATCTTGGTGACAATCGCTTCCTTGCGCGCCACCATTTTCACCACATCCAGCTTGGCACCGCTGACGCTGATGCCGTGATCGTCCAGATGATGCTGCACTTTTTCAAACTCTTCGGAAGAGGCCAGCAAGGCCTTGGAAGGAATGCAACCTACGTTCAAACAGGTACCGCCCAGACGCGGTTCACCCTTGGGATCGGCATAGGCATTACCTTCCGCGCAAGCCACCGACAAACCCAACTGTGCAGCGCGAATCGCCGCGATATAGCCGGCGGGACCGGCGCCGATAACGACGACATCAAAATGTTTAGACATGATTCAAATTCTGTGAAAGGTGAAGCGTGAAAAGTGAAACGTGCGAGTAAGTGATCCGTGATTCACTACGTTCCACTTTTTACCCTTCACGTTTCACTACCGTATTACAGATCCAGCAACAGACGCGCCGGATCTTCCAGAGCCTCTTTCATCGTCACCAGGCCGAGCACGGCTTCACGGCCGTCGATGATGCGGTGGTCGTAGGACATGGCGAGGTAGTTGATCGGGCGAATCACGATCTGGCCGTTTTCCACCACCGGGCGTTCCTTGGTCGCGTGCACGCCGAGAATCGCGGATTGCGGCGGGTTGATGATCGGCGTCGAGAGCATCGAACCGAATACGCCACCATTGGAAATCGAGAACGTGCCGCCGGTCATGTCTTCCATCGACAACTTGCCTTCCTTGGCCTTGACACCGAACTCGGAGATTTTCTGTTCGATCTGCGCCAGCGACAATTGATCCGCATTGCGCAGAATCGGCACCACCAGACCACGCGGCGAACCGACGGCGATACCGATGTCGAAATAGCCGTGATAGACGATGTCGTTACCGTCCACCGACGCATTCAGCACCGGATATTTTTTCAGCGCATGCACAGCCGCTTTCACAAAGAAGGACATGAAGCCCAGCTTCACGCCATGTTCCTTCTCGAACTTGTCCTTGTATTTGTTGCGCAAGTCCATCACCGGCTGCATGTTGACTTCGTTGAAGGTGGTCAGGATCGCGTTGGTCGATTGCGATTGCAGCAGGCGTTCCGCCACGCGCGCGCGCAGGCGCGACATCGGCACACGCTGTTCGGGACGGCCTTCGGTGATGCGTTCGATATTGACCGGTGCCTTGACCTGCGGCAACGACGGTGCCGCTGCTGCGGCAGGCGCAGCGGCGGTCGGTTTGGTGGCACCTGCGGCGACAGCACCGAGCACGTCACCCTTGGTGATGCGGCCATCCTTCCCAGTACCCGGTATTTGTGCGGCAGAGAGTTTGTTTTCTGCCATCAACTTAGCCGCCGAGGGCATGGCCACACCGGCAGCACTCGCTGCGGGCGATGCTGCGGCCGGTGCTGCAGCAGCTGCAGGAGCAGCCGCCGGTGCAGCGGCAGTCGCGGCGGGCGCAGCAACGGCACGGCCCTCACTGTCGATCTTGGCGATCAACTGGTTAGCCACCACCGTTGCGCCATCGCCTTGCACAATTTCAGCGAGCACACCTGCCGACGGCGACGGCACTTCCAGCACCACCTTGTCGGTTTCGACTTCAATCAGAATTTCATCTTGCGCCACGGCTTCGCCGGGTTTCTTTTTCCATTGCAACAACGTCGCTTCGGCGACGGATTCGGACAGTTGCGGAACTTTCACTTCTACCAATGCCATTTGGAACCTCGATTCAGAAATTTTTTACGTGAGCAAAGCGGGTGCGTCGCGTCTGCGCAGGCGCAACCCGGAGCCGGATTATTTATTCAGCACGAAACCCTTGAGCCGGGCAAACGCAGCTTCGATCAGCGCTTTCTGCTGTTCGTTGTGCTTGCTGTAATACCCGACCGCAGGCGAGGCTGACGCCGGACGTCCGGCATAAGCCAGTTTCTGGCCATCACTCATGTTCTCCAGCAACTGGTGTTGCAGGAAATACCAATAGCCCTGGTTCTGCGGTTCATCCTGCACCCAGACCACTTCCTCGGCCGCCGGATATTTCTTGAACTCGGCTGCCAGCGCCTTGTGCGGGAAGGGGTAGAGCTGCTCAATGCGGAGAATTACCGTGTCCTCGACCTTGTTGTCGCGCCGGAACGCCACGAGGTCGTAATAGACCTTGCCGGAACACGCCAGAATGCGTTTGACTTTCTTGGCATCCAGTGCGCTTTGATCGGCAATCACCGTATGGAAGCTGCCCCGGGCCAACTCGGCAATATCCGACACCGCTTCCTTGTGCCGTAGCAGGGACTTGGGCGTCATGATCACCAGCGGCTTGCGGAACGGGCGAATCATCTGCCGGCGCAACAAATGGAAAATCTGCGCGGGCGTGGTCGGTTGCGCAACCTGGATATTGTTTTCCGCGCACAGTTGCAGGAAACGTTCGGGCCGCGCAGAGGAATGTTCCGGGCCTTGCCCTTCGTAACCGTGCGGCAGCAACATGGTCAGGCCGGACAGGCGGCCCCACTTTACTTCACCGGAGGTGATGAACTGATCGATCACCACCTGAGCGCCGTTGACGAAGTCGCCGAACTGGGCTTCCCAGATCACCAGCGTGTTCGGTTCGGTGGTCGAGTAACCATATTCGAATGCCAGCACGGCTTCTTCCGACAGCACCGAGTCGATCACTTCGAAGCGCGCCTGATTGTCGCTGACATGTTCCAGCGGAACATAAGTGCCCGCATCCCATTTTTCACGTTTCTGATCATGCAATACGGCATGACGATGCGTGAAAGTGCCGCGCCCGCAATCCTGGCCGGTAATGCGAATGGCATAGCCGCTGGAAACCAGCGAAGCGAATGCCATATGCTCGCCCATGCCCCAGTCAAGTTTCAGTTCACCGCGGCCCATGGCCGCGCGATCGGCGATCACTTTTTCTACCAGTGGGTGCAGCTTGAATTCCGCCGGGATGGTGGTGATGCGCTCAGCAATGCGTTTGACCTCAGCCATCGGCATCGACGTATCGGCCGCATCGGTCCATTTCTTGTTCTGGAACGGGCTCCAATCGGTTGCGTATTTGCGCCGGTAATCCGTCAACACCGGATCGATCGTATGGCGCCCTTCTTCCATCGCGGCGCGATAGGTCTTGACGAATTCCTCGCCCTCTTCCGCAAGAATCACGGTCTGCGCGACGAGCTTATCGGCATACAGTTTGCGTGTGCCGGGATGCTGACCGATTCTCTTGTACATCAAGGGTTGCGTCAGCGCAGGCGTGTCCTGCTCGTTGTGGCCGAGTTTGCGGAAGCAGATGATGTCGAGCACGACATCTTTCTTGAATTCCTGCCGGTAGTCCAGCGCGAGTTGCGTCGCCAACACCACGGCTTCAGGATCATCGCCATTCACATGCAACACCGGCGCTTCAATCATCTTCACCACGTCGGAACAGTAAATCGTCGAACGCGAATCGCGCGGGTCGGACGTGGTAAAGCCGATCTGGTTGTTGATCACGATGTGCACCGTGCCACCCGTGCCGTAACCGCGTGTCTGCGCCAGGTTGAGCGTTTCCATCACCACGCCCTGACCGGCAAAAGCAGCATCGCCGTGTACCAGCACCGGCAATACTTGCACGCCGTCGTCGTCGCCGCGACGATCCTGACGCGCGCGGGTCGAACCTTCGACCACCGGATTGACGATCTCCAGATGCGAGGGATTGAAGGCCAGCGACAAATGCATCGGGCCGCCGGCAGTGGTGACATCACTCGAGAAACCCTGGTGATATTTCACGTCACCCGCTGACAGTTCGTCGGAATGCTTGCCCTCGAATTCGGCAAACAGATCCTTGGGCATTTTGCCCAGGGTGTTGACGAGCACATTCAAACGGCCACGGTGGGCCATGCCGATGATGATTTCCTGCACGCCTTGTGTACCACCGCGCTGAATCAGTTCATCCAGGGCTGCAATGAAACTCTCGCCGCCTTCAAGCGAAAAACGTTTTTGACCCACATACTTGGCAGCAAGAAAACGCTCCAGACCTTCGGCAGCGGTCAGGCGTTTGAGAATGTGTTTCTTTTGCGCCGTGGTGAAGTTCGGCGTCGAGCGCACGGTTTCCAGCCGTTGCTGGAACCAGCGTTTCTGCGCCGGGTCGCTCATGAACATGAACTCGAGACCGATCGAGCCGCAATAGGTGGCGCGCAGCGCATTGATCATGTCGCGCAGCGTCATCTCATCCTGACCGAAATACAGGTTGTTCGCATTGAACACCATGTCCATGTCGGCTTCGGTCAGATCGTAGAACGCCGGTTCCAGTTCGGGAATGTTCGGACGCTCCTGACGATGCAAGGGATCGAGGTTGGCCCAGCGGCAACCCAGAAAACGGTAAGCGGCGATGATCGATTGCACATGCACCTGCTTCCGTGCGACCGACAGATCGGTCGATGGAACGCGCGGCATCAGCGTGCCTTGCTTGGCGCGCTGGGCAAAGGATTCAACCACCGGGAGGTGCGCTACATCATGCGTGCCTTCGTTGCCATCGGTGGCAGGCACGTGCTGGAGCGCATCGAAATAAGCGCGCCACTGATCGGGCACGGATGCGGGATTGCCGAGATAGTTCTCGTACAGCTCCTCAACGTAAGGCGCGTTACCGCCGAACAAATAGGAGTTCGTCTGAAATTGCTTCATCATAAACGCTTCACCTTTCCGGGAGCTTCTCCCGAGTTAGTGCAGGACTTGCCTTTCACGCCGCGGCTACGCCACCTTGTGAATCGCGAGACACCAAATTGTAGAAAAAGAACGTGTTACCCCTGTGCCATACCACTGCGGATGTAACTGGGGCGAGGATATCACGTTGGCTCGTTGCTGTGCACAATGGCGATGTTATCGGCTGTTTTTTGTGCAAAAACAGCCACGCGCCGCACAAAAAAACAGGGGCGCATCGCGCCCCTGTTTTCGTCAAGCATCGAACGTTCAATACTCTGTATAGCCACTCGACTAAGCGCTCACGAAACTAGCGCAATGCCCTGCATAGCCAGCCGACTGGGCGCTATAAAACCAGCGCCAAGTCGTTGGTTAAGTCGCTGGTTAGCGTTTGCCGATCGGCAGCACTGTCCGCAGGGCAGCACCCTTGTATAGCTGACGCGGGCGGCCGATTTTCTGCTCGGTGTCGGAGATCATCTCGTTCCATTGCGCGATCCAGCCAACCGTGCGCGCCAGCGCGAAGATCGCCGTGAACAGCGGCACCGGAATGCCGATGGCACGTTGCACGATGCCGGAGTAGTAATCGACGTTGGGATACAGCTTGCGGCTGACAAAATAGTCGTCTTCCAGCGCGACTTTTTCCAGCGCCATGGCGAGTTTGAACAAGGGGTCGTTTTGCAGCCCCAGCACCTCCAGCACTTCATGGCAGGTTTCGCGCATCAGCTTGGCACGCGGGTCGTAATTCTTGTAGACACGATGGCCGAAGCCCATCAGCTTGACGCCGGAATTCTTGTCCTTGACCTTGGCAATGAATTCGCCCAGCTTGGCTTCGCCGCCGTTGGCTTGCAATTCCTCCAGCATGTTCAGGCAGGCTTCATTGGCACCGCCGTGCGCCGGGCCCCACAGACAGGCGATACCCGCAGCGATACAGGCAAACGGGTTGGCGCCCGACGAACCGGACAGACGCACGGTCGAGGTCGAAGCATTTTGCTCGTGATCGGCGTGCAGGATGAAGATGCGATCCATCGCGCGCACCAGCACATCATTGACCTTGTACGCTTCGCACGGGTTGGAGAACATCATGTGCATGAAATTGCCCGCATAGGACAGGTCATTGCGCGGATAGACGAAGGGCTGGCCGATGGTGTACTTGTAGGTCATCGCCACCAGTGTCGGCAGCTTGGCGATCAGACGGATCGCCGACACTTCGCGGTGATGCGCATCAGAAATATCGAGCGAGTCGTGATAGAAGGCGGACAGTGCGCCGACGGTGCCGACCATCACCGCCATCGGGTGCGCGTCGCGGCGAAAGCCCTGGAAGAAACGGCTCATCTGCTCGTGCACCATCGTATGCCGGGTGACGTGGTTGACGAATTCGTTCTTCTGAGCCTGGTTCGGCAATTCACCATTCCAGAGCAAATGTGCCACTTCGAGGAAGTCGCAATTGACGGCCAGTTGCTCGATCGGGTAGCCGCGATAGAGCAGTTCACCCTTGTCGCCGTCGATATAGGTAATCGTCGAATTACACGCAGCCGTGGACAGGAAACCAGGGTCGTAGGTGAACTTGCCGGTCTTGTTGTACAAGGCACGGATGTCGATCACATCGGGCCCGATAGTTCCCTTGTACACCGGCATTTCCAGGCTGGGCGTACCATCGGTGAAACTCAGGACTGCCTTGTTGTCAATTGTGCTCATCGCTCTTTCCTCTGTCACTTAGTTAAGTCATGTCATTAATTCAATTCATGCGCAAGCGCTGCAAGAGTTGCAACACGGGGGCGCAAGCCAGGTCGCCGGTAGGTTCGATCCGCTGCAAGAGCAAGTCCAGCAACTCGTTATCGGCCAGATCCAGCAGCAAATAAAAGCCTTGTACTTCTGCGTCGGTCAGCGTCGCCTCATGCCGATCGAGAAAACGCGTCAACAGGATATCGTTCTCCAGCAAACCGCGACGTGCGCGCCAACGAAGCATCTGGCGCATTTGCGCAACGTTAGGCTGCACTCCCGATGGCCCCGACAGGTTCTCTTCCATGCCTGTGCGCACCACCTTATACGGCGCGATGCACCATCAATTCCTTGATCTTGCCGATCGCCTTGGTTGGATTCAAGCCCTTCGGACAAACATCCACACAATTCATGATGGTGTGGCAACGGAACAGACGGTACGGATCTTCCAGATTATCCAGGCGCTCGCTGGTCGCTTGATCGCGGCTGTCGGCGATGAAGCGATAGGCTTGCAGCAGACCGGCTGGGCCGACGAATTTGTCCGGGTTCCACCAGAACGAGGGGCAGGAGGTCGAACAGCAGGCGCACAGAATGCACTCGTACAAACCATCCAATTCTTCGCGCGCTTGCGGCGATTGCAGACGTTCCTTCTCGGGCGGCGGCGTGTCGTTGATCAGATACGGCTTGATCGAATGATATTGCTTGAAGAACTGCGTCATGTCGACGATCAGGTCGCGCACCACCGGCAGGCCCGGCAGCGGGCGCAACACGATGGTCTGCGGCAGATCGTTCATATTGGTCAGACAAGCCAGACCATTCTTGCCATTGATGTTCATCGCGTCCGAACCGCAGATACCTTCGCGGCAGGAGCGACGGAAAGAAACTGTCTCGTCCAGTTGCTTCAGCTTCATCAAGGCGTCGAGCAACATGCGCTCATGGCCATCCAGCTCCACTTCATAGCGCTGCATGCGCGGCGCCGCATCCAGATCGGGATCGTAGCGATAGACTTCAAAAATTCGTTTCATTGTTCACCCAATCAGAAGGTACGTTCTTTCGGCGGCACCGAATCCACCGTCAGCGGTTTCAGTTGCACTTCCTTGTAATCCAGGCGGTTGTCCGCGCTGTACCACAGCGAGTGTTTCATCCAGTTGTTGTCATCGCGTTTGGGGAAGTCGTTGTGCGCATGCGCGCCACGGCTTTCCTTGCGCGCGGCAGCAGACACGATGGTCGCCTTGGCCGCTTCCATCAGGTTATCCAGTTCCAGCGCTTCGATACGCGCGGTGTTAAACACCTTGGACTTGTCCTTCAAGTGAATATTTTTCGAACGGGCATCAACTTCCATCACGCTCTTGACACCTTCGTCGAGCAGTTGCTGGGTGCGGAACACACCGGCATGCGTTTGCATCGAGCGGCGCAGATCGTTGGCAACATCCTGCGTGTACTCGCCGGAAGTCGAACTGTCGAGGCGTGCCAGGCGCGCCAATGTGCGATCAGTGGCGTCAGCCGGCAGCGGTTTGTTTTCCTTGTTCTTGAGGTTGAACTCGACGATATGGTTGCCCGCCGCGCGACCGAACACAATCAGGTCGAGCAACGAGTTGGTGCCGAGGCGGTTGGCACCATGCACCGATACGCAGGCGCACTCGCCCACCGCGTACAGACCATTGACGATCTTGTTCTGACCGCCGCTGCGCTCCACCACCTGACCGTGAATATTGGTCGGAATACCACCCATCTGATAATGAATCGTTGGCACCACCGGAATCGGCTCGCGCGTCACATCGACATTGGCGAACTTGATGCCGATTTCATGAATCGAGGGCAGACGTTTCATGATAGTGTCCGCGCCGATGTGGGTCAGATCGAGCACCACGTAATCCTTGTTCGGGCCACAACCGCGGCCTTCCTTGATTTCCTGATCCATCGAACGCGACACAAAATCGCGCGGCGCCAAATCCTTCAGCGTCGGCGCATAGCGCTCCATGAAACGTTCGCCGTTGGAATTACGCAGGATGCCGCCTTCACCACGGCAGCCTTCGGTCAACAGCACGCCCGCACCGGCCACGCCGGTCGGGTGAAATTGCCAGAACTCCATGTCTTGCAGCGGAATACCTGCGCGTGCCGCCATGCCCAGGCCGTCGCCGGTGTTGATGAAGGCATTGGTCGAAGCGGCAAAGATGCGGCCCGCGCCGCCAGTGGCAAACAGCGTGCACTTGGCTTCCAGAATATGCACGTCACCGGTTTCCATTTCCAGCGCGGACACACCCACCACATCGCCGGACGCGTCGCGGATGATATCCAGCGCCATCCACTCGACAAAAAATTGTGTGCGCGCCTTGATGTTCTGTTGATACAGCGTGTGCAGCAATGCGTGACCGGTACGGTCGGCGGCAGCGCAAGCGCGTTGCACCGGCTTCTCGCCATAGTTAGCGGTGTGGCCGCCGAACGGGCGCTGATAGATCGTGCCATCCGGATTACGGTCGAACGGCATGCCCAGGTGTTCGAGTTCGTACACGACCTTGGGTGCTTCGCGGCACATGAATTCGATCGCGTCCTGATCGCCCAGCCAATCGGAACCCTTCACGGTGTCGTAGAAGTGATAGTGCCAATTATCTTCCGACATATTGCCCAGCGAAGCACCAATGCCACCCTGCGCCGCCACGGTGTGCGAGCGCGTCGGAAATACTTTTGAGAGCACCGCCACGTTCAAGCCCGCACGCGCCAATTGCAGCGAGGCGCGCATGCCGGAGCCGCCCGCGCCAATCACCACCACATCAAATTTGCGGCGCGGCAAGGACATTGTTTTTGCGACTGCCGTCATTTTTATAGTCTCCAGAGAATCAATGCAGCATAGGCGGTGCAACCGGCCAGCCACAGAATGGTCAACACGTGCAGGGTCAGGCGGATCGCTGTGGGCTTGATGTAGTCCATCCAGATATCGCGCACGCCGATCCAGGCGTGATAGAACAATGACAGCAAAGTCAGAAAGGTCAGCAGCTTCATGATCGGGAAGCCGCCCCAGGAGGCTGTGAACACGCCGGCCCAGGTGTCATAAGTCAATTCGCTGCTGGTCAGGAACATGGCCAGCACCACCAGCGTGAAGATCGCCATGATGACGGCCGTGACGCGCTGCGCCAGCCAATCGATCAAACCGTAATGCGCGCCGACCGTCAGCCGCTTGGCGCCGAAATCCTTGAACTGGCTCATCAAAATACTCCAAACAGTTTCAGGCCGCACAGCACGGCGAGCGGCACACTGACGGCAAACACCGCCGCCGCACTCATGTTCGCGGACGCCTTGTCGATGCCGATATGCAGATCGAGCAACAGAAAGCGAATGCCGGCGCAGAAGTGGTGCAGATAGGCCCAGATCACACCGAGCAAAATGATTTTCACCCAGACGCTGCTCAGGATCGCCTTGAAAACTTCAAACGTCACGTCGGAGGTCACGCTTTGCTCAAACAGATACAGCAGCCAGGGCAGCAACAGGAACATCCCCACACCGCTCAGGCGGTGAAAAATCGAAACCTTGCCCGGCAATGGCAGGCGATAGCGCACGATATCCAGCACACCGATGTTGGTGAATCGCGGCCGTGCCTTGTGCGGGCTGGCAGTTAAATCGGACATGGTTGACTCTCCAGGTTTTCTCTAGGTTTTTGACGCATCTGCTCGCAACCAAACTGCGCCGGCATTTTACAAGATCGTGACGCAGCGATCGCTGCATTGATCACCAGAACACATTCGTGCGAAAAATAATTCACGTGAAAATCAGCTCAACTGATTGGAATAATAAAAGTCGCGCGTCAGATAACGTCCGCGCCGCACTTCCACCGGACGTTCGCCATAGGTGAACGACACACGTTCGATCAACAGCACCGGTTCGTTTGAATTCACCGCCAGGTATTGCGCGGCTTCATCGCCCGCGCTCACCGCGCGAATCATTTCATCGGCGCGAATCATCTTGGTACCGAATTCCATTTCAAACAGGCCATACATCGGCCCCTTGTATTCATTCAAGCGTTCCGTCGTCAGCCCCTTGAACAGCGTACCCGGCAACCAGATTTCTTCCAGAATCGTCGGTTTGCCGGCAAACGACAACACACGGCGAATCAGCACCAGCGTATCGCCGGGTTTGGCCTCCAGCAAGCGGGCAATATCGCTGGGCGCACGCATGCGGTTGCATTCGACAATCTTGCTTTCAGGCGCTGTCTGCGCGCCTTCATTGGGCATCAGACGCAAAAAACGAAACTGCACACGCGCTTCATCGTGCGTGGCGACAAACGTGCCCTTGCCTTGGCGCCGCACCAACAGGTTTTCACTGGACAGCTCGTCAATTGCCTTGCGTACCGTGCCCTGACTGACCTTGAAGCGCGTCGCCAAATCGGTTTCGCTGGGAATCATTTCACCGGGTTTCCACTCGCCCTGCTCCAGCCCCTGCATGATCAGCCCCTTGATCTGCTGATACAACGGGCTGAACTGGGGCGAGCTTCCCGGCCCTGATGCGGCAAGGCCGTCAGTGACATTCAGGTTATTTTCGCTAGGATTGGCAGCCATTTAGAGTTGTCAGCCTTGTCAATTCAATCGGTCCGGCAGGGTTATCGACTGTTTCAAGTGATTTAAACAGCGACAGTCTATCAAAAAGTTTGATGTCTTATATAAGATATAAGATAATAGTGCGGTTCTGCTGCAACATAAAGGCTCGCATGCAGTGACTTGCGCTGCGAGCTGTGCTGCGCAAGAACAGGTGTAATGCAATGTCAGATTTAGCTCCTAAACTGCTAAACCTGATTGTTGCGCAGACCGTTAATGCGCTGCATAGCCATTCGACTAGGCACGATAAGACTTGTGCCAAGTCGCTGGTTAAACAACGATCTGCAAGAGGACGTAACGGGGCACAACCATTGCCGCCACGATAAAAGTATCAAGATTCAACTGAATGAAACATCAACCATCTGGAGAAGTGTCATGAGCAAACCTGCAATGCGTGTTGCAGTCACCGGGGCCGCTGGCCAAATCTGTTACAGCCTGTTGTTCCGCATCGCCAACGGCGACATGCTGGGCAAGGATCAGCCCGTCATCCTGCAATTGCTGGACATTACTCCCGCCCTGCCCGCCGTCAAAGGCGTGGTGATGGAATTGGAAGACTGCGCATTCCCGCTGCTGCAAGGCGTGGTCGTCACCGATGACCCGAAAGTCGCGTTCAAGGATACCGATGTGGCCGTGCTGGTCGGCGCGCGTCCGCGCAGCAAAGGCATGGAGCGTAAAGACCTGCTCGAAGCCAACGGCGCCATCTTCACCGTGCAAGGCGCCGCGCTGAACGAAGTTGCCAGCCGCAACGTCAAGGTGCTGGTGGTGGGCAACCCCGCCAACACCAACGCCTACATCGCCATGAAATCGGCGCCCGATCTGCCGAAGAAGAACTTCACCGCCATGCTGCGCCTGGACCACAACCGCGCGCTGTCGCAAATCGCTGCCAAGACTGGCAAGCCGGTAGCGTCAATTGAAAAACTGTTCGTCTGGGGCAACCACTCGCCGACCATGTACGCCGACTACCGCTACGCCACCATCGAAGGCAAGAACGTGAAGGCCATGATCAACGATGAAGCCTGGAACCGCGACGTATTCCTGCCCACCGTCGGCAAACGCGGCGCCGCCATCATCGAAGCGCGCGGCCTGTCTTCCGCCGCATCGGCCGCCAACGCCGCCATCGACCACATTCACGATTGGCTGCTCGGCACCAACGGCAAGATCGTCACCATGGGCATCCCGTCCGATGGCTCCTACGGTATTCCGCAGGATGTCATGTACGGCTATCCCGTCACTTGCGCCAATGGCGAGTACACGATTGTGCAAGGCTTCGACATCGACGAATTCAGCCGCGAAAGAATGAATGCCACGCTGAAGGAATTGGAAGAAGAGCGTGCAGGCGTTGCTCATTTACTGAAGTAAGGACGCGTAGGATGGGTGGAGCGCAGCGATACCCATCGTTCTTTCGCAGCGAATGATGGGTATCGCTGCGCTCCACCCATCCTACCTCTGTCACTTGTCACCAACTCAAATGCATCCATCCGAAGCCTTATTCGACGAACACAACGAACCGGTTCATCTACCGGTCTGCGACCATTACGCGGGCAATGAGAAGCTGATTCTCAAATCGCTCGCGCTGCAGGAAAATTTTTCCGGTGTGCTCGATATCACGGTCGATCTGGAAGACGGTGCGAGTGCCGGTGAAGAAACTGTCCATGCGCACATGGCGGCTGAACTCATCGCTTCGGACGCCAACAAATTCAACCGCGTTGGCCTGCGCATTCACGCACCCGATTCGCCGTACTGGAAACAGGATCTCGAAGTCGTGCTGGCCAAGGCCGCCAACCGCCTCGCCTACGTCACGATTCCGAAGGTGCGCGGCGTTGCTGACACTCAGCAAGTCATCGATACGCTCAACCAGATCACCGCTTCACTCGGGCACAAGGAAAACATTCCTGTGCACGTGCTGATCGAAACGCACGGCGGTCTGCATCAAGTGTGGGACATCGCCGCCCTGCCGCAGGTGCAAAGTCTGTCATTCGGGCTGATGGATTTTGTCAGCAGCCATCTGGGCGCGATTCCCAGTTCGGCGATGCGCAGCCCCGGCCAGTTCGAACATCCGCTGGTGCGCCGCGCCAAGCTGGAAATTTCCGCCGCCGCACTCGCGTGCGGCAAGGTGCCCGCACACAACGTCACCACCGAATTCAAGGACAGCGCCATCGTTGTCTATGACGCGCAGCGCGCACGCCAGGAATTTGGCTATCTGCGTATGTGGAGCATTCACCCAGACCAGATCAAACCCATCATCACCGCTTTCGCACCGCGTGCGGCTGAAATCAGTGAAGCCACGCAAATTCTGCTGATGGCGCAGCAAAAGCAGTGGGGCCCGATCGAACACAACGGCAAGTTGCACGACCGCGCCAGCTATCGCTATTACTGGCATGTGCTGCAACGCGCCCGCCGCTTGCAAATGCCGCTGCCTGAAAATGCCGCCACTCGTTTCTTTGCCGAATCCGCATCACAAACGACTTCCCCAACAATTTGATATCCAGCCAACACATTCAAGGAGCTCACATGTCACACAATCTTTTCAAAACACTCAAAGAGTTCAAGATTGGCAAAAAGAAAGGGCAGTTCTACTCGCTGCCTGCGCTGGAAAAAGCGCTCAAGGTCAACCTCTCCGCCCTGCCGATTTCGATCCGCATCGTGCTCGAAGCCGTGCTGCGCAACTACGACGGCAAGAAGATCACCGAAGAGCATGTGAAACAGCTCGCCAACTGGAAACCGAACGCAGCGCGCACCGACGAGATCCCCTTCGTCGTCGCGCGCGTGGTACTGCAAGACTTCACCGGTGTGCCGCTGCTGGCCGATCTGGCCGCAATGCGCACGGTTGCCAACAAGCTGGGCAAGAACCCGAAAAAAATCGAGCCGCTGGTGCCGGTGGATCTGGTCGTCGATCACTCCGTGATGATCGACCACTACGGTCAAAAAGATTCGCTCGACCTGAACATGAAACTGGAGTTCCAGCGCAATCAGGAACGTTATCAATTCATGAAATGGGGCATGCAAGCCTTCGACACGTTCAAGGTCGTGCCCCCGGGCATCGGCATCGTGCATCAGGTGAACCTGGAATATCTCGCACGCGGCGTGCATCAGAAAGACGGCGTCTACTACCCTGACACCCTCGTCGGCACCGACAGCCACACCACCATGATCAACGGCATCGGCGTCGTCGGCTGGGGCGTGGGCGGGATCGAGGCAGAAGCCGGCATGCTCGGCCAGCCGGTGTACTTCCTGACGCCCGATGTGGTCGGTGTCAAGCTGAAAGGCAAACTGCGCGGCGGCGTCACCGCCACCGACCTGGTGCTGACCATCACCGAAATGCTGCGCAAGGAAAAAGTGGTCGGCAAATTCGTCGAGTTCTTCGGCGAAGGCACCGCCACCCTGTCGCTGCCGGATCGCGCCACCATCGCGAACATGGCGCCGGAATACGGCGCGACGATGGGCTTCTTCCCGGTCGATGACAAAACTATCGCCTACTTCGAAGGCTCGGGCCGCACCAAGGACGAGATCGAAGCATTCAAGTCCTACTTCAAGGCGCAAAAACTCTACGGCGTGCCGACCGAAGGCATCAACTACACCAAGGAACTCACGCTCGATCTGGCGAAAGTTTCGCCCTCGCTGGCCGGCCCGAAACGTCCGCAAGACCGTATCGAAATCGGCAGCGTGAAGAACACCTTCACCGATCTGTTCTCCAAACCGATGGCGGAAAACGGCTACAACAAACTGCCGGATGATCTGGGCAAGCGCTACATCACCGGCGCGGACACCAACGCCACCATCTCCGGCGGTGGCATTCAGAATCACACCTCGCTGAAAAACGGTGCAGCGCGCGATGTCGTGGAAATGGTGGACAACCGCCCCACGCCCGATAAAGTGGTCAACCCGCCGCACGCCGACCAGCCCGTCACCATCGGCAACGGCGACGTGCTGATCGCCGCCATCACGTCCTGCACCAACACCAGCAACCCCAGCGTATTGCTGGCCGCCGGTCTGGTGGCGAAGAAAGCTGTCAAGCTCGGCCTCACCGTCAAGCCGCACATCAAGACCTCGCTCGCCCCCGGCTCGCGCGTGGTGACTGAGTACCTGACCAAGGCGGGCCTGTTGCCCTATCTGGAAAAACTCGGCTTCACCGTCGCTGCCTACGGCTGCACCACCTGTATCGGTAACGCCGGCCCGTTGGCCGAGCCGATCGAAGAAGCCATCGTCAAGAACGATCTGATCTGCGCCGCTGTGCTGTCCGGCAACCGCAACTTCGAAGCGCGCATTCACGCCAACATCAAAGCCAACTTCCTCGCCAGCCCACCGCTGGTCGTTGCCTACGCCATCGCCGGCACGATGCTCAAAGATTTGATGACCGAGCCGGTTGGCAAAGGCAAAGGTGGCAAAGATGTGTATCTCGGTGACATCTGGCCGACCACCGAAGAAGTGCAGGCGCTGCTGAAAAAAGCGATGGACCCGAAAACCTATCGCCGCCTCTACAGCGACATGACCAAAGACAACACCCTGTGGAACAAGGTCCCCAGCACTTCCGGCCAGGTCTATAACTGGCCCAAGTCCACCTATATCGCCGAACCGCCGTTCTTCGAAGGCTTCGAGATGCAACCCAAAGCCGTCGCCGGCAACATCAGCGGCGCACGCGCACTGGGCATCTTTGGCGATTCCGTCACCACCGACCACATCTCTCCGGCAGGCTCCATCAAGGACAGCGCACCGGCAGGCAAATGGCTGGTGGCGAACAAGGTGCAGAAAGCTGACTTCAACAGCTACGGCGCACGCCGCGGCAACCACGACGTCATGATGCGCGGCACCTTCGCCAACGTGCGTATCAAAAACCTGATGATCCCCGCGAAAGCCGACGGCTCGCGCGTCGAAGGCGGCATCACGGTTCACCAGCCCAGCGGCGAACAACTGAGCATCTACGACGCCGCAATGAAATACATCGGCAACAACACGCCGACGATGATTTTCGGCGGCGAAGAATACGGCACCGGCTCAAGCCGCGACTGGGCCGCCAAAGGCACGCAACTGCTGGGCGTAAAAGCCGTGATCGCCAAAAGTTTCGAACGCATCCACCGCTCCAACCTGATCGGCATGGGCGTGCTCGCCCTGCAATTCAAAGGCGGCGACAGCGTTCAATCCCTCGGCCTCACCGGCGAAGAAACCTTCAGCCTCAAAGGCCTGGACGGTGAAATCAAACCGCAACAAGACGCCACCCTCGTCATCGAACGCAAAGACGGCAGCAAAAAAGAAGTCAAACTCCTGCTGCGCATCGACACGCCGATTGAAGTGGATTACTTCAAACACGGTGGGATTTTGCCGTTTGTGTTGCGGCAGTTGTTGGCAGCTTAACCAGCGGCTTAGCGCTGGTCTTATAGCGCTTAGCCGATTGGCTATGCAGAGCATTAACCAACGACTTAGCACAGGTTTCATCGTGCCTAGTCGGATGGCTATGCAGCGCATTAACCAGCGACTTAGTGCTCGTTGTTTGAGCGCTTAGTCGACTGGCCTATGCAGAGCACCAAGCACTTGAGTTGTAAAGAAAAAGCCGCCGTGCCGAAAGGCCGGCGGCTTTTTTTTATGGGCTTTCAAAACCGCAGCACGCAGCAAATGTAGGATGGGTGGAGCGCATCGATACCCATCATCGTTAGAGAGCAGCATGGGTTTCGCCGAGGCTCAACCCATCCTTGTATCTTGTTCACTGTGATGATTAGCTATTATCACAAGAGGTGAAGAGAGCTTGGGCCCACCCTGAGGATGGGAATCTTGTCGCGTAGAT
>SCTK01000024.1 GCA_004298905.1 Burkholderiaceae bacterium | reverse complement strand
CCGGCGTCGGACACGGCCAGCTCTGGTCTGAATGGTCGGTTGCAGCGCATCGCGCAGCGCCTCACCACCGCCATTGCGTCGCTCGCGTCGATCCTCGCGAAACTGCCCGCGCTCGGCACCGCCGGCACCGCCTCAACCGACGTCATCACAGTGCAGGGCATCGCGTCCGGCACCGCACAAGCGGTATCCGCCGCGTCTTTGCCGCTTCCCTCGGGCGCGGCCACCGAAGCGACCCTCGCCGGGGTGCTCACCACCACGGATTTCGATACCAAGGTCGGCAGTCTCACCGAGACCGCGCCGGCCACCGACACGGCCAGCTCGGGTGTAAACGGCCGCCTACAGCGCATCGCCCAGCGCCTGACCTCCATCATCGCGCTGCTGCCCGGGTCGCTCGGGCAGAAAGCGTCGGCCGCGTCACTGGCCGTGGTCGTCGCATCCGACCAGTCGGCCATACCGGTCAGCGACCCGAGCGCAGCGGCCACCACGGCAGTCGCGCTCACCGGATCCGACCAGGCGATTTCGGCCACCGCGAAGGACTACCGCGGTTTCACGATCGAGGAAACCGCCGGCAGCACCGCCAAGGTCGTCATCTACGACGACGACGACGCGGCGACCGGCACCCCCCTGGAAATCATCAGCCTCGCCGCGAACGAATCCCGCAGCGAGTTCTACCGATCCGGCATCCGCGCCAGCGTCGGCATCTATGTCGACGTGGTGTCCGGCTCTGTGGCCGGGTCCGTACGCGTCGGCCCGTAACACCACCCACACCGCACCGCCCCCGTCTTTCCCACCCGCGCACTGGAGGCGAGCTGCCATGGGGTCATCCGGCCGGTACGACCTCACCGCTAGCGTCCCCACCGGCGGCGGCGTGTTTTTCAACCGCACGTCCGCGGCGGGCAACAGTGAAATCTTTCACTGCAACATCGACGGGTCCAACCCGAGGCAGATCACCGCGAATCCGCTGTATCAGTCGTGGTGGTGCAAGATCAGCCCCGACGGCACGCGGATCCTGTTCATGCGCGCCCCCGCGGCACTGTCCAATTACGACAGTGACTTCAGCCAACAATCCATTTGGGTCGCCAACGTTGACGGCACCAACCCGGTGCAGATCGTCGCGCAGGACTGGCAAGGCGCCCCGTCGTACATCTTTACGCCCAACTGGATGCCGGACGGGCGCACGATCGTTTTTGCGGGCGGGCACACCAACACCCTGATCTACACCGTGCCCGCCGAGGGCGGCACCCCGACGGCGATCACCGTCACCGGCGTGACCACGGGTGTCACGGACACCAGCCCATCGCCGGACGGAACAAAGATCGTGTTCTGCCGGGCCAGCAACGTGTACGTCGTGTCATCCTCGGGCGGCGCCGCGACGGCCCTCACGAGCGACGGCGCCACAACCCCGAACTTTGACCCGAACTATTCGCCCGACGGGCACACGGTCGTGATGTTGACCGAAATGGTTGCCCCCGACGGCGATCACCTGATCGGCCAGTGGGCGCTGCGTACCGTCGACGACGCCGGCGGCAGCATCACGACGATCCTCAACGACGGCAACGCGAACAGTAAAGGCGCGTGGGACCAGACCGGCGCGTACCTGTATTTCCACCGCTTCGAGTACGGGACCGACACGCATTTTTCGCTGGCGAAAATCCGGGCCGACGGGTCCGGGTCGGTCATCCGACTGACCGACGGCACCGTGCGCGACTACATGCCGGACCTGCTCGTGCCCAAGGGGCCGCGGGTGCCCGTCGACCACGGGTTGCAGCACCTCGCCGGCGGCAACGACGCGATCCTGTGGACCCGGGTCCACGGCGGCGGTCTGCTCGCCAGCCGGGAGGCCGCCGGCGCGGACAACAACGGATATACGTACGTCGTCACGAACGACAGTCAGGGCGTTGCCCCGTACCAGAGCAACGGGTCGGCGTGGATTCAAACGGCGGCCGGCACGGTGCACGCCGCGGCGCACCTCGCCGGCGCAGCCGACCCGATCCCCTGGACCACAGTGCACAACGGCGGGGCGCTCGGCAGCCGCCCATCGGCAGCGGCAGGTAACGCCGGGTACACGTGGCTCGACACGGCGACTGGCACCCCGTACCTGTCCAGCGGCTCGGCGTGGCTACAAAACGGCGCCGGCGTCGTCGGCACCCGCACCGTCATCGCCCGTTCCGGCACACGGGTCGGCGTGGTCAACGACACGACCGAGACGACCCTGTGGACAGTCACACTGACCGCCGCGGCCGCCGACTACGTGTACCCATTCCAAGCCGCCGGGGACTGGATCAACAGCAGCGGCAGCGCCGTCACGCAGCGGTGGAGGCTATACCTCGGCGCGACCCTGCTCATGGATACGAGCACGTTCAATGCAAACAACAACGCCAACCGTGGGCGCTGGACGTTGCGCGGCAGCCTGTACGTGCCGACGACAAGCACTCAGTACATCGACGCGACCCTGTTCTTCCCCACCCCGTCGACTGTCGGGTGGCAGGTCGACGCCGCGTTCCTGACCGGCGGCGCCTCGGGCAGCGTCGACATGACGACGAATCCCGCCCTGAAGTTGACGGTCACGCTCGGCACCGCAGTCAGCACCGCCGACTGCTACGTCGACTCGTACATGGTTGAGCGCATCGCCTAGCGGCTCCAGCTCCAGCGAGAGATAGAGGGGTCCACGATGGGGTCATCGGGCGCTAGGTACGCAACGCAAGACACGGTCGCCGACCTTGACGCGAAAGTGACCGAAGTCGACACCGGCAGTGTCACGGTTGTCGCGTCGGCGTTGCCCTCGGGCGCGGCCACCGAGGCGACCCTCGCGGGCGCGCTGACCACCACCGATTTCGACAGCAAGGTCGGGGCGCTCACCGAAACCGCGCCGGCCACAGACACGGCCAGCTCGGGTCTGAACGGACGTGCGCAGCGCATCGCGCAACGACTCACTAGCCTGATCGCGCTGCTGCCCGGTTCGCTCGGGCAGAAAGCCTCGGCCGCATCCTTGGCCGTCGTGGTCGCGTCGGATCAGTCTGCGGTGCCCGTATCGTCGGCAACCCTCGCGACCGAAACCACGCTGGCCGGCGTACTGACCACAACGGATTTCGACACGAAGGTCGGCGGCCTCACGGAGACTGCGCCAGCCACGGACACGGCCAGCTCGGGGCTAAACGGCCGCGCGCAACGCATCGCGCAACGGTTGACGTCGCTGATCGCACTGTTCCCGACGAGCCTCGGGCAAAAGGCGTCGGCGGCATCATTCGCGGTGGTGATCGCGTCGGACCAGTCGGCAGTGCCTGCCACGGTGTCCGGTGTGGCGACCGACGCCACCCTGGCCGGCGTGCTCACCACCACGGATTTCGACACGAAGACCGGCAGCCTGACGGAGACGGCGCCGGCGACAGACACGGCCAGCTCGGGTTTGAACGGGCGGTTGCAGCGCATCGCGCAGCGGCTGACCAGCCTGATCGCACTGTTCCCCACATCGTTGGGGCAGAAGACCATGGCGAACAGCTTTGCCGTGGCCATCGCCAGCGACCAGAGCGCCGTACCGATCTCCGGGACAGTCACCGCCTCGGGCACCGCCGGCGACGTCGCGACCGGCTCGGCCGACTCCGGCAACCCCGTCAAGGGCGGCCTCGTCGCACACACCGCCCTTCCTACCGCGCTGTCCGACGGGCAACGCGGCAGCCTGCGCGGCGACAAGTTCCAACGGCTACTCACCACGCAGTCGCTCGCGGAAAACAACAGCGACACCTCGACGACCATCACCAACAGCACCAGCGAAACCACGATCGTCGCCGCCGACGCATCGAACAAACAGCACCTTCACATCCTCATGCTTTCCAACAGCGGCGGCACCCCGTGTGAGGTCGCGATCCGGGACTCGACCGCCGGCACGATCAGGCTCAACGTTTACGTTCCCGCCGGCGAGACCCGCGGTTTCGCGGTCAACGAGTCCGGGTCGGTCAAGCAGACGACGGCGAACAACAACTGGACCGCGCAGTGTTCGGCCGGCACGACCTCCCTCAAGGTTTTCGCGAAGGTCATTAAGGCCACCAGCTAACGGAGGACCGATCCACAATGGACGTTACGTGGGTTATCCCGCAGGTGGGCGGCGTGAACACCGACAAGGGCTGTGTGCGGGTCGTGATGACCAGCGCCGCCGGGCATGTGTTGGAGCAGGACGTGTACGGCGACCTGGCCGACGCCGACGACATGAGGGCGCGAATCGACGCGGTTGCTGCGAAGTTCGGGCAGGACGTCGCGGACAAGGCCGCCCCGGGTGAGACGGTGCCGGTACCGCCGAGCCTGGCCGAGCTGGTCGGCGTCGAGAACGTCATAACCGGACCCGCCGAGTAAGGCCGCCCGTATGGCGAGATTGGTTACCTGCGGTTTCGAGCTCAACAGCACCGGCAGCGGCGTCGAGTACACCACCAACTCGTCGGCGACCATACAAACGTCGATCGTGCGGTCGGGCAAATACGCGCTGCGGAACAACACGAGCAGCGGCACCACGCAGGTGCGGATCAACCTGACCACCAGCGACCAGGGCCGGTCGGGTTTCGCCCGCCTGTACCTGTACATTGCGTCGCTGCCGTCGGTGAACACCGACATCATCCGGTGGATCAACCAAAGCGGGACGACGGTCGCCCGGATGCGGCTCAACACCGACGGCACGCTGAACCTGATAAACACCACCGGGTCGACGGTCAGCACGGCCAGCTCGGCACTGTCGACGGCCACCTGGTACCGGGTGGAGATGCAGAACAACGCATCCGCGGCGACGGGTGTGCTGACCGGCCTGCTCGACGGGGTGCAGTTCGGCAGCGGCAACAACAGCATTCAAGGGCAGTGGGCGCGCGTCGACGTCGGTGTGCGTACCACCTGCACCGCCGACCTGTACATGGATGACATCGCCGTCAACGACAGCACGGGCGGTTCGCAGAACACATGGCCCGGCGCCGGCAGCATCGTGCACTGCCACCCCAACGCGGCCGGTGACAGTACACAGTGGACGATCGGTGGTAGCTCGGCGGCCGGCACGAACTTCGGGTCGGTCAGTGAGGAAACCCCCGACGACGGGGTGACTCTGGTCAAGGACGGCACACTCAACCACGCCGACATGTACGGCATTGACGCGACCGCGATACCGCCCCGCTCCACGGTCAATGTTGTTGCCGTCGGGGTGCGGTACAACAACGACACCGCCGACGCGACCGCGGCTTTCAAGGCGCAGATCGAGAAAGCGCCATCGGGCACCAAGAGTCAGAGCGCGGCGATCGTGCCGAACTCGACGACGTGGGTCACCAACGGGGCGCAGGCCGCGGTGCACCCTCTCATCACCTACACCGACCCGGACGGGTCTGCGTGGACGCGCGGCACCCTCGACACGGCGCAGATCGGCGTTATCACCAGCACGGCCGGCACGAACAAATGCCAGGTTTCCGACCTGTGGGCGGCCGTCGAGTATGTGGCGCCGACCAGCTCCCCCAACTCGACCATGGCGCTGCTCGGCGTCTAACCCGCCCCATCCCTAAGCCCCGACCGCCTTTCGACGGGAGCGCTACGCGTGTACACGTACCTGAACCTGGACACCGGTCAGACCGCGACGTACAGCTCGCCGAATGTGCGGCTGGCGAACAGCGACCGGTGGGAGCTGACCACCGAGGACACGTCGGAAGCCACCGCCGAGGCGGTCGCGATCGCCGACGCGCTGCCCACGATCCTCACCGACGCGGAGGACGACCGTAACCACGTCCGGTCGAGCAACGCAGGGATCGAGGCGCGGATCGCGGTACACAACCTCGACCCGGCCGCGCACCCCGAGGTCGCGTACGAGCAGACCACGACCGGTGCCGCGACCACCATCGACCTCGGCAACGGGCCGGTACAGACCCTGATCCTCGACCATGACACGACCGTGACGATCACCGGCGCCCCCGACGCGCCGAACGTCGGCCTCGTGATGCTGTACCTGGTGCAGGGCGAGGTCGGGTCCAAAACGCCGACGTTCGCCGACACCGAATGGCCCGAGGACACCCCGCCCACGTGGTCGACGGACCCGGGCAGCAAAGACGGGGCCGTGTTCGAGACCGTCGACGGTGGTGCCAACTTCACGGGCACCCTTACCGGGGTTGACTACCGGTGAGGCCGCGCCTGTCGCCCCGGCGGCACATGCAGCGGCAGTACGACCCGGTGGTACTCACCGCATACGACGAGCTGGTCCTGGCCGAGCCGACCCTGGTCGCGTACTGGCCGCTGGGCGGGTCGGGTGCCGACGCGACCGGCAACGGGCACACCGCGGTCGCGCACGGCTCGCCGACGACGCTGGTCGGCGAGTTCGAAAATGGCGACAACTGTACGCATTTCAATGGTGACGGCGACTACTACGAGGTCGCGCACCACAGTGCCCTGTCCCCGGCGACGACCGGCGTTCTGTGCTTTGGTTTCTGGTACCGCAACACCGTTTTCGACTTCACCAATGAGGAGCCGAACACCAAGAGTCCGAGCGGCATAGCCCCGTACACGTACATCCTCGGGATGAACGAGGAAGGGCCCGGCCACTCGGAATTCTTCGCCCGGCAGTACTCGCGGCATGAAGGCGTGGACTGGCTCGCGCAGTACGGGTTTACCCCGGCCAGACCCAACCGCACATCGGGATACGTCAACAACCTGGCCCCGATCCCGCCGGCCACGGTCAACCTCGGCGCGGGCTCGTACTACCAGGACCCGGTGGTGCTGGGCGAGTGGAATTACTATTTTTTCATTATCAACTGCCGGGACACGTCGGGGCTGTACCCGCAGGGATACACCGAAATATTTAAGAACGGTGTGTTTCGGAACATCAACAACAATGCGGCGTACAACATCACGCCCACGGAAGGCGACGCGGCACTGCGGTTCGCGACGGCGGCCCTGACTGGCGCCTTTTGGGAAGGCGACCTGTGCAAGGTCGAAATGCACAACGACCTGGTATCGCCCAGCCGGATCAAAGCGCACTACCTTGCGGTACGCCCATCGCCGCCCGGCACCGCCACACTAACCGAACTCGGCATCGCGTCGCGGTCGACGGCCGGCACGAAACTGCGGTACACGCTGCCCCGCGCGGTCACGCCGGGCTCGCGCATCGTCATCTTCGCCGCGCACACCTACACGGCGGGTAACCCGACGATCCTCGACTCTGGCCTGAACAGTTACGAGGTGCTGCGCGCGGCCTCTGACGGCGACCTGACCAACGTGCCGCCGATCCCGCACACGATCCGCGGCACGTGGCTGTCCGGGCAGGCCGACGCGGCCCTGGACGTCGGCGACCAGATCGAGCTGACGACCGGCAGCTCGACGGATGAGTGCGTGATGAAAGTGTTCGTTGCCACCGGCATCGACTCCATCACTGTCCTCGACGCGTCGAACTCGGGGCAGAGCCTGGCCGGGCAGTCGCCGAACAAGACACCGAACCCGTCAATCACCCCGGGCCTCAACACGGGCATCACCAACACGGTGCCGAACGTGCTGCTGATCGGCAGCAACGTTGTCGTCGGCGTAATCGCCGACGGCTACACCGAAGACAACACGCAGCCCTGGACCAGCCACACCCGCGCCGCCAGTACCGGCCCGATCGGGCTGGTACTCAACTCGGCTGACCAGCCGGTCAACGATGTGAGCAGTAACCGCAAGTACCGGCCGACGCTGGGCCTGCCCCGGATGTGGCTGTCGTTCATGCTCGCCCTACGCGCCGGCCCGGTCGACGTCAACCCGCCAGTCACCGGCAACGGTTTCCTGATCGACGAATGCGGCTCCGCGGTCGCCGACGGGGCGGCGGCCACCCTTCCCGTGCCGTACTCCGGTGATGGCATCCCCGCCGGCCACACCGTCATCGGTTGGCTGAGTGGGGGGTACCGGGGCGCGGACGCGGTGGTCACCGACACGGCCGGCAACACGTGGCACGTCGACCGTTCCGGCGCTGACCCTGCGCACACGCTGCGGGGAAACATCGTCCGCAGCGTGTTGGACAACGACATCTCGCCCGGCGACCAGTTCCTGGTCAGCTACGGGGGGTCCGTCGCGAACCGGCAGGCCGGTTTCGGCGAGTTCGGTGGGCTACTCGTACCGACTGACATTGATGTGGTCAACGGCCATTCCGACACGTCCGCGACGCCGAGCGTGACCGCAACCACGGTCAACGACAACGATTTGTTGGTGGCGGTGACGATGGCGATGCGCCCGGGGTCGGACACGCCGACGCCGGACATCACGTTCCGCCCGCTGACCGCCATCGGTGGGGCGAACGCCTCGACGTATCCGGCGTACCGGTCGGTGGGGGCGCACGGCCCGTACACGTACTCGCCGGCGCTGGCCGCGCCGGCGGTCGCGATCAGCCTCATTGCCGCCTACAAAGCCGGCTGAACGGGGGGTGTCTGGTGGCTGATTTCGAGGTGGGCGACGCGGAAGACCTGACGCTGACCGTCGACCCGTACGACGGCACGACGACGGTAACCCTGTCGGCGCTGCTGCCGGACCGCACCACGGCCGACCTTGAGGTACCCGACGGTGACGGCGGCGTGTGGACACGCTCGGTCACGTACACCATGTCGGGGCTGTGGTACCTCACATGGTCGGTTGACGGTACGGGCGGGCCCAAGACGGTCGAGGTGCGCCGGCGCGTCACCGGCTCCCCCGCCACACTGCGCCGCTCATACGCCACGTCGAAGAACCTGTCGGATTGGCTCGACGCGTCCGGGTCCGGCACCGACGTGCCCCTCGACGCGGACCGGCAGCTCGCCCACGCGACCGAACTGGTCGACCGGGAACTGCTATCCGCCGTGTACGCCGTCGACGCCGATGGTGACCCGACGCAAGACAAGGTGATCGCGGCACTGCGCGACGCGACCTGTGCGTGGGTCGAGTGGTGGCTGGAGGGCGGCGACGAACACGGCACGCAAGCTGTGGTGTCGTCGGCGTCCATCGGATCGGTCAGCGTGGGCCGGGCCGCGAACGTCACGCCGCCGCTCGGGCAGTACGTCACGCCGGCGCGGGTGCGGGTCATCCTCGCCGACGCCGGCCTCGCACAACACCCCTACGGCTAGGAAGGGCGGTAGGCGGTGGGTGATGTTGACCTGATCCTCGCAGGCGTCGCCGGTGGCGGCGACGCCTCGGCGTCCGTGGCGTGGTTCGCCCCCGTCGGCACACCCCTACCGGCCTCGGCCAGCGACGACCTGGACGACGCGTTCCTGGACGCGGGCTGGTGCTCGCCCGAGGACGGATTGACCCGAGGCGCCGCGGAGACCGCGGTCGACATTCACCGCCTCGGTTCGGCGCAGCCCGTGAACCATGTGATAACCGACGTGGCCGTACGGTTCGACCTGACCCTGCTCGAAACTAACGACGTGACGCAGGCGGTGTATCACCGCCGGCCGCTGGGCAGTGTCGACGCCGACAACACCGGCAGCCGTGTCGTGGCCGAGGGCGAGCCGCGGCGGGCCACGTATGCCCTCGTCATCGAGGTGGTTGATGGCGACAACCTGCTGCGCGGGGTCGCGCCGATGGTGCGGGTCACCACCCGCCGGGATATCGCCATCAAACCGACGGGGGCGATTGCGTACGGGGTCACACTCACCGCCTATCCGACGGCGGATGCGGATGCGGTGACCTGGTACACGACGCAGCCCGCCCTGGCCGCATAAACAGCAGCTCCCCGCAAAGCACCCGGACCCGCGCGGCGGGCCGGTTTTCACCGCTGCCCGCCCGAAAGGAAGCCCTGAGCATGGCTGAGACACTCGACACCAAGATCACCGTTAGTGTGACCGCTACGGTCACCGATGAGCGGGACCTCGGCAAGACCACCGGCGCGAACAAGCTGTCGGAGTCGTTCCACTTCGGCAACTCCACCAGCGACGACACGTTCGGTGAACAGCGCGAGCTGACCCGAGACAACAGCTACACCTACAACCTGACCGACGGCAGTCTCAAGGACCCGGCCGGCCGGGATCTGGATTTCAGCGACGTCACGTCGATGACCGTGAAGAACCACGACAACAGCGTGAACAGCCTGGTCGTCGGCGGCGGCGAGGGCGACTGGGACTCGTGGGCGTTCGACGGTACCTCGGGCATTCTGCTGCGCCCGGGCGCCGCGGTGTGTCTCGTGGCGGCGCAGGGGTGGAACGTCAACAACTCCGGCACGCTGCGGATGTACGCCACCGACGACAACGACGGCGTGACCACGTACGACATCGTTCTGACCGGTCAGGAGGACTGAGCGCCCGTGGGCGCTATCCCCGCTGCGTTTCTACGGCACCGTGTGGGCGTGCGCGCCTACGTGTCGTGGGGTGTGTGGGGGCCGGCGCGGGTGCTGCGGTGCCTCGTCGACGAGTCGATGACCCGCACTACGAAACCCGGGGCGGTGGTCAGCGCCGATGTGCGCCTGTTCGCCGCCCCGGGGGCGGTGTGCCCGCCCGGGTCGCTCGTGACGCTGCCAGACGGGCGCCGAGGCTACGCAACCGGCAGCGTCAACCATGACGGGGGCGGCCTACCGACCCCGGACCATGTGGAAATCGCGGTCGCGGTCGGCAGCGTGCTGGGGGTGCCGTTCGGCGAAACCGTCACCGTACTGACCCGCACAGTGACGGGCCGGGACGGGTACGGAAACGACGTGTACGGCTCCGCCGAGACTGAGGTCGAAGCGTGCGCCGTGCGGATCCTGTCATCGACAGAGAGCCGCGATAAGGGCGCCGACAAGGTGGTCGACAGTATCGAGGTCATCATGCCGCCGGCCAGCTCGGTCACGGCGGCGGATCGGCTGCGGGTGCGTGGCGTGGTGTACGCCGTCGACGGCCGGCCTGAGCCGCTGACGGATCCGATGACGGGTGCGGATCCGGGGCTGCGCGTCATCGCCAAACGCACCACCGGATAAGCGCCTGTGACGTACTTCGTTGCGAACCGGGCCGGCATCGCCGCCGCCATGCGCGGCCCGCAGATGGTCAAGGCCATGGAGCGCCGCGCCGACGCCGCCGCCCAGCTCGGCGAGCTGGAGGGGCCGATCCGCACCGGCCGGTACCGGTACGGCAAGTTTCTGATCTCCGTACGCCACACCGGCACCGGTCGGCGGCATCGCCGGCGGCGCCGGTTCATCGAGTCGCCCGAGCCGGGCGGCTTCCGCGTCGTGTCGGGTGTGCGCAACGGCAAGGCGTGGGCACGGCTGGTCAACGTCACCCCGTACGCCTGGTTTCTGGAAAAGGGCACCCGGTATATGCGCGCGCAGCACGTCGTGCGGCGCCTCATGCACAAGACGGTCGGGCTCGGCACCAGCACCGCCGACTAACTCGGGAAGGGTTGCCGTGGCCGACTCAGACCCGTACGCCGACCCGGTAAAGCTGCTCTGCGACTGGCTGCCGTTGCAGGAGCCGATTTTCGGGGTGCGTACCGCCACGCACGTGCCGGCCGACCTCGCCCCGATCCTCGCCGACGGGCCCCTCATCCACGTGACCCGCCCACCGGGTGGCGGCGATGACGTGCCCGGCATTGACGTGGCCCTGATCGACCTGGACGTGTACCTCGCCGGCGACGGCACCAATCAGGATCTTGCCGGGGCGCAGCGGCTCGCCGCGACGGTACGCGGCCTGATGCGGTTCGCCCTGCCCGGGCACACCACATCGGACGGGCACCGGGTGTCGCGGGTGTCGACCGACATGGTGCCCGTCGAGCTGCCCTACGACCCGGACACCGACATCACCCGGTACGGCGCGACGTACCGCGTGACCGTGCATTCCCGCACCACCACATAACCCGCACCCAAACCACCACCACCCACCCGACGCCGGATCGCGTCGGGTGTTTTCCGTACGCCTCGAAGGGACCGCCCACAATGACCGCAAATCGTGACCTGATCCTGGCTGGCGTCGCTGGTGGCGGCGAGGCCGGCAACGCACTGGCATGGTTCGCCCCGAAGGGCACGACGCTGCCCACGGCCATCGACGATGACCTCGACGCCGCGTTCCTCGACAGCGGCTGGGTGACCGAGGACGGACTGAAGAAGGCCGTCAGCGAATCGACCAACGACGTCAAGGGTTTCGGTACGCAGGTGCCTTTGCGGGTGCTGACGACCGAGTCGAAGGTGACGTTCGAAATCGCTTTCCTGGAATCCGGCGTCGTCCCCCTGTCGATCTACAACCGTCTTTCGATCGACACCGGGGACATCCTCACCCCGGACGGCAACGGCCGGGTCGACTTCACCGAAGGGCGGCGGCGCACCATCGAATACGCCGCCGTATTCGAAATCGTCGATGGTCTCAACCTCATCCGTGCGGTGGTGCCCGCGTTGCAGGTCACCGACCGCAAGGAGCAGAGCATCAAGGCCGGCGACCCGATCACCTACGGCGTGACGCTGACCGCGTACCCCGATGACGAGGGCGTGGCAATTCACTGGTTCTACCAGCTCGACGCGCTCGCATCCTGACCCAACTACAACGACAACACCCGGGGGAAACTGAAAGTGGAAGACATGTATCCGGGTGACGCCTCAACCGAGGCGTCACCCGAGCAGACTGAAGTGTCCTACTCGGACGCTCTGCGGGCCGAGGTGGCCGCCGAACAGCCCGCCGAGCAGGTGCGGGACATCCCGGACGGTGCGATCCCGGTGCCGCTGGCCGGCACGACGGTGGTCATCACTCGCCCCGGCGGGTGGACCACCGCCACGAACGACGCGTTGCGGTTCGGCGACTGGAATACGTGGGCCGAACGTGCCCTGGTCGCCGAGGACGTGCCCGTGTGGTACGGCCTCAACGGTGGTGAGGGCCCGACCAACGATCAGGTCCTGGAAATGCTCGACGTGTGGCAGCGGCTGACGGTCAACAGCCTGGGAAAATTGCCGACGTCAATTCAGCGGTTGATGGGTATGGCCCGGAGTTAGAGGCCGACCTGTGGCGGCATTACAACGGCCTGGACCTGCGCGACCTGTACCGGCCCGGAGGCGGTACGTCACGGATGACGTACCGCCTCTTGTCGGGTCTGATCGACCGGCTACCCCCCGAAGGGCACTATAAGACCGCCGTGCGCGACTCGCTGAGTGACGCGCAGCTCGGCGAGGCGATCGCCGCGAACCGGGCCACGCCGGGACATGGCCCGTGGTCGCATACCGACCTGCTGATCGCCGCCCTGATCGACAGTGTGAACACGCTGCGCCATGCGGTGATCGCCGTCGCCGGCGTGAAGGCGAAAGAGCCGAAACCGTACCCGCGCCCGGGCGTGGGCCTGGCCGAGCGAGTCGTCGACCCGCGCGGTACGGCGATGCTCGCCGCGCGCCGTCAGCGGCACCTCGACAGGCAGACCGCCGCACAAACACCGCAGCCGCAAGGGGGGTGACTGAAATGGCCGACGACCTCGGGCGCGATGCGGGCGGCGCCGTCGGTATTGACGTCTTCCCCGACGACCGGCAGTTCGAGACCCGTTTGCGGGCGGCGGTGCTGCCGCCGGCGCAGCGCGTCGGGCAGGAAATCGGGCGGGTCATTGCCGCGCCGATGGCGGCCCGCATCGCCGACGGTGTGCTGGCCGGTGTGCGCGACGGGGCGCGGGCGGCGCAGGCCGCCGGCACGAAAGCCGGGTCCGACACTGGTGCGGCGTTCGGCCGGGCGATGCGTACCCGCATCGACGCGGCGCTGCGTAGCCTGCCCCGGGCGAAACTCGACGCGGACACCTCGGAGCTGGACGCGAAGATAGCGGCGGCCCGGGCGAAGCTGGAGGCGCTCGGCCACGCCAGTGCCGGCGGGCGCGTCACCCTGGATAGTGGCGACACCGCCGCGGAGGTGCAGCGGCTACGGAACGAGCTGGCCGCGTTGGCGCGCGACGTTGAGAAGGTCAAGGCGGCCGGTGGGAAAATCCCGCTGGACGTTGACGTGTTCGGTGCCATGGCCGAAATCACCGCACTCAAGCAGGAGATAGCGAGTCTCAAGGAGACGGCGCGGCGTAACCCGGTGCGGGTCACCACCGACGGGAAGTTCGCCGCGGACTTGCGTGAGCACGTCGCTAAGGCCGCGGCGGCCCTGCCCGAGATTGAGCTGCACGCCGACTCGTCGGACGCGGACAGGGCGGTTGCTGAGATCCGCGAGAATCTGCGCGCCCTGTCGAAGCGCAGCGTCGGTGTGGACATTGACGACGCCACGGCCATCGCCGAAATCCGGCGGTTGCAGGAGCGCCTCGCGGAGCTAGCCAAATCCACGCCGAGCGTGCGTGTGTCGGTGGATGCGGCGGCGGCGGTGGCGGAGCTGGAGACGGTACGCGCCGAAGCGGCCCGCCTGGCGAAGCTGAACCCGACGATCCGGGTTGATGTCGACGCCGGGGAGGCCACCGCGTCGATTGTTGGGCTTGAGGGCGCAGCCGCGGCGTCGTCGGAGGGCATCGGCGGTTTGGCTGCGGCGGGTATCACCCTCGGCCCGGCGATCGTGCCCGCAGCCGGCATCGCCGCCGCCGCTATATCGGGTATCGGTGTCGCGGCGATCGCCGCCGGCGCCGGGCTTGGTGTGACGATCCTCGGGCTGATCGGCGTCGTGGGTGCCGTGCACGCCATGAGTGCCGCCAACGCCGAGGCGGGCACGTCGGCCGCGACCCTGGCCAGCAAGCAGGCGTCGGTTGCGTCGGCGACGGATTCGGTACGAAGCGCTGAGGTCGCCTACCAGCAGGCGCAGGAGCGTCAGGTCATCGCGACGCAGGATTTGACGCGCGCGCGTGAGCAGGCCAAGCGCGCGTTGGAGGATGTGAACGAGCAGGTCCGGAAGGGCGCGCTGGACTTGCGGCAGGCCGAAATTGACCTGACGAAGGCGGCGCAGGAACGCGACCGGGTCGTGGCGAACAACGCCGCGAGCAAACTCCAAAAGGATCAGGCGCAGCTCTCCTATGAGCAGGCGAAAGAGAACCTGACCGACCTGACGAACCGTCAGAAGCGCCTCGGGGAGGACCAGCAGAAAGCGCAGCGCGACGGTATCGAGGGGTCGTCGCAGGTCGTCGCGGCGCAGCGCGCGATTGAGCAGGCGCAGATCGGGGTCGAGTCGGCCACGCGGCAGCTCGCCGCGTCTCACCGTTCCCTCGCGGTCGCGTCGGAGACGGCGACGGCGGCCGCGTCGGGGCAGACCGACGCGACGCGCAAACTACAGCAGGCCATGGCCGGCCTGTCCCCGGAGGGGCGCCGGTTCGCCACATTCCTGTATGGGTTGCGCGGCAATGTCACGGAGTTGCGGCACGCCGCCGAGGCCGGGCTGTTGCCCGGATTCCAGCAGGCCATCACGACCCTGTTGCCGGCCATGCCCGCGGTCACCGGGGCGGTGGGGCTGCTCGCTAGCACCGTGGGCGGGTTGGCGGCGAAAGGCGCGCAGGCGTTCACCGCCCCGTTCTGGCGGCAGTTCTTCCCCTACCTGATCGCCGTCGCGGTACCGGCACTCAAGGGCATGGCGAAGATCACCTATGATGTTGCGCTCGGTGTGGCCGGCATGTTGCAAGCGTTCCTGCCGGTCGAGAAAACCATGGGCCGCGGCCTGGTGCACCTCGCCGACAACTTCGCCTATTTCGGTGAGCACGCCGCGAAAAACGAGAAGTTTCAGCAGTTTGTGGCGTTCGCGGTGCGGGAGGGCCCGCACCTCGTGCACATCCTCGGCGAGGTCGTCTCCGCCCTCGTGCACGTCGGCGAGGCCGTCGCCCCGGTCGGCGGTGCGGTACTCGTCGCGCTCGGCGCGTTTTCCCGCATCATCTCGGCGATACCCATTCCGGTCCTGACGGCGCTGGCCGCGGCGATCGTCGCCGTTGTCGCCGCACAAAAGGCGTGGGCGCTGGTAACCACCCTGCAGGAAAAAGCCAGTTTGGCGTGGACGGCGGTACAGGTCGGCTACCTGACGGCGGTGGAGAAGTACCAGACGCATATGGCCGCCGCGACCGTCGAGACAGGCCGGTTCGGCGGTGCGCTGACGACGGTAAAGGCGGCCAGCGGCGCCGCCCGGTCCGGCCTGTCCAGCCTCGTGTCGACGCTCGGCGGGCCGTGGGGTGTCGCCCTGGCCGGCGCCACCATCGCCGTCGGGCTGATTACTGAGGCGTACCGGGCGCAGAAGCAGCGTGTCGACGAGTTGGCGGGCGCGCTTGGGCAGCTCGGCGACGCGTACCGGCAGACCCACGACGTCGACAGTCAAGCCGTCAAAGACGTGATCACGCACAACAAAGCGCTGACCGACCTGGTGAACACGAGTAAGACCTATGGGCTGACGGTCCAGCAGATCGCCGCCGCGTCGGCCGGTGAGGCGACCAGTCAGGAGCAGGTGCTTAAGGGGCTGCGGGCCCGGCGTGAGGAGCTGCTGAGGCAGAACGCGGCTGAAAACAGCTCCCGGGCCAGCAACGGCCGCCCGCGGGGGCTGATCGACGACCTTTTCAACCCCGACGGCGGTAAAAGTAAGGCGTCCGCGGACCGGGCGATCGAGGCCGACGCGATCAAAGAGCGGGAAAAGGCTCTCCAAAAGGAGTTCGACCAGACCAGTGCGCAGGCCCGCGCTATGCACGAGCTGGCCGAGGCGCATCACCGTGATGTGCTCGCCGGCCACGCGCTGACCGACTCGCAGCAGGCCATCGCCGACGCCATGAAAGTCGTCAACGACGAGACGGCCAGCGGCGCGGACAAGGCCGACGCGCTGCGCATCGCGCAGGACAAACTGTCGGGTTCGGCTATCGCTGCCAGCGACGCCGAGGAAGCGTACGCGTCGTCGCTGCTCGCGACACAAAAACAGTTGGAGTCGAACACCGAGGGTATCGGCCTCAACAGCGAAACCAGTATCGCCAACCGTGACGCGCTTAAGGCGCAGATCCTGGCGTCTAAAGACATGTACGACGCTGAGGTGCGTAACAACGTGTCGGTCGAGGATGCGACGAAACACCACCAGGACCGAATCGCCGCACTGCTGAAAGAGAAAGACGTTACCCGGCTCAACGCCGGCGAAGTGCAGAAACTCGTTGACACGTACGGCAAGATCCCGACAGATGTAAAGACGCAGCTCGACGTGTTCGGGTATGACAACGTACAGACACAGCTCCGCAATTTGGAGATTCTGCAATACATTCTCCAGCACCCCGACATGGACCCCAAGAAAGCCGCGGAGGAAGCCGAAGACTTCCACCGCGAGTCGCAGCGCCGCGCTACTGGCGGCATGATCGAGGGGCCCGGCAGTAAGACGTCGGACAGTGTGAAGGCGCTGCTGTCGCGCGGCGAGTTCGTGCAGCAGGCCGCCGCCGTGGACTACTACGGGCCGGCCGCGATGTACGCATTGAACGCGCGGCAGATTCCGAAACAGTGGCTGCACGGGTACGGGCCGGCGCGGCGGCTCGCCGGTGGTGGCATGGTGTGGCCGTTCACGGTCGACGTGTCCAAGACCTACGTTCCGCCGCTGTCGGTGATTCAGGCGCAGGCCGCGCAATCGGGGCGGGGCGGCCTGGTGCCGGCGCTCGGGCCGGTCGCGCCCGGCACTACATGGCCGGGAATCGTCGAAGCGGCGCGGCACTCCGGTGTGCCGTTCGTGGTCACCTCAACGTTGCGGCCGGGGGCGCCGGACTGGCACGGGCAGGGCAAAGCCGCGGACATGGCCGCGTCGCCGGCGAACATGGCGGCGCTGGCCGCGTTTTTCTACCGGTTCGCCCCGTACCTGCTCGAAGAGATCCACTCCGGGGGCGGTGGTTTCTTCGTGAAGAACCACGCCCGCGTCGGGGCCGGCTACTACGGGCCGCAACTCGTGGCGCAGCACTACAACCACGTCCACATCGCCGCCGACTCGGCGGGGGTCGCCGCCATCCGCGGCATCCTCGGCTACGACTCGGGCGGGTACATACCGCCCGGCATGTCCATTGTGGACAACCGCACGGGCAAGCCTGAACCGGTTTTCAACGACGAGCAGTGGAAAACACTGCACGCCGCCGTCAACCGCGGCGGCGCGGGCGGGCGCGGCGATGCCCGGTCGCTGGTGCACATCGACAACTACCACGCAAGTGAGGATCCGTCCGAGGTTGCCCGCGACCTCGACTGGCTTTCCCGACACGGAGGGTAACCGATGGCCGTCGGGGAGCTGCTCACGCAACCGTGGTCGCTGGAGTGGCGGGGGCAGGTGCTCGCCTCCCCCGACGGGCCGCTGGTCATATCGGACCTGCACGGGTGGCTGGAGCAGCCACCGATGCGGGCCGGGCGCACCGACCGGCCCGGCCGGCACGGTGCGATCACCGGGCAGATGCGCGCCAGTGCCCGCACGATCGAGGTGGAGTTCACCGCCGCCGGCCTGCCCGACGGGGTGATGGGGTGCGCTGACCTGCTCGCCCCGTTGCGGGCGGCGATCGCCCCGACTGAAGACCCCGGCGACGAACCGCTGGTGCTGTGGGTGGGTGACGCGCCCGAGCTGGTGTACGCCAGGTGTGAGCGTGACGCGATACCGACTGACCGGGCGTGGTCGCTCGGCCATGAACGCGCCACCGTGCAATGGGTCGCCAGCGACCCGCGGCGGTACATGCTCGACGAACTGTCCGCGTCGGTTGGCCTGCCCGGCGCCACGTCGGGCGGCCTGGTGTTCCCCCTGGTGTTCCCGCTCGTGTTCGGGGACAACCCCACCCCGTCGGCGATGGTGCTCAACAACCCGGGCACCGTGGCGACCTACCCGTTGTACACGGTCACGGGCCCCGCCCCGGGCCCGATCATCACCAACATTGACACGGGGCAGGTGCTGGCGTTCGCGTCGTCGTTCACGGTCAACGACGGTGACCGGCTGACCGTCGACACCGACCAGCGGACCGTGCTGCTCAACGGGGTGAGCCGCCGCGACCAGTTGATTACCGCCCAGTGGTGGGCGCTTGAGCCGGGCTCGACGACGGTCAGTTTCGACAGTGCCGGCGCGTACAACCCGACGGCCCGGCTGACCGCGCGGTGGCGCGGCGCCCACATGTGAGGGAGGTCTAGCCGTGGCTGTTATGGCACCATGGGCGGTCAGTAACGACCCGGGCGACGTCGACGTCGAAGACGCCAGAATGGCGATCGAGGCGCTGATGATGCCGGGCACGAACCGGGTCAACACGCATTCGGGTTTCCGGCCCGGCCCCGGCGGGGCAAACGCCGGCCTTGTCGTGGCGAACGCTCCCGCCAACGGATACGTCGGCGTGTCCGCGTTTCAGCGTTTCCAGCAGACCGGGCGCAGCTCGTCGGGCGGTGCGTACATTCAGACGGCGATCGGCACGACGCAGGTGCAGATCCTCGACATTCCCGCCGACCCGAGCAACCCGCGCAACGACCTGATTGTGTTGCAGCAGAACGACCGGTTTTACGGTGACGGCGACAACCTGACCCGCATCCGGCGGGTGGCGGGCACGCCGGCGCCGTCACCGGCTGACCCGGCCGTCACCGGCAGCACCGACTACCTGATTCTGGCGCGGGTGCGGGTGCGGGCCGGCGCGGCATCCATCCTCAGTACGGACATCACCGACTTGCGGCCCGCCGGTTTGTACACGGTCGGGCTCGGCGGTGTGCTGCCCGTGGCTAGTAAGGCCGCGCGGGACACGTACGCCGCCTACGACGGCATGACGGTATGGCGCGGCGACCGTAGCTGGCTGGAGGTGTACTCCGAGTCGTCGCCGACCGGGTGGATGGTGCAGGGCACCGCCGTCCTGGCCAACACGGCGGACGTTGCCACCGCGGGAATCACCCCGTACAACGGGCAGCTTGTCCTGTTCACCAGCGACTTCACGCTGCGCCGCTACGACTCCGGTGCCGCGCAGTGGCGCCGGGTCGGGGTGCAGCAGATTTTCGCGCACCGCAACGCCGCCGCCGTCACCTATGCGGACGCGACCGCCCCGACCGGCACCGAAGTGGACGTGTATACCGCCCCGTCCATCGCGGTGCAGCCGTCGTGGCTGTACCGCGTCGTCGCAAGGCAGTCAATCGTGTCGCTGGCCGGCAACAGCCAAGAGGCCGAGCTGCTCGTGAAAGACGGGGCGACGTACGTCGGGCGGTCCGAAACTGTGCCGATTCTGGTGTCCGCGCACTGGGGCAGAGGCGTCGTCGACGCGATCTACGCCACCGGCGGGGCGCAGACGACGCTGGCGCTGAAAATGCGCATTGCGTGGCTGTCCGGCCCGGGCCTGTCCAGCGTGTCGGCCCGGTCGGACTCGACGCGGCCGCAGATGCTTGAGGTGTACGACCTTGGGCGCCCGGCGTCCGTGCTGGTCTAAAGCTGTGGCCGACTGGTCGTACCTCGTCGCCGACCTGCGCAGCAACGTCATACTCGACGCGCTGGAGCTGACCGGCGTCAAACTGACGAAGCGACTGTCCACAGCGGACACTTTCACCGCGACCCTTCCCGAGGTGACCGGCCTGTCACCTCGGGGCAACCCAGCCGACCTCACGACACCCGCCCGGTTGGCGTACTACGCGCTGCGGGACGGATCCCCGTTCATGGGTGCCGTGTTGTGGACGTCGAGCTACACGAGCAGCTCCCGGTCGGTGTCGTTGGGCGGCGCCGGGTGGGACTCGTACTTCGACCACCGCTATGTGCTGCCGCTATTGCCGTCCTCCCCGACGCTGGACCAGATAGCCGCACTACAGACCACGTTCGGGCCAACGACCGACCTTAACGAGGTCGCCCGGCAACTGGTGGCGTTGGCCCAGGCGCACACCGGCGGCAACATCGGCATTCAGGTCGACCCGGCCAACTCGGGTACCGCCCGGGCCATGGCCTACTACGGGTACAGCCTGACCAGCGTCGGTGACGCGCTGCGGGAGCTGTCCGGGATGCCGGGCGGCCCCGACTTCCGGTTCGACGTGTCCCCGGTCCTGGACTCCCACGGCAGGCCGGTGCGGGTGCTGGTGCTCGGTTCGCCGACGATCGAGCAGGACGGCGCCCCGCACGTTTTCGAGTACCCCGGCAACGTGTTGGACTACACGTGGCCGCGTGACGGTACCCGCATGACGGACAGGGCTTTCGCCACCGGGGAAGGCAGCGAGACGGGGGCGGTCATCGCCGTCGCCGCGGATTCGAGTAAGACCGCTGACGGGTGGGTGCTGCTCGAATCGCAGCAGTCGTACACGACCAGCCCCGACCTGTCGGCGCAGGCCGCGACTGATCTGCACGCTGGGCGCGGCCCGGTGGTGCTGCCGACGTTGACGGTGCGCGGCGACGCGGATCCGCAGCTCGGCACCTATGCGCCGGGGCACACGGCGCGGGTCATGATCACCGACGATTTCTGGCGCCGCACCATCGACACCACCATGCGCATTGTGCAGATCGACGTGGACCCGTCCGCTGATGTTGAGGCGCCGGTACTGACCATGGCGCCCGTGTTCGACCTCACCTGACCCGCCGGGGGCATCGTATGGGTACGGATAAGCCGCCGACGACGATCCTCGACCAGATCAAAGCACTACGCCGCGACCTTGACGCGTTGGCGAAACGGCCGCCGCTGACCGGGGCGGTCATCAGCCGCGGCACGCCGACGCAGGTTCGCACCGCCGGCGGTGACGTGGTGGTGGAGCTCGGGCAGGTCGGCGACGTGTGGGGGCTGGTGTGCCGCCGCCCGGACGGCACGGTAACCGTGCAATCCATTGTGGACGGTGATGGGGTCGGGTCGTGGGGTGTGTTCGACGCGGCGGGTAACCCGCTGGTCGCGCCGGACATTTCGGGGCAGGGGTTGGCGACACCGTACGTGCCGATGATGGTGCTACCGGCCACGTCGGTCGCGTCGCCACCAATGTCCACGACGTCGGGCAGTTTCACGATGCTGCACCGCGTGTACGGCATCAAACAGCATCCGCACGTGCGGGTGCTGGCCCTGGCCGTGACCGATGTCAGTACCAGCGGTGAAATGCGGCTGGAGGTTGCCGGTACGCCGATCAGCGGCGCCGAACCTATTCCGCTGGGCGACAACAGCCTGCACGAGCTGGAGTGCCCGGTCACCGGTAGCCACCTCGACGACATCGCGGTCGATGTGATGGTGCGCCGCACCGCCGGCGCTGGGGCGGTGCGCGTGGCGGTGGCCAGTGCGATCGGTAAGCGCACATAGAGGGGATAGATGGGGGGGCCGCCGCTATGCCTACGTGGGTCAGGACTCTGGTTGTCCTGACGGTGCTCGGTGTCTGGGTGATCGTCGTCGGTGTTGGCGTGTACGGCTATCTGTTCCGGGGCGGGCCCCTGCCTGACGTGGCGTTGCTGGGGGTGCCCGCGATGGTTGTGCTGGCCGTTGCCCCGATTCCCGGGTGGGCGAAACGGATCCGCGGCGAGTCGGCCCCGACCGGGGACGGTGAACGCGTGCAATGACCAACGTCTACGTGTGGCATGTAACGCTGTCTGTTCTGGCGTGGGGTGCGGCCGGGCTGGGGCTGCGGCTGCTGCCGGGGCTGGCGAAACGATTGTTTGAGAGGGGCAGGCAATGAAGACCCGCATCGTGCACGCCACAAAGAAGTGGCTGTCATCCCGTGCGGCGATAGCGCTGGCGCAGTTCGTTGCGTTGGCCGCGCTGATCCTGTCGGTTTTCATCGGCGTGCAGTGGCGCAACTTCGTGAACTGCTTGGCGAACTATAACGACCAGTACGCTGCGGTCACGGCCACACGCGCGGCGGCGGCCGACCGCGACAGGGCCGCCGAAGACGCGATGTGGCAGGCATTCCAGGATGCGGGTAACCCGGCTAAGGTCCCGCCGGCGCAGGCACGCCAGTACGCGCGCGAGGCGTTCGACAGGTACCTCGCTGCGCGGCAGCAGGCCCGCGACGACCGGGCCCGTAATCCGCTGCCGTCGCCACCGAAACAAGCCTGTCGGTAGACGGGTTCACTGAAAGACGGGGGCGGGCGGTGGACGCTGCGCAGGTTGACATGCTGATCGGCCTTGTCGGGTCGGTGCTCGGGTTGCCGGTTGTGCAGCAGCCGCACTGGTCGGCGCGGACCCGCTGGTGGGTCACCGTGGGGTTCTGCGCGGCCGCGGCGCTGCTGTCAACAGCCCTGTCGGGGCAGCTCGACGGGGTGGATTGGCATAGCGCCCGCAGCGTCGCGACGGCGTTTGTGGTGGTGCTCGGCGCGGCGACCGCGACGTACAAGGGTTTGGGTAAGGGGTTCGGCGTGGCCCCCATGGTGGAGCGCCTCACCTCACCGCCGGCGCCAGGCCGGCACCGCCGCCGCTACTAGCTGGGCTGCCTGAGCCGGCGCACCTCGTCGATCAGTGCGGCTATCACATCGTTGTGGTGATAGTGGTACGTCACGTCGGGGTCGTCACTGGTCGCGCCGGACATGTCGGCGTACATGCCGAGCAGCTCGCAGAGGCTCGACCGTTCAGACCCCTCGGGTGGGCGTACTGCCGCGTCGAGCAGATCGATCGTTGCCGGGTCGACCGGGAACGGTGGCAGCACGTCTTCCCCTTCGTTTGCGTAAAAGCTCCCCGTCGCCCCTCGCGCTCCCGCGCGCATGGGTGGCGGGGAGCTTTTCGTCGTCCCTAGTAGTGCAGCAGCCCGACGAGATGGGCCACGGCGGCGACGCCAATGACTGCGAACAAGGCGCCGGCGGCGAAGCCGCCAGCCTGCTCTATGACCCGTTCGATCCGGTCGTTCACGGGGGGACGATACCGTCCCTGACCTGCGGTGCGGCACCCCGTGACATGGTTGCGGGCCCGCACGTTCATATGCGGGCCCGCGGCGGGTACGCCATGGACGCTAGCCGAACATCGCGCGCCACGTGACCGGACCCGCAACCCCGTCGATGGTGATGCCGAACTGGCGTTGCAGGGCGCGGCACACCCCGGCGGACTGTGGCCCGTACCAGCCGTCAGCCCAGCCGGGGGTCGAGACGTCAATCCCGGCGATGACCGGGCCGAACCGTGCAACGACACGCCGCTGCCATTGCAACACGTCGGTGCCGTGCATCATCCGCACCCCGCGCCGCCAGACCAGGTACCGGCCGGGCCACGGCGTCGGTGCGGGCGGGGTGGGTACCGGTGCGGGTACGGGTGTCGGAGTGTTGCCGTTGCGGATGCGGGCCACGGGGTCGTAGTCGTCGCCGGCGGTGGAGTCAGCGCAGTCGGAGCGCCACGACACGTGATTGTGGCCGGTGTCGCTGCTCGGCTGGATGAGGTGCCCGGGCTGCCACGATTCGTGCCGGCACGGTTGGCCGGTGGGCGTCCAATTGATGTATTTGATGAGGTTGGCGCCGGGTATGCCGGCGTTCTTGTCTGCGGCGAGCTGCGCGCCGAGCTGGTCTAGTGTCGGCAGGCCGGACGCGGCGGGTGGGGGCATGATGTCGCCTGCGAACACGACGCCCAGCGGTGAGCGGATCGGCCAGCCGGTCGCGCTGAATGGGCAGTGGTCCTCGGGCGGGTCGGCCTGCAAGTGCTGGGCGTTCCCGAGCGTGTAGACGGTGTATCCGTAGCCGCGTAGGCGGGTGGCGAGGGCGTTAAGGGGTCGGGCGGGCCGCCAGATGCGGCCCGCCTGCACCCATGCCGTAAATGCGGCGGTGGCCATCAGACCGCCGGGGTGTCGCCGTCGCCGGCGTCGCCCTCGTCGCCCTCGACCGGGGCGCCGTCGTCGGCGGCGTTGGTGCTGTCGGCGGGCTCGTCGGTGGCCATGTCGACGGCGGCCGGGTCCTGCGTGCCCTCGTCGAGGGTGTCGGGCTGCTGCTCGTCGGCGTCCGTGCTGGCGTCGAGTACGGCAGTGTCGCTCATGGGGGACTCGCTTTCGTTGCGGATGGTGATTGAGTCCCCACCGTATGTGCCCGGCGGTGGTGGGTGCTGGTGGACCCGGCGGGGTGTACCCGACTGGGGCCCGGGAAAGTGTCGTCGCCCGGTGCTAGCGTCAGCGCGTACCGCTTCCCCGCCTCGGCGGGGGTGACACTGCGCAGACGTTTACGGCTGCGAGGGTTTCAACGAACACGCTTCCCCGCACGCGCGGGGCTCCATTGCGGACGGAATAGGCGTTAGCGTGAGCTAACTATTACCGGCCCGACCCCGACTGAGAGCGGGGTCGGGCCGGTCTCCGTCACGGGGTGTCGATGCCCCATACGAGCGCCGCCCACGCCTGGCAGCGCTCGCACGTCGCGGGCCCGGCGTGCGGTCCGCCGAGCTGGAGCGGATAGGCCCGGTTCACGGTTTCGCACAGCGCCCGGCCCGGCAGAAACACGCGCGTCCGGGCGCCCTTGCCGTGGTAGGCGCTGCTGACCGGTGTGGCGTGGTCGAGGGACTGCCGGCGACCACTGCGGATGGTGGCGCTGCGCGTGTTGGCGCGCACCTCCAGCACGACGCCACGTTCGGCGGCGGCGGTGCGTAGCGTGTCCCACGCGGCCGCGGCCCGGTTCGCCGCTATCTGCGCCTGGTGGCGCTGTTCGGCCTCCCGCTCGGCGGTGGCCTGCCGCGCCTCGACCAGCCACGCGGGCAGGGGCGGATTGATATCGGCGTCGAACGCGTACCGGATCAGGTACGCCTCGGCGGTGGTGATGTTCCGGGCGCCGGGGTGGGGTCGGCCGAGTACGGCGGTACACCACTCGTGGTTGTAGCTGATCCGCTCGACGGTGGCGCACAGCCGCGGGTCGATCGGCCCGCGCGCCGCAGCTTGCGCGCGGGCCCACAGCTCGGCGTACTCGGGGTAGTCCGGCGGCGGCGGTGGCGTGTTCGCGCCCATGGTCAGATACCCATCCGGTCGTACATCATGACGGCCAGCCGGCGGGCCAGCTCCCCGAGCGGCTCGTCGGGGTACACGCCGGCCAGCTCGTCGAGCAGCGACGCGATCGCTTGCCCCTCCCCATCCGACAAGGCGACCCGCCGGCCGACGTCGGATCGCGCCAGTATCGTGCGCTGCGATGCCCCGTTCACGTGGTGCAGTGTCTCGTCGTCGAGGTGGAGCACGGGCCCGTCGCCGGTGGTGGTCCACGTTCCCTGGACGGTGCTGCCGTCGCCGTAGGTGAGGCGCACCCGGTCACCGTCGGCAGGCCCGTACGCCTGGGCTTCGAGGCGGTCGGCGTACTCGCTGCGGTCGAGGGGCTGCCCGTCCGTACCCCGAATCGTGGCGGTCGGCTTGGCGTCGATCCACCGCACAGCGTGCCCGCATGAGTCGTGCCGCTCCTGGAATGTGACCCGCGCGGGGTCGACTTCCTCGCGGCAGTTCGAGCACCACCAGAAATTGCCGCGTGCGGCCCCGGCCGTCACGACTCGTCGCTTTCGGCGTCGCGGATGTACAGCCGGCCGGTGTACCGCATCGCGTACGACAAGGCGTCCACCACCGGGTCGAGCGTGACGGCCGCGTCGCGCATGCTCGCGATGGCGAGGTTAACGACCTCGCCGGGCTGGAGCGGTTCGCCCCGGTCGTCGACGGCGAGGCCGGGGGCATATCTGAACGCCTCGGCCAACCGTTCGACCTGCGCCAGGATCTGCGGCAGGTGCTGCAACGCAGCCCACAGCGCCGCGGTCGTGTCGTGCCACGTGGCGAGGTCGGGCAGCGACTCGGGGTTCCATGCTTGGGTGGCGTGGTTGAGGTAGCGCACGAGTGCGCCGATGTGCCGGGCGGCACTGGTGGTCTGCTCGCCACTGTATGGGCCGCCGATCGGCCACGCCTTGTCGGATGCGGCGACGGCGTTGGCGAGCGCGGTCACGTGGTCGGTGGTCGGTGTGTCCATTGTGGATTCTCCGTTTCAGGTCAGGCGGCGAGCTGGTCGTCGGCGCTGACATAGCCGGCGGCGCGCAGGGCGGCGGTGTAGCGGGCCACGTTGTACATGCCGGCTAGCAGCACACCACCGATCGGTGCGTGCAGGAAGGTCGAGGGCCAGCCGGGGGTGCGTCCGCGTAGGTACATGGCGCGGCCGACCAGCCACGCGCGGGCGTTGTCGCCGGGGATGCCGAGGGCGCGGGCGAGGTTGGCGATACCGGGGGTGTTGACGTCGGTGGGGCGGCCGGTGCGGGCGATGGCGTCGGTGAACATGGCGACCGCGATGTCGTTGGCGGTGGGGGTCACGCGGTAGGTGACACCGTTGGTGGTGAAGTCGCGGAAGTACATGGTCGCCGGTCCCCTTTTGCTGCGCGGGGCACTCGCCCCAACGGAGACGACATTACCCGCCATGCGCGAATTGCGCAACCATTTGTCACGGAATTATCTAGCGCGTCGGGATGCGCCACCCATGGTCGACATAGAACCCGCCCAGCGGGTCGAGCAGCACGAGCCGACCCGAAACCAGCTCCAACGGCGTCGACTCCGCAAGCGCCGACGTCGCCTCGGGGCTGGCCGCGTGGCGCAGCAGCAGCCCCCGCGCCTCCGCGGCCGCGCGTTGCGACTCGACCCACGCGTGACAGCCGGCAACGCCGTCGCCACAGAAGATCAACAACCGGTCGTATCGGTGCGCGTCCGGGTCGTCCGTGCCGCCACTACCTTGCGGCACGCGGTGGTGGACGCTGCACGGCACCACGCGCCCGTCGGGGCGGTGCGACAGCAACCCGGTCGGGGCGGCCAAACAGTGCGGCGTGCGCGCCTCACACAGCGCCCCGGACCGCACGAGCAGCGTCAGCCGTACCGCCTCCCACTCGACGCGGGTCAGGTGGTTGTCGGCGGGCCGGGCGCGCAGCGCCGAGCGCCTCACAGCCCGGCCGCTTGGTCGTGCCTAGCCATCCGCCGGGCGACCCGCTCGAAAACGGGCACCGCGATGGCGTTGCCTGTCTGTCGGTACCGGGCCGCGTCGGACTGCGGTTTCCCCCATGACGTGAGCGTCCACCCGTCGGGGAATCCCTGTAGCCGCTCGCATTCCATCGGCGTCAGCCGGCGTACCGCCGCCGCCGTGGCCACCGCGTCCTGTTTGGTGGTGCCGAGCGCGCTGGTGCGCTTGTCGCTGACGTTCGGCCGGGTCCGGTCGCTTCCCGAGGTCTTCCAGTCGAACGCGACCAGTGGCGTACCCCGGCCGGTACCATCCTCGCTGCCATCGCTGCCATCGCTGGTGAGCGCATGCGTGACGCCCCCACCCCGATCGACCAGGAGAGTTTGAATCGCGTCACTATCAACGCCTTTGCCCTGCCGGGCAGTCAGCGCCGCCGCGACCTGCACGAGGTGACCACTCGCGGCGCCCTCCGCGTCGATGCGGTGACCGCGCCCACCCGCGCCCTGAGCCTGCAACGGCCCGACGATCAGGCGACCGCCCTGGGCGTCGTTGTCGTCTGGCCCGCCACCGCTTCCAGCGCGCAGCGCAGTGACGACGGAAGGACCCGCCTGCGCCGGTCCGCGCGGCGCAGGATCCCCGCCGCCGCTTTCGGGCTCAAGCAGTACCTCGACAGGTGCGGCCCAGTCTCCAAGATGTCCGACAAAGACGATTCGATGGCGCTGCTGAGGTACTCCGTGGAATTGAGCGTCCAGCACTCGGTAGGCGACGCCATACCCGAGCTGAGCCAGCGCCCCGAGGACGAGGCCCATGGCACCACCGTGGGCTGCCATGCACCCGCCGGGGCAGGCGCCTCGACCGCGCGTGAGTCCGTCGGTGGCGTCGTCTCCGAAAATGTCGTGCTGGGCGTACCCCCCCCCCGCTGGATTCGCTGGGTTCACCGGGGCACACGGCCGACAAGAGGCCAGGGACGTTTTCGAGGCAGAACCAGCGGGGACGGAGGTCAGCCAGGAGCCGGACGACCTGCCAGAACAGGCCCGAACGTGCTCCACCCAAGCCCTCGCGACGTCCTGCGAGGGAGAGGTCTTGGCATGGCCAGCCGGCGCAGAGCACGCCGTTTCGGGGATCAAAGCCAGTTGCTCGGATTTCATCGGCGGTTACCTCACAGACGTCGGTGAACAGGCGGGTTGCGGGTAGCTGGTCGTGGATGACGCCGCGCGCGGCTTCGTCGATTTCGACGGCGGCGGTGACGTTCCACCCGGCGCGGCTGAAGGCGAGGTCGAAACCTCCAATGCCGGCGAACAGGGATGCCGCGGTCGGGCGGGTCATGCGACACCGGCCAGCAGGTCGTCGCCGTCGGTGGTGTTGGCGGTTCGGCGGCTTTCGCAGACGGGGCCGCGGCCGCGTGCGCGGCTGGTGGGGGTGCGTAGCAGCTTGTGGCAGTCCTGGCACGGCACCGGCGGCAGCGTCACCGGTGCGGCGGGGCCGACGATGCGGATGCGGCCACGCCGGGCGGGGCGGCGTACCGCGGTCACGGTTGGCGTGTCGGTGGTGATGGTGAGTTGCCCGTCGAGTTCGCCGGTGGTGGTGGCCAGTAGCGCGAGCTGCACGTCCGGGGTGCGCGGCGCGGCGGGTGCGCGGCGGGTGTCGGCGGGCGCCTGGTAGGGCACCTCGGCGCCGATCAGGGCGGTTTGCATATCGACGGCGGTCCTCACTCGTTCCCCCTCGTGGTCTTGAATCACTATGCGTGGTGGTGACGGCCCGTGGCCGGGTGGTGACGGTGTGTTGCCCCGTACGGGCGCGGCGGGTCAGAACGGAATGGTGATTTCGCGGGTGCTGCCGGCGATGACGGCGAACGGGTCGAGCTGGCCGGTGATGCTCGGGGTACCGGCGGTGATCCCGGCGGCGGCGGCGAGGCGGGCGGCCTCGATGCGCTTGGCCTCGGCGATCGTGTTGGCCCGCACGCGGGTGCGCTCCCCGAGGACGGTCAGGGTGGCCGAGGTGATCTGGCGGCGCCCGTCGATGGTGGCCCAGTTGATGACGGCCCAGTTGCGGCGGGCCATGGCGCGCAGGGTGCTGACGGTGGCGTCGGTGAAGCGCAGGGCGCGCTCGCCTTCGCCGTCGTGGTCGTGGGTGCGGTTGGCGACTGCGTTGGCGGCGGCGAGCATCGCGGGTGACATGTTGTCGGCGGTCGACTTGATGGTCATGGCGGGCGCTCCTGGTCTCGGTGGGCGGGTCAGCGGTCCGCCCAACACCAGTTACGTTACCCACCACAAGACAATTCCGCAACCATTTGTCACGGAATTACTCGGGAGTGTCTGGCGCCTCCCAATGCACGCACGCGCTCCACCACGCGGGGACATCCGTCGCCGCGCCCCGGGTCACGATCGCCGTGCCCTTACGCAGCCGCCCCGCGTCGTCGCGCACCGCACCCCGGTAACACTTCGGGTACGTCTTAGCCGTGTCGTGGTTGAGTAGCTGCCGATGTTTGCACCCGCCGCAGCGCAGCCCCGCCGCCTGCCGGTCACCTGCCGGCGCCGCGTCGGGGTGCAACCTGCCGCCGGTCAGGGGGTGCACCCCGGCGGCGAGCTGCTCAGCTTGGCGGCGCCGGCGTTTCTGGTCGGTGGACAGGTCTTCGCCCGCCTCAGCGACGACGATCGTCAGGTGCTGCGCGTCGAACAGCTCCATCTCGCCGTCGTCATCCATCGCCGGCCGCATTCTGTGCGAGCTTGTGCCGCCCCGCTTCGGCCATCATCGCAATGACCGAGATAACGCACCGCTCGTGATAGTCGTCCGGCCCGTCCGTCGACGCGGAAAACAGCGCGTACGCCATGTCGCGGTCGCCGTTGACGACGCACGCGACGAACCGGGCGGCGAAGGTTTCGGGGGATGTCTCGTCGAGGGGCTGACCGTCGGTCGATGACACGGTGAGCATCCCGTCGGTGGTCGATTCGACCGCCGCCGTCATCCCAAACATGATTCCCGCGGCCGTCGCCCACGCGTAGCACGCGCCGAACATGGCGGGAAAGCCACCTTCGCTGGCGATGCGTTCGAGTCGGTTGGTCACCTCGTCGGCCTCGCCGTCGACGGCGAGTAGGGTCACGGCGGCCACTTCGTCGACCAGCCATTCCGGCGTGCTCATAAGGTGATTCTCCTTTGTGGACAGTCGATTAGAACGGTGGATCGTCGTGCTGGCGGCGGCGTAGCCGCATCCATCTGCGGTACATGCGCAGCCGCCACCACCACCAGCGGTGACGCTGCCGGCCGAGCCAGTTAGGGTCGCAGCTCGGGCAGCGCCGTGTGTGGCCGCGGCGCGCCGGTACGGTGCGGCTGTCGCGGCAGGTCCAGCAGCACCAGGGCGGGTCTTCGCCCGCCCGGTAGTCGTAGTCGGCGTCGGGGTCGTAGTAGTCGTATTCGTCGTCGAGCAGTTCGCCGCCGTCGTCGTCCATTACTTGCCTCCAGCCGGGAGCGCCTCGGCGGTGCGGGCGAGTTGCTCGTCGACCTGCGCGCGGGCGGTCGGGGTCAGCAGCGTCAGCCCCTGCCGGCCCGTCACCGGCACCGGTTCCGGTAGCCGCCGCGCGTTGCTCACCGTCCAGTGGTTGGCGTGCGCGTCGCCCCACGGGCTACAGCACGCCACACCATCGCCGCAGCCCTGCCCGTGGTCGGTGCAATCCCACCGGTGGCAGTCGTCCAGGTCGACCACGGAGACGATCGCGCCCCGGTCAAACCACAGATTCGACTGGGTGAGCTGCCCCGCGACCCCATACGGGCCCGGGTCGGCATTGCCCTGCTGTTTGCGCGCGAGGTCGGCGGCGAATCGGCGCCACGCGGCCCGCACCCGCGGGTCGTGCTCACCGGCGGTGTCCCACGCGAGGCCGGCGGCGATCGCCAGCGGACCCCGGTGGCGGGTGGTCCAGGACCGGTTTTCGGTGGTCTTGAAACCGAGCGCGATCATCAGCGCCCACGGTTGCCGTACGACGAGCATCCGCATACCGTCGGGCAGCAAATCGGCGCGTGGCTCTGCGTTCATGACGCCGCCGCCGATTCGAGGAGATCCGGGCCGCCGTGCTCGGCGAGTAATCTCAGCGCCGACCTGCCGGCGTTGTGCTGCCGAACCTGCCGCAATACCTGCTTACCCAGGCTGCGCTGTTCGCTGGTGGGGTTGGCTCCCACTAGCAGGTTGATGAGGCGTGACACGTCATGAGTTCCGGTGGCGACAATGACGACAACAGGGTCGGCGGGAAACCCGTCATCGTTGGGCTTGTCGTACGCGTGGGTCTGGTAGCTCATAGCGAGGTCACATCCCTGTCGGCAGGTCGAACCGTGGCCACGGGTGCCCGTTGCGGGCGCCGTGTTCCCCGCGGGCGACCGCCTCGACGAGGATCGCGACGGCGCACGCGCCGTGGACGCTGAAAGGTGCCTCCACCGACACGATCTGCGTGCGCCCCTCGGCGCGGCGCAGGTTCCACCCGCCGGGGTCGAGTGTCAGTGCGACCGGCTCACCCGCCGGTGACGGCACTTCGACGCGGATGCTGCCGGGCTGGCGTCGGCAGGGTAGGCCGGCTTCGGTCAGCTTGTCGGCCGCCACGTCGAGCAGCAGCACCGCATCTGCCGTTTCGCGGGGTACGGCGCGCATGTACATGACCGTCAGCGCGTCGACGCACGCGCCGGGTAGGTCCACATCCCACCGGCCGGGCGGCATGCCGTGGCGTTGGCCGGTGGCGTACAGGTCGGCGAGTAGGTCAGCGGCGTCGCGTAGCGCGACGGCGGTATAGAAGCAATTACGGTGCCTCGCTGCGGCGATTACTGCGGTGAGGTGCACGGCCTCGCCGGTCGGTGGTGCAGTGTCCATTGTGGTCACTCCCCCGAAACTTTGACGCCGTGCCGGTTAAGCATCGCGACGACCCGGGCGGCCATACGCCGGTGGAAGTCATCATTTAGGGCGGCGAGGTCATCCATGTCGACAACCGCCTCGACGGTGCTGCGGTCGATGGTCGGTTGGCGGCTGGTCGGTACACGGCGCCGGTCGTGGCTGGTACTGGCGACCTGCGACGGGTGCGGGTACGTGGTCAGGCAGATGCGGCATGTCACCGCCTCGTCGGACAGGGTGATGCTGTCGCCGTCGGTGTCGCACAGCGGTACGTAGCCGCCGATGGCGCGTAGCCACCGCCCGGTGTGCACGGCCGTACCGCGGGTGCCGATGGTGATCGCCGCGTACGTTACTGGCCAGCCGCGGGCGTGTTCGGTGGGCGCGTCGGCGGCGGGGGTGGCGGCGCGGAGTTCGTCGATGCGGGCTGCGTTGTCGGCGCGCCATTGCTTGTACACGGCGGTTCCGGTCGGGGTCGGGGTCATGCCGAGCGCGGCGCGTAGCGCCGCCACCGTGGCGAGCAAGTCGGTTACCGACGCCCATGTGTGATCGGGCGGTTGGGTGTCCTCCAGTTGCGCGGTGAGTAGCTCCTGCATCGTGCCGGTGGCCTTGGTGGCGGTCTCTGCCAGCTCGGCGTCCAGGCTGGCCGCGTCGACGATGGTGCCCGAGGTGGAGTACGCGTCGGCGGCCGCCTGTAGCCGCGTGAAGATCTCCGCGTTTTCGGAGTCGATTTCGGCGGCGAGACGCTCGACTGCCTGTGCGTGTTCGCGGGCGACGCCGGGGGCCAGGATGACCCGCATACGCCCGGATCCGGCGGTGGCGATGGCCTGCGCCATGCGTAGGAGCTCTGATTGCGGGTCGATGCGCAGGATGACGGCGACGCCGGTGCGGCCGCTGTAGCCGCCGACGTCGACGAGTAGCGGGTTGGCGTCGGTGGTGTCGACGTGGGCGGTTAGTAGCGGCGGTGTGGTCACGGTGTCGGGTCTCCCTCGGGTGCGGATTGTGTGCATGGGGGCAGTGCGGCGACCAGCTCCCGCACGCGCGTTTCGCGGGCGGCCGCGCCGGCGCGCAGCGACTCGGGCTGGTAGCGGCGGCGGCTGCGCGGTTTGGCGGCTTCCTCGTCGGCCCGGTCGCGCAGGATCGCGACCTCGGCGGCGAGCTGCCGCACGTCGACCATTGCGACGAGGCGGGCGCGGCACGGGTTGCCGGGCAGGTGGCGGTGTCCGCAGTCGTCGGGTACGCCCAGCTCGGCGAGCAGCTCGGCGCTGGCTGCGGGGTGCAGCGTCGCGTCGGTGTGGGTCGCGGGCATCGTTGCCCCCTTTCCTGGTCAGTCTCGGGGCTGGATGAGCGCGACCGTGATTCCACCTACCGCACTCAGTGCGGCACGAACTGTGACGGTAACCCAGTCGGCGAGTCGTGTCATGGCGGTGACGCTACCCGCACCCCCGTAATTCCGCAACCATTTGTCACGCAAACACTCGGCCGGGTATTTCCGGCACAAATGGTTACGGAATTACCCTATGACGGGTAGTGTCATGTGTGCTGCGCCGCACTTGTGCGGTGAAACCTGAGACCAGACAACCGGGAGGCCCACCATGGCCGGCACCATCACCGTCGACCCGAAAGGCGCCCGCCGCAGCGGCGCCCCCGCGGCGCGCCGCGGGGGCCGGGAGTTGGCGCCCGGCCGCGAGTTGGACGGGCAGACACTCAACACGGCCGACCCGGCGGGCCCGTCGCGGCGCGAGGTGTGGGCGTGGGAGTCCGCCGACGGCTTGTGGCGCGTCGACCGGCAGGAGATGACCGGCACCCCGTGGATCGTCAAGTACCTGCCGACCGGGCAGGAATCGGGGCTGTACGGCAACCTCCCCGACGCGCGCGCGGACATCGCGTCGGGTGAGGCGTATGGCCGGCTGAGGTGGGAGGCCAAACAGGTCGCCCTCGACCTGGCGCAGCCCGAGCCGGCGCGCGCTCACGCGATGCGGTGGTTGTCGGTGTACCTGCGCGATGCCGGCGCGGATGAGCCGGACGCGCGTTGTGAGTGCGGCGGGTACCTCATCATCGCGACCCGCGACGGGCGCATGGCGCACCTCGACTGCTGCGCGGAGTGCTGGACGCCCGGCGTTGACGGGCTGCGGCCGGTCGATGCGGAGCTGTGCCGGCACGTGACGTGCCCGGACGCGCGGCCCGAGCAGTGCGCCCACCTCGGGTGCGTGGCTGACGGTCGGCTGGACGTGGCGGCGTGCCAGGCCGGGCATGGGCTCGGGTGGTGCTGCGGGTGCTGCAACCCCCACTAAGTCCGTGACAAATGGTTGCGCAATTCAACCCATGTGAGGTAACGTCGCGTACGCGGGGGCGAGCTGGGCCCCCGCAAGAGACCAGAAGGGCACCAACATGGCCGAAAACAACGCCACCAACGTCAACGCGCGCAGGGCCCGTAAGGTGAGCGCCCCGCAGGCGCGGCTACTCGCCGACCTCGCCGACCTCGGCGGCACCGACGTGCAACGCGCCGACATGCACCGCCAGCACCAGGTCAACACGTGGGTCGCGGTCGAGGTCGCCGGCCTGGTCAGCGCCGCCCGCGGCGAAACCGGGCACGGCGTGCCGAGCCACTACAGCCTGACCGATGCGGGCTGGGAGACGGCCGCACTATCCGGCGTTGTCCGGCCGAGCGCCGAGGTGCTCGCCGCCCTGGCGACGCTTCAGCACCCGTGCACCGTGACCGAAACCGGCCGCGCCCACGATGTGACCTGCGCCGGCTGCGGGTGGGGAGCGAAAGGGTTGGCGCTGCGCAGCGTCGCCGGCGTGATGGGCAGCATTCACCGGCGGGTCGCGATCGACGCCGCCACGATCCCGACCCCGGCTAGGGATGTGCAGGTCGGGGCGCTGGTGCTAGTTTCCCGGCGCAGCAACGACCACCTGACGACCTATGACCTCGTGCCGGGGCAGACGCCGCCGGTGGTGCGCGTCGTGCAGGTTCTCGACGTGGTGTGGGGTGGCCCGGCGGTGCCGGACGTGCACATCTACACGCACGTGGGTCTGCTGATCGTGAAACCCGACGCCGCGGTGCTGGTCATGCGCGGTTGCGGCGCCACGGGCGAGGACTGGGCGCAGGCGTACGAGCGGGCCGCCGAGCAGCTCCCCCACGCCCGGGACTGGGCGGCGATGCTGCGCGCGTACGCCGACGCGCACCGCGCCGACGCGGCGGTCGCTGCGGCTATCGCGCTGCCGCCGGCTGAGGTGCTCGACGCTAACGGGCAGCCGATCCGGCCCGGCGACAGCGTGATTGCGGCTATGCCGATGCTGAACGGGCGGGGTTATCACGATCCGCGCCTCGTAGAGGTCACGGCGGTCGACCCGGCGAAGCAGACGGTCACAGTCGGCGCCGGCGATGATGACCACGACGAGCGCGAGGTACATGCGTTGGATGTGACCCGCCTCGACGACACCGGCGACGCACCCAACAGCCCGACCGACGCGGCTGCGGCGATGCTACGGGAGCTGGGCCGCTACGGGCCGGTGACGTTCGCCGATAACCACCCGGCCGCGAAAACACTGCGAGCACTCATCGACGCCGGCGTGGTTGTACGGGGCCCGATGCGGAAGCAGGCCGGCGGGCGCGGCGATCACTGGTACTGGCTGCGCGGCGGCCGCCCGGGCGTGGACGTGACCGAAGACGCGGCGCTGCTACTCGCCCGGGCGTGCGATACGCAGACGCCGGGCATGGTCGACGCGATGGGTCACGCCCTGGCCGAGGTGCTACGCCAGTCGACCATGCCGCTAGGGCGACTACTCGACCTGGCGCTGGAGCTCGCGGCGCGGGACTGGGCAAGCGTGCACCCGACCGTCGTTGACCCGCAGGGCCCGGCGCGGGCGGCGGCGACGGTCGCTGGTGGGCTGCTCGCAGTGACTGAGCCGGGCCCGCACACCGTCGTCGAGGTCGTCACCGACCCGGCGGGGGTGGCTGCGGCGTGCCGCGCTGACGGCGCGTACGCGGCCGCGACGTCGATCCGCGCCCGCGGGGTGGGTGTGTTCCCCATGGCGGGAAACCCGCAGTTCGCCCGGCGGGCCGATGCGGTCGAGGCGGCGCAGGAAGCGTCGCAGCCCCCAGGCGTGCGGCGGGTGTGGCTCGTGGTGCCGGCGGTCGACCCGCTGACCGGCAGGGCCCCGGCGGGGCCGTTCTACCGAACAGGCGGGGTGTTGGTGCCGGCGCAGCGCCAGGGCGGCACGTCGTGACCGGCATGCCCGAGCAGCGCCGGCCGGTGGTGCCCGGGTCAGTCGCTGACCTGCTCGGCGGCGTCGTACCGGAATGGCAGGAACGGGCCCTGTGTTCGCAGACCGACCCCGACGCTTTCTTCCCTGAGAAGGGCGGGTCGACGCGGGAGGCGAAACGTATCTGCGCCCGGTGCGAGGTGAAGGCCGAATGCCTGGAATACGCCCTCGGCCATGAAGAACGGTTCGGCATTTGGGGTGGCCTGTCCGAGCGGGAACGGCGCAAGCTCAAGCGACGTGCGGCATGAGCACGAAAGCGCCGCAGGCGCCCCGTACCGTCGTCGAGCCTGGCACTGTGTGGATACTGGGCCCGCTGCGCTCCCCCGTGCCGTTCATGTCGATGAACGACCGGGGCGACCGGCGCGCTGAGGCGCCCATGGTGCGCGAGTGGCGCAGCGCCGCGTGTGCCGCCGCCCGGCAGCAGCATCTACCCCGCCAGCTCGGCAACCGGGTACGCGTCGATGTGGCGGTGCACTTCCCCGACGTCGACGCGCGTGGGCGCCCCAACGGTCAGGACCGCGACCGGCACAACTACTACCCGACGGCGAAACACTTGCTGGACGGGCTGACCCCACCGAAACCGCTGACGCAGGTTATTGATCTGCCCGGCGGCGGGAAACGCAAGGTGCCGGCGGGGCAGACCGTCGGCTATCCGCTGCTGATCGACGACGCCGACTGGTATGTCGACGGGCCGGTGGTCGTCATCCGGGAGCTGGTGCCCCGCGTCCAGTACCCGTTCGGCGCCGTCACGATCACCATTACCGCGCTGGAGGTGCTGCGATGACTCCGCTGGAGATTGTCGTGCTGATCGTCGTCGTGTTCGCCGCCGGGTCGGCGTTCGGTCTGCTGCTGCTGCCCGACGTGATCGCATGGCTGTATCACGTGACGTTGACGGCGAAACGGCTGCTGACCGGGGCGCTGATCGCCGCCGGTGTGATCGCGGTTCTGTGGGTGATGGTGCAGTACATGCACGGCCAGCCGGTCACCCCACCACGCAACTAAATTGCGTGACAAATGGTTGCTTAATTACTTGGTGGTGGGTAGGCTCGCAACCGTAAACCCGCATGAAACATGAATGATGGGAGGTGGCGCGATGCCTACCCGCGAACCGGCAGCCACGAAACTGCCTGAAGGCTTCAACCCGCCGGACTGGCTTATCGACGCCTGGCGCGCAGACCCGGCGGTGCCGGTACGCGTCGACGATGACGGTACCGTCTCGATCCGCCCGACCGACGACATGCTGCGTACGGTGCTCGACGGCGCGCGCCCCGACTGGTGGTTGCACGGCAATCTGGAGGGCGAACCGCCGCAGTGGTGGGCCGCCGCGATGTTCGCCGATCAGTCGGTGCTGGTACTCAAGCAGATTGCTGAGGCGTGCGGCGTCAGCGAGCGCCGGCCGAAGAACTGGCGCGCCGAGCACCTCGCGACCGGTGAGGTGGGCCGAAACGCGTTGCCGCCGCCAGACAAGCCGATGGGGCCGGTCGCCGAGTACGGCAAGACGCGCGACAAGAACACGGCCGGGCAGGCTGTTCGGGAGGGCTACCCGGGGTGGTCTGCGGGCTATATCCGCGGCTGGGCGCGCCATAAGGATGTTGCCCGCATGGATGAGTGGTTCCGTGGGGTGATCCCGCCGCGGTCTGGCCGGCCCGCAGTGCTGAGTGATGACTACGCCCCGGCGCGTCGGGTCGCCTGACCCGCAAATTCGACACGTCCCCCGCGTGACCTAGGGCTTGCTGAGGGCCCGGGATTGCTGCCACGAAGGGGACGCACCGCACTACAGAGACCAGAAACAACCAAGAGGGCCGTAGAAACCCGATGAATGCTCCTGTTGTGGCTGAGGCTAGCACCAGTCTGTCGTCGCCGTCACTAGTCGACGCGCCGGTTGGCGGTTGGCTCACACCGTCCGGCGCCGTGCAGATCCTGCCCCCCGACGCGTACACCACGCACCATCAGGCGTGGCTCGACACCCGCATCGACGGCGTGGGCGGGTCCGACATCTCGGTGATCCTCGGCCTCAACGGGTACGAGTCGCTGTACGGGCTGTGGCTGACGAAAACCGGGCGGCGCCCGCCGATCCCCGAAACGCCGGCGATGCGCCGCGGCCACTACCTCGAGCCGGCCCTTGTCCAGTGGTTCGCCGACGTGACCGGCATTGCGTGCCGGCGCACCGGCACGTGGGCGGTCGACGCGCCCGGCTGGGACTGGGCGCGGGTCAACCCCGACCGGCTCACCTCCGACGGCGGCGGGTTGGAAGCCAAAGCACCCAACTCGGACGACTGGGCCGACGCGTGGAAGTACGGGCCGGCGCTGCACGCCCAGGCGCAAGCCGACTGGTGCATGGCGATACTCGGCGCCCCGCACTGGTGGATCATCGCCGATGGTGGGCCGAAAGGGCTGCGGTACTGGCGCCGCGAGCGCCCCGCAGACGACTACCTCGACTGGATGCTCGGCGAGGCCGAGGCGTTCTGGTACGACCGCGTGGTCGCCGACACCCCGCCCGACGTCGACGGGTCCGAAGCGACCCGCGAGGCGCTGCTGCAAGCGTCCGCGCCGCCGGCGCAGCTCGCCAACGTGACGGCCGAAATACCGGGCTGCGCGGCGTTGTGGCGGCGGCGGCGTGAGCTGAAAGACCACCAGAAAGCCGATCAGGAAGAAATCGACCTGATCGAAAACCGTTTCCGCGCTGAGCTGAGGCAGGCGGAAATGGCGACTGACAACGGCCAGCCGATCGCGTGCTGGTCGTACTACGGAGACCAGAAGTCACGCCGGTTTAGCGATCCACCGTCGCCGGCGGCCAGAAAACGAAAGGCAGCGAAACAACGATGACTGTTACCGATGTTAGGCAGATCGCCCCGGGTGGGGAGTACGACCCGTGGGCCGGCGCCGAGACGACCGAACCGCCCACCAGCGGCGAGCAGCCGCAGCCACACCGGCCGCGCGCGGCCCGCCCGCAGCGCCCGCCCCGCAAGGCGTACACGCTGGAAACCCGCAAACCACTGATGGGGCAGGCATGGCCGCTGATCCTGCTCGCCGGCGGCGAGTACAGCGGCAAGAGCTACGCCGCCGCAGAGCTAGCCGCGTGCGGCCGGTGGGGCAAAGTGTGGTGGTTGTCGATCGGGGAAGACCCCGACCAGTACGCCGCGCTGATCCCCGACTACGACATCGTCAACCACGACGGTTCGGTGTACCAGATCGCGTCTGCCGTCGACCAGATCGCCGACGCCGCCGAGGCCGCGCACAACGCCGGCGACAAGCCGCACCTCGTGGTCGTCGATTCGATGTCGGTGCTGTGGGGCATGTTGTCGGAGATCGCCGAGGCGCGCGCGCTAGGCAGCATCGAGGCGCGCGACGAGCTGGCCCGCGACCCGTACGCGAACATTCACGTCGGTCAACTGCACTGGAACTCGGTCAAGAAACCGTGGCGGCACATCGTCACGCGGCTGGTCACCATGCACGCCGTCGTGGTGTGCACCGCCCGTGGCGGTGAGATAACTCAGGTGGGGGACGACGGAAAACCGATTCCCGGCGCATCTAAGGTCTTCAAACCCGAGGCTGAGAAGTATTTCCCTTACATGTCAACGGTTTACGTACGTCTCGACCGGCTGGAGCCGCCGATGGTGCTCGGCGCGCGTCTGGCAAAAGGCGGCGTGCGGCCCGGCCGGGATGAGCCGCTGATTTTCGACGGTAAGCCGCACGGCGGCCGCCCCGCGTTGCCGGATTTCTCGCTGGAGTGGCTGATTTTCAGCGTGCTCAAGTTCGACCCGGCGACGGCGCATGTGCGTGATGTGCGGGCGAGCTCCGTCGACCCCGAGGTGCGGCCGGAGCTCGGTACGGGCGACGGCGCTACCGAGGCGCCGGGGCAACCCCACGCGGTCGAGACGGTACCCGCGCAGCGTCCTGCGCCCACGCCCGCAGCGATACCGACCGACGCTGACATTGCGGCCGCAGTCAGCCCCGCGGCGGCCGCTGGGCTCGCCGAGCTGGCCCGTGCTGCGGCGCCCGCACTGGGGGTGACCGACGGGCAGTTCGCCGCCGCCGCGGTCGACCAGCTCGTCGAGGTCAGTGGGGAGCTGCTCGCCGCCGCTACTGCGCCCGCCGTCGTCGAGCAGCTCCAGGCGACCGCGCCGGTCGGCAGGGTGGTAGAGCAAACCACGCCAAACAGGGAGCCCGAGCAGCCTCAACCGGTTACGCCACAACGGGTTGAGGTGGTAGAGCAGCCCGCGCCGACGCCGGCTGCGGCCGCCGCTGATCCCCTTGCGGCGTTGCGGGCGATGACGTCGCAGATCGACGCGAGACTGCCCGGCAGCGCGGAGTCGAACTAGGGCCGCTGAAATGCCGCCGGCCCCCATACCGCCATGGCGGGGTGGGGGCCGGGGTCCGTGTCGTTGCGTGGTGCGGAGTCGGGTCGCGCCTAACGACCCCTCGGGCACAAGTTGCAGCACCAGCGCCCGGACTTTCCGCTCCGCGACGTGCACGGGGCAACATCAGGTTACCCGACACGTCCGACAATTCGCGCGCGGCGATCCGAAGAAACCGCCGGTCACGGCGGTACCGTCACTTGTTACGTATCACCGAACAGTCAGGGACACCGATGGCTGAAATCACCGCTCGCCGGCGAACCGGCCGCCCGATCGTCGGCGATGAGCCGCGCGATAAGTGGATTCACATGCGGGTTACCTCTACCGAGCGGCGTCTGCTCGACCGCGTGGTTGAGCGCGACGGGTTGAGCGACGCTGAACTGATCCGGTCGGTGTTGACGCCGGTACTCGCCGCCGAGGCCGCCGCCGAGGTGAACGAGCAGCGGCCCATCGCAGCCTGACCCGGGAGGGCAACTAAAACGAATCCCGGGTCACCGCCGCACGCGGTGACCCGGGGAAGTCAAGCGAGGCAACCAAACGACCACGACTCGACGGCACTTCACGTTTTCATCGTCGATCGTATCTGGTCGTTTGATGCCTCGCCATACGGACACACCCTTGGAGGGGTGACGCATGGTCATCATCCGACGGGGGACTCTCCCCCGGTACGCACTCATGCCCGACGACCGGGCACCGGCGGTGACGCCGTGACCCGCCGCAACAGCACACAGCCACCGGTAGACACTGAGATCCGCCACGGCAGGCGGCGACTACCGATGACGCCGGCGATGGACTGGGTGGCACTGTCGGGCATCTCCCCGCAGGCGCACAGCTTGTGGGTCAAACTCGCGATGCACGTCAACCAGCTCCGCGGCGACTCGATTGTCTGGCCCGGCAAGGACGCCCTCGCCGCGCTCATGGGCCGGGCGAAAGGCGACGCCTGCACGCCATGGCTACGTGAGCTGGAGGACATAGGCGCTATCGACATCAGCCACGAGGACATGCCGCGCCGCAACGTCTACACCGTGCACGAACTGCCCCCGAACGACTACACCGGCCCGACGACCCTCGGCGACTGGTACAAGCTGCACCGGCCCGCGATCACCGAACGCAAGCACGCCGCGAAAGTGACCCGCGACCGGCGGCGGGCGGCGAAGAAAGCGCAGGTCAACGCCAGTACCCCCGAAATCGGGGTAACAGGAGACGACCCCGCCAGTACCCCCGAATTTGGGGGTACAAGTAACCCCGAAAAAGGGGGAACAATCACCCCGAAATCGGGGGGGGAACAAGACGAAGTGAATAAGACGAAAAGAACACCACCACCCCCCCTACCCCCCGCCGACAGCGCGAGCGCCGAACCGGTCGAGGCCGATGGGGTGGAGGTGGAGGTGGCTCCCGAAACAGATACACCCCCCGGCGCGCCACCGCCAGACGTGGCGGCGGGGGTCCTCGCCGAGGTGTACCGGGTCACGCACCTGCACCACACTCGCCGCCCCGGCCGGCGTACCACCGCGAAACTGACCGCCGCGGTGACACGCGAGCTGCTCGCCGGGTGGACACCCGACGACCTCACCGACGCCCTGTCACGGCCCCTCGACGACGCCAACGACCCCGGCGCGGTGCTGCTGTCACGGCTCGACGATCTACCCCCACCGCCGCCACCACGCGCACCGCGCGTGGTGCCGTCGCAGCAGCCGCGCGGACACTGCCCGCACTGCCGAAACGGGCTGGTCCTCGGGTTCATCGACGGCAAGGACTGTGCCCTGGCCTGCCCGCACTGCTGCCCCGACGCCCACGCCCGCCAGCTCGCCGCCGCCACCGACGCCGGTAAAACCCTGACGCTCACCCCACCACCGTCAGACCCCCGCCCAGGCGAAGGCCGGGTGCTGGTCGCCCAGCAGCGGCGCGCGTCGTGAACACCACCGAAAAGGCCACCTGCGAACCATGTGGGCAAACCGTCACCCACGTAACCACCGCCGGCGGGCGGCCCGTCACCGTCGACCCTGACCCGGTAGGCGCCGGCGATGTGTTCGCCGCCCGCACCAGCGGCGGCGGCTGGACCTACACCTGCCCGACCGGCACCACCCACCCGCCGGGCCCGGCTACTGGTACGGGCGACACCAGTGCCCCACGGAGGTTGTCGCGCAGCGCCTCGGCGTACCCGCGCACCAGGTCGGCCCGTGCATGCGCTGCCGCCAGCCGCACCACCGGTACGGCGACGGCGGCCAACCCATATGCCCCGCCTGCCGCGGCGTGGACGCGGCGACGGGGCACTCTCCGCAGAAAGTGGTGCATAACGTGACCGGTGGGTAACCTCGTCGGCGTGAATCCCACAACCGAGGCGCGGCTAACCCGCGACCTCACCGCCGGCGACAAAGACCACGGCTGGTACCGCTACCAAGGCCGCGACCCGGACACCGGCCACCACGTCGTCGTCACCGAAACCCACGACCGGCGCGACTTCACCACCCCCGAGCAGGCGCGGGCGTGGCTGGCCGGCTACACCGCCCGCGTCGACGCCGACAACGACCCGCCCACCAAACCCGACCCCGCACCAGTCGCCGCGATCCGCCGGGTACTGGTACACCCGACCCTGCCCGACCTCATGCGCACACAGCTACGCCACGCCATCGCCGCCGCCGGCGTGACCCGGGAACGGATCGCGCAGCGCCTCGACGTCACACCCAAGACCGTTACGTCGATGCTGCGGTGGGGCGCCCCCGAGTACCTGATCGCCGACCGGGCCGACACGCTCATGGGCATAGCGGGCGGCGCGTGGCACATCGTCACCGACGACCCCGCCGACCTGCCCGACCTTGTGCGGCCCGTCGCCGCGATGCCGTACGAACCGGCCGGGCTGCGGCTACTACGCGCCATGGTCATCGCCCACGAGCACGGGTGGGCCCGGTTCATCCCCACCGGTGAGGGCGCCAAGTTCACCGGCGACCCGAACTTCGCCGCCCGGGCGAAGATCCTCACGATCGGCGTCGGAACCGCCGTGTACGAGGTGCGTACCGACACGGGCCGGGCGTGGTTGCTCGGCGTCGCCGACGCCGAAAAACCCGAGGACGCCCACCTCATTACCTAGCCCGCCAACATTTCCGACACATATGGTTGCGCCTCACGTGGCGTAGGGGTAACGTCGCCGGCATGACCGCGACGCGTGACGCCATCCCCGGCACCCGCGCGCCCGGCAGCGCCCCCAGCCCGTACCCACGGGCCGGTACTGTCGTCAGGTCTGCGACCCCCGACCCGGGTACTTCGACCGCCGCAACGGATCGAACCCATACCCAGGTCGGGGGTCGCCAGCACACCAGCGCCGCCACCGCGTTTTATGGGCCCACTACACCCATCCTTTGCGCGGTGGTGGCGCTGGTCCTACTCGGCCTCGACGTCGCCGCCGGCGCGCTACTCGCCGCCCGGCACGGCACCAGCTCGGCCCCGGTCACCGCCGCATGGTGGACCGCCGCCGCCCTGCTCTACGCCGCGACCGGCGCCCGACTGTGGCCAGCCATCACCAGCCCCCGCACGGAAGGGGCCGACAGTGCCCGTTGACGCACGCATCCGCAACGCCGCCGCCGCCACGTACGGCCTGACCCCCGAGCAGTACGCCGGCGAAATCGCCGCGATGCCCGCCCGCCGGCAACGCCGCTGGATTCTGCGGCTACTCGGCGCCGCGCAACTCCCGCCGATGCTCCTACTCGTAGCGGTCGGGGCGAACTCGGCGGTACAAGGACGCACCATCGCGGCGTCGGTTGCCGTGGTGCTACTCGTCGGCCTCGGCTGCTGCTCCGCGTGGTGCTTCGCCGCCGCCCGCAACGCCTAAGACCTTCCTCACCCGCCAGCGGGGCGCCCCAACCCTTGGGGCGCCCCGCACCCCTATGCGCGCCCGTCCAGCCGATCGAGGCAGCGCTGCGCCATGGCCCGCGCCTCGGGCGCACCCAACGCCACCATCCCGAGCAGCACAATCCGCAGATCCGCCGCCAGCTCCGCAACCGCCGCGTCGTCCACGGCACGGCCACGCCGGTACGCCAGCTCGTTGACCTCGGCCGCGGACTCCCCGTCGAGCAGCGCCCGATAACGCACCAGCGCCGTGATGATCGCCCGGACAAGCGACGCGACGGCAACCACCGCAGCCGCGCCCTGAACCGCCTGACGGCGCGGTGACGCCACCACCACGGCCGTGTCCTTGTCACCACCCGCGGCGACCCGTAGGCGCTGTAGCGCCCCCTTGACGGCCTGCCGGGCGGCGCCTGGGTGGGTGTGAATCCCGAGCGGCTCGGCGAGCTGCCGCAGCGGCCAACCGCACTGCTCGTGCAGCAGCATCGCCAGGGCGTACCGGTCGCGGGGGACCTGCTGCTCCAGGTGGTCGACGATGCGCAGCGCGTCGAGCGCGTCGGCCCGCAGTACCTCGACCGGCACCCGCCGGTAGGTCCGCACGTAGCGGACGACGCCGGCGAGGTCGCCGTCATCGGGGAGCTGCCCCGCGTCCTCGGGGCGCCCGTGGACAAGGCGACGCTCGAGGATCGCGCTGGCGGCGGCCAGTGCCGCGGCCCGGTCAACTTGCCTACCCATAGGTGTAAACGTTGGCGTTTACGCCCGTTTTGCGCCACCCCGACACGCCAGATAAGAAATCCGTGACAAATGGTTGCGGAATTATCGCGCGGTGGGTAACGTCACTCCCATGACGGACAACTGGGCGGGATTCAAAGACGGCGAAACCGTACGCGTCGGCCACGGCCCCAGCAAGGTCGACGCCACCACGCTCGTGCGCCTCGGCCGCATATTCGTCCTGATCGCCGGCGTCGTGTACGACCTGTGCGGCCGCTGCGGAACCGAGTTCGGCACCATCAGCGGCTACCTGCACCGCCTCGGCGGAATCTGCATCGCCTGCCACGGCGCCGGCGCCGGCCGCCGCATCGGCACCGTCGAAGACGCCGAAAAGGTCGCCGCCCGCCGCGTCGCGGAGAAGGCACGCCGCGACGCCCGCCGCGCGGCCGCCCACGCGCAGCGCCTCGCCGCGCAAACCGCATGGCGCGAGGCCAACGCCGAGCTGTTCGCCGCACTGGAGCGCGAGCACCACCTCCACACCACCCACGACGGCGAGGCGCAGCGCCGCGACGAGAAACTGACCCGCCGCCCATGGGCACTGATCGAACTGGCCGCCGCGGCATGCCGCGACCGGGCCGAAACGCCCCTGACCGACGACGAGGCGACCGAGGCGCGGACCCTGCTCGCCGAGGTGGCCGCCGCTGACGCCGCCGACCGGGCCGCCCGCGCAGCCAAGGTGACCGCGAGCCGGTACGCCGCTGACCCCGGCCAGCGCGTCACCGTGACCGGCACCGTCATGGTCGCCAAGCCGTACGAGACCGCGTACGGCGGCGGCGTGTTCCTGGTCGTCGAGGGCACCGGCGACGACGCAGGCGTGACCCTGGTCTGGTCGGGCAGCGCCTCGGGCATGTGGGCGCTGCGCCGCGGCGACGCGACCACGATCACCGCCACGGTCAAAGAACTGGGCGAGCGTGAGGGCGTCAAGCAGACCAAGGTGACCCGGGGCCGCGTCGACTCTCACACCCCGGCCGAGGAACCGGCCGCCGCGAACCGCTGACCCGCCACACAACCCGGAAGGAAACCCGACCATGAAAAACCGAGGCACCACGACCAGCGCCGCCCGGGGAACCTATTTCGGCGCCGAGGAACGGCTCAACATCGGGTCGGTCGCCCTCGCGCAGACCAGCGACCCCGCCGAGCGCGGCCGGCTGCTCGCCAAGATGGCCGACGCGGCGTCTGACCAGGCCCGCGTCTACCGCGACGCGTTCGGCCCGGACCCGATGCGGGAGGAAGGCGGCCGCGATATGGCGGAGTCGTGCGGGCACTCGGCGACGCTGTACCGGCTGCTGTCCGACGTCGAGTACGCCGTCGTCGACCCCGGCCACCAGCGGACGCTCGACCCGCACAGCGACCTGGAGAGCTGCGCGTGGGAGGTTCTCGCCCGGATGGCGCGCACCCCCGACCTGGCCGCCCGGATGCGGCTGCTCGCCGACCTCGCCGACACTGTGGAGCCCATCGTCGGCGGGCAGGCCGTCGACACGCTGTGGTGCCTGCCATCGCCGGGGCACCGTGGGTGGCTCACCCTCGCCGAGAAAGACGAACTGATCCGCAGCATGGGCGTCCGGTTTCGGCTGAAGGTGGCGGTCGTGAACGCGCTGGCCCGCCTTATCCGCCACCGCCGGGCGTACGAGTAGGCCGCCGCGCGCACGCGTGGGGGTGTCACGGATCGTGACGGTTAGTCGCGTTGTCGCACGGTGCGGGCGTTAGTCGCACCCGGGGGGTGTCCAGCGCGGCCACGCGCAGACACCCCCCTTTAGTCGCATAATCGCGCGACAACCGTGCGACAACCAACCCCGTGCGACAACCATGCGACAACCCTCCGTAGCGGCTACCCGGCGCGGCGCCTCGGGCGCCGCCACCCACCCCGCGCAAGCCGATCGAGCCGCGCTAGCCGCTGAGCCTCAGCCCACGCCGGATCGACCCGGCGCCACCCATCCCGCCCGCCCTCGGCCACCACACCCGAGGCGGGCTGATCCCAGTCGAACCAGCGACGCGCCTGCTGCTGACTGACGCCCATATGGGCCGCCGCCTCGGCGATGCTCATACGCCCGTCGTCTGGTTTGCCCACCTACGCCCCCTTCGGGGGAGAGTCTGCCGCCATGCCCCGCCTTAACCCCGGCGAATCGACACTAAGGGTAGCTACCTTTAACCGGAGGTACCTGTCACACTGGCCACCATGTGCCACACCCGACCCGCACCGACCGACCCGCCCGACCGGCGGGCTGACCGGACGGGCCGACCGGGCGCTGACCGACCCGCTGACCGCAGAGGTGACCGCGTGCCCGACCCGACCACCGCCGCACCGACCAGCCCCCTGACCCGACCGTTGACCGGCGAGGTGACCCGATGACGTTTCCCCAGGTCAACGACCTGACCCGCGCCGGGTCGGGCTGGCTGACCGTCGCCGCGGCCATCGTGGTCGCCGCCCTGACCGGCGTGCTGACCCTGCGGCTGACCGGCCGCCGCAACCGGGCCCTGACCGCCCGACTCGCCGCCGCCGGTCAGGCCCCGACCGGCCGCCCGGTCGCCCCCGGCGGTCAGCGCCTCGACAAGGTGGTCACGCTCGTCGGTGCCGTCCTCGCCACCGGCGTCGTACTCACCGGATCGTGGAACGTTTTCGGCGACTGGTTCGGCATCACCGACCCGGTCATCCGCGCCATGTTCTGCGGCTACCTCGAAACTCTCATGCTCGGATGCGCGATCCGCTCCCGCACCTACCGGCTACTAATCGCCGCCGCCGAAGCGGGCGAGAAACGCGCCAGCCGCCGCAGCGACCCCGACGCCGAATGGCCGTTCGACGGCAACGGCTTCGCCGTGTGGGTCTTCGCCGCACTGTCCGGCGCCATGGCCGCGATCGACTCCGCGGTCGCCTCCCACGGCACCGTCGTCGGCTTCGCCACCGGACTCGCCCGCCTCGTCGCCGCCGTGTCCGCCGCGTGGGCGGTCGAAAAGTCCATCGCGTCCGAGGCGCGCACCATCAACCTCGCCCGGCACCGCGAACGCGTCGGGTGGCGCCTCACCCCCCGCCGCATCGCCGTGTGGCTGCGCCTGGCCGACCCGAAACGCCTCGGCGTCGACGAGCTGGCCCGCGCCCGCCACATTCAGCGGATCATCCGCGCCGCGTACCGCGCCCACATGACCCCTGCCGTGAACAAGCGCCGCCGCCGCGGGCGGTTCGCCCACCTCAACCGGTGCAAACTCGCCGCGCAGGCGTACCTCGACGACGACGCGCAGGCCGAGATCCGCACCCAGCTCGACGCCCTGTACCGCCTCGACACGGTGACGAGCCCCGACGCGGTGAACGGCCGCGCATGGGCCGACGAGTCAGCCGACCCGCTCGACGGGTCAGAGCCGCCGGTCGGTCAGTGGGCCGCCGACCTCGCCAACCCGGTCCACGCGGGGTCAGGCCCGGTCAGCTACCCCGGTCAGCCCCGGCCGGGCCGACCGGTCAGCGCGGGTCGGCATTACCGGTCGGCCCCGGTCAGGCGCCCAGTCGGCCCCGGTCGGCCCGGTCAGCTACCCCGACCCCCGGCCCCGGTCAGCCCAGCCCCCGCCGGCGCGAGCTACGACGTCGAGGCGCTGCGCGAGCAGTACGCCGTCCAGATCGAGGCAGTGCAACTCCACCTCGACAAACCCGACGAGCAGCCCGGCGCGTGGAAAGACCGCACCAGCCCGATCAGGTCCGACGAGATCAAGGCGGCGATGCTCGCCGCCGTCGACGGCGGTGCGCTCGCCCCGGCCGACGCCCGGACCGGCAAAGAAACCCTCATCAAGATCCGCGCCGTGATCGAGGCTGACCGCCTCGGGGTAGAGGCGTAACCATGCGCGACCCGTGGGCGCACCTCGACGACGATGCCGACGACGAACCGGCCGCGGTCACCGTGTCGCCCGACGGCGCCCAGCACCACTACGTCGTCGACCGCACCCCCGACGACACCACCGGCGGCGGGTACGTCGCCGCCGCGTCGGGGGAGAACAGCGACGGCACGACCACAGCGCACGTCGCGGTCGGCGTGGGCGGCCTCGCCGTCGTCAGCACGTTCCTGGCGTTCCTGGTCGGCGGGCCCGTCGCCGGTATCGCCGTCGGCGCCCTCGCCGCGGCCGGTGGCGGTACCGCCGTGGCCAGCCGCCGCGCCGCCCGGGACCGCCGGGCCGGGATCATCCCGCAGCAGCGCCAACCCCGCACCCCCGCACCCGCCGCCGGCGGCGCCACCCCGACCAGCAAGGGCACGGGTACGGCGGGCCGAGGGCCCGGCAAGACCAGCGGCACCGGCACGGCGGCACCACCTCGGCGGGGCGCCAACGGCGGCCCGGCCGCGGGGCGGGGGCCGCACCTGCCGAACCTCGGCAAGATGCTCGGCAAGGCCACCACCGGCGGCGGCAAGGGTAAAGGCGCGGGTGCAGGCCCGGCCGGCGCAGCTCCCCGAGGCGGCCGCAACGCCAGCACGCCGCGCGCAGGCGGGGCTGGGCGTGGGGGAGTAGGCAAACCAGCCAACGCAGGGAAGGCCGGCAACGCCGCCGGTGGTGGTGCGGGCGGGCGGGGGCTACCGACGCTCGGCCTCGGCAAACTGATCGGCCGGGGCGGTGGCGGCGGCGGGTCCAGCTCGGGCGGCGGCAAGAGCGGCACCGGCAAGACCGGCAGGGCGAGCAAGGGCAAAGGCGGCACCAGCGGTGGCGGTGGTCGCGGTGGCGGCAAGACCCCCGACTACGGCACCAAGTTGGGCCGGGCGGCGCTGCCGTTCGGGGCCCGCGCCACCGCATACCGGGCCGACCGGCGCGCCCAACGCGCCGCCCTACGCGCACCCGCGCACAACAAGTGGGCCGCGCAGATCGGCGCCAAGGTACGCAAGGGTACACCGCTGGACCGCAAAGAGTGGCGGTACTGGCAGCAGCACCAGCGCCGCGCCGACCGCCACCAGCGCCGCCTAACCCGACGCGACGTCCGCGCCGCAGCGCGCACCCAACGCCGCGACGACGCGCGCGCCCTGTACGCCCGCATCGCCCGCAAAGCCGCGACCCGCGCGGCCACGCCGGCGCGGTGGGCGGGGCGGCGCATCGCCCAAGGCACACGCAAGACCGGCCAGCGCATCGCCCAGGCCAGCAAACGCCGCCCCGCGTGGTGGCGCACGTGGCGCACCCAAGGCCGCCACGCCGGCATGGCGGCGCTGCACGCGTCGCTGGCCCGCCGGTTCGGCGGCACCCCACCCCCCGCCGCGCAGCAGCCGACACCCGCCCCGCCGGCGCCCGCGGCGAAGTCGGCGCCGCAGACCCCACCCGCCGCCAAACCCGCACCAAAACCGGCCCCAGCGCCAACCGCCGGCGCCGCAACTGTCAACCGCCCCGCACCGGCAGTACGACCCACGAAAGGCACCGCCATGGCCACACGACTCGCCCAACGCCCCAACACCCGCGGCGCGGTCGTGCCGCTACGCGAGGCGCAGCTCGCCATCGACGCGCTGGGCCGCCTCGCCCGCTACCAGCGCCCCGACACCGAAGCGCAGGTCGACTACGTGTGGCTACTGGAAAGCCTCGGCGGGATCGACCGGAAAATCGCCGAGATCATGACCCGCCACGCCGCGATGTTCGACAGCTCCACCCCCGTCGACAAGCGCGTCAACGCGTACATGCGGCAGGTCGCCGCCGGGCTGATCGCCATCGCCCACGCCAGCGAACACGACGTGGTACGCGCCGCCCGCGCCGCGCTGGAGGCTGATCTCGCCCGCGCCGCGCAGCCCGCCCCCGGCGAACGCCGATTCAACGTCGTCAGATAACCCCCGCGACCCTGACCAGATACCCGAGAAAGGCCAGACGGCAATGGCATATCACCCGCTCGTACAAGGCATCTGCGACGACCTCGACCGCACGCTCGGCGCGGTGCAGCTCCCCGACGCCGAGGCGCAGGTACTCATCGACAAACTGCTCGCCTCATGGGCTGGCGTGATCGAAGCGGCCGCGCAGGCGCGGTGGCACATGGCGGAACAGGCCAGCCACCGGTCGTTCGTGCCGCGGTCAGTCGCCAACTTCATCCACGGCGTGGGCCGCCAGTACTACGCCGTGGCGAACCAGACCCGTGTGCTGTATCGGCAGTGGCGCAAGTTCAATGCGCATCACCTGGAGCGCGTCGAGAACCCGCGCCCCGACGAGGCCGCCCTCAACGTCCGCTAACCCATCACCGATCCGGGGGGAATGAGAACCGTGACCACAACGCCGCAGCCGCCGCACGCCGAGCTGGTGCCGGTCACACCGCAGCGCCTGCCGCGCCACATCAACGGCCTGCCGACGTGGGCGGGCAAACCGATGCGGCTACGCAGCTACTTCGCACCGGTCACGGGGCTGCTCGCCGCCGCGACCGTCGGCATCGGCGCGCACGTCGCCGCGTGGCGCATCCCCCGCACCGCGGCAGCCCCCGCGTGGGTGCTGGCGTTAGCGGCGCTTGCCGTGGCCGCCCCCGCCGCGGCCGTGGCGGTGAAGTGGTTTAAGGCCCGCCCCGTGTGGGCGTACGCGGCGGCCGCCGCCCCGGCCTGCGCGCTGGCCGTGAGCAACACCCACGCCCACGTGCCCGGCGCTGGCGTCAAGGCACTGATCGGCGTGGGGGTGCTCATCCTGGCCCTGGTGGTGGGGCTGCTGCTGACCATGGGCGAGTATTTCGCCGCGACAACCCGCTGGTACATGGCGGCGATTTTCGGTGCCGGCGGTGGCTTCGTCGCCTGGAGCATCGCCGCCAGCATCACCGCATGGCCCCTGTGGGTGCTGTGGGTCGCCTCCGTCGTCGTCGGTTTCGCGGCGTGGCCACACACCCGCACCATGCAGATCACCCATGAGGAAAACCTGATCCGCCGCATGTTCGCCGCCTCCAATGTGGACAGTGCCGGGGTGCGGGAAACCCCGCCGGCTGACCCGGACGCCGCGCGGCTGTGGCGACTATGGCGACGGTTCGACATCACCGGCCTGCGTTTCCTAGGCCGCGTCGACGCCGGCAAAGTCCTGGCGCTGCGGTGGCGGCTACCCCAGCAGGGCGTCAACTACGACAAGATCCTCGCCAACGTCCCCGACATTGAGCAGTTTGCGCGGTGGCCAGTCGGCGCGATGCGCCTAGAACGCGACCGCACCACCGACGGCCGCGAAGAATCCGCAACATTCACCGTCTACATCGACCTGAGTGACGTTCTGACGGCCGACCTGCCGTACGTCGACGACGAAACTCCCTTGTCGTTCCACGACCCGATCAACGTCGGCAAGTACATGGATTCCACCGACTTTGAGATCGACATGGCCGAAGCGCACCAGGTCACGTTCGCCCCAACAGGCAGCGGCAAATCCAACTTCCTGCACGTCCAGATCGCGCAGACCACACGCATGCCAAACGCCTGCACCATCGTCATCGACCCGAAAGGCCGCCTCGTCAAACCGTGGCTGCAACCATGGGACGAGGCGGCGGATGACCCGTACGGTGTCAGCGAGACCGGCAAAATCGAACGCCCGCCGCTACTCGCCGCCGCCATCGAACCGATGGGCATCTACTGCCTACTCGCCGGGGTCATCGCCGGCATCCGCTACCGGGCCAGTGTCAGTTTCGGTGGCGCCGAGAAAATCGAGGCCACACCCAAAGCGCCCGGCGTTTTCGTGTTCGTCGACGAGCTGCCGACCCTCGTCGGCCAGCACGCCGACCTGCCACCCGGCGGCCCCCAGGCCGCGGACTTCAATGACCTATTCACCCAGGGCGTCACCCTCGGCCGCAGCGAAGGCGTCATCTTCGCCGTGTTCACCCAGCGCGGCACCGTCACGATGAGCGGCGGCGGCGACTTCCTGTCGCAGCCGAAAAACCGCTACGGCCTCGGCGGCGGCGGCATCCCCGTGCAAGAGGCGTCGTACATGTTCGGCAACCAGACGCAGCTACCGCACGCCCGGATCCTCGCCGCACTGGAGGGCGACGCGATGCGCGGCGCGATCGTCGGTGTCGGCGTGGGCAGTAACCGCGCCATGGCGGGCAAAGTCATGCGCCTACCCGCCGACGACGTGCCGGCGATCAGCGCCCGCCGCTGGTGCATACCACCCGACCTCGACGACGGCACCGCCGAAGCGATGGACGCCGGCGCCCGCGACGCGCACTGGAAGTTCTGCCTCGTCTGCCAAGCATCCGGCGGCGACGGGGGCCCGGCCTGCGACGGCCCGCTATCGCAGGACCCGGGCGAACGCCGCGAGCACCTCGACGTGTGCGCGACCTGCCGCGCGAGCGACGGCAACGGCGGCGACGGGTGCCCCGGCGACGCGCATTTCGGGTGGGCGCAGCGCTGGCAAACCATGTACCGGCCGCACCACATGATCGGCGCGCAGCCGCAGCAGACCCGCCGCCGCGCGACCCGCCCCAACTCCCCAGCGGCTATGCCTGCGGGGCTGGCCGTGGTCGACAACGCGTTCGCCGCAGCCCTGACCATGACTATCGACGACGACCCGGAGGTAATCGCCTACCGGCGCGCCCTGCTCGACGCCGACGCTGACGAGCAGGCCGCCGACGACACCGCCACCGACGCCCGCCCCGCCCCGCCCGAGGTACTCACCCCCGAACGCGACGCCATGTACCGGCACGTGATCGCCGTCGTGCGTGCCGCGAAATGGGTCGGCCTCGACACCGCCGAGGTGCGCGCACTACTCAAAGCCAAATACGGCGACGCGGCCCCGGACCGGGCCACCGTGTACCGGTGGCTCACCGAGGCGGCCACGGGCGCCCGCACCGGCGGCCGCGCCGAACTTGCCCACAACAACGCCGCCCGCAAGCGCCGCTACTGGGCGCCCGAATACAAACGTAAAAGTGCGTGACAAATGGTTGCGCAATTACTGGCGAGTGGGTAACGTTGCGGGTCTGGCGGCACCGCTGACCGCCGGGCACTACGAGACGCATCGGGGGCACACCATGCCCACACCCACACCCGAAACCACACTGTGCCAACGCCAGCCCGACTGGTGGACCACCGGCGACGACGGTAACCGCCTCGCCCGCACCATCTGCCTGACCGCCTGCCCACGCCGCACCGCCTGCCGCCGCAAACCCGGCAAGGCCAGCCGCATCCGCGCCGGCGTCGCCCACGACACCACCGGCCAGCCCCTGCCGACCTGCCCGTGCGGGCGGCCCATCCTCACCCTTGGTGCGGCCGCCTGCCCGCAATGCGACCCGCGGGGGAGACTGCCATTGCCGGCCTGCCGCGCCCAGCCCGGCCACCTGTGGTGCGCGCAATGCTCCCCGCCGCGCCACCGCGTCGACCACATCGACCCGCACGCCATGACGGAGTTGCTGCCCTGACAGCCGCAAGCTCAACCCACAACACCAATCGGAAGGACTGCCCACAATGGACAGTGACGTGATCCGCCTTGAATCGCCGCGCGCTGAGGCGACGCCGGGCCGCGCGGTGGTGCTGCGGGCACTGGTCGACGCGATAGACGCGGGAATGCCGGCCCCGATGGGTATCGACCTGCACGAGTTCACCTCCGGCAACGTGGCGGTGCAGATCCGCTGCACCGACGACGCGCCAGAGGACGTCGACACTTGGGCGGCGCATCTAGGGCTGACGGCGTCATTCGACGCCCATGTCTTCGACCCCGACACGCCCCGGCCGTGGCGGACATACAACGCGGGCCGCACGAACCTTGATACGGCGACGATTGCCGGCTGGCCGGTGGACGTGTGGTCGTCGGTAAGCCTGACCCGTTGCCCCATCGAGCACGCCGACGAAACGCTCGACGCCGCGCACGACCACACGCCGGAAGGACCGTCCGATGCAACCGTTCACTGACCCGACCAGCAACCCCGCCACGACACCACCGCAACCCGTGCGCCGCTGGGAGTACCTCATCGCGTACACCATCGGCGGCACAATGTGGGGCAACTACCTCGCCCGAATCGACGCGCGGCTGACGGACGTCCAGGGCACCGAAGCGGTGCTGACGCTGCATAACGCAATCTGCCGCGACGTCGCCAGGCACGCGAGCAGCCAGAAATCAATGCCCATAACCGCAGACATGGTGACCGTGGTCGGCATGATCCCGGTCGGCGACAGCAGGTGACCACAATGGACAGTGACCGCGACCCCGCCGAGGCAGCCGCCGATGTCGCCGCGTGGAACACGTTTCACCCGATAGGCACCCCGGTACGGTACTGGCCTCGCGTCCGCAGCGGGTCCGGCAAGATAGGCAAGACCCGGTCGCCGGCGTGGGTGCTGCCATCCGGCAGCGCGGTCGTCATGGTCACTGGCACCAGCGGAGGGGTCGCCTTGACTCACGTCGAGCCGATCAGCGCCGACGAGGCAGAGGCCGCCGGCATGGACACGACAAGAGCCATGGTTGGCGCACCGACGCGACCCGTCGGCGAGCCGACACCGATCCGCGACATCGGCCCATATCTCAACGCGGCGCAGGCGCAAGCGCAGTTCAATGCCGCGACGTTCGGCCTCCTGTCGGACACGGCGCCGCTCGTGGTGCTCGCCGAGGCCCTGCTCATCGCGGGCGTCGAGCTGAGCGACCTGGAAAGGCGTGTGAGCGACTTTCTCTGCGGGGCGCTAAGCCCGGCGTACCTCCAGGTCGTCGCGTCGTGGCTCATCCGCGCCAACCTCGCCGGCCGCGACAGTTCGCAGCAGCCAACGACACCCGGCGATCCCGATGTGGTGCCTGAGCCGATCGTCGGGACGTGGACACCAGCCGGCCGCGTCGAGGCGTGGAACAAAGCATTTCCGGTGGCGGGCACGCTGGTGCATTGCTGGGTGCGCGCCCCCCACGACCTCGGGCTCGGCGCCCCGGCCTTGGTGCGTGCCCGCACCCGGTCAGCGGCCCGCGTCCAAGCCGGCAGGGCGGTCATCGACGTCGAGTCCAACGAAGGCACCATCACAGTGCCGCTCGCCGACGTGGCGCCCATCGACGACGACGCCGGCCGCGACAGCTCGCCGCAGGCAACGACACCCGAAGGCGCCGATCGGCTGCCGGACGGGTCCGTGGTCGCTGACGCGCGGGTGGCTTACATGAAGAACCACCCAACGGAGGAATGCCAATGGCGCGGCACGAACGGCAGTCACGTCAGCGACGGTTACGTGACCGAGCTGCTGCGCGCGGGCGCCAAGGTACTGCGGCACGGCTAATGATCGACGGGCACCGGGGTCGCGGCATGTACGCGAAAATCCGACCGGGGGGAAGGCAGCGCGCCAATCAGCGCCACGATCACCCGGTGCCCCTCGACCGATCCCCGCGGTTCGATGGCAACTCCGAACATACGACCGCACCCGCACCCGCCGCGTCCGATCCGCCGAGCACCACCCGATCCGGCGAACCCCCAGCCGCTGTAACGCACCGTCGCCGACCAGTCACCTACCGTCACAGGGATGGGTCGGCACCGCACACCCCCGCGCTACCCCACCCGGGTCACCCGCACCGCACTCGGCGCCGTCATCGCCGTACTGATCGCCGCAGCCCTGGCCGGCCTCACCACAACCCCCGCACCGCCGCCAGCGGCCGCGAAACACCCCACCACCACACCCGACACCACCCCAACCGTCACCGTGCCCGCAGCGACCGCGTGGGCCCTTGCAAACACCGTCACGGGGAAGCTGCTACGCGCCGGCGGCGACACCACCGGCCGGTACACGACCGAATCCATGGTCAAACCGTGGCTCGCCGCTGATGACCTGACCCGACACCCCCACCCCACGCCGGCGCACCTCGCCACGATCAGCCGCATGATCCGCGACAGCGACGACGCCGCCGCGCAGCAGCTCTACGAAACCAACGGCGCCACCGACACCATCACCCGCCTCACCGCCGTGTGCCACCTCACCGACACCACGACCGTGCCCGGCTGGTGGTCACTGACCCGCGTCACCGCCGCCGACGCCGCCCGCATCGGCGTGTGCCTCACCACCGGCGCCGCGGCCGGCCCGACGTGGACGCCGTGGATCCTCAACGAAATGCGCCACCTGCGCGCCGGCCGGTGGGGCATCACCGCCGGCCTCGACACCGACAACGGCGTCGCGGTCAAAAACGGGTGGACGCTGCACGTCGACGACAACACATGGCACATTGCGTGCCTCGCCATCACCGGCACCTGGTCGCTGGCCGTGCTCATGGTGTACCCGGCCACCCTCGGCCTGACCCGCGGCGCCGACACGTGCGCGAGCGTCGCCCACCAGCTCGGCCTGCACGCCACCGGCGACGTGTAGTAAACCGCCCGCACACCGGGCGGGGGGAGTGCCCCGCGAGGCGCCCCACCGCGTCGCACCCGGCCGGTACCGTCACGCCCGTGACCACGAAACCGCGGCGCCTCACCTACGACCTGGAGTTCGTCGAGGACGGACACTCAATCGAGTTGGTGTCCATCGGCGTCGTCCGCGTCGACGCGCTCCCACCCCGCAGCGCCCCAGCGACCGCGACGGGCCCCGACGTCGAGTACTACGCGATCAACGCCGACATCAGCATCGAACGCCTCACGTCGCGCCCGTGGCTCGCCGAAAACGTACTGCCACACCTGCCGACCTTCACCCGCGAACAGCGGTACATGTCGCAGCGCCGCACCGACATCGACCGCCGCGAGCCGTACGTCAAGCCACGCAGGCAGATCGCCGCCGAGGTCGCCAAGTTCCTACTCGACACCCCCGGCGACGGGTCGCTGGAGCTGTGGGCCGACTGCGGCGCGTACGACCACGTGTGTTTGTGCTGGACCTGTTGGGGCCCCATGGCGAAGAAACCCGCCGCAATCCCGGACCGCACCAATGAGATACGCCAGTACGCCGAACACCTCGGGGTGCCGCTACTCAACCCGCCCGTCGGTAGGGGCGTCAAGCACCGGGCGATCGACGACGCCCGCACCGTCGCGTGGCAGCTCCGCCGCCTCGACGAGCAGGCCCGCAGCGGGCGGATACCCGCCTCGGTCGTGCACGACATGCCAGTCGCGGGCATCACACCCGTTGCCGCCCAGGTGTCGCGGGGCCCGGGCAGCCGATGGACGAACCGGCTCTAGACGCGGGGGAGAAACTCGGTCGGCGCGTCTGCGGCGCCGGTACGCTGCCGCACCACACCACCCGCAGCGAAACCACCACCACGGCGCCGCCGGGTCCGCTGGCGCGGCAGACCACGCCACCGCCCCCGCAGCCGGTCCAACCCCGCCACCCCGAGCACACCCACCACCAGCACACCCACCGCCGACACCACACCGGCGAGCTGCCGCTGACCACCCGTCGTGTCCAGGTGGGACGCCACCTCGTCGGGGAGTTGCGCCCGCACCAGATCCGCCGCCGTCACGGACGCCTCAGCCTGCAACCGCAGCACCTGCGCAAGTAGCCATTCCCGCACCCGCACCACCGCCCGGGCCGCCGCCTCGGCCGACACCCGGGTCGTCGCGCGTACCTCCACCATCGCCGCCGGCGGCGCCACCATCGACAGCGAAAGCACCACCGACCGGTCACCACCCGACGCAGCCGGGTCGGGCGTGGCCACAACCGTCGACCCCAACGCGAGCACACCCGACCCGGCCCACGGGTTGTGTGCCGTCGCCGCGGCGGGCACGAGCAGCACATGCCCCGTCGCGCTGTACTCGGCCGGCACCGTGTGCGGCGCCCACGCACCCACCGCCCCGGCCAACACCACCAGCACGGCCAGCGCCCACGGGTACCGGCGCAGCAGCTCCCCAAGCGCTGCGAACACCGGCGCCGGCGCCTGGCCCTGCTCGGGCTGCGTTTCGTCGGTCATAACGACCGCCCGGCGGGCAGGTCGAACACTTCGGCCATCTCGCTACGCGTCGTCACAGCGTCAGCGAACTGCTCGGCGATGCGCTGCGCGGGGGTTACGACACCCGCAACCCCGACCGCGCGGCGGCGCTCCGCGGCGGCGGCGATCTTACGGCCGAGGTCCACGATGGCGCCGGCGCGGCACACATCGTCGACGACCTCCGGCGACCAGCGCTCATCAGCCAGCATCCCCGCCAGAACCGGCGGCACACCAACATCCACAGTGCTCAACGCACAACCTCCAACACCGCGCGACCGCTAGAGGCCGCCTCAAGCACCGTCGTCGACCGCAACCACAACCCGCTGAACGGGTCCGCACCCGACCTCACCGCAGCGACCCGCCGGTACAGCTCCCCGGCGATCGCCGCGCAAGCCTCCAACGCCGCCGCTGCGGGCACCCACACCCGCACCCGCGACCCCTCATCCGGGTACACGTAGAACGGGCCCAGCGGGCGAATCACCGCCGCCCGCGCCTTATCGAACATGCGCCCGCGCAGCCCCAACGCCGACTCGGCACCCGTATCGCGGGTGTCCCAACCGAACATGTGGCAGCCAAGGCAGTACCCGATCAGCACCCCTACCCGGCCAGCGACCCCGCGCCGGCACCTCGGGCACACCGCCGGCACCGCCTCGGGCCCCCCAGCGACACGCGCCACCACCACAACGCACCCCCCGGACCGGCCACTATGCAACCGACCGCAACGGGCCAGCTACCGCACGTTATCGGCCGCCGGGCATGCCCCGGGCGCGCTCCACCCGCCATCACCCCCGCAAGGGGTGCGGCCACTCACAACGGGGTGTCTAGCCGATCGTCAGACCGCTTGTCAGTGCGCGATGGTCTACTGAGACCAACTGACCGGACGTCTCCTGGTGAGTCGGGCCCACGCTGCGGCGAGCGGCGCCCGGCGGCAGTCCCCGGCGATCACGGCCATGTCGTCATCTGACGCTTCGCCGGTGGGCTCGGCCACGAACTCGCCCTCCGGCCCGACGCCCACCGTGTACAGCGGCACCTCGACCTCGCCGCGCACCGCCTGGTCGAACAGCTCCCGACGCCGGTACGCCTCACGAGCAGTGTCGATGACGGCCGCGAACTCGTCCGGGGCGCTCACGCCGCCACCCGCACTAACCAATGGTCAGGCCACTGTGCGGCGGCGCGTCCGGCGTCACCGAACCGACCGGCACCCGCGCGAACGATTCCGCCCGCACCAGGTCCGCCTGACCATCCGGGTCCGCAGGCCCCACCGTGACGCCCAACTCCACCAGCCGCGCCACCGGTGCGAGGCCGCAGCCACCACATACCGGCGCCGGGGGAGTGACCGCCTCAACGTCGACCGGCTCGTCGCCCTCGGCCAGCGGCGCCGGGTCCGGCATCACGAGCGCCCGCGCACCATCCCTGGATAGGCACGGCACCGCGTGCGTGTCGTCGTGCTCGCACTCGACCTGTATCTGGTCAACCATGACCACACGATACGGGCCGCGTCACTCCGCCCGCAGCTCGGCGGCGTCGTAGTAAACCGACCACGGTGCGCCGCCGTCAGTGCCCACAATGGACACCCCCGTCGCCGGCTGACCCGCCTTGAGACTCGCGTCCATAGGGCCGATCCGCGCCGCTGGCATCACAACGCGCTCACGCTGGTTTCGGTGGTCGAGCACCAGGTCCACGACTAGGCCCGCTGGCGGCAGCAAGTGCAGGTCCCGCCACCTCACCAGCAGCCGCGGCGACATCGGCGGCGGGATACGCCAGGGGGAGGGGCCGCCCAACCCGTCACCCAGTCCCGTCGGTGGGTCGTCGGGCACGAGCTGCGCGAGCAGCCCGTCGCGCTCACCGACCGCCCCGGCGTAGCGCCACCCGCCGTCGAGCGCCTCATCCGCCGACGTCGGCCACGCCACGTCCGTACCCGCCGGCACCCACCACGCCACCCCGGCCGCATGGTCGCGGTGCGGGGAATCCGGCGCCCAGCAATCCAACGGCGGCCGCCACCCGAACATCGCACTACCAACGAGCGCAGTCACACCCGCCTCCAACGCCACCACATGCGCAGCACCCGCCGCAGCGTGAACGGCCCGGCGAACACGTACGCCGTCGTCTCGGCCAACTCGGCAGCCGTCGCGCCCGGCCGATTCTCCGCAAGAGCCTCGGCGTACTTGACGAACTCTTTGACCTTGCCGCTGAGCCCCTCGTCGCGGGCGCGCGCCTCGTCGGCCGCCCCGCGCTGCCACCACGCGCGCTCGGGCGTACCGACCGGCGGCACTGGGCCGTCAGCGGGCGCCAGCCCATGCGGCAGCCGCCCACACCTCGACTCGTCCACGCCGATGCACCACTGGTCCGAGCGATTCACGGCTACGCCCATCAGGCACCCACCCACGGCTGCCAGCGGTCGCCGACCCGGTAGTCGTCCCATGTCCCCTCGGGCACATCGAGGCAGTCGACGCGCCCACCATGGGCGTCGTCACGGATACACAACTCCCACACGCCGGCCGCCGGGTGAGTCTTGCCGACGACCCTCGGCGACGGACCTCCGCAGCCCGCGAGCGTTGCGGCGAGTAGCAGCGCCAACGCGCCGGCCCGCTGCGCGCTCACGACGCCGGCGCCCTTTGGCTGGCGACGTACTCGCGACACCTCCGCAGCGTCTCCTCGGGCACCTGCACGCTGATCCCCATGCCGGCATGGACCTGCTCATACATGCCCGTGAGCAGAAACGGCATCGACACATCGTCGGAGGACACCGGCCCCACAAGCCTTGTGATCGCATGGATACGACCGATCAGCCCCTCGCAACGCGACGACGACTCGCGCGGGTCCGCCCGGCTTTCATAGCTCCAGGCGATGGACAGGTCATGCCAGAGGTGCACGAGTTCGTCCCGCAGCGCCGCACGTTGATCCGCGGTACTGACGTCAGCCGTCCGGTACGCGCGGCGTAGCAGCCGAGCGAACGCCACGGTGTACGCGACGACGGACAGCAGGAAACCCCACTGCCGGGTCGCGATTGCGTACGCCAGCCACGCGCCCTGCGCGGCGATGTTGAACCAGTAACCGACCCGTGGCCGGTTCGCCGCGATCAGTAGTCCGGTCACCCCGGTCGCCGCGAGCAGGTAAGACCAGACGGGATTCACGTCAGGTGCCCTTTCCGTGGTAGCGGCTCCGGCCGGCCCTCGCGCGCAGCGTCAGCACCGTCGCGACGCCCGCCACGATCAGACACAACACCGCCCGCAGCGGCCTCGTCGCGACCCCGACATGCTCGGCCCATATCTCGCAGCCCGTAGCCGACACCACCACCAGCCACGGCCACACCCACGACCACCGCCGGCGGCGGTGCACCAGCACGGCCGGCGGAGTGGCGGGGCGAACCCGCGGATAAGCCGCCGGAATGGGCTGTCCACCGATCCCAACCTGAGCCGCCCCAGCCCAACCCGCCCCGAGGATCGCTACCGCCTGCCCGAGGTGCACGGGCTGCTCATACGGCGACCACGGCACGCGGACTGCCCGCACTGCGGGTCTTCCGGCGCGGTCACGACTGAGCCACCCACCGCTCACCGTCGTGCACGTACCCCGGCCCCGTGTACTCGTCGACCACCACGCGGCCGATGAACTCCGTACCGTCCGCCGAAATCACCCGCCGCGGCCTGCACACCGCGGCGAACGGGTTGCCCCCCGCCGCGTCCAACTCGGCCCGCAGCATCGCCGAGAAATCCGGCACCAGCCCGGTCACAGCCGCGCCCGCTCGTCGAACCGCGCAGCCGGCACCGTCGGATACGGACCCGCCTCGCAATGCCACTCGTCAGGCTCCGTCTCGCCACCGCGAATGCTGTACCCGCACGACCCGGGGCACCCCTCGCACCGCGTCGGCCTCTTGTACGTCGGCACCATCACATCGCCGCACCGCACCCACCCCGTGACGCCCTCATGCTCCCGGCACGTCCACCATTCCATCGGTACCCGACCAGTCACCGGGTACGTCTGCACACACTCGGCCGGCCCGCCACATTGACACCCTCGCGCCTTAGCCCGCCGGTTATTGGCCCGCCAACGCCTCTCCGCGGCCCGCACCTCACGCCGGCGCCACCTGAGCATCCACACCACCGAGCCAACCACCACGGCCCCGGCGGCGATCTCAGCCGACACCACCAGCACCAAGAGACCCTCGCCCGTAATCACGGCTGGCCCGGGTCGCCCTGCGCCGGCGTAACTGGCACCGACTGGCCTGTCATGTTGACGGTGATGCCGCCGCCGGACGGCAGATGCCCGCCGTTGTCGTATGCCGCGAGCGCCGTCCGCGCCTGAACCGCACTCTCGTAGGCCCGCAGGCTCGCGATGAGGTACTGGGCGAGCACATGGTCCGGCGTGTCGGAGAATTGCTCGACGCTGTGCCGGTTCAGTAGGGCGGTCAGTTCCTGGCGGAGCGTCGTCTGATCCCGGGTGAACGGTGGTGACGCCGGGTCCGCGGCCGGCAGCGGATGCGTCCGCACATACTCGTCGAACGCCCTACCGCCGTCCACCCACGGCGGCGCGACGTACGGCGGCACGAGCACCATCCCGGGTGGCAGCGCCGAGGCGAACGGATCGACCGTCACAACCTCCAGACCAGCGTCGCCAGCCGGAGGCGCGCCAGCGGCGCCCTCACCCGCGCTCACGACCGGCCCGCCCAGCGCAGCAGGCCGCGCCACCACGAGCCACGCACCCGCCGGACGCTGCAACACATGTCCAAATCGTCCGACACGTCCAAACCGCCAAGATTTACCACGAAGCATTCCGATCATGAGATCCGCACACGTTACCGGGCGCCCCTCCCCGTATCGGTGCCCTCACGGAGCGTACGAAAGACGGACGCCGAGAGTCCCCGATGGAGCCGCGTGTCGTTCGGTCGAGGCGTGATCCAAGTCTGATAACTTGCCTTATCCGACTTGGGAATTGGGGTTTCAGATGACCGAAAAACCAGCACCAACCGAGGGGGTTTCCGCTGCGCTGAGTGACGCCCACAGCGACCGGTTTCCGGCCGATGGCGAGATGTACACCTCGGCGGTCAGCCTCGTGCAGCGACGCGGGTACGCCACGTCGGAGCTGCTGCAACGCCGTCTGCGGGTCGGCTTCGTCACAGCGCACCTCTTGGTGGAGGCGTTAGAGGACCGGGGCGTCGTCGGTCCACGTGACCCTGAGGGTCGGCGCCCGTTGGTCGTAGTGCCGACCGATCGGCCGTGCACGTGCGACAGCTCCGATGGTGTGGGCGCGAGCGCGTACGACGTGCACCACCCGCACTGCGGCGAGGACCCGGCCGCCTCAGACGTCGCGCTGGCGGGCTGAGCCGTGGCCGAGACTCCCCCGGTGCACGCCTCGCACGATCCGGTCGGCGAACCGACTGGTGCTGGCACGCTCGCAAGGTGCCGGACTTGCCGGGTGCGGCTGATCCAACCCGACACCAGGCCGTACCCGACACCGGCCGGCGCGCGGCCGTGCCCGGCGACCCCGACGGCGAAGAACTGGTGCGGTGTCGTCGAGTCGCAGCACCTGCCCCACGAACGGTGCGACGGTTTTGCGCTCGGCTGGCGTCCGAGGCCGATGGGATACTGCTGCCCCGGTTGCGGCGAAGCGTCGCCGATGGTCGTGTCAGAGATCCAGGCGTTCTGCGGCAACGACGACTGCCGGGCGGTCATGTGGAACCCGCAGGACACCGCGACCGCGTTCTGGGCCACCGCCCAGCCCGTCAAACTCATCCGGGACGACCAGAGCGACGGGACGCCGGCATGAACCCGGACCAGCAGCCCGGCGTGCCCTGCCCGGTACCGCACCCCGATGGCCTCGACGCGCCATGCCGGCGTTTCATCCCGCCCGGCTGGGACGTCGAAGACGGGCACCCCGGCGGCCACTGGTGGGCATCCGACGCTGCGCAAGAAGCCCTCGACAATCACCACTACGACGCAGCAGCGGCCATGTCCGGGCAGCCGTTCACCACCCACAAGCCGGAAGACTGCACACCCGACTGTCTGCAATGGACGGCCCGGCGGTGCCTGGTGCTGGAATCGAACTACCGGTCCCCGGTGCCGCTGGTGAATCTCGCGTGCGGACAGTCTGGTGTGCCATTCGACCGGAATCGGCACACCTTCCTGGCGACGTTGGCGGCCTGCCCAGCTTGCCTCGCGGTCCAAGCCGCACGCGCGGTCGTCATCGAAGCGGGCGGGTGACCCGTGGACAAGCGAACGGCGAAGCAAGAGGCGTGTTTCCGCATAGCGATGGTGGCGCTCACCGCGCTGGAGAGCGGCGAAGACTGGCTGCCCGACAACTACTCCACCGAGGATGTCCCGAAGGTCGCTACGGCGATCGAGGAAGTCATCAACGAGCTGGCTCGGCGTGGGGGTCGTGAACCTCTGGTGGGGGGCTGACCCGTGGGTACTGACGCCGACGTAATCGACGCGGAGATGGTCGACGACTCCCCCGATACCGATGAGCGGGACCGGGCGGTTCACGAGGCGTGGCAGGACGGGGCCACGTTCGACGAACTGTGCTCCCGGTACGGGCTGGACCGTGCCGGGGTGCGCCGCATCGTGTTCGCCCGGCAGATCGAGCGGACGCCCGGCCGCGACATGGTGCTCGCCAGCGCCGCACCCACGGAGGATGAGGGCGGCGCCCTGGTCGTGTCCGCGGTACGGTACCTGCCCGAGCAGTACCGGGGCGATGGCCCCCCGCCGCCTGGCAGCCCGCAGCATGTCATCGACAACTGGCTGCCGGACAGTGCGAAGCGGCTGATCCTGCGCGGTAAAAGCCCCCACACGGTGCGGGCGTACCTCGCCGCGTTCGGCTGGTGGACGAAGTTCGCCAAAGCGAACGGGTTGACGATCATGCCCGCGCCGCAGAACGGCATGATCCGCATGCTCGACGCGTGGGAGCTGCTGCCCGTGCACGTCGGTTGCAGCGGCCGTAAGCAGGCCGACGGCAAGCCGTGCACCGGGCACCGGCCGTCGCCGTCCGCGGCGTGGATCTGGTTCTCCGCGATGAAATGGTTCCACGGCCTCGGCGAACCGCCGATCCCATGGGAAGGCGGCGTGAAGCTCTCCGACGCGATCCGCGGGTACATCACGCAGCTCAAAGACGACGGGTGGCGGCAGACGAAAGCGCCGCGCGCGTACCCCAAAGACGTGCGAGCAATGGTCGACGCGCTCGACGCGATGCCGGCGGTTGAGCCTGAGGAAGTAGCTGCGTACCGCAAGGCCCGCAAAGCCCGTAAGGGTAAGGATTCCGACGACGCCGAGGTGACCGACGACGGGCCGGTGTGGATCGCCCCGGCCCGTGTCGACATGCTGCGCGCGCTGGTGCTGGCATGTTTCTACACCGGCGGCCGCGCGTCCGACCTCGCCCGGTACCGCATCACCGACATTGAACGATTCGAGACGGAGTACCTCAACGACGACGGCGAGCTGGTGACCGCGCGGGGTATTGAGCTGACCCTGAGCCAGTCGAAAGCCACGAGGGGCGACCGGAACGAAGAGAAACGCACCATCAACGAAGACATCGACGCCCACACGGGGCAACCGTCGCGGTACTGCGGGGTGGCCGCCATGGAACGGTGGGTTGACCGGCTCGCCGCGAACGGCATCACCGGCGGTGCGATTTTCCGGCCGGTCCACAAATCCGGGGTCATCGTGCGCGGCGCACCCGACACGCTGGCGTACATGGCCGACGTGACCGGCCTGACCCGGGCGGTGCGTCTCGTCGCTAAGGCCGCGTGGTTGGCGTCCGGTAAGAAGATCCTCAAGAACTGGCGCACGTTTTCGATCCACTCGACGCGGCGCGGGCGCGTGCAGCAGCTCCTGGAGCTGGGCGTCGACATCTGGGACGTCGAGGAAGCCCTCGGCTGGGCCCACGGTGGCGCGGTCAAGTTCTACCGGGCTGAGATCAAACGCCGCAGCCCGCAATCGGCGACCGCTAAGGGGATGCTGTGACGCCGATTGCTGCACGCGCACACCCCCAACGGTCCGGTCGGGCAGCACACGGCAACAGGGGCGCACGACGGCGCGGCGTGACGTGAAAGGCGAAAGAGCCGGGGCCGGCATGCCCCGCGGCTGGTGCTGCGTGACGCCAACACTACGCGCGGCGACCGGCACGTCGCGGCCCGAACCGCGGATCAAGGCGCCACTAAAGAGGGAACCCCACCCCGGCCACCGGCGCCAGGGGTGGGGGTTGTGCCCCTCGTGGTCGGGCCGCGATTACCAGCGTTCATCGCCCCCACGACGGGGCGAGCCGATGACGCAATCCCTGACCCGCAGCAAGGTCCGATCCTGTGACAGACGCAGACGAAACCAGCGGGTTGCGGCCCATGGGAAGATCCCGCGGTCCACTCTACAAATGCACCATTTCGACCATCCGCGGGGGGACCAGATGATGCACACAAACCGCACCGACACGGAGGGGCCCAGTGCCTACAGAAAGTGACGTCCACCAGCTTCCGCCGCTGCCCCCGAAGTGGTCAGGGATGCTCTCGCCTGCCCCGAGGCGCACGGAGCCGCTGACCTTCCCGCCCGCCCGGTGCTGCGTTCCCGGCTGCGTCGCGTCCGAGATCGACGACCGCGTGATCGAAATGCCGATCTCCCTACCGCCGTACACGGAAAATCGGCGGGCCTGCCCGCCGCACTTCGACAGCCTCGCCTCGATCGGGTTTCGAGTGGTGCAACCATGAGCGTCAGCGTCAATACCCGAGTCGTAGTACCAGCGCAGCCCGGCCCCGCCGACACTGACCCGGACCGGGCCGGGGAGCTGGCCGCTACGGCGCGGCGGATGGGCACGATGGGTGCCGCCCGCGTGCTGGACCTGCTCACCGGCTACCAGGTGATGAGCGTGTCCGCCGAGGCGATCGGCAAAGCGTTCGGTGATCCGATGGACCCGCCGCACCCGGACGGGCACCTGCCCGACGTGCCGCCGCTGGTGGTGCTGCGATGCTCCCGGCACCCCGGGCCGGGGCATTGGATGGTGGCCGGCACCGCCACGCCCCTGCCCGACGACGACGGTGGTGGGGTGCTGCGCCTCGGGGAGCTGGACCAGGCCGGCCTCGACCTCGCCGAACTCGTCGTGCTGGCGCTCGGCCACGAACGCGGCGAGCACTGATGGCACCTCACCCGCCGGCCAGTGGTGGCCCGTTCCCGCGGGCGTTCGTGGCCCGGCCGGCGGCGCCGTTTCGGGCGTGGCTGGAAGTTGACGTCGCGGCGCTGACCAGAAAGGCCGGACGGTACGGGCCGTGGCCGCACATGCTCGCCCCCCGGCCGATTGAGCTGCTCGTCGTGCGTGGCCTCGACCAAGCGGGCGCCGGCCCGCAGTGGCTGCTGTTCGGCCCGGCCGGGCGCCCCTGCCGGCACCTGGACCTGCTCAAGGTGTGCACCGACCCGGTGCAGCCCGCAGGCACGTGCGGTGACGTGGCGATCGTCGACACCAGTGCGGGGTTTCCCGTGTTCGCCCCCGCGGAGCCGGTGACGCACGGCAACAACTAATCAACCCGGTCGGGTCGGACAAATCCGTACGTTGGGTGATTGACACCCCCACCCGACCACGCGCCGTCACGGGACGGCTACATTGGGTCACGCGCACGTTTCGGGTGCGTGACCAGCACAAACGACCACCGTAACCCGCGCGCACACGGCCGGGGGACGGTCGCTTCGCCGTTGACAAACAACGGCCGGGGCGGGCAAGAGCGGGGGCACCAACGATGACGACACCACCTCAGCCGCGCACAGCCGGCGACGACTACCCCCCGCCGAGGCTCGTACCGCCCGCCGCCTGGCACCTCGACGGTGACGCCGACGAAATACCGCCCGGCCTGCTCCGCGAAGCGCTACAAGGCGCCCGCAGCGCAATCGGCGACATCCCGGTAGGCCCGGCGACCCATGCGCTGCTCGGCGGGGCGCTGCGGCAGCTCACCGCCTCGGGGTGGATCAACCCGGCCCCCGGGGTGACCGACGCGCAGGCGTCGTCGGCGCTACTCGTGCTCGTCTCGGCCACCGACCGGCTACTCACCAAACACGGGGACCTGCTCGACCAGCTCGCCGCCGCGAACCCGGGCACCCTCACCGCCGCCGTGAACGTCACCTCGGCGATGCTCGGCGATCCTCACCTGTTACAGATGCGCTCGCACTTGACGCGCCTGGCCAACGCGGTCGACTCCGCGTGGCTGGTGCTGCGCGCCGAAGGTCGCCCCACGCCCGCACCGTGGGATGACCTGCCCGAGCGCAACACCGCCGGGGAGGTGGCCGCGCCCGCCGCTGAAGGCGCGGCCACCCCCGGCACCACCAGCGACAACCCACCCGGGGAGGATTGGCGGCCGCGCACGTTGGTGGAGCGGCTCGTCGTCGGGCTGAAAACGTCGGGGGTGGAGTACCACCCCGGGTCGCCGGATGTGCCCGCTATCAAGCGCGCCGCCGCGTTCGCCGGCTTGGAGCTGTGCCCGAGCGAAACAATCGGTTTCCGCGTGGTCCGCGGCTGCGACGCACCATCCACCGCCACGACGCCGGCGGCGTTGACGCGGACCATCCCCCCGCCCGCCCCGACACCGGTGGGGCAGATGTGGACTGTGCCGCACCCGGCCGGCGCGCCGGCCGGGGAGCTGCTCGGCGACACCGACCCGCCCGGCCTGGCCCCCATCGCCGCCCTGCTGCGCCAGACCCACGAAACGCAGCGGCTGCTGATCCGCCAGGCGTACCAGGCCGGCGTCCACGACGCGACGCGGGCCATGACCCGCCGGGTCGCCGACTCCACCGGCGTGCGCGCCGGTGGGTAGGCGTACCCAACGCGCCCGGCGCGACGCCGCACGCGCCGCGGTGGGCTACCTCGGCAGACTCAACGCGTACCTGTGCGAGCAGTGCGGCGGGCACACCATCACCATCGACATCGACGCAGGGACGACACCGGCGATGCTCGGGTGCCGCGCGAAAGGCGTCACCGCCGCCGGCGGCCGTAGCTGCCCCGGCGTCGCGAGATCACTCTGGTACCCGCAGCCGTGGCCGCCCGGGGTGCCCGACATGCCGCAGTGGGAGTGGTACCGGGCCCGAGGCGCCCAGCTCCAGCAGCTACGCAACGCCGGGGGTGAAATGTGGGAGCACCACCGCAAAGGCGGTCTACTGCTACGGCCCCGCCAACACTCACCGAGCTGACCGAAGAGGCACGCGCCGCCGTCGGCCGGGTGGGTGTGGCGTGGTGGTGGCTCGCCGACGCCCGCATGCCCGGCAAACCCGGCGCCGCGATCTACCTGGAGCGCCAAACTAGCCCCCGCGCCGAGCAGATCGAGGCCGAGCAGATCCGCCGCGACCGTGCCGCCGCCCGCGTCGCGACGAAGAAAGGCCGCATACCGTCCGGGCCCCGCCCCGCCGCGGCGCGTATCCCCGCCGTGAACGCCCGGGCGGCGATCCCCCGCGACTTGGCCGCCCTCGCCGCCCGGCTACACGCCCACGTGTACCCGCACGCCGATCCGCTCGACCTGCACGTCCCGGACCCGACCGCCCGGAAGGTGTGGGCGCCGTGCGGCTGGTGCGCCGGCACCGGCGAAGCGATCCCCCCGGCCGGGTGGCGGTGGCCATGGCCGCCGGAAACGGTGCCGTGCCCCCGCTGCGACGCGACCGGCAAAGTCCCCACGGGTGTCGCGTGCCTAGCCTGCCGGGCACTGACCGTATGCGACTGCGACGCCTCCGACGTCCTCGTCGCCCTGGCGTTGGCGCACATCCGCGACTACCTCAACACGCTCAACAGGGAGCTACTCGCCGACGCGTCCCACACCCTCGACGCGGCCGCGGAAACCGCCGAACGGGTCGCCGGTGACGGTTCGGGCCCCGACCGGCGGCGCCTCAAGGCCGAATGCCCGGTGTGCCGGTCCCGGGAGATGTACGCCGAAGTCAGCGCGGAGGATTACGCCGCGTGGGTGATCCGGTGCATGGCGGTCGACTGTGTGTGCAAAGCGTCGGGGTGCCGATGCGGGCGCCCATGGCGCGCCCTGCGGATCGGGCGCCGCCACATGTGGCCGTCGGTGGAGTGGCCCGGCCCGGCGGGGCTCGCCGCCCGGCTGGGTGTGGTGATGCCGGACCCGCCGGCGTGGAAACCCCCGCAGCAGCGCCCGCCGGTGGAAGACACGCGCGCATGGCTGGAAGGCTTCATAGAGCGGCTGGAGGCCAGCATCGCCAGCACCGGGCCGCGCCGATGACGCCGCTACTCGACTCCGACGACGCCGAGCTGCGCGCATGGCTGCACGCGACCCTCGAATACCTCACCGAAGCTGACGCCGCAGTCGGCGCCCCGCCCCCGTGGCGGCTCGTCGGCCTGCACCTGCCCAGCGGCAAGTACCAGGTCGCGGTCGACGCCAACGCCCCCAGCGCCGGGTGGATCGGCGTCGACGGCACCCGGGCCGACACTGAGCTGCTCGTACTGGCCCGAAACGCCCTGCCCGGCACCGTCGCCGCGACCCGGGCCATCTTCGCCTCATTCGACACGTGGGAACACGACGACCGCGACGACGACCTACGCGACGTGACCGACAGCGGCGGGCAGGTCATGGCGCGGGTCCGACACGGCGCGTGCCGGTGCGGCCTCAACGAACGCCGGTCGCTGCTACTGCGCCACCTCGCCGCCGCATTCGCGCACATGCCCGGCTACCAGCCGCACTGGTCACCGCAGTGATCGACGGCCGGGATGGGCACCGCTACATCGGCGCGTCCGACGTCCAGTACGAGACCGGGTACGGCGATGTCACCCCGGCGATGCTGCGCGGCTGGGCCGACGTTGAGTACCTGCACCGTGTCACCGTCGCCGAGCTCGCCGCCGCGCTCGGCGAGCCGGTACCCGTGGGCGTGGATGGTGACGCCCCAGCCCGGATACACGTACGCGGCCGCCACGTGAACGTGTACCGGTGGGCCGACGTCGTGGCGTGCGAACGGGCCCGCCGTATCGCACCCGCCGGCCGCCGACGCCGCCGCGACCCATAGCCGAACGCGCCGGCGACGCCCACGGCTACCGGATGGTCGTGGAGTGCTCCGCGGTGCCCCCGCTCACACGGGGTCGGACCGCCGCCGGCCACACGACGCTACCCGACACACTTGACCGGTCACTGACAACACTTGACCGGTCACACCCGCTACTACACACTAATTCCGACGCCACACGAAGCGCCCGAAGTCTGCCCACACACCGGCAGCCCGGGCGCTTCCTGCGTTATCTGCGTTACACAGCCCCGGCCCGGCGCCGGGTGCGTAGTCCCGGTCGGGCACCGGGTCGCCGCCACCGAACAACCGTGAAGCGACCACCACGCCCCCGTCGCGGTAGGGCCCGGTGGTCAAACCATGTCCAGCCCCCGCATCGACGACGCCACCCGACAACGCGTCCTCGACCTCGCCGAACAAGGCGTCAGCCGCAACCAAATAGCCCGCGACCTGCAAATATCCGCCGGCAGCGTCACCAACATCATCCGCGCCGCCGGCAAGACAAACGCGTTTGATCGGTCACGCACCGAAAACGCGACCCGCGCGCGCGTGGTGGACCTCGCGGCCCGCCGCGCGTCGATCGCCGAGACGATGCTGGACCTGGCCGACCGGTTCGCCGCCCGGGCCCGCGAGTCGTACACGGTCTACCTCGCCACGAAAGACGACGTGCACCCCGTCACCTATGACGAGCCGCCGCTGGGTGAGGTGCGGCAGGCCATGACGGCGCTGGGTATCGCCGTCGACAAGCACATGGCGCTGATCCGGTTCGACACGAAGGAAGCCGGCAACGCCGGGGCCCTGTCGCTCGTCGACCGGCTCGCCGCCGCGTTCGACCTGGACAACCCGGACGCTGACGACGGGTACCCAACACCCGAACCGCCGCGCGACCACGCCGAGCAGCTCCCCGAGCAGACCGCACCGCCCGTCGTCGAGGCGTCCCCGTGACGATCACGGCGGTCGAGTCGGTCGCCGCGGCCGCGCCGATCGAGCCGGCCCTGTCCGACCCGCAGGTCAGGTCGATCCGCCAGTCGCGGGCCCGCATCAACGTGTGGACCGGCGCTATCCGTAGCGGTAAGACCGTCGCGAGTCTGCTGCGGTGGCTGCTGTACGTGCGTACCGCCCCGCTCGGCGGCCGGCTGGTCATGATCGGCCGGACGAAAGACACGATCAACCGCAACCTTTTCAGTGTGTTGACGGACCGGGCCCTGTTCGGCGACCTCGTGGACGAGGTGAAGTACACGCCCGGCGCGAACGTCGCTTTCATCTTTGGTCGGGTCGTCGACATCATCGGCGCGAACGACGCCCGCGCTGAGTCCCGGCTGCGGGGCATGACCTGCGCCGGCGCCTATGTCGACGAGGCCACCCTCGTGCCGCATGAGTTCTGGATGCAGCTACTGGGCCGCATGTCGGTCGCCGGCGCTCGGCTGTTCGCCACGACCAACCCCGACAACCCGAGCCATTGGCTACGCCGCGACTACCTGCTGCGCGACTACGAACCGGCGATGGGGCTGCGGTGGTGGCACTTCACCATCGACGATAACCCCGCAATCTCGCAGCAGCAAATTGAAGCGTGGAAAGTCCAATTCGTCGGCCTGTGGTATCGGCGTTTCATCCTCGGCCACTGGGTCGCGGCTGAGGGCGCCATATTCGACATGTGGGACGAGGAAACCCACGTCGTCGCCGAACTGCCACTAATCGACCGATGGATGAGCGTCGGCGTGGACTACGGCACAACCAACCCGTTCGCCGCGATCCTGCTCGGGCTGGGCGTCGACCGGGCCCTGTACGCCGTCAGCGAGTACCGGTACGACTCCCGCCAGCACCACCGCAGCAAAAGCGACGAAGAGTACAGCGCCGCGATGCGGGCATGGCTCGACACCACACCGATGCCCGGCGCGACGATCCTCGACCCGCACACCGGCCGGCGCGTGCCACGCGTCGGCGTCACACCCGAATGGATATGCGTCGACCCGTCAGCGAAGTCGTACATTACGCAGCTTCAGCGTGACGGCCTGTCGCCAGCATCGGCCCGTAACAGCGTGAACGACGGTATCCGGGTGCTGGCATCGCTCCTGGCGAATCACCGGCTGAAAGTCCACAAGTCGTGCCGTGGGCTGATTGATGAGCTGCCCGGCTACTGCTGGGACGACAAGGAACGCGAGAAAGGCCACGACGTTCCGATCAAGGCCGCCGATCACAGTATCGACGCGCTGCGGTACGGCGTTTACACACCCGAGGCGCTGTGGCGCCCATACATGTACGACCTCGCCGCGTAGAGGCGGCACCATCACAGGGGGAATCACCGCACCATGAGCACCAGCACCACAGAGACCACCGCGACAGACCGAACGGGCATCACCGCCGGGCAGTGCGCCGCCGAGGCTGCGCAGGCGCTCGACGAGGCGATGAGCTGCGGTGCGCACGCCCCCGAGCATTGGTCAACCGCACTGATTGCGATCGCTGACCAGTGGCGGCAGCTCGGCGCGACGATCGCCGGCGCCCCGCAGGTTTTCAACCCGCCCACGGCCGACCAGTGACCACCGCCGAGCCGGTACCGTCCGGCACCCCGACCGGGCCCGTTATGCCGGCGCTGTTCCTCGGGCGGCGCGTGCACTACGTCGCGTACGGCACCGCCGACGGGAAGTACCCGAAGACGTGCCGCCTCGCCGACGTCACCGAGGTTTGCCGCGACACGGAGCACCTCGGCGAACCATGCGCGCACCTGCTCGTGATCAACCCGACTGGTTTGTTCTTCCCGCAGCATGTGCGTTTCGACGCCGGCGGCGAGACCCCGGGTGCGGCCGGCTGCCCGATGGCGGATACCCACGGCAACCCGTTTCGGTACTGCCGGTGTGGTTGGACGGAGGCAACGCAGGTCGGCGGTACGTGGCATGCCGGCGAGGGATGCGAGTGGGCGTGACCCGCGAGCAGCCCCCCGACGCCGCCCGCCTGTCCACCATGGATGGCCGGCCGGTGTGCGACGTGCAGTCACTCGTGATTGCGCTCATGGCCGCGAACGGCAACCCCCCGGAGGTCATCGCGTGGGGTGAGCGCGTGTTCGTCCGCGACCACGGCTGGCAGGCCGGGCAGCCGCTGACGTACACCGAAGGGCTCGCCTACACCGTCACGTCGGCTATCGCGCGGCCCCCCGAACGGGAACGCGTCGGCGAGCTGGTGACCCTGCTATGAGCCGCCGGCCCCGCCGCCTGGCGTGGTATCCGCTCTACGCCCTGTCCGTACTGTGGCCGCGCCGCCGCGGCGCCCACCGGCGATGACGGCACGTAAAGCGCCCCCCGAGATCCACGTCCAGGCCGCGATGCGCGACCCGCGTGTGCTGGAAGCTTTCGCTACCCGCAGCGACGTCGACCCGATGTGGCGCGACCGGGCCGCCTGCAAAGACGTCGACCCTGAGCTGTTCTACACAGAGGGCATGGGCATGGGCAACCCGGCCGGGTTGCAGTATGCCGCGATGATGACGTGCCAGCGTTGCCCGGTGCAGACGCCATGCCTCGCCCGCGCACTGGACACGGGTGACCTGTTCGCGGTGATGGGGTGCACCACCCCGGCGGACCGTAACCCGATGATCGTCGCGTGGCGGCGCCTGCTCGACGCCGAGCGGGCTGCGGCCGTCGACGGCGAACTCGTGTCGGCGTAGCCGCCGACCCCGCAGGGAGGCGGCACCATGGTCAAGCGTTGGCTCGAACGGCGCCGCGATCGGCGTAACTGCTTTCACCACAACCTGAAGACCCGCGAGAGCTGGATCCGGCAGAGCATCATCGACTACCGCAAGTTCTACGTGTGCACGCACTGCGAGCGCGGCTGGGTCATCTAGCTGGCGCGGTCAAGTCGACTGCGCCCCGGGCGCGTAGGTACCCGATCGCCTGCTGAATCTCCGGGTCGGCTACCAGCTCCCCGTCAAGCACCACGATCGCCGCGCACTGACCGTCGAGGCCGCGCAGCCGGTATAGGCGCCTCGGGTCGTTGACCAGAATCGTCGCCCGCTCGGCAACCCCGGTCCACTCCCGCCATTGCGCGGCGGCGGCCGCCGCGCCCACGACGACCACGACACGCACCCCGTCGGGCAACCCGTTCATTGCCTGCTCCTGCCCGGCGGAAAGACGGTCCGCCAGTTCGCGGAGAGATTCGCGCTCCAGTGCCGATCCGGAAAGCTCGCCGGTCACGGTGATCGAACCGACGCGGCCGCTAATGCGGTGGCGCAGGTCGATTTCCCAATGGTCGCGCTCCTTGATGTAGCGCAGGCGCATTGTGAAATCGGGCCGCCATGCTGGCCCCCATTCGCCAAGGCCCGGGGCTGCACGCTGGTCGACGCGCTCTTGCGCCCATCGCGCCTCAAGCTCTTTGCGCTCCGGGCGGTTTAGGACCCAATCGAATACCGGGTCGCCAGTCACCGCCAGTTCGTCATTTCCCACGCCCCTGATCGTACGGGCGTGGTGCGTCACCACCCGTGAGCCGAAGCAAGAGGGGGACGGCCATGGTCACCACACAATCGCCGACACTGGACCGGGCGCAGCAATGGGCGCACGACCCGCACACCGGCGGGCGCATCCTGCAACTCACCGAGGCGGGCGCGGTCGACCGGTGCGTCGCCTACTTCGCCGGGAAACTCCCCGACACGGTGCTGGCCGACTGGTGCCGGCGCCTCGTCGCCGACGCCGAGCTGGCCGCCGCAGCGTGACCATCGAACACGTCGGCGCCGGGTGGCGCCTGCTCGGCGGGGAAGCCCTCGCCCTGCTGCAAGAACTGCCCGCCGCCAGCGTCGACGCGGTGGTCACTGACCCGCCGTACAGCTCGGGCGGCATGATGCGCGGCGACCGCACGCAGGACACGAAAATCAAGTACGTCAAATCGTCGAGCGTCAGCGGTCAGGCACTGCCCGATTTCGGCGGTGACACCCGCGACCAGCGCGCCTACGCATACTGGTGCGCCCTGTGGCTTTCCGAGGCGCTGCGCGTCACGAAACCCGGCGGTATCTGCGTGCTGTTCACCGACTGGCGGCAGCTCCCCACCACAACAGACGCGTTGCAGGCCGGCGGTTTCGTGTGGCGCGGCATCGTCCCATGGAACAAGCCCGACGGGCGGCGCACCTACGGCCGCCCGGCGAACACCTGCGAATACGCGGTGTGGGGTACCGCCGGCGGGCGCGGCAACGACGACGAATACGAAACCCTCCCCGGCTTCATTCAGTGCAACACGACCCGCCGACGGGTCCACATCGCGCAGAAACCGGTCGAGGTGATGCGGGTACTGGTGCGCGTCGCACCCGCCGGCGGTGTGGTCCTCGACCCGTTCGCTGGTGCCGCCACCACCGGCGTTGCGGCGCTGGCTGAGGGGCGGCAGTTCCTGGGTTTCGAGCGCGACCCCGAGCACCTCACCAACGGCGCCGCCCGGCTACGGCAGGCAGCCGCCGAAGCGCTCCCGGCTGCGGATCAGGGCGACCTGTTCGCCGAAATGCCGGGCAGCGCCGCATAAACCGCAACCACGCACATCCAACGGGGGAAACAGTGAGCAGTATTTATGTGGAGACGTTGCCGGAGCTGCCCGGCGTCGGGCGCCTCGGCCGCAAAATCGAGCACGACGCGCGGTCGCTGGCCTATGCGATCGAGCGTGACATCGCCGTGATGCTGGCCGCGGCGGGAATCGGCCCGGCGCCGAAACCGGTCGAGTGGAAGCGTTACAGCCCGATCCTCGACCAGGGCAACATCGGCAGTTGCACGGGCAATGCGATGGCTGGGTTGCTCGGGACCGAGCCGTTCAGCCGCGACGCGGCCAGCGGCGCCCGCTGGGACGAGGCCGCCGCGCTGGAGCTGTACGAACTCGCGACGCACCTCGACCACTTCCCCGGCATATACCCCCCGGACGACACCGGATCCTCGGGGTTGGCTGTGGCGAAGGCCGCGCAGCGCGAGCACGCCATCCGCAGCTACGGCATGGCGCGCACCACCGCCGGCCTGCTGCACGCCCTCGCCGCCGGCCCGGTCATCGTCGGCACGGTGTGGCTTACCGGCATGGAAGACACCGCCCATGACGGATACGTCACCGTCGACGGCGACGTGCGGGGCGGCCACGAGTACCTGATCCGCGGCTGGGACATCGACATGCGCACCCACCGCCCGTATCTGCTGTGCGACAACTCCTGGTCTGCCGGCTGGGGCGTCGGCGGTAGCTTCCGCATCCGGTTGGACGACTGGGAGTACCTGCGCAAGCAGCGCGCCGACGTCACCATCCCCTACCTGTAACCGCCGCGCGCGAGCGCGCTCACCGCCATACCCACGACCAGCCGCCGGAAGGGGGCCCCGGCGATGCCGCTACCCACCGGCCGCGTTGAATGGCCACCCCCGGCGGTGCGGCCCGCGCTGAAGGCGTACGACACGTGGGGTGCCTGGTACTCCGGTGACCCGGACGCGTTGGGGCGCGTGTACGCCGCAACGGCGGCCACGGCCATGCCCGGCCTCGACCTGAAACCCACCCCCGCCGGTGGTGTGTTCACGTCGATGCGGCAGGCCGCCGCCCGCTGGTTTTGGGGCAGCTCCCCACTGTCCAACACGGTGCGTCAGCACAAACTGCACGTGCCGCTCGCCGCGGACATCGCCCAAACGTCTGCGGACCTGCTGTTCGGTGAGCCGCCACAGTTCAGTTTCAGCGACGACACCGCCGCCGGCGACGACCCGCTGGTGCAGCAGCTCGGCGACATCATTGACGGGTCCGGGGCGCACAGTGTGTGGCTGGAGGCCGCCGAGCTCGCCGCCGCGTACGGCGGCGCGTACCTGCGCGTCGGGTGGGATCCGACGATCGCCGACCACCCGTTGCAGGACGTCATACCGCCCGACGCGGCGGTCCCCGAGTTTCGGGGCGGGGTACTCACGGCGGTCACGTTCTGGCGTGACCTGGACCGGCCCGACAGCCGCCATTGGCGGCACCTGGAGCGCCACGAGCCGGGCCGCGTGTTGCACGGCCTGTACGCGTCGACGGATGAGGCCCTGTTGGGGCAGCGCCTGCCGCTGGAGGAACACGACGCGACCGCGCCGTTCGCGATGCTCGTCGACGCCCGCGACAAAGAGTCCGTCGTGACCGGGGCGACCGGTCTGGCGGTGCAGTACCTGCCGAACATGCGCCCGAACCGTGGCGCACTGCGGGGGCAGCCGATCGGCCGGTCGGACTACGCCGGCGTCGAACCGATCCTCGACGCCCTCGACGAGGCGTGGACCTCATGGATGCGGGACCTGCGCCTCGGTAAAGGCCGACTCGTCGTGCCCCGCTCCTACCTGCAATCCATGGGGCGCGGCGGCGGCGCCCTGTTCGACCCTGAGCGTGAGGTGTACGAGTCGGTCGACGCGCTGACCGCCCCCGACGCCAACAGCCTCGCCATCCACAACGTGCAGTTTCAGATCCGGGTGGATGAGCACCAGCGCACCACCGCGGCGCTGCTCGGGCAGGCGGTGCGGGGCTGCGGGTACAGCGTGCAGTCGTTCGGTGAGGCCGATCGGGTCACCTCGGGCCACGGCGCGGCGACCGCAACCGAGGTGGTGTCACGCGACCAGGCCAGTACCCGCACCCGGGGCCGGAAAATCGGGTACGCGCGGCAGCCGATGGCCCGCAACGCCCTGACCTTGTTGCAGGTCAACGCGTACTGGTTCAAAGGCAAGGAACCGCCGAAGGTGCCGCCGCGGGCTATCTGGCCCGACCGGGTGGCGCCCGACCCGGAGACGCAGGCGCGCACGTTGCAGCTCCTGCTGGCCGCTGAGGCGGCGTCAACGCGCACCCGGGTGAGGATTCTCAACCCGGACTGGTCCGACGCGGACATTGACCGTGAGGTCATCGAGATCAAGGCCGAGGTCGGTGCGGCGCACGTGCCGCAGCCGGGGCAGACACTGCCCGGCGACCCCAACGCTGACCCGTTCGGCAACAACAATCCGGCCGACGGGCAGCAGCCCGCCGCCGTATCCAATGGGGGCGCATGATGGGCACACCGCCGAAGAAAGCCGCGCCGGCGAAGAAGGCGAGCGCGGCGGCGACCGTGGCGAAGAAAGTGACGGCAGCTAAGGCGGCGGGCACGTACTCGGGTTTCGCCGCAGTCGCGAAGTCCGCAGCCGCATCCGGTGCGAGCAACCCGGCCGCCATCGCTGCTACGGCTGGGCGTAAGAAGTACGGCGCCGCCGGCATGGCCGCGCTCGCCGCGAAGGGCACCAAGAAGGCCGCCCGGAAAGCCAAGTAAAGGCGTTCGCGGGCGGCCCCGAGCTGCTCTCAACGCTAGCGGCCACCGCGGCAGCCGCAGCCGTACAGCATGTCGACGACCGCCCACGAACGGCCCGGGTTGCCGGTCACCCGGTACCGGCGGGCGTCAGCGAGCGCGAGACCGTAGGACGCCGAGCCGGCGTACGCGGCCGTGTCGTACCCGCACACCGCGTCGGGGCCCTCGCCGCGCCACAACACCACGCCGTCGGCGACGGTACGGCGCACCGCGTACCCGACCACGTTGTACAGCGAATGCGAGTGCCCGGGGCCCTGGCCCATCGGCTCGTACTGGCCGACGTCGCGGCCGTCGATGACGGTGCCGTGCACGGTGGTTTCGAGCGTTGACAGGTCGGCGCGGGTCGTGATGGTGGTCATCGGGTGCCCCCTCCCGGTTCAGCAGGACCCAACGCCCCGCACGAACGCGACGTTACCCACACCTCACGAATTGCGCAACCATTTGTCACGGAAATACTCGGGGGTGTGTCGTGACGACGATTGTGGCCCTGGCAAGGGGCGGCCACGTATGGATGGGCGCCGACGAGCTGACCAACGTCTACGAACGGCCCGTCCTCGGCGCGGTCAAGATCCTGCGCCACCCCGCCGGCACAAGCGAGGTACTGCTCGGCTTCACCGGCTTTGCCGGGCTCGTCGCTGAAACGGCCACGCACCTCACCATCACCGAACCGCCGCAGTACGCCGGCGAAATGCTCGGCTGGGCGCACACCATCGCCGCCAAAGTGAGCCGGATCGCGATGGGCGCACACCTCACCGAAGACGGGCAGATGGCCGGCCGCGTGCTGCTCGGCGCCTGCGGCCGCCTATGGACCCTGACCCACATGGGTGCGATCGCGCACCTCGACGGCATGGGCGCGCTCGGCTCCGGTGAGGGCCCCGCCATCGGCGCGCTGGACGCGCTGACCAGGTACAGCGCCGTCGACCCGGCCGAGGCGGTCACGATCGCCGTGCAGATCGGCATCAACCGGGACCGGTGCAGCGGTGGCACCCCGCAAGTTGAGCACCTGCCCCCGTGCCCGTAGACGTCCACCGCGTCGACGACATCGCCGCCACCGCCGCGTCGATCTACCGCGAAGCCGAAACCGCGCTGCTGCGAATGCTCGCCCGCCGCCTCGCGACCGGCCTCGACGCGTCCGACTGGGCCCGCAAAAAGCTCGCCGAAACGTCGGCCCTGCGCCAAGCCGCGCAAGCGATCGTGACGGCCCTGGTGTCCACCGGGTCGCGGGATCTGCGCGCCACGGTCGCCGCCGCGTACCGGGCCGGCCGCGCCGACGCCATCGCCGAACTCGCGCAGCACATGTTCCCCGCCTCCGGCCTGGCAGCGCCCGCCCGGATCACTGAGCACCTTGTCGCCGCCCGCGCCCGCAGCGTGCAAGCCCTGGCCGACGCGATCGTGCGGGAGCTGGAGCCGGTGCACTCGGCGATCCTGCCGCAAGCCATGAGCCTGTACCGGCAGGCCATCGCCGGCGCGACCGCCCGGCACATCACCGGCGCCGCGTCGCGCAGGCAGGCCGCGCAAGCCGCGTGGGCGCGCCTGTCCGACAAAGGCGTAACCGGCTTCACCGACGTGCGCGGCCACCGTTGGCGCCTGCACACGTATGTGGAGATGGCCACCCGCACCGCCGCGCTGCGGGCCGCACTGACCGGGCAGGTCGACGAGTTCACCGCCCATGGGGTGCGGCTGGTGTCCGTTGACGACGTTGCCGGCGAATGCGAAATGTGCCGCCCGTGGGAGCGCAAAATCCTCGCCCTGACCGGTTCGGCCGGCACCGTAACCGAAGTGCACGCCCGCGACGGGCGGCCCGTCACCGTCGAGGTCGCCGCCACGCTGACCGACGCCATGGCCGCCGGGCTGTTTCACCCGAACTGCCGCCACACCATGCGGGAGTACCGGCCCGGCGTGTCGCGGCTCGCCGCAGCGAAACCCGACCCCGAAGGCGACGCCGCCCGGCAGCGGCAGCGCTACCTGGAGCGCGGGATCCGCGCCTGGCGCGAACGCGAAGCCGCCGCCCTCACCGACGCCGCCCGCCGTGTGGCGGCCGCGAAAGTACGGGCGTGGGATACGGCGCTCGGCGAGCACACCGCCGCGCACGACCTGCAACGCATCCGCTACCGCGAGCAGATCGGCGCCGGGCACGTACCGACCCGCGGCCGGGTCGACGACCTCGCCGCCGAGCTGGGCGTACCCGACCAGGCAACGCTCGACGGTGGGTGGGCGCCACCACCACGCACCCCACGACGCCGAAAGTAGGCCGCCGCCGATGGTGCCCCACCCGCACTCATTCGAGTGTGAAACCGCCACCAGCCACGTATGCCAGTGCGAGTGCCACGGGGCCCGCCACGGCGCGGTCCGGGCCGCCCTGTACTACGCCGCCCACCCCGCCACGCTCGCCCCGCACGGGCGCGCGGACCGCATCGCGCACCGGGCGCAGCAGATCGAGGCGCACGGCAACGCGCCGGCCGACCCGAGCGTCCCCGCCCCGCCACCCGGCCAAGGCAATCCTCGAGGAACGCGGGCCGAGCAGCTCGCCGAACGCATGGCCGCCGTCAACGCCGCCGGCACGGTCACCGCCACCGGGCCGCGCCTGCACGACATGACCGACGCCGACCTCGCCGACCACTACACCGCCGCGGTCAACGCCGGCGACCTCAACACGGCGAACCTCGCGCAGACCGAAATGTGGCGCCGCGAGGCCGACGCCGCGCAGCACCTGCCGCCCCTGCCGCAAGACCTGTCCAATGTGGACGAAAACAGCCTGTTGGACATGCTGACCCGGTACGGTTTCGACCCCGACGCGTCGCAACGCGTGTGGGATGAGCTGACCCGCCGCGAACAAGCCGCACACACCCCCGCCCCGCATTCCGGCATCCCCGACGGGCCGGACACGTCGGCCCCGCTGCACTGGCGCGACACCGACCCCGAGCAGGAAGCGCGCATAGACGCGCTCATGGCGCGGGGCTACGACTACGTCGAGGCGTACGCCGAAGTTCACCACCTCGACCCCGAGACGCTGCGGCAGCAGGAACGCGCCTCGGCGGTGGACCGGCAGGCCGGCGAAACCCTCGACGCGGCGGTACGCCGCCACTACGACGAATACGTCACCCTGGCCTACCTCGCCGCTGAGGAGTTCACCCGCGGGCACATGCTCACGAAAGAAGGCGAGCACACCCGCATCAACCCGCGTGACCTGTTCAGCGGCAACGCGGCGCGGGCCCGCAAATGGGCCAGCGAAGACCTCAAAGTGTGGTGGAACGACAACCCGCGGCTGACCTATACGCAGTTCAAAGCGCAGGTTCTCGGGCGCCGCGCGGACAAGGCGGCCGCGGAAATGACGCGGCTTTCCGGCAACGGCAGGGATTTCGGCGTATGAGCACCACACCAATCGCACCCGCGGGCCCGTCGCCGGTTGAGCTGGCCGCCGCCCGCACCGCAGGCAGTTTCGCCGCCGGGCAAGGGCTCGACGTGACCAGTTGCCCCCACCCGGCCAGCGGCACCCCACGCGACCGGGCGCTCGCCAGGGCGTGGGTGTCGGCGTATCTGCGGCGCCGCCCGCCGCGCGGCGTGTCGTACAACGACTGACCCCCACGACTGTCCACACAGGACACCAATAAGCCACCAGCGGCCCGCCTTCGTCATTGCCAACCCCCGGGGCGGGTCGCTGCGTGTTTTCCGGGCGCCTGGCGCGCCAATCACCGAATCGCCCCGGGAGGGCACAAGCAATGGACACCACCACGGCGGCGCCGGGCGCGCCAGCCACCACCGCACCCGCAGCACCCGCCGCGCCGGCGTTTGTAGCGCCCCCCGCACCGGCCGAGCCGCCGGCGCCGCCGGCACCCGCGCAGCCGCTGGCCGTACCGACGTTCGCCGCACCACCCGAGCCGCCCCCCGCCCCACCGGCGCCAGCGCCGGCACCGCCGGGGCAGCCCGCCACACCACCGCCCGCGACGCCGCCTGCTGCGGGTGGGGACGGGCAGGACTGGCGCGTCGAAGACCTGCCCCCGGGCGCCCGCAAGCTGATCGACGAACTCCGCAGAGAGTCCGGCGACCACCGGGTGAAGGCGAAGACCGCCGAGGAAGCCGCCGACGCGCAGAAACGCGAATGGCTCGACGGGATCGGCAAGCTGTTCGGCTTCGCCCCGGCCGAGGACGCGCCGGTCGACCCGGCGGAACGGGTCAAGCAACTGACCGAGCAGATCAGCGCGACGCAGGCGCAGCACCGCGCGACGCAGGTCGAGCTGGCCACGTGGCGTGCCGCGCAGAGTGCCGGCGTCGACGCGACGCGGCTGACCGACTCGCGCCGAATCATGGCGAAAGTCGACGCGCTCGACCCGGCCGCTACGGATTTCGATCAGCAGCTTTCCGCCGTCATCGCGCAGGCGGTCAGCGAAGACCCGTCACTGAGGGCCGCCAGCCTGGCGCCGGCGGCCCCCGCACCACCCGCAGCACCTGCACCACCACCAGTACCAAGCGGTGGCGATTTCGCCGGCGGGCCCGGCGCAGCAACCGATCCCGAGGCAATGACCGTCGACGACCACCGCAAACGGCTGCGCGACAGCCGCGGGCGGTAACCCCAGGAGGAGTGACCCCGCATGAGTAACACCCTGTTGACGCCCAGCGTCATCGCGCAGTCGGCGCTGGCGACCCTGTACGAGACCTGCGTGATGGCGTCGCTGGTGTACCGCGACTACGAGGCCGATTTCGCCGGCCGTGTCGGTGACACCATCACGATCCGCAAGCCCCCGACGTTCACGGCGCAGGAGTACGTGCGCGCCGACGGCATCACCGTGCAGGACGCGACGGAGCAGGGCGTCCCGATGGTCCTGAACCACTTCGCCGACGTTTCGTTCGCGGTGACGGCCGAGGAATTGACCCTCAAGGTCGAGGATTTCTCGGAGCAGTTCTTGGTGCCGGCCATGGAAGCCATCGCGCAGAAGATCGACCGTGACCTGCTCGCGCTGCGCGACGACATCACCCACGAGATCGGCACGACCTCGGGCGAACTGTGGTCCAGCCCGAACTCTCTGATCGCAGCCCGGCGGGTGCTCACTCAGAACAAGGTGCCCGCGTCGCAGCGCTACGCCGCCGTCGGCCCCGTGATGAGCGCGGAGTGGATGAAGGCCGACATCCTCCAGAAGGCCAACGAGCGCGGCGACACGCTCGGCCTTCAGGAGGCGCGCCTCGGTGCCCGGCTGTTCGGGTTCGATCCGTTCGAAACCAACAACATCACCGTCCCGGCGCAGACCACCGGCAACAGCACCACTGAGGTCGGTGTGACGTTCCACAAGACCGCGTTCGCGCTCGCAACCAGGCCGCTCGCGCTTCCGCGCGGTGCGGCCAACGCCGCCATCGCCGGCTACAAGGGCTACGGCCTGCGTGTGATCTACGACTACGACATGGACAAGAAGCAGGACGTCGTGTCGATCGACTGCCTGTACGGCGTCAAGACGATCGACGCGAACCGTGCCTGCCTCATCAAGGGCGCGGACGTTTCCTGACCCCTCGCCGGTGAGCCGAGGCGGCGCCAAAGCACCCCCGGCGTTGGCGCCGCCTCACACCCCCACATCCGCCCGCATTCCCCTTGTCCTGAAAGGACAGTTCCGCCATGGGTTACAAGGTCAACACCGTCGATGGTCACGCCGGTGACGTCGTACTGACCACGCAGCGCACGCAGATGCTGCACCGTTTCGGTATCACCGCCGACGGCACCTACCAGCTCGCCAAGCCCCCGAAGGCCGGCCACATCCGCGGCGTGCGCGTATACCGCACCGGCGGCACCGGCGCCACCGTGCAGGTCACCAACGGCGGCAGCAACGTCCTCGCCTCGGCGCTGACGTCGAGCACTGGCGCGTGGGCCGGCACCACGACCGTGCAGAACGCCGCGGTGACCGCACTCAACGCCCTGGCCATCGTGATCGCCTCGACCGCCGGCAGCCCGACCGACATCCTCGTGCAGGTCGATTTCGAGGTCGACGCGCCCGCCTAACAAAGCCCCGCACCCTCCCCCGGTTGGTGTGCTGCGGCGGGACCGCGCACGGGGCAACCCGCCGCGGCACACCAACACCCCCACCCCTGCCAGACGCCGACTGACCCCGCGCCCACACAGGAGCGAATCGTGTACGCATACCGCAACGAAAACACCGGCGACGTCCGGCGGTTCGCCGCGCCGCACCCGCGGCTGGAGGCCCTGCGCAACTGGGAGCGGATCGACGACGACAGCGACCACGTGGACACGCGGGCCGCTGACAGTGCCGCCGCCGAACGCGCGTCCATCGAGGCCGCGGCCGCCGCCCGGGCGCAGGACGCCGCGGACAAGGCCGCCGCGACCGCCGAGCGGGCCGCCGCCGAAGCGACGTCGCAGCATGGCGACACCCCGCCCGGGGTGACTCTCACCCACTACGAGCCGGCCAACCCGCGCACCGTCGACGTGCCGCTGGTGAGCGAGACGTCGCCGGCGTCGCCGGATGGGGTGCTGTCCCGCGATGGTGGCCCGGCCGGGCCCACGCAGGATGAGCTACTCGACCGGCAGGCGGCCGACTCCGCGAAGCTGCACGGCGGCGTGTTGTCGCGGACCAGCGGCGACAAGCCGACCGACACGCGGGCGCTGCGCGCCCAGGCGATGCACGACATGGAAAACCCGTCCCCGGACGGGGTGCTGTCCCGCGGCACCACCGCCGCACCCGCGGTGGACCTCGACAACGGCGGCGACCTGCCGGCGGGCGCGGCCACCGCAGACAACGCGGCGGGTGAGGCCGAGCCGGTCACCACCGCCGAGCAGCTCCCCGAGGTCGACCCGGCCGACGGTGACGAGGCCGGCGAGCAGCTCCCCGAGGTGGACCCGGCAAGCGACGAGGCCGACACGGACCCGGCGCCGCGTAAGCGCGCCCCGGCGAAGAAGACCACGGCGAAGAAGACCACCGCCGAATAGGCACTCCCCGCACCTATCTCGGGCCCGGCTGGCGCGACACGGCCGGGCCCGCCCCCATGCCCGCACAGCCCTCGACGGAGGCCCCCGGTGGCGACGAGTAAAAGCGACACGCTCACCCCCGACACCGTGGCCACCGTCACGGTCACCGACGCGCTGCTCGGCGTGTGGGTCGTCAACCGCAGCGAGTCCGGCGATGACATTTGGGTCCGCACCGATGGTGTCGTCCCGACCGTCGGCGGTGACGACTGCATTCCGGTTTCCGGGGCGGTGCACTTCCCTGACGCGGACGCCAACCGTGACGGGACCGCCGTCGTCAAGCTGATCGCTAGCACGGCCATGGCGTACACCGTGCAGGCGGGCAGCGCCGACGAGACGGTGGGTGGTGGGGGTGGCGGTTCGGCGTCGTCGTCGGGTGGTGGGGCGACCGCGGCGAAGCAGGACACGCAGATCACGTACCTCGGGGCGCTCACCGAGACCGCGCCGGCGTCGGACACGGCCAGCTCTGGTCTGAATGGTCGGTTGCAGCGCATCGCGCAGCGCCTCACCACCGCCATTGCGTCGCTCGCGTCGATCCTCGCGA
>SCTK01000004.1 GCA_004298905.1 Burkholderiaceae bacterium | reverse complement strand
GTGTGGAAGGTGAGGTGAAGGGCTTCATCTACGCGACAAGATTCCCATCCTCAGGGTGGGCCCAAGCTCTCTTCACCTCTTGTGATAATAGCTAATCATCACAGTGAACAAGATACAAGGGTGGGCAATAAGTTGCTCACCCTACAAAGTTGCTGTCGACAACCACCACACGAAATAATTGGGGCAGCCCAAAGGAAACTCCGAATGCAAACAAACCAAATCCGCTTCAATGATGGAGCTGCCTACGAACGCTACATGGGCAAGTGGAGTCAGCTTGCCGGTGAAACTTTTCTTGACTGGCTGGCCCCGAAGGCGGGTCTGCGTTGGCTGGATGTGGGTTGCGGCAATGGGGCGTTTACCGAATTACTGGTTGAGCGGTGTGCGCCTGCAGCCGTTGCGGGGATCGACCCATCCGAAGCGCAGCTGGCTTTTGCGCGCACGCGGGCCGTGGCGCGAGTGGCGCAGTTTTCTCTGGGCGATGCAATGGCGCTGCCTTTCCCCGACAACAGCTTTGACGCAGCGGTGATGCCGCTGGTGATTTTCTTTGTGCCCGAACCAGCCAGGGGCGTGGCCGAAATGGCGCGCGTGGTATGCCCGGGCGGCGCGGTGACGGCCTATGCGTGGGACATGGATGGCGGCGGTTTTCCTTACGCGGCGTTGCTGGCTGAAATGCTTGAGATGGGCATTGAAGTGCCGGCAGCGCCAAGTGCCGATGCGTCGCGCATTGATGAGATGCTGCGCCTGTGGACGAGTGCGGGTTTGCAGGCCGTTGCAACGCGGGAGATCACCGTGCAACGCACCTTTGCCGATATTGACGATTACTGGACCACCATCCTGGGCGGGCCGAACGTCAGCGCCAGGCTCGCGGCAATGACGGCTGAAGATCGCGCGCTTCTCAAAGCGCGCATGCGCGCACGACTGCCGACAGATGCTGCGGGCCGCATCACCATTAGCGCGCGGGCGAATGCGATCAAGGGAAAGGTGCCATCGTGACAGACCACTCGAAACCCATCGCCGTCATCGCAGAAGACGTCCCCCCTCGTGCCAAGCGTTCCCTCGCCCCGGAACCGTTTGCATCGCGGCTGGCGGGCAGAGAGAAAAGGCCGCTGGGTGATGTGTTTGCGCTATCCAACTTCGGCGTCAATCTCACACACATCGCGCCGGGCGCAATCTCCGCGCTGCGCCATGCGCATGCATTGCAGGACGAGTTCATCTACGTGCTGCAGGGCAACCCCGTGCTAGTTACGAATGCGGGCGAGACGCAGTTGCAGCCGGGCATGTGTGCGGGCTTCAAGGCGGGGACGGGAGATGGACACCATCTGCTAAATCGTTCGGATGAAGAGGTGGTTTACCTGGAAGTGGGCGACCGCACGGCGGGCGACACAGTCACCTATCCCGACGATGATCTGCAAGCAATCATGGTCAACGGCCAGTGGCAGTTTAATCACTGGGATGGGACGCCTTACTGAGCGAAAAATTAAATGGGGTCAGACTCCATTTAATTTTTCATCCAATAGTTCTCTGTGATCGTAACGACAAACCCGCAAAAACCATGACCCAGAGACACAGTGCGGGAAACAAGATGTCGAAATAAATAACTGACGCAAGCATTACTGGATATTTGCTCATGACATTGATCCGATGGACAACATCTCCAACAGAAGATGCATCGCGCACAAAAATGTCGTAAATCGGCGTCAAGTGATGCTGCGATAAGTACCAGCCCGTGACAACGACACCGAAGCCTAGCCACACTCGCTTGCCAACAAGAAGCAAGAGGGCGGCAAGAATACCGAAGCTCGTGAGCACCAAATCAAGCGCCCACTCTCGCCCCATGGGTTCCACGATCTCATTGATCAACTCAGAATAATTGGATAGTTGAATCGGCTGCCAGGACACAAGCAACAAATAAGCGAGCGGAAGCCAAGCCAATAGCCAAACGGTTCCTAGTATCCGAGCCTGTCTGATATCCATCCTGTTCACCCTAATGATTAAACGCCCTGAAGCGACGGAGACGATACATCTATAACATCGTCGTCGATCACTTCTCCGGCAGCGTCGAAACAAAATCCACCGCGTAGCTGCAAAAGCGTTCCAGGTCTTGGTCTTCCACCATCGCTTCGGGTTGCACGGTGGCCCAGCCTTTCATGATCTTGCCGGTGAGGTCCATCGGGCGAACGTGTTTTTCTTGCAGAACTTTGGCGGCGGTGGTTTCACCGACGCGGATCATGAGCATGTCTTTGTAGATGCCGAAGCACATGTTCCCGTTCAACATATAACCGATGCCACCGAACATTTTTTTCGGTGCGAGGTTGGCGATGTGTGCAAAGCGATCGGCGACCAGTTCATCCAGCCGCGCGGCGAGTCCGGGATCGAAGGGCATGGGGGTCTCCTTGCGGCACTGAAATTCAAAGTGTGCAGCGTATCCACCTTCACAGGTTTATTCACCTGCATCGGTTTTATGTTTCGCCGACCGATGATGTTTTTTCTTATGGTGGTGCTTGCCTGATTTGGCATGAGCCTTTCCATGCCGGTTCTTTCTGTCTTCGGCGCGCGCACGCCCCTTGTCACGATCAGCCGCATTGGGGCCGTTGGTGTTTTTCATGCCTGCGTTACTGATGTGTTGCGAGGAGGTGCCGCCAGGATCACCATTGGGTCCACTACCGGGCCCGCCAGGGCCGCCGCGTGCCTGAACTGCAATGCTCACGACAGCCAAGAAACCGGCACAAAAAAACATCACCCATTTTTTCATCATTCTCTCCTTCATGATCAAGTTGTTTCAGCAAGCGTGGGCTGGGATGTAATCTCGGCACGCTCACTTCGTGCCCAACCACACTTTCTTCAAACCTTCGTCGGCCGGTCTTTGAGACTTACGATCTTGCACCCGCTTTAGCGGTAGCAAGTCGGAGTTCCCTTATGAGACAGAGTACACAGAGAACGCAGAGGAAGGCAAAGATTTTTTATCTAGCACTGCTGCAAAATTAATCTACCGAATCTCCCTCGCCCGCATCAGCGGGAGAGGGTGGCCCGTGCCCTGCATGGCCAATCGACTAGGCGCAAAAAGCTCGCGCCAAGTCGCTGGTCAGGGCCGGGTGAGGGCCAACGGTCTACGATTCAAGGAGGGTGCCGATTCAGGCACCGCTTTCCCTCACCCCTAGCCCCTCTCCCGGAGGGAGAGGGGGATGAAAATTTCTCTGCCGCTATATCTTCACAGCATCATGCCGAGCCAATGCCCATTGCACATGTTCGCGCACCAATGGTGAAGCGTCATCACTGCGCGCGCGCAGGGCGGAAATTATTTCCGGTGTGGTGTCAGCATTACCCAGACCGATAGCGAGGTTACGCAGCCATTGCGTGTGGCCAATGCGACGGATGGCGCTGCCTTCTAAACGTTGATTGAATTCTGCTTCGCTCCAGGCGAACAGGTCGATCAGGCTGGCGCTGTCCAGGCCGTTGCGCACGGCGAAGTCGGGTACCACGGCGCGCTGAGCGTATTTATTCCACGGGCAGACGAGTTGGCAATCGTCGCAACCATACACACGATTGCCGATCAGCGGACGCAGCTCAACCGGAATGCTGCCCTTCAATTCGATGGTCAGATAGGAAATGCAGCGGCGCGCATCGAGCTTGTAAGGGCCGATGATGGCCTGGGTCGGGCAGACGTCGATGCAGGCCTGACAGCTGCCGCAATGTTCGGTGACGGGCGCATCCACCGGCAAAGGTAGATCGGTATAAATTTCGCCGAGAAAAAACATCGACCCGGCTTCGCGATTCAGCATCAGCGTGTGCTTGCCGCGCCAGCCCTGGCCGCTTTTGCGCGCGAGTTCCACTTCCAGCACGGGGGCGGAATCGGTGAACACGCGATAGCCAAAGTTACCCACCTCGACAGAAATTTTTTCCGCCAGCGTTTGCAAGCGTGCGCGCAAGACCTTGTGATAATCGCGGCCGCGCGCGTAGTGCGAGAGATAGGCTTGATCCTTCTGTCCAACCCGTTGCCAGGAAAGATCGACCCATTCGTCCGGCGTGCCGACCGGCAGATAATCCAGCCGCGCCGTGATGATACGCAGCGTGCCGGGCACCAGCTCAGCCGGGCGCGTGCGCTTGCTGCCGTGGGCGGCCATATAATCCATGCTGCCGTGGTAACCGGCCGCGAGCCAAGCCTGGAATTGCGGTTCGGCACGCGACAGATCGGTATCGCAAATGCCGATCTGCGCAAACCCGAGTTCGCGCCCCCAGGCCTTGATCACCTGTGCCAGCGCTGGCCAATCGTAGTCTTGATTCATGCAGCCATTATGTCCGATTCCCTGTCTCTGACTTTGCCTGACGAAGCCGCGACCGCAGCCTTTGCGCAGCGCTTGGGCGCTGTATTGCAGCCGGGCATGGTGGTGTTTTTGCACGGCGATCTGGGCGCGGGCAAATCGACGCTGGTGCGCGCCTTGCTACGCAGCCTGGGTGTGACCGGAGCCATCAAAAGCCCGACTTACACTTTGGTTGAACCTTACGTAATTTCTGGCATATACTTCTATCACTTTGATTTTTATAGGTTCGTTGACCCGGATGAATGGCTGGATGCGGGCTTCGACGAATATCTGAATGGTTCGGCGGTGGCCTTGATCGAATGGCCGGAACGGGCGGGCGAACTGCTCCCCCGACCCGATCTGGAACTCAGCCTGAGTTGGCCGGTCGATGCAACAAGCACGGGCCGTGTGTTGACGCTCTCCGCATCTACAGCAACAGGAAAAAAATGTCTGGACCAGATTGCACCGACCCGCTGAACGCACCCGCCTCGCCCGCGCGCCGTCGCGTGCTGGGCAGCAGTGCGGTGCTGCTGTTGTCGGTCTGCGTCCCCGGTCTGTCGCATGCGGCGCAGGTGCTGGCGGTGCGCGTCTGGCCCGCCAAGGATTACACCCGCGTTACGCTGGAGCACGACAACGAGTTGAAGTTTTCGCATTTCATGCTCGCCAATCCGCAGCGCATGGTGGTCGATATCGAAGGACTGCAACTGAACGACGCGCTGCGCGAACTGGTGTCGAAGATCACGCCCGACGATCCCTACATTCAGCAAGTGCGCGTGGGTCAGAACCGGCCCGGCGTGGTGCGGCTGGTGATCGATCTGAAAGAAGAGATCAGCCCGCAAGTGTTTTCGCTGGAACCGGTGGGCGAGTATCGGCACCGTCTCGTGCTCGACCTCTACCCGGTGCGCCCGTTCGATCCCTTGCTGGCGCTGCTGCAAGACAAGCGGCTCGCGCCCGATGCCGCGTCGCCCGGCAACAGCAGCGATGCAACACCGCCAGCGATTACCCAAACCGACAAGGTACCCGACGCAAACAGCAAGAACGTCAAGCGCTTGATCACGATTGCGCTCGACCCTGGCCACGGCGGCGAAGATCCCGGCGCCATCGGACGGCGCGGCAGCCGCGAAAAAGATGTGGTGCTGTCGATTGCCCAACGCTTGCAAAAAAAGTTTTCGCAGGAACCGAATATGCGCGTGATGCTGACGCGCGACGACGATTACTTTGTGCCGCTGAATGTACGCGTGCAAAAAGCCCGGCGCGTGCAGGCCGATCTGTTTGTCTCGGTACATGCCGATGCCTTTGTGCGCCCGGATGCGCGGGGCTCATCGGTGTTTGCGCTGTCCGAACGCGGCGCCAGCAGCACCGCCGCGCGCTGGCTGGCCGACAAGGAAAATGCCGCCGACCTGATCGGCGGGGTCAACATCAACACGCAAAACAAGCAGCTCGCCTCGGTGCTGCTTGATCTTTCCACCACCGCACAAATCAATGACAGCCTGAAAGTGGGCCAGGCCGTGCTGGGTGAACTGGGGCAGATCAACGACCTGCACAAGGCGCAGGTGGAGCAGGCGGGGTTTGCCGTGCTCAAGGCGCCGGATATTCCCTCCATCCTGATCGAGACCGCTTTCATCAGCAACCCGCAGGAAGAAGCGCGCCTGAACGACGATGCCTATCAGGAACAACTGGCCGACGCGATTCTCGCGGGCATCAAACGTTACTTCGCCAAGAATCCACCATTGGCCAAATCGAAACTGGCGCGCGTGGATCTGCCCGCCGCAGCGCGCCCACGTTCCCTCCTGTAAAGAGTTTCGCTTGCCCTTCTCTATGCCCATGTTCCGCAGTACTACGCTGCTGCTGGGTCTGCTCGCAGGATTCATTGCGCGGCCCTGTCTGGCGCAAGATGCGCTCATCACCAGCGCGCACTACGCCAACGGTGAATCTGTTCCCTATATTCTCAGCAGCCAGACGCTCCCGCCGCGCTATATCGTCATCCTGTTTCCGGGCGGCGCGGGCATCGTCGACCCACATCTGGACGATGGCAAACTGGTATACGGCATGCGCGGGAATTTTCTGGTGCGGGCGCGCAAATTTCTGATCGACGATGAACTGGCCACGGTCGTTACCAACACCACCGGCAGCGAAGAACGTATCCAGGCACTGCTGGACGACATCACGGCCCGCTTCCCCGCTGCGCAGATCTATCTGATGGGCACCAGCCGCGGCACATCCTCAACGATCAAGCTGGCCGCTTATCTGGAACATCGCATCGCAGGCGAAATTCATACTTCGTCGATGAACGAAATCTATTTCTTCGACGCCAAAAAATTCAGCAACCGTCAGCTGGTCGTGCATCACCGCGACGATCAATGCCGCGTGACGCCCTTTGCCTCCGCCCAGCACGCCCATGAAAAATACGGCAATGAATTCATTGTCATGGAAGGCGGCATTTCCACCGGCGATGCGTGCGAAGCCTTTGCCCATCACGGCTACAATGGCATCGAGAAAGAAACTATGGAAGCCATTCGTCAATGGATCAAGCAAGCGCCCCTGGCACGCTGACTCTGCACCCCTTCTGATATGAAAAATATTCGCACGCGTTTGCTCGCCGTTGTCGTCGCACTGGTGCTGTTGATAGGCGGGTTCATTCTGGGCTGGGGTGTACGCGACGTTGCCGAAGCCGGCATGGACACCACCACGGCGGCTGTGGGCCTCGCCGATGAAGCATTGGAAGCGGATGCGATCCCGGATGATCCAGCCACCCGGCAAGCCATCGAGCGAGCCTTGTACAGTCAACCCGCATTGCTCGATGCAGCGCTGGCCGATATCAAACCGCATGATCCGAAGCGGATCAATCTCTATCTGCTCGCGGTGGCGGGCGATGGCAGCCAGGAAGTTTTCCGGCGTGAAGTGACGTTTGTCAAAAACCAGTTCGACCATGACTTCGGCACGCAAGGCCGCTCGGTGGCGTTGATCAACAGCCGCAGTACCGCCGATACCGCACCGATGGCCACGCGCATCAGCCTGCGCACCGCATTGCAAAAAATCGCCGAGCGCATGGACAAGGAACACGACATCCTGTTCCTCTTTCTCACCAGCCACGGTTCACGCCAGCATGAGCTGACGCTGAATCAAGGCGGCGTCGATCTGCCGGATTTGCGCGCCGACGAGCTGGGCGCGCTGCTGCATGACAGCGGCATCCGCTGGAAAGTGGTGCTGATCTCCGCCTGCTATTCCGGCGGCTTCATCGATCCGCTCAAGGACGATCACACCCTCATCATCACCGCCGCGCGCGGCGACCGCACCTCATTCGGCTGCGCCGATGAAAACGATTTCACTTATTTCGGCCGCGCTTTTTTCAAGGAAGCGCTACCGCAAAGCCAGAGCTTTCCCGAAGCGTTCGAAAAAGCCAGCACCCTGGTCGACGCCTGGGAAAAAGAAGATGCGAAAGAAGCGGGCCCAAAACACCCGCTCCAGCAATCGCTGCCGCAAATGGTCGCACCCACACCCGTCACGGAATACCTGCAACGCTGGCGCGCGCAGAGCAAGTAGCGTGTGGGGGCGTGCGTTGCCGGACAACACACTCCGCAACCGCCGCGCAGCCCCTGCCACATACGGTAAAAAATACTGACTGTCGAAGACTATTACATATCCGACCAAAGAAATCAGCCCCAATCCCAAGGAGGCGACCTAAGTCATTGAAAGAAAAAATAAACCTAAATCCTGGTATGGATAATGCATAACTAACAGTAGAACATCTCAATACATAAAAATCCCGTCCAGGGAGTTTTCGCAGAGCAGGATAAATATGAAAAAATATTTAATTAGTCTATTGCTTTCCCTTGCATGTGGCATCTCAACGGCATGGGCGGGCGCCACCCTGCATATCGGTTCCGGTTATGGAACGCCTTGCGCTACCGGAGGCTGCCCACTCTATGCGGGCGAAGTGAATCCATTTTCATCCACACTGGACATCTACCAGAATTCTGGCGGGGCTGCCGCAGCGCTCGATCCGGTGCTGCTGATTTTCGGTGTGCCAAATGACAGTAGTGCCGCCGGATCACATTTATTGAACAGTAGCGCGGTCACTTCCGCGTCTCTGATTCACGGTGGCGTGTCGTCCGCCATTGGCTTTTCTTTCGGCACCTTCAGTTATGGCTTGGGTGGCAGTGGCTTCAAGGGTTTGATGGGTTCAGGCCAGGAAGTGTACGATGACCTGCTCCACCTGACTGGGGCCAACGCTTCTAACAACTTCGCGAACTGGCGCGAGTGGGATGCAGATCTCTACGGGATCACTGCAAATAATTTCGGCATTTATGTCTTTGCCCTCGACACCTCGAGTTTTGGGAAGCACGACTATTTGCAAATAGGGCTGAGCGGGATTCCTGAAGGCACTTTCGCCATCGCTTTTGGTGAAGATGCGCCGGACAAACACGGAAATTACAATGTCTTTTCGACCCCCTTTACTGAGAGCGGCCTAAATGGCGGTCACCATAGTGTTCCCGCGCCCACATCGTGGATGTTGATCTTGCTGGGTTTAGTTGTATTGATGTGGAGTCGTCGGCGCTTCACGGCTTGATCGCCGAGTACATTCCCCCATTATCTCGCCATCAAAAAATCCTCAATCAGCGCCGCCAGTTGTTCCGGTTGATCGTGATGCAGCATGTGCCCGGCATCATCGATCTTGTTCTGCCGCAAGTTGCGAAAGGCAGACAGGCGGGCGGCAAAGCCCACGTCGTCTTCGTTGATCCAGCCGCGCATGAAGGAATCGGCTGCTTCCACCACCAACACCGGCGCGGTGATGGCGCGCCAGCAGGCCAGCGCTTCTTCGAGTTGATACGCCATGGGGTTGACGAGCTTGTGGGCGGGATCGGCGCGCAGGCGTGCGCTGCCGTCGGGCAATGCCTCGGCCCAATGTTGCGCGAGGAACGCGGCCTTCCCGGCAGATAAACGCGGATTGTTTTTTTGCAGTCGCGCCGCCACGGCTGCCATGTTTTCATACGGCGCGAAAGACGGCGGGCTATTGATCTGATCGAGCCATTCGCGTAAACGGTGTGGAGTTTTGTCTGGATCGCTACGCGGCAAGCCGAAGGCATCGAGCGAGACCACATGCGACACACGCTCGGGCCGGATGCCCGCATAGTGACAGACGAGATTGCCGCCCAGACTGTGACCGATCAGCTTGACCGGCGTGGTCGGCGCGTAGTGCAGCAACAGCGCATCCAGGTCGGCCAGATAATCGGGAATCCAGTAGCCTTCCGGCGTCCAGTCCGACAATCCGTAACCGCGCCAGTCGGGCGCGATCACTTGCCAATCCTGCTTGAGCGCATCGACCAGAAACTGGAACGAGGCAGACACATCCATCCAGCCGTGCAGCATGAAAAGCTGCGGCGCACCATCGCGGCCCCAGATGCGGGCGTGATAGCGCAAGCCACGGATCGGCACGAAATGCGATGCACTCGGTTTGCTGGCCATGAATATTTTCTCCGCGAAGTTTTGGGTAGCGGTGCGACACCCTTGCAACTGAAAGCAGTCGAAGGCAGTCAAAAGGTGACACCTGCCTGAAGTGAGGCTATGCTGAATCAAACGTCAACACATGGGGGGATCATGCGGATTATTTCGACCCATCGCAATACTGTCGTTCGGCAAACGCCGCTCAAGCCTGCGGCAGGATTCCTGTTCTGCCTGTTGCTGGCAGGCTGCGCGACCGAGCGCGTACCCGACAACCGTGCACAACCTAGCGTCGCTCCGCCCGCACCCGCCGTCGCGGCCCAAACGCCTACGGCCGCCACGCCTGTCCCGGCGGAAACACCCACCGAAATCCCTGCCGCCATTTCGGCTCCATCACCGACGCCAACTATGCCAGCAGCACCCGCCAAACCCACGTCACCGGGCACCCGCCAGATTGCGAAGGCAGCCGCGCCAACCGTGGCATCGAGTGCAACACCCGCTGTGACACCGTCTGCCGCCCCGAAACCCGCCGGCCCGCCACCGATGGATCTGAAGGCATTGGAACAACAACTGCGCGAAACCAAGGCCATCGGCCTCATGACCAAGCTGACGCTGAAGAATCAGATTGACGATCTGCTGGGGCAATTCCGCGACTATTACGACGGCCGTCTGAAAGCGACACTCGCCGATCTGCGCCCGCCGTTCGACCGTCTGGTCATGAAAGTTCTCACGCTACTGCAAGATGCCGATGCCGCATTGGCAAGATCCGTTGCCGCATCGCGCGAAGCGTTATGGGCACTATTGGCCGACCCGGTTAAATTCAAAACCCTCACTTGACTCAGGAGAACACTGTGGACACACCGATCAAGGCATGCTGCTCGGCGACCATCATCACCCTCGGCCTCAGTCTGGGCTGGGCCGTCCCTGCATTGGCCGCAGAAGACCCGACGCTTAACAAGGATCTGACCTCCGTCATCGCGCTGTTGGGCCTGCCCTGCGGCCAGGTGGTCAGCGCGATCACGAAAGGCGATAACGATCACATCGCCATCTGCACGGATGGCAACCGCTATCACGTCTTCATGAATGCGCAGGGGCGCGTCGTGGCGGAGAAACAGTAATTATTTTTTTCGAGGGAAAAACCTCTGACCCACTTTCCACAGCACCCCCAGTGCAACCGGCCCGACCGCAGCCGCCAAACCGAGCAGAACGATGATGCTGAGGTTGTCCTTGATCCAGGGAATGTTGCCGAAGAAATAACCAGTGACGACCAGCGCGCACACCCACAAGCCCGCGCCCAGTAGGTTGTACAACTGAAACCGCGTTGCGGTCATCTCGGAAATCCCCGCCACGAAGGGGGCGAAGGTGCGCACAACCGGGATGAAGCGCGCCAGCACCAGCGTCTTGCCGCCATGCCGTTCGTAAAAATCATGGGTCTTGCGCAGCGCGTTGCGATCCAGCCAGCGCCAGTTTTTTTCATAGACCGCGTGGCCAATATAACTGCCGATCCAGTAGTTGACCGTGTTGCCTAGCACTGCCGCAGCAAACACCAGCGCGCTCAGCACGGCAATATGCAGCTCCGGACGGGCGGCCGCAGTTGCCCCCGCGAGGAACAACAAGGAATCGCCGGGCAAAAAGGGAACAATCACGAGGCCCGTTTCGCAAAAGATGATCAGGAACAGGATCGCGTAAACCCAGCCGCCATAATTGGCCAGCCACAGATTCAGTGACTGATCGATATGCAGTAGCAGGTCGAACATCTGCATGCCGGATTCCATTGCCTCTCCATTTTTTGTGAAGCTGCATCTTACCCCACGGGTATAATTTTCCGCATGACGACTCACCCCGCCTCACTCACCGACACCAGCACGTTATTGCGCGCGCCGATACGCGCCCTGCCGGATCAACTCATCAGCCAGATTGCCGCCGGTGAAGTGGTCGAACGCCCCGCCTCAGTGGTCAAGGAATTGCTGGAAAACGCGCTTGATGCGGGCGCGACGGAAATTCAGATGCGGCTTGACGCCGGTGGCGTCAAGCGCATCGCCATCACCGACAATGGTCGCGGCATCGACGCCGAACAATTGCCGCTGGCGCTGATGCGCCACGCCACCAGCAAGATCGCCAGTCTGGACGATCTGGAGCAGGTACGCACGCTGGGCTTTCGCGGCGAAGCACTGGCATCGATCGCCTCGGTGGCGCAATTCTCCCTGACCAGCCGCACCGCCGATGCCGCGCACGCCAGCAGCATTTCCAATCTGCACGGTGATTTGCAGATCACCCCTGCTGCCGGAGCGACGGGTACCACCGTGGAAGCGAGCGAGCTGTATTACAACACCCCGGCGCGGCGCAAATTTCTCAAGACCGAACAGACCGAGCTGGGCCATTGCCAGGACGTCGCCGCGCGCATTGCATTGGCGCATCCGCAAGTCGCGTTCAGTCTGCACCATCACGGCCGTGTGCTGTCGCATTGGCAGGCCGGTAGCTTGCACCAGCGCGCCCAGGCGATTCTGGGCGAAGAATTCATGCAGCATGCGCGCGCGCTTGAACAGAGTGCCGGACCGCTGCAATTGCAAGGCTTTGCCGGCGCGCCGGCAGCAGCGCGCGGCCGCGCCGATCAACAATACTTCTACGTTAACGGCCGCTTTGTGCGCGACAAAGTGCTCAGCCACGCCGTGCGCGCCGCCTATGAAGACGTGCTGCACGGCGACCGCTACCCGGCCTATGCGCTGTTCCTGACGATCGACCCGCGTCTGGTCGACGTCAATGTGCATCCTTCGAAAGTGGAAGTGCGTTTCCGCGACAGCCGCGCCGTGCATCAATTTGTTTTCCACGCCGTGCAAGCTGCGCTGGCGCAGGCGACGGGAGACGCCACACCGGTACATGCTCTGCAACCGGCGCCAGTGAACTATCCTGCCTGGCAGCAAACCAGTTTCGCCGCGCCTACGCATCAGGGTGTTGCACAACGCACCGCCGACTATGTGGCGATGTTTGCGCAGCAACCCGCCAGCATGGCCGCACTCAACGAAACATCTGCACCAGCCACGCAGGAAGGGCCGCAAGCTCATTTTCTTGGCTATGCGCTGGCGCAATTGCACGGCATCTACATCCTCGCGCAAAACGCGCACGGCTTGATCGTGGTCGACATGCACGCCGCGCACGAACGCATCGTCTATGAAAAACTCAAGCAGGCACTGGCCGACCACGCCATGCCGGTACAAAGTCTGCTGATCCCCGTGACCTTTGCGGCCGATGCGAAAGAGGTTGGCATCGCCGAGGAAAACCGCGCCACGCTGCAACAACTGGGCTTCGACATCGGCGTCGTCTCACCCACCGCACTCGCGGTGCGCGCCGTCCCCGCGCTGCTCGCGCAAGCCGATGCCGCCGCACTGGCGCGCGCCGTGCTGCGCGACCTGCACGACTATGGCGGCAGCCGCGTGCTGACGCAGCACCAGCACGAACTGCTCGGCACGCTGGCCTGCCACAGCGCCGTGCGCGCCAACCGCAAGCTCACGCTCGACGAAATGAACGCCCTGCTACGCCAAATGGAAACCACCGAACGCGCCGACCAATGCAACCACGGCCGTCCGACCTGGCGGCAACTCAGCATCGCCGAACTCGACAAACTTTTCATGCGTGGGCAATGAAACCCGTCATTCTGCTGATGGGCCCGACCGCATCAGGGAAAACCGGGGTGGCGTTGTCGTTGGCGCAGGCTTTGCCGGTGGAAATTATCAGCGTCGATTCGGCGCTGATCTATCGCGGCATGGATATCGGCACGGCCAAACCCAGTGCAGCGGAATTGGCGCAGGTACCGCATCACTTGATCGACATTCTCGACCCCGCGCAAAGTTATTCGGCGGCGCAATTTCGCGCCGACGCCTTGCGTTTGATTGACGAGATTCATGCGCGCGGCAAGCTGCCACTGCTGGTGGGTGGCACGATGCTGTATTTCAAGGCGCTGCGTGAGGGGTTGGATGTCTTGCCGCAGGCGAATGCCGTGCTGCGGGCGCAGCTCGATGCGGAAGCGCAGCGCGCGGGCTGGCCCGCGCTGCATGCGCGCTTGGCGCAAGTTGATGCGCCCACCGCGGCGCGGCTGGCACCCAACGATGCGCAACGCATTCAACGTGCGCTGGAAATTTATGAACTGACTGGCACGCCAATGTCGTCATTGCTGCAGCAACAAGTGCCGCAGCCGACGCAGCATCACTATCTGCCCCTCGCACTCGAACCTTCCGACCGCGTGGTGCTGCATCAACGCATCGAGCAGCGCTTCGATGCCATGCTGGCGGGGAATTTTCTGGAGGAAGTGCGGAGATTGCGCGCGCGCGGCGATTTGCATCCCGGTCTGCCTTCCATCCGCTGCGTGGGCTACCGGCAGGCCTGGGAATTTCTGGATGAGAAATGCAGTGCGACGGAAATGCGCGACAAGGCGATTGCGGCGACGCGCCAACTGGCGAAACGCCAACTGACTTGGTTACGTGGAATGGATGATAGGAAGACCTTTGATTGCCTGCAGGTCGATCTGGCGCAGGCGGTACTACATCATCTGCAGCAGTGCAGCGTTATTTGAGGCCGCCGAATTTTTGCACGGTGGATTGAAATTCAGCCACGCCTTTGTCTTGACTGTTGTCTGCCACTGCAGTGTGTGCCTGCGACGCGCCTGGCAGTGCCTTGACGAAGGCGGACGCCTGATTGACGCACTGTTGCAGCAGCATCCCGAACAAACCATGATCACGGCTTGGCACCGCCACAGAAGCCACGGATGCACTTTGCACGGCAAGATCATTCTGGATTTTCATCTGCTTTGACTCCATCGATTTGGCCAAAACCTAGCCAGAATAACGACCACCCGCCGGAAAACTGAACCCGGAATTCCCCCCAATTCAATCTACAGATCGTGTGCGTTGCACCGATAATTGGCGGGTACACATGTCCCGGAGCCTCCTGTGAATCGCATGACTCGAATCATTCTGATGACGGTGGTATTGACTGCTGCCAATGGCGGCGGCGTTTACTTGACCGCGCCAGGCTGGCCGCAAATGGTGCTTCTGTTGGGGTTGAATCTGGTCTGCGCCAGCGCATTCATTTTCACATTGATTGACAGTTCTGGCAGCCTTTGGGACAGCTACCGGCAACACCTGGAGGCGCTCACCAATAGCAACCGGCCCCTTGATACAGACGCCGTGCCGGCGACAGCCAATGCTGCCGAGAATCAATTTACCAAGGCATTGAATGCGTTCACGCATCTGACGCGGGAAATCATTCTCGATATCCGTCAACGTTCGGTCAAGATCGCCGTCAGCACCGCACAGATGAGCCAGCTGATCGTCGATACGAAAGAACGCTCGGATCAGCAGTTTCAGTTGAGCGAAAAAATCTATCACGCCTCGGAAGAGGTGCGCACTTCGGCGGCACAGGCCAACGAACGGGCGCATCAGATCGCCGACTCGAGCCACGAGAAAGTGGAAATCGCCCAGCGTTCGCTGGTGGGCATGAACAATGCCGCCAGCAATATGGAAGAGGTGTTTTCACGCATGACCAACTTCCATGGCACCGTCAGCAACCTGCACGCCGATTCGCAGAAAATTTCCGAACTGGTCAAGCTGATCAACGATATTTCCGATCAAACCAATCTGCTCGCACTCAATGCTGCCATCGAAGCCGCGCGCGCCGGCGACAGCGGCCGCGGCTTTGCCGTGGTGGCCGGCCAGGTGCGCGAACTGGCCGAACGGACCAAAAACGCCACTCAGGTCATTGCCAGCACCACCGCCGGGATTGTCGATCTGGTGAAAACCACCCGCGACGAAACCGCCGCCATCAGCGACAACGTCACCACGGTGCGCGAGCTGATCAACGAGTCGAGCCGCAGTTACAACGAAATCATCGACACCTTCCGCGAATCGAACACCCAGGTGCAGAGCATCAGCGAGCAATTGGAAACCCTGAGCGAATACAACAGCCAGATCAACCAGCAGGCGGACACGATTCGCAATGTCAGCCGGGAAATTCTGGAGCAAGCCAAAACCTCCGAAACCCATGTGATGGAACTGCGCGATTCCACCGAGCAAGTGCAGTGCATGCTGTCGCACTATCGCACCGGTAACAGCAGCTTCGACGATATCCTGACGCACGCGGAAAACTACCGCGACGAAGTGGCGGCGGCGTTGATGCGTTTCCAAGAACGCGGCACGAATGTGTTTGACCAGAATTACCAGGAAATCCCGCGCTCCCATCCCAAGCGCTATTCCACCAGTTACGATCAAGCCATTGAAACGGAGCTACGCCAACTCGGTGACCAGATCCGGCAAAAGAAAAACCTGGCCTACAGTCTGGCGGTCGATTCCAACGGCTACGCTCCCTCGCACAACACCAGCTTTTCGGAGCCGCCCAATGGCGAGTACGAACACGATCTGCGTCTGAGCCGTCACAAGCGCATCTTCAACGACCCCGTCGGCATCCGACTGGCGCGCAACCAGGAACCGGTCCTGTTGCAAACCTATCTGCGTGACACCGGGGAAGTGTTGAATGATCTGTCGTTACCGATCTTTATCAAGGGACGGCATTGGGGCGCCGTGCGTATCGGTTTCCGACCGGAAGTGCTGGCACAGAATCCGCCGCACTGATCGCTGTACTGTCTAAACCACCTGCGTTTGATGTTCGCCCGCGTTGCGCGCGCGAATCGCACCGATGCGGCTGACCGTCTCGCCCGCCGTCTGCAGTTGCGCGATAGCAGCATCGGCATCGGCCGCTGCCACAATCACCACCATGCCGATGCCGCAGTTGAAGACACGGTGCATTTCCGCATCGGCCACATTGCCGTGCTGTTGCAACCAGTGAAATAATTTCGGCATCTGCCAGGCATCACGTTGCAATACCGCAGTGGCATTCTCCGGCAACACGCGCGGCACGTTTTCCACCAAGCCGCCGCCGGTAATGTGCGCCATGCCTTTGACTGCAATGCTTTGCATCAGCGCCAACAACGGCTTCACATAGATGCGCGTCGGTGCCATGATGGCATCGCGCAACGAGCGGCCATCGAAATCGGCATTCAAATCAGGTTGCGCGACCTCGATGATCTTGCGCACCAGCGAATAACCGTTGGAGTGCGCGCCGTGCGAAGCCAACCCCAGCACCACGTCGCCCGGCACAATGGTTTGCCCCGTGATGATTTTTGATTTTTCCACTGCGCCAACGGCAAAGCCCGCCAGATCGTATTCGCCGACGGGATACATGCTCGGCATTTCCGCCGTCTCGCCACCGATCAGCGCGCAACCGGCCTGTTCACACCCCTGGGCAATGCCGCCGATGACCGTCGCGGCGGTCTCCACATCCAGCTTGCCGCAGGCAAAGTAATCGAGGAAGAACAACGGCTCGGCGCCCTGCACCAGAATATCGTTGACGCTCATCGCCACCAGATCGATGCCGACGGTGTCGTGCTTGTTCAGTTGAAACGCCAGCTTGAGCTTGGTGCCCACGCCATCGGTGCCGGACACCAGCACCGGCTCCTTGAATTTCTTGCTGACCTCGAACATCGCGCCAAAGCCGCCGATGCCCGCCATCACCCCTTCGCGCATGGTGCGCTTGGCCAGCGGCTTGATGCGCTCGACCAGCGCATCGCCCGCCTCCATGTCGACACCGGCGTCACGGTAGGAAAGCGAAGGTTTGTTTTGTTGGCTCATGATATCTATTTGGGTGGCTGGGAATTAAATCGGGTTAAATTAAATGGAGTCTGACCCCATTTAATTCCCTGCTAAAGTAGCGGCTCGAAAAACGCGATTTTACCCGATGAACCTCACGCCCCGTCATTTGCAATCGCTGTACTTGCTGCTGTTGGCGGCGGGCCTGATCTGGGTGCTGGGCCTGCTGGCGTCTGTACTCACTCCTTTTATGCTGGCGGCGCTATTGGCCTATGCGCTGAATCCCCTGGTGGAATGGCTGGCGCGCAAACACTGGCCGCGCGCACTTGCCACCGCCACGGTCTTGTTCATCCTGCTGCTGGCGCTGTTCCTGCTGGGTGTGACCCTGGTGCCGATTGTGCGCCAGGAGCTGGCGCTCACAGCAGAGCGCCTGCCGCAACTGGCTGAATGGTTCAACCTGACGCTGGCGCCCCGGCTGGAACAATGGTTTGGCTGGCAAGTGCATTGGGATAGTGCCACCATCAAGACACTGATTGCCGAGCATTGGGATAATAACCGCGAAGATATTGTGACCACGCTGTTCTCCTATGTGCGCGGCGGTGGCGGCAAACTGTTGACCTTGGTCGGGCTGCTGTTTCTCGTGCCGCTGGTGCTGTTTTATTTGCTGCTTGATTGGCCGCAGTTGATGCAGCGTTGCGAACGCTCGATCCCGCGCCGCTGGCACGGCAAAACAACCGCCATTGCCGGTGAGATCAATGTCTTGCTGGCGCAATACCTGCGCGGGCAGGCGCTGGTGATGCTGGTGTTGGCCCTCTATTACGCCGCCGCCCTCAAGCTCGCGGGCATCAGCATTGGAATTCCGGTTGGCCTGCTGACCGGCCTGCTGATCGTGATTCCCTATCTCGGTTATGCCCTGGGGCTGACGTTGGCGCTGCTGGCGGCTGTGCTGGAACCGGGTGGCAGCACGACAGTGATTCTGGTCGCGGTGATTTACGGGCTGGGACAAGTCGTCGAGAGTTTCTTTCTCACGCCGCGTCTGGTCGGCAAACGCATCGGCCTGTCCCCGGTCGCCGTCCTTTTTGCCTTGCTCGCGTTCGGTCAGTTGTTCGGTTTCTTCGGCGTGCTGCTGGCCCTGCCCGCCAGCGCCGCACTGCTGGTGGGCTTGCGCCATGTGCGTGTCGCCTATCTGGCCAGCGACTTCTACCGCAAGTAATGCCACCTCACGTAATGCGTCAAATCCCGCTCGATATTTCTTCCCCCGCACCACCCACGCTGGACAATTTCGTTGCCGGTCGCAATGCGCAATTGCTGGCCTTGCTGCGTGAAGTGGAACAAGGCATCTGCACCGAACATTTCATTACCCTGTGGGGCGAGCCGGGCAGCGGCCGCCGCCATTTACTGCAAGCGCTCGCAGGCACACACACGATTGCGCCCGGTCAGATGGTTCAATGCGATGGACGCACGCTCGTGCATGATGTCGGCGCGCTGGATGCCACCGGACAGCAAACCTTATTCAACCGCTACAACGAAATCCGCGCCAGCGGTCAGGGCACGCTGATTGTCAGCGCGGCGTGTGCGCCGCTGCAATTGCCGCTGCGCGAAGACTTGCGCACCCGCCTCGGTTGGGGCCTGGTGTTTCAAGTCATCGGTCTGTCCGACGAAGAAAAAGCAGCGGCCCTGTACAATCAGGCCCGCGCGCGCGGCTTGCAGCTGAGCAGCGACATCATCCCCTGGCTGTTGACCCATACCCGCCGCGACATGCCCGCGCTGATGGCGCTGCTCGATGCCCTGGACCGGTATTCGCTGGAAAAAAAACGGGCGATCACGCTGCCGCTGGTGCGGGAGTTATTGAACAGCGAAAAGCAGAACTGATGAACCTCACCCTCTTCGACCTCGATCACACGCTACTGCCCTTCGACAGCGATTACGAATGGGGTGCTTTTCTTGTTCGTCTGGGCGTGCAGGACGAGTTGATCTTCGCCAAGAAGAATGCCGAGTTCTATGAACACTACAAGGCCGGCACGCTGGACATCCATGCCTATGTGAATTTCCTGACGGCGGCGCTGCGCCAGCATCCGCGGGCCGAAATCGAAGATTGGCACAGCCGCTACATGCGCGAAGTGGTCACGCCGCAAATCCACCCCAGCGCCCTGCAACTGGTGGCGCAGCATCGGGCCGACGGCGATCTGTGCGCCATCGTCACCGCCACCAACAGCTTCGTCGTCGGGCCGATCGCACAGCGTTTCGGCATCGAGCACTTGATCGCCACCGAACTGGAACAAACGCCAAACGGTCAGTTCACCGGTAGAATCGCCGGCACGCCCAGTTTCCGCGAAGGCAAGATCGTGCGTGTCGAGCAATGGTTGCAGGCGCAAGGGTGCCGCTGGCAGGATTTCGCGCGCAGCACGTTCTACAGCGATTCGATCAACGACCTGCCGTTGCTGGAGAAAGTCAGCGATCCAGTGGCCACCAACGCAGACACGCGCCTGCTGAAACATGCGCAGAAAAATAATTGGCGCGTAATAAGCCTGTTTGACTAAGGTGCTGATTGAAAACTGACCCTAGATGATCAAAAAATTCATCCAATCGCTGTTCGAACGCGCCCCCGCCAAAACGGGCCGCCGCTCCGGCAAAACCGGCACTGGCGCGCCGGTGCGACTGTCGGCGCGTCAACACGGCATCGACCCGGCGCTGCTCTCACCCAATGCCGTGCGCGTCACGCGCACGCTGCAGGAAGCCGGCTTCAAGGCTTACGTCGTCGGCGGCGCAGTGCGCGACCTGCTGCTGGGCGTGCGGCCGAAGGATTTCGATATCGCCACCGACGCCACGCCGGAAGATGTGGTCAAGCATTTTCGCCGTGCGCGCATCATCGGCCGCCGCTTCCGCCTGGTGCATGTGATGTTCGGCCCGGAAACGATGGAAGTGTCGACCTTCCGCGCCAACGCGCCGGAAGAAGCGCAAACCGATGAGCATGGCCGCGTGTTGCGCGACAACGTGTTCGGCAGTCAGGCCGACGACGCCGCGCGGCGCGACTTCACTGCCAACGCACTCTATTACGATCCGTCGACGCAAACCGTGCTCGATTACTTCAATGGCGTGCCCGACATCAAGGCGCGCATTCTGCGCATCATCGGCGACCCCAAGCTGCGCTACCGCGAAGACCCGGTGCGCATGCTGCGCGCGATGCGCTTTGCCGCCAAGCTGCAATTTTCCATCGACGAAACCACGCGGCGTCCGATTGCCGCCATGGCGCCGCTGATCGAAAACGTGCCCGCCGCGCGCCTGTTCGACGAAATGCTCAAACTGCTCACCAGCGGTCATGCCATGGCGTGCCTGCATCAATTGCGCAAGGAAGGCTTGCATCACGGTCTGCTGCCGATGCTCGACGTGGTGCTGGAACAACCGCAGGGCGAACGTTTCATCACACTGGTGCTGGATCGCACCGACGCGCGCGTGCGTGCCGGCAAACCGGTAGCGCCGAGTTTTCTGTTTGCTGCCCTGCTGTGGAATCAGGTGCTGGAACACTGGCAGGCGATTCGCACCGCCGGTGAAGCGGTGATCCCGGCGCTGTTTCAAGCGATGGATGAAGTGCTGGAACGGCAAACCGAGCGGCTCGCCATCCCGCGCCGCCTGACGGCGGACATGCGCGAAATCTGGAGCCTGCAACCGCGCTTCGAACGCCGCACCGGCAAATCGCCCTACCGCATGCTCGAACATTTGCGCTACCGCGCTGCCTGGGATTTTCTCAGCCTGCGCGCCGAAGCGGGCGAAATCGACACCGCGCTGGCCGATTGGTGGGAAGCCTTCGCCAACGCCGACGGCCCCGACCGCACCGAATTTCTGAGCCGCGTGCGCCCCACCGACAGCGACACCGGTAGCGGGCCAAAACGCCGACGCCGCCGTTCGAGAGGCGGCGCAGGCAAACCGGCTGCCGAAACGCCGAGTGAATGAAGCACATCGCCTACCTCGGCCTTGGCGCAAATCTGGACCATGCGACGCACACCGTACAGCAAGCCATGACGCAACTGAACGGCAAGGAAATCACCGTACTGGCGCAATCGTCGCTTTATCGTTCTGCACCGGTGGATGCGCGAGGCCCTGATTTCATCAATGCCGTCGTGAAAGTGGCGACCACGCTGACCCCCGCAGCGCTACTGGCAGCGGCGCTGCAACTCGAACAGCAGTACGGCCGCACGCGCGCCTTTCGCAACGCGCCGCGCACGCTGGACATTGATCTCTTGCTCTATGATGATCTGACGCTGCATGAACCCGGCCTCACGCTGCCGCACCCGCGCCTGCACGAACGTGCCTTTGTGTTGCTGCCGCTGCTGGAACTCGACCCGCACTTCGTCATCCCCGGGCGCGGCGCGGCGGAAAATTTCCTGGCGCACTGCGCCGGTCAAGCGATAGAAAAACTGCCATGAACAAAACTCCATCCCTCGCGGATCGTTTCCGCCACATCGTCGTCGAAGGCCCGATCGGCGCAGGCAAGACCACGCTCGCACGCAAGCTGGCGGACTACGCCTTTGCCCCCGAGCGTGGCGAGCTGATGCTGGAACAGGCGCACCTGAACCCTTTCCTCGAACGTTTCTATCTCGACAGCCGCCGCTATGCGCTGTCCACGCAATTGCATTTTTTGTTTCACCGCTTGGAGCAGCTGCAAGAAATGGAGCAGCACGATTTTTCCAAACAGCCCCTGGTCGGTGATTTTCTGCTGGAAAAGGATCCGCTGTTCGCCGAGCTGACGTTGGCTGACGATGAGCTGAAGTTGTACCAGCAGGTATACGCCCGCGTGCAGCCCGAACCACAAACACCCGATCTGGTGATCTACCTGCAAGCCAAGCCGGACATCCTGATTGCACGCATTCACAAACGCGGACTGCCGATGGAGTCCGCCATTGCCGAAGCCTATCTGGCGCAACTGTCCGACCGCTACACACGCTTCTTCCATCATTACGAGGGCGCGCCGCTGCTGATCGTCAACGCCGAGCACCTCAACCCCATCGACAATGATGCCGATTTCGCGCTACTGCTCAAGCAAATCGAGCAGATGAAAGGGCGGCGCGAATTTTTTAATCGGGGATAATTCACCTACGATAGGAAGACCATGTACGGCAACCAAACCGAACCCCGCAAAGCCTTGAACCTGCTCACCCTGCGCGAGATGCACAGCCGTGGCGAGAAGATCGCCATGCTGACCTGTTACGACGCCAGCTTTGCCGCGCTGCTCGATGGTTGCGGCGTGGATGTGCTGCTGGTCGGCGATTCGCTGGGCATGGTGTTGCAGAACGAAACCTCAACCCTGCCGGTGACGCTGGAACAGATGGAATATCACACGCGCTGCGTCGCACGCGGCAACCAGACCGCCTGGGTGCTGACCGACATGCCCTGGGGGAGTTATCAGGAATCGCCCGCGCAAGCCTATGCCAGTGCGGCGCGTCTGATGGCCGCCGGTGCGCAGATGGTGAAGATCGAGGGCGGCGCCTGGGTGGCGCCTACGGTTGAATTTCTCGTCACACGTGGCGTCCCGGTCTGTGCGCACATCGGCCTGACGCCGCAGTTCGTGCATCAACTGGGCGGCTATCGCGTCCAAGGCAAGACTGACGCCGCCGCACAAAAACTATTGCAGGAAGCCAAGACGCTGGAAGCGGCCGGTGCCGACCTGTTGCTGTTCGAGGCGATTCCCGCCGCAGTAGCAAAGATGTTGACCGAGGCCGTATCCATTCCCACCATCGGCATCGGCGCCGGGGCCGACGTCAGCGGCCAGGTGCTGGTGCTGCATGACATGCTGGGAATTTTCCCCGGCCGCAAGGCGCGCTTCGTGAAGAACTTCATGGAAGGTCAGCCCAGCATTGCCGCGACTATCAGCGCCTATGTCACCGCAGTGAAAGGCGGCAGTTTCCCGGCGGCGGAACACTCGTTCTAAAACAGGCTACTGCTGATACAACCAATCCAGCAGGGCCTCTTGCGCGGGCAGCGCTTCACGCGCGCGCGTATCATTCACCAGCCAGACCAGAATAAAACGCTTGCCGCTCTGTGCGCGCACAAAGCCCGCCAAGGCGCGTGCGTCATTGAGCGAGCCGGTTTTCAGATGCGCCTGGCCAGCCGCGTGATTGTCGTGATAGCGACGACGCGTAGTGCCATCGACACCAAACAGCGACAGCGATGAAATGTATTCCGGCATCCACGGGCTGCGCCAAGCGTACTGCAACACCGCGGCGAGATGCCGGGCGCTGATGCGTTCGGCCCGCGACAGGCCGGAACCGTTTTCCAGTACCAATTCCGGCGCATTGATGCCGATGCCCTTGAGCCAGTCGCCGACGCGTTGCGCGGCTTGTGCCAGCGTGGCGGGTTGGGTGTCTTCGCCCTTGCCCAGCGTGAGAAACAAATTACGCGCCATCACATTGTTGCTGAATTTGTTGATGTCACGCAGTACGTCGGCCAAGGGGGGTGATTCGAATTCAAGCAACGGCACCGCCTGTTCAGGCAATGCGCCTTCGTGCAATCGCGCTGGACTGGTGGGCGTCCAGCGTCCACCCACTTCGCTCCAGATCTGCTCGAATGCAGCGCGCAAGAATTCATCGTGACGCGCATGCAGGGAAAAATACCAGGGCTTGTCGCCGCAGGATTCCGGATAGTTGCCGGTGAAGGTGATCTGTGGCGGAACCGCTTGCGGTGCATAGTCAACGGTGATGGCTTCGCGCCAATCGCCGCAACCATTGGCATGCGTAACCCGGACGCGGTTGATGATATTCAGCGGAATCTCGGGCATCGCGACGATGCGCAGTGTGGTGCGCACCACGCCCGGCGCGAGCAGAAAATCGAAGCGCACGCTGTTGTAGTTGAGCAGCAGCGCATCGGGCAGCGTGTTTTGCGGCTTGAGCGGTTCATTGTCGAACGCACCTGTGTCACCCGAGATGTTGGTGAAGAAACTGCGATCGACAATCACGTCGCCGCGAATCTCACGCACACCACGCTCGCGCAACTCATGCAGCAGCAGCCAGAGCCGTTCCAAAGTAAGTTTGGGATCGCCACCGCCTTGCAGGTACAGATCGCTGCGCAGCACGCCCTGCGCATCGGGCGACTGCAGCGCATAAACGCGCGTCTTCCAGGTGGCCGCCGGCCCCAGCGTATCGAGCGCTGCGGCGCTGATCACCAGCTTCATCACCGACGCCGGGTTCATCGCGGCATCGGCATTGTGCGTCAACAGCGGCGCGGATTGATCGACGGGCTGGATCACCACACTCACCGCGCTCGCAGGCAGGTTGGCACGGCGCAGCGCTTCGGCCACCGGTGCGGGCAAACTGGTCGTTTGTGCCCAGGTGCTTAAGCTGCCGAGCAGCAGACACAGAAAAGCCAGTCCTCGTAAGCGATGGATATTCATGGAGATTGCACTGCTACACTTGGAGTTCTAAAGAATCCGGTGACTATACCCGATGCGCCTGTATCCCAAAACTTTCTCGCGTTTGCTGTTGATCGTTTTTTTGCTCGCGGTCTTGCCCGTGGCGGTGGCTTTGCTGCGCGCCAATCAATCGATCCACGGGCTGGCCGAGCAAAGCCGCAACGCGGTGGCTCAAGCGACCCGTGCGACGCGCGTCAATCTGCAAATGGTGGAGCAAACACTGAAGCTGGAACGGGTGGCGCGGCAGTTTCTGATTCTCACCGATGCACGTCTGCTGGACGACTATCTGACCGTGCGCAGCAGCTTCAAGGACAGCACCAGCGAACTGGCGCTATTGCCGCTGGAAGAAAAACAGCTGGAACAATTGAACCGCGTCATCGAGCAGGAAGAAAATCTTTACGCTCGTCTGGCGCAGCAGCCGCGCGCGCAAGCCGAGCGGATTGAATTGGCGGAAGGGTATACCGCCCTGTCGGCCACCGCCAACGGTTTGCTCGAACTGAGCCGGGCGCTGGCAGAAAAGGAAGTCGGCAAGCTGACCGAGCAATCGCAGCAACTGGAACAAAACCTGTTGCGCCCTTTGTGGCTGTTGATTAGTCTGGGCGCGTTGATTGCGATGAGCGCGTTGTGGGTCGTGACACGGCCGATCCGCGCGCTGGAGGCCGCCATCCGCACGCTGGGCAGCGGCAATCTGGAACACAAGATTGCCGTGCAGGGTCCGACCGATCTGGTGCGGCTGGGCGAACAACTGGATTGGTTGCGGAAACGTTTGCGCGAACTGGAGGAACAGAAGGCGCGCTTTCTGCGCCACGTCTCGCATGAATTGAAAACACCGCTCACCGCGCTGCGTGAAGGCGCTGCCTTGCTGCACGATGGCACCGTCGGCGCGATCACACCGCAGCAGCAAGAGATCGTCGATATTCTATCGGCCAAGAGTCTGGAGTTGCAGCGCTTGATCGAAAAACTTTTGCGCAGCCAGCAAACGCTGGGCGGCGTCGATCGCCTGAAGCGCGAGCCGGTCGACCTCACCTGTCTGGTGCAAGACGTCATTGCCGCGCATCAATTAAGCGCACAGGCCAGGGAAATTCAATTCAATCTGGTGCTGAAGCCGGTCACGCTGATTGCCGATCAGGAAAAACTTTCGACGATTGTCGACAACCTCATCAGCAACGCCATCAAGCATTCGCCCACGGGTGGTATGATCTTCGCGACCCTGGCCGTGCACCGCAACCGCGTGGTATTCGACATTCGCGATCACGGCACGGGCGTGCCCGAAGCGGATCGCGAGCGAATTTTCGACTGGTTCTTTCAGTCTGAAGACAAGGCACTGGCCGGTGTCGGCGGCAGTGGCCTGGGACTGCCGATCGCACGCGAACTGGCCCACGCCCATCAAGGCAGTCTGGAATTGCTGCCTGCGGTACCCGACCAGCCCGGCGCACATTTCCGCTTGAGCCTGCCCATGAGCCGCTTGAGAGAAGTTTGAGCGTAGTTTGAGAGAATCATGAAATTGAGAATCTGTCTGCCCCTTGTCGTTCTGCTCGTGCTGAATCTTGCGGGCTGCGCCTTGTCTCCGCCATCGGCAACGCCTGCGGCAATCAGCGCGATCGATGACGACAATCAAATTGTCTTGTCGGTGCTGCAACAAATTCAGCGCGTCATCAATGCATCCCCGGAAGATCAGCGGCGCGAACTGACCAATGCTCAGCAAGTATTTCAACGTGACAAATCGACACGCACGCGGCTGCAACTGGCGGTGCTGCTCGCCCAACCCAGCCTGACCGGCAATGACGATGTGCGCGCACTGGCGCTGCTAGAGCCGTTGCGCAATCATGCCAATACCAGTCTGCGCGGCCTGGTAACGCTGGTGGTCGAGCAAGCCAATGAACGCCAGCGGCTGGGCCGCAAGGCCAAGACGCTGGAAGATCAATTGGATGAACTCAAAGCCATGGAACGCAGTCTGATCGAACGTTCCACCCCGGCAAAAAAATGAGCGCGCGCATTCTTCTGGTCGATGACGATCCCAGCATCCTCAAGCTGGTGGGCTTGCGCCTGTCCAGCGCGGGCTATACCGTCACCTCCGCCAGCAGTGGTGAAGCGGCCTGGTCGATGATCGCGGCCAGCCCGCCGCATCTGGTGATCACTGATTTGAAAATGGATGGCATGGATGGTCTGGCGCTGTTCGACGCGATTGCGCAGCGGCACCCCGGCCTGCCGGTGATCATTCTCACCGCCCACGGGACCATTCCCGATGCCGTGGCCGCGACCCGGCGCGGCGTGTTCGGTTTTCTGCCCAAACCCTTCGAGAGCCAGGCACTGCTGGAACATGTCGAGCAGGCATTGCGACTCGCGCCGCAAGCGGTGCACCAGCACCCCTTCGAAAACAGCGGATTGATTGCGGTCGGGCCAGCCATGCATGAAGTGCTGCACAAGGCGCAACTGGTGGCGGCAACCGACGCCAGCATCTTCATCACCGGCGCCAGCGGCACGGGCAAGGAGTTGCTGGCGCACGCGATCCACGATCACAGCCCGCGCGCCAAACATGCATTCGTCGCCATCAATTGCGCCGCGATTCCCGAACACCTGCTGGAATCGGAATTATTCGGCCATCGCAAAGGCGCGTTTTCCGGTGCCACCTACGACCACCCGGGACTGTTCCTGGCAGCCCAGGGCGGCACCGTGTTCCTCGATGAAATCGGCGACATGCCCGCCGCCCTGCAAGCCAAGCTGTTGCGCGTGCTGCAGGAACGCGAAGTGCGCGCCGTCGGCGCCGTGCAAAGCCACAAGATCAATGTACGCGTGATCTCCGCCACCCACCGCGAACTGGAAGCGAAAATTCGCGCCGGCGAATTCCGTGAAGATCTGTATTACCGTCTCAATGTCGTCAGCCTCGCCCTGCCCACCTTAAGCGAGCGGCGCGAAGATATCCCGGAATTGGCGAATCATTTTCTGCGTGATTGCGCGCAACGCTTCGGCAAAGAGGTCAAGGGCTTTGCCCCCGCCGCGATGGAGTTGCTGCTGACCGCACCCTGGCCCGGCAATGTGCGGCAATTGCAGAATGTCGTCGAGCAAGCAGTCGCACTGGCCACCACGCCATTAATTCCGGCGGCGTCGATTCACAGTGCACTGCGCAGCGAAGTTGCGCCGCTGACCACGCTGGACGAAGCCCGGCGCGCGTTCGAACATGATTATCTGGTGCGTCTGCTGCGCCTGACGCACGGCCGCGTCAGCGCAGCGGCTCAATTGGCACAGCGCAACCGCACCGAGTTCTACCGCCTGCTCGAACGCCACAAGCTCGACCCCAAATTTTTCCAGACCGACGCTGCGGCCAGCAAGGACACGCCTGCCACCTGATATTGTCGCCACATGCCGACAACCAGCGCGCCAATGAAATCAGTCACTTGACGACCCCACTTCGCAATATGCGCTGCACGCCGTCGCCGCAGCCCGACAATCCGTGCCCCGCGCCTCACGCGCGAATTTTTCCAAGCAACTGATTCCAAACAATTTTCCGCGAACGCTGCGAGGTGGCACAGGCTTTGCCTATAACTTGACAACGACACTGTGTTGGGAACCGGAAGATGCCCCAGACTGTACTCAAACCCTGCGACCCTGCGACCCTGCAGCATGGACAGTTGCGCTGGCTGGTGGTCATTGTTGCCGCCCTGATGCTCAGCGCAAGCGGATTGATTGCACTGGTCAAGTGGTTGCCACTCTCCAACAGCAGTAACAACGTCAATCCGCATGGCCCTGAAACAGTGCCCACCCTGCAGCAGCCGGCACCCGTGGTGCGATACCCCGTCTGCCTGAACTGCGGCACTGTCAGCGCCATTCACACTGTACGCATCGAGCGTGACGCATCTGCATTACTGAACTCCAGCACCAATGGTCAAGACCGGCACATGACTTACTCGGTTGCCAGCACCGTGGCTGATGGCGCCAATGCACCAATCAACCATGGAAGTCTTGAAAACGTTGTTGAAGTCGTCACGGTCTACCGTGTGACCGTGCGCATGGACGATGGCTCTTATCGCACCCTTTCCAGCGCCAATGTGCCCAGTGTTGGGGTGGGTGACAAAGTGCGCGTAGCCAAGGGCAGCCTGGTCTCGGAACGAATTTAAGGCGGAGGCAATAGAAAAATAACGGTATCGTTTTTTCCCTGCACTGCGACTTTGCACGACTTCGGTCGTGCTTTTTTTTGCTGCTCGGGATGAAGTTCTGGATTTAAAAATATGCTGTCACCGCAAACAGAACTATTTTTTAATTTCGCCCGTATTGGGTTCGTGCGGCTTGGTTGTTGACGTTTCCAGGTTTTCTGCCGGCTTGCTTTCAGGCGCGACCTCTTTATGCGCGGCCTTGCGGACACGGCGCGGTTTTTTCACCGGCTCCGCAGCCGCTGCGGTTTCTGCCTGCGCCGGTTTTTCCTCCGGCGGCGCCTTGACTTCAGGCTTTTCCATTTTCTCTTCCGCCTTGGGGGCGTGCTCGGCTGCACTCTTCTCAGCGGCCTTTTCCTCGATATTGCTCAAAACCGGCTTGACGACCGCGATTTGTTTTTCGGTCATGTAATCATTCATTTCACGCCAACCATCGAAGATCGCCGATTTGGAGGCGCGCGAGTTCATCTGATAACAGTCCTCGATAGCGCGGCCCGCGTGCCGACAGGCGGCGCCAATGGCCTTGCCTTCGGCTTCGATGCGCGCCGCCACCTGGGCCGGATCTTCCAGGCCCAGCTTGTCGCATCCCGCCAACCCCAAGGTTAGTCCACTCACTGCCAGCAATGCCAAAGAGCTACGCACCGCAATCTCCAATCATGAAAATGACCTGCACACGGCAACTCTATCGGCATGAATGCTAAAAATCTTGAAGCGTTGCGCAACAATTCTTTGAACCAAATATCCAGAAAAAATCCAAAAAATGACTTGACCCTGACATTACGTCAGGCTTTATGCTTTGTCGTGAGGAGGAAAACAAGGTATGCAATTCAAAATCGGCGAACTGGCAAAACGCATCGGCATTACCGTGCGCACCCTGCATCACTACGATGCCATCGGTCTGGTCAAGCCCTCCGGGCGCTCCGAAGCGGGCTATCGGCTGTATGACCGTAACGATGTGGCCCGGCTGTATCGGATTCAGGCTTTGCGCGGACTGGGGCTATCGCTGGCGCAAACCGCGGAACTGCTGTCCAGCCCCAGTGGAGAATTGTGCGCGGTAATCGGCCAGCAAATGCGCGCCATCGAACAGGAGCTGGCGCAAGCAGCGGCACTGCGCGAACGGTTGGCCAAGCTGGACGCGCAATTGGCCGCCGATGACGATCCTGATTCCGAGGTATGGCTATCCACCCTGGCGATGATGTCGACCCGCCACAAACATTTCAGCGCCGCAGACATCGACGCCCTGCAGCAGCGCACCGACCCGCGCAGTTTCCTTGAACAGTGGCGAGCGTTCATCCCGGAAGTCCGCGCCGCGATGAACGATCGGCTGCCGCCGCAGAGCGCAGAAGCCAAGGCCTTGTCCGAACGCTGGATGCTGCTGGTGGAACAGACCATGGTCGTCGATCCGCGCTTTATCGTGAAGTTGCGGGCGATGCATGAAACCGAAATCAGCGTACAGGCCGAGACGGATGTCGATGGCCCCATGATCGACTACATCACCTCGGCCGCCTTTGAGAACAATGGCGATTTATATACGCGCTATCTCACCCCGGAAGAAATACAGCGCTACCGCAGCCACGACGGGAGCAGACTGATGGAAGGCTGGCTCGCCACGTTTGCCGAAGCACAGCAGCTACTGGAACAGAACATCCCCCCCGAGCATCCACAGGCGCACGCGCTGTTTCACCGCTGGATCGCGCTATTCCGGCACACCTGGGGCGACGACCCCGCCACCATCGCACGCGTCAACCATGCCCATCAGGCCGAGCCGCGCATCCTGAGGGGCAGCGGCTTCACGCCGGCCTTGCAGGCTTACGTCGCCGCGGGGATGGCTTTCCTGCAGCAAACAAATACTCCGAGTAACCCAGACCTGTAACACGATCATTTACTTCAAAAGAGGCACGATATGCACCCTGTCACATTGAAGCACGCAAGCAAGACTTATCACCTCGATGCGGTTGACGTTCCAGCCTTGACCGACATCAACCTCGACATTCGCGCCAATTGTTTTACCGTGATTTCCGGTGCATCGGGCAGCGGAAAAACTACGCTGCTGAATCTGATCGGCTGCATCGATCGTGCCGATCAAGGCGAAATCACGGTCGCCGGTGAAGCAGTGCAGGAGATGCCGGATGATGCGCTGTCGGATTTTCGCGCGCGCCACCTCGGCTTCATTTTTCAGAACTTCAATTTGCTGCCGGTGCTCACCGCCTACGAGAACATTGAGTATCCGCTGATCATGACCCAACTGCCCGCGGCGCAGCGCAGGCAGCGTGTGCTGGAACTGCTCGATGCGGTCGGGCTGGCGGATCGGGCGCAGAACCTGCCCGGCCAGCTTTCCGGCGGGCAGCGGCAGCGCGTTGCCATTGCCCGCGCACTGGCCACCGAACCCAAGCTGGTGCTGGCCGACGAGCCCACCGCCAACCTCGATAGCCGGACCGGCGCAGCCATCATCGCCTTGATGCGCAAAATGCAGCGCGAGCATCGCACCGCGTTTGTGTTCTCGTCGCACGATCCGCAAGTACAGGCCGAAGCCGACGATGCCATCTTCCTGCGCGACGGACGCATCACCCACATCGAACGCCGCACCGGCGCCATGGAGGCTGCACTATGAAAACCGCATTGAACACATTATTGCTCGCACTGCGCAACCTGCTGCGCAACCGCCGCCGCTCGCTCACGACCATGCTGTCCATGATGGTGGGTCTGGTCGCGATCCTGGTGTTTGGCGGCTATAAATCCAACGTCACCTTTGGTCTGGAAACCGGTTTCGTGCAAGGCACCGGCCATTTGCAGATTCAGCGCAAGAATTATTTTCAGGAGGGTGGCGATAACCCGACCGCCTACGGCATCGCCGATTATCAGCACATCATCGATACGATCAAGCAGGATCCGGTGCTGGCACCCATGTTGAGTGTCGTCACTCCCAGCCTGCAACTGGGCGGCATGGCCGGCAATTTTTCCGCCGGGGTATCGCGCTCGGTGATGGCGTTCGGCGTAGTGCCCGATGAACATAACCAGATGCTGGGCTGGAATGACTATCACCTGAAAAGCTATGCCACGCCGCTGCCCCTGACGAATGCCAACCCGGACAGCGTGGTGCTGGGCACGGGTGTGGCGCGCAAGCTGAGGCTGTGCCATGCCTTCAATCTACCCAATTGCAGCCAGACCCCGGAGGCTGAAACCAGCACGGGCAAAGCTGCGCCCGCCGATGTCGTTGCACTGTCCGCGCAAGAACAGTCCAACACAAAGCCATCGGAGGAAACACGGATCGAAATGCTTGCCGCCACCGCGCATGGCGCGCCCAATGTCGCCAGCCTGTCGGTGGTAGATGCGAAAAACATGGGCATCAAAGCGCTCGACGACGTGTACATGGCCATGCATCTGACGCAAGCGCAGAAACTGATTTATGGCAAAACGACGCCGCAAGTCACCGCCATACAAATCCAGTTGCAACACACGCGCCAGCTTCCGGCAGCACAGGCGCGGCTCGCGCAACTGCTGGCGAATGACTTCAAGGATCAACCCCTGGTGGTGCTGGACTACGGCACGCTCAATCCGATGTATCTGCAGACCACGCAATTCATGGGTTCGGTGTTCAGCTTCATCGCCACCCTGATTGCCGTCATCGTCCTGTTTACCATCGGCAATACCATGAGCACTGCCGTGGTCGAACGCACCGTGGAAATCGGCACGCTACGCGCGATGGGACTACGGCGTTCCGGCATCCGCCGCCTGTTTCTCTGCGAGGGCATGCTGCTGAGTGCGGCCGGCGCGGTATTGGGGGTGCTGTGCGCGCTGATCATTGCCACTTTCATCAACCACAGCGGCCTGTCCTGGGTGCCGCCCGGTTATTCCCATGCCTATCTGATTCTGATACGCATCTGGCAAGACCCGCCGTTGCTCATCGGCAGTGTGATCGGGCTGATGATCGTGACGCTGATTTCCGCCTGGTGGCCTGCCAACCGCGCCTCCCGGCTGATGATCGTCGATGCCTTGCGCCATGTTTGAAAGGAAGCAGAAATGAAGCGACTCACGCAACTGTGCCTGGTATTTGCCCTGACTGGTTTCGCCGCACTTGCGCAAGCAGCGCCTGCCCCGCAGGAAATTCTGGCGGCCAGCGATCTGGTGCGCAATCCGGATTTTCCGTTTGGCCTGACCAATACGATCATCGAATATCGCAATGGTCAGCAAACCGACAGCAGCACTCTGGCCATTTATTCCCGCGCCGATTCGAGTAACGGACAATTCCGCAACCTGATCCGTTACCTCGCGCCCGCGCGCGATGCCAACAAGCTGATCCTGTACAGCGGCAGAGACCTGTGGTTCTACGACCCGTCCAGCAAGGCCAGCGTGCGCCTGTCGCCACAGCAGCGCCTGCTGGGACAGGCGTCCAACGGCGATGTCGTCACGGTGAACTTTGCCAAGGATTATCAGGCCACCTCAGCCGTGGAAGAAACGATTCAGGATGGCGAACGGCAAACGCGGCAATGCTACAAGCTGGCCTTGTCCGCCAGCAACCCGGATGCGACTTACGACCACATCGAAATGTGGATCGCCAGCGCCGACAGCCGTCCGGTCAAGGCACGCTTTTATTCGGCCAGCGGAAAAATGCTGAAGACCGCCTACTATCGCCGCTATCAGGAACAACTGGGGCAAACTCGTCCGACCGAAACCGTGATCATCGACGGCCTCGATCCGAACTGGGTCACCGTCATGCGCTTTACCGATTGGGTCAAACGCGATGTTCCCGAAGCCTGGCTGCAGCGCGATTATCTGCCGCGCTTCAAGCCGGAATAAACAAAGGGTGGTGATGTCGCATCTCTCCCTTCCTTTGTTCCTCGTGTGCGGATGCCTGATCGCGATCAGCGCGCAAGCCACCGAACCAGATGATGCTGCCCTCGATCTGGCCGACCGCGCGCCCGACGTACCACAGCAGGCGAGCAACTGGCACCTGTTCGCAGAAGGCGCACTGGGCAGCGACAAGCTGCGCGATGGACGAACGCAATCCAATCATCGCCTCTCGCTTGATCTGCAATACGACGCCGCGTTTGCACCCGGCTGGCGTGCCGTGCTGGCCGACCGGCTGGACGCCAGCTGGCCGCCGACCAATGCACTGACCAACGAACACGCAATCAACACCATCAAGGAAGCGTATCTAAGCTGGCAGGCGCAAGCGAATACGCTCCTTGATCTGGGTCGCATCAATGTGCGCAACGGCGTCGCGGTCGGCTATAACCCCACCGATTATTTCCGTGCGCAAGCGCTGCGCTCATCCGTCTCGGTCGATCCGAACAGCCTCAAGATCAACCGCCAGGGCAGCGTCATGCTGCGCGGTCAGAAGCTGTGGAACAGCGGCTCGATCACCGCCATTGTTTCGCCCCGCCTGGCGAATCAAGCCAGCGATAGCGGCTTCAACCCCAATCTTGGCGCGACCAATCACGAGAACCGCTGGCTCATCGCCGTCAGTCAAAAATTTAATGACCGACTCAATCCCCAGTTCCTGCTCTACAAGCCTGCGTCCCTGCCGGCGCAACTGGGTTTCAATCTATCCGGGCTGGTCAACGATGCCACCGTTGCCTATGTCGAATGGTCGGGCGGACGCAGCCCCTCATTGCTCGCGCAAGCATTGGATCAACAAGGCATCGCGCACACCGACGACAACGCCTTTCGCAACCGCCTTGCCACCGGGCTCACCTTCACCACCGCCAACAAGATTTCGCTGACGATGGAAGTGCAATACAACGGCGGCGCACAAGACAATGACAGCTGGACCGCGATGCGCAACAATCCCACGCCCGTCCTTGGCCTGTATAGCAACTGGCTGCAGCAAGCGCAGGAACCCGTCACGCGCTGGCGCACATTTACTCATCTCTTCTGGCAGGACGCGCTGATCAACCATCTCGATTTAAGCGCACTGATCTACAACAACCTCGCCGACCACAGCCGCCTGACCTGGATGGAAGCTCGCTACCACTGGGACCGCACCGAGCTGGCCCTGCAATGGCAGCGCTACACCGGCCAGACGTTCACCGAATTCGGTGCCACTCCGCAAGTGTGGAACTGGCAAGTTGTGTTGCGACAATATTTCTGAAGTCGTCAGGCACGCCGCGCGACAACGTCTGGAAACGAATAATCCACATTTCACCCCTCTTTTTGTGCACTGCATGACTTGAAAAACCCTTGATCCGCCCCTATCATTAGCACTCTCTTGCGATGAGTGCTAACAACACATTCGCAGGCCAGCCCCGGATGGCATCAAAAATCTCCGGGTTTTATTTTTAATGCATTGAAATCAAAGGAGTTTTTCAATGAATCTGCGTCCCCTCCACGATCGTGTGATCGTCAAACGTCTCGACAATGAACGTAAAACCGCTTCCGGTATTGTGATTCCCGACAACGCTGCTGAAAAACCTGATCAGGGCGAAATCCTGGCCGTGGGCAACGGCAAGATTCTGGAAGACGGCAAAGTCCGTGCCCTTGATGTCAAAGTCGGCGACCGCGTGTTGTTCGGAAAATATTCCGGCCAAGCCGTCAAAGTCGAGGGTGAAGAGCTTCTCGTGATGCGCGAAGAAGACATCATGGCCATCGTCAACAAATAATTGCAACGCATTCAAGGAGCTATAGAAATGGCAGCTAAACAAGTCGTATTCGGCGATGACGCCCGCGCCAAGATCGTCAATGGCGTGAACATCCTGGCCAACGCGGTCAAGGTCACCCTCGGCCCGAAAGGCCGCAACGTTGTGCTGGAGCGCAGCTTCGGCGCCCCCACCGTGACCAAGGACGGCGTCTCCGTCGCCAAGGAAATCGAGCTGAAGGACAAGCTGGAAAACATGGGCGCGCAACTGGTGAAGGAAGTTGCATCCAAGACTTCCGACAACGCCGGTGACGGCACCACCACCGCAACCGTGCTGGCACAAGCCATCGTGCGCGAAGGTTTCAAATACGTCGCCGCCGGCATCAATCCGATGGATCTGAAACGCGGTATCGACAAGGCCGTGATTGCCATCGTCGAAGAATTGAAGAAAGTGTCCAAGCCGACCACCACCAACAAGGAAATCGCGCAAGTTGGTTCGATCTCCGCCAATAGCGATGAGTCGATCGGCAACATCATCGCCGAGGCGATGGACAAAGTCGGCAAGGAAGGCGTGATCACCGTTGAAGATGGCAAGTCGCTGGAAAACGAACTGGATGTCGTCGAAGGCATGCAATTCGACCGCGGCTATCTCTCGCCCTACTTCATCAACAATCCGGACAAGCAAATCGCGATTATGGAAAATCCATTCGTGCTCTTGTTCGACAAGAAAATCTCCAATATCCGCGATCTGCTGCCGATCCTGGAACAAGTCGCCAAGGCGGGCCGGCCGCTGCTGATCGTTGCTGAAGATGTCGAAGGTGAAGCCCTGGCAACGCTGGTGGTCAACAACATTCGCGGCATTCTGAAAACCGTTGCGGTGAAAGCCCCGGGCTTCGGCGATCGCCGCAAAGCCATGCTGGAAGACATCGCCATCCTGACCGGCGGTACCGTCATCGCTGAAGAAATCGGCCTGACCCTGGAAAAAGCCACGCTGCAAGACCTCGGCCAAGCCAAGCGTATCGAAGTCGCGAAGGAAAACACCATCATCATCGATGGCGCCGGCGAAGCCAAGCAAATCGAATCCCGCGTCAAAACCATTCGCACGCAGATCGACGAAGCCAGCAGCGACTACGACCGCGAAAAACTGCAAGAGCGTGTCGCCAAACTGGCGGGCGGTGTTGCCGTGATCAAGGTCGGCGCTGCGACCGAAGTCGAGATGAAAGAGAAGAAAGCCCGCGTTGAAGATGCTCTGCACGCGACCCGCGCTGCTGTGGAAGAAGGCATCGTCGCTGGCGGCGGCGTGGCCCTGCTGCGCGCCCGCGCTTCCATCACTGCGCTGAAAGGCGACAACGCCGATCAGGATGCTGGCATCAAGATCGTGCTGCGCGCCGTGGAAGAACCGCTGCGTCAGATCGTCGCCAACGCCGGTGACGAACCCAGCGTCGTCATCAACAAGGTGCTGGAAGGCAAAGGCAACTTCGGTTACAACGCTGCCAACGGTACCTACGGCGACCTGGTGGAACTGGGCGTGCTCGACCCCACCAAAGTCACCCGCTCGGCACTGCAAAACGCCGCGTCTGTCGCCGGCCTGATTCTCACAACCGACGCACTGGTGGCCGAACAGCCGGAAGACAAACCTGCCGGTGGCGGTATGCCCGACATGGGCGGCATGGGTGGTATGGGCGGCATGGGAATGTAACCAGCGACTTGGCATTCGTTTTTTGAATGCCTAGTCGATTGGCTATGCAAAGCAGTAATATCCATAGTCCGTTGCAAACCAAAAAACCCGCGGCGTGCAAACGCTGCGGGTTTTTTATTGCCCATGTGTCATCCCCGCAGAAAATCGTTTAGCATCCCGATTCCAATCACAGCTCATGGAGCCGCACATGCCGGGGGATTCTCAAGAACAACAAGCCTTGCCACTTGAATTTACCGGCAGCGGCAGCGAATACTTTCGCATCTGGATCGTCAATTGCATCCTGACCGTCATGACACTGGGCATCTATTCCGCCTGGGCCAAGGTGCGGCGCTTGCAGTATTTTTATCAAAACACCGCGCTCGACGGCTCGGCGTTTGATTATCACGGCAACCCCAAATCGATCTTGAAGGGACGCATCATCGCCTTCGCGCTGTTGGCGGCCTATAAAATCGCCTTTGAATTTTCGCTGTTGATTGGCGGGTTCATCGCACTCCTGCTGCTGCTGTTGATGCCCTGGTTCGTGCGCCAGACACTGCGTTTCCGCATGCACAATTCCAGCTATCGCGGCTTGCGCTTTCATTTCAACGGCTCGACCCGGCAAGCCTATGCCGCGCTGTTTTTGCCGCTGCTGCTGTTTGGCGCCCTGAGTTGGGCGTTTTTCTATTTCACCGCGGGAACACCAGCATTAATGCTGTTGCTGCCTTTCTTCATGCTGGCGCTTTATCTCTCCCTCGGTGCCAAGGCGCACTACTTGCTGAAAAATTTTCAGCACGACAAAAGCGCTTTTGGTCAAAGCCGTTTTCGTTTTACCGCCGTCGAGGGCGATTTCACGCGCGTCTACGGCATGGTGCTGGGCCTCGGCCTGATTCTGGCGCTGGTCACCCTGTTGAGCTTTCACCCCGAAATGCCTGCTCCGCGCAACGCTGCACCGGACCGTCTGCACGGTCAAGTGCAACCGTTCGAGCCAACGAATTGCAACACGGCCAGCGTGGCCGAAGAGGATGCCGGCAATACGACAAACAAGGCAGACAATGCAGACGCGTCAGGTGAAGTGGCTGAAGCCGATGCGGCCGAGGGCACTTGCACACCCGCACCCGCCCCACTCACCGACGCACAGAAAAAGCAGCTTGAACAGGCGCGCTGGTATTTCCGCATCGGGCCGACACTGGGTATTCTGTTTGCCTATTTATTTCTGTCCGCGCCTTTCTTCGAAACTCGCATTCACAACCTGGTCTGGAATCAGACGGCGCTTGATCGTCATCGCTTGCAGTCAAAGGTACAAGCGCGCCGCCTGTACTGGATTCATTTCACCAATTGGCTTGGCATCATTTTCACGATAGGTTTGTTCAAACCTTTTGCCGCCGTGCGGCTGTACCGCTACAAGGTGGCCTGTCTATCGCTGTTGGCGTTTGGCGATCTGGAACAATTCGTCGGCCATCAAGCGGATGAAGTTGCTGCCGCGGGACAGGAGATCGGCGAAGCGTTCGACCTCGACCTGGGGTTCTGAACATGGATCTGCTGGCTGCGACGTACTACGACGGGATCACCAGCCGCCGCATGCCGGTGCGCTTGTCGCTGGCGGCAGACGGATTGCATGTGCTCGATTTGCCCAGCCAAAAAGTCGTCGCCCTGACTGACATCCGCTGGCCGGAAGTGCACCGCCACGGACCGCGACTGCTGCGCTTCGCCGACAACAGTTATTGTGAAATTGCCGGCGGGTCAGACTTCGACGCCTGGTGTGCGCGCCATCAAATATCGCCCGACGGCGGAATCAACGCGCTAATGCAGCGCTGGAACACGGTGCTGCTGTGCACCGCACTGTTGATCGTCATGCTGTTTGCCGGCTACCGCTGGGGCTTGCCTGCGCTCAGCGAATGGCTGGCATATCGCTTGCCCGCAGATACGCTGCTGCGCACCGAACAGGACACACTCAAATTCCTCGACGGCCAGTTGCTCCAGCCCAGCCAAGTCCCCGCCGCGCGTCAACAAGCCTTGCGCGAAGGACTGGCACAGATGCGCCTGCCGGCCGGCATCGAGGTGCATTACACCCTGGAATTTCGCGCCAGCGAACGTCTGGGAGCAAATGCCTTTGCCCTGCCCGCCGGAACTATCGTGGTGACCGATGAACTGGTACAGATGACCGACAACGACGCTCAGGTACTCGCCGTGTTGTCCCATGAAATCGGCCACCTGTACCGCCGCCACGCATTGCGCGGCATGATTCAAAGCACGGTGGTCGGCGCCGTCACCGCCTGGTTCCTCGGCGATGTGTCCAGCATCCTGGCGGGCGTCCCTGCGATGCTGCTGGATCTACGCTATTCGCGCGGCTTCGAATCCGAAGCCGACGCTTTTGCCGTGCACATGCTGCAAGCCAATCAGCAATCGTCCCGATTGCTGGCGCAGATGCTGGAAAAACTGGAACGCGCCGCCGACCAGAAACAACGCAACAACGCGCAGCAAAAAAATCCCGAGAAAAAATCCGACGTATGGGATTATTTTTCGACTCATCCGGATACCGCCGCGCGCATTCGCGCCCTGAATCAATACGCGGACCAGCAACCCTGAGGCGTCATTGCCCGGCGGTGTTACCGCACTACTTCACCGGATTGCCCTTGCGCATATCGGCCCGGCTGATTTTTAGCCAGCCCTTGCGAAACGCATCGCTGGCAATTTGGTAGTAACTGGTGGCCTCTTCGACCAATTCCTGGCTCTTGGCATCGTCCGGAGCCAGCTGTCCCGTCACGGTATCGAACACTTTCGCTTTGCCCTTGGGCTGCAATTCCACCAGACGACCTGCTTCGTAGTAACCAACCGTTTGGTAGTTTGCCATCAAGGCCCGCTGATGCTTGACGCCATCGGTCAGAATATCCTGACCGAAGAAGCGCGAGGTATAGCTGAAATTCAGCAGGCTGAGCAAGGTCGGCGCGAAGTCGATTTGTGACGCCAGTGTGTCCACCTGGCGCGGCCGAATGTGTCCCGGCGCATAGATCATCAGCGGAATATGGAAATGCTGAATCGGCAGGTCGACTTTGCCGCGCCCCTCGGCACAGTGATCGGCCACGACGACAAACACCGTGTCGTTGAACCAGGCATGTTTTTTCGCCGCTTCGATGAACTGACCAATGGCCCAGTCGGTGTATTTGACCGCGCCTTCGCGCTGCCCCTGTGGCAGGTCGATGCGATTGGCGGGAAAGCCGAACGGCCGGTGGTTGGAGGTGGTCATCAGATGCGCAAAGAAGTGTTTGCCCTGCGCCTGCCGCTGATCAAGCTCACGCAACGTCAGCTTGAACAAATCTTCGTCCGCTACCCCCCAGATATTTTCGTAACTGATGTCTTCTTTCTTGAGCGCGGTACGGTCAATCACCGTATATCCATTGCCGCCGAAAAAGGCATTCATGTTGTCGAAATAGCCATAGCCTCCGTAAATATAGAGCGGCTCATACCCCTGTTCGGCAAACACCTCACCCAAGGTGAAAAGGTTGTCGTTATCGGGCCGTTTTACCACCGAATTACCCGGCGTCGGCGGCAATGACAGCGTCAAGGCTTCCAGACCACGCACCGTGCGCGTGCCGGTGGCATATAGATTTGTGAACAGCAGACTTTGCTTCGCCAACTGGTCCAGATACGGCGTGAGGTGCTGCGCATTGCCGAACGTACCCATGAAACTGGCCGAGAGCGACTCCACGGTAATCAGCACCACATTGAGTTTCTTCGGCGGCCCGGAGGCAACGACTTCCCGCTCGATCGCCAGCGGCGCCTTGGCAACAAAAGCACGTTCCGACACTTGCTCAAATTCGCCGCGCAGAACCTCGATCGCGCGTGCCATGGGAATAGTGTGATAGAACTGTGCGTAATCGATTTCGTTATTGCGGAAGGCATGCAGAAATTCGAAAACGCCATTCCCCGCCAGCTGCCCGACACGCGCGTCGTCGTCCATATCTTTCCAGCGCGCATCAATCACCATCGTGGCGGCCACTGCCAGCACCAGCCACACCAGCGCTGGCGCCGTGCGCGCCTTGAACGTGGCGGCGCGACCCTGCGCCGGTTGCAACCAGCGCCAGCTAAAGAAGGCCAGGACCAGCGTCACCACCCCCAGGCCACCAAAAATTTTCCCGAGCGGATACGACTCGCGGATATTGCCGATCACTTCACGCGTATAGATCAGATAATCGACTGCAATGAAATTAAAGCGTGCGCCGAATTCATTCCAGAACACGACTTCGGATAACGCCACAAACAAGAATGCCGTGCATGCGATCGTCCACCACACCGCAGACCATACGCGATAGGCACGCCCCGACCAGCGCCCCGCCGGCCAGCACCACGCCACCACCAGTGCCGGAATCGCCACAACCAAGCCCAGCGTGAAGTCATACGCCAAACCAACCGCAAGAAACTTGGCGACCTGCCAGACAGTGAAATCGCGTTCGGTGTTGAACAGCCACAAGCCAATGCGCAACAGCGTGTTGAGCGCGATAAAGATCAGCAGCACGCTGTAGGGTAGAGGGTCAAAACGCAGCTTGGCGCGGAGTCCGGAAAAATTCATGAGGTTCTCTTGCTTACAGAAGACATTGTGGAAGGGAGAACGCATTGTAGCGCCGGCCTGGCGTTCGGCTGGAGGCGCAGCGTACAATTCCTCACCTTTTCAACATTTTCAACCTTCAGCCTCGTGACCTTCATTCACACCCTCCAAAATCGCTGGTCCGCGCACAACACCCTGCTGTGCGTCGGGCTCGACCCTGACCCGGCGCGCCTGCCAGCCGCTATCAAAGGTCAACCCGATGCCATTTTTGCCTTTTGCCGCGCCATTGTCGATGCCACCGCCGATCTGGTCTGCGCCTTCAAGCCGCAGATTGCCTACTTCGCCGCTGCGCGTGCCGAAGCGCAGCTGGAGCGATTGATCGACCATATTCACACGCATCACCCCGGCATCCCGGTGATTCTTGATGCCAAGCGCGGCGACATCGGCAGCACGGCCGAACAATACGCACAGGAAGCCTTCATGCGTTACAACGCCGATGCCGTAACGGTCAATCCCTACCTCGGCACCGATTCGATCGAGCCCTATTTGAAATACGCCGAACGTGGCGTGATTATCTTGTGCCGCACTTCCAACCCCGGCGGCAGCGATCTGCAATTCATGGCGGTGGACGGTCAACCCCTTTACCAGCACGTGGCACAGATGGCGACAGAACGCTGGAACGGCAACGGCAATTGCGCGCTGGTCGTCGGCGCCACCTTTCCCAATGAAATCGCCGCCGTGCGGCGCATCGTCGGCGACATGCCGCTGCTGGTGCCCGGCATCGGCGCACAGGGCGGCGATGTCCAGGCCACAGTGGCAGCGGGAAAAACTTCGGCCGGGGGCTTGATGATCAACTCTTCACGTGCCATCCTCTACGCCAGCACGGGCGAAGACTTTGCCGAATGCGCGCGGCGCGTGGCCCTGGAAACGCGCGATAGCATCAATCAATTTCGCTGATGTATGACGCACTCTGCGGTCGCTATGATGCTGCGCTGCGCGCGAGCGATGACGCCGCTGGCGCGGCTATGAAAACTTCATAGGCGCTTCAGCGCCGTCATGCGCACACCGTGCGCGTCATTTTTCATGAGGTTCCAATGCGTATCCTGCTTGCCGAAGACGATGACGTGATTGCCGATGGCCTGATCCGCTCACTGCGGCAAAGCGGTTACGCCGTTGACCACGTGAAATCCGGCAGCGCCGCAGATAGCGCATTGTCGGCGCAGAGTTACGATTTACTGATTCTCGATCTGGGCTTGCCGGTGATCCCGGGCTTTGAAGTGTTGCGCCGCCTGCGCACGCGCAACAGCACGCTACCTGTGTTGATCCTCACTGCGGCCGACCGCGTCGAAGATCGCGTCAAGGGACTGGACCTGGGCGCCGACGACTACATGGCCAAGCCCTTTGCTCTAAGCGAGCTGGAAGCGCGGGTGCGCGCCCTGACGCGGCGTGGCAGCAGCGGCGGTTCGAGTCTGATCACCCACGGCATTCTGAAGTTCGATCAAGTCGGCCATGTGGCGTATCTCGGCGACGAGATGCTTGATCTTTCCGCACGTGAGCTGAGCCTGCTGGAAATCCTTTTGCTGCGTACCGGCCGTCTGGTGAGCAAGGATCAACTGGTTGATCACCTGTGCGAATGGGGTGAGGAAGTCAGCACCAACGCGATCGAAGTCTATATGCACCGGCTGCGCAAAAAACTCGAACCGGGCGCGATCCGCATCGCCACCGTGCGCGGACTGGGGTACTGCCTGGAAAAACCCGTCGAACCCGCAACTCCATGAACCCCAGCAACACCGGCAGCCCAACCGAACTGGTGCAAGCGCGTTCCCTGTTCGGCGAAATTCTCGACTGGATGCTGGCGCCATTGTTGTTGTTGTGGCCGATCAGCATTGCCTTCACCTACCTGGTGGCGCAGTCGATCGCCAGCGCCCCTTTCGACCGCGCCCTCGATGACGACATTACCCTGCTGGCGCGCCAGCTGATGCGGGTCAATAGTCCGGCCGAGTTGATGGTGAATGCCCAGCCGCAGGAAATTTTGCGCGCCAGCGATACCGACCAGTTGTTTTATCAAATCCTCGATCCGCAAGGCCGCATTCTTGCGGGCAACCGCGATTTTCCCCCGCCGCCAAAGCAAACCCACGGGCAGTCAGTCCGGCGTGTGCAATTTCGCAGCGACTTGGTTGAAGGCGAGCCGGTCCGCGTCGCCTACCGCACGCTCGATCATGCCTATCCCGGTGGCAGCGAAATCACCATCCAGGTCGCGGAAACCCTGACCAAGCGCGAGCAACTGGCCAACGAAATCATCAAGGGTGTGATCCTGCCGCAATTCTTCATCCTGCCGCTGGCGGTGATCCTGGTCTGGTTTGCACTGATACAAGGCATTGCACCGCTCAAGCGCCTGCAACAGAAAATTCTGGCGCGCCGCTCGGACGACCTCAGCCCCATCCCGGCCAACGAAGCGCCGGAAGAAGTCACCCCGCTGGTGCTGGCCTTCAACGAGTTGTTGCAGCGGCAGGGCCGCGTCATCGAGCAACAGCGCCGCTTTGTCGCCGATGCCGCGCATCAGATGCGCACCCCGCTCACCGGCCTGCGCACGCAAGCCGAGCTCGCACTGCGCCAGACCGACCCACAGGAAATCGAGACCAGCCTGCGCCACCTGATCACCAGCACCAAGCAGGCCACGCGTCTGATCAATCAGCTCTTGACGATGGCACGCACCGAGAGCCAGCTCACACCCAGTGAGGCACTGCCCCAGCTGACGCTGGACCGTCTGGTGCGCGACGTCGTGCATGACTGGGTACCGCAAGCCTTGCAAAAGCCGATCGACCTGGGTCTGGAAATCGACGGCAAGCAAATGATGGTGTATGGCCACACACTGCTCTTGCGCGAACTGCTCAACAACCTGCTCGACAATGCCCTGCGCTACACGCCCGAGCAGGGCAACATCACCGTGCGTCTGCATCGCCACGACCCCGGCATGATTACACTGGAAGTGGAAGACACCGGCCCCGGCATTCCTCCCGAAGAACGCGAATTGATATTTGAACGTTTCTATCGTGTGCTCGGCACCGGCATTGATGGCAGCGGCCTGGGCCTGGCCATCGTCAAGGAAATCGCCCAGCGCCACAATGCGATTCTGACGGTACACAACAACCCGCGCAGCACCGACTCGCGCTACCCTGGCACGCTGTTTCGCATCGCTTTCCCCTCACTGGAGCAGCCGGCCACGCTGGAAGAGCCCTAGGCAGCAATGCGGCAGTAAAAACTGCTGGCAAAGTTTTACCGGAGCGGATATTGTTTCAAAGCGCGTTGATCAGAAACAGGAAGCCTCATGGAGCAAGCCCCCGCACCGCAAACCAAAAACCGCTACTGGCGCAGAAACATGGTGCTGACAGCCAGCCTGCTGGCATTCTGGTTCTGTGCCACTTTCATCACGGTCTATTACGCGCGCCACCTGGACTTCACCTTCTTTGGCTGGCCATTCAGTTTCTGGATGGCCGCGCAAGGCTTGCTGCTGATTTACTGTCTGATCGTCTGGTTTTACGCACGCACGATGAACACACGGGATGACGAGCGCGCGTAAGTTACGCGTAAGCCCCAAGTCAGGCCTTCGTAAGGCAACCCTCTCATACTCCTCTTCACTCAAGCAATTCTCGCTTGATTCAAAAGCTATTAAAGAGGAGACAAACATGTCCAGCACGACCGTACTACCGTCCAGTACAGCCGCACCAGAGCGGCCAATGACGCGGGAAGAAAAGAAAGTGATCTTTGCTTCCTCGCTCGGAACCGTATTCGAGTGGTATGACTTTTATCTGTTTGGTGTGATGTTCGCGATCATCAAGACCAAATTCTTTGCCAATCTGGATGAAAGTACGGGGGTGATTTTTACCCTGCTCGCCTTTGCCGCCGGTTTTGCGGTACGTCCCTTTGGCGCCATTATCTTTGGACGTTTGGGCGATCTGGTCGGGCGCAAATATACTTTCCTGATCACCATCATGATCATGGGCCTATCCACCTTCCTCGTGGGTTGCATCCCGACCTTCGCCACCATTGGCATCGCCGCACCGATCATTCTGATCTCGCTGCGCCTGTTGCAGGGCTTGGCGCTGGGGGGTGAATATGGCGGCGCTGCCACCTATGTGGCGGAACACGCACCGCACGGCAAACGCGGTAACTACACATCGTGGATTCAAACCACCGCCACGGTGGGTTTGATGCTGGCGCTGCTGGTGATCCTGGGCACCCGCGTTTCGCTGGGCGAGGACACTTTCGGCGATTGGGGCTGGCGTATACCTTATCTGCTGTCCGCCATTCTTCTGGGCGTCTCCTTGTGGATTCGCCTGTCCCTGAATGAATCCCCCGCCTTCAAGAAAATGAAGGACGAAGGCAAGCTCTCCAAGGCACCGCTCACCGAATCGTTCGCGCACTGGGGCAATGCCAAGATCGTGATTCTGGCGCTGGTCGGCCTGACCGCAGGTCAAGCCGTAGTCTGGTACACCGGTCAGTTCTACGCATTGTTCTTTCTGGAAAAAGTGCTGAAAGTGGACGGGCAAACCAGTAACCTGCTGATCGCTGCATCGTTGATTCTGGGTACACCATTCTTTGTGCTGTTTGGCACGCTGTCCGACAAAATTGGCCGCAAACCCATCATCATGGCCGGCTGCCTGATCGCCGCAGTAAGTTATTTCTGGATCTTCGGGCAATTGACCCACTATGCCAATCCGGCACTGGAAGCCGCACTGCAAAAATCGGAAATTCAGGTGACGGCCGACCCTGCCAGTTGCGCCTTCCAGTTCAACCCGACCAACACGGCCAAGTTCACCAGTTCTTGTGACATTGCCAAAGCCTATCTAGCAAACAATGGTCTGAACTACAAGAACGTGGACGCACCCGCAGGCACAGTCGCCAGCGTGAAAATCGGCGATGTCGTGATTGCCTCCTATGAATCCAAACTGCTCACCAACGCCGACGTTGCGGCCGCCAAGGAAGCCGCCGAGAAAAAACTGGCCACGCTGAAAGAAACACCCAAGCCGGAAGATGCAAAAGCTGCAACCAAGCTGGCCGACGACCTTAAAGCCGCTGAAGGCGCCGTCGCCGCCTTTGCCAAGGGCGGCAAGGACGGCATGACTGCAACGACCAAGGCCAAGGAAGCAAGCTTCAAGAAAGCCATGGGCGATGCCGTCAAGGCAGCCGGTTATCCGGCCAAGGCGGATCCGGCGCAGATCAACTACGTGATGGTGATTGTGCTGCTGACCCTGATGGTGATCTACGTGACGATGGTGTACGGCCCGATCGCCGCCATGCTGGTGGAGTTGTTCCCGACGAGAATCCGCTACACCTCGATGTCGCTGCCGTATCACATTGGCAATGGCTGGTTCGGTGGCTTCCTCCCTGCCACTGCCTTTGCCATCATCGCGGCAAGAGGAGACATCTATTCCGGCCTGTGGTACCCGGTGATCGTTGCCACCATCACACTGGTGATCGGCACCTTGTTCATCAAGGAAACCAAGGACGTCGACATTCACGCCTAGCCACACGAAACCTTACCCTGTGGAACCGCCCCTCCTCCCTTGCGGTTCCCTTTCAACCCGCCCGCGTGGCGGGTTTTTTTCGTCTGCTGGAACTGGCGCGAATCACGTCCAGCTGCCGCAGCTAACTTGACTTTTACCCTGTTCCAGCTTAACCTTCCGCCTCTTTTCGAGACGGCGCATTAGCTCAGTTGGTTAGAGCGACGGAATCATAATCCGCAGGTCCGGGGTTCGAGTCCCTGATGCGCCACCACCCATCCAAGAGCATCTACAAACAGCCTCTGGCAAGGCGCACCGACGAAGACAGTATGTCATTTGTACGGCGAGGCGGCAGCAACGCCGCCAGAGGCTGTTTTTAGATGCTCTCCAACACCACCGCATAAAGGCGACCCCGTGTTGAACAAGTTTCTTGCCATCCTTGCATTGTCCCTGCTGTCCAGCGTGATCACTCCCGCCGTTGCACAACAGTTCCGCCGCATCCCACCCAATCTGCCTACAGTCCAAATCACCGGAATCAGTTACCCGCAGGTAAAGCTCGGCGATCGTGTCTATCGTCTTGCCCCCGGCGCGCTGATCTACAGCGAACAAAATTCCACCCTGGTATCGAATCAGGTCACCGTCGGCGCCGTTGCCAAGGTGTGGTTCAACGCGCAGGGCGAGGTGCAAACCCTCTGGATTCTGACGCCGCAAGAACGCGCGGGACAGTAGGTCACCCATGTCCAGAAAAGTTTTCATACGCACCTTCGGTTGCCAGATGAACGAGTACGACTCGGACAAGATGGCCGATGTGCTCCATGCGTCCGAAGGGCTGGAAAAAACCACGACCCCGGAAGATGCCGATGTGATTCTGTTCAACACGTGCTCGGTGCGCGAAAAAGCACAAGAGAAAGTGTTTTCGGATCTGGGCCGCATCAAGCATTTGAAACAGCAGAACCCCAATCTCTTGATCGGCGTCGGCGGTTGCGTGGCCAGTCAGGAAGGCGCCGCCATCGTCGCGCGCGCGCCCTATGTCGATGTAGTGTTCGGCCCGCAAACGCTGCACCGCTTGCCTGAATTGTTCGCCAAACGGCGCAGCAGCGGCCAGCCGCAGGTGGACATCAGCTTCCCCGAAATCGAAAAGTTCGATCACCTGCCACCCGCGCGCGTCGAGGGCGCCAGCGCTTTCGTCTCCATCATGGAAGGCTGCAGCAAGTATTGCAGCTTCTGCGTCGTGCCCTATACGCGCGGCGAGGAAATTTCGCGCAACTTCGAGGATGTACTGACCGAGGTGGCCGGACTGGCCGCGCAAGGGATCAAGGATGTCACGCTGCTGGGACAGAACGTCAATGCCTATCTCGGCAAGATGGAAGACGGTGAAAAAGCCGACTTCGCCTTGCTGCTCGAATATGTCGCCGAAATTCCCGGCATCGAACGCATCCGCTACACCACCTCGCATCCGAAAGAATTTTCGCAACGCCTGATCGACGCCTATGCGCGCATCCCGCAACTGGTGAACCATGTACATCTGCCGGTGCAGTCGGGTTCCGACCGCGTACTGGCAGCGATGAAGCGCGGCTATACCGCGCTCGAATACAAATCCATCATTCGCCGCCTACGCGCGGTGCGGCCGGATATTTCGATTGCGACCGACATCATCGTCGGCTTCCCCGGCGAGACCGAAGAAGATTTCGAGAAAACCATGCAACTGGTGCGCGATGTCAATTTCGACATGTCGTACAGTTTCGTCTACAGCAAGCGCCCCGGCACCCCGGCCGCCGATCTGGCTGACGATACGCCTCAGGAAGTGAAACTGGCGCGTCTGCAACGTCTGCAAAAACAGATCGACACGCAGGAAGCCGCGATCAGCCTAGCCATGGTCGGCAGCGTGCAAACCGTGCTGGTCGATGGCGTCTCGAAAAAGAGCCCGGACGAAATCTGCGGCCGTACCGAAAACAACCGCGTCGTCAATTTCACCGGCCACCCGCGCCTGATCGGACAGATGGTCAAGGTACACATTACGGCTGTGATGGCGCACACCTTGCGCGGCGACATTGTGCTCGCCAACGACTAGGTGCATATGGCCACCCGCTCAAGAACGCACACCAAAACCATTGAGTGGCAATGGCAGGATGCCAGCAACGCGGCGCTGGCCAATCTGTGCGGCCCACTAGACGAGAACCTGCAACAAATCGAAAGCGCGCTCGACATCAACTTGATCCGGCGCGGCAACACCTTTCAGTGCAGCGGCGCGCGTGCCGCCAGCGAACGCGCGATTGCGCTGTTGCAGCAACTCTCGGTGCAAGCAGAAAAAGCGCTCTCGCTCGAAGATGTGCAATTGGCACTGATTGACCGCAGCCGCCCGCCGCCGACCGCTGCACCGCTGCCCGACCTGCCCGCGCGCAGCGACGATGAACCCGTGCTGCACACGCGCCGCAACGATCTGCGCGGCCGCACCCCGCGCCAGCGCGAATATCTGCAACACATCCTGCGTCACGACATCACCTTCGGCATCGGCCCGGCCGGTACCGGCAAGACCTATCTTGCGGTGGCGTGCGCCGTCGATGCGCTGGAACGCGACAGCGTCAAGCGCATCGTCCTCACCCGCCCCGCCGTGGAAGCGGGCGAGCGCCTTGGCTTTCTGCCCGGCGATCTGGCGCAGAAAGTCGATCCCTATCTGCGTCCACTCTACGATGCGCTTTACGACCTGCTCGGCTTTGACAAAACGCACAAACTGTTCGAGCGGCAGGCCATCGAAATCGCCCCGCTCGCCTACATGCGTGGCCGCACCCTAAACCATGCCTTCGTGATTCTGGACGAAGCGCAAAACACCACGCCGGAACAAATGAAAATGTTCCTCACCCGCATCGGCTTTGGCAGCAAGGCAGTCGTCACCGGCGACGCCACGCAAATCGACCTGCCCCGTCACAGCAAGAGCGGCCTGGCCGAAGCACGCCAGATTCTCAAACCCGTGCGCGGCATCGCCTTCACCGAATTCACCAGCGAAGACGTCGTGCGCCACCCGCTGGTCGCGCGCATCGTCGATGCCTATGAAAAGCATGAAGCAGAAAAAAAGCTATCCACTTAATCTGAGCGTCCAATTTGCCGCCACCTTGCCGGAAGGCCTGAACCGCAGCCGCATCCGCCGCTGGGTGCAGGCTGCCCTGCAACAGCCTGCGCAGCTCACCCTGCGCTTCGTCGCCACCACAGAAGGCAAAAAACTGAACGCCACGTTTCGCGGCAAAGACTACGCCAGCAATGTGCTGACCTTCCCCTATCACGAAGCAAGCGATGCAACAGCGCTCGCTGACATCGTGATTTGCGTACCGGTGGTTGCACGCGAAGCGAAGGAACAAAAAAAGGAATTGCCGCACCACTTCGCTCACCTGATCGTCCATGGCGTTTTGCATGCGCAGGGCTTCGATCACATCAAGAAGAAAGACGCCGTCGAAATGGAAGCGCTGGAAGTGTCCATCCTGCAACGGCTGCGCGTGCCCAATCCTTATCTTGCGTAACGCGGTTGTTGATAGAGCACTTCGTGGGCATGTGCCGGGGTTGCTGTTGTTGTTGCTGTTAAAACCCCGCTTGGACGCTGCCGCAAAAATGGGTTGCAAAACAGATCAGAAGCGAAAACTGTTTGAGCCCTCGCAGAGGGCGAGTTTTTTCGCTTCCTGTTTTGCAATCCATTTTTGCGAGAACCCCAAAGGGGCAGCGTCCTCGCGGTCGCCTTTCTTTTGGTTACTTTTCTTTGGCGAAGCAAAGAAAAGTAACTTGCCGCCGGGCAACCCCCGGCAACCTCTGCACTTCGTAGTACCGCGAAAAAGGGGTCAGACTCGATGTTTTCTGTGACATCACACTTCGCAATAGCACCTCGGAGAAAAATCGAATCTGACCCCGTTTTCGTGTATCCTGCCTAGCTCCAAAACTACCGGACATCTGCATGTCTGAGCCCGCCCCCAGTCGAACCTCAACCGCCGAGGACACCGACCGCCCCCAGCGCACCCTGCTGGAACGCATCTCCACCCTGCTGTTGCGCGAGCCGGAAGACCGCGAGCAACTTCTCACCATCCTGCACAGTGCACGCGAGCGCGATCTGCTCGACGCCGATGCGTTGTCGATGATCGAGGGCGTGCTGCAAGTGTCCGAACTGTCGGCGCGCGACATCATGATTCCGCGCTCGCAAATGGATGTGGTGGATGTCAATCAGCCGCTGGAAGATATCGTTGCGCTGGCCATTGAAACGTCGCACTCGCGCTTCCCGGTATTCGAGGAAAACCGTGACAATGTGATCGGCATTTTGCTGGCCAAGGATCTGCTGCGTTTTTATGCGCACGAGGATTTTGATTTGCGCGACATGCTGCGCCCGGCGGTGTTCATCCCGGAATCGAAGCGGCTGAATATTCTGCTGCGCGATTTTCGTTCCAACCGCAACCACATGGCGATGGTGGTGGATGAATACGGCGGCGTCGCCGGTCTGATCACGATTGAAGATGTGCTGGAACAAATCGTCGGCGACATCGACGACGAATACGATTTCGACGAAGAAGAAGACAACATCCTGCCGGTCGACAATGGCCGCTACCGCATCAAGGCGTTGACCGAAATCGCGCAGTTCAACGAAACCTTCGACACCCAGCTCAGCGACGACGACATGAACACGGTCGGCGGGCTGGTCACCGATACGCTGGGCCATGTACCCCATCGCGGCGAAAAAGTTGTCATCGCGAATTTCAGTTTTGAAGTCTTGCGTGCCGACGCGCGCCAGGTGCATGTGCTGCTGGTCGATCGGCTGCCGGAAGCCATCGACGAAGAAGCGTCCGCAACGTCGTGAAGGCGGGCCGCACTCTCCCCTACGCGCTGTTCAGCCCGCTGCTGGGCGTCTTGCATACCGCCAGCTTTGCTCCGCTGCATGCCTGGTGGCTGCAAGTGCTGACGCTCGGTGGACTTTACTGGCTGTTGCAGCAACCCTCCCGTACCCTTAAATCCGCGCTGTGCATCGGCTTTGCCTTTGGTCTGGGCTGGTTTCTGAGCGGCACCAGCTGGATCTATATCAGCCTGCACGACTATGGCGGCCTGCCCGTCTGGCTGGCGGGACTGGCGACGTTTTTGTTCTGCTCAGTTCTAGCGCTGCTGCCCGCTACCGCCTGCCTGCTGTTCCAGCGTTTGCGTCCGCCAATCCCGCGCTGGTTCAGTCCGCTGCTGTTCGCCGCTTGCTGGGCGCTGAGCGAATGGCTGCGCGGCACGGTATTCACCGGCTTCCCCTGGATCAGCACCGGCAGCGCGCACACACTCGGCCCCTTGCGCGGTTATGCCGCTGCGGTGGGCGTGTATGGCGTGGGCTTTGTCGCTGCACTCTGCGCAGCACTGTGCGCGCATGCGCTGCTGCGGAGCCAACGCGCGGGCGCGGCCTGCATGGCTGTTGTGCTGATGTTGCTGGCAGGCGCGGCCGCACTCGATTTCGTGCCCTTTACCCAAGCCACTGGCAAACCCATCAGCGTGCGACTGCTGCAGGGAAACATTCCGCAGGACATGAAGTTTGACCTGCAACATTTCCGCGCCTCCTTCCACACCTACGGTCAATTGGTGTCGCAACAGCGTGCCGATCTGATTGCGCTGCCGGAAACCGCGCTGCCGCAACTCTGGCAGGAAATCGACGCCGATTACCTGCGCGGCTTGCGGCAATTTTCCAGTTCCACGGATTCATCGCTGATCATTGGTGTACCCATCAACGACGGCCCCGGCCGCTACACCAACAGTGCCGTGCAGATTGCGCCGGTTGCCATCGCCACGTATCCCGCACCGCTGGTACGTTACGACAAATCGCATCTGGTGCCCTTCGGCGAATTCATTCCCTTCGGCTTTCGCTGGTTTACCGATCTGATGAATATCCCGCTCGGCGACTTCACGCGCGGCAGCACGCGCCAAGCACCGTTCGAGATCGCCGGTCAACGCATCGCCGTGAACATCTGCTACGAAGATCTGTTCGGCGAGGAAATCATCCGCAGCCTGCAAGGCGAGCGCCCCGCCACCATTCTGCTTAACCTCTCCAACATCGCCTGGTTCGGCGATTCCATTGCCCTGCCGCAGCATCTGCAAGCCTCGCAAATGCGCGCACTGGAAAGCGGGCGGCCGATGCTGCGCGCCACCAATACCGGCACAACCGCAGTGATCGACCCGCACGGCACAGTGACGGCCACCCTGGCCCCCTTCACACAAGGGTCGCTCAATGCCAGCGTGCAAGGCTATGCCGGCCTCACGCCCTATGCCCGCTGGGGCAATGTGCCGGTGTTGATCTTGATCGGATTGGTGCTCCTTGCGAGCCTGCTAAAGCAACGTCAGCGCCGAAACTGAAAAAGGCTTTCACCACAGAGAACACAGAGACCACGGAGAAAAACCATCCTGATCCTCTCCGTGGTCTCTGTGTTCTCTGTGGTGAAAAATGTCTTTCCTCCCTCCGCCCCTGAAAACCATTAAAATTGCGGCTTCGCACTTTGTCGCAGTACGCCATGACCCATAACACATTAAGTTTCCAACAAATCATCCTGCGCCTGCAGGAGTATTGGGACAAGCAAGGCTGCGCGCTGCTGCAACCCTACGACATGGAAGTCGGCGCGGGCACGTCGCACACCGCCACTTTTTTGCGCGCCCTCGGCCCGGAGCCGTGGAAAGCCGCTTACGTGCAACCGTCGCGCCGTCCCAAGGATGGCCGCTACGGCAACAACCCCAACCGCATGCAGCACTACTACCAATATCAGGTGGTGCTCAAACCCGCGCCGGAAAACATTCTCGAACTGTATCTGGGCTCTCTTGAAGCGCTCGGTTTCGATCTGAAGAAAAACGACATCCGCTTTGTCGAAGACGATTGGGAAAACCCGACGCTGGGCGCCTGGGGCTTGGGTTGGGAAGTCTGGCTGAACGGCATGGAAGTGACGCAGTTCACCTATTTCCAGCAAGTCGGCGGCATCAACTGCAAGCCGATCACTGGCGAGATCACCTACGGCATCGAGCGTCTGGCGATGTATCTGCAAGGCGTGGAAAACGTGTTCGATCTGAAATGGACCGACGGCCTGAACTATGGCGACGTCTATCACCAAAACGAAGTCGAGCAATCGACTTACAACTTCGAGCACAGCAATGTCGACATCCTGCTGCAGCATTTCGCCGACCATGAAGGCCAAGCCAAATATCTGATGGAGCAGCAACTGGCCCTGCCCGCCTACGAGCAAGTGCTCAAGGCCGCGCACACGTTCAACCTGCTCGACGCCCGCGGCGCGATTTCCGTCACTGAACGCGCCGCCTACATCGGCCGCATCCGCAATCTCGCCCGCAGCGTCGCGCAAGCCTATTACGACAGCCGCGCACGCCTCGACCCACCTTTCCCGATGGCGCCGCGCGCCTGGGTTGAAGAAATCCTGGCACAAAATTCGCAGAAAGCAGCATGACAATGACGCAAAAGAATTTGCTGGTGGAATTGTTCGTCGAAGAACTGCCCCCGAAAGCGCTCCAGAAACTCGGTGAATCCTTTGCCGCCACCTTGTCATCCAGTCTGCAGGCGCAGGGCTTGGCCAATGGTTCGCAAATCACCGCCTTTGCTTCGCCGCGCCGTTTGGCCGTGCATGTCACCAACGTGGCAGCACAAGCTGCCGACAAAGCCATTTCACAAAAGCTGATGCCCGCCGCCGTGGGCTTGAGCGCGGATGGCAAAGCCACGCCCGCGCTGCTGAAGAAACTCGCCAGTCTCGGCGCCGATGAATCTGCGGTCGCCAAATTGAAACGTGAAGGCGATGTGCTGTTCCTTGATGCCGTGCAGGCCGGTGCGAAACTGATCGACGGTTTGCAGAAGGCGCTTGACGAAGCGCTGACCAAACTGCCGATCCCTAAAGTCATGGGCTATCAACTGCAGGACGGCTGGACCACCGTCAACTTCGTGCGTCCGGCGCATAAACTGGTGGCGCTGCATGGCAGCGATGTCGTGCCGGTGTCTGTGCTCGGCTTGCAAGCTGGACGTGAAACGCAAGGCCATCGCTTTGAAGCGTCCAAGCCCATCATCACGTTGCGCGATGCCGATAGTTACGCCGAGCAATTGAAAACCGAAGGCGCGGTGATCGCCAGCTACGCCGAGCGTCGCGCCGAGATTGCGCGTCAGCTGCAAGCCGCGGCCGTGAAAGCCGGGGCCCACCTGAAACCGATTGCCGATGAAGCGCTGCTCGATGAAGTGACTGCGCTGGTCGAACGCCCCAACGTGTTGATCGGCCAATTCGAGGAAGCGTTTCTGGAAGTGCCGCAGGAATGCCTGATTCTGACGATGAAGGCCAACCAGAAATATTTCCCGCTGCTCGATGCCAGCGGCAAACTGACCAATAAATTTCTGATCGTCTCCAACATTTCACCCGCCGACCCCAGCGCGGTAATCGGCGGCAATGAGCGCGTGGTGCGCCCGCGTTTGGCCGATGCGAAATTCTTTTTCGATCAGGATCGCAAGAAAACGCTGGCTTCACGCGTGGCTGGCCTCGACAAGGTGGTGTATCACAACAAGCTCGGCACCCAAGGCGAGCGCGTGCTGCGCGTCGCCGCAATTGCCAAGGCGATTGGTGAGCAACTCGGCGGTGCGAAACTCGCACAGCAAGCCGAACAAGCCGCCACGCTGGCCAAAGCCGATCTGCTCACCGACATGGTCGGCGAGTTCCCCGAACTGCAAGGGATCATGGGCCGTTACTACGCTTTGCATGACGGCTTGGGGCAAGACATCGCCGATGCGATCGAAGATCACTACAAACCGCGCTTTGCCGGCGATGCGCTGCCGCGCAATCAAGTGGGCATTTGCGTGGCACTGGCCGACAAGCTGGAAACGCTGGTCGGCATGTTTGGCATCGGTCAGCAACCGACCGGTGACAAGGATCCGTTTGCACTGCGCCGCCATGCCTTGGGTGTGATCCGGATCATCGTAGAGAATGATCTGGATTTACCTATATATGATTTTTTGATCAAACAGGCATTTTCTATATTTCCAAGGGAGTTGGTTGGTTCAGCCCATTTGGAACTATTGATGTTTATTAACGATCGTTTTAGTGGTCTGTTGCGCGAGCAGGGAAATACCGCACAAGAGGTCGATGCTGTTTTGAGTAAGAACAAATTACATTTGAATCTGGTCAACAAACAGCTGATTGCGGTGAAAGCGTTCGCTCGCCTGCCCGAAGCAGAATCCCTCGCCGCTGCCAACAAACGCGTCGGCAACATCTTAAAAAAGGCCGAGACGAAGAGCGTGACTGTCGATATCACCTTACTGAAAGAAGACGCCGAGCAAGCACTGTTTGAAGCCTTGCAGAACGTCACGCCAAAAGCAGATAAGGCCTTTGCGGCGGGCGACTATACTGCATCACTACAGGCGCTGGCCGCACTGAAAGCGCCGGTGGATAGCTTCTTCGACAAGGTGATGGTGAACGCTGACGATCCCGCGCTGCGCAACAATCGATTGGCATTGCTCAAGCAGTTGCATGATGCAATGAATCGCGTGGCCGACCTCTCCCGTTTGGCAGGCTAGATAGTAAAACGATGAAACTGATTATTCTCGACCGCGATGGCGTGATCAACTTCGATAGCGAGCACTACATCAAGTCGCCCGAGGAGTGGAAGCCGCTGCCCGGCAGTCTGGAGGCGATTGCCTTGCTGAACCAGAATGGTTTTCGCGTGGCGGTGGCGACCAATCAATCGGGCGTCGGGCGCGGGCTGTTCGATATGCAAACCCTGAATGCGATGCACGACAAGATGCATCGGCTGGTGTCGGCGCAGGGCGGGCATGTCGATGCGGTGTTCTTTTGCCCGCATACGCCGGAAGAAGGCTGCGATTGCCGCAAGCCGAAGGCGGGCATGTTCACCGCCATCGCCCAGCGTTTCAGCGTCGATCTGCAAACTGTCTATGCAGTCGGCGATTCGGCGCGCGACATTGTGGCGGCTTCCAGTGTCGGCTGCATTCCGGTGCTGGTGCGCACTGGCAAGGGTGAAAAAACTTTCGCCAATGGCGATCTGCCGGAGAACACCCTGGTCTTCGCCGATCTGCTGGCCGCCGCGCAAACACTCGTGCAGGAAAGCGAATAAGGCACGCATGAGAAACGTTTTGCTGTTTTTGCGTGCCGTCATTTTCATGCTCGGTCTGTCCGCCGCGACTGCGTTGTTTGGATCGCTGGCCTTTTTCACCATCATTCTGCCGCGCACCTGGCGCTATCGTCTGATCGTCACCCCCTGGGGCAGCATATTCGTCTGGCTGGCGCGCGCGATTTGCGGCATCCGCTATCGCATCGAAGGCCGGGAAAAACTGCCGGATGGTCCCGCCGTCTTGTTATCCAAACACCAATCCGCCTGGGAAACCGTGGCCTATACAGCCCTGTTTCCGCGTCAGCTCTGTTACGTCTTCAAACGCGAACTGCTCTACATCCCGTTTTTCGGCTGGGCGATTGCCTTGATGGAGATGATTCACATCAACCGTGGCCGCGCAGCCGATGCGTTTGAAGATATCGTGCAACAAGGCAAGCGCGTGCTGGAGCATGGCAAATGGGTGTTGCTGTTTCCGGAAGGTACACGCACCAAGGTTGGCAGTCAGGGGCAGTACAAAAGCGGCGGCGCGCGGCTGGCGCTTCGCACCGATACACCCGTGGTTCCGATTGCCGTCAACTCCGGCGAGTGCTGGCCGCGCAACGCCTTTCTCAAACAACCTGGTTTGATTACAATCTCGATTGGCGATCCGATCCCGGTCGCAGAGAAAACACCGAGTCAGTTGAACGATCAAGTGGAAGCCTGGATTGAAAACGAGATGCGCCGCATCAGCCCCCATGCGTATCACCATGACCGAGGTTGAAATCACGTGACTGTTGGCCCGCAAGCATTGCCCGCCCACGCCAAACTTCGCTCCCCGCGCAGCGACCCAGCCCAGCTTTCCCTCTTGTTTGATCTGCCTGGCACACCTATCGCACCCGTCGCACCCGCACCGCCAATACCCCCCGCCCCGGCGCGGCCGAAAGACGCGCGCGAAATCGCGCTCGGTGCGCAAACGATTTCCTATCTGCTCAAACGCAGTCCACGCAAATCGATCGGCTTTCAAATCAGCGACGATGGCCTGCGCGTCACCGCCCCGCGCTGGATTGGTCTGCACGACATCGAGCAAAGCATCCGCGAAAAAGAGCGCTGGATACTGACCAAACTCGCCGCCTGGAAAGAGCGCAGCACGCGACGCGCGCTGCCCAGCATGCAGTGGGCGTCCGGCGCCACGATTCCTTTCTTGGGCGCGCCCTTGACGATTGAACTGGGCGCCAGCCAATCCGCCTTGGCCGAGATTGCCGGACAGCGCATACTGCAAATCGCCATGCCGCAGCACGCCAGCCCGCAGCAAATCAAGGATCGCGTACAAGCGTGGTTGCAGGGCGAAGCCCGGCGCATTTTCGAGTCACGTCTGGAACACTATCTCGCACTCAGCGGCTGGCGCATCAGCGGCTGGGGATTATCCAGCGCCACCACGCAGTGGGGCAGCTGCACGGCGCAAGGCCATGTGCGCCTAAACTGGCGCCTGATTCATTTCACCCAGGACATCATCGATTACGTGATCGCGCACGAACTGGCGCACTTGAAGGAAATGAACCACAGCCCGCGTTTCTGGCAAACAGTGGCCAGCCTCTATCCCGACTATCACAATGCCCGCAAGGCATTGCGCCATCAGCATCCCGAGCTGTTGCCAGAATTGTTCTGATACGCCTTGCCCCATTCAATGGAATTTTTCTTCTTGCCCATCCTAATAAGCATCATGGCATTGTTATTCGCGTGGTCCTATCTTCGAGCCAGAAGAAAAAAGATTAGCGTATACGTTCACAGATGGGCCAAAGAAAACGAATTTACCGTTCTCAAATATGAAGAAAGATCCTTCTTCACACCGTACCCTTTTTTACTCAGGGGCCGTAATCAAGTGGTTTGCAAAGTGGAAGTTGTCGACAGCCAAGGCGCGAGCAAATCATGTTGGCTAAGACTGGGAAGCTATTTCTCCGGCCTACTGACTTATGAAGTCGATTGCAAATGGTGCGGCTAGTCGCAGAGTGGGCAATAAATCCCCACCCTGCGTTCATCACGTGCGCTGCTCGTGCAGGTGATTGGCCACGGCGATGTAGGTAGCCACGGGAATATCTTCTGCCCGTGCCTGTAGATCAACCCCCAGAGCCACCAGATCGATTTCCTTTGCCAAGGTGCCCAAGGTATTGCGCAGCATCTTGCGGCGCTGTGAAAAAGCCTGGGTCACCACTTCGGCAAGACATTCCCAGTCCGTGACCTGCTGCTGGTCGGCGGGCAGCGGAATCATGCGCACGATGGCGGAGTCCACTTTGGGCGGTGGATCGAACGCAGTGGGCGGCACTTCGAACAGCATGTCCATCGCATAGCGCGCCTGCAGCATGACCGTGAGGCGCGAGAAATCCTTGCTGCCGGGCTGCGCCACCATGCGTTCCACCACTTCCTTTTGCAGCATGAAATGCTGATCGCGCACCTTGGCCGCAAAACCCATGAGATGAAATAGCAAGGGACTGGAGATGTTGTAGGGCAGATTGCCGATGATGCGCAACTGTCCGCCTTGCGGTGCGAGCTGACCAAAGTCGAATTGCAAGGCGTCGGCTTGATGCACGATCAATTGATCGGCCGGAAATTTTTTCTGCAGCAGGGCGACCAGATCGCGGTCGATCTCGACCACCTGTAATTGCCCAAGACGCTGCAGCACCGGCCGCGTCATGGCGGCCTGCCCGGGGCCAATTTCCACCATCACCTCGCCCGGCTGCGGATCGATCGCGCGCACGATGGCGTCGATGACGCCAGCATCCGTCAAGAAATTTTGTCCGAAACGTTTACGGGGAATGTGTTTCACGCGTGCAGTTTAGACATGCGTCAGAATTTCCGCGACGGTGCGCACGGCGGCGAGCAGGCTGCCATGGTCGGCTTTGCCGCTGCCGGCCAGATCGAGCGCGGTGCCGTGATCAACGGAGACGCGCACGATGGGCAGGCCGAGGGTGATGTTGACGCCTTGACCGAAGCTGGCGTGCTTGAGCACCGGCAAGCCCTGATCGTGATACATCGCGAGCACACAGTCGGCAGCTTGCAGATATTTTTCCTGAAACAGGGTGTCGGCGGGGAAAGGCCCGCTGGCCTCGATGCCTTCAGCCTGGGCCTGCTCAATAGCGGGGCGGATGATGTCGATTTCTTCGCGCCCCAGATAACCGCCTTCGCCTGCATGCGGGTTCAAGCCGGCCACCAGAATGCGTGGCTGCGCAATGCCGAAGCGCGCACGAAAATCGTGATCGATGATGCGCAAGGTGGTGAGCAGCTGCGGCTGATTAACAGCATCGGGCACCGCGCGCAAAGGGAGATGGGTGGTTGCCAATGCAACACGCATGCCACCACCAGCGAGCATCATGACCACCTGTTTCATGCCGCAGGCTGCGGCGAGATATTCGGTGTGGCCGGAAAACGCGATGCCCGCTTCATTGATCACGGCCTTGTGCACCGGCGCCGTCACCAACGCAGCGAACGCTCCTTGCTGGGCGCCCTGGATGGCGCGGTCGAGCAGGGCTAGGACACTGCGCGCATTAGCCGGGTTGAGCTTGCCGGGTTCGCAGGGTTGCGTAAGCGGCACATGCAAAACTTCAACACTGTCCTTGCCGGATGACTGGGTGCTGCGCTCCGGCTGATATTCAGTCAAACGCAATGGAATACCGAGCTTGCGCGCGCGCACCGTCAACATGCCACGATCACCGAGCAGAACGAAGCGCAGTGCGGGAAACTGACTGCGCGCTTGTGCCAGCGCCTGCAGGCAGATGTCCGGCCCGATCCCGGCCGGTTCGCCAGTGGTAATGGCAACTACAGGGGGCCCAACATCATTCACTGATGTTCGCCTAAACGAATTTCCACAAAAGCTTCGTCACGAATCTGGCGCAACCAATCCTGATAGGCGGCATCCGCTTTGCGCTCGCGCACAGCTTCACGCGCCATCACACGCACACGCTCGGCGGAGGCTTGCTGGCTGCGGCGTTCCAGCACCTGGATCAAGTGCCAGCCAAACGGGGTCTCGATCGGTTCGCTGATCTGACCGGGCTGCAAGGCATCCATCGCGCGCTCGAATTCGGGCACGGTGTCGCCGGGATAGATCCAGCCCAGATCGCCGCCCTTGGCGGCCGAGCCATCGGCCGAATACAACCGCGCCAACTCAGCAAAATCGGCGGCCTTGTTGTCCAACCGTTGCTTGAGATCACGCAGACGGCGCTGCGCTTCACTTTGCGATACCAATTCACTGACACGGACCAGGATATGGCGTGCATGGGTTTGCCGAATCGGCGGGCCGGCCAGTTTTTCCAGCAGCGGATTGACTTCACGCTGACCAAGCAGCTTGAGAATATGGAAACCGTTGGCGCTCTTGACCGGCGCGGCCACTTCGCCCGGTTTCAGATTTTTGACAGCATCGAGAAACAGTTGTGGCAGCCGCTCTTCCGCGCGCCAACCCAACTCGCCACCCTGCAGGGCTTCCTGCGCATTGGAGTTGGCCGCCGCCAACTTGGCAAAGTCAGCACCCTGTTTCAATTCGGCCATCAGCGCATCGGCGCGCTTGCGCGTGGTCTCGATTTGCTCCGGCGAAGCGTTCTCCGGCAAGCGCAACAGAATCTGCGCGAGATTCATTTCCTTGACGCTGGCTTGCACACCGCCACCGCGTTCGGCCAGAAACGCATCGATCTCGGCATCGCTGACCTGCACGCGACTGCCCACTTCGCGTTCCTGGAGTCGCGACAAAATGATTTCCCGCCGGATGTCTTCGCGGAAACGGACGAAGGGAATGCCGTCGGCTTCCAGTTTGTCGCGCATCGTTTGCACGCTCACGTTGTTTTGTTCGGCAATGCGCAGAATCGCGCGATCGAGTTGTTGATCGTCGATGCGAATGGCGTTTTCCTGCGCCAATTGCAATTGAATGCGTTCGATGATCATGCGGTCGAGCACCTGCTTTTGCAACGCTTCCAGATCGGGCAAGGCCACCTTGCGTTGTTCCAGTTGGTGTCGTGCGTTAAGCAACCGCTGTTCCAGCTCATTCCGCGTGATGACATCCTTGTTGACCACTGCAACAATCTCGTCGACCTGACGCGCCTTGTGCGATTGCGCGACGGATTGCGGATCCAGCGTCTCGCTCAAACCTTTCTGCGCCGCAGCCCACAGCGGTGAGACAATTACGCTCGCAGTGAGCGCCAGCACCACCAATTGTTTCAGCCAACTCAGGGGTTTGGCTTTCTCTTGCATCTGCACCTTCTTCTCCTCAATATCAAGCCATCCTGCCAACCGGTTACACATTACTCATCGTCCTCGGTCAATGGACGGGTACGCGCCGGCAGATGGGCGTCGAGTGGAGTATAGCCCGGTACATTACGCAGCAGCATTTCCTTCGGGCTCGTACCCAGGCCGCCCATGCCCTTGAACTCCAACTGTACAAAAAACGCTGTGTTGACGTTTTGCGTGCCGACGGCAAAACGTTGTGCTGCCAGCCGCAAAATCCAGCAACAACTATCGTGCTCCAGACCGACCGCCGATTCAATCAAGCGACTTTCACGCATCGAATAATTGAAGCGGGCCACCCCCGACCAGGTGCGGCTCAGCGGCCATTGACCGGACACATCAAACTGTTCCAGCAGGTCGCGCGTGTAGCGATAGGTCGCGTTGATCACCTTGCGCTTGGCCGGCTGGTAGCGCAGGCCAATGCTGGATTTTTGTGCCCGCCGTTGCGACGGGTTGTATTGCAATCCCGTATCGAGCAGCAAGGCCGGGCTGATCTGTCCGGTCGCGGCCAGCAGAAAATCGGAACGCCGCGTGGCGGTTTGACTCTGACCCGGCAAGAAAACCTGCGGCGGCTCATAGGAAAAACGCTGTGCGAGCGCCACGCGCGCGATCTGGCTGCCGGTCTGCGCATCGAGCACGCGCGAAATCACGGCGGCGGTCAACTGGTTGGCATCGCCGACGCGGTCGTATCCCGAGAATGCGTTCTCCGAAAAAATCTGCGCAAAGTTGAAATCCGCCACCCCGCTATCGAAGTTGGGCAGGGCATCCTGATTGCGATAGGGCACCTTCAGATAAAACAGCCGTGGCTCCAGCGTTTGCTGCGCCTGCGCATCGAACCAGCGGATATCGCGCTCGAACACCATACCAGCATCGAGACTGTAGATCGGCACCGTGCGCGTAAAGTTGCTCTGCGTGCCGGAAGCCTCCTGGGACAGGTTGTAGTGCGTGTAGTGCCAGGTGATCTTGGGCTTGACGTAGAAGCCCGGTGTCAACCAGGGCAGGGACAGCGAGGGCATGGCGACAAAACGGTCCCCCTCCACCAAGCTGCTATGGGTGAATCGCGTGTAATCGGTCGTGGCCGCCAGATCGAAGCCGTGCACATCCTGTTTGGCGGCATTCCAGGTGAACTGTGGCGCGCGGTTATAGGGTTCGACGACCGGCGCCAATGGATCCTGCAAGGTTTGATAACGGGTCGAACGCACGGTCGCATTCCACCAGCTGGCGCCATACGCGAGTTGCACCGTGTTGGGCAGGAAAAGCTGCGAGCTATCGGAAATCGTGTGGGAGAAATCGCGGAAATACTGATCGTCCGAAGCGCGATTCAAATCCAGCAGCAACGCAACATTGCCCGGCAACACACCATTGTGCTTGATCGAATAGGTGGAGCGGTCGCGGTTGGCGAGTGAATCGTTCGGCAAATATTCGAAGCGCACCTGACCGCTGTAACGCGGATCGAGATAGCGCACCTCCGCGCCCAGCTGCGCCCCGCGGCGCGAGATGAATTTCGGGTACAGCGTCATATCGTGGTTGGGCGCGATATTCCAGTAGTACGGCAGCGTGAATTCCGCACCGCCCTTGGTGGTCGCACCGAAACTGGGTGAGAGAAAACCACTCTTGCGTGCATCGTCAAGTGGGAAGGTGAAGACCGGTGTCCACAATACGGGCATATCCTTGAAATACAGCACCGTGTTGCGCGCCACACCTTCATGGTTTTCCTTGTCGGTTTCGATGCTGCCCGCCTTGAGGTACCAATCCTTTTGTTCCGGCGGACAGGTGCTGTACAAGGCATCGGTCATTTTCATGCGGTTGGTATCGATGAAATCGATGCGCTGCGCCTGCCCCTGACCATTGTTGCTGAAGAAGCGGTAACGCGGCGCGAGAAAATAACCGGCGCCCGTATCGATCTGCAGCTTCAGTTCCGGGCCTTCGTAGCGATCGCCATTGCGGTACAAACGCACATCGCCCTTGGCCAACGCTTCATTACTCTCTTGCTGATAAAGCACATCGTCGGCCTTCAGCGACTGCTGCCCCTGCCGCATAACGACATGGCCGAACATATGCGTACTGCGCTCCGTCGCGCCTTCCATGCGATCGGCACTGGCAAAAATGGGGGGTTGCTGGGTATCTGAATGCTGCGGTAGAAATTCTTGCTGAATTCTCAGCGACAGTTCTGGCGACTCTTCGTTGGCAGTCTCTTGTGGCTGTGCGGGCGCGACGCTGACTGGACCCGATTCAACGGAGGCGGCATCGGTCGATGCCACTGCAGTGATCGCTGTCGCCTCGCTGGCCGCCTGCGCAAGCGCCGGCCCCAACTGGGCCAGCAATGCCGCTGCCAGGCCGATCTGGATTGCCGATTGTCTACCCCGCACAGATGCCATGCTTCGATTATGGTTTTTTTACGATCGGCTATTATAGCCCGCATCCCTGTGGCCCCCGGCCGCGCAGCCTCGCGAATTGGCCCTCTGAATCAAGCCCAAAATTAAGCACCGATGCCCATGCAGAACGACGACCGCCTGACCGCACTCGAACACTGGTTGACTCCTTACAGCACGACTTATGGCCTGGACCTGGGCAGTCTGGCCCCGGCCTCGAACGACGCCAGCTTTCGCCGCTATTTCCGTCTGTCCGCCACCGGCCGCGGCTCTTTGATCGTGATGGACGCGCCGCCGCCGCAGGAAGATTGCCGCCCCTTTGTGCACGTCGCCGCAGTGTTTGAACACGCGGGCGCAAGCGTGCCGCACGTGCTGGAACAAGATCTGACGCAAGGCTTCCTGCTGCTCACCGATCTGGGCCATCACACCTATCTCGATCAGTTGAGTGCAGACACCGCGCCCGCGCTCTACGGCGACGCGCTCGATGCGTTGATCCGCATTCAGCAAGCCTCCCGACCCGGCGTATTGCCGCCCTACGACCGCGCGCTGTTGACGCGCGAGCTGCAACTCTTCCCCGACTGGTATCTGACCCGGCATCTGCAAGCCACGCTCAACGACAACGAGCAACGCCAGCTGCACCAGGTGTTTGAAACCCTGCTCGCCAACAACCTCAGTCAGCCGCAGGTCTATGTGCACCGCGATTACCACTCGCGTAACCTGATGGTGCTCGAAGGCGCGGTCAATCCCGGCATCCTCGATTTTCAGGACGCGGTGTACGGCCCCATCACCTACGATCTGGTCTCCCTGCTGCGCGACGCCTATATCGAATGGCCCGAAGAGCAGGTGCTCGATTGGGTCATCCGCTATTGGGAAAAAGCGCGCAAGGCCGGCTTGCCGGTGGCGGCCGATGCAGGTGAGTTCTATCGCGATTTTGAATGGATGGGACTGCAGCGTTTTCTCAAGGTGCTGGGCATTTTTGCCCGCCTCTATCACCGCGACGGCAAGGCGCGTTATCTCGACGATCTGCCCTTGGTGTTGCGTTACACGCGCCACGTCGCCGGGCGCTACAGTGCATTCGGCCCGCTGCTCAAATTGTTGGATCGGCTGGAAAGGGAATCCACCAACGCCGCCGCAAACGCTCCCCGGTAGTTTGACCAAGACTGGCAACGCCGCTTCTATTAAAGGCCATCCTCGTTTATGATGGCTGCGCGCACAGAATAACGACGTCCATGAGATGCGCAGTTCGCAGTGTTGTGCAGAGTCATTCTGCACCCGAGAGGAGACAGTCATGCTAGGCCAAATGATGGGCACCCAATTGCTGGTGTCGTCGATCATCCGTCACGCCGATCGTTACCATGGCGATGTCGAAATCGTTTCGCGCGCCGTCGAAGGCGGCATTCATCGCTATACCTACTGTGACGCGCATCGGCGCGCCAAGCAACTGGCGAACGCGCTGACCAAACTCGGCGTCAAACCGTCCGACCGCGTCGGCACGATGGCCTGGAACGGTTATCGTCATCTGGAAATTTATTACGCCGTTTCCGGCATGGGTGCGATCTGCCACACCATCAACCCGCGTCTGTTCCCGGAACAACTCAGCTACATCATCAACCACGCTGAAGACAGCTATGTGATGATCGACCTGACCTTTGTGCCGCTGGCCGAACAACTGGCGCCGCACTGCAAGAGCGTCAAGGCCTGGATCATCATGACCGACCGTGCGCACATGCCCGTGGCCACCACGCTCGATCATGTGCTGTGCTACGAAGATCTGATCGGACGTGAATCGGATATCTACTACTGGCCACAACTGGACGAGAACACCGCGTCCTCGCTGTGCTACACCTCGGGCACCACCGGCAACCCCAAAGGCGTGCTGTACTCGCATCGTTCCACCGTGCTGCATTCCTACGCCTCGGTGATGCCGGATTGCTTTGCACTGTCGGCGCAGGATGTCGTCATGCCGGTCGTGCCCATGTTCCACGTCAATGCCTGGGGCATCCCCTACAGTGCACTCGCCGTCGGCGCCAAGCTGGTGTTGCCTGGCGGGGGTATGGATGGTGCGAGCCTGCATGAATTGATGGAAAGCGAAGGCGTGACCTTCGCGGCGGGTGTGCCCACCATCTGGCTGGGCTTGCTCAATCACGTCAAGGAAACCGGCGCCAAATTCAATACCCTGCGCCGTACCATCGTCGGCGGCTCGACCTGCCCGCCCACCATGATCCGCACCTTCATGGAAGACTACAAGGTCAGCGTCATCCACGCCTGGGGCATGACGGAAACCAGTCCGCTCGGCACCGTTTGCACGCTGAAAGCCAAGCACAAAAATCTGCCGATAGAAGAGAAACTGAAAATTCTTTCCAAGCAGGGTTTTGCCGTCAACGGCATCACCATGAAAATCGTCGACAAAAATGGCAAGGAACTGCCGCGCGACGGCAAAGCCTTTGGCGATCTCATGGTCATGGGCCCGTGGGTCGTCAACAGTTATTACAAGGGCGAAGGCGGCAGCCCGCTGCGCGAAGGCCGCTGGTTCCCGACCGGCGACGTGGCCACCATCGACGCCGATGGCTATATGCAAATCACTGACCGTTCCAAAGACGTGATCAAATCTGGCGGCGAATGGATCAGCTCGATCGAACTGGAAAACATTGCCATGGCGCATCCGGCGATTGCCGAAGCCGCCGTGATTGGCGTAGCCCATCCGAAATGGGATGAGCGGCCGCTGGTCGTCGCCGTGAAAAAACCCGGCTTGAAAGTAAGCCGCGAAGAATTGCTCGGTTTCTACGAAGGCAAGATCGCGCGGTGGTGGACACCGGACGATGTCGCGTTCGTCGAATCCCTGCCGCACACTGGCACCGGCAAACTACTGAAAATGAAATTGCGCGAAGACTTTGCCGACTACAAATTGCCGACAGCGTAAGCCGGTATGCATGCAATAATTCGCGCATGAAAACCATGATTCTCGCAGCTGGGCGCGGTGAACGCATGCGCCCGCTGACCGATGCCTGTCCCAAACCGCTGCTGCCGGTCGCTGGCAAACCGTTGATCGCCTGGCATCTGGAACGCCTCGCAGCAGCGGGATTGCGCGACATCGTGATCAACCACGCCCACCTCGGACATATGATTGAAGAGGCTTTGGGTGACGGTGCACAGTATGGTGTGCGCATTGCCTATTCCGATGAAGGCACCGCACTGGAAACCGCGGGCGGCATCGCTAATGCCCTGCCGTTGCTCGGCGATGAACCCTTTCTCGTGGTCAACGGCGACATTTTTTGCGATTTCGATTTCACGCAAATGCCGCGCATTGCCGAACATCTGCGCGCGCAAAATGCGCTGGCCTGGCTGTTGCTCATTCCCAATCCGCCACACCACCCCGATGGCGATTTTTATTTGCAACATCACGCCGTCACGCCGGATGCGGGCGAACGCCTGACCTTCTCCGGTATCGGCCTGTACCAACCCGAGCTGTTCGCCGAGATTCCACGCGGCCAGCGCGCCAAGCTCGCGCCGCTGCTCCATGATGCAATTGCCGCCGAGCGTGTGCTCGGGCAGCGCCACGACGGTCTGTGGGTTGATGTCGGCACGCCCGAGCGGCTCACCGAACTCGAACACACGATACGCACAGGCAAGTAGTATGATTCTCACAAACAATACAAAGCAAAGTGATCCATCATGGCAAAAGCAACTCTCCTGGTCGATGCCCTCAAGCGCGAACTGAAGGCGCGCGGCATCACCTATGCGCAGCTGGCTGAAAAAATCGAGATGTCGGAAGCCAGCCTCAAGCGCATGTTTTCGCAAAAGAATTTCACCCTGCAACGGCTCGATGAAATTCTGAATGCCTCCGGCATCGACCTGCGCGATCTGTCGCTCTCCAGCACTGAAGAATCGCGCCTGATTTCCGAGCTGACCCACAAGCAGGAAGAAGAAATTGTCGGCAACCCGAAAATCCTGCTGCTCGCCGCTTCGCTGCTCAACCTGCTTTCCGTCGAGCAGATCATCAAAATCTACGACATCACGCCGGTGGAACTGACCAAGTATCTGATTCACCTCGACAAGATCGGCTTTCTGCAATTGCTGCCCAACAACCGCGTCAAGCTATTGGTAGCGCGCACCTTCCGCTGGATTCCCAACGGGCCGATCCATAATATGTTCAAGCAAGAGGCCTATGCCGATTACCTCGACTCCGACTTCGACGGCAACCACGAAATGATTCGCGTCGTGAATGTGATGCTTTCCAAAACCTCGGCGCAAGCGCTGCTCAATCGCATGAAGCAGGTTGCGCGCGAATTCTCCGACCAGCATCAGGAAGACGCCAGCCTGCCCTTTGAAGAAAAGCAACCCATCTCTTTCATGCTCGCCGCGCGCCCCTGGCTGCCGCGCCCGTTCAAGGAACTGATCCGCAAGGAATACATGGAAGCCAAGCTGAAACAATCCAGCAAGAAATGAACACCGCATTGAATACTGTCTACCATCAACGCCGCCAACATCTGCTCGCCCAGATGCATGCCCAGGGCGGCGGCGTCGCCCTCCTGCCCACCGCGCCGGAAGTCATGCGCAACCGCGACAGCGACTACCCCTATCGCCACGACAGCCACTTTTACTACCTCACCGGTTTTTCTGAACCGGAAGCCTGGCTGGTGCTGGTGGCAGGAGAAAAAGATCAAGCCATTCTGTTCTGCCGCGAAAAAAATCTCGAGCGCGAAATCTGGGACGGTTTCCGCCACGGCCCCGCGCACGCGCAGGAAAAATTCGGCTTCGATGCCGCCTATGCAATTGAACAACTCGGCAGCGAAATGCCCAGGCTGCTCGCCAATCAACCCGCCGTGTTTTACGCGCTGAACAGCAGCCGCGACCTCGACCACAAACTGCAACGCTGGCTCGACGCCGTGCGCGCGCAGAGCCGCAGCGGCGTCACTGCACCGCACGCCGCTTTTGATCTGCTGCACCTCATCGACGAAATGCGCCTATTCAAAGATGCGCACGAAATCGACATCATGCGCCGCGCCGCGCAGATTTCCGCACAAGCGCACGTGCGCGCCATGCAGACCGCCGCGCCAGGCAAAATGGAATATGAAATCGAAGCCGAACTGCTGCACGAATTCCGCCGCCACGGCTCGCAATTTCCGGCCTACGGCTCCATCGTCGCTGGCGGCGCCAACGCCTGCGTGCTGCACTATCGCGGCAACGATGCAAAACTCAAGGACGGCGACCTGCTATTGATCGACGCCGGTTGCGAACTCGACAGCTACGCCTCCGACATCACCCGCACCTTCCCCGTCAACGGAAAATTCTCCGCCGCGCAGCGCACCCTGTATGACATCGTGCTCGCCGCGCAAGCCGCTGCGATTGCCGCCACCCAGCCCAGCAACCGCTTCATCGACCCGCACAACGCCGCCGTCAACGTGCTCGCCCAAGGCTTGCTCGACACCGGCCTGCTCAAGGGATCACTCGATGAAGTGCTGGAAAGCGGCAGCTACAAACAGTTCTACATGCACCGCACCAGCCACTGGATCGGCATGGACGTGCACGACGTTGGCGCCTATCGCGAACTGAATGCACGCAGTGAAGAAACCGCCTCGCGCATCCTGCAACCCGGCATGGCCATGACCATCGAACCCGGCCTCTACATCCGCCCCGCCGACGGCGTGCCGGAACACTTCTGGAACATCGGCATCCGCATCGAAGACGACGCCCTCCTCACCCCCACAGGCTGCGAGATTCTTACCAGTGGTGTGCCCAACAAAGCCGATGAAATTGAAGCGCTGATGCGGCACTAGCTTCACTGCAAATCAAACCGTATCCCCTGCGCCAGCGGCAAGTCGTGTCCATAGTTAATGGTATTGGTGGCGCGGCGCATGTAGTTTTTCCAGGCATCCGATCCCGATTCGCGGCCGCCGCCGGTGTCTTTTTCGCCGCCGAAGGCGCCGCCGATTTCGGCGCCACTGGGGCCGATGTTGATGTTGGCGATGCCGCAGTCGCTGCCTTGCGCGGACAGAAATAATTCTGCTTCGCGGATGTCGCTGGTGAACATGGACGACGACAGGCCGTGGGCGACTTCGTTGTGTTGGGCGATGGCTTCGTCCATTTGTGTGTAAGTCATGCCGTACAGAATCGGCGCGAAGGTTTCTTCGCGCACCGCCGTTGTCTGGCCGGGCATGCGCACGAGCGCGGGACGCACATAGACCCCGCCATGCACCGCATCGACCACTTCACCGCCGCTGACGTGGCCGCCTTCGCGATGCGCCTGCTGCAGGCGCTGCTGCATTTTCACCAAGGCGTCACCGTCGATCAGCGGACCGACCAGCGTGGTGTCATCCAGCGGATGACCGATCGTGATTTGCGCATAGGCTTGTTGCAGGCGCGACCACAAAGCATCGGCAATGCTTGCGTGCATGATGAGGCGGCGCAGGCTGGTGCAGCGCTGGCCTGCGGTACCAGCGGCGGAAAACAGGATCGCGCGCACGGCCAGATCAAGATCGGCGCTGGGTGTGACGATCATGGCGTTGTTGCCGCCCAGTTCCAGCAGCGTACGCAGGAAACGCGGTGCGGCGGCTTGCGCGACCCGCCGCCCCATGGCCGTGCTGCCGGTGGCGCTGATAAGGCGCAGCAGCGGCTGCGCTACCAACGCGGCACCCGCATCGGCGCGGCCGAACACCAGTTGATGCAGATGCGGCAGATCGATGCCGCAGCGTTGCAGCGCTTGCTGCAGCAAGCCGTGGCAGGCGAGCGCGGTGAGGCTGGTTTTTTCCGACGGCTTCCACACCACCGCGTTGCCGCACACCAGTGCGAGCGCAGTGTTCCAGGCCCAGACGGCCGCGGGGAAATTGAAGGCGGAAATCACGCCAACGACGCCGAGCGGATGCCAGGTTTCCATCATGCGGTGATGGGGCCGCTCGGACGCAATGGTCAGGCCGTGCAACTGGCGCGACAGGCCAACGGCGAAATCGCAGATGTCGATCATCTCCTGCACTTCGCCCAGACCTTCCTGAATAATCTTGCCGCTTTCCAGTGTGACCAGTTGCGCCAGGGCAGGTTTATGCGCCCGCAAAATTTCGCCGAACACGCGCACCACCTCGCCCCGGCGCGGCGCGGGCACGCTGCGCCAGTGCAGCCAGGCGTGGTGAGCGGCGGCAACACTGTGCACGACAGCTTCACTACTACTGATCGGCAGCTGCGCGAGCAGGCTGCCGTCGATGGGGGAATGACAGGCCAGCGCTTCGTGGGGCGCAGGCGGCAGGTCAAGCGGCAGGCGCTTGCGCAATTGCTCAAATAGGGTCGATGCAGCGGCGTGTTCCACTCCGGCCTCCTGACAGATTCAAGGCATACGGTCAGCTTAGTCCATCTCTCATGGAGCAACGGCCGATAGTAAAAAATCTGGAGGGCTGGACCAGGCGCCAGCGTTTTTCTGGATAATGACGCATCTTCCCCGGCGGAATTTTTCATGTCTTCTGTCCCCACCGATTTCGATATCGTCATCCTCGGCGCCGGGCCGGTGGGGCAGTCGTGCGCGCTGCTGCTGGCGCTGCACTGGTCCGATCCGGCGCGCATTGCGATTGTCGATGCCAAGCCCGCTGCCGACAGTGCGCGCGATCCGCGCACGCTGGCGCTGTCTTATGGCAGTCGCCAGCTTCTGGAACGCATTCACGCCTGGCCGCAGGATGTGGTGACGCCCATCGAAACGATCCACATCTCGCACCGCGGCCACTTTGGCCGCACGTTGATCCGACATGACGAGTATGGCTTGCCCGCATTGGGTTACACCGCGTCTTATGGCGCTTTGCTGGCCGCTCTGCAAACGCGATTGGAAGCCAGTGGCATCGACATCCGGCGGCCGGTCAAGGCGACTGCATGTACCGAAGCAGACGACGGTGTGCGCATCGACACCGATCACGGCCCGCTTACTGCGCAACTGGCGATTCACGCCGAAGGCGGCTTGTTCGGTCAGCCCAGTGACGCCGATGTGCAACGCGACTTTGCGCAGCAGGCGATTGTGTCCGTCGTGCAATGTGACCGTGCCCAAACCCACACCGCGTTTGAACGCTTCACCGCACAAGGCCCGCTCGCGCTACTGCCGGTACAGCAGGGCTATGCGCTGGTGTGGTGCTGCGCGCCGGAGCGGGCGCACACCTTGCGCAGTTGCCCGGAGGCGGAATTTCTGGCAGCCCTGCAAAATGAATTCGGTCAGCGCGTCGGCCGCTTCGCGGCGGTGGCGGCGCGGCACGCTTTTCCACTGGGCATGAACGTGCACGCCACGTTAACGCAGGGTCGCTCGGTGCGCATCGGCAATGCCGCGCAAACGCTGCACCCGGTGGCCGGGCAAGGGCTCAACCTGGGCCTGCGCGATGCGCTGACGCTAGTGAATGCGCTGGAACAAAGTCCATCGCCGGAACAGGCACTACAGGAATACACAAAACAACGCCAGCTTGACCGCGGCGTGACCAGCCAGGCCACTGGCCTGCTGGCGCGTCTGTTTGTCGGCAATCCATGGGCAACCGCTGCGCTCGCAGGAGCTGGTCTGACGCTGCTCGATCTGGCTCCCACGCTGAAAAAACCGCTGGCGCAGCAGATGATGTTCGGCCAGCGCTAAAAATTTATTCCTTCCTCAGTTTTCCCTCTCCCGCCGCCGATAAAACAGTATCGATCGCAACTAGAACACGGGAGCATGCAATGGAAGCGCTGGTGCCAGTGGCAATACAATTGATTTTGTGGGTTTTGGTTTTCGTGCTGCTCTTCCTCGCCCATGACGCCGGCAAACGTTTGGTGACCGCCCTGCAAAAGTTGCGCGCGCCGCCCGCCACAGCCACCTTCCCCGATCCCAATATTCTGTCGGAATTCATGCAGCCCTATGACGAAGCCGAACTCTTGCTGGAACCCATGGGCCGCTATCAGGGCCACGAAATCTATCGCTATGCCATTATCCGTGGCGAGCGTTGCCGCTTTGATCACATCAGTTCATCCACAATCGCATCGACACTGCACTTCGGCGAGTACTGCATCGCCCCAGGGTTGGTGTATGTGCGCGAAGCGTCGTCCTCTGCCGACACTTTTTTAACCGCCTGATCAGCCGATTACCGCCGTATACCTGTCGTGCGTCGGGAAGGCACGACAGATTGACCTCTTCATGTCGTCCAACATTATTCCAAGTCATTGATTGGGAAGAATTTTTATTCTTGGCACAAGCCTTGCGTAATGAAAGATCGTCGCTGCAAACAACGCAGCGCGACTCTCCCAAAAATCATTATCGAGGACAGCCATGACGACGATGACACAAGCGGCCGAAACGCGGAGGCCGGATGCGCATAGCCCCAAAGCGCACAGCACCAACGCGCCCGTACCGTTCACCACGCTGGATCAGTTCGAGCAACTGAAACAGCTGTTCAAACCGTACAAGCCCGCGCCGCAAGCTCTGAAGTCCGACCCTCCGCCGGAAGAGCGCATCAAGATTCTGCAACAGGCCATCACGCAGGAAATGGCGCACCACATGGATGAACTGCTGCAATTCGGTCAGGACTGTGATCCGTTTTTCGGCGCCTTCATCGAATACCATCGCCGCCGCATGCATGGCCTGCAGCAAGCCCTCAACGAAGCGTTTCCCGAACTGAACGCCTGATCCAGCAGGCTCAAAGAATTACGGTTGTCACACAGAGCGCTGTGTGACAACCGCCTCTGCATTTTTCCCGCCGCATTTTTCGCTCAGCGTTTTTTAGTACAATACGCACCCTTCCCCCTGCCTTATTTTTCAGCATTTCCTTTCCTGCCGTCATGCCGATTGCCATGCGGATTGGTCCGCATTTTCTTCGCAACAATCTCTTTGTCGCGCCCATGGCAGGCGTGACGGACCGGCCTTTCCGGCAGTTGTGCAAGAAACTGGGTGCGGGGTATGCGGTGTCCGAAATGGCGGCCAGTAATCCGCGCCTGTGGGCCAGCGAAAAAACCGCGCGGCGACTGAACCACGACGGCGAGATCGCGCCGGTGGCGGTGCAGATCGCCGGCAGTGAACCGTGGATGCTGGCCGAGGCCGCACGCTTCAATGTCGACAAGGGTGCGCAGATCATTGACATCAATATGGGCTGCCCGGCGAAGAAGGTGTGCAACGTCGCCGCCGGATCGGCGCTGCTGCAGAACGAAGTGCTGGTCGGAAAAATTCTCGATGCAGTGGTGAAGGCCGTCGATGTGCCGGTGACACTGAAATTCCGCACCGGCTGGAACCGCGATAACAAGAATGCGCTGCGCATCGCGCAGATCGCGCAAGCCGCCGGGATTCAAATGCTCACCCTGCATGGCCGCACGCGCGCCGATCTGTATACCGGCGCAGCGGAGTACGACACGATTGCTGCAGTCAAGGCCGCGGTCACGATTCCCGTAGTCGCCAACGGCGATATCGACACACCGGAAAAAGCGCAGCAAGTGCTGGCCGCCACCCGGGCCGATGCGGTGATGATTGGCCGCGCCGCGCAGGGGCGGCCGTGGATTTTCCGCGAAATCGAACATTACCTCGACACCGGCACGCATCTGCCGCCGCCACAGGTGGATGAAGTGCGGCAATTGCTGCTGGCGCATCTCGAAGATCACTACGCCTTCTATGGCGAACACATCGGCGTGCGCAGCGCGCGCAAGCACATCATCTGGTACACGCAGGATCTGTTGGGGGCCGAGGTATTCATCGCTCGCATGAATACCCTGAACGATTGCGCCGCCCAGTGGCGCGCGGTCAACGAATTTTTTCAAGAACAAGCGCAGCAGAATTCAGTGCTGCAATATCAAAACAAAATCAGCGGAGAGAGGTGGGCGGCATGAGCAAACAATCCATTGAAGATTGCGTGCGCAAAAGTCTGGAAAAGTATTTCAAGGATCTGGACGGCGAACGCCCGCACGCGTTGTACGACATGATGATTCTGACGGTGGAACGTCCGCTGCTGGAATTCGTCATGCAGCACACCAACAGCAACCAATCGGAAGCCAGCGCCCTGCTCGGCATCAACCGCAACACCCTGCGCAAGAAATTGCAGCAGCATGGATTGATTTAGGATCAGCACACCATTGAAAGAGCAATATGATCAAACAAGCCCTCATTAGCGTCTCGGACAAAACCGGCGTTCTGGAACTGGCCCAGGGCCTGCACGCGCTGGGCGTGAAAATTCTGTCTACCGGCGGCACGGCCAAATTGCTGGCCGAGAAGGGCGTGCCTGTCACCGAGGTGGCCGACTACACCGGCTTTCCGGAAATGCTCGATGGTCGTGTCAAAACGCTGCACCCGAAAATTCACGGTGGCTTGCTGGCGCGGCGCGATCTGCCGGAACATGTGGCGGCGATTGAGAAACACGGCATCGGCACGATTGACCTGCTGGTGGTGAATCTGTATCCGTTTGAAGCGACGGTCGCCAAACCTGGTTGCACGCTGGAAGATGCGATCGAGAATATCGACATCGGCGGCCCGGCCATGGTGCGCTCGGCCGCAAAGAACTGGAAAGATGTCGGCGTGCTCACCGACGCCTCGCAATATGCCGACGTGCTGGCGCAGCTCAAAGCTAACGGCACGCTCAGCGACGCGACCAAATTCGCGTTGTCGATCGCGGCCTTCAACCGCATCGCGCAGTATGACGCTGCCATCAGCAACTACCTGTCGGGTTTGCAGGCTGACGGCACGCGTTCATGCTTTCCCACGCAATCGAATGCCAACTTCATCAAACTGCAAGACCTGCGCTACGGCGAAAATCCGCATCAAGAAGCCGCCTTCTATCGCGATCTCTATCCCGCGCCCGGATCGCTGGTGACGGCAAAACAATTGCAGGGCAAGGAACTGTCGTACAACAACATCGCTGATGCCGATGCGGCGTGGGAATGCGTGAAGTCGTTTTCTGACTGCGCCTGCGTCATCATCAAGCACGCCAATCCCTGCGGCGTGGCCACGGGCGATACGGCCGCACTGGCTTATGAAAAAGCATTCAAGACTGATCCCACGTCGGCCTTCGGCGGCATCATCGCTTTCAACCGTGTGGTCGATGGCGCGGCCGCGCAATTGGTCGCCAAGCAATTCGTCGAAGTCTTGATCGCACCTGCTTACACCGACGAAGCGCGCGCCATCTTCGCTGCCAAGGCCAACACGCGCGTGCTGGAAATTTCGCTGGAGGGTGTGAAGCGCGACGGCAAAACGGACTGGGAACGCGGCTTGAATGCGCACGATATCAAGCGTGTCGGTTCCGGTCTGTTGATTCAAAGCGCCGACAATCATGAAATCAGCGCGACCGATCTGAAAGTCGTCACCGTCAAGCAACCGACGCCACAGCAAATGCAAGACTTGCTATTCGCCTGGAAGGTCGCCAAGTTCGTCAAGAGCAACGCCATTGTTTTTTGCGCCAACGGCATGACCCTCGGCGTGGGCGCGGGCCAGATGAGCCGCATCGACTCGGCGCGCATCGCCAGCATCAAGGCGGAAAACGCGGGCCTGAGCCTGGCCGGTTCTGCGGTAGCGTCGGATGCGTTCTTCCCCTTCCGCGATGGTCTCGATGTCGTGGTCGATGCGGGCGCCACCTGCGTCATCCATCCCGGCGGCTCAATGCGCGACGATGAAGTAATCGCCGCCGCCAACGAACGTGGCATTGTCATGGTGTTAACTGGCGTGCGCCATTTCCGCCACTGATACACACGCACAAATCTCCACTCAAGCAAAAAAGCTCCTGCGGGAGCTTTTTTGTTGCCTACAATGGCAGCTTGCTTGGCCACAAAATTCAAATCGAACGCTGGCGATCGAGAGGTGCCTCATGTTGCGCTCAAGAAAAATCATTGCACGCCTGACCGGCAGCACGCTGCTTGCAGTGAGCGCGTCGCTCACCGCCGCACCGGCGCTGCAAAGCTACCATGTCGATATCCAGCAAACCTCGGTGTCCGGGATTTCTTCCGGCGGCTATATGGCGGTGCAAATGGATGTCGCGTTTTCTTCGATCATGAAAGGCGCAGGCGTGGTTGCGGGCGGGCCGTATTTTTGTGCGCACGGTTTGCTCTCGCAAGCGCTGGGGCCCTGCATGTCAGCGACCACGCCGATCGATGTAAACCAATTGGTCGCCACCACCCAGACCCATGCCAACGGTGGCACCATCGATCCCGTCGCGCATCTGGCGCAGCAAAAAATCTGGTTGTTCTCCAGTACGGCCGACACCGTCAACCGGCAACCAGTGATGGATGCGCTGGAAAATTACTACAAGCATTTCACGCCCGCTGCCAATATTTTCCACCACAAGGACACGCGCGCACAACATTCCATGCCGACACTGAATTTTGGCAGCGCGTGTGCGTTCAAGGGGGATCCCTACATCAACGATTGCCATGAAGATGCCGCCGGTGAAATTCTGCAATGGATTTATGGGACATTGAACCCGAAGACCAATGGCACGCTCCCCGGTCACTTGCTTGAATTCGATCAAGCCGCATTCATCGACCACCCCAACGACCACAGCATGGCCAACACCGGTTGGGTCTACGTGCCCGCCGACTGCGACAGCGGCGCCGCCTGCAAACTACACGTAGCCTTTCACGGCTGCCTCCAGTACCCTACCCACACCTACCGCAAGGGTTGGCACACCGTCACCTATGGCGATACTTTCGTCAAGCATGCCGGCTACAACGCCTGGGCCGACAGCAACCACATCATCGTCCTCTATCCGCAAGCGCAACGCTCACCCAAAGCCTTCTGGGATATTTTCGATGCCTTTGGCAGCAACCCCAAAGGCTGCTGGGATTGGTGGGGTTACGACGACGCCAACTACGCGAAAAAAACCGGTCGGCAAATGGCGGCGGTAAAGAAAATGATCGACAAGATCACAGGAAATGCCGCACCATAACGCCATCATGAAACGTTTCGCCGAACACACCACCTTGCCACTGCGCACTGCCTTTCTCAGCAAGCCGCACACAAGCTCGTTGGCTCACCCCTAATGCGCATCCTCGGCATCGACCCCGGTTTGCAACGCACCGGCTTTGGCATCATCGAGCAACGCGGCAGCGCGCTGCAATACGTTGCGTCCGGTGTGATTCGCACCGATACCGACAGCACGCTGGCCGAGCGAATTCACACCATCGTGCAGGGCATTGCCCAGGTCGCACAGGAACACAAACCGGACTGCGCGGCAGTGGAAATCGTCTTCGTCAACGTCAATCCAAAATCCACCCTGCTGCTTGGGCAAGCGCGTGGCGCGGCACTGGCAGCGCTGGTGTTGGCGACACTGCCGGTGCATGAATACACCGCGCTGCAAGTCAAGCAAGCCACCGCCGGGCACGGCAAGGCAAAAAAGGAACAGGTGCAAGAGATGGTGGTGCGTCTGCTCAAGCTGCCCGGCACCCCGCAGGCCGACGCCGCCGATGCGCTTGCCTGTGCGATTTGTCATGCCCATGCAGGCAGCACGCTGCAACAACTCGGCAGCCTCGCGCCCGGCCTCGCCAAACGCGGCTATCGCGTCAAGGGTGGGCGCTTGATTGGTTAGCTCTGCATAGCCCATCGGCTAGGCGCTCAAAAAACGAGCCCAAGCCGCTGGTTAGCGGCGCTATCGCAGATGCTATGATCGCGCATCATTTTTTCGCATCAACTTTCACCTCAAGCACCCCATGATCGGCCGCATTGCTGGAACCCTGCTGGAAAAAAATCCGCCGCGCGTGCTGGTGGATGTCAATGGCGTGGGCTATGAAATCGATGTGCCGATGAGCACGTTCTACAGCCTGCCGCAGACGGGAGAGCGCGTGACGCTGCTGACCCATCTGACGGTGCGTGAAGATGCTCATCTGCTGTATGGTTTTGCCAATGCGCAGGAGCGGCAAACCTTTCGCGAACTGATCAAGGTCTCCGGCATTGGTGCGCGCACGGCGCTGGCGGTATTGTCCGGCATGAGCGCGGGCGAACTGGCCCAGGCAGTGACGCTGCAGCAAGCCGACCGGCTGATCAAGGTACCGGGCATCGGCAAGAAAACAGCGGAACGTCTGTTGCTGGAATTGAAAGGTAAACTGGGTGCCGACCTGGGAGCTGTTTCCGGTGCTGCCCACGATCACAGTTACGATGTGCTCAACGCCCTGCTGGCGCTGGGTTACTCGGAGCGTGAAGCGCTGGCGGCCACCAAAACCCTGCCCGCGGGTGCTACGGTATCGGACGGCATCAAGCTGGCGTTGAAAGCACTTTCCAAATGATCGAACCCGACCGCCTCACTGATCGTTTAATCTCGGCCACCCCCGCTTCGCCCAATGAAGAAGCGGTGGAACGTGCGCTGCGCCCGAAGCATCTGGATGAGTACGTCGGCCAGGAAAAAATTCGCGGGCAACTGGAAATTTTTATTCAAGCCGCGCGTCAGCGCAGCGAAGCGCTCGACCACGTGTTGCTGTTCGGCCCGCCGGGGCTGGGCAAGACCACGCTGGCCCACATCATTGCGCGCGAGATGGGTGTGAATCTGCGCCAGACCTCCGGCCCCGTGCTGGAACGCGCGGGCGATCTGGCCGCGCTGTTGACCAACCTCGAAGCCAACGACGTGCTGTTCATCGACGAGATTCATCGCCTCTCACCCGTGGTGGAGGAAATTCTCTATCCGGCGCTGGAGGACTTTCAGATCGACATCATGATCGGCGAAGGTCCGGCAGCACGTTCGGTCAAGCTTGATCTGCAACCGTTCACGCTGGTCGGCGCCACCACGCGCGCCGGTATGCTGACCAATCCCTTGCGCGATCGCTTTGGCATCGTTGCGCGGCTGGAGTTTTATACGCCACCGGAATTGACGCGCATCGTCACGCGTTCCGCCTCACTCTTGCATGCGCCGATCCATCCCGACGGCGCGCTGGAAATTGCCAAACGCGCGCGCGGCACGCCGCGTATCGCCAACCGTCTGCTGCGCCGCGTGCGCGACTTTGCCGAGGTCAAGCACAACGGCACCATCACGGCAGAAATCGCCGATGCGGCGCTGGCAATGCTGGATGTCGATGGCGCGGGGTTTGACGTGATGGACAAGAAATTGCTCGACGCCGTGATCAACAAATTCTCCGGCGGGCCGGTCGGGCTGGACAACCTCGCCGCCGCCATCGGTGAAGAACGCGACACGATTGAAGATGTGATCGAACCCTATTTGATTCAGCAGGGTTATCTGCAGCGCACACCGCGCGGCCGGATTGCCACGCTGTCTGCCTATCAGCATCTGGGCCTGACGGTGCCCAACAGTAATAGCGGACCGAACTTGTTCGAGTAAAATTTGTCCATGTTCACATTGCCGATCCGGGTGTATTACGAGGACACCGACGCCGGTGGCGTGGTGTACTACGCGAACTATCTGAAATTTTATGAGCGTGCACGCACCGAGTGGCTGCGTCAGTTGGATGTCGATCAGGTGGCCGTGGCACAAGAACTCGACACCGTATTTGCCGTGCGTCACATTGAAGTCGATTATCTGCGCGCGGCGCGGCTGGACGATCAGTTGACGGTGACGGTGACCGTCAAGGAAATGCGCCGCGCCACCATTGTGTTTGAGCAAAGCATCCTGCGCGGAGAAGAAGCGGTATCGAAGGCCACCGTGAAAATTTGCTGTATGAGCCCAAGCAAACTCAGCGCTTGTGAAATCCCGCCATTCATCCGAGAACGGCTTCCCTCAACTTGATCGCACTGCCATGAATGTCACCACCGACCACCTCTCGATTTTTTCATTGATCAGCGATGCCAGTGTGCTGGTGCAGTTTGTGATGGGCCTGCTGCTGGTTGTTTCGCTGCTGTCGTGGACTTACATCTTTCGCAAGTGGATCAACATTGGCCTGGCCAAACGCCAAACCAATCGTTTCGAAAAAGAATTCTGGAGCACCGGCGATCTGAACACACTACTGCAAAATGCGCAGAGTAACCGCCGTCAGACCGGCGCGCTGGAGCGCATCTTTGAAGCCGGCATGCGCGAATTTCTCAAAGCGCGCAGTCATCACAGCGACAGCACCACTGTGGTGGACGGTGCGCGCCGCGCCATGCGCGCCGCCTATCAACGCGAGATGGATGCGATTGAAGCGCACCTCGCCTTTCTGGCGTCGACCGGTTCGGTCAGTCCCTATGTCGGTCTGTTCGGCACGGTGTGGGGCATTATGAATTCATTCCGCGGTCTGTCCAATGTGCAGCAAGCCACACTGGCCAACGTCGCTCCCGGTATCGCCGAAGCGCTGGTCGCCACTGCCATCGGCCTGTTTGCCGCGATTCCTGCCGTGGTCGCGTACAACCGCTTTGCCCACGACATCGATCGCCTGTCGATCCGCTTCGAAAGTTTCATCGAAGAGTTCTCCAATATTCTGCAACGACAATCGCGCTGATCATGGCGACCATCCAACGCTCCAGCCGCAGCAAGCGCCGCATGATGAACGAGATCAACGTCGTGCCCTACATCGACGTGATGCTGGTGCTGCTGGTGATTTTCATGGTGACTTCGCCAATGATCAGCACCGGCGTGGTCGACCTGCCCAGCATGGGCAAGAGCAATCAGGTGCCGACCGCCCCGATCGAAATCACGATTCAATCCGACAAACTGATGACGGTGCGCATCCGCGACGCCAAGCACCCGGACGAGCACCGCGTCAATCAGGACGCTTTGATCAAATTCGTCAAGGATCAGCAACTCCTCAACCCCGACCAGCCGGTCATCATCTCTGCCGACCGCAACGTCAAATACGATACCGTGCTGACCGTGATGGACGCGCTGCAAAAACAAAATGTCAAACGCGTTGGGCTGATGGTGCGTACCACCGGCGTCTGAGCAGGCACCCAAACGCAATGACGACCAAACCACTCTACCTCGGCAACGAACTGTGGCTCACCCCGCCACCGGAAAAAGGCAGTGGCCGTGCCTTCATGTTCGCACTGGGCATGCATCTGTTGCTGTTCCTGTTTCTCTATGTTGGCATCCGCTGGAAAAACGAAACACCCGCCGCGGTGGAAGCCGAATTGTGGTCCAGCATTCCACTGCAGGAAGCGCCGCAACCCGTGCCGGAACCTGTGCAACCCATCGAAAAGGTGACGCCGCTCCCGCCTGCACCACCGGAAAAAATCGAGCCCAAGGTCGAGAAACCCGACATCGCGCTGGAGCAGGAAAAATTGCGCAAGAAAAAAGAACAGGAACTGAAGGAAAAACAGGAGAAAGAGCGCAAAGAAAAGGAACGCAAGGAAAAAGAGCAAAAGGAAAAAATCCAGCTGGAAAAACTGAAGGAACAAAATCGCGCCGATGAAATGAAGCGCCTGCAAGCAACGTCCAAAAATCCCCAACCAGCAGGCACGGATGCGCAAACCAGCAGTCCCAGCCCGGAATGGGAAGGCCTGGTGGCGGCAGCCATCAAGGCGAATATCAATTACCACGTCCCGGCAGATTTGAAACCGGGGCCGAAAGCACTATTCCAGATTCGGCTGTTGCCGTCGGGCGAATTACTGGGCGCGCCGAAGCTGATCAAGAGCAGCGGCATTCCTTCCTATGATGAAGCGGTCGAGCGCGCAATTCGAAAAACCGATCCGCTGCCGCGCCCAAAAAATGGAATTTATCCGCGGGCGTTGGAACTTGAATTCGATCCATTGGACAAAGGGCAGTAAGCGTGTTGCAAGGGGGTGGTTATAATGCCCCCTGGTGTTCATCCTCTTGATTCTCCATGACAAAAAATTTCTGCCTCACCTTGTGCGGTGTCCTGCTGACTCTGTTGCTGCCACACGCGGCGCAAGCCCAGTTGCGAATTGAGATCTCGGGTGTCGGCGGCAAGCAGATTCCAATTGCGATTGCGCCGTTCCGGGGTGAAACGGGAATGCCGCAGCAAATAAGCACCATCGTGCGCGACGATCTGGTGGGCAGCGGTTTGTTCAAAGCCATTCCCACCGGCGCCGAAGCTTCCGCACTGACCGAGACATCGCAAGTCAGTTTCGGCGATTGGCAGAATCGTGGTGCCGATGCACTGGTGGCCGGCAGCGTCACCAAGCTCGCCGATGGCCGCTTCGATGTGCGCTTCCGTTTGCTCGATACCGTCAAGCAAAGTGATCTTGGCAGCCTGTCCTATGCGGCCACGCCAGCGCTGCTGCGTTTCACCGCGCATCAGATTGCCGATTACGTCTATCAAAAACTGATCGGCGAGCCCGGTATTTTCAGCACGCGCATGGCCTATGTCGCCAAACAGGGCACTCGTTATGAATTGCTGGTGGCTGACATCGACGGTCAGAATCCCCAACCAGCCCTGCTGTCGAACGAGCCAATCATTTCGCCCGCCTGGTCCGCCGATGGCCGCAAGCTGGCTTATGTCTCGTTTGAAAGCCGCAAGCCGGTCATCTACGTGCACGTCATCGCCACCGGCAAGCGCATGCCGGTCGCCAATTTCAAGGGCAGCAACAGCGCCCCGGCCTGGTCGCCCGACGGCACGCAACTGGCAGTGGTGCTTTCGCGCAGCGGCCTGCAACAAATTTATCTGATCAATGCCGACGGTTCCAATCTGCGCCGCCTCACCACCAGCAGCGGTATCGACACCAATCCCGTGTTCTCGCCCGATGGCCGTTATATCTATTTCACTTCCGACCGTGGCGGTTCGCCGCAGATCTATCGCGTCTCACCGAACGGTGGCGAGCCGGAGCGGCTCACCTTCAGCACTGACTACAACGTGCGCCCCGCCATCAACCCCGGCAGCAACACGATAGCCTACGTGACACGCCGCGACGGGCGCTACCAAATCGCCATCATGGATCTGTCGACGCACAATGAGCGTGTTCTCACCGATGGCGTGAATGACGATTCGCCGACCTTCTCACCGAATGGGCGGTTTATACTTTACGAAAGTAAAAACAACCGCATCGATATTCTTGCCATGGTTTCCATTGATGGCACCTTGCGCAAAACCCTGCCCAGCATCAACGCGGTGGATACACGCGACCCTGTTTGGGGTCCATTTTTCAAAAACTAGGAGGAAGACATGTTGAACTTGAACGCCTTGAACAAGACTGCACTGCTGGCATTGATCGGCCTCGCTCTGGCGGCCTGTTCCAATGTTCCACTCAATGAGCCGAAAGCGAAGATCGAAGATCGCAGCAGCGGCAATAACAGCACGTCCGCCAACGATCAGACAAAAGTCGCACCGGTAAGTGCAGCAGATCCGTTGATGGATGCCAACAGCCCGCTCGCCACGCGCAGCATCTATTTCGATTACGACAGTTTCGTGATCAAGTCCGAATTCAACGCCACCATCAACGCGCATGCAAAATATCTGACCGCTAATCCCGGCCGCAAGATCGCCATCGAAGGCAATACCGATGAGCGCGGCAGCCGCGAATATAATCTGGCCCTGGGTCAGAAACGCGCCGAAGCCGTGCGCAAGGCGCTCGCTGCGCTGGGCGTGGCTGAAGGTCAGATGGAAGCCGTGAGCTTTGGCGAAGAAAAACCACGCGCGCAAGGCAACGATGAAGCCGCCTGGAAAGAAAACCGCCGCGCCGACATCAACTACAAATAATCATCGCGCTTGCAGTTAACAACCAGCGCCCCGCCACTGGCGGGGCGCTCTGTCTTGGTGAGGTATTCCATGGCTATTGATGCTCGTTTCTTGCGCCGTCTCATGCACCCTGTTGCCGGCATGGTTGCTCTGCTCTGGCTAAGCTTCAGCCTGCCCGCACATGCAGGCCTGTTCAACGACGACGAAGCGCGCAGAGCGGTTCTCGAACTGCGCGTAACGGTCGATGCGCAAAAACAGGAATTGGCGGACTTGCGCAAGCGCATGGACGCGCTCGAAACCAATGATAACGGCCGGCTCGAACTGGTCAACCAGATCGAACAACTGCGCCAGGAAAACGCCAAGCTGCGCGGTCAGCTCGAAACGCTGACGTATCAACTCGCCGAAACCCAGCGCCGCCAGAAAGATTTGTATGCCGATCTGGAAGCGCGGATCGCCAAACTCGAACCGCAGAGCGTCAGCATCGACGGCAAGGAAGCCAAGGTCGAGCAGAAGGAAACGCTCGCCTATGAAAGCGCCTACGCCTTGTTCAAGAACGGCGATTTCAAGGGCGCCATCAGTGCCCTCAATAATTTTCTCAAGACCTACCCCAGCAGCGCCTACGCACCGAACGCGCAATACTGGCTTGGCAATTCCTATTACGCGCTGAACGATTTCAAGCAATCGATCGTCATCCAGCAACAGTTGCTGGACGCCTACCCCGATCATCCCAAGGCACCCGCAGCGATGCTCAACATCGCCAGCAGCCAACTGCAGCTGAACGATAAAAAAGCCGCGCGCAAAACACTGGAAACCTTGCTCAAGACTTACCCCAAGGCGCCCGAAGCCGTCAGTGCCCAGGAACGGCTGAAAAATCTGCCGTGATGCGCAAGGCAGTCGTTCTTCTTTCCGGCGGGCTCGATTCCGCGACCGTGCTGGCGCAAGCGCGGCGAGATGGTTACGACTGTTACTGCCTCTCGGTGGACTATCATCAGCGGCATCGCGCCGAACTCGCCGCTGCGGCGAACGTCGCCCGTGCGCTAGGCGCCACACGACATGAAGTCATCGCGCTCAATCTGGCGCAATTCGGCGGCTCCGCGCTCACCGATGATGCGTTGGCCGTCCCCACCGGCGGACTGACGGCGGGTATCCCGATCACCTACGTGCCGGCACGCAACACCATGATGCTGTCGCTCGCGCTGGGTTGGTCCGAAGTGCTGGGCGCCGCCGATATTTTTTTCGGCGCCAATGCCGTCGATTACTCCGGCTATCCCGATTGCCGCCCGGAATACGTCAAGGCTTTTGAAACCATGGCCAATCTCGCCACCAAAGCCGCCGTCGAAGGCCAGCGCCTGACCATCCATACCCCCATCATCACCTTGAGCAAGGCAGAAATTATTCAGCGCGGCACCGCATTGGGTGTTGATTACAGCCTGACCGTCTCGTGCTATCAGGCCGATGCATACGGCCACGCTTGCGGTATGTGCGATTCCTGCCGCCTGCGCCGCGCAGGCTTTACCAGTGCGGGTCTCGCCGACCCCACCCGTTACCAAGCCGGTGCCCCGTCGGTTTGACAGTGCCGGGGCGTTCGCCTAGAATTGCGGGCTTCGGTTCAGATCGTGGATCGAAATTGGGTCGTTAGCTCAGCCGGTAGAGCAGCGGACTTTTAATCCGTTGGTCGCGTGTTCGAATCACGCACGGCCTACCAATAAAATCAAAGGGTCTAGCGTGAGCTAGGCCCTTTGTCTTTTTCGCGCCGCCTACAAATCGCACTGAATCAAGTATCGAAAAATATCAGCCAGACGCTTGCGCGACCTTGTCTTGCCGGATTATGCTCTCGTCGATGCGATCGCAGCACGCGGTATCGTTTCGACTCACAACAACATTCACACCAGGGGACATCAATGCGTTATCTCGCGCGATATTTTTGGTTGGCGCCGTTTTTGTTGCTGTTCGGTTTTAGCGCACAAGCCATGAATCCTGCGGCTGAGGCTGAATTGGAGGCCGCATACAAGGATGTCGAAACCGCAATCCAGCAAGGCCCCGTACCCATTCCCCTGCTTGATCAGGCGATACTGAAGCTCCCCGAAGGCTATGGTTTCGTACCCAACCCGGCTGCGGCCCGGTTAATGCGCGCGCTTGGCAATCAGGCAGACGAAGGTTTACTGGGATTGGTGATGCCGCTCACAGATGCGCAATGGATGGTGGTCATCGAATACGAGAAAGCTGGCTATATCAAAGATGATGACGCCAAGGAGTGGAATGCCGATGACATGTACAAAAGCATGCAGGAAGGCACCGAAGCCGGCAACGAAGACCGGCGCAAATCCGGCATCGAGGAAATTGAGCTGACGGGCTGGGTTGAGAAACCAAGTTACGATGCCGCCACACATCGCTTGTTGTGGTCGATCGGTGTCAAAAACAAGGGTGTGGCGGATGACTCTCCCGGCGTCAACTACAACACTCTTGTGCTTGGCCGAGAAGGTTATATCAGCATGAACATGCTCACCGATAAAGCATTGATCGAGGGGCTCAAGCCGATTGCGCGCGATTTGCTGAGTACGCTGGAATTCAAGAGCGACAAAAGTTATGCAGCTTTCAATTCATCAACAGACAAGGTTGCCGAGTATGGCCTGGCCGCGCTGATTACCGGCGTCGCCGCAAAAAAACTTGGCTTGCTTGCGGTCATCGCAGCATTCTTCGCCAAGTTTGCGAAAGTGCTGTTCCTGGCGGGTGCGGGCGCTGTGTACGGCGTCAAGAAATGGCTTGGGATTAAAAGCAAGTCCGACTGAACTCCGGCACCTTAAAATTGCATGAAACTCTTGCTGCTCCTGCTCAATGCCGCCAAGCTCGGTAAACTACTCACGACTGGCGGTACGATGCTATTGTCGATCGTGGTCTACGCATTCATGTTTGGCTGGCCTTATGCAGTTGGGTTTGTGGTGCTCTTGTTCATTCACGAAATGGGTCACTACGTTGCCGCACGCCAGCGAGGCCTGAATGTCGGCGCCCCCACCTTTATTCCCTTTGTCGGCGCGTGGATCGAACTCAAGCAACTCCCGCATGATGTCGAAACCGAAGCCTATGTGGGCCTGGCGGGTCCATTAACGGGAAGCGTGGGTGCCCTGGCCTGCTATTTCCTAGCACGCAATAATCATAGCGATTTGCTGCTGGCGCTCTCCTATTCCGGCTTCTTTCTCAACCTGTTCAATCTGATTCCGCTGTCACCATTCGATGGCGGCCGCATTACGGCTGTGCTGAGCCCGAAGATATGGCTGATTGGCGTACCCATCCTGATTGCCGTCTTTTTCTGGCGCCCCAGTCCGATTTTGATCCTGCTCGCCCTCCTTGCAGCACCGCAGGTCTTGAAAGCCTGGAGGTACGATGCCAATGCGCCAGAAAACATCGCCTACTACAAGGTCAGCCTGGAAACCAAGCTGACCTATGGCCTCTACTACCTCGCACTTGCCAGTTTTCTCGCTGTAATGGCGCATGATGTACACGACATGCTGGGCGGATTGCGCGCCACGCATTAGATCGCGGACAGACTGAAGCCAGCCATCGCGCGCATACAGCGCTGCTTATCTCCCACCCAGATAATCCGATTTGCCAATCTCCAGACCGTTATGACGCAGGATGGCGTAGGCGGTGGTGAGGTGGAAATAAAAATTCGGCAGGGCCCACTGGTTCAGATAATCCTGACCTTTGAATTGATACATATTGGGGCCGGCTTTCAATTCGATGTCGCGCTCTTCGCTGCCCACAAACTGTTCCGGGCGCACGCTGTCGATAAAATCGATGGTCTTGGCGATGCGCGCCTGCAGTTCGGCGAAACTGGTTTCCTTGTCTTCGTATTTCGGCACGTCGATTCCGGCGAGACGCGCGGCACAGCCCTTGGCATGATCGCTGGCGATCAACACCTGGCGCAACAAGGGAAACATATTGGGATACAAACGGGCACCCAGCAATACCGATGGATCAATCTTTTTGCTGGCGGCATATTCCTCCGCCTTGGTCAAAATCGCGGCGAGGTTGGACAGCATACGTTTCATTGCGGGCATGGATGCGGTGTACATCGTCAGTGACATGATGCGCTCCTGTGAGAGTGGAAGTTTGCAAGCGGTAGCACGCACATTCTGCGCCTCCCGCATGACAAATTCAATTTCGTCACATCCCGATCTTGCCCCAATCAAGGATGAGAAAATCGACTAGACTCAAACCGGTCACTCATAAAAAATCTGTCATGTCCGCTCAATTCACACATCCCCTGAAAGACCCCACCCTGCTGCGTACCGCCGCGTATGTCAACGGTCAATGGCTGGAATCGCCGCAACGTTTCGCCGTGCACAATCCGGCCGATGGTGCGCTGCTGGCGCAGGTCAGCAATCTGGACGAATCTGCCGCGACGGCCGCCATTGCCGCCGCCAACGCCGCCTGGCCGGCCTGGCGTGCACTGACCGCGAAGAAACGTGCGCAGCTATTGCGCAATTGGTATCAGTTGATGCTCGAACATCAGCAAGACCTCGCCACGCTCATGACGGCCGAGCAAGGCAAGCCGCTGGCGGAAGCCGTGGGCGAAGTTGCTTACGGCGCGTCATTCGTTGAATGGTTTGCCGAAGAAGCCAAGCGCATCGATGGCGATGTGCTCGCCAGCCCGGCCAGTGACCGACGCCTGCTGGTGTTGAAACAACCGGTAGGCGTGTGCGCCGCCATCACGCCGTGGAATTTTCCGCTGGCGATGATCACGCGCAAGGTTGCGCCCGCGCTCGCCGCCGGGTGCACGGTGGTGCTCAAACCGGCTGAGCAAACGCCGCTGACCGCGCTGGCGCTAGCGGAGCTGGCGCACCGCGCAGGCATTCCCGCCGGTGTGTTCAATGTGTTGACCGCCGATGCCGCGCAATCCATCGCAATCGGCAAGGTGTTCTGCGCCAGCCCGATCGTGCGCAAACTCACCTTCACCGGCTCAACCGAAGTGGGGCGCCTACTGATGCAGCAGTGTGCACCGACCGTCAAAAAACTTTCACTCGAACTCGGCGGTCATGCGCCTTTCATCGTGTTTGACGATGCCGATCTGGACGCCGCCGTCGAAGGCGCAATGCAATCGAAATACCGCAACGCTGGGCAAACCTGCATCTGCACCAATCGCTTCTATGTGCACGACCGTTTGTACGATGCCTTCATCACACGCTACTCGGCGCGCGTCGCGCAATTGAAAACCGGCAGCGGCTTCGATCCCGCCAATCAGATCGGCCCGCTGATCGACGATGCCGCGCTGGCGAAAGTCCAGCGTCATGTCGGCGATGCGGTTGAGAAAGGTGCCCGCATCACCACCGGCGGCGCGCGCCTCGCCAGCGGCCCGCGTTTCTTTCAGCCCACCGTGCTCGCTGACGTCAACCCCGACATGCAGATCATGCGCGAAGAAACCTTCGGCCCGGTCGCGGCAGTGATGCGTTTCACCAGCGAAGCTGAAGTCATCCGCCTCGCCAACGACAGCGACGCCGGCCTCGCCTCCTATTTTTATGCGCGCGACATCGGCCGCGTCTGGCGCGTTGCCGAAGCACTCGAATGCGGCATGGTCGGTGTCAACACCGGCCAGATCTCCAACGAGGTCGCGCCGTTCGGCGGCGTCAAGCAATCCGGCCTGGGCCGCGAAGGTTCGCGCTACGGCATCGACGAATTCCTCGAAATAAAATACGTCTGCATCGGTGGCATCGGCCCAGCCTGAGCCTTGCGTATCGTGTGCGGCCGACTGCCCGCCCCGGACGCCAGCCTGCCAAACAGATTCAATCCGCGTTGATTTCACATCACGATGTATTAGACTGAAACAGTCTAGGGAGCGCACTTATTGCAACGCAGCACGTCTTGGCGCCGTATCAAGACCTGTTGCCAGTTTCGCAATGAAAAACCAATCTGACAGTTCCGAATTCTCTCCAGCCGATGGCGAGATCGCGCTTGAAATCGTCGATCACACCAAGGCCATGCTGGCGTACTGGAACGCCAGCGAAATCTGCCTGTTTGCCAACAACGCCTTTGAAGAATGGTTTGGCAAGACACGGGTGGAGATGATCGGTATCTCGATGCGAGAATTGCTCGGCGACGACTATCCGAAAATAGCCCGGCACATAGAGATCGTATTAGCGGGAAAAACCGAAGTCTACGAACGCGCCATCAGCCTGCCCGATGGCAGCCAGCGCGATAGCCTGATTACCTTCACACCCAATTTCTCCGAAGGCGTCGTACAGGGCTTCTTCGCCCATGTCGTGGATGTCAGCCCGCTCAAGCGGCTGGAACGTGAATTGAAAGCGGCCAAGGAATCTGCGGAAAAACTTGCGACACATGATTTTCTCACCGGCCTGCCCAACCGCGTCTTGCTGGAAGACCGCATCCAGAGCACGATTCAACGTGCACAGCGCAATGGCAAACCACTGGCCGTCATCAGCGTGGACATCGACAACTTCAAGCAGATCAACGACACGCACGGTCACGCCGTCGGTGACTGTGCGCTGCAGGAAATTGCGCGGCGCCTGCGGCATGCCATGCGCGAATCCGACACCGTGACCCGCATGGGCGGCGATGAATTCATCGTACTGATCCCCGAGCTGGACAGCACCGACGATCTTGATCTTATGATCCAGCGCATCTTCAACGCATCCAACACGCCGCTCGCCTGCCTGCCCGGGAAACTCCCGTTCAGTTTCAGCGTTGGGGTTGCACTCTACCCTGAAGATGGCAACAGCCCGAAAGAACTCATGCTTGCCTCCGACCGCGCCCTCTATCGCGCAAAGAAACTGGGCAAGAACCGCCACGCATTTTCCGAGACATCCGACGACCTCCCGGCACACCGCGACGCCCGCTCACACCGATCGCACTGAAAATAGCTAACGCCTGGATTCAGGCTTATTGCTTTGCGAGAATTTTCGGAAACAACACCGGTATCCTCTACACTCCCGATCCGGCCTGCCGTAATCTGAAGATGCACGTCCTCCCCCAAGACTCACAACAACCTTATCCAGCGCATCTGAGTTGTCATGACCATCGCCCCCACGGATGAAATCTACTGGCGCAGCATCGCCGCCCAATACGACATCGCCGACGATTGCATCAATCTGGAAAACGGTTTTTTCAGCCCGCAGGCGCGGCCGGTGTTCGAAGCCTTTCAGCGTTACAACGTCGAGGTCAATCGACACACGACACACTTCATGCGTACCGAATTCCCCGCACGGCTGAGTACTGTCGTGCATGCGCTGGCAGAATTTGCCGGCGTCGCCACGGATGAAATCGTCATCACCCGCAACGCCACCGAAGCGATGAACATTTTTCTGCAAGGCTATCCGTTCCGGCCCGGCGATGGGGTGATCAGCAGCACGCAGGAATACGACAGCGTGCAAGAGATTTTGCGCATGCTCGAACAACGCGGCCGCTTCACACTGAATATCATCGACCTGCCGCTGCACCCAGCGAACGATGAAGAAATCGTCGCCTGCTACGAACGCGCCCTCACGCCCAAAACGCGCGCACTGGTACTCACGCACATGCTCCACCGCACCGGTCAGATTCTGCCCGTCGCAAAAATTGCGCAGATGGCACGCGCGCATGGCGTGGATGTCATCGTCGATGCAGCGCACACATTCGCTCACATCGACTTCCAGCTGCCCGCGCTGCACAGCGACTTCATCGCCGCCAACCTGCATAAATGGCTGGGTGCGCCGCTCGGCAGCGGCCTGCTCTACGTGTGCAAGGAACGCATCGCCGACATCGCCCCGCTGTTCGGCGACACCACCTTCCCTGCCACCGACATCCGCAAACTCGCCCACTTCAACACCGTCCCCGCCGCCCCCATCCTCGCCATCCCCGACGCCATCGCCTTCCACAACAGCATCGGCAGCCGCAACAAGGAAGCGCGCCTGCGCTATTTGAAAGACTGTTGGGTCAACCACGCCAGACAGTTACCCCACATCGACCTGCTCACCCCCACCGACCCGCAACGTTCCTGCGCCATCGCCACCTTCAGCGTCAAGGGCAAGTCAGGAAAAGAGATCGCGGACATCCTGTTCAATCAACACAACATCTTCACCGTTGCGGTGGATGTGAACGGCATCTCCGCCGTGCGCGTCACGCCACAGCTTTACAACACGGTGGAACAGATGGAACGATTGGTGGCGGCGTTGGGGCAACTTCGGTAACTGCCTCCCCTCTCCCGCCGCATCAGCGAGCGGGAGAGGGTGGCCGACAGGCCGGGTGAGGGCAGCGGTCGCTCACCCAAGGACAATGCAATTCAAGCAAAGGCATCCCTCACCCCCAACCCCTCTCCCGCCCGCCGATGCGGCGAGAGAGGGGCGTAAAAACCCCCTTGGCCTGTGCGTGAACATAGTGTACATTTCATCTGTACACATCACGCAAAGAATCCATCATGCACAAAATCGGCGTACTGGAAGCCCGCAGCACATTGCCCGACCTGCTCAAGCGCGTCGCGCTCAAAGGCGAACACATCACCATCACCCACCGTGGCGAACCGGTGGCCGATCTGGTGCCCAGCGGCAACACCGCAGCAGCGATTGCGCGCGAAGCGATTCAAGCCATCAAGGCCATGCGTTCCGGAAAAATCAGCCAGAAAAGTTTTGCTGAAATGCGGCACAGAGGGCGGCGCTGATGTTTGTGCTCGATGCCTCCGTAACCCTGCGCTGGGCCTTGGCCGATGGCTCCGCCGCTGATCGCGCCTATGCAGACAAAGTGCTCGACACCCTGGCAGAAACTTCTGCCAACGTCCCCGCGCTCTGGTACACCGAAACCATCCATGTCCTGCGCTGCGCAGAAAATGACGGCCACCTGGGCGAAGCCACATTGACAGACTTCATCTACCGCCTCAACCAACTCCCCATCGCCATCGACACTGCAGCGCCCGCCGGTATCCAGCTCGCCGTCGCCGCCGTTTCGAGAGAATTCAAACTCTCCGGCTACGACGCCCAATACCTCGAACTGGCACGACGCAAGCAACTGCCGATCGCCACGCTGGACAAGGATTTACGCAAGGCTGCGAAGAAGGCGGGGGTTGCGGTTTATCTGGCGGACAACAAATAGTTGGATTGTTGGACTTGGTAGCCCGGATGTAGCGCAGCGAAATCCGGGGTCTCTCCGGTGGTCGATGAAATCCCGGATTACGCCTTCGGCTGCATCCGGGCTACGCACGCTTTGACACCGACTTCAGGGCCGCAAATAATCCGCCTTGGCACAGACCCTATGTTTTGATTGAGGAGGCGCGGTGAACCTGTATCAAGAATGGAAAAATTGGCAGGCTGAGCCTAAACCGCAGCGGGTCCGTGAGATGCTGCTCTATGTATATGCACTGGTAATCATAACCTGGGGAGTGTTCTTCATTCCCGACTCTATTTTGCGCGACAGTCAGACAGCGCGCGATGTGGTGGCGTTTGCGACTTCGGTGTTTCCGTGGTTAAACAAGATCAGGGAACTTGGAGCGATTGGGGAACGCGCATTGTTTTTGTATTCTGTGACGATGCTGCTGGGAGTGCCGGCGGCTCTGCATTCCTGGATATGGATGATGGAGCAATCGAATGAAAAGCTTGAGGAGTTTTTACGGAAAATGCCTTTGAGGATAGTGTTCGCCCTTGGCACCACTATTTTCTTTTTTTATTTACCCGACTATCGGCACTTGAGTTTTCTGGAGAAGAAATGCTTCCTCTCTCAAGTGGGCACGCCAGTTTTTGCGATGTCGGTAGGTATAGTGTTTTGGATTGGCATCTCATCGTTATTTTTCTCTCTGACTACGTCAGCGCCTAAATCTTCCAATGCAGAATAAAGGTGCAGACCACGCGTCCACCTTTGCATCCAAAAAATCCCTGACGCCGACCGATAAGACAAAATAGTATTCACACGAGCACCAATTGCATCCTTGCAGATATTGGTCGCGCTACAACGCCCTAACCTCATGAAACTTCGTATAGTCCATGTGATTCACACCTTCTTCATCGGTATGCAGAATATCGACGAAGGCGTGTTGCCAGCGGATGGTGTGGTGTTCATAGACGTGGCGGGCGCGCATGAGCTGGCTGGTGGTTTCGTCGACGCCGTCGATGGTCAGGATCAATGAGACTTCGTCGCGTGCGAGACTGGCGGCATCTTGTTGAAACAGGGCGCTAGCTTCGTCGATGGGGTGCATCAGGGTCCAGCCGAGCAGGAACACCGGTTGCTGGTCGCGTTGCAGTTTGAGGTCGTGGACGCGCCGGATTTTCAGGCCTTCTGCGGTCACTTCGTTGCGCATCAGGCGCAGCTTGGCGGAGGCTTCGCCAATGACGTTCTGACGCGCATTGGCGGCGCGGATCATCAGGGTGTGCTGCCCATTGAGCGGCCGGGCGACCGCAACATTCGAAAACAGAATGCGCGAACGCGGGCGCGAAAAGCGCGCGAACATGACGCCGGTGATCAAGGCCAGATTGATCATGCCGATAAAGATTTCCACGGTGCTGATCACATGGGCATAGACCGTTTGCGGGTGCATGTCGCCATAGCCAACGGTGGCGAGCGTTTCGACGCTGAAGAAGAATGCGCCGAGAAAATTGTCGGGCAGCAGATTGGCGATGGGATGCGCGCCCAGCATGAAGAGCCCGGCAAACGCGACGTTCATCACCAGGAAGATGGACGCGATCGCGGCGAAGAAGACCGGCCAGCTGGCAGTCATGGCGTAATGATAGATGTCTTGCATAAATTCGCGGTGCAATCCATGCGTCATGGTCTGGCGCTCGCCGAACACCACTTTGCGCGGTTTGCGATGGCGGGGGGACTTGGAAGGCAGTGGCATACATCTCCCTGTGGCTGTGGCACGGGTGAAGGGGTTGCTCATGGCGCGATTACAGCTCGCGCCATTCGGTCTTCCGCTACGCTGCAGACCCGCCCTGCGGGCGTCGCAAAACGCAGTGCGTTTTGCCGAACCCGATGAGGGCTCTCACCCCGGCATCCGCAGCAAACATGGAAGCCCGCTGTTTCAGCGGGCTTCCATGTTTGGAGCGGGTGAAGGGGATCGAACCCTCGTATGCAGCTTGGGAAGCTACCGTTCTACCATTGAACTACACCCGCAACGGCGCAAATTTTATCTGAATTGGCCGGGTTGAGATTTGGCGAGCAGTTCACGAATCGCCGCTTCCATGCCTTCATAATCACCTTCGCCGATGTGGGTGCGCGCGATCGTGCCCTCGCGGTCGATCAGGTAGCGGGCCGGCCAGTACTGATTTTGATAGGCGTTCCAGGTGGCGTAGTTGTTGTCTTGCGCCACGGGATAATGAATGCCGAAACGTGCGATGGCTTTTTGCACGTTGGCGGTTTCTTTTTCAACGGGAAATTCCGGCGTGTGCACGCCGACGACGATGAAGCCCTGATCCTTGTAGGTGTCGTACCAGCGCGTGACATAAGGCAGGGTGCGGATGCAGTTGATGCAGGAGTAGGCCCAGAATTCAACCAGCACGACCTTGCCGCGCAGTTCCTGCAGGGTGAGCGGTTTGGAGTTGAGCCAGGTTTCGATGCCGGTAAATTCTGGCGCCCGGCCGGAATCGAAGGTGGCGGGCGGTGCGGCGCTGATATAGCGGTAGCCGCCGATGGTGGCGAACAGAAACAACGCGGCGCCAATGAATGCAACGGTGATTTTCATGGCAGTCTCCAGGAATACGCTTTCAATCGTCTTGACCAGGGCCTGCCCCGGCACGGAGTAAAATTGCGCCCGGACAGTCGTTACATGAGTCGGACAACTTCAATGCGCATTACACTCAACGGTGCAGAAAAAGAATTGCACCCCGCCACCAGCGTGGCCGAACTGCTGGGCCAGCTTGATCTGCTGGGCAAGCGGCTGGCAGTCGAACGCAATGGCGAGATCGTGCCCAAGAGCCTGCATGCGGCCACGCCGCTGACCGAAGGCGATCGGCTGGAGATCGTCGTTGCCGTGGGAGGCGGCTGATCATGAAACCTACAGAACTGAATACCATGGACCCACTCATCATTGCCGGTAAATCCTACACCTCGCGCCTGCTGGTCGGCACCGGCAAATACAAGAGCTTTGCCGAGACCAAGGCGGCGATCGACGCCAGCGGCGCGGAGATTGTGACAGTGGCGATACGCCGCACCAACATCGGCCAGAATCCCAACGAGCCGAGCCTGCTGGATGTATTGCCGCCCGCGCAATACACGCTGCTGCCAAATACGGCGGGTTGCTACAGCGCCGACGATGCGATTCGCACGCTGCGGCTGGCGCGCGAGCTGCTCGATGGCCACGCACTGGTCAAGCTGGAAGTGCTGGGCGATGCGCACACGCTGTTTCCCAACATGACCGAAACGATCAAGGCCGCCGAGGTGCTGGTCAAGGAAGGCTTTCAGGTGATGGTCTATTGCAGCGACGATCCGATTTTCGCCAAGCAACTTGAAGAAGCCGGGTGCGTGGCAGTGATGCCGTTGGCGTCGCTGATCGGCTCGGGCATGGGCATCCTCAACCCGTGGAACCTGCAACTCATCATGGAGAAGGCAAAAGTGCCGGTGATCGTCGATGCTGGCGTCGGCACGGCATCCGATGCCGCGATTGCGATGGAACTCGGCTGCGCGGGCGTGTTGATGAATACCGCGATTGCTGCGGCACGTGATCCGATATTGATGGCGGGCGCGATGAAGAAAGCGGTGCAGGCGGGGCGCGAGGCTTATCTGGCAGGGCGCATGCCGAAGAAGTTGTATAGCGCGACGCCGTCGTCGCCGGTGGGTGGGATGATTAGTCCGAGCAAGCAAAGTTAGGCGTCCGGTCTATGAAACCTCGATCCCACTGGAGATTGGAGACCAGCATTGCAGGCCTGGCAGCTTTTTGCTCGCTGTTTCTTGTGCCTTGCTCGCTTGTGTGGTCAGCCCTGACATGGTGGGCTCCTTGTCTTTGGGTTATTTGGATATATATCCGCTTCGCACTACGACCAGAATGCCCACGACGGCACTGCTGCGGAACAATGCGAAGACCGATTAGCATTCCCCGCTACTACAAGGCCGCAAAGGATAATTACATATGCATGTCCTGTGGCCTGAGAAAATCATTCTATGACCCCGACTAAACACCAAAGGTTGTAGGGTGGGTTAGCCGCAGGCGTAACCCGCCGATCCACCATCGTCCGCGTGGGTTACGCCTGCGGCTAACCCACCCTACAAAAACTTGAACCGATTGAGCACGAGGATGCCCTCGAAAAAGGGGTCAGACTCGAATGCTCGCGCAACTGGGGTTGCGCTCGGAATCGAATCTGACCCCATTTTCGCTTTTCCCGAATTTGAACATCCATGACTACAGAACAAGAATCAGCTGACGACAAACGCAATCGCCACATTCGCAGCTTTGTGTTGCGGCAGGGAAAGATGTCGGAGGCGCAGAAGAATTGGGTGCAGACGCTGTATCCGAAATATGGACTTGCATACCAGAAGCAGGTGACTGATTTTTCTGCGGCGTTCAATCGTGCTGCGCCGCTGATCGTGGAGATCGGGTTCGGCATGGGTGATGCGACGGCGCAGATTGCGGCGGCGCGGCCTGACGATAATTTTCTTGGGCTGGAAGTGCATACACCCGGTGTGGGCGCGCTGCTCAACAAGATCGAAACGCAGGGGCTGACCAATCTGCGAGTGTTGCAGCATGACGCGGTGGAGGTGCTGCGCGACATGATTGCACCGGATTCGCTGGCGGGGTTGCACATCTTCTTTCCCGATCCGTGGCCGAAGGCGCGGCATCACAAGCGGCGGCTGATTCAATCTCCTTTTGTGCAATTGCTGGCGAGCCGCTTGCAACCGGGTGGCTATATTCATTGCGCGACGGATTGGGAGCATTATGCGGAGCAGATGCTGGAAGTGTTGTCGGCAGAACCGCAATTGGTGAACATAGCTGCGGGCTATGCGCCGAAGCCAGCGTATCGTCCGCTGACGAAGTTTGAACAGCGCGGGCTGAAGCTGGGACATGGTGTGTGGGATGTGGTGTTCACCAGAAAATAATTTTGTAGGGTGCTGCACATGAACGCTGAGACCACCCCACCTGCCGAGAAACGCACACTCAATATCACCTGCGCCGATGGCTATGTGCTGCGCGCATACTTCTGGCCGCCGCAGCCGGGGCGGGCGATTGTGGTGTTGGCCGGTGCGACTGCGGTGCCGCAGCGTTTTTATGCGCGCTTTGCGCAGTATCTTTCTGGCCGTGGACTGGGCGTCATCACGTTTGATTATCGCGGCGTGGCCGAATCGCGCTACGGCCCGTTGCGTGGTTTCGATGCGGATTTTCTGATCTGGGCGCAGCGCGATCTGGAAGCGGTGGTCAATCATGCGCTGGCACTGGGGCCGGTGGCGGTGGTGGGCCACAGTTATGGCGGCAATGCCTTCGGGCTGCTCTCGCGTGCAAATGAAACGCTCGGCATGGTTGCGTTTGCCAGCGGTTCCGGTTGGCATGACTTCATGCCGCCCGCTGAGCGCATCAAGGTGCTGTTCATGTGGCATGTCATTGGGCCATTGCTCACGCGCATGCTCGGCTATCAACCGACCAGCTGGCTGGGCATCGGCGAGGATCTGCCGCTGGGCGTGTACCGTCACTGGAAGCGCTGGTGCGCCTACCCGCGTTTCTGGCTGGACGATCCCACGCTGAATTTGGCGCCGGTGCTGGCGGCGATTCGTGTGCCGATGGTGGCGATCAATTCCACCGATGATGCCTGGGTGACGCCCGCTTCGGCGCGGGCGGTGTTTGATGCTTACTCCGGCACCACGGTGAAATACATTGCCGTCACGCCGCAATCGCTGGGCGTGCCCGCCATCGGTCACATGGGTTATTTTCGTCAGGGCGTGGGCGATGCCTTGTGGGTGAACGCTGCTGACTGGATTACCCAGTGGGCGACTGAGCGCGCGCAGGCACGCGCTTGAAGGTCCTCACGGCTTCGCCGCGCACTCCGTCAATTCCTGATTCGGAAAATCGCTGCGCAGCGCGACCAATTTATCCAGCAAGCCGGCTTCCATTTTCTCAAAGCGGTACCAGGTCTTGTGCAACTGAACGTTGCGGTTGCCGACTTGCGCCGAGTGCACACCTTTTTTTGTCAGTGCCGCCAGTTGGCTCTGTGCCGCTTCCTCGGTTTTGAAAACGCCGAAGGAAATGGCATTACGCAGATCGGGATCGTCGGTGATGATGAAAAAATCGGTCACGCCGAGGTGATGCAACTCCTCCACTTTTTTATCCACGTCGGCACGCGTTTTCAGCGGCGGGATGAACACGGCCCATTTGGCTTGCTCGTCTGCCGTACGCTGGCTGATTTTTCCGCCCAGCTGCAACGTCGGCAACAACGCTTCGAAATGTTTCAGATCCTGATTGGCAAAGCCGCCAAACTCCACGCAGTCCTTGCCTTGCAGACTGGTGTGTACAGCCTCGGCGCTGGTGCGTGCAGCATCTAAAGCCGGAGACTCAGGCGGTGACCCATTCTGTGTCAAGGCATCGAACTGTGCCTGACTGAGCAGCGTGAGCCGCTCGGCTTGCAGTTGATTGTTCATGCGTTCCGGCTCACGACCATCGGCAATCAGCGAGCCGAAATAGCCTTGATGCACGGCAAAGAACACGGCGTTGGCGAGCACAATGAATAGAAACAGTAAACGCATGGCTTCAGAATTCAATCGCATCGAAGAATATGGCCACCAATATGCAGCCGCTGAAAAACGCTACACGAGAGCATGACTCGCAATGATATTCAGCCCGGTAAGCACCAGACTATTGTGCAAATGTACCGGATATTGCAAATGCGCGGTCAACTGGCTGGCCGCGCCACCGGTGAGCAAGAGCTGCACTGTCTGGCCGTCGCTGATCCGCTGCAGTTCCTGATACAGGCTCCCAATCGCACCCAGATGCGCATGCAGGCAGCCACTGGCAATCGCATCGCGCGTATTGAGGGCAAAACCGCTCGCCTGCTGATCAGCACTCAATTGCGGCAAGTCAGCCGTGTTATGCGCCAGCGCGCGGTACATCAGTTGCAAGCCGGGCAGAATGACGCCACCGAGAAAACGGCCCTGTGGATCTAGTGCATCGATAGTGGTGGCAGTGCCGGTCGAGACGATCAAATTCCATTGATGGTTATGAAGATGATGTGCGGCCACCAGCATGGCCCAACGATCCGCGCCCAGCTTCGCGGGCGGCTCATAGCTATTGCTCACGCCGCACAGCGTCTTGCGCGCATGGGCCACATGCCAGCTCGCCTGCGGAAATTTTTCGTGCGCCAGTTTCTGTAGTTGCGTTTCCACCAGGCTGCCCGCGACATTGCACAGCCAGACCTGACGTACCTCGTGCACAGCGTGCCATTGCTCACGCAAGGCACTCCAATCGCCCAGCGCCACGACGCCCTGCGCTTCGACACTGACCGGATCGGCCTGACCCAGCGTCCATTTGACACGCGTGTTTCCGGCATCGATCAAGAGCGTATGCGTTGTCATTCCAGCTGCTCCCCTTCCCTTCTTTTTCTCTGTCGGCCCCGCAAAGTTTACAAGGGCCGCAATGAAATATCACCACTGCGCAAACGCCGCATGCCACTGGCGGTTTCGATCAGCAGTTGTCCATATTCATCGACACCGCGCGCGATGCCGGTGGCCACGACGGTCGCGCCATCGAGCAATTGCACCGGCTTGTCCTGATACAGGTGCACGGCATTCCATGCAGCGCTGAACGCGGCAAAACCCTGCGCGCGATACTGCTGCAGGTGTCGCTGCAATTCCGGCACGATGGCGGCCAAAATCTGCTGGGCAAAATCGGGGGCCTCGGCCAATGCCGCCGCACTGCTTTGCAAAGCTTCGCGCAAATCGGCGACCGGCTGGGCAATCTGCAAACGGATATGGCTGGGCAAATCCAGATTCAAGCCGATGCCGATAACGACATATACCGCGCCGCCCTGCATCACACTTTCCACCAGGATACCCGCCAGTTTGCGCCCGGCAAACAAGACATCGTTGGGCCATTTGAGTTGCACCGGCGCGCCCAGCGTTGCCAGTGCGCGCTGCAGCGCCAACCCCACCACCAGCGGCAACCCGGCAAAACTCTGTGCCGCTTCCGGCCACAGCATGCCATAGGAAAACGTCAGCGCCGCTTGCGCGGAGGGCGACACCCATTGCCGGTCAAAGCGCCCGCGCCCGGCCGTTTGTTCCAATGCAATGCGCAACACCTGCGGTGGCAAATCCGGATTGCGCTTGCGTGCGCGCGTGAGCAAATCGGTATTGGTCGAGGCACTGCGCGCAACCAGCTCCACCGTCACATCGAGCGGCGACAAAAGTTTTTGTAGCGCCGCTGCGGACAGGGTGGGAGGAGAGACATCGGTCGTGGCCATGATGCGGAATTATTGCATGCGGCACGCGGAAATACAGTCGGCAAATGCAGTCAGCGGTAGAATACGGCGACGTGCCGCACGCTGCGGCTCACTGCAACCATCGGCCCATGAATACCGATTCGACCAAACCCTGGCAACGCCGCGCTTCTCCGTTTTCGCGTTACGCCGCGCTGGTGTATCTCGGACTGGTGGTGTACGGCTCCCTGCACCCGTTCCACGGCTGGCGCGATCTGGGGTTGTCGCATTGGGCTTATCTAACCGCGCCGCCGCAGCGCTACATCGACAAGTTCGATATCTTCTTCAATCTGCTCGCCTACGTGCCGCTGGGTTTTCTACTGGTGCTGGCGTTCTATCCACGGCTGCGCGGCTGGACTGCGGTGGTGCTGACCGTGCTGCTGGGCACGGCGGTGTCGGCGGGAATGGAAGCCTTGCAAAGTTATCTGCCGCAACGCGTGCCGTCGAATCTCGATCTGCTGTGCAACAGCGTCGGCACACTGGCCGGTGCCCTGCTCGCCCGCGCGCGCGCCAGCGCATTGCTTGATCGTGGCGTGTTGCTCGCGCTGCGGCTGCGCTGGTTTGAACGCGACGCCAGCGGCGCCCTCGTGCTGCTGAGTTTGTGGCTGGTGGCATTGCTGTATCCCAAAACTTTCATCCTCGGTCTGGGCGATGTGACCACGCCGGTGCTCGACTGGCTGGGCGAGCAGATCAATCAACCGCTGAACTTGAATCAGTGGTACGAAATTCCGCTGACCTTCTATCCCGCGCTGGAAGCCATGGTCACCGCCACCCAGATGGCGGGCTGCTGCTGGCTGCTCACTTCATTGATGCGTCCGCTGGCGCCACGCGCGCGCTTGCTGCTGCTCTGGGCGGGCCTGACGCTATTGTGCAAAACGTTTTCCGAGGTGCTGCTCACCCACGCGGATGACGTGCTGGGCTGGCTCACGCCCACCGCGCAATATGGTCTGGGCATCGGCGTGTTGCTGGCACTGCTCATCGGCGGGCAGCGCCGTACACGTCAGACCCTTGCTCTGCTGGCGTTGACCGTTTCGCTGCTGCTGGTCAATCTGATTCCGACCAATATCTACGCCGAAGCGAATCAGCAAGAGTGGAACCCCGGCCGCTTCCTCAATTTCAGCGGTGTCACCTTGTGGATCGCCGCCCTCTGGCCCTTCGCCGCGCTGGTATATCTGTTGCGGCATCGGGCGAAAAAATAAGGTTACCCTCGCCCGCATCAGCGGGAGAGGGTGGCCCGCAGGGCCGGGTGAGGGCCAACGGTCTGCGCTCCAAAGAAGTGCCAGTTCAGGTATCGCTTTCCCTCACCCCCGGCCCCTCTCCCGCTGATGCGGGCGAGGAGAGCAAGGCGCAGAGCACTTGCACAGAAACCAGATGAACCAGAAATGTAGGCGTTGCACTCCCCTCGCTATAATCGCGTTCATGAGCTACTTCAAACACCATGTTTTTTTCTGCCTGAACCAGCGCGAGCCGGGCGAGAACTGCTGCGCCAATCACAACAGCGCTGAAATGCAAGCCTATGCCAAGGAACGCATGAAAGCGCTGGGCCTGCACGGGCAAGGAAAAATTCGCATCAACAAGGCCGGTTGTCTGGATCGCTGCGATCAAGGCCCGGTGCTGGTGGTCTATCCCGACAATGTCTGGTACACCTATGTCGATCGACACGACATCGACGAAATCATCGATTCGCATCTGGTTAAAGGCGTGCCGGTTGAGCGCTTGAAGATATAAACGTCGTTCCTGCGCAGGCAGGAACCCAGCGACGTTAAATCCTGGAAAGACACTGGATTCCTGCCTGCGCAGGAATGACGCATGATTTTGATCTTCGCGCATGAACGTTCATACACAAAAACTCACCATCCCCGGTCCTGTTGGCACTATCGAAATTGCCATCGACACGCCGGAGCAAGCCGCTGTTGGCATCGCGCTGGTGGCGCATCCGCACCCTCTGTTCGGCGGCACGCTGGATAACAAGGTAGCGCAAACACTGGCACGTGCCTGCGTGCAAAGCGGTTTTATTGCGGTACGGCCAAATTTTCGCGGCGTGGGCAAGACCGAGGGCGTGCACGATGCCGGCAATGGCGAGGTGGACGATCTGCTCGCCACGCTCGAAGCGATGTGGTCGAAGTATGAAGCGTTGCGCAACACACCCTTCGTGCTGGCCGGTTTTTCCTTTGGCGCCGCGGTGCAGGCGCGGGTGGCGCAACGTCTGCACGCCGCCGGAAAGCAACCCTTGCAAATGATTCTGGTCGGCCTCGGGCTGGGCCGCTTTGAAGTACCGAACGTGCCCACGAATACACTCATGATTCACGGCGAACTGGATGAAACGATTCCGCTCAGCCATGTGCTCGACTGGGCGCGCCCGCAGGAACTGCCGGTCATCCTGATCCCCGGCGCCGATCACTTCTTTCACCGCCGTCTGCCACGCATCCGCGAGCTGGTCAGCAATGCCTTGAAATTCTCTCTGCTCGATTCGACGCGCAGCCCCGCTTGATTGTTGCAAGATGTGTCGCGCGCGGGCGATGCGCGCAGAACCACCGAGGGCCACTTGTATAATGTGCCCTGCTTTTTTTAGCTTATTTTCAGCTCCACCCCAGGTTCTCTTCAGGTTCTGCCATGCCCTTGTTTTCCGTTTCCCGCGTACTCCCCTGCTGGTGTCTGTTGTTGTCTTCGCTGTTTGCCGTGAGCACGGCGCAAGCGCAAGTTCCCGCCCCCGATCTGGCGGCCAAAGCCTGGTTGCTGCTCGATACCAATAGCGGCCAGGTGCTCACCGAGCGCGACGCGGATGCGCCGGTCGAACCGGCTTCGCTGACCAAATTGATGACGGCCTATCTGGTGTTTGCGGCGCTGCGCCAGCAAACCATTTCGCTGGAGCAAAAAGTCAACGTGTCAAAAACTGCGCGCGCCATGTCCGGTTCGCGCATGTTTCTCGATCTGCGCACGCCGGTCGCAATCAAGGATTTATTGCACGGCATGATTGTGCAATCGGGCAACGATGCCACCCAGTTGCTGGCGGAAACGGTGGGCGGCTCGGAAGCGGCGTTTGTCGAATTGATGAATCGCGAGGCGCAACGCATGGGTCTGACCCACACGCGTTTCACCAACCCCTCCGGCTTGCCCGACCGGCAGCATGTCAGCACGGCACGCGATCTCTCGGTGCTGGCAACGCGTCTGATTGCCGATTTCCCCGAGTTCTATTCGATCTATTCCGAACACGAATTTGAATACAACCATATCCGCCAACCCAACCGCAATCGCCTGCTGCGTCTCGACCCCACGGTGGACGGCTTGAAAACCGGGCACACCGATTCAGCCGGATTCTGTTTGATTGCGTCGGCCAAGCGCGGCGATCACCGCTTGCTGTCGGTGGTGCTGGGCACCAACAGCGACGATGCGCGCACGCAGGAGAGCTTGAAGCTGCTCAACTTCGGCTATCAGTATTTTGATGCGGTGAAGTTGTATGCCGCGCAACAAGCCGTGAGCACGCCGCAGGTATGGAAAGGTGCCAGCAATTCGGTACCGCTCGGTTTCACGCATGACCTGTATGTCACCGTGCCGCACGGCGCGGGCGCGCGGCTGAAAGCGCAACTCGCGCTGCCGCAGAAATTGCTCGCGCCCCTGTCCAAGGGACAGGTGGTCGGCAAGCTGATTCTTTCGCTGGACGACAAGGTGCTGCAGGAATTGCCGATTACCGCACTGGAAGATGTCGCACCGGCTGGCATTTTTGGTCGCGCCTGGGATACGATCAAACTTTGGGTGAAATAATTCCGGCGAAAGGCGCGCACATGGAAATCACCGATAGCCCGCTGCAATTTCCCACCGACTTTCCGCTCAAGATCATGGGCCGGAACACGGCTGCGTTCGCACAGGAAATTGTCGCGCTGGTGTTGCTGCATGCGCCCGACTTCGATGCCACCACGGTGGAAATGCGTCCCAGCAAAGGCGGCAACTACATCGGTCTGACCTGCACCATCCGCGCCATCTCGCGCGAGCAACTCGACAACCTGTATCGCGCGCTGTCTTCGCACCCGCTGGTGTCGGTCGTTTTATAGCGCAGCCATTTCTCACCCTCCCCTTCAAGGGGAGGGCTGGGGAGGGGATGGGTTTCCATTGCACCCGCATGACCCATCCCCCTCCTAACCTTAACCAGCGACTTAGCGCCGGTAGTTTGGCGCTTAGTCGAAAGGTTATGCACGGCACTCCCCTTGAAGGGGGAGGAACGATATCATCGCGCAGATATTTTGAAAGCCACTGATGCTAAACATCCGTCAGCTCGGTCTCACGCCTTACGAACCCTGCTTCGCGCAGATGCAATCTTTCACCGATGCGCGTACGGCGGACACGCCGGACGAACTCTGGGTCGTCGAACATCCACCGGTGTACACACTGGGGCTGGCGGGTGACCGCAAACATCTGCTGCGCGATACCGACATTCCCGTCGTCCAGGTGGATCGCGGCGGCCAGATCACCTACCACGGCCCCGGCCAGTTGGTGATCTATCTGCTGCTCGACCTGCGCCGCCGCAAGCTGTTCGTGCGCGAACTGGTCAACAAAATCGAACAAGCCATCATCGATACGTTACAAGGGTATGGCGTCACTGCACAACGCAAAGCAGGCGCGCCCGGCGTGTATGTCGATGTGAATGGCGAACTATGCAAAATCGCTGCCCTTGGCATCAAGGTGCGCAATCAATGCACTTATCACGGGCTGGCACTCAATGTGAACATGGATCTGTCACCATTCGACAATATCAATCCCTGCGGCTATGAAGACCTGCGCACGATTGACCTGCGCACTCTGCGCATTCAAGACACCGTCCAACAAGCCGGAACGCGCCTGGTCGCCGAGCTGCAAAAACAGTTGGCAGCATAAAGCCCCGTTCTGGCTTAAAATTACGCCTTACAAATTTTCCTTTGCGCCACAAGCGCTTACACACGCAACATGTCCGCACCCACCGACAGCAACGCCACTGCAACGCCCGCTTACGATCCCACCGCCAAACAGAAATCCGCTGCGAAGACATCGCGCATTCCGATCAAGGTGGTGCCGGCCGAAAAACTGAAAAAGCCTGACTGGATTCGCGTCAAGGCCGGTTCCTCGTCGACGCGCTTTTTCGAGATCAAGCAAATTCTGCGCGAGCACAATTTGCACACGGTGTGCGAAGAAGCCTCCTGTCCCAACATTGGCGAATGCTTCGGCAAGGGCACAGCCACTTTCATGATCATGGGCGACAAATGCACGCGCCGTTGCCCGTTCTGCGACGTCGGCCACGGCCGCCCCGATCCGCTCGATCAGGACGAGCCAGTCAACCTGGCGAAAACGATTGCTGCGCTGCGCCTGAACTATGTGGTGATTACCTCGGTGGATCGCGACGATCTGCGCGACGGCGGCGCGGCGCATTTTGTCGACTGCATCCGCAAGACGCGTGAGCTGTCACCCAATACAAAAATCGAAGTGCTGGTGCCGGACTTTCGCGGCCGCATGGAGCGCGCACTGGAAATTCTCGAAGCCGCACCGCCGGATGTGATGAACCACAACATGGAAACCATTCCACGTCTGTACAAGGAAGCGCGGCCCGGTTCCGACTATGCGCATTCATTGATGTTGTTGAAAGAATTCAAGCAACGCGTGCCCGGCGTACCGACCAAATCCGGCCTGATGGTCGGCCTGGGCGAAACCGACGAGGAAATTCTGCAAGTGATGCGCGACATGCGCGAACACGACATCGACATGCTGACCATCGGCCAGTATCTCGCTCCCAGCAATTCGCACCTCCCGGTGCGCCGCTATGTGCACCCCGACATCTTCAAGATGTTTGAAGAGAAGGCCATCGAGATGGGTTTCAGTCATGCAGCGGTCGGTGCGATGGTACGCAGTTCATACCACGCCGATGAACAGGCGCATCAGGCGGGTGTGGTGTAAACACGCGTTAGCCACCATGCGCAGCCTCCTACTTTGTTTGACAGTTCTTTTTGCGCTATGCAATTTCGCCCAAGCTGCCGAACCTGACGAGCGTGTCGTTCGCGCTCTTTCGCAAAGCAGTAGCTTATCGGATCAAGAGATAAGGGAAAACTACAACGCCTGTGACAGTGGGGTTACACGATCAATGACTATTTGTGCGGCGTATGAGAACAGGGCTGAAGACTTGCGCCTCAACGATGTCTATCGCGAAGTTCTCAAGAATGTCAAAGGTACAAGCGCGGAAAAGAAACTCATCAAAGCACAACGTGCATGGCTCGCTTTCCGCGCTGCAACCTGCGACTATGAAAGCGATGGGTGGTCAGGCGGATCGGGGCATGGAATGATTGAACTGTCTTGTTTGTCCACGCTAACTCGCGACCGAGTTAAGCAGTTGGAGGGATACGCACAATGCAAACAGCCTACATGCCCCGGAGAATGGTGAGGGTGGCTAACATGTCGCTCGATCCGACCCGCAACAGCTGTCCGCTACAGGCCGTCATTTCATTCTCGGCCTTACGCAGCCAGCCGCTACGGTCGGCTCAGCTCCCGCGATAGACCTCAAACGATCTTGCAGGGAATCATGGCGTCTTCGTTGAACGCATACACCGAACACATGCGGTGATAACCGTCGGCGATGATCACCTTGCCGTTGGACGTATCGCGCACTAGAAGAATGGGGGAGAGTTGCTGGTGATCCTGGATTTTCTCCAAATTTTTCTTCACGTGAAAATTATCCTGGCCGAGCAAGGGCAATCCTGAAGCTCGGAAAATATCCTTGGCCTTGAACTCCGTCATCGGCGCGCTGCTGAGTTGCGTGGCGTATTGCGCTGCCGTCTGTTGCGGATAGATCAGACTCAAATACGAGGCGGCGGCCGCATAGTCATGCGCTTCCGGCTGGGCCAGCCATTTGATTTCGATGGGCTTATTCATGCCACTTGCTGAAGGATGTGATGCGTTCGAGATAATGCAGCACGATGTTGGCGGCGAGCACGGTCAAGGCCATGATCACCGCCATGCTGCGGAAGCCCAGCCCAGCCAGCACGCCCACCGCCGCCGAACACCAGACCGTCGCAGCGGTATTCAAGCCGCGCACGGTGACGCCTTCGTGCCAGATCACCCCCGCGCACAAAAAGCCGACGCCGGAAACCACCTGCGCCGCCACGCGCGTCATGTCGGCTTGCTGATGCGTCAAGACACTGACCATCACAAACGCTGCGGAGCCGAGCGAAACCAGCGAATTGGTATGCAAGCCTGCGGGATGCATGCGGAACTGACGTTCGGCGCCGATCGCCGCGCCCAGCACCAGTGCCAGCACGAGATTGAGCACTTCATTCAGTGTGCCGGGATACAGTACAGAATCCATGTCACCCTCATGAGAAAATCAATGCGGTCAGTATAAGGACAAGGACGAAAACGTGGAAGTGCTCTTGATTTGATTGCAACCGGGCCTTTGACGAGGCTGCGTCGCAAATGCGCGCGCGCTGGAACACTCAGCGCAGCTTGCTTTCCACAAACTGATTGAGCTCGGCCGACAAGCTGCGCGTTTCATAGGCGCGTTGATAAGCGGTGCGCGCTTCGGCGGTGTGATGTTCCGCTTCCAGTGAAAGGGCAAGGCCCATCCACCAAATACCGTTGCCCGGCGCCAGACGCAGCGCCGCCTGATATTCGCCGATGGCTTGACGATGTTGCGTCAGACGTTGCAGCACACCGGCATACAAGGCATGAAACTCGGCGCTTTGCGCACCTGTTGCCAACGCCTTGTTCAAAGTGGACGCGGCGGCCGGTAGATTCTCGCGTTCGATCTGCACCTGCGCCAGGCGCATCGCCCACAGGCTCTGGTTCGGCTGCAAGCGAACCGCTTCGTCGAGCAAGCTCTCGGCTTCGTCCAGACGCTGCTGTGCAATCGCTTCTTGCGCACGACGCCAGGCACTGTCGGCGGGGCTTTCATTGACAGCGTGTTCTTTTTTGCTGATGACCGGTGCGGCGTCCACCGCCTGTGCAACAGGCAGTGATGGTGGGCGCGTTGCAGTGCTCGATGCCGCACTCGACACCACACCCGTCGCCGGTGCGCCTTCACGCGATGCCAGCAATTGCTCGATGTCCTGTGCCGCCAGCACAGGCTGCGGCTCTTCCCTTTCGGCAGGCGCGGCGGCAACGGGTGCTGTCGTATCCGCGTTTTCCGGGCAATGACTGGCAACTGCAAGGCAGTAGCTGGGCCGCTCCACGTCATGCAGCGAAGAGGATGCTTCGAATGAAATGGGAATAGCCGCAGCAACGTTGGCCGGATTTGCGGTCGCAGCAGTGGCTGCCTGGCGCGCAGTGACGATCCACCAAGTAGCAGCACTGGCCATCGTGATGGCCATGCCCCACAACAGCAGCGATCGCAGCGCGCGCACCCAGCGGAATTGCGGCGTCAGCGAGGATAGCGGCAAGGCGCGGATATACAGCGGGCGGACTTCTCCCTGCAGTGTCGCATGACGCAGTTCGAGATCCTGCAACATTTTATTGATCAGGCTCACAGCGCCAGTCTCCACCAGGACAGCCCCACACCTTCGGTATCACCCACCGCCGCACGGACATGCGCACGGCCGACTTGATAGCGCCCTTCGCCATACGCCGACAACATCGACTTATGCGCCAGCACGTTGACCAGACGCGGAATGCCCCGGCTGGCATGGTGCAACAACCGCACCGCCGCCGCGCTGAACACCGGCGCGCCGCGATAGCCAGCCACTTGCAGGCGATGCAAGAGATAACGATCCAGCTCGCTGCGTTGCAGCCCGCTCAACTCATAGGCAAAGGCAATGCGCTGGCGCAGCTGACGAATTTCGCGTCGCGCCAGCTTGTCGTGCAATTCGGGTTGACCGAACAGCACCAGTTGCAGCAATTTGTGTTTCTCGGTTTCCAGATTCGACAACAGGCGCAGCGCTTCCAAACTTTCCAGTGGCAAGGCTTGCGCTTCGTCGATGCAGACCACCACGCGCTTACCAGCCCGCGCAAACTGCAGCAGCATGTCGTTCAAGCGCTTGACCAGGACGTGATGATGCGCGGTCGGCGGCAACAGTTCGCCCAGTTCCTCGGCCAGTGACAGCAGCAGGCTGCGCGGATCGAGACAAGGGTTGGGCAGATAGGCGCTGACGTGGCCCTGACGGTTTGCATGCAAGGCCTTCAGAAAGCGGCGGCACAACAAGGTCTTGCCGGTGCCGACTTCGCCGGTGATCTTGATGAAACCCTCGCCGCCCTCAACCGCCACCAGCAAGGTGTTGAGCCCTTCCTGATGCGCGCGTCCGGCGAACGCAAACTGCGTATCGGGCGTCAATCCGAACGGTAGTTCCTTCAATCCGAAGTGCGTGAGATACATGGAAGCCTATCCGCAAAAATTCATGGTTTAAGAATCATTCCATCCACTGCCGTTTCTGCGACGCCGGGTTGAGCGCTTGCACACGCTGCTGCACTTGCTGCGCGTCTTCCTGCCAGTTGGCGTCCGATTGAATCACGGTGGGTTTGATCAGCACCACCAGCTCGCGCTTGAGATAGCTCTTGTTCTTTTGCCCAAACAGCGCGCCCACCACCGGCACGTCGCCCGCACCAGGCACTTGCGAACTGTCGGCACTTTGCACCTGTTTCATCAAGCCACCGATGGCGACGATGTTGCCGTCGGCCACGCGCACGACGCTATCGGTCTCGCTGACATTGCTGGACGCGAGCGGCAGATTGAAGGTGCCGAGCGTGCCCAGATTGACGGTCTTGTTTTTCTCCGTGACCGTGCTGATCGAAGGATGGATGTGCAGGATGATGATGCCGTTCTCGTCGATCTGCGGCGTGACATCGAGTGCAATGCCGGAGAAGAACGGTTGCACCGTGATGGTCGGCGAAACGCTCGATGAAGAACCTGTGCTGCTGGTCGTGGTGCTGACATTGGTGATAAAGAATTCATCGGTGCCGACCTTGAGCACGGCTTTCTGGTTGTTGATTGTGGCAATGCGCGGGCTGGACAGCACTTGCACATTGCCCTGCGTTTCAAGGAACTGCAGCAGCGAAGCAAAGCTGGGGGTGCGGAAAGCCAGGCCAAACAAGCCTTCGGCCGTACGCCCCGCGACCCCGGCGAGATTGCTGCCCAGTGTGCCCGCCAGCGTGCTACCGCTAACGGGGTTGCCGTTGAGATCGAAGTTGCTGGTGGTCGCACCCACCGCGCCGCGCAGTTGACCATTGGAATCGAAGGCACCCCAGTTGATGCCGGAAGAGAAACCTTCACTCAATTGCACTTCCACAATTTTTGCTTCCAGCATCACCTGCCGATCGACCACCACTTGCGTGGCGCGCAAATAACGTTCGACATTACGCAGATCGGCCGCAAAGGCGCGCACCACGATCACACCGGAACCGGGATTGACGATCACCTTGCGTCCATCGGCGGTGCCGATAATCGCCCCCAGGGCGCTCGCCACGTCCTTCCAGAAATCCATGTCGGAAGTAGTTTCGATGCGGCTCGAATCACTGGCGTTCTGGCTGCCCGCCGCGGACGCCGTCGACCCACCGCTGACGCTGTTGCTGGACGTGCCATTGCTCTGGCTGGCGTTGGTGATCGAACCGGAGCTCACGCGCACATTGGTCATGCCCTGGCGGCGGCTGGCCAGATAATTGATCTGGAACACGCGCGTTTGCATGGTCAGCGGTTGCACCATGATGCGATGACCCTGCACCGTGTAATCGTAGCCATACAGCTCGCGGATCGTCTCCATCGTTTCCAGCACTGTGGCGTTTTTCAGTTTCAGCGTCAGTGTGCCCGCCACCTCCGGATGCACCAGCATGCTGTAGGGTGTGTTGCTGACGATCGCCATGAAAACTTGCGCGGCCGGGGCATCGGTCACGACCAAATCGAAACGCGGTTCCGGGGCGGCCGGTTTTTCCTGCACCACCTTCAACGGTGGCAACAGGGCTTGATCGACTGCGGCCGGACGTGTGGCATCCGTTTTGCCGGCAGCGCGGCTGTGTGCGTTGGCCGCTTCCTTGAGCGTGTTGTCGATGGCATCGTAAGTGGCATTCTGCTTGACCGTGGGCAGGCTGCAGGCCGTCAATAATGCAACCAGTGTGAGGAGCGCGATGGTTTTCATGGTGTACCTTTTTCCTTGCTCGATTGAGCGGCATCCTGCTTGCTGACTTTCTTGTGCGGGGCTGACTTGCTGACGACCGGTGATTTCTCCACCGCCGGCATCATGCGCAGCACCTGCGTTCCCTCCGGTCCTTGCAAAACAACTTCGGTCTCGCCAATGCGCTCGACGCGCGCATCGCCGACGGTGTCACCGACCGCCACTGCGGTCGCGCCGATCATGGCCATCTTGCGGCCCTGAGCGGGAATCAGCACCGCATGCAGTTGCGTGGGCGCTTGCACGGCCACACCTTCTGCCGGCCCTGCGTGCGGTGGCTGCGTCGGGTCGGGCAGATTTTCGGCGTGCGCAGTGAGGCCGCTCAGCAGCGCGAACCAGAGGCACAGATTTTTTTTATGTGGTGTGCTTTTCATAGCGTCAGCCATGCTTCATCCAGACTCAGTGTGTAGACCACGATGGTCATGCGATTGCGCGGCCAGGTTTCCGTGACCAGTTTCACCTCGCCCCAGTACAGTTGTTGCGGCAGTTGTTCCAACGCCTTGAGGTAGTCATACAAATCGGCATACTGGCCTTGCACCGTGATTTCCATGCCGTGTTTGTAAACGCCCAGCTTGGCGGGCTTCTCCGCACTCGGGCTTTGGGTTGGATCGGCCAGCGTTGTTACCGGCAGTTTGTGCATCTCGACCAAATGCAGACGGCTGTTGTCTTTGAGGATTTGTTCCAGCAGCGCAGCCATGCGTGTTGGTGGGGCCAGTGCACGTTGCAATGCTTGCAGGCGCGTATCGACGGCGCCAATTTCACTGCGCAAATTCTGGATCTGCGTCCGCACCCCGGCATCGGGGTCCTGCAGGCGCTGTGTGAGCGCCCGGACTTGCTCGCTGTCCGTCGCAGTCTGGGTGCGCAGTTCGGCAATCTGTTTCTGCAGCGTGTGCCGCTGGCGCAGCGCCGGTTCCAGCAACAAGAGATAGAAAAATGCCGCCACCACCAGCAACAACATGGCGGCGATCACCGTCCGCTCACGCCGATTGCGTGCCTGAAAGTTCTGGGCAAGTTTTTCCCATTGCGCTTTCATGGTGTGCCCTTGTTGGCGTTTGCGTTTGCGTTGGCGCTTGTGTTGGCGTTTTCCTTGGCGCCGCCCGGCGTGGCGGCCGCAGAAATCAGATCGAACTCGATGTAGTCCGCGGGTGTTGATGTGTGTTCTGCTGGCGTGGTTGCCGGTGCTGCCGACACGGCCTTCAACGCCAGCTCGGAAAAGCTGCGCCCCTGAAAGACCGGGGCTTTACTCAGGTGTCCGATATACGCCGGGATCTGGCCGGCCTCGCGCGCACCACCACGAATCTCCAGCAAGCCGGTGGCGTTGATGTGTACGCCGGTCAGCCAGACCCGCGCATTGGCCAGTTGGGCAAAGGCGCGCAAGTGCTCTGAAAATCCTTCGGCACGGCCGAGTTGGCCCTGTGCCAGCGCCTGCTCGACATCCTGCCGTCCGCGCAAGCGCTGCTCCAGTGCCAGGCGTTCCATTTCCAGCGCGGCGGCAGGCCGATACTGGCTGATCTTCTGCGTCAGCGTGGTCAGTTGCGTCTGCATTTCCTGCGCCTGATCGGTCAGCACATTTTTTTCCCGATTGATCTCGACATTGGTGACCTGCAGCACTACCGAGCCAATCAGTGCCAGCGCCGCCACCACGACCAGCAGCAAGCCGGTCGTGCGTGCAGTCAGAAGGTCGTGCCGACGCGCCAGCTGTGGATTGAAGAGGTTGAGTTGCTGACTCATGTGTGGTGCTCCACCTCGGTCGTTGCTTTCGCTGGATTGCTGGTTGCGTAGTCATCGCGCAAGGCCATGCCGACCACATGAAAATATTGCGCTTGCAGTGCCGGATCTTCCCAGCCGGTGATCGCGCTGCCATCGATCGCGGTCGATAAATCGAGCGGTGCCACCGGGACATAAAGATTGGCGCCGAGGAAACCAACGAAATCGGGAAAGCCTGGCACCGGCAAGACCATTAATTTCGCCACCGTGATAAAGCTGAACTGACGATCGAAATTGTCGAGCGAGCGTTGCAGCTCAAGACTGATGCGCTCGATATATTGCGTCTGCTCTTCCTGACTGCCTGCCGCCCCCGCCTGCTGTAATTGCGTCAGCGTGATATCGATATGCCGGCAGGCATACAACTCGCCCTGCCAGGTGAAGGTGAGCACGCCGCCTTTTTCATTGAACACCAGCAGCGCCAGGCCGCGATTCTGTTCTTCATACAACGCGGCAATGTTGCGTTGTGCGGTTTCGGGAATGTCGATCACTTCGAGCGGAATTTTGGCCTGGGCAAACTGATCCATGCGTGCGCCGATCAGTTCATTGCGCGCCGCGACGGCAAAGACCTGCTTCGCGCGTTGCACAGCGGTCGCGGGTTGCGGAATCGGCAACACGTCGAAGGTGGCCGATTGCACGGGATAATCGAGCAGGTCCTTGGCTTGCCAGCGCACGGCTTCGCGCGCTTCCTCGTCCGGCACGGCGGGGGCCTCCATCTGCAATATCTGGTACTCGCCTTCCGCCAGCAACGTGGCGCAGCGGTGGCGTTTCAATTTGCACGTCCGGCTCAAACGCGCCAAGGTATGTTCCAGCGTCGCGTCGCGCTCATAGGAAGCCAGCCACGCAATCTCCGGGCGGCCAAAAACATTGGCGCGCACATGCGCAAGATCGACCCGCTGGTCATGCAGGCCGATACTCATCCATCCCGCTGCGGTGCGCGTGGGCAACCAGGCCATGATGTTTCTTTTCCCTTTCTTGGCATTGAAGCAATGGCAGGAACGTATCGAGCACTCAAGATCGAGGTCGAGACCGCGCCCGCTTTAACAGCCCTTGCAGTATAAAAACGGGGGAGTGTTTGAGAACGGCCGAATTGACAGGGAATTCGCAGTCAATTCAGTGTTGGGCCGCCCTCAATAATTTTCGCGCTGGAAGATGAAACGGTCGCTGCCCTTGTATGCGCCAAAGCGCGCGCGGGCGGTGGGATCTTTGTCGTAATTGCCGCCGCCCCAGTTGCCGCGCAACCAGGTTTTGTTAGCCGTGGTGGCCGCCGCAGGCGTGGCGCTGGTGCACGTTGTACCACTGGCGCTGCTACTGAGGTTGATGCGCAGATCGACCCAGCCATCGTTGCCCACACCCGGGGCCGACAATTGCAAGGTCGCAGGTGCGCCCGCCGTCATGCTCACCTGTGTTTCACAGGCGGCGAGATTATTACCCGTGCCGCCGAAGGTCAGTGACACCGCTGAAGCCGCCAGTGTGGTGCAACTATCCCCGGCGTTCACAAAACCCGTGCCATTCCAGGTTTGCAACTGCCCCGGCACCGGCAGGCGCAAACGCTCGGAACCGAACGCATTGGACAAACGCAAGCGTCCGTAACGAAACGTGTTGCCGGCATCGAAGGCGATGCCACTGCCGCTGCCATTGAAGAGCAGTGCAGCACTACTGGCGATGGTGCCGTTGCCGCTGACGCCGCTTTCACTGTTGTCGGAGACATCAACCGTCAGGGTGATATTGGCGTTGAAGGAATTCTGTGGTGCCGTGACGCTGCGCACATAGGTCAACTGGTCGGCGGCATTGGCGCTGAAGCTGCCGACACCGTTGCTGCCGGCTGTCACCGTAGGGGTGCCGCTCAAAGAAACATCCAGACCGGGTACTGTGGGGCTGAGCGGTGCGTAGGTTTGGGTGGCATTGCTGGCAATCAGTTTCCATAGCGCGCCCTGATAGGTGACCGTAGTGGCACCGCTGAAATTCTTTGCGGTGATCGTCATCTGCGGCACGGTCGCGTAACCAAACGGCTGGCCGATGTAGGTAAAGCTGCGGCTGCCGCACGTGGCACTGCCGAAAGTCAGCAGCTGTGGTGTGGCAAGTACGGTCAGATCGAAATGATCCGGCACGAAACGGCCGACATTGACGGTGCTGGAAGTGATGTAGCGCTCTGCGGTCGTTGAATCGGCGGCATCGACATTGGCAAATGTTTGATCGCTCAGCTGCATGCTGAAGGCGCCGACCTCGCTATAGCTGGCCGTGTTGGTATTGATCACACCGGCCACCGCCGCCGCTCCCAGCGTCAATGTGCCCAGCGTCGCACTGCAAGCGGTACCGGCGCAAGCGCTCAGCGTCGCCGTTGGCGTACCGGTGTAGTTGGTCGTCGTGGTGGGCACACCGAGCGCATTGACTGCGGTCGCTTGCAGGTTGAGTGGCCGCCCGGCCTTGTGCACATTGCCGCCGCTGGCAGCCGTGTTGGTCAGTGTGCGCGTGGTGCCTGCCGTTTGCCAATCGGCATCGTTGATACTGACGCTGGCAAACGAGGATGGGCGAATCGCAAAATTATCGGTCGAGCAACCGATGGCCGTGGCTACGCCAGTGGCCGGATAACTGATGCGTACCCGCACGTTTTGCCAGGCATTGTTTTCCTGGAAGGCCACGGTCTTGCGGCCATTGTCGCCCGCCACAAAGGTCGGGTTCGCCAATGTCTGGATCGTGGTCCAGCTACTGCGGCAATTATTGGCATCGAGCGCGGCGCTGTTATCGCTGGCATTGAGCAGTTCCACTTTCACCGCGCCGGTAAATGTGGTGAGGATCGCTGTCTTGGCAGTGTTGAGCGCAATCAGGTCGAGATTGAAACTGCTGCCCGCAATCTTGGTCTTGATGATGCCGGTAATGGCACCGGCCGCAGTGGTAGTCTCATAGGCATTGAAGCCGCCTGGCGTGGTGGCGCTCGGGTGCGACCACAGGATGGTTCGGCCATTCGGTACAGACGCCGTATTGTAGGAATACTGCACGTAGTCGGTGTTGCCCACCTCCACACCAACAGTCCCGCCACTGTTGGAAAACGTCGGCCCGCCACTGTGCGCGCCGCCCGCGCCGTTGGTCGTGCCATACGAATAGACAAACTGCCCCTGTTCGTAGATCTGTACCTGAAAGGTTGCCGTCGCTGCCGTCGTCTGATTACTGCCGTTACAACCGGTGCCCCCGGTATTGAAACAGTAATAAGGCGCGGCCAGCCAGGAAACAATAAAGACCCGGTTGGGCGCTGTGCCCTGGCTGCGGTAACGCATATAAGTGGCCGTGTTGTTGGTGTTGTAGTCGTCCCACAACGGCAGCATGGCGAAGTCGATGTTGGGTTTACCGCCGCTACCGTCCAATGGCAACTGGGCGTTGTTGTAATTGGTGGCCGTGCCAGCAAATTGCAACATGCCGTTGCTCATGACGCGCACCTGCGTGTAATTCGTGCCGCCGAAGTTGAACGTGAAGCCGAGGTTGAGGGCGGCCGACACGGCATCGTCCCCCAGCGCCAGCGTCGTACCAGTGGCGGAAATGTCGATCCACGGATAAGACGTGGCTGCCGCAGCCGAATCGTCGTACACGTAATACGCTGCCTGCGCTGACGATACCGCACCCCATAGCAGACAGGCAAAAATGAAAAAACGCAGGCGCAGCATCATCGATTCACCGTCACGGTCAGTTGCCGCTCGACATAATTGTCACCCGGGCTGGCGGCGGGACACGGCGGCTGGTTGCAGGCGAGTGCGACGATGGTGTCCAGATTGATCGTCGTGCCCAACTCGTCGGCACTGCTGCTGCTGCACGTCACCGTGGTGGAAAAATCTGCCAGCGTCGTGCCAACGAAGGTCAATGTCGTCCCGGTACAAGTATTGTTGCGCAGCGACTGGAACGCGCCCCACTCGATACCCGCCTGCGCCGCCTGATACGCGCGCTGCCCCAGCAAATCAAGATTCTGCGAACTTGCAGTCGTGCGTACCACGGAAATGATGAACGCGCCCAATGCGGCGAGGATGACCACCAGGAAGATGGCGGAGACGAGTGTGAAGCCACGTGAGTGTGGCCCCATCCCCCCTTGCAGGGCGCGTGTGCCCTGCAAGGGGGGATGGGGTTTCAGTTTCCGCTCAAGGCACATTGCTGACATGAACTGCATGATAAAGATTGACCGATTCGCCGCTGCGTGTGAGCGTGAGGTTGAGCGTCACCAGGCCGGTGCGCTTGGCCACTGCACTGGCATCGTAGGTGATGCTGCAGCTGGCGACATCGTTGCTGAGAATCGCGTTGTTGCCGTTGGGCGGCACCACTTGCGCGGCCGTGATCGCGTAGCCCCAGTAGCGCCGCAGCACACCGCCCGCGCAGACATACGACACCGGCCCTTCGATCACTTGAAAACGATTGCTGGGTGAAGCAAAGGGAAATGGCGTACCGGTCGTGCCGAACGACACGCTGGTCAACGTGCCCGCACTACCGCTGTAGCTGCGCCGCGTGTCGCCCGCATAGGCATCGGCACCGGAAATGCCGAGGTTGTACACCACGATGCTGTCGCTCGCTGCCAGCGTGACGCCGGGGCCGAGCACGTCGAAGCTGCTGTCCGCGCCATTGTTGAAATCAAGAATGTTGCCACCACCGCCGCTCGTGACATCGGCACGATAACGTCCGCCCGAACGCATCAACAAGAATTCGACTGCAGTACCCGCGCCATTCACACGCACGCTGTTGGGCAAGGCCAGATGCAGGTCGCGGCTGATGCGCCGCACTGCCGTGTTCGCCTCGTCCGCCAGTTCGGCGCGGCGCGTGGTATCGACATAGCCCTGCACCGGTATGCGAATGAACATCGCCACCGCCGCTGCGACGATGGCCGTGATCGCCATCACCGTGACCATCTCGATCAGGGTGAAGCCGCGTTCAGGGAAGGGCATTGGGTGCATAGCGTGTCCGGTATCCCTGCAAAGTCACCGTGGTATTGGCCGGGCCGGTGACCGTGACGGTAATCAACAACGCATCGGTGGCGGCCACACTACCCAGTGCTGTAGCCGCAACAGAAACCGTCGCGGCATAGTTGCTCAGAGTGGCAATCACCGTGCCACCAATATCCTTGATGCCGCCATCGGCAGCGCTGCTGTAACCGTGATAGTCGTTGACATTGTCAAACTGCGCACCGCCGCTGCCGGAGCGCGTCTCGCCGGCCTCCGGCCCAATCGCTTCGACCGTACTGGTGCATGCGCCTACGCCGACGCTGGCGCTCGTGGCCGTGCTCGCAGTGGCGTCATCGGGATCGCAATAGGTGAAGGGTTGCAGGCGCACTTCTTCGAGCAGTGCTTCGGCAATCGACAGGGCTTGTTTGGCGATCATCGGGTCGGCACTGGAACGAGTCGTTTGCGTCAATACCGACAACACACCTGCAACCGCCACACCCACAATCGCGATGAAAATCACCAGTTCGATCAGGCTCACGCCGCGCTGGAAATTAAAGCGCGCTTCAGTGCACATAGCCGGTCTCCCGCTCCACCGTCAGCGTACGCACGACGTCACCGGTTTCTGCCGGTGTCAATGTGAACACTTGTGCCGCACCCAGAACGGCAGCTGCCGCATCGATCGGCTGACCCAGGGCGTTGAAACCAAACAAGGTATTGGCAGGAGTGACAGCCACTGGCGCAGCCAGCGCCGGATTGCCGCGCCGCGCATCGACTACGAAGGCCGCACTGCCATCCACCGGATTGAGCACCGGGCTGGCACAGGCCAGCGCAGCGTCATAACAGAGACTGACCGTGGTGCCAGTGACAACGACAAAAATATTGCGCCGTTGCCCCACCGCCGCTTTTTGGGCAAAACGAACGGCCCCCGCCGCCGCATCGAAAAAACCGCGCGCTTCAAAGCCCTGACGGCCGATCATGCGCGGCACGGCAACCGCGGCCAGCACCGCAAGGATGGCTACCGTCGTTACCAGCTCGACCAGCGTGAAGCCGCATTGGTGTCTGCTACGCATGCTTTGGCAACATCCATAACGTTCATGACGGGGCAGGCAACGCAACGGCGTGCCTGCCATGCAGCCTTCGTTATTTCACTGCAAATCGCCGCAAATCTTGCGGCAGCGATTGATCAACAGCCACCCAGGGTCGTGGTCACCGTGCCGGTAGCAGGATCGTAGTTTACAAAGCAATTCGCTACCGCCGTGGTGAAATCGAACTTCACCGGCGCCGCCCCTGAGGTTGCAAATCCATCGATCGATTGCATTGCGCTGATAATCCCGGCTGCCGTGGGAACACCCGAGGCCGCACCGGCCGTGCCCACCGCTACCGTCGTGACACCATCGGCCATGGTGACGGGAGAGGTGTTCGTGCCATTGGCAAAATAGCGCGCCTGCACTACCGCCACAGCAGAACGCAAGCCACCGGCCAATCCATTCATTGACGATTTGCGTGCATCCGAGGTCAAACTGATATAGCGGGGAAACGCCACTGCGGCCAGAATGCCGAGGATAACGATCACCACCACCAGTTCAATCAGCGTAAAGCCACCTTGCTGTTTCATATTACGCATTGCAGTGCTCCTTGAAAAAACATCCAAACTATCTACCACCAGCATCAACAGTTGGTCACATCCACGACGACCGTTGGTTGCACGCCAGCGGCCGGTGAGGTGTAGCTGATCCGGCAGTTCGCTGGCGCCGTTGCATTGATTGCGGTAATGGTGAGCGTTGAGCCCGCTGCCGCGCCGCCGCCGCCAATCACGTAGTCAGTGGCGGTGATGCCGGCCGCAGCAAGAATGCCGGTGCCCGCGCCCGCCAGTGCCTGCGGATAGCTGTTGATGGTGGCAACCGCCAAACCTTCGAGCGTGACGCTGGAAGCGCCAGCAGCCGCGCACACTGGAGCCGTCTGCGTCAGGCAGCCTGCCTTGGCCAGGGCTGCACCGGCCCGCACAGCGCCTGCCGCCGCCTGCACGCTGGCTGCGCGCGCCTGCACTTGCAGATTGAGGAAGCGCGGCAACGCTACCGCTGCCATGATCCCCAGAATCACAATCACCACCACCAGTTCGATCAGCGTAAAGCCTTTCATTTGGCTACGAATTTGATTGTTCCGAATTTGCGTATTCATTTCCGACTCCTTGTTAAAACCAGTTGTACTGCTCAACCACTTCTATCCGCGCACCTTCGAGCCTGCGGCCAGACGCAATCACTTGCACCCGGTAACGAATCAGCCTGCTTCCACTGCGCGACGAAAAATGACTGCCGTTCAAAACGGTGTACACCGCTTCGTGCCGGGTGGTATCGAAATACCATCGACCTTGCGCGACATCTTCCCGGCCTTGCAACTGCTGCGCGGTGCGCGCGCCGGCGTAATTCTGCAATTGCGGACTGAGCCAATCGAACGGGTTTTCCTGCCGCAGCCGTTCGATAGTCTGCGCATCGTTCGCGATCAGCAACTCCGCCATGCGGATGCGTACCGCGGCATCCAGCAACCGCACCGCCAGCCGCACCTGAATCTGCTCGTTGCGTTCCTCGACGTACTGCAGGCGCTCCGCCAGCACCAGTCCGAGAATGCTCACTGCCAACAGCACAACGCCAAATTCGAAGCGGTGCCGCATCACTTGATCATGGTCTTGCCCAGATCCCAGATCGGCAAGAACACGCCCAGCGCGACAATCAAAACCAATATCCCGAGACACACAATCATGATCGGTTCGATCTGCGCGGACAGTGTCTTCAGTTCATATTCCACTTCGCGCTGATACATCTCGGCAATCTCGCCCAGCAAATCATCGAGTGCACCGGATTCTTCGCCCACCGCAATCATCTGCAGTACCACCGGCGTAAACACATGCGTACCGTGCGCCGTGCGCAGCACGCTTTCGCCGCGCTCAACCCCTTCGCGCATGCGATCCACGCAACGCGCGACATGGTGATTGCCGACCGTTTGCGCGGTCACGTTCAATGCCTGCACAATCGGCACACCGCTTTTCAATGCCAGCGCAAGGCTGCGCGAAAAACGCGCCAGCGTGGCTTTGAGCACAATCTTGCCGGCGATGGGGATGCGCAACTTGATCGCATCCCATTGCAATTGCCCGGCCGCCGTCTTCGTCCAGCCGCGAAACAACCAGACCCCGCCGATTGTCAACAACAGTAAAACCGGCCAGGTCGCCACCATGAAATCGGAAAAGCCGACCAGCAAGCGCGTGATCAAGGGCAATTCAGCACCCGCCGCCTTGTACACCTTGGCAAAGGCTGGAATCACGAACAAATTGATGACGACCAACGCTGCAATCATCACCACACTGACGAATATCGGATATCTCAGCGCAGACTTGACCTGATCGTGCATAAATTTTTCAAATTCGAGATGGTCGAACAGGCGCATGAAGATTTCATCCATCTGCCCGGTCAGCTCGCCCACCTTCATCATGGCGATATAAAACGGCGTAAATACCTTGGGATGGCGCGCCAGCGCAGCCGACAGCTCGCGGCCGGAATCGAGGCTCTCGCGCACCTCACGCAAAGTGCGCGTCATGCCCGGATTGACGGTCGATTCCTGCAAGCCGCCCAGTGCACGCATGATCGGCACCCCCGCCTTGAGCAGGGTGTGCATCTGGCGGGAAAACAGCATGACATCTTCGGTGCGGATCTTGTCGCCGCCCCATTTGATTTTCAGCGCGCCACCGGAAGCGCCGCGCGCCACGATTTCGAGCGGAATCACACCACGCCCGATGAGGACGTTGGCCACGGCTTCCTCGCTCGCGCTATCGAGCTCGCCCTGCACCAGCGCACCGCTGCTGCTGTTACGTCCCTTGTAGGCAAAGCTGGGCATCAGCTCTCCTCATTCTGGCTGGCGAGACGCATCGCCTCGGATACCGTGGTGCGCCCTTCCAGCACCAGACGTATGGCATCGCGATGCAAGGTGTTGCCGCCCATTTGTTCGCGCGCGACGCGGGTAAACACGAGCGGATCGGCCTGATGCACGGCGTGCACGACGGGATGCGTCATTTCAAGCATTTCATACACCGCCGTGCGCCCGCTGAAGCCGGTGTTGTTGCATTGCGTGCAGCCCGCGCCCTGGCGATAGGTATGGTCACCCACGCGCGCACCCAGTTCGGATTGCAGCCACTCGCGCTCGCTCGGCAGCAAGGTGTGGGGTTTGACGCAAGAAGGGCAGATCAGCCGCACCAGCCGCTGCGCCAGCACCAGCTGCAGGGACAACGCGACCATATAGGCGGGCACCCCCATGTCGAGCAGCCGCATGGGCGTGGACAGAGCATCGTTGGTATGCAGGGTGGACAGCACCATGTGGCCAGTGAGTGCAGCGCGCAGGCCGATCTCGGCCGTCACCTGATCGCGCATCTCGCCGACCAGCACCACGTCCGGGTCCTGGCGCAGCGCCGAGCGCAGCACGCGCGCAAAGGACAGGTCGATCTTGTCGTTGATCTGCACCTGGTTGATGCCGGGCAGGCGATACTCGACCGGATCTTCCACCGTGATGATTTTCTTGTCGGGGGTATTAATGTCTTTCAGCGCGGAGTAGAGCGTGGTGGTTTTGCCGCTGCCGGTCGGGCCGGTGACCAGCACCATGCCGTGCGGCCGGTGGATCGCGTGTTTGACGCGTTCGAGGATACGCGGCGGCATGCCGATGCTGCTCAAACCGAGCAGACCGGTATTCTGGTTCAGCAAGCGCATCACCACCGACTCGCCGTACTGCGTCGGCATGGTCGAGATCCGCACGTCGACGGGATTGCCGCGCACGCGAATCGCAAAGCGGCCATCCTGCGGCAACCGTTTTTCGGAAATGTCGAGACCCGACATCAGCTTGAGCCGCAACACCAGGGCCGAGGCGATTTTCGGGTCGGCTTCAGTTTGAATATGCAGCACGCCGTCGATACGAAACCGAATGCGCAAGCGCGTTTCCTGAGGTTCGATGTGGACATCGGACGCCCGCACCGAGATCGCATCTTCGAACATCGTCTGCAGCAACTTGACCACCGGCGCTTCTTCGATGCCCGGGGTACTGCTGCCACTGCCCAGCAGATCGCCAAAATCCACCGGCGCGTCGCCCAGCTCGGCGGTCAACTCCTTGGCCAGTCCGGAAATTTCACTGGTGCGGCGATAGATGCGGTCGATGGTAGCGAGCAATTGACTCTCGGTCACCACCGCCAGATCAAGTTCGCGCTTCAGAATGCGCGCCAGCTCATCGTAGGCCAGCAGATCGGTCGGGTCGGCCAGCGCCAGCAAGAGGTTGTCGCCACGATCTTCCAGCACCACGGCGCGGAAACGGCGCGCCTGGGTTTCCGGCAGAAACTGCGCCATCTCGGGCTGGACGTTGAAATTGCGCAGATCGATAAAGGGAATCTGCAACTGATTGGCCAGCGCTTGCGACAGACCCTCTTCAGTGACATAGCTGCTGTCGACAAAGATGCGCCCCAGCTTGCGCCCGCTGCGCTTCTGCTCGGCCAGCGCCGCCAGCAACTGCTCACCCGTGATCAGCCCCTGCTGAACCAGCAAATCACCTAATCGAACTTTTTCCAGCCGTGCCATTGCTTCTCCACTGATTGCAGGTGCTCACTGCGAGCACAATAACAATCAGTGGATAACGGCCATCGCAAGAAAAAGTTGCGGATTCAGTGCCAAATCAGGCCTATCAATCGACCCAATGCACCATGCCGGTATAGGCAGTCAGCAGAATCACGCCGCCAAAGGCAATGCGATACCAGGCAAAGCCGGTGAAGTCGTGCGTGCTGATGTAGCGAATCAACCAGCGGATACACAGCAACGCGAAGATGAAGGAAAACACGAAACCCACCGCGAACATGGGCACATCAGCGGCCGACAACGCGGCGCGTTCCTTGTAGAGCGAATAGGCACCCGCGCCAATCAGCGTGGGCATGGCGAGATAAAAACTGAACTCGGTCGCCACGCGCCGCGACAGCCCAAACAACATGCCGCCGATGATGGTCGCACCGGAACGGCTGGTGCCGGGAATCAATGCCAGACATTGCACCAGCCCGACCTTGAGTGCATCGAGCCAGCTCATGGCATCGACCGATTCCACCCGCGCCTGCCGCGCGCCCGCTCCATCGCGCGCGCCATACAAGGCATGATGACGGCGCTCGACCCACAGAATGATGACACCGCCAATAATGAAGGCCAGCGCCACCGGCACGGCAGAGAACAAACGTTCCTTGATCGCCTTGCCGAGCAGCAAGCCAAACACCACGGCGGGTAGAAAAGCCACCCCCACATTGAGCGCAAAACGCTGCGCCGCCTTTTCGCTGGCGAGCCCGGCCAGGGTTGCCCCCACGCGCTGGCGGTATTCCCACATCACGGCGAACATGGCGCCGGTCTGAATCGCGATGTCGAAAGTCTTGGCCACGCTGTTGTTGAAGTCCAGCAGGCTGCCGGTCAAAATCAAATGCCCGGTGCTGGATACCGGCAGGAATTCGGTCAACCCCTCAACCACCCCCATAATTGCCGCCTTCAACAACAAGATCACGTCCATGTCTCGCTCCGAATGATTGTTTTGAGGACACGATTATGGCTGAAATATCGACGCGGACACTCCGCTGAACCAAAGAATCTGAAGCGCCTTACCTCATGAAAGGCGCGTGAGCCTTTGTTTTTGCCGCACGCACGTTCGCCCGCCTGCGGCTGCTCACGACACAACCCACGACTTTGCCGACCTTCCCTACCGCTATAATGCAGCGCATTTCACTCATCGCAGACCATCTTGAGCTCCGCCCAATTCCTCGCCCCGATTACCGCCGACATGCAGGCGCTGGACGACACGATTCGTCGGCATCTGCAATCGGAGGTATTGCTGATCAACCAAATTTCCGCCTACATCGTCGAGGCGGGCGGGAAGCGCTTGCGGCCCGCCTTGCTGTTGATGTTTGCACGCGCGCTGGACTTGCCACGCGACGACGCCGATACGCGCCATCACCGGCTGGCGGCGATTGTGGAATTGATTCACACGGCCACGCTGCTGCATGACGATGTGGTGGACGAATCGGAATTGCGGCGCGGCGCGAAAACTGCCAATGCGCAATTCGGCAATGCAGCCAGCGTGCTGGTCGGCGACTTTCTCTACTCGCGCGCCTTCCAGATGATGGTGGAGATTGACAGCATGCGCGTGATGCAAGTGCTGTCCGACGCCACCAACACGATTGCGGAAGGCGAAGTGCTGCAATTGCTCAACTGCAACGACCCGGATGTGGACGAAGCGCGCTATCTGCAAGTGATCCGCTACAAAACCGCCAAACTGTTTGAAGCCGCCGCGCGGCTGGCCGCCATTCTGGCCAACGCCAGCGCTGAAGTTGAAGAAGCCTGCGCCGAATACGGCCGCAGCGTCGGCACGGCGTTCCAGTTGATCGACGATGTGCTGGATTATTCCGGCAGCGCCACCACCATCGGCAAAAACGTCGGCGACGATTTGCGCGAAGGCAAGGTGACGCTGCCGCTGATCATCGCCATGCAGCGCGGCAACGCAGAACAGCGCGCCACGATTCGCGCCGCCATCGAACACGGCCACAGCCCGCACTTTGCCGACATTCTGCACACCATCGAACAGACCGGTGCCCTCGCCACCACACGTGAACAGGCGCGCGCGCAAGCGGAACACGCGCAAGCTCAGTTGCGCTGCCTGGCACCAAGTATCTACAAGAATTCTTTGCTAGAATTGGCGTCCTTTGCGGTCGGGCGGTCAAATTAATGGCCTGGAAAACCTGACTGTGGCGGGGTGTAGCTTAGCCTGGTAGAGCGCTACGTTCGGGACGTAGAGGCCGGAGGTTCGAATCCTCTCACCCCGACCAACTTCATGAAATATGACGCGGCTCACGCCGCAAGACGCCGCGATGCGGCATGAAATTCATCGGCGCAGCCGTCATGTCTGCGTAGCAGACGTCATCCGTCATTGGGTTTAATACTGTGGACACCATCCCTTTATGGGCGCAGATCACTGCGCTGGTTGCTCTGCTGCTGCTCTCGGGGTTTTTCTCCATCGCTGAAACCAGCATGATGGCGCTCAACCGTTTCCGGGTGCGCCATCTGGCCAAATCCGGCAAACGCAGCGCGCGCATGGCATTGGCGCTGCTGCACAAGACCGACCGTTTCCTGAGCATGGTGCTGATCGGCAACACGCTGCTCAATGCCGCCACCACCACCTTGGTCACTGCGCTGGCGATTTACTACTTCGGCAATGACGAAACCGTCTTGTCGATCGCCACCGGCATCGTGGCTTTTCTGATTCTGGTGTTTTCCGAGCTGACGCCGAAAGTGGTTGGCGCCGCCTACGCCGAACAAATCGCGCTGCCGTCGAGTCTCATCTTCAGTCTGCTGGTACGACTGTTTTATCCGCTGATCTGGTTCGTCAATCTGTTTGTCACCGGCATTCTCAAGCTGCTGCGTCTGCGCTCCACCAGCGAAGACCAAACCACGCTGAGCACCGACGAACTGCGCTCTCTGGTGTTGGAGAGCGCGCAGTTCATGCCCAAGAAACACCGCAGCATTCTGCTCAATCTGTTCGATCTGGAACAGATCACGGTGGACGATGTGATGACACCGCGCGCGCACATCGAAGCGCTCGACATCACGCAAGATCTTGAACAATTGCGCGCGCAACTGGCCACCTGTTACCACAACAAACTGCTGGTGTATGAACGCGATATCAATCAGGTCAAGGGGCTGCTGCACGTGCGGCAGGTTCTGGCCCTGCTTGATACCGACACCTTGAACAAGGAATCGCTGCTGGCCGCGCTGAGCGAACCCTATTACATTCCGGCCGGCACGGCGGCGCTGGCACAGTTGCAGAATTTTCAGGAAAAGAAATTGCGCCTTGGTCTGGTGGTCGATGAATACGGCGAAGTCGAAGGCCTGGTGACGCTGGCCGACATCGTCGAGGAAGTGGTGGGCGAATTCACCTCCACCATGCCGGCCGCCGCCGTGCGCGGCTTGCACTGGGATGAGGACGGCCTGGCCCTGGTCGAAGGCCAGACCTCGCTGCGCAAACTCAACCGCCGCCTCGGCCTGCATTTTTCGCTCGATGGGCCAAAAACCCTCAACGGTCTGCTGCTCGAATATCTGCAAGACATCCCGGAAACCGGGGTCAGCGTCAAGATCGCCGGCTGCCCGATCGAAATCGTGCAGGTCCACGACCGCCTGATCCGCGTCGCCCGCCTGCAGCGCCCGCGCCAGACGCAAGCCCCCGGCCAATGAATCCCCCTCGCCCGCAGGCGGGCTTCGGCTACAATCCTTCTTTAAGAATGACCCACGTTTTCGATGAACGCCCCTATTTCATCCGCCGCATTGCTTCCCGAAGCCGCTGAACCCGCCACCAGCGTGCGTTTGCGCGAAATTCCCTACAACTACACCTCGTTCTCCGACCGCGAGATCGTGATGCGCCTGCTCGGCGAACCGGCCTGGCAGATTCTCGACGAGTTGCGCAGCGAACGCCGCACCGGCCGTTCGGCGCGCATGTTGTATGAAGTGCTGGGCGATATCTGGGTGGTGCAGCGCAATCCCTATCTGCAAGACGATTTGCTCGACAACAAGAAACGCCGCGCTCTGCTGATCGAAGCGCTGTATCACCGCCTGCATGAAATCGAAAAACGCCGCCGCCAGACCGACCTGGCCGACGCGGGTGATGCGCTTGCCCTGCAACGCAGTGCGCGGGTCGAGAAACTCGGCAAGGCAACCCACGCCGCCGTGGAAAAATTCGCGCAATACTTCGACGAAGCCGCCACATTGCGCAAGCAAGTCGAGCGCACGCTGCGCCGCCACACGGCAGCAGACAACATCAAGTTCGACGGCCTGTCGCGCGTCTCGCACGTCACCGACGCGACCGACTGGCGCGTCGAATATCCCTTTGTCGTGCTGTGCCCGGATACCGAAGCGGAAATGGCGCCGCTGGTGCGCGCCTGTATCGACCTGGGTCTGACCATCATCCCGCGCGGCGGCGGCACCGGCTACACCGGCGGCGCCGTGCCGTTAACGTGGCGCTCGGTGGTGATCAATACCGAAAAACTGGAAAGCATTTCCGAAGTCGAACTCATCGCGCTGCCCGGCCTGCCCAATAAGGTAGCGACGGTGTTTTCCGAAGCAGGTGTGGTGACGCGCCGCGTCGCCGATGCCGCCGACCGTGCCGGTTATGTGTTCGCGGTCGATCCAACATCAGCCGACGCCTCTTGCATCGGCGGCAACGTGGCGATGAACGCGGGCGGCAAGAAAGCCGTGCTGTGGGGCACGGCGCTGGACAATCTGGCCTGGTGGCGCATGGTCGATCCCGACGGCAACTGGCTCGAAGTCTCGCGCCTGGAACACAACCTGTCGAAGATTCACGACGCGCCGCTGGCGAAGTTCGAATTGAAATGGTTTTCGCCGGATCGCAAGAAAGAATTGCGCACCGAGCGCATCGAAATCCCCGGCCAGTCGCTGCGCAAGACCGGCCTGGGCAAGGATGTAACGGACAAGTTTCTCGCTGGTCTGCCCGGCATCCAGAAAGAAGGTTGCGACGGCATCATCACGGCTGCGCGCTGGGTGGTGCACCGCATGCCCAAACACACGCGCACAGTGTGTCTGGAATTTTTCGGACAGGCGCGCGATGCGATTCCCTCGATTGTCGAGATCAAGGATTACCTCGACGGCGAATCGAAGAAGGCCAATCCACAGACCGGTTTCATTCCCGTCACGCTGGCTGGGCTGGAACATCTGGACGAGCGCTATTTGCGCGCGGTCGGCTATGCCACCAAATCGAAACGCAGCGCGTCGCCGCACGCCTTGCCCAAGATGGTGTTGATCGGCGATATCGTCGGCGACGATGCCGACGCCGTGGCGCATGCCGCCTCGGAAGTGGTGCGGCTGGCCAATGCACGCACCGGCGAAGGCTTTGTCGCCGTGTCGCCGGAAATGCGCAAGCAGTTCTGGCTCGACCGCGCGCGCACGGCGGCAATCGCCAAGCACACCAACGCCTTCAAGATCAATGAAGACGTGGTGATCCCCTTGCATCGCATGGGCGAATATACCGACGCCATCGAGCGCATCAACATCGAACTGTCGATCGGCAACAAGTTGCGCTTGCTGCACGCACTCGATCAAGTGTTCGGCAGCGAATTGCCGCTCGCCAAAAGCGGCGATGCCGAACTCGACGCGCTGCCGCGCGAAAAAGCATTCGGCGACCGCCCCGCGCAAGCGCGCAAGCTGCTGACCGAGACGCGCGCGCGCTGGCAATATCTGCTGCACCAGATGGACACGCCGCTGGTGCAAGCCAAGGCCGAGTTGTTGCACCTGGGCCTGCAACCCTTGCAAGCGGCGTTCGAACAACGTCTCGCCCGCCAGCCGGACGCGCGCGTATTCGACCTGCTGCAAGACCGCACCATTCGCGTGTCGTGGAAGACCGAAGTCAAGGCGCCGCTGGCCGCGATCTTCAACGGTGCGGCTTTCGTGCCGGTGCTGGACAAATGCGCGGCGGTTCATAAGGACATCCTGCGCGCGCGCGTGTTCGTCGCGCTGCACATGCACGCCGGCGACGGCAATGTGCACACCAACATCCCCGTCAACTCCGACGACTACGGCATGTTGAAAGAAGCTGAAGCCGCGGTCGAGCGCATCATGCAAATCGCGCGCGATCTGGACGGCGTAATTTCCGGCGAGCACGGCATCGGCATCACCAAGTATCAATTCCTCACCGCGGAAGAATTGCGTCCGTTCCAGGAATACAAGCAGCGTATCGACCCGGAAGGCCGCTTCAACAAGGGCAAGCTGATGCCCGGCGGCGATCTGCAGCGCGCCTATACGCCCAGCTTCGGCTTGATGGGACACGAATCGCTGATCATGCAGCAGTCCGACATCGGTTCGATTTCCGACTCGATCAAGGATTGCCTGCGCTGCGGCAAGTGCAAACCGGTGTGCGCCACGCACGTGCCGCGCGCCAACCTGCTCTATTCACCGCGCAACAAGATTCTCGCCACCTCGCTCTTGATCGAAGCCTTCCTCTACGAAGAGCAGACGCGACGCGGCGTCTCGATCAAGCATTGGGAAGAATTCGAAGACGTGGCCGACCATTGCACGGTGTGCCACAAGTGCGAGAAGCCCTGCCCGGTCGACATCGACTTCGGCGACGTGTCGATGAACATGCGCAGCCTGCTGCGCAAGATGGGCAAGAAATCGTTCAACCCCGGTTCGGCAGCGGCGATGTTCTTCCTCAACACCGTCAACCCGCGCACCATCAAAGCCTATAAAGCCGCGCTGGGCCTGGCTTACAAGGCACAGCGGCTGGGCAACACCGTACTCAAACAGTGGGCGAAAAAACAAACCGCCCACCCGCCCGCCACGCTGGGCAAGCCTGCGCTCAAAACGCAGGTGATCCACTTCATCAACAAGAAAATGCCGGGCGATCTGCCCAAGCGCACCGCACGCGCGCTGCTCGACATCGAAGATGCCAACATCGTGCCGATCATCCGCGACCCCAAGCGCACGACTTCGGATTCGGAAGCGGTGTTCTATTTCCCCGGCTGCGGTTCGGAGCGCCTGTTCTCGCAAGTCGGCCTCGCCACGCAGGCGATGCTCTATCACGCTGGTGTGCAAACGGTATTGCCACCGGGCTATCTGTGCTGCGGCTATCCGCAGCGTGGCGCGGGCCAGTTCGACAAGGCCGAGAAGATCATCACCGACAACCGCGTGCTGTTCCACCGCGTTGCCAACACGCTGAACTATCTCGACATCAAAACCGTGGTGGTGTCCTGCGGCACCTGCTTCGATCAATTGCAGGGCTATGAATTCGACAAGATCTTCCCCGGCTGCCGCATCCTCGACATCCACGAATACCTGCTCGAAAAAGGCGTCAAGCTCGAAGGCGTGAAGGGCGTGCACTACATGTACCACGACCCCTGCCACTCGCCGATGAAACAGCAAGACCCGCTCAAGACAGTGAACGCATTGATCACAACGAACGACAACACGAAGATCGCGCTCAACGAACGCTGCTGCGGCGAATCCGGCACGCTAGCGGCAACACGCCCCGACATCTCCACGCAAGTCCGCTTCCGCAAGGAAGAAGAAATGCGCAAGGGCGCCGACAAGCTGCGCACCGATGGTTTCAACGGCGAGGTCAAAATCCTCACCTCCTGCCCGTCGTGCCTGCAAGGCTTGAAGCGCTTCAACGACGATGCCGACCTCGACGCCGATTACATCGTCGTCGAACTGGCCAAACACCTGCTCGGTGAAAACTGGCTGCCGGAATATGTGGGCCAGGCGAATCAGGGTGGGATTGAGCGGGTGCTGGTGTAAGGCGGTCGGCGGTCGTTTTTTTGCTTGAGGAAAAATCGACCCCGGTACATTGCGACGTCTACTTCTAGTTAGCGAGCTTGCATGGATTCCAACCGCTTCAACCAAATCTTGGTGGTAGATTCGATCCCTACAGGTGAGTACAACACCGCGAAGCGCTTGTTCGAGGATTTGGAGACATATGCGACTGCATACTCTCCCTCACCGGCGGTTCGTTACGTACGAGTAGAAAATGCTGCTGAATTTTTCCAGTGCGTTCTGATGTCCAAGAATGATGCAGAGGGACGCGACATCATTCCAATGCTGCACATCGAGTGCCATGGCGATGAAGATGGCTTTCAGTTTGCAGATGGTTCTCTCGCCGACTGGGACGAACTGAAAGTTCCCATCACTGAGCTAAACGTAGCGACCGGTCTTAACCTAATGGTTGCAGTCGCTGCTTGTACCGGCGGAGCACTAGCCAAGGTAATGCGAATGGGCGACCGAGCTCCATTCTGGGGCCTGATCGGCCCAACTCGTACACTGACCGCTGGGGAACTAGAAAAGGTGTACGCTGCCCTGTACTTAACACTCCTCAGTACTAAGGCGCCTGCAAATGCCGTGCAAGCCATGGATCAAGCAACAACTCCGGGACTCTTTTGGCGTACGACCTCACAAGATCTATTTGAGAAGGTGTGGCGCAGCTACAAAAGTGAACACTGCACCGCCGCGGCTCTTGAGATGCGAGGGAGGCGAATGATGGAGCGCCTCCGAGAGTCTGGTGTTTCGCCGCTCCCATCGATGGATGAACTCATGAAGAGGTTCATCAGTCACGAACCGATTGCATTTGAACGTTACCGGCAGACCTTCTTCATGTGTGACCTTTTTCCAGAACATTCAAACCGTTTCCCCATCGAGTACGTCGCATGATGGGCACCAATGCTCGCTAACCCATCATTCCACCAGGTACCTTTTCGCATTTCTTTTAAGGCAGCGCATAGCGCGTAATGGTCAAAAGGGATCGAGCGCGTGCGGGAGTAAGGTCTGGCAAAAATCACTTGCAGCAGTTGCACTGCCTCGGTATAGTCAAAGCATCATGCTGCACATTGCCCACTATCCCCAACTCCGGCTGATCGCATGGAATCGCCGTCCGGACGATTTGATCGATGAGCCGGAGGCGCTCGCGCTTTACGAAGCGAACTGGCGCTTCATCGAAGAAGAAACGCTCACCCGGGATGAACGAGATCTGATCCAACGGCTCAAGCAGCAATACGGCGGCGGTGTGCTCAACAACTGAGCCCATGTTCAAGCGCCCTCATCATCAACGCATCCACACCCTGCTGCGCAACCTCGACAGCGATCTGCTGACGCAATGTCAATGCTATTTCGCAGGCGGCACCGCCATTGTGCTGCTGCTGGATGAATATCGCGAATCGGTCGATGTCGATTTCCTCTGTGCTTCCAGCGCAGGGTATCGTCAATTGCGCAGTCTGGTGTTCGATCGCGGGTTGACTGCCTTGATGCGGAAACCGGTCAAGCTGCTGCGTGATGTACGCGCCGACCGCTACGGCATTCGCACCTTTGTTGAGGTGGACCATGTGCCAATCAAATTCGAAATCGTGCAGGAAGGCCGGATTGCACTCGAGGGGAATCTCGACCCTCAGCTTGGGGTGCCGGTATTGTCACGCAGCGACATGTACGCCGAAAAGTTGCTGGCCAACGCAGACCGTTACAACGATATCGCGACAGCCAGCCGCGACATCATCGACCTGGCCATGATGATCAACCAATGGGGGCCCATTCCTCAAGCAGCCTGGCAGAAAGTGCGGCAGGCTTATGGCGAGAGCGCTGAAAAAGCCTACGGCAAGGCCATCGACCTGATGAGCGATGCCGGTTATTTATCGGAGTGCCTGAACAAGATGCAGATGGATCAGCAAAGGTCTGCTCAAATACTGGCAGCCTTCAAGGATTGAAGGTGGAACAGGAAAGCAGTGGCACATTATTTCTGCATTCAAAAAATGTGGCTCTGGTACCGATTTTTAAGGAGAACTAATTGACTAAGCCGTTCGCTGATCGTTGGGCACAGAGAGAACGAGAGCTTGGCCTTGAAGAAATTGCGTCCCCAATGGTTATTTTTGGTTCAGATGTTTTGCCAATGTCAGCCGCGCCATGCGTCACGTTCAGCGCTGCAGCAAAGCCTGCTCCTGTTTTCGAAGTGTTTGCATCCCCGGAGGATTGGACGGCCGACGACAAAATCAGGTTGGCCCCGTTCCTGGTTATTGGATATGACGGTGCCGGTAACCCTATCTGCATCGAGAAAAACTCTGGCGAAGTAGCCCTCCTTGATCATGAAGATCACTTTAAAACACGCCAATTTGTGAATACGAGTGTTACTCAGCTGGCAGAAAGTTTGTTAGCGTATATGGGCGAAGACAGTTCTGCACGTTTCAAATCTGCCCTGGCGAGAATTGATTCAAATGCATTGCAAGAAGGTACGTTTTGGGAATGTGAAATCAAGGGTCTCAATGATGATGCATAGCTTTACGTTGGGCCGAGATAAGAGAACCTAGATGAGCCCGTAGCTGGCTTGAAAACCCAGCAACCAACCGGCCTAACAAAACACCCTCACCCAATGCGAGGATTGCATCCCAGCGATGTTGTGTGGCACTCATAGGCACACTGCTCGCGTCCCCTCTCCCGCAGGCGGGAGAGGGCGCTTCTTGAGGTATGTTGCGTCACACTTGGATGGTGTGGGTGGCGGTGCCGTTTTTTCTTCTGATTTGGTATCGAGCCAATGCCAACGCCCTCATCCCCAACCCTTCTCCCGCCTGCGGGAGAAGGGGGCATCGAACCCTATAAAACCCTTCCGTGATGCCGATATTTCCTCATTACGGAGGGAATATGCATTTATTGCGTGTGATCGTTTTTGTGTTGGCCTGGCTCTGGCTGCCGGTTGGTGCGGAGGAGTCTGTCAAGGAAGCCCCGGCTTCTTCTACGGGTGCTTCTGCCACGGGGGAGAAGCTGCGTGCCTTGATCAAGACTATGGGCAACGACAAGGCGGCGACGGTGCAGATTCACGCCAGCGGCGACGCTGAAAAAGCGGAGCCTGCGGCGAAGGCCGCACCCGCAGCGGCATCACCCTCGACCGCAACCCCAGCGCCCGCACCTGCGCCGACAATACGCCGCCCCATCACGGCCAACGATTATTTCGCGGCACGCGCTGCGGCGCATCGCAGCGAGGAAGCGGGCAGCTCGACCGATCCGCTGGTGAGCGGAAAAAAACCTGCTGCGGGCAAAACGGAAAAGGCGGTGTCCGGGCATGCGCACTGGTCTTACGATGGTCCGACCGGCCCGATCTTCTGGTCTACGCTCGCCCCCGAAAATCAATTGTGCGGCAGCGGCCAACGGCAATCGCCGATTGATATCCAGGATCAGGACACGCTGCCGATTGAAGCGATGGAGGCGCTGACGTTTGACTACCATCCCTCCAAAGGGTCGGTCATCAACAATGGTCACACGGTGCAGTTCGATTTTTCCAGCGACAATTTTCTGACGGTGCGCGGCAGCCGTTACAAGCTGGTGCAGTTCCATTTTCATCATCCGTCCGAGGAGCGCATCAACGGCAAGGGCTTTGCCATGGTGGCGCATCTGGTGCATCGGAATGACGCCGGGCAGTTGGCGGTGGTCGCCGTGCTGTTCGAACCCGGCGCGGCCAACAGTGAAGTGCAAACCGTATGGAGCCACATGCCGCTGGAGGTGGAGGATCGCGTGCAGCTGACGAACGACACGCTGGACCCGGCGCTGCTGCTGCCCAAGGATGGCCGTTACTATCAATTCTTCGGCTCGCTGACCACGCCGCCCTGCTCGGAAGAAGTGTTGTGGATGGTGCTCAAGCAACCGATGACGCTGAGCGCGCAACAGATTGCGGTGTTCGCCAAATTGTTTCCGGTCAATGCGCGCCCGATCCAGGCGCTGCACGGGCGCATCATCAAGTCGGCGCAATAACGGTAGGATGCGGACTGTGGTTCACCCATTTTTGAATTGACGATGACAACATATTGCTCACTTTGCGAAACCGATGGCGGCGCCGTGCTCTGGCAGGGCGACCGGCTGCGCATTGTGGCCGTGGACGATACCCACTACCCGGGTTTTGTGCGCGTGATCTGGAACGATCATGTGGCCGAAATGTCTGATCTCTCAACCCCCGACCGCAGCCTGTTGTTTGGCACGGTATTGCTGGTGGAACAGGCGGTGCGCCGTTATATGCAACCCGACAAGATCAATCTCGCCAGCCTGGGCAACCAGGTGCCGCATTTGCACTGGCACATCATTCCGCGCTATCGCGACGATCCGCATTTTCCCGCGCCGGTGTGGGCAAGCTTGCGCCCGGAACGCATGCAGGACGAGGGTTGGCAGATTCGACACGCCGAACGGCAGGCGCGGGCACTGGCGCTGAATGATGCCTTGCGTGCACAATCGTTGTCTGACTAGGGTGATGTCAATGAAACTCGATCAATCCGCACCGCAACCCACCCTCATCAGCACAGACGTCTGGGGAAACGTTTAAATGGCATCGCAGAGTTCTTCCGTCATGCAGGTCGAAATCGTCCGGGATCGCGCCAGCGCGAAAGCCTGGGTGGCCAGCCTGCCCGCAGCCGACAGCAGCAACCTGCTGGCGCATATCGATAAACTTCTGGCTCATCTGGACGGTGCGACACTGGCCCCGGAAGTGCTGCTGGAAATTCTCGAGCGCGTGCGTACGCCTTTTTCCAATGCCGTGCGCATCCGCATGCCGGACTGCGAAAACCGCGCGCTGCCGCTGTCGCCGCGCGAAGCCGCGCTGTTTCTGGAATTGATCAGCACCACGCACCACTTGTGCAACCTCTACATCCGCGTGGTTGATGCGACCGGCGGCGCCTATATCGAAAATCTGGCCGCGCCGCTGGACCGCACGCCGGAAGGACAGCGGGCGCTGGATGCGGCCTCGCCGCTGGTGTTTGCCCTGCAACAGGCGCTCGATTTGCTGGCGTCGATCGCGTCAGCGCATTATCGCGCCCGCATTGCCGTGCCCGATGCGATCTGGGAAGAAACCGGACGGCTGGCGCGCATTGCCCAGCAGGCCGATTGTCTGGACATCGTACCCAAGCAAGCACGCAGCGACAGCAGCGCATCGGACGACACCTGCCGCAGCGCCTTTGGCTATGCCATCCTGATGCGTCTGTGCAACCCGTATCGTTTGACGCTGTTGGAAATGTCGGTGGCGCGCTACTGCTCGATCCGCTGGGGCCATAAACTCGGGTTCCGTATCTCGGGCGCCGATACGCCCTTGACCGTGCCCGCCAACGCTTCGTTGATGCTGGGCCAGCATGCGGTCCGGCTCGACACGGTGCGCGTCTGCTCCAGCATTCGCATGCGCATGGAATCGCTGCGCACCGGCAAAAGCCCGGATCAACTGGGTTTCTCCAGCAAGCTGTCCAGCGAAAGTTGTTATGCGCTGCTGGAACGCATTCATGCGCTCTGGCATCACGGCCAGGACAGCGATGTCATCTGGCGCCGCCCCTTGGTCGCCCGCGCCCGCATTGCCATTGGCTTGCCGCGCTTGTATCGCGGCGTGGAAGTACGGGATGACACGACCATTTCGCGTTTTCTCAACACCGTGTATTCCTACCGCGCCAAACACGGCGATGACGATATTGACTACGACGACGGCGACCGCGACCGCGAGCAGATCGAAGGCTTGATGAAAGATGCGGAAAACTGGGAAATCCTGAGCGAGAACGCTGACGGTTTTCTGTTCCTGCGCGATCGCAGCATGCCGCGACTGGTGATGGATCAATTGATTGCGCTGCAGCCGGAGGGCGCGCACAAGGGCGAACAAGGCCCGTTCCTGATTGGCCGCATCAGTTCGCTGCGGCAGGAATATGATGGCTCTACAGCACGCCTGAGCGTGCGCCACAAGATCGGCTTGAAATTACTGCCCGGCCTGCCCAAACCGGTCGGCGTGCAAATCGAAGGCATGCCCACCACCGATGCCTACTGGCTGGGTGCACAACCGGCACTGCATCTGCCCGAATCCCTGGTGATCCCGCTGGCCGCCTTCCGCGAAGGCCGCGAGATTTTCATGATCAGCGCCGGCCAGCGCCGCCGTGTGAAACTGGAAGCTCTGCTCTACCGCGGCCTGGATTTCGATCAGGTGATTTACACGGTGGTGAAGTAAGAACAAAAAATCTTGTCTTAAGCCTGACCGTCCCCATCTGCTGCCACCGTCCGATGCGCGGGAAATTCTGCACTGAAGGTGCTGCCTTTGCCCAAGGTGCTTTTGACCTCCAGCCGCGCTTGATGGCGCATCAGCACATGCTTGACGATGGCGAGGCCCAAACCGGTGCCACCGGATTCGCGTGAGCGGCTGCGGTCGACACGATAGAAACGTTCCGTCAAGCGCGGAATGTGTTGCGCCTCGATGCCGATGCCGCTGTCCTGCACGGAAAAACTGGCGCCCTGCGTCCCTTGCTGACGCGCCCAGCGCACATGAATCGCGCCGCCATCGGGCGTGTAACGGATCGCATTGCTGACCAGATTCCCCAGCGCACTGAGCAATTCCTGCTCGTTGCCGCGCAGATTCAAGCCGCGCTCAAAAGTGAAGTTCATGGTGTGCCGGCCCTGACTCAAGGAACACGCATCGCGCTCGACCTGTGCCAGCAGCTGATCCATCGCGACCTGATCTTCGCTGGCCTGATCACCCCCCGATTCCAGCGACGACAGGGTGAGCAAGTCCTCGACCAAGCCCTGCATGCGCTGCGATTGTTCACTCATCAGCGCGAGAAAATGCGCTTGCTGTTCGACAGGCAAAGTGTGTTCGCTCAGCGTTTCCAGAAAACCGGCGATCACCGTCAGCGGTGTTTTGAGTTCATGCGATACATTGGCAATGAAGTCGCGCCGCATGATGTCCAGCTTTTCCCACTGGGAAATATCGCGCGTCAGCAACAGGCGCTGCGCACGGCCGTAGTCGAGCAGCTGCACCGACAGGATGGCCCCCGGGAACGGGCCGGGAATCTTCACCATGGCGTCGGGCTGCCGCCCCTCCCGATGCGCGCGAATATAGTTGACGAAATCAGGGTGACGCACCAGGTTGATAATCGACAAGCCCAGGTCGCGGCCTGGATCCAGCGCCAGGTGATGCGCTGCGGTCGGATCGCACCAGAGAATATGGTTGTCCTGATCCAGGGTCAGCACCCCTTCGGGCAACGCCTGAATCATGTGCCGCAATTCAGCCGCTTCATTGGTCTGCCGCTCCAGTTGCTGCTGCCGCTCTTTTTGCAAACGGTAAATGCGCGCGACCAGATCTTCCCACCAGCCATCTACATGGGGCACCTTGCTCACCGCAAAGTCAGCGCTCCAGTTCCACACCCGCGCTGCCGCCGTGACCCAGCGCAACAGCCACCAACTCAGTGCCAGCACAGCCAGTAGCCAACCCGCCGTGGCAAAACCCAGGTAACCCAGGAACCAGCACAGCCCCAGCAAGGGCACCGCTTTAACAAGAAATTGTTTCCAGATTGGGTTCATGTCGGTCGGAAGTTGCGGCCGGCGGTTGTGAAATTAAATGAGGCCAAATTAAATGGGGTCAGACTCCATTTAATTTTTTTGAATTCAGTTGAAAGCAGGCCTGTAGGCCGGATTCTGTTACGGAACAAGTCGCCTTGTTCTATGGCAGCCATTCCTCTAGGCGGCGCATTGCTGCGCCGCTCAAGCCACCTACCCGCACGCTCCGCGAGCCGCGTCATTGCGTGCCTATTTGGTGTTGCTCCGGGTGGAGGTTACCGCGTTTCACCCCAGACTGAACTGGCTCGTCTCTGTGGCCCTGTTCGTCGCCTTATCCCTTGCGGGTTTCAGCGCACGGCCGTTAGCCGTCACCCTGCTCTATGGAGTCCGGACCTTCCTCTCCCGGGCTTGCGCCCGGCAGCGGCTGCCCGGCCTGCTTCCGGGCGCATCATACACCGACAAAACCCTCTTCAGAACACGGGGATTGTGCCGATAAGCCGAATTAGACGGTGAAATCGGTTCTTTCTCACGCTTGGGGATGCCGCCGTTCACTGTATCGTTGCTGAAAATCTGCACCAACGCACTCGGGGGCAATACCATGAAAACAAGTTCGGTCGGCAGTACTGTCAAATCATCTCGCAAACCGCCGCTGCCTGTCCTGCAGGGACAGGGGCATGCCCCGGCCAAACGCCAGCGCGCCGCACGTCCGCGCACCGTACTCAAGCATGTGACCTACCCGGACTGTTTTGCCCTGCTCAGCCGCTTTGCGCAGGCCATGGATTCCATCGAGCAACCTATTGATTTGACCCGCATGCAGTACGATCGCCTGTATGGTCTGGAACAATTGAACCTGGCGCATGCCAGCGGTGATCAGGAACTGCGCCAGATGGCGGTAGTCCTGACGCTGATGTACGACACGCGCCGCGTTTAAGCCCAGATCGCGAGCGCCCACAGTCTCTCTCTGTAGTTGATGTTGCAGGTGACGTTGCTTTTGTTTTATTGATCTCCTCCTCTCTTTGCCCCCGCCCTTCCGGCGGGGGCATTTTTATTCTGCATAGCGCTGGCGCAGATTTTTTGCGGCAGCCACCATATTCACCAGCCCGGCATCCACTTCTTCCCAGCCGCGTGTTTTCAATCCGCAATCGGGATTGACCCACAGTCGCTCGGCCGGAATCACCTGCGCCGCTTTTTCCAGCAGGCGCTCCATTTCCCGCACCTGCGGCACGCGTGGCGAGTGGATATCGTAGACGCCGGGTCCGATGTCGTTCGGATATTCAAATTGCTGGAAGCCGCGCAGCAACTCCATATCTGAGCGTGACGTTTCGATGGTAATCACATCGGCATCCATCGCCGCGATCGAATCGAGAATATCGTTGAATTCCGCATAGCACATATGCGTGTGGATCTGCGTCGCGTCGCTCACACCAGCCGCCGAGATCTGGAATGCGCGCACCGCCCATTGCAGGTAATGCGTCCAGTCGCTGCGCTTGAGCGGCAAGCCTTCGCGGATCGCCGGCTCGTCGATTTGAATCACACGGATGCCGGCCGCTTCCAGATCGCACACCTCGTCGCGAATCGCCAGCGCAATCTGCAATGCCGTATCGGCACGCGGCTGATCGTCGCGCACAAACGCCCATTGCAGCATCGTGATCGGCCCGGTCAGCATGCCCTTCACCGGCTTGGCGGTCAGCGATTGCGCGTATTGCGTCCAGCTCACGGTCATCGCTTCGGGTCGATACACGTCGCCGTAAATGATCGGCGGTTTCACGCAGCGCGAACCGTAGCTCTGCACCCAACCGTTTTCAGTGAAGGCATACCCCCACAACAGCTCGCCGAAATATTCCACCATGTCGTTGCGCTCCGCCTCGCCGTGCACCAGCAGATCGAGACCGTAGGCTTCCTGTTTCTCGATGGCGAGTTTGATTTCCGCGCGCATCGTTTGCAGATAATCCAGGTGGCCGAGTTGACCGCGCTTGTACGCCGCGCGCGCAGCCCGAATCGCACCGGTCTGCGGGAACGAACCGATCGTCGTAGTGGGGAAGAGCGGCAGCGCAAGTTCGACGCGCTGCTTCTCGATGCGCACGGCATAGCTGGAAGCACGCGCGGCGTCTTCCTTGCGCACATTGCGCAGACGTTGCTGCACGATGGCGTTGGTGCGCAGACCCGATGCCTGGCGTTGCGCATGGCTGTCGCGTGCCTGTTGCAATCGATCCGCAACACTGGCCGGGTCGAGTAGGGCCTGCTTGAGCAAGGCGACTTCTTCAATCTTCTGCTGACCGAAGGCCAGCCAGTTGCGCAGCTCCAGGTTCAACTTCTTCTCGGCCGCCAGATCGACCGGTGCATGCAGCAACGAACAACTGCTGGCAATCCACAGGCGTTCGCCCAATGCCGCTTGCGCGGGCCGCAGCTTTTCCAGCGCGCGATCCGCATCGCAGCGCCACACATTGCGGCCATCCACCACGCCGCAGGACAGTACGTGATCTTGCGGCAGCGCCGTCAGCCACGCCGCCAATTGCGACGGTGCACGCACCAGGTCGATATGCCAGCCCGCCACCGGCCACTGCGCGCAAGCGGCGATGTCTTCCACCGCATCGAAATAAGTCACCAGCAAAATCTTCGGTGCATGCGCCGCAAGTTGCGCATACGCACCGGTAAACGCCGCACGCCATTCCGGCGCCAGCTCCAGCGTCAGCACCGGTTCGTCAATCTGCACCCATTCCACACCGGCAGCTTGCAGACGTTGCAGCACTGCGCTGTAAGCGGTGAGCAAACGCGGCAGCAGCGACAGGCGGTTTTCCAGTCCCTGTTTTTCCTTGCCCAGATAGAGCAGCGTCAATGGCCCCACCAGCACCGGCTTCACCGCACGCCCAAGCTGTTGCGCCTCGCGGATCTCCGCCAACAGATCGTCGGCGCAATCGCTGAAGTCGCTGTCCGGCGCGTATTCCGGCACGAGATAGTGGTAATTGGTGTCGAACCACTTCGTCATTTCCATCGCAAACTGATTCTTCGTCCCGCGTGCGCAGGCAAACAGCTGTTGCAGGCCGCTGCCCTCATTGGCAAAACGCGCCGGCAAGCCGCCGAGCCGCGCCAGCGTTTGCAGCACATGGTCGTACCAGGCGAAATCGCCCACCGTGATGAAGTCCAGCCCGGCATCGATCTGCCGTTGCCAGTTATGCCGCCGCAGTTGCGCGCCGACTTGCTGCAAGCCGGCTTCGTCCAGCTCACCTTTCCAGAACGATTCCAGCGCAAATTTCAGTTCGCGGTTGGGGCCGATGCGCGGCAGACCGAGGATATGGGTTTTCATGTTGGTTTCAATAAAAGATAAAGGGCCTAACCGCAGAGATGCAGAGAGCGCAGAGGAAACCTGTTCCCTCCCTTTCAAGGGGAGGGCTAGGGTGGGGATGGGTTTCAGCGACATCGCGCAAGACCCATCCCCCTCCCAACCTCCCCCTTGAAAGGGGAGGGGCTAAAACCCGCCACGTTCTATGCGTCTCTGCGGTTAGCGGGTTTCTAAAGTACGCATCTTAGAAACCTCACGCACATGAATCAAACGAAATATTTTGTGGGATAATATGAAAATTATTAATGTGCCGTTTTCTCCGATGAGCATTTCTCCCCTCGAATTGCGTCACCTGCGCATGCTGCTTGCCGTGCGCCAGACCGGCAGCGTCTCGCGCGCTGCCGAGTTGCTGCACCTGACGCAATCCGCCGTGTCGCACCAGATCAAGCTGCTGGAAGAGTTCTACGGCACGCCGTTGTTCGCGCGCAAATCGGTGCCGCTGACCTTCTCGCCGGTCGGCAACCGTCTGCTCGAAATGGCCGAGGCCGTCACCGCGCAGGTCGATCATGCGCAGCGCGACGTGCAGCGCCTGCTCTCGAGCGATGCCGGGCAGCTGCGCATCGCCGTTGAATGCCACACCTGCTTCGACTGGCTAATGCCGGCGATGGACACCTTCCGCAATCACTGGCCGGAAATCGAACTCGATATCGTCTCCGGTTTCCATAGCGATCCAGTTGGCCTGCTGTACGACGACAGCGCCGATCTCGCCATCGTTTCCGAGCTGGAACCGGCCGACGAGCTGACCCACCACGCGCTGTTCGAATACGAAATCATGGCCATCGTCGCCAACGATCATCCGCTGGCGCAGAAGCAGCATCTGACCGCGCGCGACTTCAAGGGCGAAACGCTGATCACCTATCCGATCCCCGAACACATGATCGACGTGGTGACCAAGATATTGAAACCCGCCGGCATCGCTTGCGAGCGCCGCAGCGCCGAGCTGACGATTGCCATTCTGCAACTAGTCGCCAGCCGCAAAGGCATCGCCGCGCTACCGCGCTGGGCGGTGCAACCCTACCTGCAAAAAAATTACGTGACGGCGCTGCCGATCACCAAAAACGGTTTGCGTTCGCAGCTGTATGCAGCCATGCTTAAACCGTTCGGCGAGAAATCCTTTGCCCATGACTTCATCCAGGTGATGCGCGAATCGTCGTTCATCAGCCTGCCGGAAGTCACGTTATTACCGCAGCCCAATAAATTACTGCAGCCCAATAAAGCTGCACGCACGAAAGCCCACGCAGCATGAACAATGTAGAAACCACCCTGAGAAAAGCCCTCGCCGAACGCATCCTGATCCTCGACGGCGCGATGGGCACGATGATCCAGCGCTACAAACTGGATGAGGCGAAATATCGCGGCGAACGTTTCGCCGATTTCGCGCACGATGTGAAGGGCAATAACGAATTACTGGTGCTGACACAGCCGCACATCATTCAGGAAATCCACGAGCAGTATCTGGCCGCCGGCGCGGACATCATCGAGACCAACACCTTCGGCGCGACAACAGTGGCGCAGGCCGACTATCACATGGAACACCTGGTCGACGAGCTCAACCTCGCCGCCGCCAAACTGGCCAAAGCCGCCTGCGCCAAGTACAGCACGCCGGATCGCCCGCGCTACGCCGCCGGCGCGATCGGCCCCACGCCCAAGACCGCCTCGATCTCGCCGGACGTGAACGACCCCGGCGCACGCAACATCACCTTCGATGCGCTGGTCGACTCGTATTATCAGCAAGCCAAGGCGCTGGTCGAAGGCGGGGTCGATCTGTTCCTGGTCGAAACCATTTTCGATACCTTGAACGCCAAGGCCGCGCTGTTCGCCATCGACCAGTATTTCGCCGACACCGGCACGCGCATGCCGATCATGATCTCCGGCACCGTCACCGATGCCTCCGGCCGCATTCTCTCGGGCCAGACCGTGGAAGCGTTCTGGAACTCGGTGCGTCATGCCAAGCCGATCACCATCGGCCTGAACTGCGCGCTCGGCGCGGCATTGATGCGCCCTTACGTCGCCGAGCTGTCGAAGATCTGCGACGCCGCGATCTGTGTCTACCCCAACGCCGGCCTGCCTAACCCGATGGCCGAAACCGGCTTCGACGAAACGCCCGCCGATACCTCTTCGCTGCTGAAAGAATTCGCCGAAAGCGGCTTCGTCAACATCGCCGGCGGCTGCTGTGGCACCACGCCCGATCACATCCGCGCCATCGCCGAGCAAGTCACCAAGCTACCGCCGCGCGTGATCCCGCAAGCCGATCACAAATGCCGCCTGTCCGGCCTCGAACCCTTCAACATCGACGACGATTCGTTGTACGTCAACGTTGGCGAGCGCACCAATGTCACTGGCTCGAAAGCCTTCGCCCGCCTGATTCTCAACGAGCAATACGACGAAGCGCTCGCAGTCGCGCGCCAGCAGGTGGAAAACGGCGCGCAGGTGATCGACATCAACATGGACGAAGCGATGCTCGATTCCAAGGCGGCGATGGTGCGCTTCCTGAATCTGATCGCCAGCGAGCCGGACATCTCGCGCGTGCCGATCATGATCGACAGCTCGAAGTGGGACGTGATCGAAGCCGGCCTCAAATGCGTGCAGGGCAAAGCCATCGTCAACTCGATCTCGCTCAAGGAAGGCGAGGAAGCATTCCTGCGCCAGGCCGCGCTATGCAAGCGCTACGGCGCGGCAGCAATCGTGATGGCCTTCGACGAAAAGGGACAGGCCGACACCTACGCGCGCAAGATCGAAATCTGCGAACGCGCCTATCGCACGCTGGTGGACAAGGTCGGCTTCGCGCCGGAAGACATCATCTTCGATCCGAACATTTTCGCGATTGCCACCGGCATCGAAGAACACAACAACTACGCCGTCGATTTCATCGAAGCCACAAGATGGATAAAGCAACAGCTGCCCTACGCCAAGATTTCCGGCGGCGTCTCCAACGTCAGTTTCTCGTTCCGCGGCAACGAACCGGCGCGCGAAGCGATCCACACCGTGTTCCTCTATCACGCCATCAAGGCGGGCATGACGATGGGCATCGTCAACGCCGGCATGATCGGCGTCTACGACAACCTCGACCCGGTGTTGCGCGAACATGTCGAAGATGTTGTTCTCAACCGCAAGCGCGCCGACGGCGCCGACCCTACCGAAAAACTGATCGAGCTGGCCGGCACACTGAAAGCCGGCGGCAAGAAGGAAGAAGAAAACCTCGCCTGGCGCGGCGAACCAGTGGAGAAGCGTCTCGCGCATGCGCTGGTCAACGGCATCACCAACTTCATCACCGAAGACACCGAAGAAGCGCGCCAGCAAGTCGCCGCGAAAGGCGGCCGCCCGATCCACGTGATTGAAGGTCCGCTGATGGACGGCATGAACATCGTCGGCGATCTGTTCGGCGCGGGCAAGATGTTCCTGCCGCAGGTGGTGAAATCGGCGCGCGTGATGAAACAGGCTGTCGCGCATCTGATCCCCTTCATCGAAGAAGAAAAGAAACTGCTGGCGGCGGGTGGCGCCGACGTGCGCGCCAAGGGCAAGATCGTCATCGCCACCGTGAAGGGCGACGTGCACGATATCGGCAAGAACATCGTCACCGTCGTGCTCCAGTGCAACAACTTCGAAGTCGAGAACATGGGCGTGATGGTTCCCTGCGATCAGATCCTCGCCAAGGCGAAGGAAACCGGCGCGGACATCGTCGGCCTGTCCGGCCTCATCACGCCGTCGCTGGAAGAGATGGCTTATGTGGCGAAAGAAATGGAACGCGACGAATATTTCCGCTCGCGCCAGATCCCGCTGCTGATCGGCGGCGCAACCACATCGCGCGTGCACACCGCCGTCAAGATCGCGCCGAATTATTCCGGCCCGGTGGTCTACGTGCCCGATGCTTCGCGTTCCGTCAGCGTGTGCCAGGGCTTGCTGGGCGACGGCAGAGACGCCTATGTGGAAGAACTGAACAAGGATTACGACCGCGTGCGCACCCAGCACGCCAACAAGAAAGCCACGCCGCTCGTCACCCTCGCGGAAGCACGCGCCAACAAAACGAAAATCGACTGGGCCAACACCACGCCGTCGAAACCAAAATTCATCGGCCGCCGCACCTTCAAGAATTACGACCTCGCCGAGCTGGCGCGCTACATCGACTGGGGCCCGTTCTTCCAGGTGTGGGATCTCGCCGGCGCCTATCCCGCGATCCTGAATGACGAAGTGGTCGGCGAAGAAGCGCGCAAGGTCTTCGCCGACGCGCAAGCCATGCTGAAGAAAATCATCGAAGGCCGCTGGATCACCGCCAACGGCGTTGTCGTCTTCCAACCCGCCGCGCAAATCAACGACGACGACATCGTCCTCTACGCCAATGAAAAGCGAGACGCGGAGGCCTTCACCTGGTACGGCCTGCGCCAGCAAACCAAAAAGCCCAGCGGCGAAGCCAACAAATGTCTGGCCGACTACATCGCCCCTAAAGAAAGTGGCATCGAAGACTACATCGGCGCATTCGCCGTCACTGCCGGCATCGGCGTAGAGAAGCGTGAGAAAGCCTTCGAAGCCGCCCACGACGACTACTCCGCCATCATGCTCAAAGCCCTCGCCGACCGCTTCGCCGAAGCCTTCGCCGAATGCCTGCACGAACGCGTGCGCAAAGATCTGTGGGGCTACGCCACCGACGAATCGTTGAGCAACGCAGAACTGATCAAGGAAAAATACACCGGCATCCGCCCCGCGCCCGGCTACCCCGCCTGCCCGGAGCACACCGTCAAGCAAGTCCAGTTCGAATTCATGAACTGCGCCGACATCGGCATGGCCCTCACCGAATCGCTCGCCATGACCCCCGCCGCCAGCGTCAGCGGCTTCTACTTCTCACACCCGCAATCTCAATACTTCAACGTCGGCAAGATCGGCGAAGATCAACTGGAAGATTTTGTGCAGCGGCGTGGGGTGACGAAGGAAGAGGCGGAACGGTGGCTGGCGCCGAATCTTGGGCTATAAGCAAAACCATATCCGGTACTGGCGATACAAATAAAAAGAGCCGCGAATAATCGCGGCTCTCAAGTCAAACTACTTCTTTACCCTGGTTTGTCACGCGACACCCGGTCACCCAGTTGTCGCGCCCTCACACAAGGTAATCAGACCGAAGTCTTAGAATGTGTGACGCAGACCGATCGTGTATTGCTTCGGATCATCGCCAGCAACCAGGCTCAGGCCATCGCTACCGACATAAACGTCTCTTTTAACATTGCTGTCATTGGTAACTTTGGAGTACTGAGCGTAGACGGTAGTACGTTTCGACAGGAAATAGAAGTAACCGATCGACGCCATTTTCGAATCGCTGTCGCCAGCGGTTTTATCTTTTACGCGGATCGTTTCGAGCGCCAAGTCGCCACCACCCAGTTTGAAGCTGGCACCGAGGGAAGCATAAGACTCATTGACGCTGGAATCCGACGCCTTCTCTTTGCCCCAGAGCGCGTAGACTTTGGCAATACCAAAGCTTACGTTACCCGCCAGGTAATCGCTCTTCTGCTTCACCGTTGCGGCGGTGTTTTTAGCGTCACGATGGGCATAGCTCACATTGACCGGGCCACCCGAATACGACAGCGAGGCCTCATCAACGTTACCACCGCTGCTGCCGAGCTGTTCGCCAGTCGTATGTGCTGCAGCGAAGCCAAAACCACCAAAGGAGGGGCTGTTGTACTTGACCATGTTGCTGTTGCGCAGACCTTGTTTGGTCATACCGGCAATAGAACCCAGACCGCACCAACCACAATATTCACCGCCGAAAGCAGTGATAAAGGTCGGGGCATAATCACGGCCCAAGGTCAACGTACCGAAATCACCGCCCAGAGCCACCCAGGATTGACGCAACTGGGGGACGCCGGCGCCGTCGGCGTAGCTACCACCTTCAGCAGCCAGAACACTGTATTCGATTTGGAAGCTGGCCTTCAGACCATTGCCCAGATCTTCGCTACCTTTGAAGCCCAGTTGGCCAGCACCCGAGCCGGTCTCGCTGCTGATGGAGTTTTTGGCGCCATGACCTGCGTCTTGGTGCAGATAGCCCACATCAACCAGGCCATAGACTTGAACGTTGTCGGCAAAAGCTGCCGGTGCGGCAAATGCGGCGGCTACAGCCAGCGCAAGCGCCTTGATATTCATACTGCTTTTCATGTGACTTCTCCTCTCGTGTTGACAGTCAGGGTTTTTTGCGGAACGCCGCCCAAGCCGGCACAACCTTCCGCGGGAACTACATAGGAGAAAAACTCCTCCGCACTTTGCAGCCAGTTTTTTGGGAACTGGCTTGCAATGTTTTTTACTTCAATGATGTTTAGCGAGCAGTAAAAACCAAATCGATTGCACCGTCAAGCAACACGCCATGCGGGGTGTTGTTTGGGCGTTGAATTCGAAGCCAGTTCTTTTACTCCCTTGTTCAAACGCCCCCATTTTCCGTTGTTTCCTTGTCGAAAGCCATCATGACGCGGCTTTTATACAACAGCTTGCCTTTGTTTAGTGGTTTGTTTAGTAAATGCCCTGTGACTTGGTAAAATTCAGCCTTGAAGCATGGTGGAAAGCGGCACCGCGCGGGCAGCCCACTTGCATGTGAGGCTTAAATCCCTGGACAATACGGTGTGTGCAAAGTTTGTCTACTGAACATTCCCGGCCACATCCCTCTGATGTACGATTCTGTGCCGCACAACGCGGCGCAACGCCGTTACTATTTGGGTAGCAAAGATATTTTGTGCGCCGCAACGCTCGCGAGCGCCGACCCAGGCACAATCGCCTAGCTTTGATCAATTCAGGAAATATTTATGCGGAAAATTCGCAAGCTGCTGGTCGCCAACCGTTCTGAAATCGCCATTCGCGTGATGCGCGCGGCCGCCGAGATGGGCATCCGCACAGTTGCCATTTACGCTGACGAAGATCGCTTTGCGTTGCACCGCTTCAAGGCCGATGAAAGTTATCGCGTGGGTCATGGCAAGAAACCCATTGCTGCCTATCTGGATATTCAAGACATTCTGCGCATTGCGCGCGACGCAGGTGTTGACGCGATTCATCCTGGCTATGGTTTTCTGTCGGAGAACCCTGATTTCGCCGAAGCCTGCGCGCAAGCCGGTATCGCTTTCATCGGCCCATCACCCGAGGTGATGCGCACGCTGGGTAACAAGGTGGCCGCGCGCAATGCGGCGGTAGCTGCCGGTGTGCCGGTGATGCCCGCGACCGGGGCCTTGCCACGCGACCTGAAGGAGGCTGCGCGACTGGCTGCCGCAGTAGGTTACCCATTGATGCTCAAGGCGAGCTGGGGTGGTGGTGGGCGCGGTATGCGCGTGATCGAATCGGAAGCCGATCTTGGGCCACAACTTGAAGTGGCACGGCGCGAAGCGCTGGCGGCCTTTGGCAATGACGAGGTGTATCTGGAAAAACTGGTGCGCCGCGCGCGCCATGTGGAAGTGCAAATCCTCGGCGACCGGCACGGCAATATCGTGCATCTGTTCGAACGCGATTGTTCTGTACAACGCCGCAATCAGAAAGTCGTTGAGCGCGCCCCCGCGCCCTATCTGACGCCCGCACAGCGCATCGCCCTGTGCGAGTCCGCGCTCAAGCTGGCACGCACCGTGAATTACACGCATGCCGGTACGGTGGAATTCCTGATGGATGCCGATACCAGTGAGTTTTATTTCATCGAAGTCAATCCGCGCATTCAGGTGGAACACACCGTGACCGAACAAGTCACCGGCATCGATATCGTCAAGGCGCAGATTCGCATTTGCGAAGGCGGCCGCATCGGCGTGACCGAAGGCGAGCACGCCGCGGGCGTGCCTGCGCAAGCAGACATTCGCCTGAATGGTCATGCCTTGCAATGCCGCGTTACTACCGAAGATCCGGAAAATAATTTCACGCCCGATTACGGCCGCATCACCGCCTATCGCAGCGCGGCCGGTTTCGGTGTGCGTCTCGATGCGGGCACGGCTTATGGCGGCGCCGTCATCACCCCGTTCTACGATTCGCTGCTGGTCAAGGTCACCACCTGGGCGCCGAGCTCGGATGAAGCCATCAGCCGCATGGATCGCGCACTACGCGAATTCCGCGTGCGCGGTCTGGCCACCAACCTGCCCTTCCTCGAACACGTCATCAATCATCCGCTGTTCAAATCGGGTGCGTGTACCACGCGCTTCATCGACGAATCGCCGGAGCTTTTCCAATTCACCAAGCGACGCGATCGCGCCACGCGTCTGCTGCGTTTCATTGGCGAAGTCAGCGTCAATGGCAGCTCGGAAATGAAGGGGCGCCAAGCTCCGGCGCTGCCGATCCCGCCAGCGCCGCTGCCGCGCTGCAATCTGGCGCAACCGCTGCCGCAGGGCACGCGCGACATTCTGAAATCGCTGGGACCGGAAGGCTTTGCGCGCTGGATGAAAGAATCGCCACGCGTCTTGCTGACCGACACCACCATGCGCGATGCGCATCAATCGCTGTTTGCCACCCGCATGCGCACACGCGACATGCTGGAGATTGCGCCCTACTACGCGCAGCTGCTGCCGCAACTGCTGTCACTCGAATGCTGGGGCGGCGCGACTTTCGATGTAGCGCTGCGCTTCCTCAAGGAAGACCCGTGGGAACGCTTGTCGCAACTGCGTACGCGCATTCCCAACATTCCGTTCCAGATGCTGCTGCGCGCCTCGAACGCGGTGGGTTACACCAACTATCCCGACAACGTCGTGCAGTATTTCGTGCAGCAAGCGGCCAGTGCCGGCATCGATATCTTCCGCGTCTTTGATTCGCTCAATGCGGTGGACAACATGCGCGTGGCGATGGATGCCGTGCGCGACGCGGGCGCCGTATGTGAAGCAGCCATCTGCTACACCGGTGATCTGTTCGACGCCTCGCGGCCGAAATACAACCTGAAATACTACGTCGACATGGCCAAGCAGCTCGAGCGCGCGGGCGCGCATGTGCTGGGCATCAAGGACATGGCAGGCGTGTGCCGTCCGCGTGCTGCCTATACGCTGGTTAAAGCACTGCGCGAAGAAATCGGCCTGCCAATTCACTTCCACACCCACGACACCAGCGGCATGAGCGCGGCCAGTGTGCTGGCCGCCATCGAAGCGGGCGCCGATGCGGTCGATGGCGCCATGGATGCCATGAGCGGTCTGACTTCGCAGCCCAACCTAGGCGGGATCGTCGCCGCACTTGCGGGCGCCCCCAACGACAGCGGGCTCGATTCCGCAGCGATGCAGTCGATCTCGCATTACTGGGAAGGCGTGCGTCATTTCTATGCACCGTTCGAAGCTGACATGCGCGCGGGCACCTCGGATGTCTATCGCCACGAAATGCCGGGCGGGCAATACACCAACCTGCGCGAGCAGGCGCGCAGCATGGGCCTGGCGCATCGCTGGCCGGAAATCTCGCAGGCGTATGCGGACGTCAACCGTCTGTTCGGCGATATCGTCAAGGTCACGCCCACGTCCAAAGTGGTGGGCGACATGGCGCTGTTCATGGTCGCCAACGATCTGACGCCGGTGGAAGTCACCGATCCGAAACACACCGTTGCCTTCCCCGATTCCGTCGTGTCGCTGTTCAAGGGCGAACTGGGTTTCCCGGCCGATGGCTTTCCGGCAGCATTGCAAGCCAAGGTGCTCAATGGCGCACAACCGCTCACCGGTCGACCGGGACTATCGCTGCCGCCGGCGGATCTGGAAGCCGAGCGTGCCGCCGCGCACAAAGCGGCCGGGCGCGATATCACCGACCACGATCTCGCTTCTTATCTGATGTATCCCAAGGTCTTCACCGACTATACGGCGCACATGCGCACTTATGGCGATACCGCCCAACTGCCGACGCCGGTATTTTTCTACGGCTTGTCCAGCCACGAGGAAATTGCGGTCGATATGGAGCCGGGCAAGACCTTGCTGATTCGTTTGCAAGGCCGCAGCGAGCTGGAATCGGAAGGCGAGGGCAAGCTGTTCTTTGAACTCAACGGTCAGCCGCGCGTAGTGCGCGTGCCCAAGGTCGGCGCGCGCGTGGCGGCCTCGCAGCCCAAGGCGGAAGAAGGCAACGATGCACAGATCGGCGCCCCGATGCCGGGCATGGTGGTGACCGTGGCGGTTCACGTCGGTCAGAAAATCGAGCCGGGCGATCCACTGGTTTCGATCGAAGCGATGAAAATGGAAACACAGATTTGTGCCAGCCGCGCGGGTGTGGTCAAACGCATTCTTGCCAAACCCGGGCAGCCCGTCGATGCAAAAGATTTACTGCTGGAGTTAACCGATTAGATTGGTATCGAGTATTTGTGTCAGGTTCGGGCCGTCTCTTGAATATTCTGTGAATCAGGTCTGGAATTGCCCCACCTGACTCTGCAGACTCGACGCCAACGCACACAACTGATCCGCGGTACTGGCGGTCTGACTGATCGCGTCACTGGTCTCGGCCGTCATGCGGACAATCTGTTCAATGTTTCTGGCGATATCGCTGCTGGCCCAGCTTTGTTCAGCTAAGGCCATTGAAATCTGGTTGATCGCCTCAACCACTTTCGCGCTTTCTTCTGACACCTGATTCATGGTATCGCCCGCCTTGGTGGCCATTTGTACTCCACCGGCGACGCACGCCACACCTTCCTGCATGGTACAAGCGGCATTGATGGTGCGTTCCTGAATCGCCTCCACCATAGTGCTGATTTCCTTGGTCGAGTTGGCCGTGCGCTCAGCGAGTTTGCGCACTTCGTCGGCCACAATCGAAAAACCGCGTCCGGATTCACCCGCACGCGCCGCTTCAATGGCCGCATTCAATGCCAGCAGATTCGTTTGCCCGGCGATTTCCTGGATCGTATTTACAATCTGACTGATGGTTTGCGAATGCTGGCCCAGTGCATCAATTTCCGCTGAAGACCTGTCTACCGAATCGGAAATTTGCATGATTTCGGTTGCCGTACCCGTGACTTCCTGGGCCCCCAAGCGCGAGAGCTCACCCGATTTTTCGGATAGTGTCTGGGCATCGTTGGCATTGTTTGAAATGCCCTGAGCGGTACTGGTGAGTTGTTGAATTGCGCTTGCCATCGTGGCAGCAGCGATGCTCTGCGCCCCGGTTTTCTCGGCGATCAGTCCCGCTACGCTAGCGAAGCTGGCTGCCGCTTCCGAGACCTGCGCGGCATTGTTTTGAATATCGCGGAACAAATTGGCAAAGGTTTCTGCATGGGCATTCAGATTCCCTGCCACGCTTTGCAGCTCATCCTGGCAGCTCAATTCGACCCGCGTGGCCAAGTCCCCCTCGCGCAAGGAATCGGATGACTGCAACAGGCATTTGAGATTTTCGCTCACCCCAAGATAGGTACCGATTAAAAGATAGCCGAGCACGAGCAAGCAGCCGACAGCAAGCCAGGCGGTAACGGACAGATCGACTTCTTCGGTTATTAGCAGACCAAGCAGCAGGGGACCCATAGCCGCTGCCGACATAACCCCCAACAGGGTGAATTTGAGCCGGTAACTCAGCCGATTCATTATGTGTGCGGCAGGGGCAAACAGCACGCGCATCGTTTTCTCCATCGACGTAAATTGCCATAAGAAGTTTTAGTTTCTGTATTACGGCAATTCGCAGTCAATTCTGAAACGACTTTGGCGGATTTTTAACATCCCTCAGCGCACTGGGTGGCGCCATGTACTCTAACTTGGTCGTGCCTGTATCAGCTCGATTTTGTAACCATCTGGATCCTGCACAAAAGCAATCACGGTCGTCCCGCCCCTGACCGGACCTGCTTCGCGCGTCACCACTCCGCCCCGGGCCTTGACCGCTTCGCAGGCCTGCTGTGCATCGGCTACTTCGATCGCAATATGGCCGTAGGCGGTGCCCAGGTCGTATTTTTCGACGCCATGGTTGTACGTCAATTCAAGCGCTACTTCTTTATCCTCCGGGCCATAGCCCATGAAAGCAAGCGAATACTTTTGTTCCGGCCTTTCAGTGGTACGCAACAAGTGCATACCCATGACTTCGGAGTAAAACTTGATCGAGCGCTCGAGGTTACCCACGCGCAACATCGTGTGAAGAATCCGCATAAATTCAGTACCTTTGTTACATACCCTGCCGGAATGCGGCAGTATGCGCCGGGGCATCCCACAACATTGTCGTCTCTGCATCCAGAAGCGTCAGCGTGATGGAACATCCGGCCATTTCGAGCGAGGTGACATAGTTGCCTGCTAAACCCCGCGTGATCTTGATGCCATGTTTGTCGCACTGGCGACGGGCCGCATCGTACATCAAATAGAGTTCGAGGGAGGGTGTGCCGCCGAAGCCATTGATGACCAGGAGCGCTTCGCGGCCAGCCACATCGCCGCCATAATCGGTGACGATTGCCTGGACAATTTCCTCGGCAATCGCATCGGCCGACATCACTGGCGATACGCGGCGGCGGCCGGATTCGCCATGAATGCCCACACCCATTTCCATTTCGTCTTCCTTCAGGGTGAAGGTCGGCCCACCTGCAGCCGGCACGATGCAGCTCGACAGGGCCACACCCATCGTCTTGGTGACGTTGTTGACGCGCTCGCCCAGCTCCTTCAGGGCGGTCAGGGAGTCACCGCGCTCGGCGGCAGCGCCGACCATTTTTTCCACGATCATGGTGCCGGCCACGCCGCGCCGCCCCATGCTGTGATCGGAGCGCTCGACGGCCACATCGTCGTCGGTCAGCATGGTAAGCGCATTGGGACACATTTCTGCGGCCAGCGTGAAGTTCATCACATCGCCCGCGTAATTCTTGATGATAAAGAGCACACCCGCGCCGCTATCGACTTCTTCGGCGGCGGCCATCATCATGTCCGGCGTGGGTGAGGTAAAAATCTGGCCGGGGCAGGCTGCATCCAGCATGCCGTAACCAACGAAACCTGCATGCAGCGGTTCGTGGCCCGCACCGCCACCGGAGATCAGCGCCACCTTGCCCGTTTTTTTCTGGGCGCGCCGGATAAACCGGAATTCGCTGTCCAGGGTGAGAATGTCGCTGTGACAGTGTGCCAACCCGGACAGACTTTCATGCAACATCGCGCCAACATCATTCATGAATTTTTTCATGGTGTTTTCCTGGTTTTCGTAATCAGTGTTTGATGGATCAACGTTCTTTCAGCAGACGTTCAATTTGCTGCGCAGTTTCTTTTAACAGGTCATCGAAGCGGCGATTCTTTTCGGCATTTTGAAGATCAGGCACACGCAATGTCAACTCCCGCCAGCGCGATTTTTTGTCATCCGCAGCATTCAAGGAACGTCGCGGATGCGCACGCGCATAAACATCGAGAAACTGGGCTCTTTCATTACCCAGGAAATGGCACACTTCCAAAATGGTTTCCACGTGCCGAGCCGGGATGGGAATGCTGTAGTTCGGATTGGTGATCTGCGAAACAAAGCTGCGATTCTTGCCGAGCGCCTCCGCCAGACGCCGCCGTGTGCCAGAGGGGCGATTTTCGAGAACTTGTTGCAGCTGCCGCTTGTAAGCGGAAACCGCTGAATTGTCCGCCTCGCCATGTGACGAACGTTCTCGGCTCACACGAGTTTACCTTCCTTCGTTGTCGGCAATCCGATGACGTGCGATCGCTGCCTTGACGCGGCCCAGTGCTGCAGGCGCCACTGACAGGCAGCGCAAGCCCACCCCGAGCAGTGCGGGAATGCAGCGTGCGTCGCTGGCCATGTCACCACACAGGCTGATGGGAAGCTGGTGTTTGTTGGCATGCTCAATGACTTCGTGGATCAGCCTGAGCACGGCGGGCTGGAGTGGATCTTGCAACGGCGCCAGCGGGCCGGAATCGCGGCTGCAGGCCGTTGTGTACTGGATCAAGTCATTCGAGCCGATCGAGTAGAAATCAGACTCAAACAAGTCGATTGCCAATGCGGCAGCCGGAACTTCAATCATCATGCCCAGCTCTGGCATGGCGCAGGGAATCTTCTCCTGCTGCAGTGCCTTGATAGCGGATTCGAGCAGCACTCGCACATGGTCGAGCTCACGTGGCGCCGTGATCATCGGCACCATGACCTTGAGCGGCCCGATCAGAGCCGCCCGCGCCAAGGCACGCAACTGCGTCGTCAATATCTGCGGGTGCATCAGCGAGAGACGAACGCCACGCACGCCGAGGAATGTATTTTCCTCGCCATCAATCGTATAGCCGGGAATCGGTTTATCGCCACCCGCATCCATCGTGCGCACGGTCACCGGCTTGCCTTGCGCCCACTCCATGATGCGGCGATAGATTTTGTATTGCCGCTCTTCATCCTGCAATTCAGTCATCGAGCGCAGGAGCAGCTCCGTGCGCACCAAGCCGATACCGTCGCAATGAGCAATGTCGACATGGTCCAGCTCGGTACCGTCGGCGACGTTGATGTAGACCTGCACGCGCTGACCACAGGCCGTCGTGGCGGGTGCTACCAGATAGCGAGCCTGGTCAGCCTGCTCGCGCGCCGCCAGGGTTTTCTTTTGCTCAAAGGCTGCAATCGCTTCGGCATCAGGAGACGCAATGAGCATGCCACCCGTGCCATCGACGATCGCTTCCAAATGCCCATTCAGCTCACCGCGCTCCAGGCCAACAATCATCGGCACGCCACGCGCACGCGCCAGCATGGAAACATGGGAATTCGGGCTGCCCTCGAACAAGACGGCCGCACCGCCATCCCAGGCGATTTCGAGGAAACGCGAGGGCGGCAAATCATTGGCGACCACAATTGATCCAGGTGGGATGGCTGCGCTCACGGCGCCAGACAAATGACGCGAGACACGGTCGCGCATATCGCGCAGATCGGAGGCGCGTGCCCGGAAGTAGAGATCTTCTGCTTCGTGGTATTCACGGATTTGGACCTCCATGGCTTGGGTCCAGGCGTCTTCTGCGGCCGCGCCGCCAGCAATGGCCTCAAACGCGGGGTCCGTGACAACTGTGTCGCCCAGCATTTCAACCTGAAACGCAAGAATCGCTTCGGCCTCGCTGTCGCTGGCCTGATCCATGAGTTCGGTCAGTGCAGCACACGCCTGATCCAGCGCGTCTTGCAGCCCCGCTTTTTCTTCTTCTGGGGTGCCACGCGTGCGCGTGGTTACATGGACGGCTTCATCAAGTACTATCAGTGGCCCGCGCGCCAGGCCGGGAGAAACGGGCGTGCCGCTCAGGCACACCGTTTGATCACCATCAGGCAGCATCGCCTGCGGCATCCGCAAAATCGTCTAACACCAATGCAACCAGTGCCTTCACGGCCTGCTCGGCGTCATCACCTTCGGCCGTGAAATAGATGACTGTTTGGATCGGTGTCTTCATCGCCATAACCTTGGCTATGCTTTTGGCATCGGTCCATGGCCCTTCCGGCGACACACCCACCCAGACTTTCGACTGAAAGCGCTTGGACAGCTTGGTTACCTTGATCGAAGGGCGCGCGTGCAGCCCGCCTTCATGGGTTATCAGCGCCTGGCCAATCGGACGTTCCAAGGCGATCTCCTCTACATTTTGAGTTGACGGGCTGCTCATGGCTTGTACAAATCTTCGGCAGCGCGCTGAACCTCTTCCAGGGTAGCGCCGCCACTCGATTCCGTCGCTGCCATCACGGCACCTTCGACGATCGGTCCGTTACACACGATCGCTTTTCCATGTTTCTTTTCAGGCATGACCATCTCGATGGCAATTTCGCTATTGGTCTCGGCACCGCCCATATCAACAAGCACCGCCACACCACGATCAGACCACGCCGCTTCGAGCGCATCGCAAATGGACTGAACACTGGTGCCCAAGCCACCCACCGGATTACCGCCACACCAAGCCAGCGGGACTTCATTGCCGACCATTTGTTTCACCATGTCCGCAGCACCGCGCGCCACGTCGGGCGAGTGAGACACAATGACAATACCTACATTTTTACTCATGGCATTCCTAAACAACTACAACAGTCAGCGCTTGAATTAATTCGGCGCGGTCTCCAGCCATTTGCAAATGGTTGCAATAATGAGCTGGCTGGAACGTGCGCCGGGATCCATGTGCCCCTTGCTGCGTTCGCCCAGGAAAGAAGCGCGGCCTCGCGCCGCGAGCATGGGAATGGTCGCATCCGCTGCCGATTTGGCACGCGCGCTGAGTTGACCAGCCGCCTGACGGCTGCTGGCGCTACGCAGCGTATCCAGGACAGGCACGAGAACATCCAACATCGTCTTATGACCAACATCGGATTTACCGAGCGCTTTGATCACTTTGATGGCCTCGTCGCAACCGGCCACCAGACGTGCATGGGCAATTTGGGGTGACTCGCCGAGCGCCTGCCCGACAGTCATGAACAACTTGCCATAAAGGGGCCCGGAGGCCCCCCCGACCGTCATCACTAGTGTTTTCCCAACCTCAGTAAAAGCACGGCCCGGCGGTAACGCAGCAATGGTGTCTGCCTTTGCCAGAACGGCGCGAAAGCCACGCTCCATGTTGATACCATGATCGCCATCACCGATGGCTTGATCAAGCGTGGTCAACTCCTTGGTTGCTGCAATTACCGCATTGGAAATGGCTTCCAGCAGGCTTTTTGTCACTTGCTTGTTGAAGGTCGTCATGCACTTGCTCCAGTTTAGCGGGTCGCGATGCGATTACCGCCTTTATCAAAGAACAACGGACGCTTCAGCGCTACCTGGGCACGATTGCCAGGACGCCAATGCTCAGCAGGCGGTGCCAATGTCACCAAGTGCTGACCATTGCACTGGACGTGCAGGTGGTTCTCACTACCCAAGTGCTCGACCATGACGATCTCGGCAGGGCCATCAGCCGCCGCCTTGACTTCAACATGTTCGGTACGCACACCCACCGTCACAGTGCCATCGGGAACTCCGTTGACTGGCAGAGCGCCCACCGGAATCATATTGATACGCGGAGTGCCGAGTCGCTCTGCAACATAGGCATTAACGGGATCTTCGTAGATTTCCTGAGGGGTACCGATCTGAACCAGGTTGCCATTTTCGAGAATGCCGATCCGGCTCGCCATCGTCATGGCTTCCGTCTGGTCATGCGTCACATAAAGGAACGTGGCCCCGAGATCCGCCTGGATGTGCTTCAACTCGATACGCAGTTCTGCGCGCAACTTGGCATCCAGAGACGACAAAGGCTCATCCATCAAATAGATGGACGGCTCGCGCACCAGCGCACGACCAATGGCCACACGCTGCATCTCGCCGCCGGACAGCCGGGTGGCGGAGTTTTTGATCTTGTGTGCGATGCGTACCAGTTCGGCGACCTTGCGTACACGCCGGTCGACTTCATCCTCAGGGATGTTGCGACCCGGTGCACGCAGCGGAAATGCCAGGTTGTCATAAACCGACAAGTGTGGATACAGCGAATATTGCTGGAACACGAACGACACATCACGCATGGCGGGCGCTTCTGATGTCGCGTCCCGGCCGGCGATGTAAATCTTGCCTTCGCTAGGCTTTTCCAGGCCCGCCACCAGGCGAAGCATGGTCGTTTTTCCAGCGCCCGTCGGGCCCAGCAGTACGACAAACTCACCATTCTTGATGGAGAGGCTCACATCATTCAGCGCAGTGACATTGCCAAAGCGTTTGGTGACGTGATCAAGACGAATATCAGACATGTTTAACCCCTTCATACAGATCACTACGCAATGCCTTGCCCGATGTCATATCGAACATGACCAGCCGCTCATTCTGGAAATTCAAACCGACTGATTCGCCGGTAGTGACTTTCACATCCGAGGGGATCCGCGCCTTGACCTGACCATGATGGGTGTTGATCGTGACGATTTGCGTGGTACCCATGTACTCTGCGCCATACACTTCACCGCGCACACCGCCTTCACTGGTCAACGTAATGTGTTCCGAACGCACGCCCAGAGAGAGTTCGCCATCGCGCACGCCCTCATGCAACTTCGGCACTGCCACTTCCGCACTGCCATTCATGCGCACGGAAGTCTGCCCTGCCTCAACCGTTCCCTTGAAACGCAGGAAGTTCATTGCCGGGCTGCCAATAAAGGCAGCCACGTGCACGGTCAGCGGACGATCATAGATTTCCTGCGGCGTGCCAATCTGGTCGACAACGCCGTGGTTCATCACGGCAATGCGGTCCGCCATGGCCATCGCTTCCACCTGATCGTGCGTCACGTACACCGTCGTGGCCTTGATGCGATCGTGTAAGCCACGCAGCTCGGTACACATCAGGTGACGAAACTCCGTATCCAAAGCACCCAAAGGCTCATCCATCATGAAAGCTTTAGCCGTGCGGCGCACAATGGCGCGACCGAGCGCGACGCGCTGGCTGTCACCCCCAGCCAAACCGCCAACCCCCAGATCCAGCAAATGCTCGATACGCAGCAGCTTGGCAACCTCTTCCACACGCTGACGGATCTCGGCTTTTGCCAAGCCCTCGCACTTCAACGGGAAGCCAATGTTTTCCCACACCTTCATGTGCGGGTACAAGGCAAACATCTGGAACACGAAACCGATGTCGCGCTGCGATGCGCGCTTGAAGGTCACATCTTCGCCATCGAGCAGCATCGTCCCCGAGGTCGGCAGTTCGAGGCCAGCGATCATGCGCAAAGTCGTCGTCTTGCCGCAGCCCGAGGGGCCAAGCAACACAAAGAATTCGCCGTCGTTGATCGTGAAAGAAGAGCTGCGTACTGCGGTAAAGTCGCCAAACGACTTCTGGATTTTTTCTAGTTTAATCTCTGCCACGCTTTACTCCGGAAAATGACTGGTGATGATAAAACCCACCGTCCCCGCGAGAATCACGGCGAACGACCACGTATAGAGCTGGAGCATGAACGGCTGCATCAGCATCAAAATGCCCGCGCAAATGAGAGCCGTGGAACCATTCTCCCAAGGGCCGCGGCGGAAAATCCGGCGCGGCTTGATGTTATCAACATTCGTATTCATTTACGTACTGCTCCAAACGTGATGCCGCGCAGCAAGTGTTTGCGCAGCGCAATGGTGAACACAATAATCGGAACCACAAACAGTGTCGTACCCGCAGCCACAGCCGGCCAGTCCTGACCACCCTCACCAATAATGAACGGAATGAATGGGGGCATGGTTTGCGCCACGCCACTGGTCAGTAGCACCGCAAAGGCGTACTCGTTCCACGCAAAAATCAGGCAGAACACAGAAGTTGCCGCGATACCCGTTGCTGCTTGCGGCAACACGGTTTTGATAAACGCTTGCATACGCGTATAGCCATCGACCAGCGCCGCTTCTTCATACTCGCGGGGGATCTCGTCAATGAACCCCTTCAGCAGCCAGACGGCTAGCGAGACGTTCACCGAGGTGTACAACAGGATCATGCCGAAGTGCGTGTCGGTCATACCCAGCTTCCGGTACATCAGATAGATGGGGATGGCCACAGCAATCGGCGGCATGAAGCGCGTCGACAAAATGAAGAACATCAAATCGTCCTTGCCAGGTACCTTGAAACGCGAAAATGCGTAAGCCGCCAGCGTACCCATGAAAACCGCAAGGAAGGTCGATCCAAAGCCAATAATAATGGAGTTCAGTAAGCGGCCCGGCGTTTTTGACGCACCCGCGATCACCACACCCCGTTCGCGCGCCAATTTGTCGCAATAGCTGGTTGGCGGCGGCATTTTCGCAATGTATTCCGGATCTTGACGCGAAGTGATCGTGAAAAGGTTGCAGTAACCTTCAATCGAAGCCTGAGAAATGACCTTGGGCGGATAAGAGACCGAATCAGCCGAGGTCTTGAAGCTCACCAGGAAAATCCACAGAAGCGGGACAATCGTGACCAGCGCATAGAACCCAACCACCAGACCTGAAATTGCCTTCGATCGCGTCGAAGCCTCGACGACCGAATGCGCAGTGTTTTTGCCGCTCATCGTTGTTTCACCTTGTTAAGCACTTTGACATAGATGTTCGCTGCACCAAGCACGACCACGAACAGAATGATGGCCAATGCCGACGACCAGCCGGTCTGCCATTTTTCAAAGGCAGCACGCTTGAGCGTGATCGACGCGGTTTCAGTCAGGGAGCCAGGCCCACCATTGGTCAGCAGGTTCACCATGTCGAACATTTTGAAATTTTCAATGGCGCGGAACAGAATCGCGAGCATCAGGAACGGCACCGCCATCGGCAGCGTAACCGACCAGAACTGCCGCCATGCGGAGGCACGATCAACCTCGGCCGCCTCATAAATGTAGTCAGGAATGGAGCGCAATCCAGCCAGACAAATCAGCATCACATAGGGTGTCCACATCCAGGTATCCACCAAAACGATGGTCCAGGGCGCCAAGTTGACATCGCCAATCATCTGGAACGAACCAGGATCGACACCGGCAATAAAGCCCACAACATAGTTGAACAAGCCGCTCTGCGGCTGAAATATGAACGTCCAGAAGTTGCCCACCACAGCAGGCGACAACATCATTGGCAGCAGGATCACCGTGGTCCAGAAACTGTGACCCTTGAATTTGCGGTTGATCAAAAGCGCCAGACCAAAACCGAGCAGGACCTCTAGCAAGATCGACCAGATCACGAAATGTGCCGTGGTCTGCATTGCAATCCAGATATCCGAATTAGTAAGAATATCGACGTAATTCTCGATGCCGACGTTCTTGTCTTTCATCCAACCCATGTTCGCCTTGAAATTACTGAAGGACATGGAGATGGTCCAGATCAACGGGAAAATGTTGATCGCCAGAAGCAAGACAATCGTCGGAGTGATAAACAGCCACGCGATCGCGCGGTCTGACAGACCAGACCGATGAGTCGTCACACCCGAGGGCGGCGACATAGCCGCGCCTGCCGACTGGCCAATCTGATGGTTACTTTCATTCACAGCGTATTTCCTGAGTTACGTTCGCCACAACAATGCACGAACACATCAGCCAAAAAAACCTCGCCTCTTACACAACCCCTCTCTTGCGAGAGGGGTCGATAAGAAGCTGAGGACATAGATCGGAGTATACGCGGGCGAGAGGCACACCTTGAGCGCACCCACCACCCGCTTACCCCAAGAACTTACATCTTGCCTGCGTCTTTGAAGTCTTTGGTCCAGTCTTTAACCAGAGAATCCAGAGCTTGCTTGGCGGTGCCTTTGCCGGCAACCACGTAGTCATGAACCCGTTTTTGCATGTCGAGCAGCAACGTTGCATAGATCGGGTCAGCCCAGAAGTCTTTGACCATGTTCATGGAATCCAAGAAGTCAGCAGCAAACGGAGCGCTCTTCTTGAAGCCAGGATCGTTGACCACTGCCTTCAGGCAAGAATAACCGCCCAGTTTCCACCATTTGGCTTGAACGTCCGGCTGAGCAAACCACTTCATGTAGTTCAGAGCATCATCTCTGTGATCCGAGTAGGCCACCACGGAAATGCCTTGGCCGCCGAGTTGCACGCCCTTGGTTTTCGCGCTGGGGTTAGCAAAGAAGCCGATCTTGTCGCCCATGGCCTTGTACAGACCCGGGAAGAACGCGAACCAGTTCATTTGCATGGCCACTTGACCGGACTTGAATGCATCCAGACCTTCGGACATGTAAGCGTTGGTCATACCAGGAGCGGTACAGCAGTCATAGAGTTTTTTATAGAACTCGAGACCCTTGACCGAATCCGCACTGTTGACAAAACCTTCCAGTTCGAGAGTTTGTGATTTCGGATTCTTATATTCGAAACCAAACGGATACAGAACGTTGGTTACGCCCATGGTGATGCCTTCAGAACCACGCTCCGTGAAGATGTAAGCGCCATAGACTTTCTTGCCATCGATCTCGCGACCTTGGAAGAATTGGGCAACATCCAGGAACTCAGCCCAGGTTTTCGGCGGAGCCAGATCGCGGCCATGTTTGGCCTTGAACTCTTTTTGCAGCTCAGGCTTGGCGAACCAGTCTTTACGATAGGTCCAACCCACCGAGTCACCCATGGCAGGCAGCGCGTAGTAGTTCGGCGTGCCTTTGGGCCATTGCGAGTAGCCGACCACGGTAGCGTCAACGAAGTCGCTCATCTTGATACCGTTTTTGTCGAAGAACTCGTTCAGCTTGACGTAGTGGCCGTTCTCAGCGGAACCACCGATCCACTGGCTGTCGCCAATGATCAGATCACACAGTTTGCTCTTGGAATTCAGCTCGTTCAAGAAACGATCTGCATAGCTCGTCCAGGGCACAAACTCAAACTTCATGTTAACGCCGGTCTTGGCGGTGAAATCTTTCGACAATTCCACCAGCGCGTTGGCCGGATCCCAGGCTGCCCAGCAGAGCGTCAGTTCTTTTGCTTGGGCGACACCGCTGCCCAATGCAAGACCTGCGCCTACGACAGCGGTCAGAAGCGACTTGCGTACCTTGCTCATGTAACTCCTCCTAGTGTTAGTGACAATTCTTGAAAAACCAAAAGCGCACCATACTGGCTACGCCCCGGGCCGGATTAACCTCTACGCCCGACAGAGGGAACCAGAGAGCTAGGCCAATACTGCACCTCGAACCTCGTACCCCAAAAGGCAGTGACTTCTATCGATCACTACCCAGCATGCGCGGCTCAAACGAATGCCTCATTGCGCCAAGCGACATGCATTAAAAACCTTTACCGGAGACTCCTCACTTGAGACGAGTGAAAACTCGCAGCGGGAGCATAACAGAAGCCGAGCGCAAATGGGTATACACCCCCTGACGCTGGCATTTGAACAACACGCATACAAGTCTCCTCCTTGTATTTCGTTTATCTTAATAGCCCATGAGTTCTTTTTATTTCCTCATTGACTTTACTAAACACGATATACTAAACTAAATTAAATTACAAGCGCGTCCGTGCCGATTTGCTAGAATCAGCGGAGTGTATCGAAGAAATCTATTGATGTACATGTTTTCCAAACCCAGTCTCATTGATTGTGGCGAAAAATCAAAAAGTATAATCAAGTCGGCAGACCCGTCCAGTGACAGAAATGAGGATATGCATTTGAAATCGATTAACCGTTTTTTTTGGCCCATCCTGTGTTTGATTAGCCTGACTTCGGCACCAGCCTTTGCAGAAACCGAAGCCGATTCCGCCAACACCATTCTCATCGGTCAATCCGCCGCTCTCTCGGGTTCCAGCAAAGAACTTGGCGAAGAAACAGTACTTGGCATTCAGCTCTACTTCGATCAGGTCAACGCGCAAGGCGGGATTTACGGACGCAAGCTGAAGTTGATCACGCTTGATGATGCCAACCAGCCCGGACGCGCGCACGACAATACGATCGAACTGGTCACGAAAAAACATGTGACAGCTTTGCTGGGTTATGTGGGCACCGACACTTCAGTCGCCGCGCTACCCGTCTTTTCCTATTACGAAACGCCCTTCATCGGCGCCGTTACCGGCACTGACCTGCTGCGCGTTCCGTATAACCGTTACGTGTTCAATACACGTGCCAGTTTCGCGGACGAGGCCGCACGTATCGTGCAACAGCTGACCTCCATCGGCATCCGCAATATCGCCGTGTTTTATCAGAGCGATGCGCATGGTCTGGATGGTTTGGAAGCGGTCAACGAAGAGATGAGCAAATTGGGGTTGAGCATCGTCGCCCGCGGTTCGATCGAACGGACCTCCAAGGATCCGCGCAGCGCGGTGTACCTGATCAATCGTGCCAAACCCGGTGCCGTGATTTTGTTCTGCATGTCCAGTCAGGCCATTCCATTCATTCAGGAAATGCGCAAGCAGGGCAGCACCGCGCAGTTCTACAACACGTCGCTGGTGGGCAGTACCGCCCTGGTTCGCGACATGGGCAAGGACAGTTATGGCTTGGTCGTTTCGCAGGTCGCGCCGCACCCCAAAGGTACGCTGCCGATTGTGCGCGACTTCAAACGTTTGCTGGAAGCGTCCAATAACAATGCATCGTCCTATGGCAGTATGGAAGGCTATCTTGCCGCCCGTGTGCTGGTGGAGGGCTTGCGCCGCGCCGGTAAAAACCCGACGCGAGAAAACCTCGTTAATGCACTTGAAAGCATGGGCAGCCTGGATGTTGGCGGTATCAACATCAAGTTCTCGCCGACCGATCACAACGGCGGCAGCTTCGTCGATCTGACCATGATCGGTGCCGACGGCCGGTTCCTCTACTAATTCTGATCGCTGGACACAACCTCAGCACAGCGTTGACGGTTGTCTGGATTGCCGGACAACCGTGTCTGTGCGGGCAAGAATACTGCGCAGAAACCAGACAAGGCCTGGCTGCGATCATCCAGTAAAGTTCAATTTTTGCGTGGCATAACCGTAATTCCTGAGTAATATGGGGTGACTGCCCCTGGGGCCTGTGCTGTTTGTCAAGAGCGTCGGCAATGGTGTCGGCGCAGCGATGGTGCCCTGCGGATGCGCGCCAACTGGAGTGTGGCCTGTGTTACCTCGTCCAAACACTGCGGCGAACCAATTTTCCAATGTTGTCCAACTTCTGGACCATGCGCGCCTGATCGTCATGCTGCTCGACGAGAGCGGCATCATTCTCTATGTCAACGATCATGGCTGTCGATTAGCGGGCATGTCGGAAGGCGAACTTGTCCAGCACGCCTTTACCGATGCCATGATCGAAGAAGGATCGTCCAAACGCATTGGCGACAGCTTGATGAAACTTTTGCGCGGACAGCAAACGCACTTCAACCATGAGTCAGTGCTCGAGCGCGAGGATGGCGATTCGCTGGTGATCGACTGGCATCACACACGGCTGAAGGGAAGCGACGACGAGAGTGCGGTCTTGTGCATCGGGGTCGATGTGACATTGCGCCGTAAGGCTGAAAAAAACCTCGCCTGGCTGGCCGACCACGATCCTCTGACGAAGATCTACAACCGCCGGCGCTTGGAGGCCGATCTGGAAAAAATTCTGCATCGTGCCGGGCGCTATGGACATGGTGGTGCGGTGCTGTATTTCGACATCGACGAATTTAAACTGATCAATGACACCGGCGGGCATAGCGCGGGCGATGACCTGTTGTGTACGATTGCCGGACGTCTGCGCCAGTCCCAGCGCGCCACTGATCTCCCCGCCCGTATGGGTGGCGATGAATTCGCGATCATCCTGGACGAAACCGACGAGGAAGGCGCCAAGCAAGCGGCCGAAAGACTGGTGCAAAATTTATCGTCGATCACAATACGCCTGGGTGATCTGTCGCATCACGTTTCCATCAGTCTTGGCATGGTGCTCTATCCGCAACATGGCCAGACGGTGGAGGAATTACTGACCCACGCCGACATGGCTATGTACCACGCCAAGCGGCTCAAACATCCGGGCGGACGCTGGCACTGTTTCGAGAAAAACGATACCGGCCAGGAAATGATGCGCCGCAAAGTGAACTGGCGTGCCCGTATCGAACACGCATTGGCGAATCAGAAATTCACGCTGTTCTATCAGCCCGTCGTCGTCACGGGCAACGGTACGATTCATCACTATGAAGCGTTGCTGCGCATGACCGGGGACGACGGCGAGATGATATTGCCGGGAGAATTCATCGACGTCGCCGAAACCTGTGGTCTGATCAGTCAGATCGATTTCCGCGTCGTACAACTCGCCTGCCATGAATTGGGGCGCTGGCGACGGCAAAATCGCAGCGTCACCTTGGGGATCAACCTGTCGGCGCAAACGCTCGATGTGCCGGGGTTTGTGCCTTTCGTGACGACACAGATTGAACGCTATCAGCTGAATCCGGCGCAGCTCAATTTTGAAATTACTGAACGCTCGGCGGTCGCCAACATGGAACCGGCGCAGCGCATGATGCGTGAAATGCAGAAGCTGGGTTGTACGTTTGCGCTGGACGATTTCGGCATCGGTTTTTCATCCTGGCTGTACCTGAAGCAGTTGCCGTTGAACTATCTCAAGCTCGACAGTTCGCTCACGCGTTTGCTGGTCGATCAGCAGGAAGACCGGGCCTTCGTCAAAGCCATCAATGAAATGTCGCACGCTTTGGGATTACGCACCATCGCCGAAGCAGTGGAAAATGCAGCAACGCTGGAAATCCTGCAGTCATTTGATGTCGACATGGTGCAAGGGTACTACCTCGGCAAACCCGCACCACACCTGATCAATGAGGTCACAGCACCACGCAGCGCCTGAAACAGCTGCACACTTAACGCGGCTTGCGTGTTGTATTCAACTCCACAATACCATTCGGCTCAGCCTTGGGGGCGATTTCGTCGACATATTGCAGCCCTTGGTGATACCAGTTCTGCAGGATGGTCGGCTCTTTCAACACACGCGTCGCCACACGCCGCGTAGCGAGCGCAAAATCCACCTCCGCCACCACGGCGCGTTCGTCAAAATATCCCGCCTCAACCACGACGTTGCCGAATGGGTCGATGATCTTGGAATTACCGTGCGAGGATTCCGTCGAACGGATGTTGTCCGGGTTGGCTGGCGCGTTCGCCATCAACACATAAATTTCATTTTCCGCAGCCCGCGCGATGGGCATGGCACGATAGGCGGAGAGTTTGTATTCGGCCGTCAAACCGGATTCGCAGGTACAGAAAATCAGAATCTGGGCGCCAAGAATCGCTGGCAGGCGCACAATTTCCGGATATCGGATATCACGACAAATGGCAAAGCACGCTTTCACGCCGGCAATTTCGACCACCGGGATCTTGCCTTTGTAGTTATCGCACCAGGTATCGCCACCCAGGAAAGTTTTGCCGTAACGGCCAACCATACGTCCGTCACGATCGAACGCCGCCAACCCGTTGAGCCATTTTCCGCCTTCGCGAAACGCGGTCCCAACCACCGCCGCGATATTCAAGCGAGCGCAAGTCTCTGCGACCTGCGCCTCAGCGTCGCGAAAAACCTCGGGGGTCATTTTTTCCCAGAAGTCAGTGCGGCAGCAGTAACCGTAGAGAACGCCTTCGGGAAAGGCAACGAGCGCAACACCTTGCTCCGCGCAGTCTTCAATATATTGACAGACCCGCATGGCGTTGTTGCTTATGTCGTCTGAATTGAGCAGCTGGCAGGCCGCAATTTTAAGGCGTCGATTACTCATCACATTACTTCGGCAGTAAATTTTGTTCACTTGAACCAGATGCGCCTTCGATAAATACCCAAGGCATTTTTTCTTTGATCCGGTCTTAGCTCCCTGCGTCTGACCTATGACAAGGAAAACGAGCACCCGCACCCAATTTACGCAATAACATCATTATTGTCAAAAATCCAAGCGCTTGTTTCGGCCATGTGAAAGGCACTTTTACAGGTTAACGGCTATGGTTGCGATAGCGGGAGTATAAAATCTGACATTTGTCTGTTTCTGACCAAAAGAAACAATTTTTATCTGTCGAACCCGCGCCCTTAAAAACAAAAAACCCGGGTGGATCACACCCGGGTTCTCTGCTTGCCTTCTCTCAGGCCGTCTCCGCCAAAGGTGCGTAGGGTATACGCCCCTCCTCCTTTTAAATTCGATACGCGAGGTTAAACCATGCGACGGGGACATGGCAAGGGGGCGTGGCTAAAATAATGCAGAAAAAAATAAACTCCCATATGGGTTTGAAATAAGGTCGAGGGGGCGGCAGCCTACCGGGTCATTTGTGTCGTGGCGTGGGCATGCCATTCTGGCAGCCAGTGGCTGTTCAGCTTCGCCTTCAACCAATGCAAGGGGGAGTGCGAAGTTTCGGCCGGGTTGCTGTCTGGGCGCGAACTGTGGCCATGCCGGCGCGCACTGTCCTGAGCCTGTTTCAATACCTTGCTGGCACCTGCCTTGGCAGCGTAGCGCCCCAGATCTTTGGCCATATCGTAGGCGGACTGGTAGCGTTTGTCAGGGTCTTTTGCCAAGGCGCGCGCAACGATCAACTCAAGTTCATGGGGCACATTGGAGCGCAATTCGCGCGGCAGCGGTGGCGTGTAATGCAGAATCTGATCTATCACCTCTTGCGGGCGCGGTCCGGCAAAAGGCTTGTGATGCGTCAGCAGCTCGTACAGGATCACGCCCAGCGAAAAAATGTCGGAGCGATGATCCAGTGGTTTGCCTGCCACCTGCTCCGGCGACATATAGAAGGGAGTGCCGGTAACTTGGCTTTGATGCGGGGCCAGCCCCAAGTCCAGCGCCGCATCCATGGGCAGTTTGGCCAAACCAAAATCGAGGATCTTGGGCCGGTTCTTTCTCACGAGAAAAATATTGGCGGGTTTGATGTCGCGATGAATCACGCCATTGTTATGCGCATAGTCGAGCGCCCGTGCCACACGATGCAGCAAGTCGCCGATCTGCACGAAGCTCAGCTCGGTTTCATCCCAGATCAATTGGCGCAAGTCGCGGCCTTCAAGATATTCCATCGCGATATAGGCATAGCCATCGGCTTTGCCGGCCTCGAAAATCGTGACGATGTTGGGATAGTTCAGGCGTGCGACGGCACGCGCCTCATTGATGAAATTCTCTTCAAACAAATGGGCCAGTTTGCCGCCGCCGGGGTTGAGCGTTTTGATGGCGACATCGCGATCGAGCACCGGATCGTGCGCCAGATAGACCGAGGCCATGGATCCGTGGCCCAGCACACTGGTCAGTTGATAGCGGCCAATCCGATCCGTCGGGATCACAAACGCCGGATCCAGGGCGGGCTCTTCTGTCTTATGCATGATTTTTCCCTTCTAGCTTTTTATGCACTGCTGATTGAATTTCGGCAGTGCACCAATAAACTTGAATCAAACATCGTGCCCTAGACTTCGCAATATTGGTGCCACCTGCATACGTACAGCGAAAAGCACCTGTTTCTCTTCAAGAATAGGAGATAAGCTGCATCTTGTGTGAAATCCCGCACCCAATGTGCAAAGTTTGTTGACACAAATGGGAAGTCCGGTGCGCAGCCGTGTCAGTATTTTGTCGATTGGGAGGCGTCATGACCTTTGGTACCGATTGTGCCTACATCACCCACCCCAGCAGCCTGTTGCATGAAATGGGCGCGGGTCATCCAGAATCGCCCCAGCGCGTACGCGCGATTGAGTTGGCGCTGACGCATGCGAACTTGCTTGAACGTATGCAGGCCTACACTGCACCCGCCGCCAGTGATGAACAGTTAAAACGCGTTCACGCAACACACCATCTTCAAGCCATCTGCGAACAAGCGCCTGCCCACGGTTATCACGCCCTTGATGCCGACACGGTGATGAATCCCCATACCTTGACGGCCGCGCGGCATGCAGCCGGTGCTTTGGTGCTCGCCGTCGATCTGGTGTTGCGCGACGAGGTGCAACGCGCCTTTTGCAATGTGCGCCCACCGGGACACCATGCCGAGCGCGGACGCGCGATGGGATTTTGTTTCTTCAACAATGTTGCCGTCGGCATGGCGCATGCGTTGGCTGCCCATTCCGCGCAGCGCGTGGCGGCGGCCGATTTTGATGTACATCACGGCAATGGCACCGAAACAATTTTTGCCGATGCGCCCGGTGTATTGATGGTGTCCACTTTCCAAAGCCCGCTCTATCCCTATTCCGGTGAACAACCCTTGGGAGAAAACATGGTCAATGTACCGCTGCCAAGCGGCAGCAATGGAAGACTATTACGGCAAGCCGTGGAAGAGGTCTGGCTGCCGGCGCTGGATCAGTTTGCGCCACAGCTGTTGTTCATCTCGGCCGGTTTCGATGCGCATCGCGCCGATCCACTGGCGGGGCTGAATTGGGTCGAGGACGACTATGCGTGGGTCACGCAGCAACTGGTCGCCGTCGCCAACCGGCACTGCAACGGGCGTGTCATCAGCACGCTGGAAGGTGGTTATGCGCTTGATGCGCTGGCCGCGAGTGCGGTCGCGCATGTGGGCGCGCTACTGGATTAGTTGGCCACCCAATTCCAGTAAATATCCGCAGCCGGTTGCTTGTTCTTATGCAAGCGCTCAAACAATTGCGACAAGGAGAAAATTTCCAGGTAAACCTCTTCTGGAAAACCGCGACGCTGCGGACGCTGCGGCGTAAGAAGATCTCTGAAACAGGCACGCGCAAGTTCAGGACTGTCCCAGCTTTCCGAAAGACGCTTCACGACATGCGGAAAACGTGCCGCCAAGCGATGCGGGTATTGGCCGGGATTGCTTTGAAACGCTTCCTGCCAGCCGTGCGTACCAGAGTGCTCCATGGTGTCTCCCTTCAAGGTGGACACTACATCTTAGGATGGCCGGAATGGAAGGCAAGTATCCGTTCTTTACAGTAGCTCGCGCAGATCATGTGCCAGCGCATCGATGCCCTGGCCGTGACGCACAAACAAGCGTAGTTGTCCCGTGGGGTCGAACACATAGCTGCCCGCGCTATGGTTCATCGTATAGTCTTGCGGCGTTTTGCCGGGGACTTTTTCATAGTAGACATTGAAGTCCTTGGCGGTCTTCTGCGTCGTCGCCAGATCGCCATACAGGCCGAGGAAGGTGGGGTTGAAGCTGGGCACATACCTGGCCAGCAATGCCGGTGTATCGCGCTCGGGGTCGAAGGTGACAAACAACACTTGCACACGTGCTGCATCGGCGCCCAGCTTTTGCAGCGCCGCCGCCCATTCGGCCATATCGGTCGGGCATACATCGGGGCAATGGGTATAACCAAAAAACAGTACCACCACCTTGCCTTTGAAATCGGCCAGCGTGCGCGGCGTGCCGGTGTGGTCGGTCAGCGCAAAGTCCTTGCCGTAGGGCGCGCCGGTGATATCGACATTGTTGAAGGTCGGCTTGGAATCACAAGCGGCCAGCGCAATGCAAAGCAACCAAGCTGACAGCAGAGAAAAAATCGGCCGCATGCTCATGCTTTCAGATAATGATCAAGCAACAAAGCCGCAAACAGCAGCGACAAATACAGAATCGAAAAACGAAACGCGCTGCGTGCCAAGGCATCGGAATAGTTGCGGTAAATTTTCCAGGCAAAACCAATGAACACCAGGCCCAGCACCACCGCACTGATGAGGTAAACAAACCCGCTCATCCGAATTGCAAAAGGCAGCAGCGTGGTGCCAAATAAAGCGAAGCTGTAGAGCAACACATGCAGCCGGGTGAATTCCGGGCCGTGCGTGATGGGCAGCATCGGCAGACCGGAATTCTCGTAATCCTTGCTGCGATACAAAGCCAGCGCCCAGAAATGCGGCGGCGTCCAGACAAAAATAATCAGCACCAGCACCCAGGCTTGTACCGGCACCGCATTGGCCACCGCGGCCCATCCCAGCGCGGGCGGCATTGCACCGGCCAGACCGCCGATGACGATGTTTTGCGGCGTGGCCGGTTTCAAGAGCAGGGTGTAGATCAGCGCGTAACCCACGAAAGTGGCCAGGGTCAGCCACATCGTCAGCGGATTGACCAGCGCATACAAAACGGCCGCGCCCACGCTGCCGATCAGCGCGGAAAACAGTAGTGCCTGTTTGGAAGTAATCGCGCCGCGCGGCAGCGGCCGCGCCCGCGTACGCGCCATGCGCGCATCGATGTGTTGTTCTAGTACGCAGTTGACGGCAAAGGCCGCACCGGCCAGCAACCAGATCCCAGCGGTTGCGGCCAGCACGATGCGCCAACCCGGCGCACCCGGCGTGGCCAGAAACATGCCGATCACCGCGCAAAATACCGCCAGTTGCGTCACGCGCGGTTTGGTCAGCGCGTAATACTGGGCGAGCTTGTGGGCAGTGGGGTTGGGGATGACTTGCTGCATTTAAGAATCGAACGATCGTTACGGGAAAGATCTTCCAGGCCTTGGCTTCAGGCCTTGGCAAAGGCGCGGTAGTTTAGCATCGTCAACAACGCCAGCAGCAGCGCGGCCCCGGCGTTATGCGCGGCGGCGATGGGCAGCTGCCAGTCCAGATGCAAATGGCTGGAGGACATGGCATACACCACCGTCAGGCCCAGCGTAATCTGAATCAACAGCACAAGCCCGATGCCCAGACCGATGAGCCGCAGCCCAGGACTGCGCAGCAGCTTGAGCACCGTCGCACAGAGAAAAACGAACACCACCAGCGCGAACATGCGGTGGGCCCAGTGAATTGCCGTGAGCGCTTGCAGCGACAAAGGTTGGCCACTGGCATTTTGACCGAGTGCGCGATTGATTTGAAACGCTTCCGCAAACTCCATCGGCGGCAGCAGTTGCTGCTGGCACAAGGGCAATTCGCCACACGCCGGGGCTGCATGATTGGTGCTGACCCAGCCACCGAGAGTGATTTGCGTCACCACCAGAAGCAGCGCAAACAGCGCCGCCGGGCGTAGTGTCGGCGTAGTCGCACGCACGCGAAATTGACTCATGGTGTAGAGGGTGAGCAGGAACAGCAACAGCAGCCCGCCCAGCAAGTGCCCGGTCACGACGGCGGGATAGAGCTTCAGTGTCACCGTCCACTTGCCAAACAAGCCCTGCAAAACCACAACGCCCAACAGCAGCAAAGGCAGGCCGATGCGGCATTCGGGCGCGCCCAGATCACGCAGACGACGGCGGTTGAGCAACACGCGAAACAACAGTGCAACAATCAGCGCGCCCACCAGCGAAGCGGTGTAACGATGCACCATCTCCTTCCAGGCTTTGGGCAGCGACACCGGGCCATCGGGCGCCAGCGACTGCGCCGCAGTGATATCCGACTTCGCATGCTCCGGCGACAGTGCGCCATAACAACCGGGCCAGTCGGGGCAACCCAGTCCGGCGTCAGACAGGCGCACATACGCACCGAGCACCACCAGCCCGAACGTGATGACGGTGGTGAGCAGCGCCAGTTGGCGCGTGGTGAGAAAGCTGACTGCCATGATCATCAGAAACAGCAGCGAGCCACCCCAGATCAGGGCGTGACCGTAGTTGAGTGAGAATTGCCAGAGTGCGGAAGGTGACGTCATGAGGTCGAGAAAAGTTATTCAGGATGGAAAATTATTGCACTGACTTCGGTGGCAGCGTGGTGGCATTCATCACCCAGCCCTTGGTCGTATAGAGCAGTTTGGCCAGATCCTTGTGCATGCGCTTGGGGTCGGCGTCTTTCGGGAAACGCATCATCAGGTTGCCGAGCGGATCGATCAGCCAGACATGATCGGGTAGCGCAGCATCGGGCGCCGCTGGCAAGGGCAGGAATTTCTGCAATTCCTCCACGCTGGCGCGCAGCATCCACATGCCATCGTATTCGCGGATCAATTCGGTGGACACCGGCACCTCATCCAGCATCAACCAGACGCGCTCGATGCGATCACGCTCCTTGCCATTCATCAAGCGAATCTGGCGCATGGCAAACAGCGTGTCCTTGCAACGCTGATCGCAATCGGCTGGACTTGCATAAAGCATGACCCAGCGGCCGCGCAGTGCATGCAAATCGAAACTGCGCCCATCCAGATGCGTGAGCCGCAACACACCCGCATCGGGCACCGGACGTTGCGGTTCGATCAAAGTGCCATAGTTGGTTTGGCCGCCTTGCGGTGGCCAGACATAATAGGCCAGCAGCGCAGCAATCACCGGTGCCGCGCAAATCAAAAACACCAGCAGCAATTTCCAGCGTGCCGCTTTTTGTCTCGCCGAGAGGCTCTTTGCATTCATGCTTCATTCCCACGATTAAACCGTTTCCATAACCACACGACCGTGCCCAGCGCAATCGCACATGCCATCGCATACCATTGCAAGGCGTAAGCGCGGTGTTTTTCCACGCCCAATGCGGGCAACTGCCAATCGCGCACGAGACCATCGCTGCGCGCTTCTTGCGCGCGATCGAGTTGGTACACGATCCATGGTGATAGCGTCATGCCGGTTTCGCGTTGATATGCGTCCACGCTGAAGCTGGCGCGAATTGGCCCGGAAGCGGACGACGCCGCGGCAAGTTGCAAGGTCTGACCAATCTCCTTGTGCAACACCCCTTCGACCGTCAACACGCCGGTGGGATTATCATGCGGCGGCACCGCGCCGATGCGATGCGCATCGCGCGCAATCCAGCCGCGATTGACGATGATCTGCGTCACGCCATCTTCGAGCTGAAACGGCGTCAGCACATAAAATCCGACCACGCCCTGACCGCTCACATTCTGGATGCGGTTATCCAGATACACCGTGCGTTCGCGCAAATACTGTCCGCGCAAACTCACGCGGCGCCATTCCAGCGTCGCGCCGGGGTCGACATGGCCATCGAACGCCAATGGTTGCGCCTGCATGGCTTGCGCAATATGCCGCTGCAATTGTTCCTTGGCGGCCGCACGACGTGTTTGCCAGTTCCCCAGCGACACCGTCAGCGCCACGCCCGCCAGCGCCAGTGCGAGCCACGGCCAGAACGCAGGCTTATTGCCGGATTTATTGCGATACACTGCAGACTCCATTCTGGAGTGGATTCATGAAAATCATCATCCTGTTGGCTTTCATCGGTATTTTCATCAGCCTCGGCTCGGCACTGGTATTCATGATGCGCGACAAGAGCGGAACCAATCGCATGGTCAACGCGCTCACCTGGCGCATCGGCCTGTCCGTGCTCTTGTTCCTGTTCATCCTGTTTTCCTGGTGGATGGGTTGGATCGAGCCGACCGGCATCAGTTTCCCTCGGCGCTAAAGCGACGCTAACTGGCGCCAAAACAAAAGGCCGCGTTTGCGGCCTTTTGTTGATTTGTCCCGCGAGTACTTACAGCCAATACACGATCACATACAGACCCAGCCAGACCACATCGACAAAGTGCCAGTACCAGGCGGCACCTTCAAAACCGAAGTGATGCGAGGCGGTGAAATCACCACGGATCAAGCGGCGCAATACGACCGACAACATGATGGCGCCCATCGTCACATGGAAACCGTGGAAGCCGGTGAGCATGAAGAAGGTCGAGCCATAGATGCCGGACGACAGCTTCAGGTTCAGTTCGGTGTAGGCATGAAAGTATTCAAACGCCTGGAAGCCCAGGAAGGTTGCGCCCAGCAAAATCGTGATGAATAGGAACAAGATCGCCTGGCTGCGGTGATCTGCGCGCAGCGCATGGTGCGAGATCGTCAGCGTCACGCCCGAACTCAAGAGCAGGGCCGTGTTCAGCGTGGGAATCGGCCACGGCGACATTTTGGTGAAGGGCTCGACCGCACCGGCGACGGTACCGAGGTTGGGCCAGACCGCCTTGAAATTGGGCCACAGCACCCAGGCATGGGTTTCGTCGGCCAGCCAGGGCATGGAAATGGCGCGGGCGTAGAACAGCGCGCCAAAGAATGCGGCGAAGAACATTACTTCGGAGAAGATGAACCAACTCATGCTCCAGCGGAACGACAGATCGACACGCTTGCTGTACTGACCGCCTTCCGATTCGACGATGGCGTCGCCGAACCAGAAATACAATACCGTCAACAGACCCAGCACACCGGCCAGCACCGACCAGGGGCCAATCGCATAGTGATTCACCCACAGCGACATGCCGCCCGCAAAAAACAGCAACGCAATACCCGCCAGAACCGGATAGCGCGACGGATGCGGAATAAAGTAGTACGGCGCTTCTTTGACTTTGCCATGCATGGACGCTGCACCCATGTGTTTCTCCTCAATCAAACCACATTCAAGAATTTCATTTCAACTGGCCACGACCAGCTTTACAATCACAATCAATGTCACCACAAACGCGATGGCGGCCAGCACACCCACAATGACCACATGCAGCGGGTTGAGCTTGCCCATGTCGCTGCGGTGATCCGCACCCCGGCGCAAGCCGATGAAGGCGCTGAGCACCGCCTTGAGCGTCGCGCCGAAACTGGCCTTGCGCGACACGGCTTGCTTCAAACCTTCGCCAGTCGGTTCATTCGGCGATTCATTCATTTTGCCGTGGCTCCTGCAACTTCAAAAAACGTGTACGACAAGGTGATCGTATCGACCGATTTCGGCACGGCCGGATCAATCACAAACACCACCGGAAACTGTTTTGCTTCATTCGCTGCCAGCGTCTGCTGCTGAAAACAGAAACACTCCACTTTCTTGAAATACTTTGCCGCCAATTGCGGCACATAACTGGGAATCGCCTGCCCCACCATGCGCCGGTGCTGCTGATTGGCGATTTCATACACCATCGTCGTCAGCGCGCCCGGATGCACTTGCAGACTGTTCTTGACCGGACGGATCCGCCACGGCCCCTGCGCATTCGCATCGAATACCACCGTGATCGAGCGGCTCTCATCCACCTGGGTGTTGGCGGCAAACTCCTTCGCGCCCGCATCCACCTGCGTCAGCACATTGATGCCGGTGATTTCGCAAATCTTGCGGTACAGCGGCACCAGGGCATAGGCAAAACCAAACATCAGTGCAGCAATGACCACCAGCTTTTTCAACATGCGCCAACTCAAGTGCTGGCGCAGCTTGTCAGTCACGTTCATCGAAACAACCACAGCTTGACAATGATGCCGACGAAAAACAGCAGCGCAATCGAAAACAGAACGAGTGCTGTGCGAAGGTTTTTCTGTTCCGGCTTCATTGCGTGTAACTCATATCCTGCATCACTTCACCGTGGGCGGCGTTTCCCACGTATGGAACGGCGCCGGTGACGGCAACTCCCATTCCAGACCGGTGGCGCCATCCCAGGGTTTCGCCGTAGCTTTTTCGCCCTTGCCTTGCCCGGCGCGAATCACGGCCACCAGGAAAATCAGTTGCGACAGACCGAACCAGAACGCACCGATGGTGGCGATCTTGTGGAAGTCGGCGAACTGCATCGGATAGTCCGCATAGCGGCGCGGCATGCCCGCCAGACCGAGAAAGTGCATCGGGAAGAAGGTGACGTTGAAGGAAATCAGCGACGACCAGAAGTGCAGCTTGCCGAGTTTTTCCGAATACATGAAACCCGTCCACTTCGGCAGCCAGTAATAGGTGCCGGCGAACAGGGCGAACAGCGAACCGGCCACCAGCACATAGTGGAAGTGGGCCACCACGTAATAGGTATCCTGAATCTGCACGTCGATCGGCGCCATTGCGCAGATCAGGCCGGTGAAGCCGCCCATGGTGAACACAAACAGGAAGCCGACCGAGAACAGCATCGGCGTTTCAAAAGTCATCGAGCCGCGCCACATCGTCGCCAACCAGTTGAACACTTTCACACCCGTCGGCACGGCGATCAGCATGGTCGCGTACATGAAGAACAGTTGCCCGGTCACCGGCATGCCGGTGGTGAACATGTGGTGCGCCCAGACGATGAACGAGAGAATCGCGATCGACGAAGTGGCATACACCATCGAGCTGTAGCCAAACAATTTTTTGCGTGCGAACGCGGGAATAATTTCCGACACGATACCGAAGGCCGGCAAAATCATGATGTAGACCTCGGGGTGACCGAAGAACCAGAAAATATGCTGGTACATCACCGGGTCACCACCACCGGCCGCGTTGAAGAAGCTGGTGCCGAAATGGCGGTCGGTCAGCACCATCGTGATCGCACCGGCCAGCACGGGCATCACGGCGATCAGCAGATAAGCGGTGATCAGCCAAGTCCAGCAGAACAGCGGCATTTTCATCAACGTCATGCCGGGCGCGCGCATGTTGAGGATGGTGACGATGATGTTGATCGAGCCCATGATCGAAGACGCGCCCATGATGTGCACGGCGAAAATGGTCATGTCCATGCCCATGCCCATTTGCGTGGACAGCGGCGCGTACAGCGTCCAGCCTGCGGCGGTGGCACCGCCGGGGACGAAGAACGAGGTGGACAGCAGCAGACCGGCCACCGGCAGCAGCCAGAAGCTGAAGTTGTTCATGCGCGCAAACGCCATATCGCCCGCGCCGATCTGCATCGGGATCAGCCAGTTCGCGAAACCGACGAAGGCCGGCATGATCGCGCCGAACACCATGATGAGGCCGTGCATGGTGGTGAGCTGGTTGAAAAACTCGGGCTCAAAGAATTGCAGGCCGGGCTGGAACAACTCGGTGCGCAGCATCAGGGCCAGCACGCCGCCGATCAGCAGCATGACGAACGAGAAAATCAGGTACAGCGTGCCAATGTCTTTATGGTTGGTGGCAAACAACCAGCGACGCCAGCCATGCGGATGATGATCGTGGCCGGCGTGGCCGTGGTCGAGAGTGGTAGAGCTCATGCGCTTCTCCTGACGAATACTTGTGTTAGCTAGATGTTATTTGCGGGCAGCGGTAAAGTCCGCTGGCTGAACGATGGGGTCCTTGCCTTTGCCCGCATTGCTCCAGGCATTGCGCGTGTAGGTGGCGACAGCGGCCAGTTCGACATCGCTGAGCGCGGCCCACTTAGGCATCACGTTCTTGCCATGCAGCAGAATGTCAATCTGTCCCGCTTTCTCGCCCAGCACATTGGCCGAAGCATCCAGAGCCGGGAACGTGCCGGGAATGCCCTTGCCGGTGGCCTGATGACACGCCGCGCAATTCGAACCAAAAACTTTTTCGCCGCGCGATTTCAATTCGTCCAGCGTGTAGGTTTTGGTCGGATCGTCGGCTTGAGCAGCGAGTTCTTTCTTCTTACCGTCCACCCATTTGCTGTAATCCTCGGCACTCACGACGTTCACCACGATGGGCATGAAGGCGTGATCCTTGCCGCACAATTCCTGACATTCGCCGCGATAGGTGCCGATCTTTTCGGCGCGGAACCAGGTATCGCGCACAAAGCCGGGAATCGCATCCTGCTTGACCGCGAACGACGGCACGGCCCAGGCGTGAATCACGTCATTGGCGGTCAGCACCATGCGCACTTTTTTACCGATGGGAACCACGAGCGGGTTATCCACTTCAATCAAGTAATTGTCGTTGCCCGCGCGTTTGGCGGCGGCATCGGGAAATTGTTTGTCGTCGATCTGTTCGCGCGGGGTCGCAATATTCGACAGGAAGCCGATGCCTTCGCCTTCACCCTTGAGATAGTCGTAACCCCATTTCCATTGATAGCCGGTGGCCTTGATGGTGATATCGGCGTTGGACGTGTCCTTGATCGCCACCACCGACTTGGTCGCCATCGCGCCCATGCCCATCACGATCACCAACGGCACGATGGTCCAGGCGATTTCGGCGGTCATGCTTTCGTGGAAGGTGGCGGCTTTGTGGCCTTTCGATTTGCGGTGGGCGTAGATCGAATAAAACATCACGCCGAACACGCCAATGAAAATCACCAGACAGATGATCAGCATCGCCCAGTGCAACCAACCGATATCGGCGGCCAGCTTGGTGGCGGGTTCGTGCAGATTCAGCTGATTGACTTTCGGGCCACCGACGCTGTCGTTAACCGCCCAGGCGGGAGCCATCATCAGACTGGTCGCTGCGGCCAACCAGACGGCGCTGAAAAATCTGCGAAAGCGGTTTAATTTCATAGAGCCCTCAATACCACGATAAGTTAGTCATCTCGACAACGCCACGTCATCTTCCGCCTGCCCCTCTCATTTTCCAGTGCGCAAAGCGCGGGGAAATGTCGCAAACGGCATCAGGAAAATCAACCCGACAGCGCCATAACGGCGCGCCAAGCGCGCAACAACATCCTGCGGCGCAAAAAAACCTGTGGATTATAGGGTTTTCAGGGGGGCGGCAGCAAGTTGAGCGCGTACCGATGCACACTCAGTGACAATTTTTTGCATGCAAGGCAGCTTGTTTCAGGGGCGGCGCGCGGCGCGCAACTGGTCGAGCGCAACCGTAACGTACCCTTCGGCGGTACGCTGTTGTTTGGGCTGCGCTTTCCAGGCGTGACCGTAGATCACTTCGATCGTCAATGGAATGCGGCCGTCGACGCCCGCCAATGCACGCAAGCCGTCGCACCAGCGGCGATAGCGCTCGCGTGACAGCAGTCCGCGCGGCCGTGCCTGCAGAGGGTTGCCACCCAGACTGGCGAGCTCGGCCAGCAACTGTTCAGGCGTGGCATAGGTCAGCGTGAGTTGCTCCATGTCCATCACGGGCGCGCCAAAACCGGCGTGCACGAGGTCATCGCCCAGATCGTGCATGTCGATGAAGGGCAACAGACGGCGTGGCGCATCTTCACCCAGCACGGCGCGCAATTGCTTGCCGGTATCGGGGCCGAAACAGGAAAACATCACCAAACCCTGCACGCGCAAAACGCGTTCCCATTCGGCAAACACTTGCGCGGGGTTGTCATGCCAGTGCAGCGCGAGGTTGCTCCACAGCAGATCGAGGCTGTTGCTGGCCAGCGGCAGTTGTGCGAAATCGGCGCACAGCCAGGCCGGGCTGTGCGCGCTGCGGCGCGGCCACAGGCGCTCAAGAAAACTGCGTGCAGCACGTATATTCTGACGGCCCTGCTGCAAGGACGGCAGACAGCTATCCAGCGCAAGCGGCAGCGCGTGTGGAAAGCGCTCGCGCAAACCGGGCAGCGCACCGCCATCGGCGCAGCCTGCATCGAGCAGGGATTGCGGTTCCAGCCGGATGCAGGCCAGGCGCTCCAGCATGCGTCCGCCGATTTCGCGCGCCAGCAATGCACGCAAGCCGGGTGGCGCATCGGCACGCCGCAGAAAGTTGCGGCGTACTGAAAATGGATCGATCAGGGAGGGTTTGCTGGAGACCATGGGGCTGGAGTATAAACAACACCCATGTTCACATTGCCCAAGTTCGCTGCCCTCACCGCGCCACTTCGCCCCCTGGCGCTGTGTGCGCAGGGCTTGTTGCGTTTTGCCTTGCCGAATCACTGTGGCGTGTGCGGAGTGGCTTCCAAAGACCTGTTGTGCGCAGCCTGCCGCCAGCAGCATTTCACCACTGTGCTGCGCTGCCACGGTTGCGGCCAGCGCATGCTGGATCAACAGGTCACGCACTGCGGCGCCTGCCTCGCGGACGCGGCGCCGTTTGACCGCACTTATGCCGCGTTCGACTATGCCGCGCCGTGGGATGCCGCACTGGCGGCGCTGAAGTTCGGCCATCGCCTGCCCTATGCCGCATTGCTCGCGCAAGCGTGGGTGCGGCAGTGTTCGGCACCGGTGCCGATGGATTGTTTGATGCCCGCGCCGCTGTCAACCCAGCGCTTGCGCGAACGCGGTTTCAATCAGGCACTGGAAATCGCACGTCATCTGGCGCGCCACACCCAGCAGCCGCTCGACACACACAGTCTGGTGAAGGTACGCGACACGCCGCCGCAAGTGGGTCTGTCGCGCAAAGATCGTTTGAAAAATGTGCGTGGCGCATTTGCCTGCGTGGGTAAGGTGCAGGGTCAGCGCATCGCCGTCGTCGATGATGTGATGACCAGCGGCGCCACGCTGGCAGAGATCGCTCGCACACTGAAACATGCAGGCGCTGCGTCTGTGATCAATATCGTGATCGCCCGCACACCGGAATTTCATTGATTGATTGTGAAAAATTCAAAATGTTCAACGTCGTCCTGGTCGAACCGGAAATCCCGCCCAACACCGGCAACATCATCCGTCTGTGCGCCAATACCGGCGCGCGATTGCACTTGATCGAACCACTCGGCTTTCCGCTCGACGATGCGAAGATGCGCCGCGCCGGGCTGGACTATCACGAGTTCACTGCGCTGATCGTGCACGCAAGTTGGGAAGCGTTCCTTGCCGCCGAAAAACCCGACCCCGCGCGTCTGTTCGCGCTGACCACGCACGGCGCGCAAGTCTTTGTCGACATGCAATTTCAACCCGGTGATTATTTTGTGTTCGGCGCCGAAACGCGCGGCCTGGCGGTGACGTTGCGCGAATCCTTTCCGCCCACGCAACGTATCCGCCTGCCGATGCGCCCGGACAACCGCAGTCTCAATCTATCGAATGCGGTCGCCGTTGTAGTGTTTGAAGCCTGGCGACAACAGGGCTTTGCCGGTGGCCGCTAGCCTCAGCCACCCGGCCAAACAAAGTGCCGCCTATTTGCAGCCTGTCGGGCTTAAAGGAATCGGCTGCATAATGTGCTGGCCGGTGCATATTTCCCCGCTTTCCTGCGCCAATAGGAAAAACTATTGGCTTGAAAAGCGGGAAAATCTGCCCTCGCCCAGCACATTTTTCGCTTCGATTCTTTAAGCCCGACAGGCTGCTAGACTGACGCTTGGATCATTTGCCTTATGCCGCCACCATGAAAATGCTTGAATTGAAAATCCCGCCCCCCTTGCTCGCGCTGCTCTTTGCGTTCCTGATGTGGGCGCTCGCGCCGCTTGAACTCACCCTCCCCATCCATGGCAGCACACGTCTGTGGCTTGCGCTGCTGCTGGCTTGCCAGGGGCTGGCGATCAGCCTTGCGGGCGCGCTGGCCCTGCGGCGCGCGCGCACGACGATCAATCCCTTCAAACCTGAAACAAGTACGGCAGTGGTCAGCACCGGCATCTTCCGCTTTACACGCAACCCGATGTATCTCGGCTTGACCCTGGTGTTGCTGGGCTGGGCGGCTTATCTGAGGAACGCGACGGTCTTTCTGTGGATACCGTTGTTCATGCTTTATCTCACCCGGTTCCAGATCGTTCCCGAAGAGCGCGCACTGGCAGAACGGTTTGGCTCAGAATTTACTGCCTACCGAATGAAGGTGGGTCGCTGGCTGTGAGCCGGTGATGCAGGAGACATCAGTGTCATCCTCCTCCATGCGCGTGCTGTCGCTCATCCCGCCGATGACGCAGCTCAATACGCCCTACCCTTCGACCGCCTACCTGACCGGCTTTCTACGCTCGCGCGGGGTGGCTGCGGTACAGGAAGATCTCGCGCTGGCGCTGGTGCTGAAATTGTTCTCGCAGGATGGGCTGCTATCGATTCGTGAGCGCACCGAGGCGATTGCCCCACGCAAACGTTCCCTGCCAGTGCAAAATTTTCTCGCGCAGTTCGATCGTTATCTGGCGACCATCGCGCCGACCATCGCTTTTCTGCAAGGACGCGATCCGACCATTGCGCATCGCATCTGCGGGCGCAATTTTCTGCCGGAAGGTTCGCGCTTCGAATCGCTCGATGTCTATATCGACCACGATGGCGGCGATCCGCTGGGGTGGGCATTCGGCGCGCTTGGCGTGCAGGATCGCGCGCGGCATCTGGCGACGCTGTACCTGAACGACATTGCCGATGTGCTGCGCGATGCGGTCGATCCGCGTTTCGAATTCGTGCGCTACGCCGAATCGCTGGCGCAGAGTCAGCCGACGTTCGATCCACTCGCCAAGGCGCTGGCCGCGCCGCTTAATCTGGTCGATCACACCCTGCACGAGCTGACACTGGAGGCTGTGAAGAAACACGCGCCCAGTCTCGTACTGGTTTCGGTGCCGTTCCCGGGTGCGGTGTACGCCGCGTTTCGCATCGCGCAGAGCATCAAGGCGCACGACCCATCGATCGTCATCGCACTCGGCGGCGGCTTCGTCAACACGGAATTGCGCTCGCTCACCGAGCCGCGCGTGTTCGACTATTTCGATTACATCTGTCTCGATGCCGGCGAGCGTCCCTTGCTCGCGCTGCTCGAACACCTGCAAGGCAAACGTTCGCAACAGCGGCTGGTGCGCACCTTTGTCTGCGACAAAGAAACTGCGCAGGTACGCTACATCAACCTCGCCGAACCTGATGTGCCGTTCGCCGAAGTCGGCACGCCGACCTGGGATGGCCTGCCGCTGAACAGCTACCTGTCGCTGCTCGACATGCTCAACCCCATGCACCGGCTGTGGTCCGACGGGCGCTGGAACAAACTCACCGTTGCGCACGGCTGCTACTGGAAGAAATGCAGTTTCTGCGACGTCAGCCTCGATTACATTTCGCGCTACGAAGCCGCCTCGGCCACGCTGCTGGTCGACCGCATCGAGACCATCATCGCCGAAACCGGCCAGACCGGCTTTCATTTTGTCGATGAAGCCGCGCCACCGAAAGCACTCAAGGCGCTCGCGCAGGAATTGCTCCGCCGCAATGTCTCGATCTCCTGGTGGGGCAACATCCGCTTCGAAAAATCCTTCACGCCGGAGCTATGCCAGCTGCTGGCCGACAGCGGCTGCATCGCCATCTCCGGCGGCCTGGAAGTCGCCTCCGACCGGCTGCTCAATTTGATGAAGAAAGGCGTCTCGGTCGATCAGGTCGCCCGCGTCACGCGCGCCTTCACCGACGCTGGTGTGCTGGTGCACGCCTACCTGATGTACGGCTTTCCCACGCAAACAGTGCAGGACACTGTCGATGCACTCGAATACGTGCGTCAGTTGTTCGAGGAAGGCTGCCTGCAATCCGGCTTCTTCCACCGCTTCGCCTGCACCGTGCATTCTCCCGTCGGCAAGCACCCGGAAGAGTACGGCATCACCCTCGAACCGCTGCCCCCCATTTCCTTCGCCACCAACGACGTCGGCTTCATCGACCCCACCGGCACCGATCACGACACCCTCGGCGTCGCGCTCAACAAAGCGCTCTACAACTACATGCACGGCATCGGGCTGGAAGAAGATGTGCGTAGCTGGTTTGGCGGCAGGGTGCCGCGTACGCAAGTGGGACGACATCGGATTGCGCGGGCGCTTTCTGTGCATCAATAGCCACATCGAACTTCTTGAAGTTTAATTGGACTCCGGCACCTTCGATGCTGTTCGATGTTGCTCGCAAGACAAGGGCACCGCCGAGATCATCATCGGTAAACAACGTAACGGCCCGATTGGCGCGGTGCGCCTGACCTTCCTTGGGCAATATACTAAGCTTGAGAATTTCGCTGGCGGGGGTAGTTACGCAAGTGCCGAATATTACGCTCCGTCAAGCTCACCGCCACAGCGTCTGCTGGTTGATGAAGTCTTACGCCTTGGGTGCCTTGTTGGATCAATCCTTTCTGACTGGCATAGGAATGTCGCCATAGACACGTTCCTCACCTCTGCGCAATAACTCGAAGCAGATGCTTGTCGTACGCGTTGGCGGCGGTCACTTCCGCACTGTGCGTCAGCCGCTTTGACGATCGGCACCGAAGCAGTGCTGTGTTCCCAATCCACACAGGCTATATATTCTTGACAGGCCACAAGCCTCCTTTTGTCGATAGAATTTACGGTTCCACTTTTAAAACGATCTCGGTTGCAAAAAAAACTTATTTAAGAACAAGCCCTTGCGAGCCGTCTGCGGCGTTCGGCATGATTCATGCTTGTATGGATTGGCGTTAAACGAAATTTAATTTAGGAGGGAAAATGAATATCCAAGCCAAATTCTTGATTGCATCATTCGTTGCCTGTATGGCCAGCTTCGCCCCTAATGTTGCAGCAGGCGTTATTCAGAGTCCAACAAGCGCCGTAATTGATCTTGGTGGGCCTGGTTTCGGTTCAATAACCAATACACTCAACCAGGCCGGTCTTTCATCTGGTTTTGTGAGTGGTGTTACCGATTTTGATACTTATATCGGGACTGGTCCGACCCACACTCTAATTTTTGGGTGCTGTGAATGGTTCAGCAATTCCGGCACAACGAGCGCGACGGTCACATATAACATGGGGGCTGCATATAACATTGCTCGATTAGCCCTCTGGAATGAGGAAAGTTCTGGCATTGGCAGCCTTGATCTTTCGACTTCCCTTGATGGCATAACATTTTCGACCCTTGCTCTCGGATTGGTGCCAACCGATAATCCGCTTGCCGACTATCCGGCGGACGTGTTCTCTTTCGCAACGACGAGTGCCCAGTTCATCCGCTTTGAGATGTCCGGTTGCCCGCAAGCACTTCCAGGCAGCTTCGCCGCCTGTGCAATTGGTGAGGTTGCTTTTGATGTAGTACAGGGAGCGCAGGTGGTGCCTGAGCCGGCTTCTGTGATTTTGTTCGGAATAGGGCTGTTCGGTTTCGCGGCAGTGCGTCATAAGAAGAAGCAAGGCTTTCTGCTACCATAACTTTCTTCTCTAATCGTGTGTCAGAGCCGCCATTCTCCATCAAAAAGAATGCGGTTTTGGCACAGATTCTTGCGTTAAGCGCTCAAAAAAACGAGCGCCATGTCGCTGGCTAATTTGTTGCCGACGTTGTCACAAGCATAAATTATACGTGTGGGCAATAAATTGCCCGCCCTGAGCCTGCTCATTTCTCTGTAACGCTGCCGGCCCGCGGCCCCGCGGCATAGACCGTGATGGCCAGCGCGGCCAGACACCAGACGATCAGCGCGCCCGAGGGCAAGTCGAACACAACCGAGAGCAGCAGGCCGCTGGCGTAACCGGCGATGCCGATGGTGTAGGCCAGTGGCAGGCGGCGCGATGCGCGATACTGGCGCACGCCGAGACTAGGGACGATCAGACTGGCGAACACCAGATAGACACCGACCAGTTGCACCGAGGCGGTGACGGCGAGCGCAAACAGCAGATAAAAACCGAGCCGGCCTAGGCGCTGCCCATAAAAATACAGCAGGGCAAGAATGGCCACCGTGCCGAGCGCGGGGAGCCACAACTGTTCGGGGCGCACCCACAAAATCTGACCCGCCAGCAAATCGCGCAAGTGTTCGCCGCCGTGCGGGTTATGCGCGAGCAGGAGTAGCCCACCGCTAGCGGCCAGTATGAAGAGGACGCCGATCTGCGCTTCCTGTACTTCGGGCCAGCGTTTTTCAGTCCACGTCAGCAGCAGCGCGCCGAGCACTGCTGCGACACCGGCGGCGATCTGCACCAGTGCACCGTGGGTATCGGGCACCGTCATGTCGGCGACGATGACGCCGAGCGCGGCAATCTGCGCGATGGCCAGATCGATGAAGACGATGCCGCGCTTGAGCACCTCAGCGCCCAGCGGCACATGCGTGGCCAGCACCAGCACGCCGGCCAGAAAGGCCGGGAGAATGATGGTCAGATCAAGTATGGAAAAGTTCATTTGGCGGCCTCCAGCAAACGTTGCACGGTGTCGTCGAACACGCCGAACAAATCCTGCGCGCGCGCATCACCGCCGACGGTAAACGGCAACACCACCGCCGGAATCTGCGCATGCTCGGCGAGCCATTGCGACGCGCGCTCATCCTGATACGCGGCGCGCAGCACCATGCGTGCGGGTTGCCGCTGCAATTGTGCGAGCAATTCCGCCAGATGCGCGGCGCTGGGTTCCACACCCGGCTTGGGCTCCAGTGTGCCGACCACGCGCAGGCCGAGCCAGTGCAAGAGATATTCCAGATTCTTGTGGTGTTCGACGATGGCCATACCCTTGAGCGGCGCGGCTTGCTGTTCCCACTTTTGCATGGCGGCGTTCCAGTGCGTTGCAAATTCCTGGTAGCGCTGTTGGTAAAGCGTTGCGTTGGGCGGATCGAGTTCGCGCAGGCGCTGGCTCAATGCTGCGGCAACGCGTGCGATGTTGTGCGGGTCGGTCTGGATATGCGGATTGCCTTGCGCATGCACGTCGCCGTCGCTGCGATCCAAGCGGTTGGGTACTTCGAGGTGCGGCACAAAATCGCCGGCAGCAAAATTCCCCGGTTGTCCCGGCGCAATTTTTGGATTGCCCGATTGCTGCAGCAGGATCGGCAACCAACCCACTTCCAGTTCCATGCCCGTACATACCAACAGCTCGGCATTGCGCGCCCTGGCGATCAGGCTCGGGCGCGCCTGAATTTGATGCGGGTCTTGCAGCGCATTGGTGGCGCTGGTCACATTGATGTGAGCGCCGCCCAGCTCGGTCGTCAGCGCCGCCCATTCCGGCTCGCAGGCGAGCACATTGAGGGCCGCACGTGCGGGTTGTGTGGCGAGTGCCAGCACGGCGCACAACAGCGTGAAGCAGATTTTTTTTGATGCATCATTCATGACAGACTCCTAGAAAGTGTGGGCGCCGTGGGTGCCCAGACTCATGAGGTATTGCAGGAACAGTTGATTGTCGATCGCGTCGGGACGGCTGCGGTCGCGTGCCAGTTGCAGGCGCAGACGGGAAAATTCGGAGGGCGAATAATCGAGCATCCAGCTTGCACGAGTGGGGTGATATTCAGACAAGCGCGCGAAGTCGCCGGGGTTGAGACCATTGAGTGCGAGCGAACCGGAATCGAGCCGGTCGTAGCGCAAACCACTGCGCCACTTCGGCATGAATTGATAGACCCCTTGCACATACCAACCCGATTGCGTATTCAGAGAGGGCGCGCTGCTGCTGCCTAATGATTGGGCCTGCGTATCGTAGAACAGGGTGCCGGTTTCCTTGCGGCGGAAATACTCACCCTGCAATTTGAAACTGGTTTGTGCTGCGTTACCGTTGGGTGCCCATTTGTAGATGCCGTCGACGATCCACACATCGCTTCGGTCTGTGAAGGCATTGGTCACATCGACGCCCAGATGATCGCTGTCGGTGTAGCTGCGATTGCTGGCATTCGTGCGCAGATACGAAACTCCAGCACGCCAGCTGGCGCTGACGCCGAGATCGTCGCCCACATGCGCAAACAACGTGGTGGCGCCAAAGCCGTTCTTGCTGCGGTCATTGCCGGGAAACGCACTGCCATTGCCCGCTTCCAGACCGACCTCAAGAAAACGTTCGGTCGGCGCCAGCCAGGTGAGCTGCACACCGTCGGGTTTGTACTGGCCGCCGAAGAAAGCCTGGTAGGCGAGCGGCGCATCGACGAAATCCCAGGCATGCGCGTGCTGGCTGTTGAGATAACCGATGCCCGACAGAAAACGCCCGGCCTTGACGTTCACGCCATGCGACAGCCCAAGTGTTTGCACAAACGCTTCTTCAACGCTGACGCTATTGTCCGCAGCAAGCGAGAAGGTCAGGCGACCGGCGAAGTCGGGGTCGATATTGGCGCTGAGGGTCAGCTCCGATTCACCCAGATTGAAACTGCGCTTGCCCGGCCCGATCTCATCGCCACTCGGCAGGAAACCCTGCAAACGGTATTGCGCCGGATCTTGCGACAGATGGGCATAGGTGCCGCCGAGAATCAGCGCGACCGACGGGTTGAAACCATTGGCTGCGGCCGAGGCGGAAGACGGGACAGCAGGGGTGATCGCAGTTACCTCAACGGCCGGTGCGGCTTGCGCCTTGGCTTCGCTTTCCTGCAGGCGCTGTTCCAGTGCGGCAATGCGCCGTTCATAACTCTCTTTCAACTGCTGGATCTGTTCCCGGATTTGGGCCAGCTCCGGGTCGCTGGTGGCCGCCGCAACGTGGGCTGCGGGCATGCCGAAAGCGGCAGCAAGTGTCGCCGTCAATACGGTTCTTTTCAACATTGCAATAACCTTTTTGAATGAATAGACACGCATCGCACTGTGCAGTGCGATGCAAACGTTCAGGTGCGTCGCAGAGGTCAGGCAACGGCGGGCGGGGCGTGGGATTGGTAGGCGCGGATGGTGCGCAGAACAGGTAACGCAGCAGTGCGCAGCGGCAACACAGCCTGTGGTGCCTCATCCGCCGGCAGCAGGAAAACATTACCGGTGAGTGCTGCGCCGATCTGCGCAAAAGCCAGACATTGCTTGCAGTCTTGCTCGGCCGGCAACTGCGTGTGATCGGGGGCGCGATCCTGATGGTGCTGCGCCAGGTGAAGAACGGGATGCACCGCACCCGCTTGCTGTGCAAACAGCAATGCAAACATCAGCAGAACAGCGAGTAAAGGGCGGTGTCTTTTCACGATGGCGGCAATGGTAATCTTTTTTTGCCTGCAATACTTCTTGCTCTGACGCTACACTGCGCCACTGCACCGGTGCTTGATGAGGAACCATAATGACCATCGCTTCAATTTATTGCGAACGTTTGAGCAACACGAACTTGAGCGCGGCCTTCTGGGCCGAGCCGCTCAATGCTGCGAGCAATCTGGCATTTCTGCTGGCGGCGTGGGCGGTGTTGCGTTTACTGCGCAGCCGCGATGACACGGTGGCGTGGGAGTGGTGGTGGCTGACCGGTTTGCTGGCCTTGATCGGGGCCGGCAGTTTTCTCTGGCACACTCTGCCCGTGCCGTGGGCGGAATGGGCCAATGTGCTGCCGATCTTTTTGTTTGTGTGCGGATTTTTTCTCAGCACTCTGCTACGCACGATGCGCTTGCCGGCTGTGCAGGCAGCAGGATGGTTTGCCCTGTTGCTGACGGCGAGCGTGGGTTTGATCGTACTACCGCCGCATGGCACGCTCAATGGTTCGCTGGCGTATGTGCCTTCGCTGGCCGCGCTCTGGCTGCTGGCCTGGCAGGGCCGACGTCGCGGCGCGGCAGGGGCAAACGCCCTGGCCTGGGCGGCATTGGTGTTTTCATTTTCACTCATCTTGCGCACGATCGATCGCGGCATTTGCCCGGTGCTGCCCGTGGGTACGCATTTTCTCTGGCATGCACTCAATGGCGTGACGTTGTATCTGGCGATGCGCGCCTTGCTGGGCGCGGAAGTCCGCGCAGCGCGCGGCTGGTGGCGCGCGGGTGCGGTGCTGCTGGCCGTGGTGCTGATTTTTCTCGCCGGGCCGCGTGTGTCGTTGAATATCGCGGTGCAACCTGTAGTCTTGCCGCAGACAGCGGAAGCGTTGGAAGAATATTTGCGCACCGCTGAAGCGACGCAGCCGGGGATCGTGCCGGGCACAGAAAAGACCATCGTCTGGGCGCATCCGGCCACACGCGAGCGGACGCCGTTGGCACTGGTGTATCTGCATGGTTTTTCCGCCAGCCGTCAGGAGATTGCGCCGGTGGTGGAGCAGGTCGCCGCGCGCCTGGGTGCAAATGTGTTTTACACCCGGCTGACCGGCCATGGGCGTGGCGGCGCAGCGATGCTGGATGCATCGGTGAATGCCTGGGCGCAGGACGGCGTGGAAGCGCTGGCGGTGACGCGTCAACTCGGCGACAAGGTGGTGGTGATCGGCACTTCGACCGGCGGCACGCTGGCCGTCTGGTTGCTGGCCAACGGTTACGATCAGAATGTCGCAGCAGCGATCCTGGTTTCACCCAACTTTGCCCCGCGTGATCCCAAATCGGAATTCCTGATCTGGCCCTGGGGCGAGACGATTGCGCGCATGGTGGCCGGGCCGACCTGGCGCTTTCTCGCCACCAACGAACTGAGCCGACGCTACTGGACCTACGAGTTTCCCATCGGCGGCTTGCTGCCAATGATGGGCATGGTCGAAGTCACGCGGCGTTCCAATCTGGCACGCATTCAAACGCCGCTGCTGACGATTTATTCCACGCAGGACAAGGTGGTCAACAGCACTGCGACCGAGCGGAATTTTGCGCGCATCGGTACCACGCGCAAACGACTGCTGCGCTTTGAAAACAGCAGCGATACGAAATCGCATGTGCTGGCAGGCGCAGCCAAGTCCCCCTCATCCACGGCCGAAGTGCGCGATTTGATGCTGGAGTTCTTGCAGGAATTGCAGGCGCCGCAGTTTGCCTGGACTGAGATCGGTCAATAAAAAACGGCTTCACCCATCGGGTTGAAGCCGTCGTCAATGCACTGTCACATTTATCATGCAGCACAAGGCATGGTGCGCATTTTCCCTACGCTTTGCTCTTGAAGTATTTGTACAGGAAGACGATCAGCACAATCCCGAGCAAGGTACCCGACGGAATTTTTTGCAGCAGATCGACAGTGTTTGCAGTCACGGTTGAAATGTAACCTGCCCCGGAGCCGACCAGCAATCCCAACAGGACGCACAGCGCGACAACAAGGAAGATGACCTCAATCAGCGACCAGGCATAGCCAGTGAGTTTCGTCAGCATAATAAAAAAGCCGGAGTGGCCGGGATAGCTCCCGGTCTCCGGCTTTCATACTTAGGCAGGCGAACGTGCCGAGAACAGCCAGATGATGATGCCCAGCGTGATCAGGCCGACCAGACCACCTTTGCCCAGGCTATCAACCAGGGCAGAGATGTTGCCAACAACAGCGCCGAAGAACGGCAGGGTGCCGCCGACCAGCAAGCTGGCGACGATGGCCAGAGCCAGCAATGCCAGACCGATGTCGATGAGTGCGCCGATTGCAGATTTGATTGCTCCGATGTTCATGTGAACTCCTCTTTATTGTGGGATGTACTACCCATGATTTATTGGACTGCCTCTTCTTTACCGCTCTTTGTTGCAAAACGGTGGCCCATGCTAGCAAAGCGCATGAGAAATGTGCAAGCTTTTTGAGGCGATTCTGAGCAACTTTCGATGTCGCACAGCAGCAGGAAAATTCGCACTCAACTGCACTTGAAAAGCCAGCGCAAGCCACACCGCGATAAGTGCATTGCAGCATCGCCCCGCCCTTTGGCCCGTATATTTTTTATCTGTGGGAGGCAAAGTGCTCGTCAAAACAGTGCGCGCTTGGAGAAAACGCCCACTGGCGGAAAAAACCAATAGCAGAATTATTGTTGCGCAGGAGATGCGGGCCTTGCCGCATCCTGCTTCGGATAACCCTCGGCACGAATGCGCTGCCAAATCTGCTGTTTCTCTGCATCGCTGAAAAACACCCAGTTCGACACTTCGCCCACCGTGCGTCCACAGCCGCGACAAACGTCGTCGAACAGTGTGGTGCAAATACCCACACAGGGACTGTCAGGAGTGTCTGCTGAATTCATGACGAATGACGCTTGCTGCGCAAGCATGATGCCGCTGACGCGGCAATGAAAATTTCACCGGCGCAGCGCGCCATCATGCTTGCGCAGCAAGTGTTATCTTTCATGTTTACAACCCAGCGCTGGCGCGCAGTGCCGTAACTTTGTGGTCTCCACTCACATCGCCTGCGGCGATATGAGTTTCGCCCCAAGGCACAAGGGTTTGCTTCGCAAACACCGGGCTTACAGCCCGGCCGCTGCACGCAGCGCCAGTGCCTTGTCGGTAGCTTCCCAAGTGAACTCGGGCTCCGGGCGGCCGAAGTGGCCATAAGCGGCGGTCTTTTGATAGATCGGGCGCAAGAGGTCAAGCATCTGGATGATGCCTTTCGGGCGCAGGTCGAAATGTTCGTTGATCAGTTGCGCAATTTTCTCATCGGGGATGATGCCCGTGCCTTCGGTATAGACCGTGATGTTGATCGGTTTGGCGACGCCGATGGCATAGCTGACCTGAATCTGGCATTGGCGCGCCAGGCCGGCGGCAACAATGTTTTTGGCCACATAACGCGCAGCATAGGCGGCGGAACGATCGACCTTGGTCGGGTCCTTGCCGGAGAACGCGCCACCGCCGTGCGGGCAGGCACCGCCATAGGTGTCGACGATGATCTTGCGCCCGGTCAGGCCGCAATCGCCTTGCGGACCGCCGATGACGAAGCGGCCGGTGGGGTTGACCAGATATTTGGTTTCTTTCAGCCACTCGGCGGGCAGCACCGGCTTGATGATGTCTTCGATCACCGCTTCGCGGATGGTTTCCTGCGACACGTCCGGCGCATGCTGGGTGGACAGCACCACGGTGTCGATGCTGTGCGGTTTGCCATGAACATAGCGCAGCGTCACTTGCGATTTGGCATCCGGGCGCAGCCAGGGCAGGCGGCCATCCTTGCGCAATTCGGACTGACGCTCGACCAGCCGGTGCGCGTAATAAATCGGCGCGGGCATCAGGTCGGGAGTTTCATCACAGGCATAACCGAACATCAAGCCCTGATCACCAGCACCCGTGTTCAAATGATCGTCGGAGGCGTGATCTACACCTTGCGCAATGTCGGGCGATTGCTTGTCATAGGCCACCAGCACCGCACAGCCCTTGTAGTCAATGCCATATTCAGTGTTGTCGTAACCGATACGCTTGATGGTGTCGCGCGCGACCTGGATGTAATCGACATTGGCGTGGGTGGTGATCTCACCGGCCAGCACGACCAGGCCGGTATTGCACAGGGTTTCGGCGGCGACGCGCGAGTGTTTGTCTTGTGCGAAAATCGCATCCAGAATGGCGTCGGAAATTTGATCGGCGACTTTATCGGGATGACCTTCGGAAACCGACTCGGAAGTGAAGAGAAAATCTTTTGACATGCTACGCTCCATAAAATATTTCGCGGGCGTGGCCAGCGAAGAGCGTGGCGACGCTTTAGCGGTTGAAAAACGGAGCCGCATCATTCTATGACCGGCCCCGACCCGTGCCCCGCAAGTTGTCTTAACTCGGCACAGGTTTTTATTCTGAAAGCTCAGAGGCGGCCATTATAAAGTCGACCAGCAATAAAATCATCTGGTTTAGTTATCCGACCGTCTGACTTGTTTGTCTGGCTGATTTGTCCAAATTAACGCATTTCATACACCGGCGAAGATGATGCCCTTGTTTAAATTGCTGTCCCATCTGCCCCTGTCGCTGCTGCACCGCCTGGGCAGCCTGGTGGGCTGGCTGGTCTATTTGGGTTCGCCCGCTTACCGGCGGCGCATGCGCGCCAACCTGCGCCAGGCCGGGTTTGCCTCATCGCGCACCTTGCGCGCCGCCATTGCCGCCGCGGGTCAGGGCATGCTGGAACTGCCGTTTGTCTGGTTGCGCCCCCCCGGAGAACCGACGCGCCGAGTGCAAGTGGAAAACTGGTCGGTGGTCGAGCGAGCGCTCGGTCAACAGCGCGGCGTTTTGTTTCTCATGCCGCATCTGGGCTGTTTTGAATTGATGGGGCAAGTGGTGGCGCAGCGCTGTCCGCTCACCGCCATGTACCGTCCGCACCGCAAAGCCGCTCTGGCACCACTGGTCGAAGCAGGCCGCACCCGCCACGGCATTGCCCTGGCCAGCGCCGATCTGCGCGGCGTGCGCACGCTGGCCAAGGCGCTTAAACGCGGCGAAGCTACGGTCATCCTGCCCGACCAGGTGCCCAGCGCCGGAGAAGGACTGTGGGCGCCGTTTTTCAACAAGCCCGCTTACACCATGACCCTGCCAGCGCGTTTGGCGCTGTCGCAAAAACCGGCCATTGTGCTGACCTATTGCGAACGGTTGCCGCTGAGCGAGGATCACTCACACCGTCTGTGGTTCTTGCCGCTGACCGACCCCCTGCCTAAGGAATTGCCGGAGGCGGTGGCCGCTATCAATCAGCACATGGAAACCCTGATCCGCCGCTGTCCCAGTCAGTATCTGTGGGCCTATAACCGCTACAAGACGCCGGCCGCCGCGTTGCTGCCGCCCGCAGATGAACCCGCAGAAACGGCGGGGCAGGCTTGATGCGTTTTGGGCTGGGAGTATTGCGTGGCCTGGGCCGTTTGCCGTTGCCGGTGGTGCGGCTGCTCGGAATCTTGCTGGGCGTGCTGTTGTTTCTGGTGGCCGGTGAACGGCGCCGCGTCGCGCTGACTAATCTACGCCTGTGTTTTCCTGCCAGGCCTACCCTGCAGCGCATCTGGCTGGCCTGCCGCCATGTGATAGCCATGACGCAAAGCCTGCTCGATCGCGGCTGGCTTTGGTATGCGCCGCCCACCGTGGTGGCGCGACGGGTGCGCTGGCGCGATCTGCAGTATTACGAAGCGGCGGCCGCACAGGGCCCGGTGATTCTGCTGGCGCCGCATTTTGTCGGCCTCGACGCCGGTGGCATGCGGGTGGGCATGAGCTGGCATGTGGTGTCGATGTACTCGCGCCAGAAAAATCCCGTCTTCGACGCCGCCATTGTCGCCGGCCGCAGCCGCTTCAATGCACCGGTGCTGCTGTCGCGCCAGGATGGCGTGCGCGGCGCCGTGCGTGCGCTCAAGCAGGGGCTGCCGTTTTACTATTTACCCGACATGGATTTTGGTGCGCGCGATGCCGAGTTCGTGCCCTTCTTCGGCGTTCCCGCCGCCACCGTCACCGCCCCTTCGCGGCTGGCGAAAGTGACCGGTGCGCGCATCGTGCCTTGCGTGTCACGCATGACTTGGTGGGGTTATGAAGTGCGCCTGTATCCCGCTTGGGACAACTACCCCAGCGAGGATGTGGTGGCAGATACCACCCGCATGAACCGATTCATCGAAGCACTGGTGCTGGAAATGCCCGCGCAATATCTGTGGACACACAAGCGTTTCAAGACGCGCCCGGCGGGCGAAGCAAAACCTTACTGAGCCAGATACTTACAAGCCCCGGAGTTTTTGCTCCAGCGTTTGCAACTCGTCCACCGAAGACAGGCTGACTTGCAAATCCTTGAGCAGACCGTCGGACAGACCATAGACCCAGCCGTGCACGCGCACTTCCTGGCCGCGCGCCCAGGCTTCCTGCACTACCGTGGTATGGCCAACGTTGAGGGTTTGCCAGGCCACATTGAGTTCGCACAGACGGTCGACGACGGCGTCCGTGGCTGGCATGGCTTGCAACTCGCGCTGATGCTGACGATAGACTTCCTGAATGTTGCGCAGCCAGTTGTCGATCAAGCCGTGCTGGCGGTTTTCCAGCGCCGCGCGCACGCCGCCGCAACCATAGTGGCCGCAGACGATGATGTGCTTGACCTTGAGCACGTCCACCGCGTACTGCATCACTGACAGGCAATTGATGTCGGTATGCACCACCAGATTGGCGACATTGCGATGAACGAACAGCTCGCCCGGCGGCAAACCGACGATTTCATTGGCCGGCACGCGGCTGTCGGAACAGCCGATCCAGAGATATTCCGGCGCCTGCTGATTGCTCAGAGCGGCAAAGAAGCCGGGCTGGCGCTTTTCGATATCCCTGGCCCAGCGGCGGTTATGATTGAATAAATGTGTCAGGTTCTTCATATGGGACGAAAGCATACACAATTCGCCTTTGAATTTCCCGCGCGCATCCCCATCTAACAACTTCCTTATTTTTGCCGAGGTCACACGATGTTCAACTGGATGAAGACCGCCGTGCTGATGGCCAGCATCACCGCGCTGTTCGGCATGATCGGCGCCATGATCGGTGGTCAGAAAGGCATGATGCTGGCGCTGATGTTTGCGCTGGTGATGAATTTTTTCAGTTACTGGTTTTCGGACAAGATGGTGCTGCGCATGTACAACGCCCGCGAGGTCGATGCCAGCAGCGCGCCGCAGTTCTACGCCATGGTGCGCGAACTGGCGCAGCGCGCCCAGTTGCCGACGCCGCGCGTCTATCTGATCGACGAAGACGCACCCAACGCCTTTGCCACCGGCCGCAACCCGGAACATGCTGCGGTCGCTGCCACCACCGGCATTCTGCGCGTGCTGACCGAACGCGAAATGCGCGGCGTGATGGCGCACGAACTGGCCCACGTCAAACACCGCGACATCCTGATCTCCACCATTTCCGCCACCATGGCCGGGGCGATTTCTGCACTGGCCAACTTCGCCCTGTTCTTCGGCGGGCGCGACGAAGAAGGCCGCCCCAGCAATCCAATTGCCAGCATCGCCCTGGCACTACTGGCGCCGCTGGCCGCCAGCCTGATTCAAATAGCGATTTCGCGCGCACGCGAATTCGAAGCCGACCGCGAAGGCGCGGCAATCTGCGGCGACCCGCAGGCGCTGGCCTCCGCGCTCGACAAGATCCACAAATACGCGCAAGGCATTCCGCTCACACCCGCCGAAGCGCACCCCGAAACCGCGCAAATGATGATCATGAACCCGCTCTCCGGCGGCGGCTTGAGCGGCCTGTTCTCCACCCACCCGCCCACCGAGGAGCGCATTGCCCGCTTGCTGGCCATGGTGCGCAGCGTTTGACGTCGGATTCAGCAATCATTGCGTTTAGAATCGGCCCTCATCCACCGGGCCGATTTTCTTGAAACCACACCCCCTTCCCCACGACTCGCTCGCCTTTGCCTTGACCCAGTCGGCGCAAGTGTTGGCCTGGGTCGCCAACGGTCAATCGCTCACCGAAGCCTTGCAGCGTCTGCCGTCCGCCACCTGGCCTGCCGCCGCTCGAGGTGCTGTCCAGGACATCGCCTACAGCACGCTGCGCCAGCTTGGGCTGGGCCGGGCACTGACGGCACAGCTGGTAGCCAAGCCGCCCCAGCCGCTGTTGCAGGGTCTGCTCGTGGCCAGCCTGGTCATGCTGATCGAACAGCGTTACGCGCCGCACACGCTGGTTGATCAAGCCGTGCAGGCCGCTACCAATCACCCCAAACTGGCGGGTGCAAAAAGTCTGGTCAATGCCGTCCTGCGCCGTTTTCTGCGTGAGCAGGAAACGCTGTTGCACCACGCCCGCCAGCACGAAGAAGCCTTGTGGAATTACCCCGCCTGGTGGATCGCCGAAGTACGCCGGCATTACCCCATGCAGTGGGAAGAGATTCTCAACACCGGCAATCAACGCCCGCCCTTGACGTTGCGCGTGAATCGGCGCTGGGGCACTGAACCAGACTATTTGCAACAGTTACACGCCGCGGGTCTCGATGCGGTGGCGCTCCTGGACGGCGGCCTGCGCCTGACGCAGCCCGTACCGGTGCAGCAATTGCCCGGTTTCAACGATGGCTGGGTCTCGGTGCAGGATGCCGGTGCTCAGCAGGCGGCGCGCTGGCTTGATGTGCACGATGGCATGCGCGTGCTCGACGCCTGCGCCGCCCCGGGCGGCAAGACCGCGCATCTACTGGAATTGGCCGACATCGATCTGCTGGCGCTGGATCAGGACGAACACCGCCTGCAACGGGTCGAGGAAAATTTGCAGCGTCTGCACTTGCAGGCACAGCTGCGGGCAGGCGATGCCGGCGCACCACAGAACTGGTGGGATGGCCGCCCCTTCGACCGCATTCTGGCCGATGTGCCCTGTTCGGCGGCCGGCATTGTGCGCCGCCATCCCGACATCCGCTGGCTGCGCCGCCCGGCCGATGTGCGGTCTTTACCACAGCAACAGGCTCGGATACTGAACGCGCTCTGGCCGCTGCTGGCGGGCGATGGTAAATTGCTTTATGCCACCTGTTCGATCTTTCCACAGGAGGGCGAGTCCGTGATTCAGCGTTTTCTGGCCACGCAGGCCGATGCCATCCGTTTGCCTGCACCCGGACAGTTGTTGCCGCTGGCCCATGAAAATCAAGACCACGACGGCTTCTATTACGCCCTGCTGCAAAAGAAAAGATGATGCGCTTTCAGTCACCGCTTGTTGCCCCAGTGTTCGCCGCCCTGCTGTCGCTCGGCGCGCTGGCGGCCCCCAGCGCCCATGCCGAAGAAATCCGTACCCTTGATGCCAGCCTGACTGAAGATCCGGACAGTGAGGGCGCCTGGCTGTTGAAAGCCGACTTCGACATTGGCCTGACCCCTAAGCTGGAAGAAGCGGTCTCACGCGGCGTCATCCTCACCTTTGCGGTCGACTTTGAATTGATTCGCCCGCGCTGGTACTGGTGGAACGAAAAAGTGATCAGCACCAGCCAGGCTTGGCGTTTGTCCTACCATGCCCTGACGCGGCAATACCGGCTGTCACTGGATGGTCTGCAATTGCGCTTTGCCACCCTGAATCAAGCCTTGCAGGCACTGGCCCTCAACCGCGGTTGGCGTGTCGTCAGCAGCGATACACTCAATCCGGGGCAGTCCTATGAAGCACGGGTGCGCATGCGTCTGGATACCAGCCTGCTGCCCAAGCCGATCCAGGTCAATGCGCTCACCAGCAACGACTGGTCGCTATCGTCGAACTGGCATCCATTCAAGTTCGCCGCCCCAGCGAAAAACTCCAGCCCTGCACCCGCCCCGGCTGAAACAGCGAATAGCAGTGATCACAGCCACAGCAGCGAATCCGCACGATGAGACTGGTCAGCACACGCCTGTTGCGCTACATCCTGATGGTCGCGGGTGGCGTGGCCGGCGTCTTGTTGTTCATCCTCGCTTCGGCCAGCGCCAACAGTTCGCTGTTCGCCCGCCACTATTCCTGGCTGCTCGGCGTCAACGCTTTCCTCGCCGCCATGTTGCTGTTGCTGGTGATCGTCTTGCTGCGGCGTCTGTGGCGGCGCTACAAGCGCGGTGTGTTCGGCTCGCGCCTCATGTTGCGGCTGGCGCTGTCCTTTGCACTGATGGGCGTGATTCCCGGTGCCACGATTTATCTGGTGTCAGTGCAGTTTCTTTCGAAAAGCATTGAAAGCTGGTTCAACGTCCGCGTCGACAATGCGCTGGAGTCTGGCCTCAATCTGGGCCGCAGCGCGCTCGATACGCTGTTGTCGGATCTGATGGAAAAGGCGCGCTTCAGTGCCACCGCCTTGTCCGAACAACCCGAGTCGATGCAGTTTCTGGCGCTGTCGCGGCTGCGCGATCAGCAGGGCGTGGCCGACATGCTGCTGCTGTCCGGCAGCGGACAGATCCTCGCCAGCGCCGGTGGCCGGATGCAATCCTTGCTGCCGCAGTCTCCCTCCGCTCAGGTTTTGCGACAGGCGCGCGAAAATCGCCTCTATGCCGCCGTGGAAGATGAAAGCGATGCCAAAGGCAAATCCAGCGGCCTGCGCCTGCGCGTCGTCATCGTGGTCAACTCGAGTACGCACTTGAGCATGATGCCGGAAGTGCGCTATCTGCAATTGCTGCAACCGGTGCCCAGCACACTCGCCGCCAACGCCGATGAAGTGCAAAACGTGTACCGCGATTATCAGGAACTGTCACTGTCGCGCAGCGGCCTGCGCCGCATCTATACCGTCACCCTCACCCTCACACTCACCCTGGCCATGCTGGCCGCCATTGCCACCGCCTTTCTGCTGGCCGGCTGGCTGGCCGAGCCGCTGTTGCAACTGGCGCAGGGCACCAAGGCGGTGGCCGAAGGCGATTTCCGGCAAATGGCCGAGCGCAGCAGCAACGATGAGTTGAGCGTGCTGACGCGTTCCTTCAACGCCATGACGCGGCAACTGGACGAAGCGCGTGTCACGGTCGAACACAACCGCGCGGCGCTGGAAAATGCCAAGACCTTTCTGGAAAGCATTCTCGCCAATATGTCGGCCGGTGTGCTGGTGTTCGACAGCCAATTCCGGCTGGCCACCGTGAACCTCAGTGCGAGCCGCATTTTTGGTTTAAGCGATCTGCCAACCGACACACCCTTGTTGCAACAGGGCGCGACGCTGGAACACGCCGCGCCACCAGATCAGATGCGCGCACTGCATGCCTTCGTGCAGCTGATTCGTGCTGCCTTCGTAGCGCATGCAGACGATACGAGCAGCCCGCACTGGCAACAACAAATCGAACTGGAGCGCGGTGGCGGCGGCGACGCTGTGAGCGACCATCCGCTGCAGCAAAGCGCGCCCTTTGTATTGCTGGCACGCGGCTCGCGCCTGCCGGTCAATGAACAGCCGGGCTATGTGGTGGTGTTCGACGACATCAGCGATGTGATCTCGGCGCAGCGCTCGGCCGCCTGGGGTGAGGTGGCGCGACGCCTGGCGCATGAAATCAAGAATCCGCTGACGCCGATCCAGCTGTCGGCCGAACGGCTGCAAATGAAGCTCGGCGCGCGCGTCGCTGGCGACGATCAAGCCATGCTCAAACGCGCCACCGACACCATCATCAACCAGGTGACGGCGATGAAGCGCATGGTCGATGAGTTCCGCGATTACGCGCGCATGCCGCCCGCGCTGTTGCACCCGCTCAATCTGAACGAGCTGATCCGCGACGTGCTGCATCTGTATGGCGACAGCGCGCCGGGCGGGCTGATCCAGACCGAACTGGCCCCGGCACTGCCGCTGATTCAGGGCGATGCCGGACAGTTGCGGCAACTGATTCACAACCTGCTGCAAAACGCGCAAGATGCGCTGAGCGAACCGGTGCCCGGCCACGCGCAAGCGCGCATCGTGATTGCCACCGAACTCACCGGCAATCAATGGGTGCGCCTGCGTGTTGAAGACAATGGCAGCGGTTTCCCGGCGCGCATCCTCAGCCGCGCTTTCGAGCCCTATGTCACCAGCAAGCCCAAAGGCACGGGGCTGGGACTGGCCATCGTCAAGAAAATCGTCGAAGAACACCAGGGCCGGATCGATTTGCACAACCGGCTCGATGCCCAGCAACAGGTGGCGGGCGCGCGCGTCACTGTCTCGTTCCCCTGTCACACGCCTGACGTCTAAAGCAATACTGATCAAGCAAAACCCGCACATGTTTGTGCCAATCGTACGCGCATATATTCTTGTGTTGTATCCGTGCGCTCGTCCGCCTTCGGCTGCTCGCGACAAAACACATTCTTGTTCAGCACCTCCCTGGCGCATAAATAATTTATTGATAAATGCACTAGAATTGCGGCGTATCAATTTAACAACGCATCGTTCACAGCGTTGATTGGCGCTGTGATGGCGGAGGGATAGAAGGCAGCATGGCAAACATTCTGGTCGTGGATGACGAAATCGGCATCCGGGAATTGTTATCCGAAATACTCGGGGACGAAGGACACACCATCTGGCTGGCACAGAACGCCTCCGAAGCCCGCGCCCTGCGCAAGCAGGAACCCGTCGATCTGGTCTTGCTCGATATCTGGATGCCCGACACCGATGGCGTGACGCTGCTGAAGGAATGGGCCAGCCAGGGACAATTGACGATGCCGGTGATCATGATGTCGGGTCACGCCACCATCGACACGGCGGTGGAAGCCACGCGTATCGGCGCACTCGATTTTCTGGAAAAGCCGATCGCGCTGCAAAAGCTGCTCAAGTCCGTGGAGCAAGGGTTGTCGCGCGGCAAGGCGCCGCAGATGAAAATGCTGCCACCCACGCCGCGCCCCCTGTCCGCACCGCCACTCGGCCCGCACGAGCCGCTGCCAGCGGCGCTGACTACGGCGAGCAATGGTCAGCATGCGGCCACGCTGCCTGGCTTTACAGCCAGCTACATCGCACAGGCACAGGAAGAACTGACCAGCGCGCTGGTCGTGCCCACCCAGACGCCACGCGCCAGCATCACGCTGGAATTGCCTTTGCGCGATGCGCGCGACGAATTCGAGCGCATCTATTTCGAATACCACCTGGCGCAGGAAAACGGCAGCATGACCCGCGTCGCCGAAAAAACCGGTCTGGAACGCACCCACCTGTACCGCAAACTCAAGCAGCTCGGCGTCGACCTTTCCAAATCCAAGAGCCGTCAGTGAAAATCATCATTCTGGGAGCCGGGCGCGTCGGCGCCAGTGTGGCCGAAAATCTGGTCTCGGAAGACAATGACATCACCATCATCGATCGCAATCCAGCGCTGTTGTCCAGCTTGCAGGATCAACAGGATTTGCGCACTCTGGTCGGCAACGGCACGCTGCCATCGGTGCTGCGCGAAGCCGGCGCCGAAGATGCCGACGTTCTGATCGCCGTCGCGCAAAGCGATGAAACCAATCTCGTGGCCTGCGCTGTCGCTGCCCGTCTATTCAATATCCCCACCCGCATCGCCCGCTTGCGCGGCAGCGAATTTCAGCAAGAAGAAAAACTGATGGGGGAAGAGGGTTTCGGCGTCAGCAAGGTGATTTGCCCGGAGCAGCGCATTACCGACACCATCAACCGCTTGATTGAGTTGCCCGAAGCCTTGCAGGTGCTGGAATTTGCGCAAGGCGCCTTGTCACTCATCGCGGTGCGCGCCTATGCCGGCGGGCCGCTGGTGTCGATGCCGATTGAAACGCTGCGCACCCATATTCCCAATGTCGATGTGCGCATCGTCGCCATTTTCCGCAACGGCCGTCAGGTGCCCTGCGAAGGCTACAGCATGGTTCAACCCGGCGACGAAGTATTCTTCCTCTCGGCCAGCATTCATGTGCGCGCCGTGATGAAGGAATTGCGGCGCATGGACAAGCCGATCAAGAACGTGCTGATTGCCGGTGGCGGCAACATCGGCCTGCGTCTGGCGCGTCAGCTGGAAGAAGATTATCAGGTCAAGCTGATCGAGCGTGATGTGCTGCGCTGCGACTATCTGGCCAGCCAGCTGAATCGCGCCATGGTGCTGCGCGGTGACGCCACCGATGAAGATTTGCTCAATGACGAATATCTCGATGGCTGCGATCTGTTCATCTCGCTCACCGCAGATGATGAAGACAACATCATGTCGGCCCTGCTGGCCAAGCGCAAAGGTGCGCGGCGCGTGATTGCACTGATCAATCGCCGCTCCTATGCCGAACTGATGCAGGGCAGCCAGATCGACATTGCCATTTCACCCGACCAGGCCACGATTGGCGAACTGCTGGCGCAGGTGCGGCGTGGCGACACCGTGGCGGTGCACAACCTGCGCGGCGGCGCCGCGGAAGCGCTGGAAATTGTGGCGCATGGCGACGCCAAGAGTTCCAAAGTGGTGGGCCGCACGATCCAGGAAATCGAATTGCCGCACGGCGCCACCATCGGCGCCATTGTGCGCGGCAAAACCGTGTTGATGGCGCACCACGACACCGTGATTGAAAATGACGATCATGTGATTCTCTTCGTCACCCATAAACCGGTGGTCCACAAAATCGAAAAACTGTTTCAGGTCAGAGCCGGTTTTTTCTGACCGCCACTGCACACTCCCATGGCCGCGATCCTGCCCTTGATCAATGTGCTGGGTTTTATCGTCACGCTGTTTGCATTGACGATGATCATCCCGCTGCTGTTCGCCTTGATCGGCGCTGATGCCGGGCTGCCCGCTTTCTATGAATCCTTTACACTGCTTTTTGCCGGCGGCCTGCTCGCCTGGCTGGGCACGCGCCATTTCAAACGCGAACTGCACGTTCGCGATGGCTTCCTGCTGGTCTCACTGGTCTGGACGGTATTGCCTGCCTGCGCCACGCTACCGCTGTTGGCGTATTTCAAAGCGAGTGGCGCTCCGCTCAGTTTCACTGACGCCTATTTTGAAACCGTCTCCGCCATGACCACCTCCGGCGCCACCGTATTGAGCGGGCTGGATCAACTGCCGATTTCGATCAACGTCTGGCGCACCTTTCTGCAATGGCTGGGCGGCATGGGGATTCTAGTGCTGGCAGTGGCAATTCTGCCGCTGCTCGGCGTCGGTGGCAGTCAGGTGTTCAAGGCGGAAACACCCGGCCCGATGAAGGAAAACAAATTGACGCCGCGCATCGCCGAAACAGCGAAAGGCTTGTACGGTGTGTACTTCGCGATTTCGCTGGCCTGTTTCCTGTGTTACTGGAAAGCCGGCATGAGCAAGGCCGATGCCTTCATGCACATGTGTTCCACCCTGAGCCTGGGCGGGCTGTCTTCACACGATGCGAATTTTGCTTATTTCAATTCCGTATCGGTGGAAATTGTGGCCATGATTTTCATGACCATCGCCAGCTGCAATTTCGCCATGCACTTCGTCGCCTTCCGCAAGCGTTCGTTGCGCCCGCTCCTGCGTGATGCCGAGACGCGTGGCACGCTGTTGGCGCTGTTGTTCAGCAGTCTGCTGATCGCTTTCTATCTGCTCGACAAAAAAGTCTATCCCGATTTCGCCACGGCACTGCGCTACGCCAGCTTCAATCTGATTTCTGTCGCTTCCACCACCGGCTATGTCAGTACCGATTTCAGTGTGTGGCCCATGTTCGCCCCGATCTGGATGTTATTCCTCAGCGCCTTTACCACCAGTGCCGGATCGACCGGCGCCGGGATCAAGATGGTGCGCGCCTTGTTGCTGCTCAAGCAGGTGCGGCGTGAATTTCTGCGCATCCTGCATCCGCGCGCCACCTGTCTGATCAAACTCAACAACAGTCAGGTCGACAATAGCGTGATGATCGGCGTGCTGGCGTTCATGCTGCTCTATGGCGGCACGGTGATCATGATGACTTTCCTGCTGCTGCTCTCCGACATGGATCTGGTCAGCGCATTCTCGACGGTCATTTCCGCCATCAACAACATGGGGCCGGTCCTGACCCGTGTGGGGCCCGTCAACAATCTCGCTGCCTTGACGGATTTCCAAACCTGGGTGTGCACCGCCACCATGCTGCTCGGACGTTTGGAAATTTTCTCGCTGCTCATCATCTTCACGCCCACCTTCTGGCGCAAGTGATTTCGCGACTGTGATTTCGCGCACATCTTCCATTCAACGTGCCCGCAAAATTCCACTCTGGGTGCTTGCCAACCCCGGGTTGATCCACGGCGCGAGTCAGGCGTTGGCATTGGCGACGTACCATCAGGCACAGCGCTGGAGCATTCTGCTCGAGGGCGGCCCCGGCACACTGCAGGCGCCTGCCGGTGTGACCCTGCATCAATTGGCAGCGCAGTGTGTGTGTTGTCAGGGCGCATTACCCTTGCGCGTCACGCTCGCTCGCATTATTCGTCTGGAACAGCCGCAACGCATCGTGCTCGAATTGACGCACACCGAACATTTGTCACGCACCATTGAATTGCTGCAAAGCGGAAGTTTTGGTGAACATCTGCGCTACGAAATTTCTCCATTGATTTAACAATGTCTTACGCACACTTGCCCTACAGGATCAACTTCGTGCACCGATAATCAAAACAAGCTCGACGCTTGAACGATCACGAGCGACCCTGCCGCGGCGCAGTACCAGCGGATTCATCACATCGATGTCGTTACTGGGAGGTGCCTCATGCAAATGATCTACAACAGCCCGAACTACTGTGTTGTGGAATTCAAGGACTATGCAGAACATCTGCCGGATCACGAAGGCGGGTTTGAGATCGTGGACAAGGCATCACGGCGCGAAATCTTCATCGAAGGCGCCCTGGCGGAACGCTTCCGCAGCAATGTTGCCATCCTGATTGCCGCTGACACGTCGCTGGAAGAAGTGGACGATTTTCTGTCCGGCTTTGAAGGCATGATGCAACAACCGGTATTACTGCACTAGTCTCAGCAGCGCATACAGCCGCCCCTATCGCCGCTGCCTTACGGCTTGGGTGGCGCAGCAGAATTTTTCAACACCGATGTGACCCGTGCCAGCGTTTCCTCCAGCGCCGGGGCACGCAACGAAGCCGGCATCTTGTCGCAGAAAGTATTGACCTCTTCCTGCGGCTTCTTCAACCATTGCCCCGTTGCCATCCGCTCATCCTCGCGCAGCTTCGCCTGCAGCGCTGGCCAGCGGCGCGAGTTGTGGCATGCTTGACTGACTTCACGCAAGGCGTCCCGGTTACGCAGCGTAAACACCAGCCAGTCATCCTTGATCGCTTGTGCATTGGGCGCCTGGCGCAACTGGCACATGCGCTGAAAGAAGTTGAGTTGCGGCTCGATGCCGCACAGCTTCAGATAATCATCGCGTGACAACACACGATCGGCGGCCGGCGCGTCTGGCGTTGGCGCGGCTTGCGCAGTCGACACGATCGGCCAGACAGCGCCGCAGAGTCCGAACAGGCAAGGCAGTAGCCATCCTGCAATCCATGAAAATCGGCGCATCACGTAGCTCCTCGTCGACCGTAACGTCTGGGAATTATATAGTCCTTAACAAATGCGGCACATGGTCGATACTGCGCTAAGTAGCACCCCAAGGAGGCCAGCGCATGACCCGCACCACTGACGTACCGGGCACGAATACACACTCTGAGTCCACGCACTCGGCCGACATCCGTGAGTATCTGGAATCGTTTCCGGAATCCCTGCGCGAGATCGAACTTGCCATCACTCAACTCGGTGACGAACCACACCGTGTCAGCGCCATCAACGCCCTGTTTCGCGCCGTCCATTCGATCAAGAGTAATGCGGCGATGTGTCAACTGGACGCCATCGTTGCCCTGACGCAACCGCTGGAAGATCTGCTGGGTGCCGTGCGCAGCGGTAACCTCGATTTCACGGCCGACATGGGCGAAATCCTGTTGATGGTGATGGATCGCATCCAGCAATTCCTTCAGTGTCTGCTGGACCGGCGTCCGTTCGATCTCCTGCGCTTCGAAGCCATCAAGCCGGCCTTGCGTGCCTACAGTCGCGCCACCCGAGAAACCAGCGCCGAACACGCACACATCATGATCGAACTGATCAGTGGCCAAGCCGCGATCCGGCCGCAGCACAGTCTCCATCAGGCCGAAACCGATATCTTCTGCATCCACGCCAGCCCGGCGCAACAAGCCGATCTGCATTTTTTCAGACAGTTGAGTCTGCAACTGGAAAAGCGTTCGCCGTACTGGGAACAACGCACCGGGCGCCTGCTGCGCATGGCCGTCGAGACCAATCAGGAAGCGGGCAAGCCCGTCGATCCAGTACAACTGGAGGCTGCGGTGTATATGCACGACATCGGCATGTGTTTTCTGCCCGACGGCCTGCTGAACAAGGAAGGCCGGCTGACTGAAGGCGAGATGACCGAATTACGCCAACACCCACACACTGCAGCCGCTCTGCTAGAACGTATGTCCGGCTGGGATGAAGCGGCGGAAATCATTCTCCAGCATCATGAAAGACCGGACGGCACGGGCTACCCGCGGGGCTTGCGCGATGGCCAGATCTCGCCGGGTGCGAAGTTGCTCGCCATTCTCGACGGCTTCGAAGCCATGACCCACCAGCGCATCGACCGTCAACACAAGAAATCCGTGGTGCGCGCCATCTCCGAACTGAATGCCTGCAACAATCAATTTCATTCCGATTGGGTGAAAGTCTTCAACCAGGTCGTGCGCCGGCTGCTGGATACCTGAACCCCGCCCGCATCGACCCCGGTCCAGCCGGCGACCGGGTAGAATCGCTGCATGTTCAACGCTCCGTCTCTGTTTGAATTTCGGCAGGCACTCGCCCGTCAGGCACATCCTGTTGTGGTGGCGTTGTGCGCACAGTGGTGTGGCACCTGCCGTGAATTTCGCGCCAGCTTCGAAGCCCTGGAACTGGAATTTCCTCAAGCACTGTTTTTCTGGCTCGACGTGGAAGACGATGCGATCCTGACGGGTGACATTGATATTCAGGATTTTCCTTCGCTGGCACTGTATGGCGCTGCGGGCGAAATCCTCTATTTCGGCACCACGCTGCCGCAACATGGGGTGGTTGCCCGCCTACTGGCGACTCGCCTGGGGCACCCCGCGCCCCAGAGCCAGACCACCACCGACGCCAAAACCCTGCGTTTGGCCCTGATCGGCGCCCATTTCGGCGCCTGACACGCGCAGTAACGGAGGATCAGCGGCCTGGCGGCCGTGACAAGCGGCGGCCGTTTACCCTTCACCTTGCCTCCCGAATGCCGATATCCACTGGACGAGGCTCCGAAGAATCGGGGCCCGATTACGGGGCCGATTCAATGCCAGAGGACAACGTGAGCAGCCACTCCACCACCGAAATGAACCAGCTTTCGCGGCAGATGATTCTGTCCAGCGAATTGAATGAAATTCTGGTTCGCATGGACGATTCATTCAACGAAGTACTCACGCGCGTTGAAGAAGAGTTGCTGCGTCAAGCCAGCGACTGCAAACTCGACAAGGAACGTGCCCTGATCTGGGATGCGCATGCGCATCTGCGCACCAAGCGCGCCGAAGTCAAGGCACGCTTCAAAACCGTGTTTCATGAAATGGTGCAGCAGGCCATGGAAGAAACCAAGGCCGCCAAAGCCGCCAACTCTGCCAAGCTGTCACTGGATGGCGTCGACTGGACCGAGTTGAAGCTGGTGGACGACAACGCGCTGGAAGAAGATGTGATTGTCTCGCGCCTGGCTTCCAAGATGAAAAGCACGGCCGAGTGGGAGTTGCAGGATTTGAATGCGCGCATCAGTTTCCTGATGGGCCGGGAGGAAACCGACGAGGCCGTCAATCCGCTGCGCCCGGAATTGTTTTGCCGCGCACTCGGGCAAGCCTGCAATGAGATCGATGCCGATCATCAGACGCGCATGGAAGTGATGCGGGTGTTTGAAACCGCCATGTCCGAACGTGTGCGCACCGTGTATCACGAATTGAATGCGCGCTTGATTGAACGCAATGTACTGCCGCGCATCAAGCTGCGCACCATCCCCAAACCAAGTAACCGCCCGGCTACCGAAACAGCCGGCAAAACCAAGGAAGGCGGTTTGCAGGAAGCGCTGCAACACTTTGTTGAAAACACCACCAGCATGTTTGAGGTGCTGCAAAATCTGGTGCGCCAGCATGACGGGCCAGTCGCATCGCAGCCGGAAACCGCCGAAGTTGCACAGTCGCGGCGCCACCTCTACAGCGCGATCGGCGATCTGCGCGCGGCGCAAAGCCTGAATCTGCAACCGATTACGCTGGACGATTTCCCCGATCTTGAAAATCTGACACGTAGTCAATTGCTGGAAGGCGACAATCCGGTTCTATCCAACTTTATCTGGAGCAACCGCGAACAACTGCGCGCGGCCACACCGAACCATGTTGATCGCATCACGATCGATATCGTGGCCATGTTGTTCGATCAGATTCTGGCCGACGATAAACTGCCCAATGACATCAAGCTGCTGATCGGCCGTCTGCAAATGCCTGTGTTGCGCGTGGCCCTGACCGACCCTGCATTTTTCGCCTCGCGCGCGCACCCGGCGCGACGCCTGATTGACCGCATTTCTTCCTGCGCCATCGGCTATGAACGTGGCGGCAACGCCAACCAGCGCTTCTTCAAGATCGTCGAAAGCCTGGTGCACGAAGTGTTGCAAAGCGCGGAAGACGACAGTGCGCTGTATGAAACCCTGCTGGCCCGCTTCGAGGATTTTCTCGAGCAGGAAAAATCGCAGGAAGACAATGACATCGTCAACCAGGCGGCCAACCTGCTGGAACGCGCCGAAACGCGCGAAGTGCTGGGCATCAACGCCACCATTCAGATCAACAAACTGCTGTTCGGTCTAGACATCGATCCGCTGGTGCGCAGTTTCCTGCTCGACACCTGGTCACAGGTGATCGCCGAAGCCGCCTGCAACAGCGGCGACCCTGAACACGATCCGCACGTCGCGGCACAGAAGCAAGTGGTGATGGATCTGGTCTGGAGTACACAGCCCAAGAATTCACCCGAACGACGCAAGGATCTGGTCGCTCTGCTACCCAAATTGATCGGCGGGATCCGGCGCGGCATGAAACTGATCAACTTTCCGCCCGACAAGGAAACCGAATTTTTTGCCGGCCTGATGCAGCTGCACTCCGAAGCGGTGCGCACCGTTGGCGCGGAAGCGCTGCCTCGGGTCAACATTGAACAGTTTTCCGAACGGCTCAAGGAGCTCGTGTTCAAGCAAGAGATTGCTGTCACCGAATTGGCGCAAGGCGAGCTCAAGGTTTCCAGTGCGCAAGCGGAACGCGTACTGGCCGAGCAAAACGTTGCGGTCAATTTCGTCAAACCCGTGGTCCGTCCAGGGCAGGTGGCGCTGGATGTCGACGACGCCACGTTGAACGGCTGGATCACCGGCCTCGAGCGTGGTACCTGGCTGTCACTCAACGTCGAGAACGTGTTCAGCAAAATCAAGCTGGCCTGGGTCAGTCCGCTGCGCACCTTCTTCCTGTTTACCAACCAGCAAAGCGCCAGCGGACATTCGTTCAGTATCGATGTCTTGCGGCAATTGTTCCGCAACGGCGATCTGGTGCGCATCGAAAATGAAAACCTGATCGAACGCTCGGTCCGCTCCGTCATGACCGAACTGGAAAAAAACAAGGGCCAACCGGCACCGCTCAAGGAGTTGGCGGTCGCCTGACCCCAGCTACATACCCTCGCGAATCACCGCGGCCGCTCAAGTAGAATCGGGGTTTTCTTCCCGCTGGCAGCGTCATGCACATTCACATCCTCGGTATTTGCGGCACCTTCATGGGCAGCCTGGCCGTGCTCGCCAAGCAGGCCGGGCATCGCGTCACCGGTTGCGATGCGAATGTGTATCCGCCGATGAGCACGCAATTGCAGGCGCAGGGCATCGAATTGATCGAAGGCTTTGGTGCCGAGCAAACTTCACTCAACCCTGATCTCTATGTCATCGGCAATGTCGGCACGCGCGGCATGCCGCTGATCGAGGAAATTCTCAATCGGCAATACCCCTATGTCTCCGGCCCGCAGTGGATCGGCGATGTATTGCTGCAAGGAAAATGGGTGCTGGCCGTCGCGGGCACGCATGGCAAAACAACGACCGCCTCGATGCTGGCCTGGGTGCTGGAAGCGGCCGGGCTGAACCCCGGTTTTCTGATCGGCGGCATTCCGCAAAACTTCGGCATCTCGGCGCGCCTGACCGACAGCCCCTTCTTCGTCATCGAGGCGGATGAATACGACACGGCGTTTTTCGACAAGCGTTCCAAGTTCGTCCACTACCGCCCGCGTACCGCGATTCTGAATAATCTCGAATACGATCACGCCGACATCTTTCCCGACCTCGCCGCCATCGAAACCCAGTTCCATCATCTGGTGCGCACCATCCCCGGCCAGGGCCGCATTGTGCACAACCACGAAGCTTCGCTCGCGCGCGTGCTGGAGCGCGGCTGCTGGAGCGAGCGCGAAATATTCAACGATGCCACCGGCTGGCAATGCAGTAACGTGGTCGAGACAGCCACGGACAACGCCTTCGATGTCACGTATCAAGGACAAACGCAAGGCCGCGTTATCTGGACACTGACCGGCGCGCACAACCGCGCCAACGCCCTCGCTGTGATTGCCGCCGCACGCCATGCGGGTGTGCCGCCCGCGCAGTCCATCGCCGCGCTGGCGCAATTCCAGAACGTGAAGCGGCGCATGGAAGTGCGCGGCACGGTGAATGGCGTGACGGTAATCGACGACTTTGCCCATCACCCCACCGCGATTGAAACCACGATTGCCGGGCTGCGCGCGCGTGTCGGTAGCAACACGCGCATCCTCGCAGTATTGGAACCGCGTTCCAACACCATGAAACTCGGCGTGATGAAAGCCGCACTCCCCGGCAGCCTGCACGATGCGAACCTGGTGTTCTGCTATGAAAAAAATCTCGGCTGGGATGCCGCCGCGGCCCTGCAACCTTTGGGCGACAAGGCACGCAGCTTCGACGACCTCGATGCGCTGGTGAATGCCGTCGTCACCCAGGCCAGCACCGGCGATCAGATTCTGGTGATGAGCAATGGCGGTTTCGGTGGCGTGCATCAAAAATTGCTGGACGCGCTGAAACAGCAATGATTCTTTATCTGCACGGCTTCCGTTCCTCGCCGCGCTCATCCAAGGCGCAGCAATGCGCGCAAGCGCTCGCCGCGATGGGACGCGGCGCCGAATTTATCTGCCCGCAATTGTCCGCCGAACCGGCGCAAGCCTGGCAGCAATGTCTCGATCTGATCGCCGTGTACGGCACGCCGCAAGCCGTCATCGGCAGTTCGCTGGGCGGCTTCTATGCCACGTTAGTGGCCGAACACACCGGCTGCCGCGCCGTGCCGCTCAATCCTGCAGTACTTCCGGAGCGCGATCTGGCGAACGAGGTGGGCGAGCTCACTTATTTCCACACCCAGGAAAAGTTCGTGTTCCGCCGTGAGTATCTGGCGCAACTGCACGCCATGAGCCCAGCCACGATCACGCGACCCGAACGCTATCTGCTCATCGCCGCCACCGGTGATGAGGTGCTGGATTGGCGCGAGATGGTGGCGCGCTACGCTGGTGCCACACACATCATCATTGAGGGCAGCAATCACAGCCTGGATGATTTTGCCGACTACCTGCCGCGGGTGCTGGAATTCTGTGGAGCGCCTGGTGAAAGATTCGATGCGCAAACTTCGTAGAACTCATTGGCAATCACGGCCCGCAGGCCACTTGCCGCCCGCGCTGCGCGACTGGCTGACCGAACCCGGTTCTCTGACCGCGCGCCTGCAGGCGCATTGCCGCCGCTTTCGTGTACAACGGCTGGCGCAATACGCCGGTGCCGCGAGCGGGGAAGAACGCGCGCTGCTGGGCCTGCGCGCCGCCAAGCCGGTAGTTTGCCGCGAAGTGGTCTTGTGGTGCGACGACATCCCCGTGGTGTGCGCCCGCACCGTCGTCAGCCGCCATGCTCTGCAACGCGATTGGCCGTTTTTCCACGGCCTGGGTCAACGCTCGCTGGGTGCGCGTTTGTTTATCGATCCCCAAGTGCGGCGCCAACCCATGCACTATGCTGCATTGATGCAGGGGCAGGCGCTGCATGCCTACGCGCAACGCGCCGCGGCCTTAGCTGCTAACCTAGCCGCAACTCAAACCCTGCAAGCGCGCTGCTCGATCTTCGCGCGCAGACGCGGCAAAATGCTGGTGACGGAAATTTTTCTGCCTGCCTTGATGAATCTGAAGAAACTGGATTTAAAGGAGTGATCTCATGCGCCTGCAAAACAAAGTTGCCCTCATTACTGGCTCAGCCAATGGCATTGGCCTCGCCACGGCGCGCAAATTCGCTGCCGAAGGCGCGATTGTGGTGGTCTGCGATCTGGTCAAGAGTGAAGTCGACCAAACGGTCAACGAATTGAAAAAGCTTCAGGCCGGCGCCTGCGGTTATGTGATGGACGTGACCAAGCGCACGCAGATCGACAGCGTGGTCGCCGACCTGAAACACAAGTTCGGCCGCATCGATGTACTGGTCAACAACGCGGGCATCACACTCGATGCGCGGCTGGTGAAAATGACCGACGAACAATTCGATCGCGTGATTTCGGTCAACCTCAAGGGCACCTACAATTGCGCGCAAGCGGTAGCGGAAACCATGATTGCGCAAGGCAACGGCGTGATTCTCAACGCCTCCAGCGTAGTCGGCCTGTACGGCAATTTCGGTCAGACCAATTACGCTGCCAGCAAATTCGGCGTGATCGGTTTTACCAAAACCTGGTCGCGCGAACTGGGCGCCAAGGGCGTGCGCTGCAATGCCGTCTGCCCCGGTTTCATCGCCACCCACATCCTCGACGCCATGCCGGAAAAAGTGCTGCAGCAAATGCAGGATCGCGTGCCGCTGCATCGCCTCGGCAAACCCGAAGAAGTCGCCAACGTCTATGCCTTTCTCGCCTCCGACGAAGCCAGTTACATCAACGGTGCGGTGATTGAAGTCAGTGGCGGAATGAGCGTCTAGCCATTGGTATTTATTGCGGCGAATTACCCATGCGCAATGGCGCCGCACCCTGCCGCTCTCTGCTCCGGCGCGCAAGAAAAACCCACAGCCGGTAACCCAGCAGCAGCGCCACGATGGCCGCATAAATTTCAGGCTGCGCCAAATCATGCTTGCCCGCCTTGTGCCACCAGTAGTGCACCACTCCCAGCACCGCTATCACATACACCAACCGGTGCAACGCCTGCCAGCGCTTGCCGCCCAGCCGCTTCACCATGGCGTTGGTGGATGTCAGCGCCAGCGGCCAGAGCAAAAGGAAGGCGGTGAAACCCACGGTGATGAAGGGGCGTTTGAGCACGTCCTTCCAGATGGAGGCAAGATCGAACCATTGATCGAACCAGATATAGGTCGTGAAGTGAAGCAGCGCATAAAAGAAGGCGAACAGCCCGAGCATGCGGCGCAAGCGTGCCAGCCAGGGCCAGCCAGCCAGCTTGCGCAAGGGCGTGACGCTGAGCGTGATACACAGAAACACCAGTGTCCACGTGCCGGTGGAACGGGTGAGAAATTCGACGGGGTTGGCGCCGAGTTGATCGGTAAAGCCGAACCAGATCAGGCGTGCCAGCGGGAGCAGCGCAAGCGCGAACACCAGCGCCTTGAGTGCGGTGATCTGTCGTGGTGATAAATTGCTGATCGACTTCATTGTCCGAATGCTCGATAGAGTTTCGATGAGACCGCGCTTCGTTGTGCCGCGAAAGAAGGGGTCAGACTCGATGTTTTCTGTGCCATCGCACTTCGCAAGAGAACCTCGAAGAAAAATCGAATCTGACCCCATTTTCGCTCCGGCGTCCCATCAATAAAACTTCCGCAGGTCCATGCCCGTATACAACCCTGCCACTTGATCGGCATAGCCGTTGAACATCAGCGTCTTGCGCTTGGGTTTGAAAATACCGTCTTCGCCGATGCGGCGTTCGGTGGCCTGGCTCCAGCGCGGGTGATCGACTTCCGGATTGACATTGGAATAGAAACCATATTCACCCGGTGCAGCGAGATTCCAACTGGTGTTCGGCTGTTTTTCAGTGAGGCGAATGCGCACAATCGACTTGGCGCTTTTGAAACCGTATTTCCACGGCACGATCACGCGCACCGGGGCGCCGTTTTGATTCGGCAGCACCTGGCCATACATGCCGAAGGTCAAAAGCGTCAATGGATGCAGCGCTTCGTCCAGCCGCAAACCTTCGGTGTAGGGCCACTCCAGCACCGATGAGCGCACGCCGGGCATTTGCTTCGGGTCAGCCAGACTAGTGAACTCAATATATTTGGCATTGCCAGTGGGCTGCACTTGCTTGAGCAGTTGCACCAGCGGATAGCCGACCCAGGGGATGACCATCGACCAGCCTTCGACACAGCGCAGGCGATAGACGCGCTCTTCCATGCCCGCCAGTTTGCGCAGATCGTCGATATCGAAAGTGCGTGGCTTCGCCACTTCGCCCTCGATGCGCACCGTCCACGGCGCAGGCCGCAGCGTATCGGCATGGCGCGCGGGATCGGACTTATCGGTGCCGAATTCGTAGAAGTTGTTGTAGTGGGTGGCGTCGTCAAACGAGGTGGTCTTCTCCGGCACGGAATAGGAACTCGGTGCGCCTTTCAAGGCCATCGCCGCAGCCTCGCTCAAGGTGGGCATCAAGACACCGGCAGCGACCGCCGCCTGCACAAAGGCACGGCGCTGCTGATAAACGGCATAAGGCGTGATCTCGGAAGCGGGGATATCGGATTTGAATTTCAGCATGGCAACTCCTTTCAACCCATGAGTCGCGCCACCGACGCCAAACTTACAGTTCGCCGTAAGAATGCAACCCACTCAGAAACATGTTCACGCCGAGGAAGGCAAAGCCCGTCACCAGCAAGCCCACCAGCGCCCAATACGCCGCAAAGCTGCCGCGCAAGCCTTTCATCAGCCGCATGTGCAGCCAAGCAGCGTAGTTGAGCCAGACGATCAGCGCCCAGGTTTCCTTGGGATCCCACTGCCAGTAGGTGCCCCAGGCATCGGCTGCCCACAGCGCGCCCAGAATCGTGGCGATGGTGAAGAAGGCAAAACCGACAGCAATCGACTTGTACATCACTTCGTCGAGCACTTCGAGACTGGGCAAGCGATCCGCAATGCGCTGGCGCAACAGCAGGATGCCCCCGACAATGAACGCGGCGACAGCGAAATACGCCATCCAGTATTCCGGCAAACCCGACTTGCGAAACACCAGCGGCTCGGCGCCCAGCAAGGTACCCAATACGAACAGCGGCGCAATTTTCCAGCCGATGGGTGTATCGCCGTGCTGCTTGATCAGCCAGGCAAACGCCACCATCGCCGCCAGCGAGAACGTGCCGTAGCCGATGAAGTTGGCCGGCACATGAATTTTCATCCACCACGATTGCAACGCGGGCAACAGCGGTTGAATTTGCTGGGCGCCACGGTCGAAGGTGTACCAGGCCAGAAAACCGACGGCAGCGCAGATCACCAGCAGCGCGAACGCGCCCAGCGCGCGGGTGGCATAACGTTGTTCGTAGTAGAGATAAAACACCGCCGTGATCAGTGAGAACAACACAAACACTTCATACAGATTGCTGACCGGAATATGGCCGACATCCGCGCCGATCAAATAGCTTTCATACCAGCGCACCAGCATGCCGGTAAAACCCATCGTCACCGCCGTCCAGGTCATGGCCGTGCCGACCCAGCTCGCAGTGGGCGCATTGGCAAGCAGCCCGCCCCAATAGCAAAACAGCGCGAGGAAAAACAGCACGCTCATCCACATGATTGCGGGCTGGCTGGCGAGAAAATATTTGAGCAGGAATTTCTGTTCCGCCAGCGGCAACTGCCCGGCGTACAAACTGATCGCCAGCAAGGCCAAGGCACCGATCACCGGCAGCAGACGGCGCAAGGGCGGCCAGTTCCAGCCCAGCCAGGCAAACACCGGCACGGCAGCGATCAAGATGCCTTTCTCATACACATCCATGCCGCTGCCGTACCGATGTAAAACAATGCCTGCGCCTAACAGCAATAGCGCGGCATAGAGCCAGTCGGCGAGGCTCAGGCGTTTGAACAAGGGTAGCGGTGGAGAAAATTCAGCGGTTGATTCCATTCATTCATCCTTCTGTACTGCTTTGCTTGCTTCAGTGTTTGCTTCAGGTTTCGGCAGCAACGCGCTGCGCGCCTGTTGTTCGATACGCGCAAATTGCTGCGGGAAGTCCATCGTCTTGCGCGTCATCGACATCGCCAGCAACACCGATTGGCTGCCGTCAGGCTGCGTCGTCACCGCCGCCCAGACGCGACGCTCGCGAATGTAGAACATGGCAAAGATGCCCAGCACCAGCATCAGACTGCCAAGATACACCGCTTTCTTGCCGGGCGAGCGCGTCAGTTGAAACACACTGGCTTTGACTTCTTCAAACCCGTCCAGTTGCAGATACATCGGCGCGCCGTAGAAGAAGCTGTCGGAAGCGGCGTTCAGGGCGCGTTCGAGAAAATCACGGTTGGCTTCGTTGCGCGGCAACTCCGGTAAATGCGCATCGCGACGCGCCTCTTGCCAGACATACCAGCTGCCATCGGTAAGCACCTGCATCAGCAAGCGCACCGCCTTGGGCTGCTCTGCCGCCGGAATATTGTCCAGAACAAAACGGGCCACGGCTTCAAAGCCGCCGCTGGAAAAAATCCCCAGCATGCGTGTGACGCTGGCGTTCCACTGCGCCCGCATTTCAGCAGCCTTGGCGGGTTCCGAGAATTGCACTGCGCTGGCAGCACGCTGCGCTGCCAGCGCACGCAAACGTGGGTTAGCCAAGGCAGCACGCAGACGCATGAACTCGGCGACCGTACCCTCGGCATCGGCAGGAATGCGCAGATACTGGAACGGCTCACCGGGCCGTTCGCGCATGCCGGTCAAATACCAGAGGTGGCCGTCGATTTCCGCCGGCAACATGTAGTTGTGATATTCGCGCGCCTGCCCGCTGGCATCACGCACCTTGTATTGCACGCTGGGGCCGATATTCTTCTGCTGCCGGTCCGCGTGCACCTTGCTGGCGCTGCTGAACACGCTGGCGGCGGGTTTGTTCTTGCTGATGTCGGCTTCTGCGAACTGCTCGACATTGATCGCGCGGAAACCCGTGAACTCAATGTTGTATTTCTCGCTGCCATCACCGAGCGCTGCACTGCCGCCGACATCGCCCTTGATCTGCGCCACCGCGTCGCTCGCGCCGCGCATCGGATAACTCTTGAGCGTGAGATGCGAACCGCCATCTTCGAAACTCGACTGGTAGACAGCGATGCCCTTGTAGATCAGCGGCTGGTTGACCTTGATGGTGGCGGGAAATTTCTGGCCATTGTCCTTGTCGGTAATTTCCACTTCGCTCACGAAAGCGCGCGGCATACCGGTCGAATAAAAATCGATGGAAAATTTCTTCAGCGCAATCTCGAATGGCAGCGGTTGCAGCAGCATGCCATCGTCGTAGCTCACGATCGCCTGATCACTACTCTGTCCTTCGGCCAGCAGCGTGTTGCCGCGAAAGGTGGGATTGCTGGACGACAAATAACCACTGGCGGGAATGTCGCGAATAAGCGCATTGCCGCGTATCGGCTGCTTGCCCTGCAAAGCCACTTGCAACTTCACCGGCAGACCGCTGTCCACCAAACCACCGAGGCAAATCACCACAATCGCACTGTGCGCAAGAACATAACCCCAGCGGCTGGCACTGCCGGATTTGGCCGCGATCAGCGTGGTCTGTTCGCGCACGTCGATGCGTGTCTGCAAACCATGCTGTTGCAACAACCGTTGCAAGCGCGCAGCAAGCGCAGCGCGTTCTCCCGTCACGACAAATTCGCTGTGCTGCGGCAGCGCGCGCAAACCGTTGATGCGCACATGGTCACGAAAAGTGCGCATCTCGTGCAGCATCTTGGGCGTATTGCGTATCACGCACAGCGAGGTCGAAACCAGCAACAGACCCATGATGAGCAGAAACCACCAGGCCGTGTAGACATTGTTGAGCGAAGCAGCCTTGAACACTTCAAACCAGAATGCGCCGAACTGATCGACGTAATTGATGAAGGGTTCGTTCTGCTTGAGGATCGTGCCGATGACACTGGCCAGCGCCACCATCACCAGCGCGCTGATGGCAAAACGCATCGAGCTGAGCAGCTCGACCCACTCGCGCAGCCAGCGCGATTTGGTATGGAGGTGGATGCCGGAGGTATTCATTGCCAGAAATAAAAAAGGGTGGTCGCCCACCCTCTTTTATTATTTCTTTCGCGGCGCACTTATTTCAAACCGGCGATGTAATCGGCCACCGCCTTGATTTCCGCGTCGGTCATGCGCGCGGCGATGCTCGCCATTTGCGGCCCATTCTTGCGCGGCGCCGCATTCGTCATGGCTTTGCGCTGCTCTTCCGTATAACTGGCGTCGCGGAATGCCTTCAGCTGCGCTTCCGTATATTCCGCATGCTGGCCGCCCAGACGGGGAAATTGCGCGGGTATGCCGGCGCCGGTCGGGCCATGACAAGCGGCACAGGCCGCCACGTTTTTCTCGGCGATACCGCCGCGATAGATTTTCTGGCCCAGCTCGGCAGATGCCTTGCCTGCTTTCGCCGCACCAATCTTCATCGTTTGCGCAGCAAAATACGCCGCGACGTTGTGCATGTCGTCATCCGACAGCGGCGCGGCCATACTGCTCATGACCCCGTTGGCGCGCTCGGCGGGCTTGCCATCCTTGGCCACAAAATTGTTCAACTGCTTGTAAATGTAGGCGGCGTGCTGACCCGCCAGTTTCGGGTTGGCAGGAATCGCGCTATTGCCATCGGTGGTGTGACAGGCAGCGCACTGCGCCGCAACGATTTGCTCGCCTTTGGCAATATCAACCTTTTTTGCCGCAGCCGCTTCAGCGGCACCGGCCAAGCCAGGAATCGCAACAGCAAACCACAGAACAAGAGCGGAAATTCGGTGCAGGTTCAGATTCATTTTCAGACTCGGGTTAGGCGCACGCTGCGCGCCGAGGGAACAGGGTTTAAACAAGGGCGCTATTGTACAATAGCCCGCATCACCGGCGCGAGCGCACGCCCGGCCACAAACGGTTTACGGCCACTGCTGCCACTTGTTGAGCGCCCCCACCCACGCCGATCGGATCCCATGTCGCTGCTGCATTCCACTCATTTCTATACAACGGTCAACGACCTCAGTACCCTGCCGCACAACCATCGTTATGTCGATGGCAAGCCGCTGCCGCTGCTCGAAGTCGCCTTTGCCGGGCGCTCGAATGCCGGCAAGTCCACTGCCATCAATCTGCTCTGCAATCAAAAACGGCTGGCCTACGCCAGCAACACGCCCGGCCGCACGCAACACATCAATTATTTTGAAGTCGGCAAGGCCGAAGCGCCGGTGGGCTATCTGGTCGATCTGCCCGGCTATGGCTACGCAGCCGTGCCGGAAGCCGCGCGCCAGCACTGGTCGAAGCTGCTGTCGGAATATGTGCAAACGCGCTCGCCGCTGGCCGGGCTGGTGGTGATGATGGATGCGCGGCGCCCGTTTACCGAACTGGATTGCCAACTGCTCGACTGGTTTGCGCCCACCGGCAAACCCGTGCATGTGTTGCTGACCAAGGCCGATAAACTGGGTAAGCAGGAACAAACGCGCACGCTGGCGAGCGCACGGAAATTTGCCGCCGATCAGGGCTGGCCCAACCCGTTGAGCTTGCAATTGTTTTCCAGTTTGAAAAAAATCGGGCTGGAAGAAGCGACCATTCAATTGTTGGGTTGGCTGGAGCAACCCAGTGCCCCAGTAGTCGAAAAGTAATGTTTGTTAAATTCGCGGCTGGTGTACCGCCGTTCGAATACTGAAGCTTGCACGTGGCGGACGCACAAAAAAAAACCCCAATACTCGCGTACTGGGGTTTGAAGCCTTAAAAAGGCACCCGCTCAGGGAGGTGAAGCGGGAGACGACGGGATCGTCTGATGTGAATCATAATCGAATCGCGTTCACTTGTGTATGCTGAATATGTACATTGGATTAAGGAACTTTAAACAAATGTTAATTTCACGCAAACATCCTTTCCTGTCCCCCATTGATCTGCCCGGCAGTTTTCCCGGCGTGCGCATGCGTCGCATGCGCCGCGACGATTTTTCGCGCCGCCTGATGCGCGAGCATGTGCTGTCGGTCGATGATTTGATCTACCCGGTTTTTTTGCTGGAAGGCAGTGGCCGCCGCGAGTCAGTCGCCTCCATGCCCGGTGTCGAGCGTCTCTCGCTGGACCTCTTGCTGCCAGTCGCGGAAGAATGTGTAGCGCTTGGCATTCCCGTGCTCGCGCTATTTCCCGTCATCAATGCCGCGCTCAAAACGCCCGATGGCAAGGAAGCCACCAACCCCGATGGTTTGATTCCGCAGGCCGTGCGCACGCTTAAACAGAAATTTCCCAGCCTCGGCTTGATGACCGATGTCGCGCTCGATCCCTACACCAGCCACGGTCAGGACGGCGTGATCGACGCCAACGGCTACGTGCTCAACGATGAAACCACCGCCATCCTCGTGCAGCAGGCGCTCACGCAGGCGCGTGCCGGTGTCGACATCGTCGCCCCCAGCGACATGATGGATGGCCGCATCGGCGCAATCCGCCGCGGCCTCGAAAGCGCGGAGCTGATCCATACCCGCATCATGGCCTACGCCGCCAAATACGCGTCCAGCTTTTACGGCCCCTTCCGCGACGCTGTCGGCTCCGCCACGCAGCTCGGCAAAGGCGACAAGAAAACCTACCAGATGGATCCCGCCAACAGCGACGAAGCCCTGTGGGAAGTCGGCCTCGACCTGCAGGAAGGCGCCGACATGGTGATGGTCAAACCCGGCATGCCCTATCTCGACATCGTCCGCCGCGTCAAAGACCAGTTCGCCGCCCCCACCTTCGCCTACCAGGTCAGCGGCGAATACGCCATGCTCAAAGCCGCCGCCCAAAACGGCTGGCTCGACGAAAAAGCCTGCGTGCTGGAATCCCTACTCGCCTTCAAACGCGCCGGCGCCGATGGCATCCTCACCTACTTCGCGCGCGATGCGGCGCGCTGGTTGCGCGGGTGATGTTGCGTCATGCCGTTAGCACCAAAGCCACTTGAACCCGTTCCCAGGCGAAGGCTTAATGGTAGCCCCATAGGTACTCGACCTTCTGTCGAAGGTCGTCATAGATAAGCACATAACCATCTCGGTTGTACCCGCTGTACCAAAATAGTAGCTCTGAACGGCCATCGTTATCGTAGTCGCCTGAATCCACCAACTCCATCTGATTTCCAATAAACTCTATCTTCTCGCCATCAAATAAAAACCAGTGATTTGACCACTGCGGCTCAACGATAGAATCACAACCGATCTTGGTTAGGTCAATGCCTATCGACACCAATTCCTTGCCGAATGCTGATCGATAGCCTTTATACAGAACGAGATCTTCTGGCTTGAAATCCCAAGGCTCTGAATGATCGGCCCCTTCGATGCAATGTATGGCGTTGAAACGACCCACCACCAGCTTGAGTGGAAGATACAAACTCTGTTTATACGATTGGTCAGGTGAAAATGGCTTCCACTTCTCTGGATCATCGAAATTTGCTCGCGACACCAGAACAAGCGGCCGGGCCTCGGGTGCCTGGCACCAGCCGCCAAACGACTTTGATTCATTCTTTACCGTGGGCACCTTCTCGGGATTCTCGGGCACGTACAGTTTGTCTCTCCCGTAGTACCAATCCTTCAACGTTGGTGAGGCGGGGTTCGGATCACGGAGCTTCAAGTTACCGAGATTGCGACCATCAAGGACTATTGTCCAGCTCGGCAGGGTGAGGTGGCGGTTTTCGGAGAACTCATATTGATTATTGAGCGCCACCCAACGATCACCGGTTTTCGCGAAAAGTAGGCGCGCCGATCTCGTGGATTCTTGTTTGCATTGTGGCTGCTCAAAAACACCCAGAACGAGCGGATCAGCAGTAGCAGGCAGCGACAAGGTGAGTAAGATCAGAAATGCAAGCCATAGGGATACCGCTTGCCGGCGCCCCAATGTTTCAAGCCGCACGTGCATGCTGCACCTCCAGGGGATAGGCGCCATTGGCCCTCGCATCGAGCAGCACGATTTCCACCGCGCTGCCATCTTCTGCGTAGCTGATGTGCGTGTTCCAGTTTTGCGATACCTCGCGGGTGACCGGCTTGTCGGATAGCCGGATGACGAGAATATCGTCTTCATCGAAATAGGTGGTATGCATAGCGATCTCCTAAAAAACCATGAAGCGCGGCAGTAAGCATAGGGTACACAAAAAAATTGCGCGTTTGCACCACGAGTGATACAGTCCGCCCCGTTATCATTTTGACGGAATCCTCCGTGGACATTCCCTGTAGTCGATCTTGCATCGGCAATGTATTGGCAAATCAGCTGGCAAGGTAATCTGCAGGTTTCCCCTGTTGCTGCCTTGCCTTGACGGCGGGTAGCAACGTCCAGCAATCACTTATTGATTGCTTAGTTGCTTCCTGATATTGAACACAATCGGAAGCGACGATGTTCGAATTATTCAATCCACACGGCGCCGAGCGCACGCTGCTGGCCACCACGCCCAACCGCTGGGACTGGGTATTGCTGCCGCTCGTGCTCGCGGTGCTGATGGCGATTGGTTACGGCGCGATGCAGATGGTGCAGCCTTTCGCGGTCGGCGAAGCCACGGATATCTCGCTTGATCCATCCAATCTGCCCTACTACCTGCTGCGCACGATTCTGCGCATGTTCACCGCGCTGGCCTTTGCGCTGCTGTTCAGCCTGACCTTCGCGGCGGTGGCAGCGAAATACCGCGCCGCTGAAAAAGCGATGATCCCGCTGCTGGACATTCTGCAGTCGGTACCGATTCTCGGTTTCCAGGCAATTGCCATCGCGCCCTTCATCGCGCTCTTTCCCGGCAATTTGTTCGGCGTGGAATGTGCGGCGATCTTCGCGATCTTCACCTCGCAAGCCTGGAACATGGCGTTCAGCGTTTACCAATCAATGCGCACGGTGCCGCCGGAATTGAACGAAGCGGCGCGTGTATTTCAACTGTCCGGCTGGCAGCGTTTCTGGCGCCTGGAACTGCCCTACGCGATGCCCGGCTTGCTATGGAACATGATGATGTCGATGTCGGGCGGCTGGTTCTTTCTGGTCGCCGCCGAAGCGATTTCAGTCGGCAAGCAAGACATCAAGCTGCCGGGCATCGGCGCCTATATCGCGGTCGCCATCGAGGCGCGCGACGGCATGGCGATTCTGTGGGCGATCGTCGCGATGCTGTCGGGCATCCTGCTGTACGACCAATTATTTTTCCGCCCGCTGCTGGCCTGGGCCGACAAATTCCGCTTCGAGGAATCGCAAGGCGAAACCGCGCAGCAATCCTGGCTGCTCGATTGGGGCCGCCGCAGCCGCTGGATGCGCGCATTGTCGGATCGCATCTGGATCATGTTGCGCAGTACCCTCGGCTGGTTCGTGGCACGGCCCGGCACGGTCGCAACGCGCACCGCGGCGAAGCCGCTCAATCCATTGTGGTTGCGTCTTTGGGGCTGGCTGTTGATTGCAGCGGCGCTACTGGCTTTCTATGGCTTGCTGGTCTTCGTGCACAGCCAAGTCGGCTGGCACGAAGTCGCCCATGTGTTCGGGCTGGGGCTGATCACACTGCTGCGTGTGTTGTTGTTGATCGGCCTGGCTTCGGCCGTGTGGGTGCCCATCGCTGTGTGGATCGGCCTGCGTCCGCAATACTCGCAGCGCGTGCAGGCGCTGGCGCAATTTCTCGCCGCCTTTCCGGTCAACCTGATGTTCCCGCTGGTCGTGTTCGTGCTGGTGACGCTGCAATTGAACCCCAACATCTGGCTCAGCCCGCTGATGGTCTTTGGCACGCAGTGGTACATCCTGTTCAACGTCGTCGCCGGTGCTTCGACGATTCCGAATGAATTGCGTCTCGCCGCCGACAATCTTGGATTGAAAGGCTGGCTGAAATGGAAGCGCGTTTATCTGCCTGCCATCTTTCCCAGTTATATTACCGGCGCGATCACCGCCAGCGGCGGTTCGTGGAACGCCAGCATCGTGGCGGAGTATGTGACCTGGGGCAAGACCACGCTGATGGCCGACGGTCTGGGCAGCTATATCAAGCAGATGACAGACGTCGGCGATTTCCATCGCATCGCGCTGGGCATTGGCGTGATGTGTATCTTCGTGATGTTGTTGAACCGTTTCTTCTGGCGCAAACTCTATTTGCTCGCCGAAGACCGCAGCGAAGAATAAGGGTTAGGGACTGGGTGATGAGTACAAATATCCTGATGAACTTGCAAGGCGTGGCCAAATCCTTCAGCACCGCTGACGGTGCGCCGCGCAGCGTGCTCGAACAGGTGGACTTCGCCCTGCAGGAAGGCGAGATCGTCGCGCTGCTGGGCAAATCCGGCTCGGGCAAATCGACGCTGCTGCGGATCATGGCTGGGTTGATTCCGGCCGATCGCGGCAGCGTCGATTATCGCGGCCAGGCCGTGGCGGGTCCGGCCGCAGGCATTGCGATGGTGTTTCAATCGTTCGCGTTGTTCCCCTGGTTGACCGTGCAACAGAATGTCGAGCTGGGGCTGGAAGCGCAAGGCATCGCCCCCGAAGCGCGTGCCGAGCGTGCCGATGCCATGCTGGAACTGATCGGCCTGGCCGGTTTTGGCGGCGCGCTGCCGCGTGAACTATCGGGCGGCATGCGCCAGCGCGTCGGCATCGCCCGCGCGCTGGTGACCAATCCCGATGTGCTGTTGATGGATGAAGCGTTTTCCGCGCTGGACGTGCTCACCGGCGAGACGCTGCGCGACGACATTCTCGAGCTGTGGGATCGGCAGCGCATTCCCACCAAGGGCATTCTGATTGTTTCGCACAATATCGAAGAGGCCGTGATGATGGCCGACCGCATCATCATCCTGTCCAGCGCGCCGGGCCGCATTCGCAGCGAAGTCAGGATCGGCCTGCCGCGCCCGCGCACGGTCGATTCGCCCGCTGTGCGCAACCTGATCGACGAAGTGTATGGCTTGATGACCATGCGGCCGGTACAGGAAGCCGCGGCTGGCATCACCGCCGCCACGCATCTGGGCTACCGTCTGCCGGAAACCGATGTGGAGCGCATCGAAGGCGTGCTCGCGCTGCTGGCCGATGCGCCGTTCCACGGCCGCGCCGACCTGCCCAAGCTGGCCGAAGAATCCGAACTGCCGGACGAAGAATTGTTCCCCACCTACGAAGCGCTCGGCCTGCTGGGATTGGCGCATGTGGACAAGGGCGACATTACGCTCACGCCGCTCGGCTACCGCTATGTTTCCAATGATCAGGTGCACAAGCAGGAAATCTTCGGCCAGCAATTGCTGTCGCATGTCGCGCTCGCCGCGCATATTCGCAGCCGGCTGGAAGAGGAAACCAGTGGCGCCTTGCCCGAGAATAAATTCCTCGAAGTGCTGGAAGAATTCCTCGAAGCCGACGAAGCCAAGCGCGTACTGGAAGTTGCGGTCGAGTGGGGCCGCTACGGCGAGATCTACGCCTACGATTTCCACACCGGCATGCTCAAATTGCCGGAAGAAGACGAAGAGTAAGCCGTCAGTCGAGATGGAAATGGTGCAGGAAACGATGCAGCACGGGCGCAACCATCACACCCATGCCGATCAGGAAGAGTACGCCACTGAACAAGGCGTAAGCCGCAGCGAACAATTTCGCCGCATCGCTACTCAACGCATCGACCGGACCCATGCCCGCCAGGATCATCGATGCATTCAGGATTGAGTCGACCCAGCCCAGCGCGCCGATGTAGTGATAACCGAGCACGCCAATCCCCAAGCCCAATCCCACGATACCCATGGCCACCAGAAAGTGGCGCACCATGCGGTGGATAAAGCTCTGCAAGGGTAAGACGGGTTGGTGTTTCTTTTCGAACATGCGGGCCTCTCTGTATCAGAAAGCACCGGAGTCAGTATGCATATGGGCACTAAAAAAACAAGTTGGCTCCGGTACATTGCATCGCACAGGTTTGGGGGAGATTACGATTATTGCGCACTACAATGTTTGTATTATTTTCAGTGCCACATAACGCGATGCCTTGCGCAACTGATCTTCGATAATCGTTGGGTTGTCTCGTAGAGCTTCCCAGCTCGTCGTCTCCATAGGGCTGGCGATGGAGGGCAACAACCGGTCTGCAGCAGTCCAGATAACCTTCCCTGAATCATCAACCAAATTACATTCGATATAAATTACCGGCAAAACTTTTGAACTGAGCAAATGCGGGACACTGAAACCGTATTGTTTTATGGATATTTTTAGCTGAGGGACTTGTGTTTCATCTGCTGCCGCAATCCGATATTTTTTGGCATCACGCAAGGCCACTTCAATTTCTTCCCTTGCGACTGTCTCGACCGAGATTGAATTTTTATCAAGGAACTTGGCAAAGATTTTTGCATCACTTTCAATTTTCCCGCTCACGGCCAAGCCGCCTACAGCGCCAAACATCAAACCAATTGAACCGCCTGGGGCCAAAACGAAAGGCTCGCTCGCCTTATCAACAGACTCGCTTATTCTTACTGCGCTAAATTTTCCCCGATCTGCATCGCTAAGCTGGTGGGTCGGCGTTGTGCATCCACAGATGATTGTTAAAAACAGAATGGCCAATAACAACTTCGCACGATTAATTGCACTACCCATACTTTCCTCCTAGTAAATTTGTTTCAGCTTCAAATTAAGAACCAACGCTTCGAGATTTTTCGTTATCACATCATCCCCTCTGCGCTTGCATTCCTTGTATTCGGCAAAAGACCGAGTGGCGCCATACTAAAAGTCGCTTAGAAGAAGGTCAACAAAATTCTCTGCACCACTTCACCTCAAGCAAAGTGCGGCGCTTCCGGCTCGGTCGATTCGATCACCCAGCGCAGGTATGCGGGCAGGCCTTTGCTGATAGGCAGGGCAATGATTTCCGGGACGGCGTAGGGGTGGGTTTCTCTGATGGCGGCTTCGAGGGCGGGGTAGCGCTCGGTGGTGGTTTTGATGAGCAGCGGGATTTCGTCGGCGCTTTCGATTTCGCCCTGCCAGCGGTAGATCGATTGCACATTGGGCAGGATGTTGACGCAGGCGGCGAGACGCCTTTCGACCAGCGTGCGCGCAAGGTCTTTGGCGGTGGTGAGGTCGGGGGTGTTGGTGAGTACCAGCAGGGTATCCATGGCGTGTCCCTTTCGCTTACTTGAGCAGGCGCCGCCGCGTGAGCACGACGGCGAGGATGAAGCCCGCTACAGCATAGACGAGCAGGACGGCGAGGTGAAGCAGGATGTCGGTCGGCCAGAGGCCCTGCACCAGCGGGCGCACAAGTAGAACGGCGTGGGTGAGCGGCAAGCCCTGTGAAAAATGTTGCAGAGCCAGCGGCAGTTGCGCGAGCGGGAAGAAGACGCCGGAGATGAAGGTCATAGGCGTGATGACGAGCGTGAAGTAGTACATGAAGAAATCGTAGCCGGGCGCGAGGGCGTTGATGCACAGACCGAGCGCGGCGAAGGCGAGACCGGTCAGTGCCAGCACGAAGGGAATCAACAACGTGGCCGGTTGATGGCTGATGCCGAGTGCCCAGATCACCAGCAGGATGGAGACGCCGCTGAGTACACTTTTGCTGGCGGCCCACAGCATTTCGGCGAGAACGATGTCGTCGAGCACCAACGGCGTGTTCATCAAGCCTTCCCAGGTGCGTTGCACGTGCATGCGCGAGAAAGCGGAGTAGAGCGCTTCGAAAGTAGCGGCGTTCATGGTGCTCATGCACAGCGCGCCGGCAGAGAGATAGACGATGTAGGGCAAGCCCTGCACCTGCGGCAGCAGACTGCCCAGGCCATAACCGAAAGCGACCAGCACGATGAGCGGGTCGGCGATGTTGCCGAGGATGCTGGGGATGGCGAGCTTGCGCCACACCAGCAGGTTGCGCTGCCAGACGGGGATGAAGCGCAGACTAGGTTTGGGTAAGGTCCAGATATTTTGCATATCAATCCCTTATCTCGCGGCCAGTCAGTTTGAGAAACACATCTTCCAGATTGGCGGGGCGATGCAGGTAACGCAAACCGTTTTGCGTTTGCAGATTTTCCAGCAGAGCATGCGGCGCGTGGGTGTAGCAAAACGCGGTTTCGCCGCTGTGCTCGGTGCGTTGCGACAGCGCCGTGCCGGTACTCTGCAGCCACTCTTGCACGCCTTCGCCATAGACTTCCACCACGTGCGCTTCGATATGTTCAGCGATGAGTGCGCGCGGGCTGCCCTCGGCGATCTTGCGGCCCTGATCAAGCACCATCAAGCGGTCGCACAGGCGCTCGGCTTCATCCATGAAGTGCGTAGTGAGGAAAATGGTTTTGCCTTGCGCGAGCAAATTCTTCAAGCGCTCCCAAATCAAATGGCGCGCCTGCGGATCGAGGCCGGTGGTGGGTTCGTCCATGAAAATGATTTCGGGATCGTTGACCAGGGCGCGTGCCAGCGTGAGGCGGCGTTTCATGCCGCCGGACAACTCGCCCAGGCGCGCATCGGCCTTGGCTTGCAGATTGGCAAAGGCCAGCAATTGCGGCAGGCGTTGCGCGATGACGGCAGCGGGCAGGCCGAAGTAGCGCGCGAACACGCGCAGGTTTTCGGCCACGGTGAAATCGGGGTCGAGGCTGTCGACCTGTGGCACCACGCCCACGCGCTCGCGCGCGTTGCGTGCATGGCCGGGGATGTCGTGGCCGAGCAGGTGGATGCTGCCGCTGTCGGGTTCAGTCAGGCCCAGGCAAAGTTTGAGCGTGGTGGTTTTGCCCGCGCCGTTCGGGCCTAGCAGGCCATAACATTCGCCGCGCTTGATCTCGAACGAGAGGTCATTGACCACGCGCGTGCCGTTGAAGGATTTGTTGAGATGCGAAGCTTCAAGTGTGATCATGGGCAACCATTGGAACAAAGCACTTCAAACATTTTTGTCGGCTCAAAGAATCAAGGAGCAAGCTTACCCTCGCCCGCATCAGCGGGAGAGGGTGGCCCGCAGGGCCGGGTGAGGGCCAACGGTCCACGATTCATGGAAGGTGCCAGCTTTAGGTATCGCTTTCCCTCACCCCCGGCCCCTCTCCCGCTGATGCGGGCGAGGGGAGCAAGGCGCAGTATCCCTACTCGGAAACCAGATAACCAAAAACAAAAAGGCCGAGTCAGACTCGGCCTTGATTGTATTGCACTTGCGCAGTTTATTCCGCTGCGGTTTCTGCGGTTTCCGGGCGATCCACCAGCTCGACCAGTGCCATCGGCGCATTATCTCCGACGCGGTGACCGAACTTGAGGATACGCAGGTAGCCGCCGGGACGGGCCTTGTAGCGCGGGCCGAGTTCGTCGAACAGCTTGACCACGATGTCGCGGTCACGCAGACGGTTGAATGCCAGACGCTTGTTGGCCAGGGTCGGTTCTTTGCCAAGGGTGATCAGGGGTTCGACCACACGGCGCAGCTCTTTGGCTTTCGGCACGGTGGTTTTGATCAGCTCGTGTTGCAGCAGAGAGACCGCCATGTTGCGCAGCATCGCCAGGCGATGGCTGCTGGTGCGGTTCAGTTTTCTTAATCCATTACGGTGACGCATTTCAATACTCCATTCATCTTGTGGCCGACTCTTCTATCTCAACCAGGTTGAGCGGTTCGGTGGGGTTCATCGTGGTGGGCGATTTATTGATTGCCCACCGTGCTTCTTACTTGTCCAGCCCCATGGGAGGCCAGCTCTCCAATTTCATGCCCAGCGTCAAACCACGCGATGCCAGCACTTCCTTGATTTCGTTCAACGATTTGCGGCCCAGGTTCGGGGTTTTGAGCAATTCGTTTTCGGTGCGTTGAATCAGGTCACCGATGTAGTAAATGTTTTCGGCTTTCAGACAGTTGGCGGAACGCACGGTCAGTTCCAGATCGTCGACCGGACGGGTCAGGATCGGATCGACTTGCGGTGCGCGCGGTGCGTCGAGCGCATCTTGCACGCCTTCCAGCGCAGCGAACACGGACAGTTGATCGACCAGAATACGCGCCGCTTGACGGATCGCTTCTTCGGGCGAAATCACGCCGTTGGTCTGAATGCTCATCACCAGTTTGTCGAGATCGGTACGCTGTTCAACGCGGGCGCTTTCGACCGCGTAGCTGACGCGCAGCACGGGCGAGAACGAAGCGTCCAACACGATGCGGCCAATCGCCTTGCCCGCGTCGTCCTGATACTGACGCAACGTGCCGGGCACATAACCACGGCCTTTTTCAACCTTGATCTGCATTTCCAGCTTGCCGCCGGAGAGGTGAGCCAACACGTGGCCGGGATTCAGAATCTCGACTTCGTGCGTCAGTTCGATGTCGGACGCGCTGACCAGGCCTTCGCCTTCTTTCTTCAGGGTCAGGGTGACGCTATCGCGGTTGTGCAGCTTGAACACCACGCCTTTGAGGTTGAGCAACAGATCTACGACGTCTTCACGCACGCCACCGACGGTGGAGTATTCGTGCACGACGCCAGAGATCGTGACTTCGGTCGGCGCATAGCCATGCATCGACGACAGCAGCACGCGGCGCAGGGCATTGCCCAGCGTGTGGCCGTAGCCACGCTCAAACGGCTCCATCACCACTTTGGCGTGGTTGGGAGCGATCGATTCAACGTCAATAATGCGGGGTTTCAACAATGCGTTTTGCATAACAATCCTTATCAATACCCTCGGCTCGTTACACCGATAAGGCTGGGGACGGTTAATAAAATGACGCAGCAGTGAACTGCTGCGCCGACAGGGAAATAGTTACTACGATTAGCGCGAATACAATTCGACGATCAACGATTCGTTGACATCGTTGGCAACATCGCCACGTTCCGGAACGGACTTGAACGTGCCTTCCATTTTCTTGGCGTCGACCGACACCCAATCCGGGAAGCCGGTTTGCTCGGCCAGTTGCAGCGATTCAGCGATACGGCCTTGTTTTTTCGATTTCTCGCGCACGGCGATGACGTCGCCGACTTTCACCAGCATCGAAGGAATGTTGGCGGTCTGACCGTTCAGCGCGATGGCTTTGTGGCCGACCAGCTGGCGTGCTTCGGCGCGGGTGGAGCCAAAGCCCATGCGGTAGACGACGTTGTCCAGACGCGATTCGAGCAACTGGATCAGACGCTCGCCGGTGTTACCCTTGCGACGGCTGGCTTCGGCAAACACGCGGCGGAACTGACGTTCCAGCACACCGTACATGCGTTTCAGTTTTTGTTTCTCGCGCAACTGGTTGCCGAAGTCGGAGGTGCGGGCGCCAGATTTGGCACCGTGCTGACCGGGCTTGCTATCCAGTTTGCATTTGGAATCGAGCGAACGGCGGCTGCTCTTGAGGAACAGATCCGTGCCTTCGCGGCGGGATAATTTGCATTTAGCGCCAATGTAACGTGCCATGGTGATACTCCAAAAAAATACGCAGTGCGGGCGAGGCTGCTGCGGTTAGTTTGCATTCAGTGTGATGCAAACAATGGTCTTAAAAAAACAAACCTGCTTTAACCAGCGACTTGGCGCTCGTTTTTTGAGCGCTTAGTCGATTGGCTATGCACAGCATTAAACACAAAGCCGCTTGCGAATAAGCAAGCGGCTGGTACTGCTCAATTCAAACTTAGATACGACGGCGTTTCGGCGGACGGCAGCCGTTGTGCGGCACCGGGGTCACATCCGAAATCGAAGCGATCTTGATACCCAGCGCATTCATGGCACGAATCGCGGATTCGCGACCCGGGCCGGGGCCCTTGATCTGGGCTTCCAGCGTTTTGATGCCGCATTCGAGCGCAGCACGGCCGGCTTTTTCGCCTGCCATCTGGGCCGCAAACGGGGTGCTCTTGCGCGAACCCTTGAAACCGGCGCCGCCAGCGGTGCCCCACGACAACACATTGCCTTGACGATCGGTGATCGTCACGATGGTGTTGTTGAACGAGGCATGGATGTGCAGAATGCCGTCCGATACCTGTTTCTTGACTTTCTTGCGCGCGCGCTGGGCGGTTGCGTTCGGTGCTTTTGCCATGATCAGTTCCTAATGAATTATTTCTTCACTTATTTTTTCAAAGTGACGCCGGCCTTGCGCGGGCCTTTGCGCGTGCGCGCATTGGTACGCGTGCGCTGGCCGCGGCACGGCAAGCCCTTGCGGTGACGCATGCCGCGATAGCAGCCCAGATCCATCAGGCGCTTGATGCTCATCGTCACTTCACGGCGCAGATCACCTTCGACCGTGAATTTACCGACGTGCTCGCGCAGACGTTCCAGTTCGGCGTCGTCCAGATCCTTGATCTTTTTGTCGAAGGGCACACCGGCGGCCTGGCAAATCAGACGGGCACGCGGGCGACCAATACCAAAAATCGCAGTCAGACCGATTTCGGTATGTTGATGGTTGGGGATGTTGATCCCAGCGATACGGGCCATGCTATTTCCTCAGAAAAATTCAGCTCAAATTCAGTGCGAGCAACCAGGCTCAACCCTGACGCTGCTTGTGACGCGGATCTTCACAAATCACGCGCACAACACCTTTGCGCTTGATGACTTTGCATTTGCGGCAAACTTTCTTTACCGAAGCTTGTACTTTCATGTTTCACTCCTCATGCGCCTTGGCGCACAGACTGGCTATCAATCGTTACTGCTCAACTGCCTATTTTGCCCGGAACACAATGCGAGCCCGGGATAAATCGTAGGGCGTCAACTCCACTGTGACCTTGTCGCCGGGCAGGATGCGAATATAGTTCATGCGCATCTTGCCGGAGATATGGCCCAGCACAATATGTCCGTTTTCCAGCTTCACGCGAAACGTCGCGTTCGGCAAATTTTCTACAACCTCACCCTGCATCTGAATTGCGTCGTCTTTGGACATTGCGCAGATTCCGGTCAGGATTTACGAAAGTTTGCTTTTTTCAGCAAGCTATCGTACTGGTGCGACATCAAATACGCTTGTACCTGCGCCATGAAATCCATGGTCACCACCACGATAATCAGCAACGACGTGCCGCCAAAGTGGAAGGGGAAGGTTTTCCAAGCCTGGAGAAATTCCGGCACCAGACACACAAAGGTGATGTAGCCGGCGCCCACCAGAGTCAAGCGCACCAAAACCTTGTCGATGAAACGCGCGGTCTGGTCACCGGGACGAATCCCTGGCAAGAACGCACCGCTGCGTTTCAGGTTATCTGCTGTTTCGCGGCTGTTGAATACCAGCGCGGTATAGAAAAAGCAGAAAAATATAATCATCGTGGCATACAACATCATGTACACCGGTTGCCCCGGCGCCAGCATCTCCGCCGCATCTTTCACGCGCAACACGAACCAGTTGGTCGAGGTGCCCGCCGTGAACCAGCCTGCCAGCGTGGCCGGGAACAGGATAATGCTCGAGGCGAAAATCGGCGGAATCACACCGGCCATATTCAACTTCAGCGGCAAGTGCGAAGACTGACCACCATACATCTTGTTGCCCACCTGACGCTTGGCGTAGTTGACCGTGAGCTTGCGCTGACCGCGCTCAACGAACACCACAAACGCCGTCACCGCGAAAACCAGCACCGCCACGACCAAAACCACCAATGCGCCGCCGCTCTCTTTTTCAGCGATGGAGAACAGACCGCCCAATGCGTTCGGCAAACCAGCGACGATACCGGCAAAAATAATCATCGAGATACCGTTGCCCAGACCGCGTTCTGTAATCTGCTCACCCAGCCACATCAGGAACATCGTGCCGGTCACCAGGGAGATCACAGCGGTAAAGCGGAACGCCATCCCCGGGTCGATCACCAGATTTGCTTGCGATTCCAGTGCGACGGAAATACCCAAGGCCTGAAACACGCCCAACACCAGAGTGAAGTAGCGCGTGTACTGCGTAATCTTCTTGCGGCCCGACTCGCCTTCTTTTTTCAGCGCTTCGAGCTGCGGCGACACCACCGACATCAACTGCATGATGATGGACGCGGAAATGTAAGGCATGATGCCCAGTGCAAACACGGTAAAGCGCGACAAGGCGCCGCCGGAGAACATGTTGAACAGACCCAGAATACCGCCCTGGTTGCGTTCGAACAATTGCGCCAGCACTTGCGGATCAATCCCCGGCACCGGCACATGCGCACCGATGCGATACACCACGATCGCCAGCAGCAAAAACATCAGACGATTTTTCAGGTCGCCGAATTTTCCGGTTTTTCCAATCGGGCTGATTGCCACGCGTTATCCCTTATTTCAATTCAGCTGATCAAGCGACGCTGCCACCGGCAGCTTCGATGGCCGCTTTGGCCCCTTTGGTCACGCCCAGGCCTTTAACGGCGACTTTGCGTTCCAGTTTGCCCGACTCGATCACACGTGCGGTCTTGACCAATTGGCCAACCACACCCGCTTGTTTCAGCGCCAGCAGATCGACTTCAGCGACCGGCAATGCTTGCAGATCGGACAGGCGCACTTCAGCGACATAACCGACGTTCATGGATTTGAAACCACGCTTGGGCAGACGGCGTTGCAGCGGCATTTGACCGCCTTCAAAGCCGACTTTGTGGAAACCGCCGGAACGCGATTTCTGACCCTTGTGACCACGGCCTGCGGTTTTACCGAGACCGGAACCGATGCCGCGGCCGACACGGCGCTTGGCGTGTTTGGAACCGGCGGCAGGTTGAATTTGATTCAGTTGCATGTATAGCTCCTCAGTCTCTCGTGTGCGCTTAAACCAGCTTCACGAGGTAAGAGACCTTGTTGATCATGCCGCGCACGGCGGGCGTATCTTCCAGCTCGCGCACCTGACGGATGCGTTTCAGGCCCAGGCCCAACACGGTACCGCGATGCGATGCGCGCGTGCCGATGGGGCTGCGCACGAGCTCTACTTTCAGTGTTTTCTTGCTCATGGTTCTTTACCTCAACCGAGAATCTCTTCAACCGACTTGCCGCGCTTGGCAGCAATTTCGGCCGGGGTGCTCATCTTCGTCAGGCCGTCGAGCGTGGCGCGCACCATGTTGTAGGGGTTGCTCGAACCGTGGCTCTTGGCCACCACGTTGCGCACACCCAGCACGTCGAAAATCGCGCGCATCGGGCCGCCCGCAATAATGCCGGTACCGTCTTTGGCCGGGTTCAGCATCACCGTCGCGGCGCCATGATGGCCGATCACGGTGTGTTGCAGGGTGCCGTTTTTCAGGCTGACCTTGACCATGTTGCGACGCGCCTGTTCCATGGCTTTTTGCACGGCGACCGGCACTTCACGCGCCTTGCCCTTGCCCATGCCAATGCTGCCATCGCCATCACCGACCACGGTCAGCGCGGCAAAACCGAGAATACGACCGCCCTTCACCACTTTGGTGACGCGGTTGATCGCGATCATTTTTTCGCGCATGCCGTCATCACGCTCTTCGGCTTGTGCACCCTTCTGTTGGACTCTTGCCATGACTTGATCCTCGCCGATTAAAACTGCAGACCGGCTTCGCGTGCTGCGTCAGCCAGAACCTGCACACGACCGTGGTAGCGGTAGCCCGCACGGTCAAAAGCTACGGAAGAAACGCCAACCGTCTTGGCTTTTTCCGCAATACGTTTTCCGACCAGTGCGGCGGCCGTCTTGTTGCCGCCCTTGCCTGCGCTGCCGGTCAATTGCTGACGCACTTCCGCTTCGGCCGTCGAAGCCGTCGCCAGCACTTTGGTGCCGCAGTCCGAAATGATGCTGGCGTAAATGTGCAGGTTGGTACGATGAACCGTCAGTCGATTGACTTTCAGCTCAGCAATTTTTGCCCGGGTTTGGCGCGCCCGGCGAATTCGCGCTTGCTCTTTATTCATCACAATTCTCTTTCCTAATTCACGAAGATAAGATTGATCGAAGGATCACACCTTATTTTTTCTTCGTTTCCTTCAGGACAACTCGTTCATCGGCATAACGCACACCCTTGCCTTTGTAGGGCTCGGGCGGACGGTAGGCACGCACCTCGGCAGCACACTGGCCGACTCTTTGACGATCCGCACCCTTGAGGATGATTTCAGTCGGGGTCGGCATTTCAGCCTTCACACCGGCGGGCAGCTTGTGCACGACAGGGTGCGAAAAACCCAGCGCCAGATTCAGCGCATCGCCCTGGACTTGTGCCTTGTAACCCACGCCGACCAGCGTCAATTTTTTCTCAAAACCCTTGGTCACACCGTTGACCATATTGGCCACCAGTGCGCGCAACGTGCCACTCATGGCGTGCGCTTCACGACTTTCGTTGGCGACTTCAAAGCTCAGTTGGCCATCGGCCAGCTTGACCTTGACGCTGCCGTTGAGCGCTTGCGTCAACGTGCCCAGCGGGCCCTTGACGGTGATCGCGCTGTCGCTGACCTGGGCTTCGGCGCCCTTGGGCAATACCACCGGATTCTTTGCTACGCGAGACATTGTTGTATTCCTTCCCGGGCAGTTAGGCGACGTAGCAGAGCACTTCGCCGCCGACACCGGTGGCACGCGCTTTGCGGTCAGTCATTACACCCTTGGGCGTGGAAACAATCGCCACCCCCAAACCATTCATCACCTGCGGCAGATTGCCGCGGCCTTTGTAAATACGCAGACCGGGTTTCGAGACGCGTTCGATGCGTTCGATGACCGGACGGCCGGCGTAATACTTCAAGCCCAGTTGCAACTCTGCCTTGCCGCTGGCTTCAACCACGTTGAAGTTGTCGATATAGCCTTCGTCTTTCAACACCGCTGCAATCGCCACCTTCAGTTTGGAAGAAGGCATGCTCACGGACGCCTTCTCAACGCGCTGCGCGTTGCGAATGCGGGTCAACATATCGGCGATCGGATCGCTCATGCTCATTGTCTTTTCCTCGCTTCCAGGTTTACCAGCTGGCCTTGGTCAGGCCGGGGATCTCGCCACGCATGGCCAGATCGCGCAATTTCAGGCGTGCCAGACCGAACTGGCGGAACACGCCACGCGGACGGCCCGTCAACGAGCAGCGGTTGCGCTGACGCGTCGGGCTGGCATTGCGCGGCAGTTGCTGCAGCTTCAGACGCGCGTTGTAGCGCTCTTCTTCCGACTGGCTCTGGTCCGCGATGACGGCCTTCAATGCCTTGCGTTTGGCGTCGTACTGCTTTGCCAGCTTGGCGCGTTTGACTTCACGGTTAATCAGTGCAAGTTTGGCCACTGGTCACCTCAATTCTTGAAAGGAAATTTGAATGCCGCCAGCAGTGCCTTGGCTTCTGCATCGGTCTTGGCGGTGGTAGTGACACTGATGTTCAGGCCACGCAATGCATCGATCTTGTCGTAATCGATCTCGGGGAAAATGATCTGCTCTTTCACCCCGATGTTGTAGTTGCCGCGGCCATCAAAGGCACGACCGGACACCCCACGGAAATCGCGCACGCGCGGCAACGCAATCGTCACCAGGCGGTCGAGAAATTCAAACATGCGCTCGCCGCGCAAGGTCACCATGCAGCCAATCGGATAACCCTGACGGATCTTGAAGCCAGCAATAGCTTTACGCGCCTTGGTCACGACCGGTTTTTGACCGGCGATCTTGGTCAGATCACCGACTGCGTGTTCGATGATTTTCTTGTCCGCCACCGCTTCCGACAACCCCATGTTGAGGGTGATCTTGGTGATGCGCGGCACTTCCATCGTCGATTTGTAGGCGAATTGCTTCACCAACGCGGGGGCGATGCTCTCTTTGTAAACTTGTTGCAAACGGGCCATGTCAGTCCTCAGCCTTTCAATCAAGCCTTGGCGGCGACAATCTCGCCGCTGGATTTGAATACGCGCACTTTCTTGCCATCGTCCAGCAGCTTGAAACCCACGCGGTCCGCTTTTTGTGTGGCCGGATTGAACAGCGCCACATTCGACACCTGGATCGGCATGGTCTTGTCGACGATGCCACCCTGTTCGTTTTTCATCGGATTCGGACGCTGGTGCTTCTTCACCACATTCACGCCTTCGACCACCACATGATCGGTACCCGAGCGGCGCAGCACGGTGCCGCGCTTGCCTTTGTCTTTACCGGTCAGAACGATGACTTCGTCACCCTTGATAATTTTTTCCATATCAACCTCGCAACCTCACAGCACTTCCGGCGCCAGCGACACGATCTTCATGAAGCGCTCGGTACGCAATTCACGCGTGACCGGCCCGAAGATGCGGGTGCCAATCGGCTCCAGCTTGGCATTGAGCAGCACGGCTGCATTGCCATCAAATTTGATCAGCGAACCGTCGGCACGACGCACGCCCTTGGCGGTACGCACCACCACGGCGTTGTAAATGTCGCCCTTTTTCACGCGGCCGCGCGGGGCAGCGTCTTTCACGCTGACCTTGATGATGTCGCCCACATTGGCGTAGCGACGCTTCGAGCCGCCCAGCACCTTGATGCACTGAATCGAGCGCGCACCGGTGTTGTCGGCCACGTCCAGCCTAGACTGCATTTGAATCATGATGTCCTCTTCCCAACTTAACCCATCACAGCGATGGTCAGTCTTGGTCCCGTCGAATCCGCCGGATGCACCGGCAAACCGTTTGGGGTGGATGGTTTGCACAACCTTCGCTTTTGAGTTTCCAGAAAAGCGAAGCCGCGCAGTATAACAGCGTACTTCTATTCTTTGCAAGCGCGCCGCCCGTAACAGGCAGCGCACCGTTGTCGCCGCGCAGCGTTAAATCACGCGGGCCGCTTCAACCAGACGGGTGACCGCCCAGGCTTTGGTTTTGGACAGCGGGCGGGTCTCTTGAATCTCGACCGTATCGCCTTCCTTGTACTGGTTGGTTTCGTCGTGGGCGTGGTATTTCTTCGAGCGCACGATGAACTTGCCGTACAACGCGTGTTGCACATGACGCTCGACCAGCACGGTGACCGTCTTGTCCATTTTGTCGCTGACGATCTTGCCGATCAACGAACGTTTGAGTTTGGCTTGTTCGCTCATTTTTGCGTGGCCTTCTCGTTTTTAACCGTATTCACGCGCGCGATATCGCGGCGTACTTTTTTCAACTGGCTGGTATTGCTGAGCTGCTGCGTGCCCAATTGCATGCGCAGACCGAATTGCGCCTTGAGCAATTCGTTCAACTCTTTGTCCAGACCTTCTTGATCCTTGCTGCGGAGTTCGCTGGCTTTCATCATTACGCTCCTACTTGACGCGTGACGAACACCGTCGACAGAGGCAGCTTGGCCGCAGCCAGGCGGAACGCCTCGCGCGCCAGCGTTTCATCGACGCCGTCCATTTCGTACAGCACCTTGCCTGGCTGAATCTCGGCAACGTAGTACTCAGGGTTGCCCTTGCCGTTACCCATCCGTACCTCTGCAGGCTTGGTGGAGATCGGCTTGTCCGGGAAAATGCGAATCCAGATACGACCACCCCGTTTGATGTGACGGGTCATGGCACGACGGGCGGCTTCGATCTGACGTGCCGTCAAACGGCCGCGCGCAGTCGATTTCAGACCGTACTCGCCGAACGACACATTGGTGCCGACAGTCGCCAGGCCGGTATTGCGGCCCTTCTGTTCCTTGCGATATTTTCTACGCGATGGTTGCAACATCATTTATCTCCTGAACCGGCGGTGTCAGCCTTGGGCGCAACAGCCGCAGGGGCTTTGCGCACACGCTTGACCGTGGTCTTGGGCGCTTCTGCGGGAGCCGCAGCATCGCCTTCTTTCTTGGCACGGGCCGGACGGCTCGCCGGTTTGGCGGCGGGACGACGGGCCGGACGCTGATCTTCCCTCTCGGCCGTATCTGCAGGCGCAGCTGCGCCAACTTCTTTACGACCCAGGTTGTCACCCTTGTAGACCCACACCTTGATACCGATAATGCCGTAGGTCGTTTGCGCTTCGCCGAAACCGTAGTCGATGTCGGCACGCAGCGTATGAAGTGGCACGCGGCCTTCGCGGTACCACTCGGTACGCGCAATTTCGATCCCATTCAAACGGCCGGACGACATGATTTTGATGCCTTGAGCACCGAGACGCATGGCGTTCTGCATCGCACGTTTCATGGCGCGACGGAACATGATCCGTTTTTCGAGCTGCTGGGCAATCGAATCGGCGATCAGTTGCGCATCGATTTCCGGCTTGCGCACTTCCTCGATGTTGACGTGCACGGGCACGCCCATCAGGCGCTGCAGATCGGCCTTGAGCACTTCGATGTCTTCGCCTTTCTTGCCGATCACCACGCCCGGACGCGCAGAAAACACAGTGATACGCGCGTTCTTGGCGGGGCGCTCGATCAGCACGCGGCTGACAGAAGCGTTCTTCAGTTTCTTTTTCAGGTACTCGCGCACCTTGATGTCTTCACCGAGCTTCTCGGCAAAGTCCGCGTTTTTGGCGTACCAGCGTGAGCCCCAGTCGCGCGAGACGGCGAGGCGGAATCCGGTTGGATGTATTTTCTGACCCATACTCTTAGTCCCCCACGGCCACGAAAATGTGGCAGGTTTGCTTTTCGATCTGGTTGCCGCGGCCTTTGGCGCGGGCGGTAAAGCGCTTCAGCGAAGTCGCCTTGTCCACGTAAATCGTTTTCACTTTGAGCGTATCGATGTCAGCGGCGTCATTGTGTTCGGCGTTGGCAATGGCCGACTCCAGAACTTTCTTGACGATGGTTGCGCCTTTTTTGGGGCAGAACGCCAAGATATTGAGCGCTTGATCCACCGGCTTGCCACGCACCATGTCTGCCACCAGACGGGCTTTCTGGGCCGAAAGACGGACACCACGCAGTGTTGCTGTCGTTTCCATCATCATTCCTTATTTCTTGGCCTTCTTGTCGGCGGCATGACCCTTGAACGTCCGGGTCAAGGCAAATTCGCCGAGCTTGTGGCCGACCATGTTTTCCGAGATGTAGACCGGTACATGTTGACGGCCGTTGTGCACGGCAATCGTCAGACCGATGAAATCCGGCAGCACCGTGGAACGACGCGACCAGGTCTTGAGCGGACGCTTGTCTTTGGTCGAAACCGCGGTTTCCACTTTTTTAATCAAATGGGCGTCGCAAAACGGCCCTTTTTTCACTGAACGTGCCATGTCGTCCCCTTACTTCTTGCGACGGCTGACAATCATGCCGTTCGTGCGTTTGTTGTTGCGCGTGCGATAGCCCTTGGTCGGTTGACCCCAAGGCGACACAGGTACGCGACCCTCACCGGTACGACCCTCACCACCACCGTGCGGGTGATCGACCGGGTTCATCGCGGTGCCGCGTACGGTCGGGCGAATGCCGCGCCAGCGATTGGCACCGGCCTTGCCGATCTGGCGCAGGCTGTTTTCTTCGTTACCGACTTCACCGATGGTGGCGCGGCACTCGATATGCACCTTGCGCACTTCGCCGGAACGCAGACGCAGCTGCGCGTAGGAACCTTCGCGCGCCAGCAGCATCACCGAAGCCCCGGCGGAACGTGCAATCTGCGCACCCTTGCCTGGCTGCAGCTCAACGCAGTGCACCGTCGTACCGACCGGGATATTGCGGATCGGCAGGGTGTTGCCCGGCTTGATCGGCGCTTCCGAGCCGCTGACCAGTTCCGTGCCCACGGCCACATTGCGCGGCGCAATGATGTAACGACGCTCACCGTCGGCGTAGCACAGCAAAGCAATGTGCGCGCTGCGGTTCGGATCGTATTCCAGACGCTCAACCTTGGCGGGAATACCGTCCTTGTTGCGCTTGAAATCGACCAGGCGATAGTGTTGCTTGTGACCACCACCCTTGTGACGGGTGGTGATGTGACCGTTGTTGTTGCGGCCGGCCGTGCTGATTTTCTTTTCAATCAGCGAAGTAATCGGACGGCCTTTGTACAACTCGGGGCTGACGACTTTGACGACCGCGCGACGGCCGGGCGAAGTCGGTTTGACTTTAACCAGTGCCATTATTGGGCCTCCGCGAAGTTGATTTCCTGACCCGGCTTCAGGCAAACGTAGGCTTTACGCACATTGCTGCGACGGCCGGTGAAACGACCGAAACGCTTGGCTTTGCCCTTGACGTTCAAGACCTGAACCGATTCCACTTCGACCTTGAACAGCAGTTCAACGGCCGCCTTGATCTCGGCTTTGGTGGCATCCTGAATCACACGGAAAGCCACTTGTTCATTCTTCTCTGCGACCATCGTGCTCTTTTCAGAGACGATCGGGGCCAGCAGAACATTCATCAGACGCGTGGTATTGGGACTCATGTTGGTAGTCATGCCAGCATCTCCTCAATCTTGGCCATGGCCGGCTTGGTGATCAGCACTTTCTTGTAGTGCACCAGCGCCACCGGATCGGCATGACGCGGCTCAACGATCAGCACATTGGTCAGGTTGCGCGAAGCCAGGTACAGGTTTTCGGTCAGCTCGTCGGTAATCACGAGCACGGATTCCAGACCCATGCCTTTGAGCTTGTCGTAAACCAACTTGGTTTTCGGCGCATCCACTTCAAAACTCTCGACCACGGCGAGACGGCCTTCACGCGCCAGTTGCGACAAGATCGAGCACACGCCTGCGCGGTACATTTTCTTGTTCACTTTCTGGGTGAAGTTTTCGTCCGGCGAGTTCGGGAAAATCTTGCCGCCACCACGCCACAGAGGCGAGGAGGTCATACCGGCACGCGCACGACCCGTTCCTTTTTGCTTGAACGGCTTCTTGGTCGAGTGACGCACTTCTTCGCGGTCTTTTTGCTTGCGGTTACCACTGCGGGCGTTGGCTTGATACGCCACCACCAGCTGATGAATCAGCGGTTCGTTGTAGTCACGTGCAAACACGGTATCGGGCGCAGTAACATTCGACGCCGATTGACCCTTGTCATTCAGGAGCTTGAGTTCCATCTGTGCGCTCCTTATTTCGCTGCGGCAGATTGCGCCATGCGCACTGCCGGGCTGACGACGACATTGCCACCTTTGTGACCGGGCACAGCGCCCTTCACCAGCAGCAAACCACGTTGCTCGTCGACGCGAGCGATTTCCAGATTCTGCACAGTACGCTTGGCAGCGCCGTCATGACCGGCCATGCGCTTGCCCGGGAACACACGACCCGGATCCTGCGCCATACCGATCGAGCCCGGCACATTGTGCGAACGCGAGTTACCGTGCGAAGCGCGACCCGAAGCGAAGTTGTAGCGGGCGATGGTACCGGCGAAGCCTTTACCCATCGTCACGCCCGTCACATCCACTTTCTGACCGGCTTGGAACAGATCGACGACGCCCAGCGTTTGACCGGCTTTGAGCTCGGCCGCTTTGGCAGCATCGACACGGAATTCTTTCAGAACGCTGCCCGCCTCGACACCCGCCTTGGCGAAATGTCCGGCAGCAGCTTTGGTGACACGCGAAACACGGCGGGTGCCAAACGCGACTTGCACCGCGTTATAGCCATCCGTCTGTTCGGTCTTGATTTGGGTCACGCGGTTGTTCGACACGTCCAGCACGGTCACAGGCACTGAATCGCCATCGTCCGTGAAGATACGGGTCATACCAACCTTGCGACCAACCAGGCCAAGGCTCATTGTTTTCTCCTGCCCGATTGCGATTGATCGGGACCAAAAAATTGAGGCGACCAGCACATGCGGCCGCCCTTTGAAACGAAGCCCGCGATTATATCCTAGCGGACCAATAAAATGCAACTAGCTGCGCAAAAATCAATTCAACTTGCTCAGTTCAACTTGATTTCCACATCCACGCCGGCCGGCAAATCCAGTTTCATCAACGCATCAACCGTTTTATCGGTCGGATCGACGATGTCCATCAGGCGTTGGTGGGTGCGGATCTCGAACTGGTCGCGCGAAGTCTTGTTCACGTGCGGGCTGCGCAAAATGTCGAAGCGCTGAATGCGCGTCGGCAGCGGCACTGGCCCGCGCACCACTGCACCCGTGCGTTTGGCGGTATCGACAATCTCGGCGGCCGATTGGTCGATCAATTTGTAGTCAAACGCTTTCAGGCGAATGCGGATTTTCTGGCTTTGCGTACTCATGCTGATTCCTAATCAAAGAGCGAGCTGCCGCAAGCGGCAGCGAATATCAGTCCGCAGTCGGCAACAGCAGCTGCCGACTGCAACCGCCTACTTATTCAATAATCTTAGCCACCACACCCGCGCCGACGGTACGACCGCCTTCGCGAATGGCAAAGCGCAGACCTTCTTCCATGGCGATCGGAGCAATCAGCTTGACGGTGATGCTGACGTTGTCGCCAGGCATGACCATCTCGGTGCCTTCGGGCAGGCTGATCGCACCGGTGACGTCGGTGGTGCGGAAGTAGAACTGCGGACGATAGTTG